>NZ_JAYMWT010000016.1:0-281693 GCF_048056095.1 Phaeobacter sp. JH20_34 | reverse complement strand
CCGATCGCGATGGAGCAGGGCCTGCGCTTTGCGATCCGCGAAGGCGGCCGCACCGTCGGCGCCGGCGTTGTGTCGAAAATCACCGACTAAGGTCGAGTTTCCACCGGAAACTCTGGCCTGTGGTGAGTGGTGGTTTTCCGCAGGAAAATCGCCGAGCGCCACTCAGGTGAAACAAAAGAAAGGCCGCTCCAACCGGGGCGGCCTTTTTCTATGTGGCGCGAGGCTCTTCGGGAGTCGGTAGCCCTGATGCTGCGCCTTGAATTGCGCCCGCATAGGTGGCTAAGAGGGTGTCAAAATCACGCCATAATAGTTTCACATTCCAAGCGTTTTCCTCCGCCAAGAAAGGGGAAAGCTTTTAGGGAGTCTTTGAATGGGACGTTTAATTTATTTGTTTCTGATCGCCCCTTGGTGGGTATACGCAGCTGCTGCCGCAGGTTTCTTGTATTTGAGTGAGCAAGTTTATCAGAACGAGTTGAAAGAACAGGCCGATGCCACAGCTGCGTTGGCCCAGCCGATTCCGGGCCGGGTGGATTTGTCTGCTTTTGACAGGCAGAGCGATGTCGGTCTGGCGGACGAGGTTCACATTGGTGGGTGGATCAATACGAATTTCAATTATCATCTTCGCAAGACCAAGAAAGGTAGCGTCCGCACAGAAGGGTATATGTATGTGCTGCAAGGCGCCGCTGACACTTCGAGCACTAAACAGGTCCGTGCCATTATTTTGATGTCGGAGCGTGAGAAAGCTGATTTCATCAGCCGAATCTCCGAGTTTCAGGTCCCTGGTAAGCTGGACGAGACTGGGCATTCGTACTTTGCGTTCAATGGTGTGAGCACCAATGCAGGATCTTTTTCGGACCTGGTTAACGATGCCTTCAAAGAACAGGGGCTGATGAAGGGCCCGGACTTCATAGTCGTCGAGCCGTTTTGGGAAGGCCGGGAAAAGGGATTGACCTATGCGGGCGATCCTCAAAGGTTGCGCGGGAAGTTGTGGAAGCTTTCCGGCATTCTGCTTGTACTGGCAGCGATCAAATTCGGATTGGCTCGCCGTAGCAAGCAGCGGCAGAGCGAACGGGACGCTGCCAGTGTCGAACGGGCAATCTTCGCCAGTTCTACCATCGCCAGTGCTGGCGAGAAAGGTGCCCGGTTTGGCAGGCCGGACCCTGGAGTGTCTCAGCCGAAAACGCTGCGCCAGACTGCAGCAAGAGTGCAGAAAACGTTACCTGAGCGGTCCAGTCCTGAACTGCAGTCCGAGGAAGAAGGGGAGGCCCATGGATTGGCAAAAGCAGGGTTTATGCAGCGATTTACCCAGGCGTCCAGAAAATCCCAGATGATCCTCTTGGGGATGGTTTTTATTCTTCCGTTTTGCGTAGTGAAACCCGCCTTTGGAGGGATGGTTCTGCCTATCGCGTTTATGGTCTACATCTACTGGTCAATTGGCGCGAAGGCTGCGTCATCTGTACGGGAGGCGTTGGAGGAGGTTGGCCTTCTCAAACCCAGAATCTCCCGCTTAGCAAAGCAGGACCCTTTCAGTCGGCTGGAAGCCCAAGCAAGGAATTTCCGATAGCGCAAGTCAGGGCGGTTGGCCTGACTGCCCTAACTATCTGGACAAGATGATAATCAAACCCCAAACCCGTCGCCCGCCCCAAACGCAAACGTATCGGTGCGGAACCCCTTGCCACACACGGCTATCAGGCGTATACGGCGCCATCCCGCACTGCGGGGCAAAGGCGGGGTGATTCCCGCCTTTTGGGTTCGATGAGGGTGCGCGGTGGTCGCTTGCCCTCCTCTCAACCCCAACGCCTGAAAAAAAGGCATGACTATGCAAAGCCAAAATATCCGTATCCGGCTGAAGGCATTCGACTTCCGCGTACTGGACGCCAGCACGCAGGAAATCGTGAACACTGCCAAGCGGACCGGCGCGCAGGTGCGCGGCCCGATCCCCCTGCCGAACAAGATTGAGAAATTCACCGTTCTGCGTGGCCCGCACGTTGACAAGAAATCTCGTGACCAGTTCGAGATCCGCACCCACAAGCGGCTCCTGGACATCGTTGATCCGACCCCCCAGACCGTGGACGCGCTGATGAAGCTCGACCTCGCCGCTGGTGTGGACGTCGAAATCAAGCTGCAATCCTAAGATCGGAGGGTAAACATATGCGCTCTGGTATTATCGCAAAGAAAGTCGGCATGACCCGGCTGTTCCTCGAAGACGGCAAGCAGGTTCCTGTGACCGTTCTTCAGCTGGACGGCCTGCAAGTGACCGCACAGCGCACCGAGGAAAAGGACGGCTACACCGCCGTTCAGCTCGGCGCAGGTTCGGCCAAGGTCAAGCGCGTCTCCAAAGCCATGCGCGGCCACTTCGCAGCAGCGAAGGTTGAGCCCAAGCGCAAGCTGGTTGAGTTCCGCGTGCCTGCGGACGCCCTGATCGAAGTGGGCGCGGAAATCTCCGCCGAGCACTTCCTGGAAGGTCAGAAGGTAGACGTGACCGGCACCTCCATCGGTAAAGGTTTTGCCGGTGCGATGAAGCGCTGGAACTTCGGTGGTCTGCGCGCCTCGCACGGTGTGTCGATCTCCCACCGTTCCCACGGTTCGACCGGTCAGTGTCAGGATCCCGGCAAGGTTTTCAAAGGCAAGAAAATGGCCGGCCACATGGGTGCTGCCCGCGTGACCACTCAGAACCTTGAAGTCGTCAAGACCGACGCCGATCGTGGCCTGATCATGATCAAAGGCGCCGTTCCCGGCTCCAAAGGTGGCTGGGTCACCGTCAAAGACGCCGTGAAAAAGAAAGCCCCCGAAGGTCTGCCTTTCCCGGCAGCTCTGAAGTCGGCTGCAGCGGAAGAAGTCTCCGCGGAAGGTGGTGAAGCATGAAACTTGATGTGATCAAACTGGACGGCGGCAAAGCCGGCGACATCGAGCTGGATGCAGAGCTGTTCGGCCTGGAGCCGCGCACCGACATCCTGCACCGTGTGGTGCGCTGGCAGCGTAACAACGCGCAGGCCGGTACCCACAAGGTCAAGACGCGGTCCGAGACCTCCTACTCGACCAAGAAGATCTATCGCCAGAAGGGCACCGGCGGCGCACGCCACGGTGACCGTAACGCGCCGATCTTCCGCAAGGGTGGTGTCTACAAGGGTCCGACCCCGCGTTCGCACGGCCACGAGCTGACCAAGAAATTCCGCAAGCTGGGTCTGCGCCACGCGCTGTCCGCCAAGGCAAAAGCGGGTGAACTGGTCGTTATCGAAAACGCCGATTCCGAAGGCAAGACCGCCGCTCTGGCCAAACAGGTCAAGGACCTGGGCTGGAAGCGCGCGCTGGTCATCGATGGTGCATCCGTGAACGAGGGCTTCGCCCGCGCCGCGCGCAACATCGAAGGTCTGGATATCCTGCCGACAATGGGCGCAAACGTCTATGACATCCTGAAGCGTGACACCCTGGTGCTCACCAAAGCAGGTGTCGAAGCACTGGAGGCTCGCCTGAAATGAGCGCGAAGGCAGAACACTACGACGTGATCCGCAAGCCGATCATCACCGAAAAAGCAACCATGGCATCCGAAACCGGTGCGGTGGTCTTCGAAGTGGCGATCGACTCCAACAAACCCCAGATCAAAGAAGCCGTTGAGGCGCTCTTTGGTGTGAAGGTCAAAGCGGTCAACACCACCATCACCAAGGGTAAGGTCAAGCGTTTCCGCGGCCAGCTGGGCAAGCGTAAAGACGTGAAAAAAGCCTACGTCACCCTGGAAGAAGGCAACACCATCGACGTGTCCACCGGACTCTGAGATCTGCCTTTTTACAAGATTGAGAGGCCCTCGCGGAAGCGGGGGCCTTTTTCGTTGGGGAATACTACGAAGGTCTGGGCCTGACCCAGGTTGGGCGTGATGCGCCCTCCCGTTTCGCCGAAGTCAAGTCCGTGCTGTGCCGGGGAGGGGCGGGCCACCGCGCCAGCGTCATGCCGAAGGCATGCCTCCGGCATGACCCGCCCCCATGGGGCGGCGCTTTGACTGGTGGTGTGCCTGTCGGTGAGCTTCTACGGATTTGGCGGGATAAACTGCCGAACGCGGGTGTTGAGAGCGCCACCCCGCGGGACGGCGCTGGCGGAGGGAAGTATAGTATCTGTTTGGCTTTGTGAGCTACTGTGAAGTTTCGGCGCAGTACGCGTCGAGTAGTTATTTTGAGGCGAAGATGATTTTTGAAACAGAAAATTGGAAGGCTGCCACGCCGAGCGACTTGGTGGGCTTTTTAGACCGCAAGAGCAAATCGGAAAGCTCAAAATTTGGAGCGCTACTGGCCTTTCGGAGCAAACTGTCTCCCTTGACAGTTTACAAGTACTTAGTGGCGAGATTTGGAGAGCCTAATGGGTTTATGACGCTTTCCAAAAGGAGCAATGATAGCGACAATCTAGTTCACTGGGATTTCCTCTTGTTGGCTGGCGAGCATCGTATTTGGATCCAGGGAGGAAGTCGCGATGTTCAGGTAGGGATTAGCGGGCGTAAAATGAGCCCCTTGGACTGGGTCAAGTTTGTTAATGCACTCAAGAGGGATTTCGGCAACCAAGGCAAGAAGATGAGTGCGATCGGTCATAGGCTGCAGAAATGGAAGCTAGTCTCTAACAGGTATGCTTTGATCGCAGAAGTATGTGCCGGGTATCACGAAGTGCTGAACGAAAATAGTGCTTCACCTGATTTTTCTGTTCCTCGTCGAACATCCAGCAAAGGCATCAAACAATACCAGCGCAAGATACGCGGAATGGGAGCAAGATCTAGCAAGCTTTTCGGCGCTGCGATTTCTTTGGAACTTCTGACGCCAATCTTAGCCGAAAGTTTCATCAACCTTTTAATTTTTGCTCTGCGTCGAGAGGAGCTGCGCCAGAATGTACGTCAGTACGAGACATTTGTTCGCCAGCCAATTGACACCAGAGTTTTCGATTTACACCTGAAGTGTGTGGGTTTTATCGGTGGCGTAGATGCTACGCGTAGCGAGTACGAAAACTTCAAGAAGGTAATGGATCGTAGAAATCTACGTGTTCACGGGAATGTAGATGTCTCGGTGGACGAGATTGAGGAAGTTTTCTTTGACGACTACATTCCGCTCTATAGGGAAGGCGGGGATCCAATCTTGACGTTCTTTGAGAACCAAGAAAAGGTCTTTGACATTGACGGTGTTCTTGAGAGGTACCATCACGCACATGAGTTCATGGCCTATGTTCGTAGTCTCGTTAAACCGAAATATATGGAAGGCCTCAACCTCATGATGGAGGACACTTCGTTTGGATTCGATGAAAGCCGCAAGATCATGGGACGCCTATTTCCGTCCCACGAAGCTACGATGGTAGTGCCAGTGCAATACGATGATGAACTGAAGGTGGATTGGGGTAAGTGGGATTGATTAGTTTGATCCACACTAGACTCCCCGAAACACCTCTGCTAAGCCGCACCAATCCTGACGACCCCGGATTCGCTCCGGGGTTATTACGTTTGTCAGGATGTTCGAACCTGGGGACCTTCGGGGCCCTATAATCTGGCCACCCTAGTAGGGCGTCTCATTGTGGGACAACCGGGCGGGGGGCTTACACATAGCGGGCCCAAAGACAAAAACCTAAGGGTCTGCACGCTAAACGGAAGACAGAAAGCATGGCACTCAAGTCGTATAAGCCGACGACGCCGGGCCAGCGTGGGCTGGTTCTGATCGACCGTTCGGAGCTTTGGAAAGGGCGTCCGGTCAAATCTCTCACTGAGGGTCTGACCAAATCGGGCGGCCGGAACAACACCGGACGGATCACTTCACGTCGTCGTGGCGGCGGCGCAAAGCGTCTCTACCGGATCGTTGACTTCAAACGGAACAAATTTGATGTCGCGGCAACCGTTGAACGGATCGAATATGACCCGAACCGGACCGCATTCATCGCGCTGATCAAATACGAAGACGGCGAGCAGGCCTATATCCTCGCTCCGCAGCGTCTGGCAGTTGGTGACAAGGTGATCGCATCCGCGAAGGCCGACATCAAGCCGGGCAACGCAATGCCGTTCTCGGGTATGCCGATCGGTACCATCGTTCACAACATCGAAATGAAGCCCGGCAAAGGCGGCCAGATCGCCCGTGCAGCCGGTACTTACGCTCAGTTCGTTGGTCGTGATGGTGGCTACGCTCAGATCCGCCTGTCCTCGGGCGAACTGCGCCTGGTTCGTCAGGAATGCATGGCCACCGTTGGTGCCGTCAGCAACCCCGACAACTCGAACCAGAACTTTGGTAAAGCCGGCCGTATGCGCCACAAGGGCAAGCGTCCTTCTGTGCGTGGTGTGGTTATGAACCCGATCGACCACCCGCACGGTGGTGGTGAAGGTCGTACCTCCGGTGGCCGTCACCCCGTGACACCCTGGGGTAAGCCGACCAAAGGCAAGCGTACCCGCAACAAAAACAAAGCGTCGCAAAAGCTTATCATCCGCTCGCGCCACGCCAAGAAGAAGGGACGTTAACATATGTCTCGCTCTGTATGGAAAGGCCCCTTTGTCGATGCTTACGTGCTGAAAAAAGCCGAAGCAGCGCGCGAGTCGGGCCGCAATGAAGTCATCAAGATCTGGTCGCGCCGCTCGACGATCCTGCCCCAGTTCGTGGGCCTGACGTTTGGCGTTTACAACGGTCAGAAGCACATCCCCGTCAACGTCTCGGAAGACATGATCGGTCAGAAGTTCGGTGAATATTCGCCGACACGGACCTACTACGGTCATGCTGCGGACAAAAAAGCGAAGCGGAAGTAAGTCATGGGCAAGGCAAAAAATCCCCGCCGCGTGGCAGACAACGAAGCAATGGCAAAACTGCGCATGCTCCGTACCTCCCCGCAGAAACTGAACCTCGTCGCCGCTATGATCCGTGGCAAGAAAGTTGAGAAGGCTCTGACCGACCTGACTTTCTCCAACAAGCGGGTCGCACAGGACGTGAAGAAATGCCTTCAGTCCGCCATCGCGAACGCCGAGAACAACCATAACCTGGACGTCGATGAACTGATCGTTGCCGAGGCTTATGTGGGTAAGAACCTGACCATGAAACGCGGCCGTCCTCGTGCCCGTGGCCGGTTTGGCAAAATCCTCAAGCCGTTTTCGGAGATCACCATCAAGGTGCGTCAAGTTGAGGAGCAAGCCTAATGGGACATAAAGTCAATCCGGTCGGCATGCGCCTTCAGGTCAACCGCACCTGGGACAGCCGTTGGTACGCCGACACCAAAGACTATGGTGATCTGCTGCTGGAAGACCTGCGCATCCGTGATTTCATCAAGGAAGAGTGCAAGCAGGCAGGCATCGCCCGCGTGATCATCGAACGCCCCCACAAGAAGTGCCGTGTGACCATTCACACCGCACGTCCGGGCGTGATCATCGGTAAAAAAGGTGCTGACATCGAAGTGCTGCGCAAGAAGCTCGCCTCGATGACAGACTCGGAACTGCACCTCAACATCGTTGAAGTCCGCAAGCCCGAGCTCGACGCACAGCTGGTTGGCGAGTCCATCGCTCAGCAGCTGGAACGTCGTGTGTCCTTCCGTCGCGCGATGAAGCGTGCCGTGCAGAACGCCATGCGTATGGGCGCCCTGGGTATCCGGGTGAACGTTGCAGGTCGTCTGGGTGGTGCTGAAATCGCACGGACCGAATGGTACCGTGAAGGTCGTGTGCCGCTGCACACGCTGCGCGCCGACATCGATTACGCTCACTCCGAAGCCATGACCCCTTACGGGATCATCGGGATCAAAGTCTGGATCTTCAAAGGCGAGATCATGGAACACGATCCTCAGGCGCGTGACCGTAAAGCACAGGAACTCCAGGACGGTCCGGCACCTCGCGGTGCAGGCGGTCGTCGCTAAGGAGGAGATGACATGCTTCAACCAAAGCGTACTAAATTCCGCAAAATGCACAAAGGCCGGATTTCCGGCGAAGCAAAAGGCGGTTCGGACCTGAACTTCGGCACCTATGGCCTGAAGGCAACCACTCCTGAGCGTGTTACCGCGCGTCAGATCGAGGCTGCCCGTCGTGCCATGACCCGCCACATGAAGCGTCAGGGTCGTGTCTGGATCCGCATCTTCCCGGATACCCCGGTAACCTCCAAGCCCGTCGAAGTTCGTATGGGTAAAGGTAAGGGCTCCGTGGATTACTGGGCTTGCAAAGTGAAGCCCGGTCGCGTGATGTTCGAGATCGACGGCGTCAATGACGACATCGCACGCGAGGCCCTGCGCCTGGCCGCGATGAAGCTGCCGGTCAAGACCCGCGTCGTGGTTCGCGAAGACTGGTAAGCGGCGGCGCTCTTGCGCATCCGATGAGAAAACAAAAAGCCCCCGCCGAGCAATCGGTGGGGGTTTTCTTATGTGCCTTCGGCGTAGAATGATTTGTCCGCCCCGGCGGCGGGCGGTCAGGCTAGCGATATTTTGCGGCGGTGATGAACTCTCCGAAGGCCTCACACCAGATCACCACGGTGGTGTAATCCTCGATGTTGATCCCTTCGGGGATGGGCAGGATCAGCCCGTCGAACATCTTCACATCGCCAATCCGCGCCGACGCGGCCTTGATCGCCTCGAACCCGGCCTCATCCTCAACAAACTCTGGCGTCAGGTAGAGTTTGTAGTCCGGTCCCGGTGCCAGCTCGCCCATATGGGTGATCTGCTGCGGCGACAGGCTGATGCTGCCGGTGCCCCAATGCAGGAAATCGCTGCCGACCAGATCGCGGCTGAAACTGCCGGTAAAGCGTGCTCCTTTGGCGCTTTCGCTCAGGGTTGCGGCATCCGGGCTTTGCGGCGCGGTCAGGATTGGCAACATATAGATACCCAACGCAAATCCGAACGCCAGCGCGATCCCATGGCTCAGCAGTCTCAATATCCAGCGCATGTTCCGCTCCTCATCCTGGGTGAGGCCAGCTTATGGGCGGGCGCGGTGAAAAGGGAAGGGGGCAGACCTATCTTGTCCGGCAAAGCATCTCGTACTCACCCTGATGTTGCGCTAAAGGACAGATATGGCACAGATAGATTCCCTCTTTGTAACCCGTCTCTACCGCGCAGCCCTGTCCGAACACGGACCAAAGGTTGATGCCGGTGAACTTGAAAACTCCTGCTTCGTGATCGCTCAGGATGATGAAGCCGGTCAGGATTGGTGCGAGGAGAACGGCTATCCCGGCTATACCTCCTATGCCTCGCTGACCGATCTGCCGTGGCGCTTCCCGATTTTTGCCGATCTGGTGAAGTCGCTCGATCTTCATGTCGCGGCCTTTGCCAAGGATCTGGAGCTGGATCTGGACGGGCGTGCGTTGGTTCTGGAGGATCTCTGGATCAACATCCTGCCCGAGGGCGGCACCCACGCCAGTCACATCCACCCTCATTCGGTGATCTCCGGCACGACCTATGTGTCGATGCCCGAAGGCGCGAGCGCGCTGAAGCTGGAGGACCCGCGCCACGCCATGATGATGGCGCATCCCCCGCGCATGAAGGACTGCCGTCAGGAGCTGAAGACATTTGTCTACCAGTCGCCCGCCGTCGGGGATGTGCTGCTGTGGGAAAGCTTCATCCGCCACGAGGTGCCGATGAACATGGCCGAAGACGAGCGCGTTTCGGTGAGCTTTAATTACCGCTGGGAGTGAGGCTCCGCAGAGATTTCGGTCTCTGCTAGCAGAGCTATGATGGTTCTCGAACTTGCGGTGAGGCGCGGTTTTGTGAGAGTGTTTGGATATGGCGAAATCTACTAACTCTGAAACTGTAAAAGGTGGGAAGATTGCTCGAAGCGCGAATACAGGGCGCTTCGTCGAGGTTCGCACGGCTAAGGGTACCAGTAAGGCGACGGAGAAAACGTTGGCTGTGGTCAAGGAGGCTTCATCGAAACGTAAGGACGCGATGAAGAGGCTGGTCAATCGGTAGGCGTCATTATGTCGTGACGCTGGCGGATGCTATCACTGCGCACGACGAGGCGCTGACATATGGTGGTCGATCGGGAATAAGTAGCCTTGATCTGATCGAATCTGCCATAGGGCGGCCATACTCTGGATACCATCGTCCAATTTACCGCAAAGCGGCCGCGCTGCTCGAAAGCTTGGTCGGAAATCACGGCTTTATCGATGGCAACAAGCGAACGGCGTGGCTTGTGACTGAAATTTTGATTGAGCGGAGCGGGTATTTCCTGGCCATACCGGACGACGCGCGGGTAGATGATTTGGTTGTCGGTATCGCAGACGGCTCGCTTTCATTTGGTGACCTCTGTAAGTGGTTCAAAGACCACTTGCAGCCTGCGTAGGAGCGATGGCGGCTAAAGCCCTCCAACCTTTCCCTTGCCCCCACCCTCTATCTCCTCTATAGGGACCCATCGCCTGACCCCTGTCCCGCGTGGATCTGGGGCTGGTGATTCTTTTTGCCGCGTCTTTCGGTGCGGTGTGACATAACCCACCAGGTTCAAAGGTGACCCATCTCGGGGCCTTCTGGTGCTTAGGACAAGGAACAAAGGCGATGAACGCCAATGATCTGCGCGAGAAAACCGTGGATGAACTCCGCGATACCCTCGCATCCCTGAAAAAAGAGAGCTTCAACCTGCGTTTTCAGCAGGCAACCGGTCAGCTGGAATCGACCGCAGGCATCAAGGCGGCCCGCCGCAATGCTGCACGCGTCAAAACCATCCTGAACGAAAAAGCTGCTGCTGCAGCTGAATAAGGAGCTTCTCGAATGCCCAAACGTATCCTGCAAGGCGTTGTGACCTCCGACGCTAACGCACAGACCGTCACCGTTTCCGTTGAGCGCCGCTTTACGCATCCGGTTCTGAAGAAAACCATCCGTAAGTCCAAGAAGTACCGGGCTCACGATGAAAAGAACGCTTTCAAGGTCGGCGATTCCGTACGCATCATCGAGTGCGCGCCGAAATCGAAAACGAAACGCTGGGAAGTTCTGGAAGCCTAAGAGTCTCATCTCGAGACTCCTGGCGACTAGACTTAACAGTTAGTCGAAACCCTGGGGGATTACGCCACGCATCGGCGCCCCAAAGGTCGGGAGAAACCACATGATCCAGATGCAAACAAACCTGGATGTTGCTGACAACTCCGGCGCTCGCCGAGTTCAGTGCATCAAGGTTCTGGGTGGTTCCAAGCGTAAGTACGCATCCGTTGGCGACATCATTGTCGTCTCGGTCAAGGAAGCCATCCCGCGCGGCCGCGTGAAAAAAGGGGACGTCCGCAAGGCCGTCGTCGTACGCACCGCCAAAGAGGTCCGTCGTGAAGACGGTACCGCAATCCGTTTTGACCGCAATGCAGCTGTCATCCTGAACAACAACAACGAGCCCGTAGGTACCCGTATCTTTGGCCCGGTTGTTCGTGAGCTGCGCGCGAAAAACTTCATGAAGATCATCTCGCTCGCTCCGGAGGTGCTGTAATCATGGCTGCGAAACTCCGCAAAGGCGACAAGGTCGTCGTGCTGGCCGGCAAGGACAAGGGCAAAGAAGGCACCATCGCCTCCGTTGACCCCAAAGCCGGCAAAGCCATCGTTGACGGTGTGAACATGGCAATCCGCCACACACGTCAGACCCAGTCTGACCAGGGTGGCCGTCTGCCCAAGGCACTGCCCATCCAGCTGTCGAACCTGGCCCTGCTGGACGCAAACGGCAAAGCAACCCGCGTTGGCTTCCGTATGGAAGGTGACAAGAAAGTGCGCTTCGCCAAAACCACGGGGGACGTGATTGATGCTTGATAACGCAACCTATACCCCGCGTCTGAAGGCTCTCTACAAGGAAACCATCCGTGGCGCCCTGAAAGAAGAGTTCGGCTACAAGAACGACATGATGATCCCCAAGCTGGACAAAATCGTTCTGAACATCGGCTGCGGCCGTGCTGCCGTCAAAGACAGCAAGAAAGCCAAGTCTGCTCAGGCTGATCTGACCGCAATCGCGGGCCAGAAGGCACTGACCACAGTGGCAAAGAACTCCATCGCCGGCTTCCGCGTTCGCGAAGGCATGCCGATGGGCGCAAAGGTGACTCTGCGCGGCGACCGGATGTACGAATTCCTCGACCGTCTGACCACCATCGCGATGCCCCGTATCCGCGACTTCCGCGGCGTGTCGGGCACGTCTTTTGACGGCCGTGGCAACTATGCCATGGGTCTGAAAGAGCACATGGTCTTCCCTGAGATCGACTTCGACAAGATCGACGAAGCTTGGGGTATGGACATCGTGATTGCCACCACCGCGAATACCGACGCGGAAGCAAAGGCGCTGTTGAAAGCTTTCAACATGCCCTTCAATAGCTAAGCGCGGGAAGGAAGAGACATGGCTAAGAAAAGCATGATCGAACGCGAGAAGAAGCGCGAACGCCTGGTGGCAAAATACGCCGCAAAGCGTGCCGAGCTGAAAGAAATCGCAAACGACGAATCTCGCCCGATGGAAGAGCGCTTCAAGGCGCGCCTCGACCTGGCGAAACTGCCGCGTAACTCGTCGGCAACCCGTCTGCACAACCGCTGCCAGCTGACCGGCCGTCCTCACGCTTACTACCGTAAGCTGAAGATCAGCCGTATCGCACTGCGGGAACTGGGCTCGAATGGCCAGATCCCCGGCATGGTGAAATCGAGCTGGTAAGGGAGAGACTGATATGAACGATCCTATCGGCGATATGCTCACCCGTATCCGTAACTCGCAAATGCGCGGCAAATCCACTGTCATGACACCGGCTTCCAAGCTGCGTGCATGGGTTCTGGATGTGCTGAAGCAAGAGGGTTACATCCGCGGTTATGAGTCTGCGACTGATGCAAAGGGCCACCCGGCTCTGGAAATCAGCCTGAAATACTTCGATGGCGAACCTGTCATTCGTGAACTGAAGCGGGTCTCCAAACCCGGTCGTCGCGTTTACATGGGCGTCAATGACATCCCGTCGGTCCGTCAGGGCCTGGGTGTGTCGATTGTCTCCACCCCCAAGGGTGTGATGTCGGACGCAAGCGCACGCGCAGCCAACGTTGGCGGCGAAGTGCTCTGCACCGTCTTCTAAGGAGGCCCCACGATGTCCCGTATTGGTAAAAAACCGGTCGAACTTCCCAGCGGCGTAACTGCTTCTGTGTCCGGCCAGACCATCGAAGTCAAAGGCCCGAAAGGCGCCCGCAGCTTCACCGCGACCGACGACGTCACCCTGACTGTTGATGACAATGTCATCAAAGTGGATCCCCGCGGCAAATCCAAGCGCGCGCGCCAGCAGTGGGGCATGTCCCGCACCATGGTCGCGAACCTGGTTGCAGGCGTGACCACCGGCTTCAAAAAAGAGCTGGAGATCCAGGGTGTGGGTTACCGGGCTCAGATGCAGGGCAACACCCTGAAGCTGAACCTGGGCTACAGCCACGACGTTGATTTCACTGCCCCGGAAGGTGTCACCATCACCGCACCGAAGCAGACCGAAATCGTTGTCGAAGGTAATGATCAACAACTCGTTGGCGAAGTTGCGGCCAAAATCCGCGACTGGCGTCGTCCCGAGCCCTACAAGGGCAAAGGCATTCGCTACAAAGGCGAGTTTATCTTCCGCAAGGAAGGCAAGAAGAAGTAAGGACCAGCAAAATGGCAAACAGCAAACGTACCCTGTTTCTGAAGCGCCGGCTGCGCGTCCGGAACAAGCTTCGCAAGGTCAACGCAGGCCGTCCGCGCCTGTCCGTACACCGTTCGAACAAGAACATCTCTGTTCAGCTGATCGACGACGTACGCGGTGTGACCCTCGCTTCGGCATCGACCCTGGAAAAAGACCTGGGTCACGTTGGCAAGAACAACGTCGAAGCAGCTACCAAAGTGGGTTCGGTTATCGCCGAGCGCGCCAAGGCGGCTGGCGTCACCGAGGCCTATTTCGATCGTGGCGGCTTCCTGTTTCACGGCAAGGTGAAGGCTCTGGCCGACGCTGCGCGTGAAGGCGGCCTGAAGATCTAAGGATCTGTGCGCCTCGGTTCCGGCAGTCGTCGGGTCCGGGGCACACACCCAAAGTCAAAGTGGGTGGCGTTCGCGCCATCCCGATGATCCGGGGGCGGGCCGATCCGGTCCTAACCCACCTGGATTGAGTTCAAGTCAGGCGCTTGTCGTCAGAATGAAAAGGATTGCCTCATGGCAGAACGTGAAAATCGCCGTGGCCGTGGCCGCCGCGAAGAAGAAACCCCGGAATTCGCCGACCGTCTGGTCGCGATCAACCGGGTGTCGAAAACCGTAAAAGGTGGTAAGCGCTTCGGCTTCGCCGCTCTGGTGGTTGTTGGCGATCAGAAAGGCCGCGTCGGCTTTGGTAAAGGTAAAGCGAAAGAGGTCCCCGAGGCCATTCGTAAAGCCACCGAGCAGGCCAAGCGTCAGATGATCCGCGTGCAGCTGAAAGAAGGCCGCACCCTGCATCACGACATGCACGGCCGTCACGGCGCAGGCAAAGTTGTCATGCGCACCGCACCGGAAGGTACCGGTATCATCGCAGGTGGTCCGATGCGTGCCGTCTTCGAAATGCTCGGCGTCAAAGACGTTGTTTCGAAGTCGATCGGTTCGCAGAACCCCTACAACATGATCCGCGCCACCATCGACGGTCTGAAAAAAGAGCAGTCGCCCCGTTCGGTTGCTCAGCGTCGTGGCAAAAAAGTCGCCGACATCCTGCCCAAGCGGGATGAAGCCCCTGCTGCTGAAGCAGAAGCGTAAGGAGACGGACACATGGCAAAAACCATCGTCGTTAAGCAGATCGGTTCCCCGATCCGCCGCCCCGCAGACCAGCGCGCAACCCTCGTTGGCCTGGGCCTGAACAAGATGCACAAGACCCGCGAACTGGAAGATACCCCTTCCGTACGTGGTATGGTCAACAAGATCCCGCATCTGGTTGAGATCATCGAAGAGCGCGACTAAGCGCTCTCTCGTATGAGCCAAACAAAAGAAAGCGCCCCGGTTTCGGGGCGCTTTTTTGTTGCAGAGATCAATTTGGGAGGAGGGGGTATCTATCTGATCCGCCGGGAGAGAGGCCCCCGGCCATCTGGACTGTCGGTTTTCAACATCAGCGATGATCACCGGATCCGCGATGGCACAGACTAGGGGCGGCCAGCGGTGGTCGGTAGATCAGCCGAAGTAGGTGCGGGCGTCGTAGTAGGGCAGATCAGGGGCGGTTTCAGCCGCGTCCCGGCGGTCGATGATGGCCTGCAGCAGGCGGGTCGCCAGCTCGGCAGTCAGAGGGTAGAGAACCAGCAGCGCCACAACGGTGGTGGAGAGGCCGATAAAACCGGTTGCGATTGCGGTGACGGTTGCGCTTGCGCCGATGAGAGTGCTGAAGAGTGCCATGATCGTGTTCCTTGATGCTGATGATTTCCTTGTCCTCAATGTGCCATTTGCCTCAAATTGCATCAATCACACGAAAGGATAGTTCGCGGCTCCGGAGGCTAGCCCAGGCATCCCTAGGGTGACGGAAAACGCCGTTGGAGCGCGGAAATACCGGTATCTGCGGTGGTGGGGCGCAATCGCGCCAGCATCCGGCGTGCCGCGCCCCCTCCAGATCGGCCTTGCGCCGAACCTCCACGATTCCCACGGCCGCAAAGGCTGCGCGCCATCCGGCCCAGACCGGACGCCGGAGATTAATATCTCAGTCATCTCCTATGCTTGGCGTGCATAGCGGGCAGTCCGACCTGTCAGTTGTTTGCGCAAACATTTCCACCTATCTCTCGGGTGTCACTGAAACAGACATAACTGAGACCACCCGGAAATTCGTCCGGTCAGATAAAGGACCAACATTATGGCACATGTCATCAACACCACCGACACCGGCTTTAACCTCGCAGCGCGCCTGCGTGGCTTCGCAGAAGAGGTCAAGGACAGCTGGGCCCGTCGCGCCGAGTACAAACGCACCTTCGCCGAGCTGGACGGCCTGTCCAACCGCGACCTGGCGGACATCGGCGTGCGCCGCTGCGACATTCCGCAAATCGCCCACGCGCAGGCCTACGGCCAGTAAGGCGAGAGCCGCAACAGATTGTCATCCGGCGGGGACCGCAACGACGGCTCCCCCCGGATCGACCCAAGCTCCAGACCGTCTCTTTCTCCTCCCTCAGGGGTCGGACTGGACACGCCTCCGCCCTGCGGGGGCGTTTTTGGTTTCTGCCGCGACGATGCCGATGGCCAGCCCGTTGCCAGCCAGTCGCTGGCCGTTGCCACCCCGGCGCGCGCCCGCTCCATGATCCGTTTACGCGCCCGTGGCATTCTGCACAGGATCGCGATCCCCGCCGGGCCTGACACCCCCGGCACCCATGACCAGGGCCCCGGTGTGGCAACCGGGGAGCTTGATAATATTATTTCGCACGGGAGAGATCCCGTCCCACATCCCCCCGGCGGCGCCGCCACCCTTTATCGGTCGGCCACAGACGCAACGGACACCGCAACAGACCTGCAATAGCAGCCACCGACAGGGCCGACGCCCTGGCGGTCCTTGGTGCTTGGCAGCTGCCCTGATCCGCTTTGGAACCTGGTGTCCGCCGCATATGGACTGAACCCTTGATCCGGCGCGGTATCGGGTCTATACGCCCCCGGTGGTCCTCTGGACGACAGAATCAGAAAACCAAGAAACGCCGTGTTTGCCCTAATCCGCTTCGGGGGCAGTTCCGGCAAAGGAGAAGCGATATGAAACTCAATGAACTGCGCGACAATCCAGGCGCCGCCAAGAAACGCACCCGCGTTGCACGTGGTCCGGGTTCCGGCAAAGGTAAAATGGGTGGCCGTGGTATCAAAGGTCAGAAATCCCGTTCGGGTGTTTCGATCAATGGCTACGAAGGCGGCCAGATGCCCCTCTACCAGCGTCTGCCCAAGCGCGGCTTCAACAAGCCGAACCGCAAGTCCTACGCTGTTGTGAACCTGGGCCTGATCCAGAAATTCATCGACGAAGGCAAGCTGGAAGCTGGTTCCATCACCGAAGACACCCTGATCTCGTCGGGTCTGGTACGTCGCAAGCTGGACGGTATCCGCGTTCTGGCAAAGGGTGACTTCACCGCCAAGGCAACCATCGCTGTGACCGGCGCCTCCAAGGCCGCCGTAGACGCAGTCGCAAAGGCCGGTGGCGCCCTGACCGTGGCAAACACTGCCGCAGCTGAGTAACAGCTTGTGAGCGGCGCCGATGCCGCTTACATAGACTTCAGTTTTCCATTAACGCCGCCCGAGCCGGAAAACGGCCCTGGGCGGCGTTTTCGCAAGAAGAGACCTTTTTTATGGTATCAGCAGCAGAACAAATGGCGGCGAACACCAGCTGGGCCGCTCTTGGCAAAGCCACGGATCTGCGCAACCGTATCCTGTTTACGCTCGGGCTTTTGATTGTCTATCGCCTGGGCACCTATATTCCCGTTCCGGGGATTGATGCGGATGCACTGCGCCAGTTCATGACCTCGGCAGGGCAGGGCATCGGGGGCATGGTGTCCATGTTCACCGGCGGCGCGCTTGGCCGTATGGGCATCTTTGCACTTGGCATCATGCCCTATATTTCGGCGTCGATCATTGTGCAGCTGCTGACCTCGATGGTCCCGGCGCTCGAACAGCTCAAGAAAGAGGGCGAGCAGGGCCGCAAGAAAATCAACCAATACACTCGCTACGGCACCGTGCTTCTGGCGACAGCGCAGGCCTATGGTCTGGCGGTCTCGCTCGAATCGGGGGATCTGGCGACCGATCCGGGGCTCTATTTCCGCCTCGCCTGCATGATCACCCTGGTGGGTGGCACCATGTTCCTGATGTGGCTGGGCGAGCAGATCACCCAGCGCGGCATCGGCAATGGTATCTCCCTGATCATCTTCGTTGGCATCATCGCCGAAGTGCCCGCCGCGATTGCCCAGTTCCTGGCCTCCGGCCGCTCCGGTGCGATCAGCCCGGCGGTGATCATCGCGGTGATCGTGATGATGATCGCCATCATCATGTTCGTGGTGTTCATGGAGCGCGCCCTGCGCAAGATCCATATCCAGTACCCGCGCCGTCAGGTCGGCATGAAGGTCTATGACGGTGGCTCCAGCCACCTGCCGGTCAAGGTGAACCCCGCAGGCGTGATCCCGGCGATCTTTGCGTCCTCGCTGCTGCTGCTGCCGGTGACCATCTCGACCTTCTCCGCAGGCAGCACCTCCGGCCCGATCATGTCCTGGCTGCTGGCCAACTTCGGCCCCGGTCAGCCGCTCTACCTGCTGTTCTTTGTCGGTATGATCGTGTTCTTCGCCTATTTCTACACCTTCAACGTGTCCTTCAAACCCGATGAGGTCGCGACCAACCTGAAGAATCAGAACGGCTTTGTTCCCGGTATCCGTCCCGGCAAGAAAACCGCCGAATACCTCGAATATGTGGTCAATCGCGTGCTGGTTCTGGGTTCGGCCTATCTCGCGGCTGTCTGTCTGCTGCCGGAAATCCTGCGTGGTCAGCTTGCAATCCCGGTTTACTTTGGCGGCACCTCCGTGTTGATTGTGGTTTCTGTTGTGATGGACACCATTCAACAGGCACAAAGCCACCTGCTTGCGCACCAATACGAAGGTCTCATTGAAAAGAGCCAGCTGCGCGGCCGCAATAAGAAACGGACACGACGGGGACCTGCACGCCGATGAGCAATATTATCCTTCTGGGCCCGCCCGGCGCGGGCAAGGGAACACAAGCACGCTACCTGGTTGAATCGCGCAATATGGTTCAGCTCAGCACCGGCGACATGCTGCGCGATGCGCAGGCGTCGGGCAGCGAAATGGGCAAGCGGGTTGCCGCTGTGATTGCCCGCGGCGAGCTGGTGACTGACCGTATCGTGATTGGGCTCATTCGCGAAAAGATCGAAGAAGGAGCCGAGGGCGGCTTTATCTTCGACGGTTTCCCGCGGACGCTGGCGCAGGCGGATGCGCTGGCCGAACTGCTGAGCGAAACCGGCCAGAAGCTGGACGCGGTGATCGAGATGCAGGTGGATGACGCCGCGCTGGTTGCCCGCATCACCGGTCGTTCGACCTGTGGCGATTGCGGTGAAGTCTATCACGACGAGACCAAGCCCTGGCCTGCCGATGGCAAATGCGCCAACTGCGGCGGTACCTCGCAGAAACGTCGACCCGACGACAACGAGGAAAGCCTGCGCACCCGGCTGATGGAATACTACAAGAAGACCTCGCCGCTGATCGGCTACTACTACGCCAGGGGCAACCTTCAGCGTCTCGACGGTCTGGCCTCCATCGAAGAGGTTCGCAAGAATCTCGGCTGGATCATGGGCGACTGAGCCGCAGCCTCTCCAGCACTGATAGATCATCGCCCCGCGCCATTCTGGCCGGGGCGTTTTTGTTGCGGGGGAGGGCAATATGCAGATAAAACGTCACAAATGCTGCCGTTGACGGTTGACCTTGCGGGAAACTTCGGCCCCAGTCTTGTCGATGGGTTGACCATAGCACGATTTCCACATACGGAAGCCCATCCCTTCTGGGAATCATCACAGGTGCGCGCAATTTTTGCCTGCCCTGACCACCTCGAAATGCTGGACCCACGGGCGACACTGCCAAGGTCAAGCGTTGTGAAAAAAGGTTCCGGCGCTACGGAACCGCAACGAAAAGGAAAGTGACACGTGGCACGTATTGCCGGCGTAAACATCCCGACTGCAAAGCGGGTACCTATCGCCCTTACCTATATCACCGGCATTGGCACGACCTCTGCTCAAGCCATCTGCGAAGCCGTAGGCATCGACGCAACCCGTCGTGTGAACGAGCTGTCCGACGCTGAAGTTCTGGCCGTGCGTGAGCACATCGACGCCAACTACACCGTCGAAGGCGACCTGCGCCGTGAAGTTCAGATGAACATCAAGCGTCTGATGGACTTGGGCTGCTACCGCGGTCTGCGCCATCGTCGTAACCTGCCCGTTCGCGGTCAGCGTACCCACACCAACGCTCGTACTCGCAAAGGCCCCGCAAAGGCCATTGCTGGTAAGAAGAAATAAGGGAGGGTTTGATCAATGGCACGCGATAAGACTCGTACCAAGCGCAAAGAGCGCAAGAACATCGCCTCCGGCGTTGCACATGTGAACTCCTCGTTCAACAACACCAAGATCCTGATCTCGGACGTGCAAGGCAATGCGATTTCCTGGTCCTCCGCAGGCACCATGGGCTTCAAAGGGTCGCGTAAATCGACTCCTTATGCCGCTCAGATGGCTGCTGAAGATGCAGGCAAAAAAGCGCAGGAACACGGCGTTAAAACTCTGGAAGTCGAAGTTCAGGGCCCCGGTTCGGGCCGTGAATCCGCGCTGCGCGCCCTGGCCGCAGTGGGCTTCAACATCACCTCGATCCGTGATGTGACCCCGATCGCGCACAACGGCTGCCGCCCGCCGAAGCGCCGCCGCGTCTAAGCGACACTGATTTTTTGCTGGGGCTTTGCGATTTCTGCAAGGCCCCAGTACGCCATTTGAAACCTCGGGCGTCTGTACCTTTCGGACATGAGGTACGGACAGGAATGGAGGGACCGCATGATCCACAAGAATTGGGCTGAACTGATCAAGCCGACTCAGCTTGACGTGAAGCCGGGCAATGATCCCGCACGCCAGGCCACCGTTGTGGCTGAACCGCTGGAACGCGGCTTTGGCCTGACACTGGGCAACGCGCTGCGCCGCGTTCTGATGAGCTCGCTGCAAGGCGCCGCCATCACCTCCGTGCAGATCGACAATGTTCTGCATGAATTCTCCAGCGTCGCCGGCGTTCGCGAAGATGTCACCGACATCATCCTGAACCTCAAAGGCGTATCGCTGCGCATGGAAGTCGAAGGCCCCAAGCGCCTGTCGATCAATGCCAAAGGCCCCGCAGTTGTCACCGCCGGTGACATCTCCGAATCCGCTGGCATCGAAGTGCTGAACCGTGAGCACGTGATCTGCCACCTTGACGATGGTGCCGATCTGTTCATGGAACTGACCGTCAACACCGGCAAGGGCTATGTCTCTGCTGACAAGAACAAGCCCGAAGATGCGCCCATCGGTCTGATCCCGATCGACGCCATCTACTCGCCGGTCAAGAAGGTCTCCTATGACGTTCAGCCGACCCGTGAAGGTCAGGTTCTGGACTATGACAAGCTGACCATGAAGATCGAAACCGATGGCTCCATCACGCCCGACGACGCGGTCGCCTATGCGGCCCGTATCGTGCAGGATCAGCTGTCGATCTTCGTAAACTTCGACGAGCCGGAATCGGCAAACCGTCAGGACGACGACGACGGTCTCGAGTTCAACCCGCTTCTGCTGAAGAAAGTGGACGAACTGGAACTGTCTGTCCGGTCTGCAAACTGCCTGAAGAACGACAACATCGTCTACATCGGCGATCTCATCCAGAAGACCGAAGCAGAAATGCTGCGCACGCCGAACTTTGGCCGCAAGTCGCTGAACGAGATCAAAGAAGTGCTGTCGGGCATGGGTCTGCACCTTGGCATGGATGTCGAGGACTGGCCGCCGGACAACATCGAAGATCTGGCCAAGAAGTTCGAAGACAGCTTCTAAGAGATTGGGCGGCCTCTAGGGCCGCCCGAAATGCCCCGGTTGCGGGGGAAGACCCGGGCATCTGCCCCAAGGTGAGCGGCTGACACGCATCAGCCGCCTGACAAAGCAAAACGCGAAGTAAAGGATTGAAAAAATGCGTCACGCACGTGGTTACCGCCGCCTGAACCGTACTCATGAGCACCGTAAGGCCCTGTTCTCCAACATGGCCGGCTCGCTGATCGAGCACGAGCAGATCAAGACAACCCTTCCCAAAGCAAAAGAACTGCGCCCGATCATCGAAAAGATGATCACCCTGGCAAAGCGCGGCGACCTGCACGCCCGCCGTCAGGCCGCGTCCAAGCTGAAGGAAGACAAGGACGTTGCAAAACTGTTCGACGTTCTGGGCCCGCGCTACAAAGACCGTCAGGGCGGCTATGTCCGTATCCTGAAAGCCGGTTTCCGCTATGGCGACATGGCACCGATGGCGATCATCGAATTCGTTGATCGTGATCGCGATGCCAAAGGCGCCGCCGACAAGGCACGCCTGGCCGAAGCAGAAGCTGCTGCTGACGAATAAGAACTCCCGGTTTCGACCGGACCTGACCCCCGCTCTGGCAACAGGGCGGGGGTTTTTCGTTCTGCGCCCCCGTTTCGCGGGAGGCCCCCGGTTGGGGATAGGGGCCAAAGTCGCGGATTTTCCCCGGTGAATCCTACCTTGTAAAAGACGGCAGCGGTCCGCATATCCTGTTCACAAGAACAATCGGAGTCGTCATGTTTCGTGCCATCCTGACCGCAGCGGGCCTGTTTCTGGCCACTCAGATCCCCTTCACACAGGCCTTTGCCGAAACCCGCGTGCCCCAGTCGCAGGCAGAAATCTCGCTTGGTTTTGCGCCTCTGGTGAAACAGGCGGCGCCTGCGGTGGTGAACATCTATGCCAAGATCGTGCAGGAACAGCGCCGCACGCCTTTTATGAACGATCCCTTCTTCGACGATTTCTTTCGCGGCCTGTCAAAGCCGCAGCCACGGGTGCAGAACTCGCTTGGCTCCGGGGTGATCCTGTCGGCTGATGGCATCGTGGTGTCGAACTACCATGTGGTTGGTATGGCGACGGATATCCGGGTGGTGACCACCGACCGGCGCGAATATGCCGCTCAGGTGGTGCTGGCGGATGAGGCCAGCGATCTGGCCATTCTCCAGCTACAGGACGCCAAGGACCTCCCCTTTCTGGAGCTGCGTGACAGTGACCGGGTAGAGGTGGGCGAACTGGCACTGGCGATCGGCAACCCCTTTGGGGTGGGCCAGACCGTCAGCAGCGGCATCGTCTCCGGGCTGGCGCGCTCCGGCGCGGCGACGGGCGAGGGGATCGGCTATTTCATTCAGACCGACGCGCCGATTAACCCCGGCAACTCTGGTGGGGCGCTGATTGATGTGAATGGCAATCTGATTGGCATCAACACCCGCATCGTCACCCGCTCCGGCGGCTCCAACGGGATCGGTTTTGCGATCCCGGCCAATCTGGTGCGGGCCTTCATGCGGCAGGCCCATGATGGTGCCGAGGAATTCCAGCGCCCCTGGGCAGGCATGATGGGCCAGCCGGTCGATGCCGATCTGGCGGCGTCGCTTGGGATGGAGCTGCCAGAAGGCATGGTGATCTCGGAACTGCATCCCGCCAGCCCCTTTGCCAAGGCCGGTTTCGAGGTGGGGGATGTCGTGCTCGACGTGGCGGGGGAGGCGGTGAATTCGCCCTCCGAAATGGTCTTCCGCATGTCGGTGGCCGGTCTGGGCGACAGCGCCGAGGTGACCCGGCTGCGCGGCACCGAGCGCAGCACGGTGATGGTCGAGATGATGCTGGCCCCCGATGATCCGCCCGCCGATCCGCTTACCCTGCCCGAAGGGACGCCGCTGCCGGGGCTGACCCTTGCGCGGATCAACCCGCAGTCGATTGTTCGTTTGCAGCTGCCGATGACCGCCACAGGTGTGGTGATCACCGATCCCGGCGCCTATGGCGGCCGTGTCGGTCTGCGTGCCGGTGACATTATCCTTGGCATCAACAATGAGGCCATCGAGACCCCCTCCGATGTCTCTGCCGTGCTGGCGGCGATTGGCCGCTGGATGAAGATTGATCTGAACCGTCAGGGCCAGCGCGTGTCGCTGCGTTACCGGCTCTGATCATGGCTGATCTCTTTGACAGCGGTGATGCCGCGCCCCGGCCAGATCCGACCGCCGAGCTGAACCGCCCGCTGGCGGATCGGCTGCGGCCTAAGACGCTGGCAGAGGTGATCGGCCAGACGCAGGTTCTGGGCGAGGACGCCCCTCTGGGGGTGATGCTGGCATCGGGCTCGCTGTCATCGCTGATCTTCTGGGGACCACCGGGCGTGGGCAAGACCACCATCGCCCGGCTGCTGGCCCGTGAAACCGATCTCCATTTCGTGCAGATCTCGGCCATTTTCACCGGCGTGCCGGATCTGAAAAAGGTGTTCGAAGCCGCAAGGATCCGCCGTCAGAACGGGCAGGGGACATTGCTGTTCGTGGATGAGATCCACCGGTTCAACAAGGCGCAGCAGGACGGCTTCCTGCCGCATATGGAGGATGGCACCATCCTGCTGGTGGGGGCGACCACTGAAAACCCGTCGTTTGAACTGAACGCCGCTGTGCTGAGCCGGGCGCAGGTGCTGGTGCTGGAACGCCTGTCTCTGGTCGATCTGGAGCGGCTGACCCAACGCGCCGAGCAGGAGCTTGGCCGCGCCCTGCCGCTGACGCCCGACGCCCGCGACGCGCTTCAGGGGATGGCCGATGGCGACGGGCGGGCGCTGCTGAACCTCATCGAACAGATCGCCGCGTGGACCGTGGACAGCCCGCTGGGCCGCGAGGCGCTGGCCACCCGGCTGATGCGGCGGGCGGCGAAATACGACAAATCCGGCGATGAGCATTACAACCTGATTTCTGCCCTGCATAAATCCGTGCGCGGCTCCGACCCGGATGCAGCCCTCTACTGGTTTGCCCGGATGCTGGAGGGTGGCGAGGATCCGCGCTATCTGGCGCGTCGGCTCACCCGCATGGCGGTGGAGGATATCGCGCTGGCCGATCCGCAGGCGCAGGGCATCTGCATCGAGGCCTGGGAGACCTATGAGCGCCTTGGCAGCCCCGAGGGCGAGCTGGCGCTGGCCCAGGCGGTGATCTACCTGGCCCTCGCCCCCAAGACCAACGCGGGCTACATGGCCTATAAGGCGGCGCGACGGCTCGCGAAACAGACCGGCAGCGCGCCGCCGCCCAAACATATCCTGAACGCGCCGACCAAGCTGATGAAATCGCAAGGCTACGGTGAGGGCTATGATTACGATCACAACGCCGCCGACGGGTTTTCGGGGCAGAACTATTTTCCCGACGACGTGCCGCGCCCGGTGCTTTATCAGCCGGTCGAGCGGGGCTTTGAGCGCGAGTTGAAGCGCCGGACCGAGTATTTTGCCAATCTGCGCGCCAAGCGGAACAGCTGATCCGGCTTTGCCGGGCAAAGCCGGGCCTGCGGCGCGAGTATTTCTGGAAAGATGACGGGCCTGCGCCGTGGCTGCAATGCTGCCATGCAGCGCGCAAAACTTGACATCACCGCGCCAGCCGGCGACAGACCGCAGATGGTTTTTTCGGTTCTATATGTGGCTCTGGGCGGCGCGATCGGCGCGGCCTGCCGCTATCTGGCCGGTTTGGGGATCCACCGCCTGTTCGGGGTGGGGGATTTTCCGGTGGCGATCCTTGCGGTGAATGTGATCGGCTCCTTTGTTATGGGGCTGTTTGTAGTTGCTGCCGCCCATAAGGGGCTGACCCATCTCAGCCCGTTTGTGATGACCGGCCTGCTGGGCGGCTTCACGACGTTTTCAGCCTTCTCGCTTGAGACGGCCACCCTGATCGAGCGCGGCGCCCTGGGGCAGGCTGCGCTATATGTGCTGTTGTCCGTTGGCCTTTCGGTCGGCGGGCTGTTTTTGGGCCTGATGGCCGCCAGAGGAGTGTTCGCATGAGCGGCGTACAGATGATTACTGTCACTGAAGACGACGCAGGCCAGCGCATCGACCGCTGGTTGCGCCGCCTGTTTCCCCATGTGAGCCAGGGCCGCATCGAGAAGATGTGCCGCAAGGGCGAGCTGCGTCTGGATGGGGGCCGGGTCAAGGCCAGTTCCCGCGTCGAGGCCGGGCAGGTGGTGCGGGTGCCGCCGCTTGGCGCCAGCGATCTGAAACCGGCAGAGGCGCCGAGCTACCGGATTTCCGAGGCCGACGCCAAGATGATCCGGGGCTGCGTGATCTACAAGGATGATGCCGTCATCGTGCTGAACAAACCTGCGGGTCTGGCAGTGCAGGGCGGCAGCGGCACCACCAAACATGTCGACGGGCTGAGTGCCGCCTTGCAGTTCGACGCCGAGGAGAAGCCGCGTCTGGTGCACCGGCTGGACAAGGATACCTCCGGTGTTCTGGTGCTGGCGCGCACCCGTATGGCGGCGCAGTCGCTGACGGCGGCGTTCCGGCATCGTGCTACGCGCAAGATCTACTGGGCGCTGGTGGCGGGCGTGCCGACTCCCTATCTGGGCGAGATCAAATGCGGGCTGGTCAAGGCTCCGGGCCATGGCAAAAGCGGCGAAGGCGAGAAGATGATCGCCATCCATTCCAACGAGGTGGACAGCACACCCGGCGCCAAACGCTCGCATACCCAATATGCCACGCTCTACCGGGTTGCCAGCCGGGCGGCCTGGGTGGCGATGGAGCCGATCACCGGTCGCACCCATCAGCTGCGCGCGCATATGGCCGAGATCGGTCATCCGATTGCGGGCGACGGCAAATACGGCGGCTCGGGGCAGGAGAACCTTGGCGATGGTTGGGGCGCGCAGCTGGGCGGCATCATCTCCAAGAAGCTGCATCTGCACTGCCGCCGCATGGCGTTTGAGCATCCGGTGACGCGCAAGACGCTGTCGATCACAGCGCCCTTGCCCGATCACATGAAGGACAGCTGGGACACCTTTGGCTGGTCCGAAGGTCTGGCGTCAGAAGATCCGTTTGAGAGCCTGCAGTAACGAGGTTCATGACGATGAGCGGTGATCTGCGTTTGATCCTGTTTGATGTGGATGGCACCCTGGCGGATAGCCAGGGCACCATTGTTCAGTGCATGCAGGAAGCTTTCGAGTTGTATGAAAGAAAGCCTGCGAAACAGGATATTCTTTCGATAGTTGGCCTTTCATTGCCGGAGGCTGTCGCGCAGTTGGCCCCTGATCTGCACCCAGAGTCGCGGGATATAGTGGTTGGGCGATACAAGGATGCGTATTACCGGGCGCGCGTTACCAAGGGTGCCGGGCATTCACCGCTCTATCCCGGGGCGGCAGAGGTGCTGGCGGAGCTGAACGCGGTGCCGCACTACCTGCTGGGGGTGGCCACCGGCAAATCTCAACGCGGGTTGGATGCGCTGATCGAGGCGCATGAGCTGCGGTGTTTCGTAACCCGGCAATGTGCCGATCACCACCCGTCGAAACCGCATCCGTCGATGGTGCTGCGGGCGATGGCCGACACCGGGGTGGCACCTGCGCATACGGTGATGATTGGCGATACCAGTTTTGACATCGACATGGGGCGCGCAGCCGGGGTGCATACGATTGCGGTCAACTGGGGCTTTCACCCGGCCGAGCGCCTTGGGGCGGATCATATTATCGACAGTTTCGCCGCGCTGGCGCCGCTGTTGCAGGACATCTGGAAAGACTGACGACATGAGCGAGTGGAAACAGAAACGGTTTTGGAAAGAGGTCGCCGTGGCCGAGGCCGAGAGCGGCTTTGCCATCGAGCTGGACAGCCGCCGCGTTAAGACGCCGGCCAAGGCGCCGCTGATCGTTCCGACCCGTGAGATGGGCGATGCAATTGCCGCGGAATGGGACGCGCAGACCGAATCAGTTGACCCTTTGTCGATGCCTATGACGCGTTCTGCGAATGCTGCAATCGACAAGGTGTCGCATCAATATGGCGAAGTGTCGGATATGCTGGCGGATTACGCAGATTCCGATCTTTTGTGCTATCGCGCCGAAATGCCGGTCGAATTGGTGCAGCGTCAGGCCGAGATCTGGGACCCGGCGCTGGACTGGGCTGCGGAAGCGCTGGCGGCCCGGCTGCAGCCGCGCACGGGCATCCTGCATGTGCCCCAGGACCCTGAGGCGCTGCACCGTCTGCGCGGCTTAGTCCATGAAATGACACCCTTTCAGCTGGCGGCCTTCCATGATCTGGTGGCGATGTCGGGCTCTCTGGTGCTGGGGTTTGCGGCCGCACAGGGCTGGCGGCCGGCCGATGAAATCTGGGAAATGTCGCGGTTGGACGAGCTGTGGCAGGAGCAGCAATGGGGCCGGGACGACGAGGCTCAGGCCACCGCAGACCTGAAACGCACAGCGTTTTTGCACGCTAAGCGGTTCTACGATTTTTCCTGTTAGCGCAATATATTACCCAGATCGGGGCGCTGCCGCAAAAATCGTTCGCGACCGCAAAAATGTTCGCTATGCGCCCATCGAATTTCCTGATCCCACCCTTGACGTTTGTTGATGAATGCGCCCACACTCGGTCGCGAAATGGGGTCACCCTTGTTTCACCACCTATCTCCGGCATGGCTGGTGCCGGGCAAAAAGAGCCGCCAAATAGGCGGACAATCAGGAAGAGGTAAACATGAAGAATAAGGTAATTTTGGGTGCGCTGACTGTTGCTGGTCTGGCCGCCGGTGCCGCTGCGGCGGGCACGCTGGACGACGTCAAGGCCCGCGGCAAGCTGAACTGCGGTGTGACCACCGGTCTGGTCGGTTTTGCGGCGCCCAATGCCAACGGCGAATGGGAAGGTTTTGACGTTGCTGTCTGCCGCGCGGTTGCTGCGGCTGTTCTGGGCGACTCGACCGCTGTTGAATTCGTGCCGACCACCGGCAAAACCCGCTTCACCGCTCTGGCCTCCGGCGAGATCGACATGCTGGCCCGTAACACCACCTGGACCTTCAGCCGCGACGTCGACCTGAAGTTCGAATTCGTTGGTGTGAACTACTACGACGGTCAGGGCTTCATGGTTCCCAAGGAACTGGGCGTGTCCTCCGCGAAGGAACTGGACGGCGCGACCGTCTGCATCCAGACCGGTACCACCACCGAGCTGAACCTGGCGGATTTCTTCCGTTCCAACAACATCAGCTACGAGCCGGTTCCGATCGAAACCAACGCCGAAGCGCAGCAGCAGTATCTGGCTGGTGCCTGTGACGTTTACACCACCGACGCCTCCGGTCTGGCGGCAACCCGCGCGACCTTCGATGATCCTTCGGCACATGTTCTGCTGCCCGAAATCATCTCCAAAGAGCCGCTCGGCCCGCTGGTTCGCCACGGCGACCACGAGTGGGGCGATGTTGTTCGCTGGAGCCTGATGGCGCTGATCGCAGCTGAAGAGCTGGGCGTGACCTCCGCCAACATCGGTGAAATGGCCGCTGGCACCGAGAACCCGGAAATCAACCGTCTGCTGGGCGCCGAAGGCACCCTGGGCGAGATGCTGGGCCTGTCTGCTGACTGGGCGAAGAACGCAATTGCCGCTGGTGGCAACTACGGCGAAGTCTTTGCAAAGAACATCGGCGAAGACACTCCGATTGGTCTGGCACGTGGTCTGAACGCACAGTGGACCGAAGGTGGCCTGCTCTACGCACCGCCTTTCCGCTAAGATCTACTGAGGAAAGGGCGCAGGACCAACCTGCGCCCTTTTACCTCCCGACCTATCCTAACAAAAACGCTTAAGGTCTGGACGCGAGCAGGGACCCAACCCCGCCGAACAGTCGACCTATAAGCCACGGGGATCACACATTCATGTCAACTCTCACTGACCCTCCAAAGGCACAGTTTCAGCTGTCCATGTTGGTCAACGATACCCGCTATCGTTCGTTGACCTTCCAGGCGATTGCTGCGCTGGTTCTGGCCTTGGCCATCTGGTATCTGGGGAACAACCTTATTCAGAACCTGCGCGCCGCGGGTCTGAATATTTCATACGGGTTCCTCGGGGATCCATCCGGTTACGACATCAACCAGCGTCTGATCGAATACGACAGCCAGTCCAGCCATGCGCGTGCTGCTGTGGTCGGCATTTTGAACACGCTGCTGGTGGCCTTTCTCTCCTGTATCACGGCCACCGTCTTTGGTGTGATCGCGGGTGTTCTGCGCCTGTCGAACAACTGGCTCGTCTCCAAATTGATGGCCGTTTATGTGGAAATCTTCCGCAATATTCCGGTGCTGATCTGGATCATCATCATTTTCACGATCATGACAGCCGTGATGCCCGGCCCGCGGGAATTCCGCGGTGACGATGCCACGTCGAGCATGGTGTTTGACCTCTTTGCCTTCACCAACCGCGGTGTCTACATCCCGATGCCCTGGTTCGAGAGCGGTCTGTTTGCCTCCACCACGATGAACTGGCTGGTGGTTCTGGCGGCACTGGCACTGTCCTTCTTCGTGATGCGCAAGGTCGAGACCAACGCGACCAAGACGCAGGAAGAAACAGGCGTGCGCCCCAATACCACATGGATTGGCCTGGGCGTCTGGCTGGTGCCGGTGCTCCTGGTGCTGTTCCTGATGGGTCTGTCCTGGGAAGTGCCGGAGCTGAAAGGCTTCAACTTCACCGGCGGTATCAAAATCGGTGGTCCGCTGATCGCGCTGTGGTTCGCTCTGTCGATCTACACCGGTGCCTTCATCGCGGAAAACGTGCGTGCGGGTATTCAGGCGATCAACAAGGGTCAGACCGAAGCCGCAGCGGCACTGGGTCTGCGTCCCGGCCGGATCATGAATCTGGTGGTGCTGCCGCAGGCGCTGCGCGTCATCATTCCGCCGCTGATCTCCAACTTCCTCAACATCACCAAAAACTCCTCGCTGGCGATTGCCGTTGGTTACGCCGATATCACCGCGACCCTGGGCGGCATCACGCTGAACCAGACCGGCCGTGCAATCGAATGTGTTCTGCTGCTGATGCTGTTCTATCTCACCGCATCGCTGCTGATTTCGATGGTGATGAACGTCTACAACGCATCTGTGAAACTGAAGGAGCGCTGAGACATGAGCGATACACACTCTCAAACTATCGCCTTTGTCCGCGATACGGAAATCCCGCCGGCCCCGCCGCCGGCGCGTGAAACCGGTGCCTATAAATGGATGCGAGAGAACCTGTTCTCCAGCATTCCCAATTCGATCCTGACGCTGGCGGCGCTGGTGTTGATCTATCTGCTGCTGAGCACCACGGTTCCGTGGCTGCTGAACGGTGTATGGACCACCAACTCGCTTGCCGAATGTCGCGAGGTTCTGGATGGCAAGGTTGGTGCCTGTTTCTCGGTCCTGACCGAGCGCTGGAACCAGCTGCTCTATGGGTTCAAATATCCGGCCAGTGAATACTGGCGCCCGAATCTGGCCCTTGTGCTGCTGTTGATTGCGCTGGCACCGGTTCTGTTCTTTGACCTGCCGCGCAAGCTCTTGGCCTTCACCGCGATCTACCCCTTCCTGGCCTTCTGGCTGATCTGGGGTGGTTCCATTCTGGTGCCGATCGTTGCCTTGCTTGGCTTTGTTGCCGCCGGGTTCGTGTTCCAGAAATACGGCAAGGGCAGTTTTGCTCTGGGGTTCTTCGGCGCGATTGTTGCAGCGGTCGTGGTCTGGAATGTCGGTGGCTATCTGATCCCGGAAGGGGCGTCTGACACCGCGATGCTGTCAGCTGTACCCTCGCGCGATCTGGGTGGCTTCATGCTGAACATGATGCTGGGTGTGACCTGCGTGTCGCTGTCGGTGCCGCTGGGTATCGCGCTGGCACTGGGCCGTCAGTCCAACATGCCGCTGATCAAGTGGATCTGCGTCGTCTTCATCGAATTCGTGCGTGGCGTGCCGCTGATCACCCTGTTGTTCGTGGCATCGGTGATGCTGTCCTACTTCTTCCCGCCAGATGCCACCGTGGACCTGTTCCTGCGCGTGGTTATCATGATCACCCTGTTCTCCGCGGCCTATATCGCCGAAGTGATCCGGGGCGGTCTGGCCGCGCTGCCCAAGGGGCAGTATGAAGCAGCAGACAGTCTGGGTCTCGACTACCCGCAGGCCATGCGTCTGATCATCCTGCCGCAGGCACTGAAGATCTCGATCCCCGGTATCGTGAACGTGGCCGTTGGCCTGTTCAAGGATACCACACTGGTGTCGGTCATCTCGATGTTCGACCTGGTGGGCATGATCCGGGGCCCAATCCTCGCCTCCACCGAGTGGAACGGCGTCTATTGGGAACTCCTCGGCTTTGCCGCCTTCCTGTTCTTCATCGTCTGCTACGGCATCTCTCAGTACTCACAGTGGCTCGAGCGCCGTCTCGCCACCGATCACCGTTAAGGAGTTCAACATATGTCTGAACTTATGTCTGACCGCGCAATCGACCGCTCGAAAATGCAAGTGAGCGACGAGGTTGCTATTGAAATCAACAATATGAACAAGTGGTACGGCTCGTTCCACGTGCTGCGCGACATCAATCTGACCGTCAATCAGGGCGAGCGGATTGTTATCGCAGGCCCCTCGGGGTCCGGCAAATCCACCCTGATCCGCTGCCTCAATGCGCTGGAAGAGCACCAGCAGGGCAAGATCGTGGTGGATGGCACCGAACTGTCGAATGATCTCAAAAACATCGACAAGATCCGGTCCGAGGTTGGCATGGTGTTCCAGCACTTCAACCTGTTCCCGCATCTGACCATTCTGGAAAACTGCACCCTGGCGCCGATCTGGGTCCGCAAGACCCCCAAGAAGGAAGCCGAAGAGCGGGCGATGCACTTCCTTGAGAAGGTGAAGATCCCCGAGCAGGCCAATAAATATCCGGGCATGCTCTCCGGTGGTCAGCAGCAGCGTGTGGCGATTGCGCGCAGCCTCTGCATGATGCCGCGCATCATGCTGTTCGATGAACCGACATCGGCGCTGGACCCGGAGATGATCAAGGAGGTCTTGGACACCATGATCGAACTGGCCGAGGAAGGTATGACCATGCTCTGCGTCACCCACGAGATGGGCTTTGCCCGTCAGGTGGCGAACCGTGTGATCTTCATGGATGCGGGTCAGATCGTGGAGCAGAACGAGCCGGAAGAGTTCTTCAACAACCCGCAGAGTGAGCGGACAAAGCTGTTCCTGAGCCAGATTCTCGGCCACTGAGCGCCGCACTAGTGTAAGACGGCCAAGGCCGGGCAGATTTGCCCGGCCTTGGTCATTCTGGGTCGATGCAGGGGGCGCTGCCCCCTGACCCCCGGAGTATTTATCGGAAAGATGACAGGGGCAGAGATGCCAGAGCGCTGTGCCGCGCGTCAGCCGTGCTGGGCAAAGGCCTCGGTGCTGCCGTCTGCCCGGATCAGGAGCGTGGAGAAAGGCTCTTTGCTGTCGCCCATTTCCATCCCCGGTGAGCCAATTGGCATGCCCGGAACCGTGAGGCCCAGGGCATCAGGCCGCTCTGTCAGCAGGCGTTTGATATCGCTGGCGGGGACATGGCCTTCGATCACATAGGGGCCGAGGGTGGCGGTGTGGCAGGAGGCAAGATCATCTGAGATGCCAAGCCGGGATTTCATCTCCCAGAGCTGATCGTCAGGGATATTGCGGACCTCGGTCTTCAGGCCGGCGGCGGTGAGATGCTCCACCCATCCGGTGCAGCAGCCGCAGCTGGGGGATTTCATCACCTTAATCACCGGGTCGTTGGTGGCCGTCGCAGCCACCAGCGGTGTGGTGGCCAGCGGCAGGGTTGCAGCGGCGAGGAGGAAGGCGCGGCGGTTCATCTCAAAGGCTCCATTGCTGAGAATGCGGATCTTGGGATCATAGCGGATCTGCGGATGTTCGGCGGCATGGCTTCCCGCGTGGGAGCGACAGCATGTCACAGGATCATATCGCGGCCGCTTTTGTTGTCCTGTCACCTGCGGAGCGACCGCGCCGCGCCAGCGGCGCCATGCCCAACGGGAGCGGTTGCATATTCATGCGACCGGGACGGGCGGGAGCGCTTATGGTCTCCCCTGGTTGACGGGCCGCAGGAGGGCGCGCAGGCTGGCCACTGTCACGCGCCAAGCAATTCGCGGGGGACGGTGAATTCCGCCACCTTGCCGCTGCTCCACGTGAGATCGGCCCAGCTGTCGATATCAAAGCTTGCGATCAGTGTCGCGCCGGTTGGGAAATCGTCAAACCGTGAATGATCCGGTGGGTGGCGGACGATGGAATGGGCAAAGGCGGCAAGGCCGGGATTATGGCCCAGGATCAGCACCCGCTTGTGTTCGGCCTCGCGCAGCACCTGAAACAGGATGTCGGCGCTGGCGTGATAGAGCCGTTCGATGAACACCGCAGGGGCACCCAGTTCCATCAGCTCGCAGGTTTCACGGGTCCGCTGGGCGGAGGAGGAGATCACCTGATCCGGGATCATTCCGAGCTCGCGCAGCCAGGTGCCAACCGCCGCGGCGGAATGGCGGCCGCGGGTGTTCAGCGGGCGGGCGTGGTCACTGGGGGAGGAGGTGTCCCAGGCGGATTTGGCGTGGCGGGTCAGGATCAGCGTGCAGGTCATTTTATGTGAAAATACCTCATATGATGGGCGGATTGCGCCGGGATACGGTCAGCGCCTGTGCTCAGCGGGCAGGCGCGGCGGGCAAGGCAGCCGGTGGAGAGGCAGGGGGTTCCCTCGGTGCTCTCCAGGTGCCTGTGGCAGGCTGCCAGATCATAGGGGCCGCCCTCTTTCAACGCCGTGACGGGGCAGCGGTTCAGGCAGGGGCGATCCTCACAGCCAAGGCAGGGGGCCAGGGCCAGCGGGGGGGGCGGAAGATCAAAGTGGTGCGCGAAATAGAGGGCGCCGCGAAAGGAAATCATCATGCCATAGCGATCATGCACCAGCATTTGCGACGGCGATGTGAAACTGCGGCCCGAGGCCAGCGCCCAGTCGACGAAGGGCGCATAGGGGGGGCCGGTGAAGGGGTAGGCCGGGATTGCGCCCCAGCTCTGCGCCAGATCACCGATGACCCGGCTGGACCAGCGGTCGACTGGGTCTGCCCTGCCATCGCGATATTCCGGGCTGGTGACAAACCCCGGCCAGAAGGAGGGGGCGGTGCCCAGCAGGATCAGCGTTCCCTGTGGGCCGCTGTCGGTTTCGCTGCCTGTTGCGATGTCCGGTGCCGCCGCTGCGATAAAGCCCCGAAGCTGTCCGGCTGTTGGGTGAAATCCGCCATAGATATCCAGCCCAAGTGCCGCAACAGACCGTTGCAGCCTGTCATAGGTCAGTGGGGGTTCGACAGGGGTGGAGACAGGCACCGATGCAGAGCGGTCTGCAAGGTCCCTGTCCGGGTTTAGGGGGCGGATCATAGGGACAGTCTAGCGCAGGTTGGCGCGTTTCCCTATGGGGATTTCGCAGCCGTAAACCCGTCGCAAAGCGAGACAGCTGGCCCGCGACGGGTGAGATCCGGCTGGTTGGCTGATGTCTGCCGCCTCAGGGACGGATCATCGAACCGGCGCCGTGATCGGTGAAGAGTTCCAGCAGCACGGCATTGGGTACCCGGCCATCAACGATGGTACAGGCCCGCACACCGCTGCGCACGGCGGAGAGCGCGGTTTCCGTCTTCGGGATCATGCCGCCGAGGATCACGCCGTCGCGGGTCATCTCTTCGACATCGGCGGCCTTCAGCTCGGTCACGACATCGCCGTCGCTGTTCTTTACGCCCGACACATCCGTGAGCAGCAGCAGCCGGTCGGCCTTGAGCGATGCGGCGATGGCGCCGGCGGCGGTGTCGCCGTTGATATTGAACGTCTCGCCGTTGGGGCCTGCGCCGATGGGGGCGATCACCGGGATCATATCCTGTTCAAAGAGATGGTTCAGCACGCTTGGATCCATTTCAGACGGGGTGCCGACATAGCCCAGATCCGGGTCGGTCTGGGTGCAGGTGATCAGATTGGCATCCTTGCCGGACAGACCGACAGCAGCGCCGCCCTGGCGGTTGATGGCCTGCACGATACGTTTGTTCACCACGCCGGAGAGCACCATCTCCACCACTTCCATCGTGGCGGCATCGGTGACCCGCTTGCCGTTCACGAAATCGGATTTGATCTGCAGCTTGTCGAGCATGGCATTGATCATCGGGCCGCCGCCATGGACGATCACCGGGTTCACCCCGACCTGACGCATCAGCACGATGTCGCGGGCAAAGGTATCCATGGCCTCGTCGCTGCCCATGGCGTGACCGCCCAGCTTGATCACGACGATGGCGCCGTCATAGCGCTGCAGATAGGGCAGGGCGCTTGAAAGGGTCTCGGCTGTGGCAATCCAATCGCGGTTCATGTCTTGTTTCTTCATCGTTGCAATCCCTGGGACGGGCCGTCCGTCGCAGACGGCGCAGGCGGCTGTGCCATGGGGATTGTGTTACGCGGTTCTGGGCGCGGTGCCAAGCGCCGGCCCTGCATTCGCGGCATTGCAGCTGTCGCAAAGGCTGCTAGGGTCGCCGCGACAGATACCGAAACGGGGCCTGCGGGCTGTGAGGTCAGAGCGGCCTCCGACACGGGCCTGAGGCCAAGGAATGGTAGCCATGCGTAAGAAAACCCTGTTGCTGACCGGTGCAAGCCGCGGCATTGGCCATGCGACGGTGCAGCGGTTCAATGCCGAAGGCTGGCGGGTGATCACCTGTTCGCGCCAGCCGTTTCCGGCGGAATGCCCCTGGGGCGGAGGTGCGGAGAATCACATACAGGTGGACCTGTCCGATCCGACCGACACGATAAACAAGGTGGGTGAAATTCAGGACCTCTTGGGTGGACAGTTGGATGCGCTGGTCAACAATGCGGGCGTGTCCCCCAAGGGTCCGGATGGCGCGCGGCTGAACACGCTGGACACAGATCTGATGACCTGGGGCAAGGTGTTCCACGTGAATTTCTTCTCCTCCGTTGTGCTGGCGCGGGGGTTGAAGGACGAATTGGCGGCGGCCAAGGGCTCGGTTGTCAATGTGACCTCGATCGCGGGCAGCCGGGTGCATCCGTTTGCGGGCGCGGCCTATGCCACCTCGAAGGCGGCGCTGGCGGCGCTGACCCGCGAGATGGCGCATGATTTCGGCCCGCTTGGGGTGCGCGTCAATGCGATTGCGCCGGGCGAGGTGGAGACCGCGATCCTGTCGCCGGGCACCGACAAGATCGTCGAGAAACTGCCGCTGCAACGGCTCGGTCAGCCGGAGGAGGTGGCGGCCGCGATCTATTTCCTGTGTTCGGGCGAAAGCTCCTATATCTCCGGTGCGGAGATTGAAGTGAATGGCGCGCAGCACGTCTGATAGCGGCTCTAATGCAGCTATCAGAGACGAAAACGCCCCCGGGATCGGCTGATCGCGGGGGCGGTTCCATGTGGCGGGCTGCGCAACAGCTGCGTTATTCCAGACCCGCGATGATCGAGCGCAGCGTGGCGATGCCGTCGCCTTTCTCCGAGGAGGTCAGCACGATCTCCGGGTAGGCTGCCGGGTGTTTGGACAGCGCCTTGCGGACCTGCTCCATGATTGCGGCGCGGTCCTTGTCCTTGACCTTGTCGGCTTTGGTCATCACGCATTGAAAGGTGACCGCAGAGCTGTCGAGCCGGGTCATGATCTCGTCATCGACGGCTTTGATGCCGTGACGGCTGTCGATCAGCACAAAGGCACGGCGCAGGGTCTGGCGACCGGAGAGATATTGTTTCAGCAGGCGCTGCCATTTCTCGACAATCGGCAGCGGCGCATTGGCGTAACCATAGCCCGGAAGGTCGACCAGATAGAGATCGGGGCCTTGGGTGAAGTAGTTGATTTCCTGCGTGCGCCCCGGCGTGTTGGAGGCCCGCGCCAGACCTTTGGTCCCGGTCAGCGCGTTGATCAGGCTGGATTTGCCCACGTTGGAGCGGCCCGCGAAACAGACCTCGATCCGGTCGGCGGGGGGCAGGCCGGACATGGCGACCACGCCTTTGACAAATTCCGACTGGCCGGCAAACAGCTTGCGGCCTTTTTCGGTCATGATTTCATCTGGCGATTCGGCCAGGGGGAACGGCATCTGCATCAGAGCACCTTTATACTATCGCCGACGCGGATCGCGCCGTCTTTGATGACCTCTGCATAGACAGCGAAGTCCTGGTGACCCCAGGTGTCGCGCAGCGTCTTGAGCGTATCTGCGTCACGCTCGCCGGTCTCGGGGTTGGTTGTGGTGGCCAGACAGCGCACGGTGCGTTCACGGACGGTCAGCACCGCCTCGCCGATCTGCACGTCGCGCCCGATCCAGGTGTTTTCTTCCCAGGCGGTGCCGGTGTCAAACCAGATGTTGCCGCGCCAGCGCTGCGGCGACAGCCCATGGCCAATGGCGGTTTCCACCGCGCGGTGAGACGCCCAGTTGCACAGGCTGATCGACGGGAAATCGCTGTCGGTCATGCCACGGCCCGGAACCCGCAGAATGCGGGCCGAGGCGGCGCGGTCCTCTGGCATCAGGGGGCGCACCCAGTCCAGAAACCGCGGCAGATCCGCCGCGTCATCGGGGCTGAAGCTGAGGTTGTCCAGCTGCGGGTGGCTCAGGGTGACCTGGCCCGTGGCCTCGTCATAGCGGGCTTCAAGCGCCATCAGCTGCGGTGCCTTGGCGACACGGCTGAAATTGGCGCAGGGCGCCCAGGCGCTGCCGTCAGCCTTGGAGGCCTCATGTGCAACCGCCCAAACGCGATCGCCGGGCAGACACTGCCCGGCGACCAAAGAGGCGCTCTCCAGCGGCTCCCGACCATGTGATTTGATCGGATGCCGCCAGATATGAGTTATGCCTTCGCTCATTTCTTTTCAGCCTTTGGCGTCTTCTTGAAGCCGGATTTGATGTTGCCGAAGACATCCGGCTTGTAGCCGTGGCTGCGCATGATCAAATACTGCTGCGTGAAGGTGATGGTGTTGTTCGCGATCCAGTAGACCACCAGACCGGAGGCAAAGCCGCCCAGCATGAACATGAAGACCCACGGCATCCAGGCAAAGATCATCTGCTGGGTCGGATCGGTGGGTGCCGGGTTCAGTTTCTGCTGCAACCACATCGAGATACCGAGAAGGATCGGCAGAATCCCGATGAAGATCGTCGCCATCAGGGTGCCCTCGACCGGAGCGGCAAACGGCAGCAGGCCAAAGAGGTTCATGATCGAGGTCGGATCCGGCGCGCTCAGATCCTGGAACGGACCAAAGAAGGGCGCGTGACGCAGTTCCAGCGTCACAAAGATCACCTTGTAGAGCGAGAAGAAGATCGGGATCTGGATCAGGATCGGCAGACAGCCGGCGGCCGGGTTGACCTTTTCCTTCTTGTAGAGCGCCATCATCTCCTGCTGGAGTTTCTGACGGTCGTCGCCCGCCTTCTCCTTGATCTCCTCCATCCGCGGCTGCAGCTCTTTCATCTTCGCCATAGAGGCGTAGGATTTATAAGCCAGCGGGAAAACGAGGAGCTTGATCAGCACGGTCAGGCCGATGATCGCCCAGCCCATGTTGCCAATCAACGCATTCAGCCAGTGCAGAACCGCAAAGATCGGCTTGGTCAGGAAGAAGAACCAGCCCCAGTCGATGCTGTCGAGGAAGCCCTCGATGCCGTCTTTCTGATAGCCGCGAATGGTCGCCCATTCCTTGGCACCGGCAAACAGCATGGTGGTGGCTGCGCTGGTTTCGCCATCGGCGACGGTGACGGTCGGCAGCACGATATCGGTCTGGTAGATGTCGCGGCGCTCATCGAATTTGGCGATGGAGCGGAACGGCTGGCCGGGATCCGGCACCAGGGTCGACATCCAGTAATGATCGGTGAAGCCGATCCAGCCGTTGGTCTCGACTGCGGTCACAGCGGCGCGGGCGCCGGTGCGGGGGTCGATCTCGAAATCGGTCATGTCGTCATAGTCGATTTCGGCCAGGGTGCCGTCGGCCATGCCGATCACGCCTTCATGCAGGATGAAGAAATTCTTCAGGTCCTGCGGCTCACCATGGCGCGCCAGGGTGCCATAAGGCGCCAGCGCCACGGTCGCGCCGGAGGCGTTGGTGACCGACTGGGTGATGGTAAAGAGGTAATCCTCATCCACCGCGATGGTGCGGGTGAAGGTGAGACCCTTGCCATTATCCCAGCTGAGCGTGACCGGGGTGACCGGGGTCAGGGTTGCCTCGGTATCGGCCTGCCACAGGGTGTTGGCCCCGGGCACGTCGTCGGGACCCAGCCCGGCACCGGGCGCCCAGCCGTAAAGGGCGTAATAGGCATTGGGATCACCGGCGGGGGACAGCATCTTGACGATGGCGGCACCCTCTTCCAGCGAGACGCGGTAATCCTTGAGAGACAGATCGTCGAGACGCCCGCCTTTCAGGGAAATGCTGCCGGAGACGCGCGGCGTGTCGATGGTGAGACGCGGCGCATCCGCAGCGGCCTCAGCTTCGGCGCTGACATCAGCGCCATCGGTTCCGGCCGCAGGATTGGCCGCAGCAGGCGCGGTCACGACATCGCCTGTGGCGGTTGTCTCCGCGACCACGGCGTCCGGCTGGATCTGCGGCTCTGGTGGGGGGAAAAAGATATACCACCCCAGAATCACCAGGAAGCTAAGCGCGGTTGCGAGAAGAAGGTTCTTGTTCTGATCGTCCATTGGGGACTGCCACCTCGTGTATGGAATGACAGGGTGTGGTTCAACAGAGATGCCCCCCAAAGGTCAAGCGGAATCGCCCCCATCGTGTCCTTGCGACGCGGTTGAAGGGGGATTTCGTCCGATCCCTGGCGCAATTGCCGGATCAGGGCGGCATGTCGCGACCCGTCGGGCGCGGCGCGCGGCCTACGACAGCAGATCCATGTCGTGGTGGATCAACCGGCGGTGCAGACCGCCCCGGGTGGGAGCGAGGGCGCGGCAAGGCTGCGGGAGGGCCGGACTGGGAACGGGGAGCTGGGAACGGGGAGCTGGGAACGGGCGGGGCTTGGAGCGGGCGGGATTGAGACCGGGCGGGACTGGGCAGCGCGCGTGACTGGACCGCAAGAGACCGCGCGCCAATGATGCCCGCACGCATAAGGCACAAGACCCTCAGCGGCCGAGGGCGCCCGTTTTGCTGTGCCGAACCTGCCGGGGCCGAGCCGGTCGCCGGGAGTTCCTGCGCAGAACCGCCGGATCGCTGCGCCAGGCCGAAGCAGAACCCGTGACTGGGCGGCGCGCGCAGACAGGGGGCAACCGAAACCAACCGGAACCAACCGGGGCCGATTGCATAGGTGGTCGCCGAAGGGCGGGGGAATGGGATGTCAGCGGATCAGCTGCTGTGGCGCCCGATACTGGGGGCCTCCTGCAGCTTTGCCTCATGGGCGGCGATCCAGTCGAGAGTCTGATCAAAGGGCATCGGACGGCCAATGCCAAAGCCCTGCACGTGATCGCAGCCCAGCTGGGACAGGAGGGCATGTTCGCCAACGGTCTCCACCCCTTCGGCGAGGGTTTCCAGCTCCAGCCGTTCGGCCATGGTCAGGATGGCGGCAATCAGCTTTTGCTGTTCGGGGTCGCGGTCGGCTTTCATGACGAAGGAGCGGTCGATCTTGATCCGGGATACGCGGAACCGCTGGACCGCCGCGATGGAGGCATGGCCGGTGCCGAAATCATCCAGATCAATGCCGCAGCCCAATTCGCCAAGGGCGGCGATATTGCGGACGATCATGTCATCCGGGCGGTCGGTCATCACGGTTTCGAGGATCTCGACGCAGAGCCGGTCCGGGGTGAGGCCAAAACGCTCAAGCTCCCATTGAATGCGCTCCACCAGATTGGCGTTGCGCAACTCGTCGGTGGCGAAATTCACACCGACCGAGGGGACATGCAGGCCGGCGGCATCCCAGGCTTTGAGCGCGGTGAGCGCGTTGTAGAGCATGATTTCGCTCAATCGTTCCATCAGCCCGGCGCTCTCCAGATAGGGCAGGAAGGACATGGGCGCGATCATCCCGCGTACCGGATGGGACCAGCGGGCCAGCGCCTCAAACCCGGAGACACGGCCGGTGTCGGTGCAGATCTGCGGCTGGAACCAGGCCTGGATCTGACCGTTTTCCAGTGCCTCGGTCACCTCGTCGATCATGTCTCCGCGCGCCTTGCTGCGCTGATCCATTTCGGGGGAGAAGGCGCGAATGCCGGAGGGGCCATTGTTCTGCGCGTCCAGCAGGGCCGTGCAGGCGGCGCCCATCCAGTCGCTGCCTGCCGGTTTCGGGCTGCGGCTATGGAGGCAGAATCCGATGGAACAGGAAATATAGAGAGAGGCACCATCAACCGAAATCGGCTCTTCGATGGCGGCCTGAAGCCGTCCGGCCATCTGGATCGAGAGTTCCAGATCCATTTGCAACACCGGTGTGAGGCAGATGGCAAACCGAGAATCGCCAATCCGGGCGACATAGTCCTGCGGGCGCAGGATGGAGATGATGCGGTCGCCACAGCGGTTGACCAGCTGATCGGCGGTTTCCTGGCCGTGGCGCTGCGCCAGCTCCTTGAAGTCATCAAGCTCAAGCACAAACACGGCCGAGCGCAGGCCGGTATCCGCGGCGCTGTCATAAACTTCCGAGATGATTTCGCTGAACCCGTCGCGCATCATCATGCCGGTCAGGCTGTCGCGTGGCATGGTGGGGCGGCGGAAATAGGAAAAGCCACCGGAGGCGACAAGAACCAGCGGCAGGCCAAGAGCAACGGCCAGCAGCGCCACCTCGCCACCCATCCAGAAAGTTGCCAGTGTCAGGGCCGGCAAAAACGCAAGCAGCGGCGGCCCCAGCAGCACCGGGGCAATCCGTTTCCTGACCTGTGTCAGCGTCTGCGACAGCATTTTTGTCATCTGTAGACCTTTCACCTACGGCATGTGGTGCTGGCTACAGATTAAGGTCGCGGTCTGACCGGCAAGTTAACGCAAATCGGGAATTTCGTCCGAATCCGTCCCCAAATCAGGTTTTTTCAACATAAGAGCGGAAAAATCGAACAGCTTGGGGTCCAGAAGATGCGAGGGACGGGCATTCATCAACGCCCGGAACATCACCTGACGGCGTCCGGGGCTGTTTGATTCCCACTGATCGAGGATCTGTTTCACCTGCTGGCGCTGCAACCCGTCCTGGCTGCCGCAGAGATCGCAGGGAATGATCGGATAATTCAGAGCCTTGGCGAATTTTTCGCAGTCCACCTCGGCGACATGGGCGAGGGGGCGAAACACGAACAGATCGCCCTCTTCGTTGACCAGTTTCGGCGGCATGGTTGCCAGACGACCCCCGTGGAACAGGTTCATGAAGAAGGTTTCCAGAATGTCGTCGCGATGATGGCCGAGCACCACCGCAGAGCAGCCTTCCTCGCGCGCGATGCGGTAGAGGTTGCCCCGGCGCAGGCGCGAGCAGAGGGCGCAGAAGGTGCGGCCCTGCGGGACCTTATCCATCACGATACTATAGGTGTCCTGATATTCGATGCGGTGCGGCACGCCCATCTTTTCCAGAAACTCCGGCAGCACGGTGGCCGGAAAACCGGGCTGGCCCTGATCGAGGTTGCAGGCCAGGAGATCCACGGGCAGCAATCCCCGCCACTTCAGCTCGTAAAGCACCGCCAGCAGGGTATAGCTGTCCTTGCCGCCCGACAGGCAGACCAGCCATTTCGGCGTGCTGCCGTCCTCGCGCCGCTCGACCATGCCATATTGGTCAATCGCCTCACGGGCGTAGCGCACGATCCGTTTGCGGAGTTTCTTGAACTCCGTCGTCGAGGGGGCGCCGGCAAACAGCGGGTGGATATCGTCCAGATCATCATCAAGCATGGGCGCGCCCTAGCCGAGGATCGGCGTTTTGCCAAGGAAAAAAGGTGATCCCGGCGGGTAGCAGGCTTCTGCCCGCCGGGATCGTCAACCGGGATCGTCGGCCGGGATCAGAAATAGGGGCGCGACGATGGCAGCCTGTCGGCGAGCGGTGGCAGGCCAATATCCCGGCGCAGATGGTTGCAGATCGGCAGCGTGCTGGCGCGTCTGCGCGGCGGGCTTTGTGCGGCAATCATCTGACGCAGGATCGCCGTCAAGGTCCGGCGCAGACCAAGATCGGCCAGAATCTGCGCCAATGCGGCATGGGGGTCGCGGAGCGGGGTGGGAAATTGTGTAGATGTCATGCGTGTTTCCGGCTGCATGCAGACGGGTCCTTTGTTGTGAAAGATGACAGATGTGCCCAGACCGTGCAGCAAAGACGGGGTCGAAGACCGGATCAAAGACAGGCGTCGACGATGGCTTCGCTAGGGGTGGTCTGGGATGGTACGATCAGATCGGGCGCACATCAGTGCTGAGCCGCGATCAAAGGCAGACTGGATCAGGCGCGTGCCTGTCCCGTATAGCCCCCAGGAGCACGTCGCCATTGAACAAACTTATTCATAAACAGCCCTCCTGCATCTATAGGTTGATCGTTTCAGAGCCTTAGCACGGCCCGACTGCCCCGGTTATACCGGTATTCCATACTGTGGCAGAAATGGCGCGCAACTTTGGCGGGCATCGGCCCGGACTGGTTATCGTCGATCTGCGGTCTTGTCATGGCTGTGGTCACAGCCCGGCACCGGGTCGTAGCCATCGCCGCCAAACGGGTGGCAGCGGCCGATCCGGCGCAACGTCAGCCATGCCCCACGGAGGGCGCCGTGTTTCTCCAGTGCCTCAAGCGCATAGGCCGAGCAGGTGGGCTGATAGCGGCAGTTGAAGCCGACCCAGGGGCTGAACAGCAGCCGATAGGCGCGCACGGGCAGGGCAAGGAGATGGGCCAGCGGGGTCATGGGAGTTAGATAGGCAGAGTTGAGCGGTATGGCAATCAGGACCGCGCCTGAGTGCGGGGGGAGAGCGGAGCCGCCTTCCCGTGGGGAGAGGAGCCGTGTGCTGCGCCAGCTGCCTGCCGGGCAAATCGCCTTCGGAAACGATTACTTGCCGTGGATTTTCTTCAGCGCGTAGATGAGATCGTTTTGCAGATCTTCAAAGGGGCGCTCGGCGGTCTCTGTCGCGCGCCCGATCAGGACATAGTCCCAGCCGGACCGGCCATGCAGGGGCAGAATCAGCCGGGCGACTTCGCGCAGCCGGCGTTTGGCGCGGTTGCGGGCCACGGCATTGCCGACCTTCTTTGAGCAGGTAAAGCCCATGCGGATGGTATCGCCGCCGGCTTCGCCGTCCTGGCGGCGTTTGCGACCCTGCACCATCATTCCCTTGGTGCCCTGACGGCGGGCGCGTGCCGCTGCGAGAAAGTCGCGGCGTTTGGCGATCACCTCCGGGCGGGGCAGTGGGCGGTCCAAGGTATCAGATACGCAAACGGACACCGCCGGAGACCTGGTCCCTTGGGCAGCTGAGCCGTCCTTGGGGGTCTCCGGCGGTGTCATGTCCGTCTGAACAGTGCTGGGCGCGATTACGCGCTCAGCGACTTGCGACCGCGTGCGCGGCGTGCGTTCAGGATCTTGCGGCCTGCCTTGGTGGCCATGCGCGCACGGAAGCCGTGGCGGCGTTTGCGAACCAGGTTCGAAGGCTGATAGGTGCGTTTCATCGCTCCGGTCTCCAACTGTTTACATCGGGACGGCGCGGAATCGGCCACCCGGGGGTCTATCTCGAAGCCCGGTCTCTAGAAGGGAATGACCGGCGAGTCAAACCCCAAGGCGGTTGTTTTCTGCACGAAATGCAACATTTCCATGAAAACCGGGCGCTGGAGCCCCTATAGCAGAAGATATTTGTAACAGACAGAGGGGCGCGCGCTGTTTGGCTCACTTTTTTGCAGGCAATGATCAAGCGGGCGTGAAGATATCGCCCGTGGTCTCGTACCGGGGCCATTTAGCAGGTAGCCAGAGACACAGACCCGCCGCGTCTGCGGTGCCGACCATGACCGGCCAGCCAATGGCCCAAGACAGCAGGATTTGACCACCGATGCCAGATCATCCCGAGCAGACCGATATCGCGGAGCATTCTCCGGCCCAGCCCACCGCATCCGAATCGCGTGACAGGGCAGAGAAGAAACCGGCGCTGACGCGGTTCCTGCCGCTGACCGTGGTGCTGGTTGTTGCGGTGATCGGGGCGATGACGCTGGGCGATTACCTGACGTTTGAGACCCTGCGCGACAATCGGGTGGCGCTGATGGCGTTTCGCGATGAGAATTATCTGGGCCTCGTTGGCCTGTTTGTGCTGGCCTATGTGACAATTGTTGTCTTCTCGTTGCCGGGCGCCGCTGTGGCCTCCGTCACTGGCGGGTTCCTGTTTGGTCTGGTGGCGGGCACGCTGTTCAACGTGCTGGCAGCCACCATTGGTGCGGTTGGCATCTTTCTGGCGGCGCGCTGGGGGCTTGGAGCGATGCTGACCCACCGGCTGGAAGCGGCGGAGGGCCGCGTGCGCATCCTCAAACAGGCCCTGCGGGAAAATGAGATCGAGGTGCTGCTGCTGCTGCGGCTGGTGCCTGCGGTGCCGTTTTTTGTCGCCAATCTGCTGCCCGCGCTAGTCGGGGTGAAGCTGGTGAATTTCCTGTGGACCACGGCGGTGGGGATCATCCCCGGCGCAATCGTCTTTACTTGGATTGGCGTGGGCCTTGGTGCGGTGTTTGACCGGGGCGGGACACCTGATCTGTCGCTGTTGTGGGAGCCGTTTGTGATCGGGCCGATCCTTGGTCTGTGCGTGTTGGCGGCGCTGCCCATGCTGCTGAAGAAACGCCGTCCCGCGGCCTCCGGAAAGGACCAGTGACCATGCAAGAGCTAACCTGCGATCTTCTTGTGATCGGCGCCGGGTCGGGCGGTCTCTCTGTTGCGGCAGGGGCAAGTCAGATGGGCGCGGATGTCGTGCTGCTGGAAGGGCACAAGATGGGCGGCGACTGTCTGAACTATGGCTGCGTGCCGTCGAAATCGCTGCTGGCCAGCGCCAAGGTGGCCTATGGGCAGGCCCATGCCAGCGCCTATGGTGTGGCCGATCAGCTGCCGGTCGTGGATTACGCCGCCGCCAAGGACCACGTGCAGGACGTGATCGCGACCATCGCCCCGGTCGACAGCCAGGAGCGGTTCGAAGGGTTTGGTGTGCGGGTGATCCGCGCCTATGGACGGTTTGTCGATGATCGCGTGGTCGAGGCCGGGGAGCACCGCATCACCGCCCGGCGCATCGTGATTGCCACCGGATCCTCGCCCCTGGTGCCCCCAATCGACGGGCTGGCCGATGTGCCCTATTATACCAATGAGACGCTGTTTGACCTGCGCGAGCGGCCCGATCACCTGCTGATCATCGGCGGTGGTCCGATTGGCATGGAGATGGCGCAGGCGCACATCCGGCTGGGCAGTCAGGTCACGGTGATCGAGGGCGACAAGGCGCTGGGCAAGGACGACCCGGAGCTGGCGGCCATCGTTCTGGAGCAGCTGCGCGAGGAGGGCGTCGAGATTGCCGAAGGCGCGCAGGCAGAAACCGTCGCCTCCACCGAGGAGGGCGGCATTCGCGTCACCGCGAAGGATGGCCGGGTGTTCGACGGCAGCCACCTCCTGATGGCGGTGGGGCGCAAGGCCAATATCGACCGGCTGAATCTGGAGGCCGCCGGTGTCGAGACCAACCGCGCGGGCGTGGTGGTGGACGACAGCCTGCGCAGCAGCAACCGCCGGGTCTATGCCATTGGCGATGTCGCGGGCGGGATGCAGTTCACCCATGTGGCGGGCTATCATGCCAGTGTGATCATCCGGTCGATCCTGTTCGGCCTGCCGTCGAAGGCCAAGACCAGCCATATTCCCTGGGCCACCTATACCGCGCCCGAGCTGGCGCAGGTCGGGCTCACAGAGGCACAGGCGCGCGAGAAACATGGCGACCGGATGGAGGTGGCGCGGTTCGACTATCACCACAACGACCGCGCGCTGGCCGAACGTCACAGCACCGGCCTGATCAAGGTCATGGTGGTCAAGGGGCGCCCGGTCGGCGCCTCTGTCGTGGGGCATCAGGCGGGGGAGCTGGTGGCGCTGTGGTCGATGGCCATCGCCAATAACCTGAAGATGAGTGAGGTCGCGGCCATGGTGGCGCCCTATCCCACCATTTCAGAAGTGAATAAACGCGTCGCAGGGGCCTATTTCTCGCCACGGCTTTTTGATAGTCCAATGGTGAAACGAGTGGTGCAATTTGTGCAGCGCTGGCTCCCGTAACGCCGGAAGGGGCTGAATGCTCAATACGCTTTCAGGCAGATTCCTGATCCTGACCACGGTCTTCGTGATGTTGGCCGAGATCCTGATCTTTGTGCCCTCCGTATCCCGGTTCCGTCTCGATTATCTGGCCGACCGTCTGGAGCGGGCGCAGATCGCGTCGCTGGCGCTATTGGCGGATGACATGCTGGACACCGAGCTGGAGGCGGAGCTTTTGGAGAATGCCGGTGTCTTCAACGTGGTTCTGCGGCGGGACGAAGTGCGCCAGCTGGTGCTGTCCTCACCGATCCCGGCGCCGATTTCGGGCACTTATGATCTGCGGATGAGCAGCCCGTTTGCACTGATCGGCCATGCCATGCAGCGGCTGGTCACGCCGGATAACCAGATCATCCGGGTGATTGGGGCGCCGGTGCGCGACGCTGGTCTTCTGATTGAAATCACGATTGAAACCAAGGGTCTGCGCGATGCGATGATTGATTACGGGCTGCGTATTCTGCTGCTCTCTGCGGTGATCTCAATCTTTACTGCCGTTCTGCTGTTTGCTGCGGTGCGCCGGTTCATGGTGAAGCCGATCAAGGGGGTCATCGGCTATATGCAGCGCTATGCGGCGGCGCCGGAGGATGCCCGTGGGATCATCCACCCCAGCGCCGGTGTGCGTGAGCTGCGCGAGGCCGAAGAGGCGCTGATGCAGTTGCAGACCGAGCTGACCCATGCGCTGAAACAGCGCGAACGGCTGGCCCAGCTGGGCGGCGCTGTTGCCAAGGTCAGCCATGATCTGCGCAATATCCTGACCTCGGCGCAGCTGTTCACCGACCGTATCGAGATGAGCGAAGACCCCCTGGTGCGGCGCCTCGCGCCGAAGCTGGTGAATTCGATCACCCGCGCGGTCTCGCTCTGTGAGGGGACATTGGCCTTTGGCCGGGCAGAGGAGCCGGCGCCGACCTTTGGCCGGGTTGCACTACACGGTCAGGTGGAGGACATCCTGGAAAGCGAAAGTCTGGCCGGCGGAGCGGAGGGGCGTGTCACCTTCCGCAATGAGGTGCCCGTCGATCTGAGCCTGCGGGCGGATCCCGAGCAGCTGTTCCGCATCGTGATGAACCTGGTGCGCAATGCCCGTCAGGCGATCGAGGCCAGCGGTCAGCCGGGGCAGATCACCCTGTCGGCGCGCGAAGATCACGAGGCCTGGTGGATCTCCGTCACCGATACCGGCCCCGGCCTGCCGGTGAAAGCGCGGGAGAATCTCTTTACCCCGTTTCAGGGCGGCATCCGCAAGGGCGGCACCGGCCTTGGCCTTGCCATCGCCGACGAACTGGCCCGTGGCCATGGCGGCATGGTGGTCCTGCGCGACACCGGTCCTGAGGGCACGGTATTCGATATCTGTCTGCCCAAGGGCGACGGCACTCTTTGACGCCGCCGTGCCCGCAATCCGTGCGTCGGAACGCCCCAATCGCAAAAAGAAGAAAACCTGCGGCAATCTGACATTTTGGACTTGCACCCCCGCGCCGCTACGCTTAAACCCCGCCGCAGTGGACCGATAGCTCAGCTGGATAGAGTACTTGACTACGAATCAAGGGGTCGGGGGTTCGAATCCTCCTCGGTCCGCCACTTCCCTCCTTTGATACGTCAGATTTCGAGCGTCAGATGTGTTTGACTTTTCCGTCACATCATTGACCTGACGTGCGATAACTGCCTGCGTTCCATGCTGGTGCAAAATATGCGCTGCAGCATTGTGCCAACATGCGGCAGGCCACAAAACAGCAGCTCAATCGGCATCAACGCCTCTGGGCCGATCTGCGCGTTCGGGGAGGTTCCTGGGACAAGACGCCCGCGAATTCGGCCTTGCAGGCTCTGCTGTCACCTTGGCAGGTATGGCGTAGCGCCGATCTGGAAGGACCGAGCAAGCTCGGGCCGCCGCTTTGCAATACCACGCCAGAGCAGCTTTTCCCTGATCTTTGCTTAGAGACCTAGGGCGGCCGTCCATGGGCGACGCAGCGAAAGCGGGCAGTTAGTCCGGATTGACCGATGCTGCGCTGTGTATGGGTGGCAGCTTTGCGTGTTGCCAGGGTCAACGATCCTTACTACGCTTGATCCCAAAGGAGTGAGATCATGACCTTCAAATTCGTCAGCGATGTAGCAAGCAAGAGGCGCATGGTCCGATAGGGTTCTCCATATCCGTTTCCATGCGCCCCCGACATTCTCGGGGGCTTTTTTGTTTTTATTGCTCAGAGCATCAGATGAACCGCGCAAGAACACCTCCGAATTTGATCACATTGATCCTGTTGACTGGGTTTTCGCCCATGTCGCTCAACATGTTTCTACCCGCTCTGGCTAACATCGCTGTCGATCTCAATACCGACTACGGTACCGTGAGCTGGGCGGTGTCCGGATATCTGGCAATAACGGCAGTTATTCAGTTGATCGTTGGGCCCTTGTCAGACCGGATCGGCAGACGACCGGTCCTTCTGGTGGTTTTGTTTGTTTTCGCTTTCGCCTCTGTGGGGTGCGCTTTTGCTCCAAACATCGTGGCTTTTCTGTTCTGCCGGATGCTCCAAGGCGGCATCGTCGGCGGTTACGCGCTTTCTCTCGCGATCGTTAGGGATACGAGAACGGCGCGGGAGGCTGTAAGCCTGATCGGCTATATCGGAATGGCGATGGCGATTGCTCCAATGGTCGGCCCCATGCTGGGAGGGGTGTTGGACACCTTATTTGGGTGGCGGTCCGTCTTTGGTTTCTATGCTGTAGCGGGCTTCGGATTACTGCTGCTTTGCTGGTTCGACCTCGGAGAAACGAGGCCTCAAAGGGCAACAGATGCCAGCACTCCGGCACCTGGCACGATGATGCTTATCCGTGAGCCCCTGTTCTGGGCTTATGCACTCTGTGGTGCGCTTTCTGTCGGCGCATTCTACATCTTTCTGACAGGCGCACCTCTTGTTGCGCAGTCCGCTTTCAATGTCACAACCGCTGGACTTGGATTCTATATCGGGACCATCACAGTTGGCTTCATGATCGGCGGGTTCTTAGCCGGTCGGGTTGGAAAACACTTCGAACCAACAACCATGATGATTGCTGGCCGGGTCATGGCGTGTAGTGGTATTGTGGGCGGTTTGCTGTTGCTCGCATCGGAGATCATGTCAGCGGAGATTTTCTTTGCGAGCACGATCTTCGTTGGTTTAGGGAACGGCATGACCATGCCGGGATGCAATGCCGGTGCGATGTCGGTTCGACCAGATCTCGCCGGAAGCGCTGCCGGGCTGAGCGGCGCTCTCATAGTTGCAGGCGGTGCGGTTGTTACCACAGTGACGGGCAACCTCGTATCACAGACGAACGGGGCGCAAACGTTGCTTATGCTTATGCTAGCTTCAACGGGACTGGCGTTGGCATTTGCCATTTGGGCAGCATGGTTGAGTAAGAATAGGGTCTAGTCTCAAAACAATAACGGCCGTCGGGCCAGGTGCAGACAAAGCGATCCTTGAAAACGGGCGCTATTGGCGGAGCTCGAGAATGTCAGAGTTTCCCTATCCGGAGTGCGGCGCGGTACAGGATTTTAGTCATTGATGGCGTCGCCGCTTTGGACCGATTCTGAAAATAGACCGGTTCTCTGGTGCAGAATATCGCCCCCTGGTAAGGGTCGAGAGTGCCTTTCTTGTCTGGCTTATTGCGGTTGCTGCGGCGCAGGATAGTTTGTGGCCAGTTTCTGGAGATTGTGGGCGGTTGCGGCGAGGAGAAATTCGTCATTTGCGCCGCATGACCCATGTAATAGGAGCCGGTTCAGGTTCCTCGCCGGTTGATCGACTGGAAATCCATATTCTGGCGGCAGCGCGCCTGTGATGGGCGGCCTGACACGTGTGCTTCAAACACTGCTATATGGCGATGCCCCTGCCGGTCGGCCTGCGGTTCGGATCGGAACAGTTCCGGGGGAATTGCTTCACCTCGTGCCCTTCAGGGCAGATGTGTTGATTGTTCTCGGCGTCGCACTCGAAGTCGGCTCGGGTCCGGGTCCAGTCACTGCGCTCAGATTTGTCGAAGCACGAGATGTGCGGGGCGATCTGTCGATCGCCTGCCAGCATTTGGCTGACGATTTTTTGCTCGCGGCGGCGGCACTTTCGAAAAGCGATGAAGACAGGCCGATCACGGGCCAACACCCTTTCGAGCGTGCTAACGCGCTGGGCGAACTGCCCTGCATTTCGCAGTCATGAACCGAAGATCTAGTACGAGGATCTCGGAGGGCTCCACTCCGTGCGCCTATAACCGTATGTTTTAGAACATAAAAAATTCGCGAAGAAATTTGTTGACAAGATGTTGATGAAGAAAGAACCTTTTATTTGGAAACGTTTCCATAATCTTTTAGGGAAATTCCACAGGAGGGACGCAGGTGAAATCCGCACGTATGAACAGACTGTTCGGTGTTTCGGGAAATTGCTTTGACGTGGCAATCGACCACGGCATGTTCAATGAAAGCGCCTTCCTTGGCGGGATTGAGAACATGCAGGCCGCGATCACGATTGTGGCGAGCGCGGCACCGGATGCCATTCAGCTGCCACCGGGGACGGCGCCGATCCTGCAGGCAATCCCCGGCAAGGACCGTCCGGCGCTAGTGTTGCGGACCGACATTGCCAATGTTTATGGCAATCCGTTGCCACGGTCGCTGTTTTCAGAAGTGATAGCCGACCCGGTTGAGCAAGCTGTGGCCCTCGATGCGGCCTGTGTGGTGGTGAATCTGCTCATGCTGCCCGGTCAGCCCGAAGTGCATCAGGCCTGCATTCAGAATATCAACCGGTTGAAGCGCGCTTGCGATCTGGCAGGGATGCCGCTGATGGTGGAGCCGCTGGTGATGCAGGACAACGCCAAGGCCGGTGGTGGTTACATGGTGGATGGCGATCTGGCAAAGATCCTGCCTTTGGTGCGTCAGGCCGTGGAACTGGGCGCGGACATCATCAAGGCGGATCCTTGCGACGATGTTTCCCAGTATCACCGTGTGATTGAGATTGCCCAGGACGTACCCGTGTTGGTGCGCGGTGGTGGAAAGGTCTCGGACAACGAGATTTTGACCCGGACCGAAGCTTTGATGAAACAGGGCGCCCGCGGTATCGTTTATGGCCGCAATGTGATCCATCACGACGACCCGGCAGGCATGACCAAAGCGCTGATGGCGGTGGTGCATGACGGCGCCTCCGTGGCTGATGCCCTGGGGATGATCGCGTGAGCCGCGTCGTCAAATTCGGCGTCATTGGCTGCGGGCTTATGGGGCGCGAGTTTGCCTCGACTGCCGCCCGCTGGCTGCATCTGACCGAAACAAAAGCGCGGCCAGAGATTGTCGCGGTGTGCGACACGAACACGGACCTGATGGATTGGTTTTCGCACAATCTGTCCAGCGTGACGCAAAAGACAACCGACTACCGAGAGATGCTCGACAATCCAGAGGTCGAGGCCATCTATTGCGCGCTGCCGCATGTGCTGCATGATCAGGTTTATCCGCAGATCATGGCTGCCGGGAAACACCTGTTCGGCGAAAAACCGTTTGGTATGGATGGGGCCGCAAACGCCCGTATTCAGGCGGCGATTGATGCGCATCCGGATGTGATGGTGCGGTGTTCATCCGAGATGCCGTTCTATCCCGGTGCGCAAAAGGTCATCAATCTTGTGCGATCCGGTGATCTGGGAGAAATCATCGAGGTTGAGGTCGCATTCCTGCATTCCTCGGACCTTGACCCGGACAAGCCGATCAACTGGAAACGCATGGTTGAGGTAAATGGCGCCTACGGCTGCATGGGCGATCTTGGCATGCATGTGCTGCATGTGCCCTTGCGACTGGGGTGGCGCCCGACCCATGTATCGGCGTCTTTGGTCAACCGGTTTCGGACCCGTCCGGATGGCAAGGGGGGGACCGTACCCTGCGAGACATGGGACAATGCCACCATCACTGGCCATGTCGAGGATGCCGGGGGCGGCTTTCCTCTGGTGCTGAAAACCTGGCGTATATCGCCCGGAGATTCCAACAGCTGGAGCCTGCGTGTGCTTGGAACCAAAAAAAGCGCCTTCTTCACCACCAAGAACCCGCGCCAGTGGCAGTGGATGGACTATAGCGGCGGGGATCAGGTCTGGCAGGTGCAGGACATCGGGTTTCAAACCCTGTTCCCGGCCATAACGGGGGCCATTTTCGAATTTGGTTTCCCGGACGCCCTGCAACAGATGTGGGCCGCCTTTCTGGATGAGCTGGCCGGAGGCGATGCGCGTGGATTTCATTGCGCAACACCCGCAGAAGCGGCGGACCACCACGCCGTGCTGACCGCAGCCCTTAGGGCAGGCACCGAACACAGGGTCGTCTCTGTCGATTACGGGAGGGCGTCGTGAAACGCTCCGAGATCAATCAGGCCATTCGCGCCGCCAAGGACCTATTGCAGGCGTTTCGCTGGTCGTTGCCGGCATGGGCAGATTGGGATGTCGCAGAATTTGCAGCCAATCCCGACTTGGGCGACTGGTTGCAGCTTCATCAGATGGGCTGGGATGTGACGGATTTCGGCTCGGGCGATTTTGCGCGGCGCGGTCTGGTGTTGTTCTGCCTGCGCAACGGTATCCAGTCTGACGCGACAAGTCTGCCCTACGCTGAAAAGCTGTTGTTCGTCGGGGAAGGGCAGGAAACTCCGTTTCATACCCACAAGATTAAGCTGGAGGACATCATCAACCGTGGCGGCGGGGATTTGATGATCGAGTTCCGCCAGCCTGACGGTGTCGATGATCCAATTGTTCTGCGCTGTGATGGCTTTGTCCACCGGCTGGACCCGGACGAACCACTGTGCCTGAAACCCGGATCAAGTGTCACGATTCCATGTGGTCTTTATCACCGCTTCTATGCGCGCCCAGGCAGCGGCATGGTGCTGGGCGGTGAAGTGTCTCAGGTCAATGATGACGGATCGGACAACTATTTTCTGGAGCCTCTGGGGCGGTTTTCTTCCATAACGGAAGATGCCCAACCCGTGCATCCCTTGTGGAATGAAGTGGGGTCGACCCCGTGACCACGCGCGAAGGCATAATTTGTGCGGGCAACTGGATCGTGGATCTCGTACACGAGATTGCGCATTGGCCCGCTGAGAGCGATCTGGTTCGCATCGACGGGCAAGACAAGGGCGTGGGTGGCGGTGCGGCCAATGTTGTGACGGCGCTGAGCAAGCTTGAAACCGGGCTACCGCTTTGGCCGATGGGCGCCATCGGTCAGGATGACTTCGGGAAATTTATCAAGGCGCACTGTCATGAATTGGGTCTTCCAACGCATCTGATCACGGAAAAACCAGACACCGCGACGGCACATACCCATGTCATGTCTGTTACCGGAAGATCGCGCACGTTCTTCTATCAGGGCGGCTCCAATGACGTGCTGTCTGATCAAGATTTCCAGACGGGCGTTTTTGAAAGCCATAAAGCACGCATTTTCTATCTGGGCTACCTGACCCTGTTGGCCGATCTGGATCGGATCACGGATGATGGCAGCACGCCTGCGGCGAGGGTGCTCTCCCGTGCCCGCGCCGCAGGTATGACCACCTGCGTTGATCTTGCTTCGGTTGATCGCCCTGATTTCTCGAAGATCGTCGCGGCGACAATTCGACAAATCGACTATCTGATATTGAACGAAATCGAATTGGCCCGCGCGAGTGGCCAGACTCCACCTGTCGCCAGTCAGACGCCGAACATGCAGGACATGATCGACATGGCAAAGGCGCTGATCAAAGACGGGGTCCGGCGGGCCGTGGTCGTTCACTGCCAGCAAATGGCGCTCTGGATTGGGGTTGATGGGCAGGTCGCACACGTCCCGGTCGTGCCCTTGCCGCGTGAACTGGTCGCAAGCCCCTTGGGCGCAGGCGATGCCTTTTGTGCCGGAATTTTGTATGCGCTTCATGAAGGCTGGACACCACAGCGCGCCCTGGAACTGGGCCATGCCATCGCAAGGGCCTCCTTGCGCGGGGTCACAGCCACCGAAGCCATCCCGAATCTGAACCAACTGACCGATCAACTGGATCGGCAGACAAAAGGCATCACGACATGAACCAGCTTCATGTGATGTCAAAACTGTCTTTAGAGGAGGAAAAGACAATGACTATCATCCCCAGACGTAGCTTTTTGGCACTGACGACCGCAGCAATGACGGCAATGCTGCCGCTCGGTGCGACCGCACAGGACGCCCCGGTAATTGCCAGCATCGTGTTCCAGGGCGACCAGTTCATGCAGTTCCTGCAAACGGGTGTGCGCGAAACCGCCGAAGCGGCGGGCGCAGAAGTACTGGAAATTAATATCGACGGCGATCAGGCGCGTGAAATTCAGGCCATTGATACCTACATTTCGCGCGGCGTCGATGCGATCGTGATTGCGCCACTTTCGGCCGCGAATTCGGGCCCTGCTTTGCAGCGCGCACGTGACGGCGGTATTGTTGTGGTTGCCCTGAACGGCGGCCTTGAGGATGCCAGCATTGCACATGCGACCTTCTCAACGGCCAACCGTGATCTTGGGGCATCCACCGGCGCTGCCGCCGCCAGCTTTGTAAGTGATAGCCTTGGTGGCAAAGCAAATGTCGCCATTCTGGCGTTCTCGTCGCTCTTGCCGGAACAGTCTGGCGACCGGACAGGCGGTTTCAAGGATGCTGTCGCTGAAGGCAATTCCATCGAGATCGTGGCCGAGCAGGACGCCTGGATGCCAGAAGCCGCAGTTACTGTGGCCACCGATATTCTGACCGCCCACCCTGAGGTCAATGTCATCTACGCGGCAAACGAAGGCGGCACCGTGGGGGCGATGCAGGCGGTGCGCAACGCGGGTCGTGCCGGTGAGGTCTTTGTCTTTGGCATCGACGGATCGGAACAGCTGGGTCGGGGTCTTTTGGCGGGCGACAATGTTCTGCAGGCGGTGACTGCTCAGGCGCCGCTCCAGATGGGTGCCATGGGTGCCGAAGCCGCCCTTGCCATTCTTGCAGGCGAAGAAGTCGAGGCACAAACCACTGTGCCGGCAATGCTTCTGAGCAGGACCGACGCGGATGGCGTCACCGCGTTCCTGGAAAGCATTCAGTAGAATCAATGGCAGGGGGCCGTGTTGGCCCCCTGTTTCACTGATCATCACAGGCAAAGGCAGGTAACCCGTGTCAAATCTGATCCTTGATCAGCTCACCAAGCACTACGGATCGGTCAAGGCACTTGACGGATTTGTACACGAGTTCACAGCCGGGCAGGTCCACGCACTGATTGGCAAGAACGGTTCTGGCAAGAGCACCTTCGTCAAGATGATGTCAGGAGCGATCCAGCCGACGTCAGGGTCGATCCGTATTGGAACTGTCGAGACACGGTTTTCCAATCCGCGTGAGGCGCAGAGGGCCGGCATCGCCACCGTTTATCAGGAACTCAGTCTTGTCCCGGAATTATCGGTCGAAGAGAATATCTTCCTTGGTCGGCTACCGCGCAAACGCTCTGGCCTGATTGATTGGGCGCGGTTGCGTCGTGATGCCAGTGACCTGTTCAAAGAGATCGGTGGGCTGGACATCGCGCCGCAAACCCGGGTTGCGGATCTTTCGGTTGGCCAGCAGCAAATGGTCGAAATCGTCAAAGCGATGAGTTTCCGACCAAAAGTCCTGCAACTGGATGAACCCACCTCTGCGCTGGCCCAGGCCGAAGTCCGGCAACTTTTCACCTTGGTGCGTCGGCTGCGCGACCTTGGCGTCACCGTTATCTATATTACCCATCGTCTGTCCGAACTGGATCAGATCGCGGATACCGTCACCGCGATCCGGGACGGAAAATTCGTGGATTCGGTGCCGATCAAGGAGGCCACCCCGGCCGTCATCCTGGATATGATGTTTGGCGATCTTCCGCCTCTCCAGCGCCCGACCAAGACGATAACGCGGCAAGCACCTGTGCTGAGCGCGCGGCATCTTGCACTTGCATCCCACTTCGACGACGTGAGCTTTGATCTTTACCCGGGCGAGGTTCTTGGCATTGCCGGAATGCTCGGATCGGGACGAACCGAGTTGTTGCACTGCCTGTTCGGGGCCATCGTGCCGGATCAGGGCGAGATCACCGTGAACGGCCAGGTCGTGGCGCGGCCCGATATCCCGACGATGAAGGCGCTGGGCATTGGCTACACCTCCGAAGATCGCAAACATTCCGGCCTTGTGCAGCTCTTGTCCTCACATGCCAACCTGTGTCTTGCCGGACTGGATCGGATCGCACCCAAAGGCTGGGTCAGTCACCGTACAGAAAAGCCGTTTGTCGACCGCCAGATTGCGGGGCTTCACATCAAGGCCGGCGATCCGATGTTACCGGTCTCTTCTCTTTCCGGCGGGAACCAACAGAAAATCGTTGTCGGGAACTGGATGAACAACACGCCCGACATTCTGTTGTTTGACGAACCCGCGCGCGGCGTAGATGTGCAGGCGAAACGCCAGATCTATGAACTCATCTGGGAAAAGGCGCGCGAGGGTCTGAGCTCGATCGTTGTTTCGACCGAATTGGAGGATCTGACCGAATGCTGCGATCGTATCCTTGTGCTGCGGGATGGTCGTATCGCCGAAGAATTCATCAACGAAGGCCTTGATGCCAAGGATATCTATGCAGCTTGCATGGCGGCACCCACAACCCAACAGGAGAGCGATGCATGACGCGCGACAAATTCATTTCCCATCTGCGCCGAAATTCGATGCTGATGATCCTCCTGGTCTTGTACGTGATCGTTGCGACAACGGCGCAGGGCTTTTTCACCCTGAACAACCAGCTGAATATCCTGAGGAATATTGCCGTCCCGGGGATGATTGCCTTTGGCATGGCTCTGGTGATCATTGTCGGAGAAATTGACCTGAGCGTCGGCTCCATGGTGGCCGTGTCCGCCTGTCTGACCGCCTGGATCGTCGAGAAGCTGGCCGGAAACGCCATTGAACCCGCCACCTGGACTGTCATTGCCGCCTTTGCCGGGACGCTGCTGTTTGCGGCCTCGGTCGGGTTCATGTCGGGCAAACTGCGGCAATTGGTTCAGGTGCCGACCTTCATCACGTCTCTGGCGATGATGGCAACCCTTGCGGGCTTGGCCAACCTGATCACCAATGGCGTCCCGATTTCGAGCTTTCCAAGCTGGTATTACGTCATCGGGTCAGGCCGTTTCTGGGGTGTTCCGGTTCCGGTTTTCCTGCTGGCGATTGCCTTTGCCATCACCTTTACCATCTCGAATTTCACGGCGCTGGGCCGGTCGATCTATGCGGTCGGTGGCAATATGGAGGCCGCGCGCCTGTCGGGCATCAATGTCTGGCGCACCAAGACCATCTGCCTGATGATGACCAGTGTCTTTGCTGCAACCGGAGGTATTATCTATTCGTCGCTGGTCAATGCCGGCAATCCGACCATTGCGCGTGGGCTGGAGCTTGAGGTGATCTCGGCCGTGATCATTGGTGGCATCAGCCTGTTCGGCGGCAAGGGGACGATCTGGGGCGCATTCATCGGTGTGCTGTTTCTGGGCGTGCTGCTGAACGCGATGACGCTGTGGGGTTTCAACCCCTATGTGCAGCAAGTGATCAAAGGCGGTCTGATCCTTGGCGCGGTCTTCATCAACTTTTTCATCGACCGAAAGTGACTTGGCTCAACTGGGATAAAGGGCGTGCGCGTCTCACCCGATGTGGTGCGATGCTGACCGACCTTGAGTTTGACCTCCCGGACGGTCGCCGCATTGCGCCTTTGCATAAAGCACCCTGGCTGGGTGAGCTGTTGCCCAATGGTGTGCCGCCGCTGCTTGCCGGGCTGCAAGGAGAGTGGCCCTGTGTTCCCTTTGGCATGGCGCCACAGGGCCCTCTGGCCGGGGATTGGGCCGGTCTCTCCCGCATGCCTGATCCATGGCCGCACGGGTATGCCGCCAATCACGACTGGCGCATAACACCCGATGGCCCGCAGGCGGTGCGTGCAGACATCGCCTATCCGGGGACCGATCCAATCCATCACCTGACACGGCGGGTGAGCGGGGTGAGCGGCAAGGCTGCGGTAGACATCGCTCTTGGCATCCATATGCGCCGCAAGGCCTGCCTGCCAATTGGGTTGCATCCGGTCTTTCGTCTGCCAGCGGCCACCGGACAGGCGCGTCTGTGTCCCGGGCGCTATAAGCAGGCGTTTTGCTACCCCGGTGATTCCGGCGGCCCCCCCGGTATTTCACGCCCCGCGCCGTTCCGGTTGGAAGATCTAACAGGGTTCGGGTTTGATCCAGTGGCGCTGCCCTATCCTGACCGGTCCGAGACGCTTTTGCTCCTGAGCGGCACCGACGGGACCTTCGCGCTGGAGAACCGCGCCGAAGATTATCGCGTCACACTTGATTGGGATGCAGAGGTCTTTCCCTCGCTCATGCTGTGGATCAGCAATGGAGGGCGAAACGCGCCACCGTGGAACGGCCGCCATTGGGCGCTTGGGGTCGAACCCGTTTGTTCCGCATTTGATTTGGGATGCTCGATTTCAGCGACAGAAAATCCCCTGACAAAAACCGGTGTGCAAACGTCGCGCATGCTGACGCCGGATAGCCCATTTGACACCCGCTACAGCATATCCATCGCCGCGCTATAGGGTCTTGGGTGCGGGTCCGGTGCTGTCACGTTCGACGATCTGCAAGCTTAGAGCTGAAAGATCCGGTTTCGCGAAACGCTCCGGGTTGATCCGGTTCAGAAGCGTTTTTGCGGCCAGCTCTCCCAGCAATGAAATCGGCTGATTTACGGTGGTCAGGGTCGGAAAAATATGGGCGCTTTGTGGCAGGTTGTCGAACCCGATCACAGAAATGTCCTGAGGCATTTTCAGACCGCGTTCATGCGCGGCATGGATCGCGCCGATTGCCGCGATATCGGTTGTCCCAATCAGGGCGGTTGGTCGGTTTTTCGCCAGCACGTCCCGCGCCAGGGCGAAACAGGTATCAAAGCTATGCTCTTCGCCAAGAGACACGCTGACCGGTTCAAGCCCCTGAGCCGTCAACGCCTCTTTGATCCCCTCCAGGCGCAGGGTGATGGGTCTTGAATGGGTGGGCGCGCCAATGACACCAATGTTCCGATGCCCAAGGCGCAACAAATACTCTGCCATCAGACGCCCACCTTCCCGGTGATCAACGGATACCAGATTCACCGCGATCTCGTCGGGAGAACGGTCAACGGCGATAATTGGAATATTCTGATCTGACAGCCGCGTGAAATTCTGGTTCGTTGCAACCGACGCTGCGATTATGCCATCCACTTTCTGGCCAATGAGGGTCGAGATATATCGTTTTTCATTCTCTTCATTCTCCTCGGTATTGCAGATCAGGCAGTGGTAGCCGTTTTGAAACAAGGCTTGCTCAAGCGCCTGCGCCAGAATGCCAAAGAAGGGGACATCAAGGCTCGGCAGCAGGACGCCGACGAGCCCGCTGCGACCGCTGCGCATCTGACGTGCGCCAGCGTTTGGTTCATACCCCAGCTCTGCAATCGCCTTCTCAACCTGCGCGCGCGTCTTGTCGCTCACCGAGGCGCTTCTGTTCAGAACACGCGACACCGTTCCAAGCGATGTTCCCGACAGTCTCGCAACATCTTTTACGCTTGCCGGCTGTTGTTTTGGAGGCTTTGACGGCACAGGAAATCACCTTGTCAGTTGTGCACCGAGTTTAAGTGACCGCGACAGTTTAGACCAGCTGTCAAAACCTGCTTCGTGACCTGGTATTGCCTCTGATACTGGTCGGTATTGCATGCGAGAATTTGGGTACATTTCTGGCAGGTGACGAGTGTGCCGATCCCGAAGGAACGGTTCTCGTTTGAAGCTGGCTTGTCCTATAGGGGTTTATAGGCGATGGCGTCGATCTCGACCTTGGCGTCCACCATGATCTGTGAGCGCACTGTGGACCGTGCCGGTCCGCCGTTTGGGAAATAGCTGGCATAGACACGGTTGAAGGTCCAGAAATCACGCGGGTCATCGAGCCAGACGCCGATTTTGGCAACATCCTCCAAGGTGCAATCTGCCAGGGCGAGGGCTGCGATCAGGTTCTCCATAGTCCTGCGAGTCTGACTTTCGATGCCGCCTGCTTCGATCTCGCCGTTTTCCTTCATCGCAACCTGGCCTGAGATGAACACCAGATCGCCTGCGCGCACGGCGGGGGAAAATGGCAGCGGCTGTCCCCCGGCGCCGGTTCTGTCATGGCCGATGCGCTCGATTGTTTTGCGGGTCATGTCGGACGTCCTTCTTTTGATTGCAGTGTTGGTCTGTGCGGGATCGGCGCAACCGCCCCGTAGCCGGTGGTGGACAATGCAGCGCCGAGGTTCGCATGTTCTGCGGCTCTGACGCTGTCGCCATGACGCAGAAGCTCGGACAGGAATATGCCGTTGAAACAATCACCGGCGCCGGTTGCATCGACCGATTCCACAACCGCCCCCGGAACAAATGTGACCCCCTGATTTTCCGATACCGCCACGCCGTCGCGACCCAATGTCAGAGCAACGATGCGCGCGCCGAGGTTGTGATAGAACCGGATTATCTCGTCGGGGCTTTGACGTCCGGTGAGCTGGCGGGCGTCATCAAGTCCGGGAAGCGCAATATCGACGTGGCGCATCAGATCATGTGTCACGGCGCGTGCCTCCTCCAGTGACCAAAGCGCAGTCCGCAGGTTTGGATCAAATGCCGTGGTCACGTTTGACGCACGCGCGGTCCTGACGGCGTGATAGGTTGTGGCGCACATGGTGCTGCTGATGCCCAGATTGATCCCTGAGGCGTAGAATATCCTAGCGGTGCCGATGGCATGTGTTGGCAGGTCGTCGGGGGTCATCCTGCTGGCGGCGGAGTGCCGTCGCCGATATAGAAAATGATGCCCCAGGTCGTCGTGGAACACGAAGTAGAGGCCGGTTTCCCCGTCTGCGACTGTCGAGATCAGGCTGCTATCGACATGCTCGCGGTGCCAAAGCTCCAGCAGCGCCTGGCCAAAGCGATCATCGCCGAGGCGCGATATCAGGGAGGTTGCCGTGCCCTGTCTCGCCGCCGCGATTGCAACATTCGAGACATCGCCGCCATATCCCATTACTAGCTGCCCGTCGGGTTTTTGATTGAACTCGATGAGGGGTTCGCCGAGGCAGACAAGATCAGTCATTTTCCACCTCGCAGATCAGGGCCCGGCGGAGCCGGGTATTCGATGTATGGAAGGGAGGCTGTCACCAGACTGCCCCCCGCGCGGCGACGGGGCAGGCGCCCAGAGATGTGGATCCGCGAATGAGCTCGACCTGATCAAGCATGTTGCTGACCACACAGGCGTGGTTGGGAACGATCCTTAGACGGTCGCCAACGTTGAGATGGATCGCCTCGGCCCGCAGAATGCCGTGTTCCTCGGATAGGCTGTCGACCCGGATATCCGGGCGGCCCATTACGTGGCCATGACCGTTGAGGCCCAGAAGGTCCGAGGTCAGGACTTTGGAGCCGGCGTCAATGATTGCGCGATCTTCGGTCGGGACGGACACCACCGTTGCCAGGACTGTCAGAGCGCAATCATCCCATGTGCAGATGCCCCGCGCCACCAGCGAGCGATCATTGTAGACGTAGGTTCCGATCCTGTATTCGGTCGCGATCGGGACATCCTGCGCCTGCCACATGCCCGGTGAGCCGCCGCTGGACACGACGCTGACTGTCTCGCCCGTTGCGTGAATGCGTGCTCTGGCCTCTGCGAGCCAGTTCTGGACGGATGCGTCTTTTCCAACAGGGGGGTAGGTCATCAATCCGCGAAACGCCAAGCCGGGGCGCGAGGCGATATAGCGGGCCAAGCTTTCAGCTGCCTGAGCGGTTTGCACACCGCAGCGCCCGGCCCCGGTGTCGCACTCGACCAGCACATTCAGCGGGGCCTCGGCGGTTTCGAAGGCCTGGGACAGGCCGTCGACAGTTTCGGTGTTGTCGGCGACAACGCTCAGCTTCACCTGCTCTGACAGGGCCCGAAGCCGCTTCAGCTTGCGCTCGCCAAGAATATTGTAGGTGATCAGAACATCGTCAATTCCCCCTTCGGCCACCATGGCCTCGGCTTCGCTGATCTTCTGGCAGGTGATGCCAACCGCCCCGCCCGCGATCTGGCGCCGCGCCAGAAATGGCAGTTTGTGGGTCTTGATATGGGGTCGCAGGGATAGGTTGTGCCTGTCACAATGGGCTTGAAATCGGGCGATATTCGCTTCGGCAATATCAAGGTCGACAAGGACTGCCGGTGTGTCGATCTGGGAAAACATCATGAGCCCTCCGATGCGTGCGGGTTTTCCACAATCGGCCAGATCGCGCGGGTCAGCCGTTTGTAAGCCGTCTTGGTGGGATCATTCGGATAGGGCCCGTCGACAGCGGCATAGAGGATCTTGGATGCAACTGCTGAGAATGCGCCGTGGAAGTGATTGGTGGATTTGACGACCAGAATTTTCTTGCTGTGGATATCAATGCCCAGATTGGTGAAGAGATCCGGCGAGAATGCCTGACTGCGGTTGGTATTCAGCACAACTTCGATGCCATCGACCCTGATGACAGAACAATCTCCCAGTGGAACAACCGAGGTCCCGAAGCTTTGCACAGCGTTGCGCTGGTTGCGAAGAACGGTCACGACGGCGTCTATCGGATCACCGGCAAATGCAGAGGTCTTGCTGCCAAATCGCAGCTCCAGTTCCGCACCTTCCCCGGCGGCGTGACACAGGCGGACGGCAATGGGATCCCAGATTGTGCCGAAGGCCGCAGAGGTGATGCCCTGGCGTAGCGCTTCTGCGAGGATCAGCGTGGAATCGCCAGCTACGCCGCCGCCCGGATTGTCCCAGACATCGGCAATGACCACGGGGCCGTTTGGTGCATTCTGGGCCAGTCGCAGAGCATCAGCGGGGGGCAGATATTCGGGCTTGGCGATACCTCGAAATGAAAACAACTCCTGCCCCAGCTCGCGGGCAATTTTCTCAGCTTTTGGCAGGTCGCCGTCAGTGATCACGATGATCTTTGCGCCAAGATCGGGGGAATCCCCGGCCATGAACCCGTGAATGGCTGAGATGGACAGAACCTCGCCCGCTGCTTCCATCGCCTTCATCCTGTCGACAAATCCGCGCATCGGGTTGCGGCTGGTCGGCAAGACATCAATCATGCGAACGTCGTAGACTGCTTTTGTTGGTGTGATTTCGCCACGGGCCCTACGCAGGGTCAGGTCTACGCAGGCTTCACCGGTTTCGACAAAATCGGTGTGCGGGAATTCCTTGAACACCGTTATGATGTCGGCATTCTTCACCCGCTTATCACTCAGGTGGCTATGCGGATCGAAGCTGACGCCGATTGTGGTCTCGGGGCCGGCGATCTGGCGCACGCTCTCGATAAGCGATCCTTCGCAATCGACGCAGCCTTCGGCGATCATGGCCCCGTGCAGGCCAAGCACCACGGCGTCCAGAGGCAGTGCCGCCCGGACCTGACCCATAAGTTCCTGCTTCAGCTGGTGCCAGGTGGACGCATTCAGCAACCCGCCGGGTTCGGCCCATGTGGCGGTTCCTTCAATGAGTTCAAACCCTTCCTCTTTGGATCTTCGGCGAAGCGCGGGAAAGACGGCGCTGCACAGGGTCGGAGTGTCAGGGTGCTTTCCCGGAGGGGCGTAGAAGCTCTGCTCGAAATTGGAAAAATCCGTGCGCAACGGGGAAAACGTATTCGTTTCGGTCGCAAGAGATGCGCAGAAGATCCGCATTGTTGTGGTCCAATCCGTAGGGAGATGCCGGAGGTGTGTCTTGGCTTCCGGTGGGCGTTTCCGCCGGATTGCTCCGGCGGAAGGGAGGATCAATCGAGATAGGCGTCAGCGTTTGCCGCGGAGACGGCATCACGGAACTGGCTGAGCAGTTCGCGCGCCTTGTCATCCATGTTTTCGGCGACATGTGCTTCGAACGCAGGCTGAGCCGCCTTTGCCATCGCGGTGCGTTGCTCGGCTGTCAGGGCGGTCACCTCGATTTTGTCCATCAGCCCGGCAAGGCCGCGATCGGATGCCTCGATGATCCGGCTCAGGCCACGGCTGGCCACGACGCAGTTTTCTGCGGCGGTATGGATGGTTGCGCGTTCGTCATCTGTCAGACCTTCATAGAATGCGCGGTTCATCAGGAATGTGTATGGCGAGAACAGGTGGTTGGTCAGCGTCATATACTTCTGCACCTCGGCAAAATTTGCGAAGGAGATGATTGGAACCGGGTTCATCTGACCGTCGATGACACCTGTTTGCAGGCCCGAGTAGACCTCGCCCCAGGACAGTGGATAGGCTTCGGCACCAAGCGATTGCATGATCTTCTGGTGAGATGGCAGCGTCATGGTGCGCACCCGAATGCCGTCAAAATCCTCGAGATTGGCAATCGGTCGTTTTGAGTTGGTGACAGCGAAGAATCCGCCGGTGTCCGGGAAGCCGAGGACGACGACGCCGGGCAGTTCTGCTTCGATATCGGCTTTCAGCGCCTCACCAAAGGGACCGTCGAACACCGCATATGTGGACGCGTTACCCGTAAATGCGAAGGGCAGGTTCAGAATGTCGATGCGCGGATAATAGCTGGCCAGCGCCCCAGTCGATGTCAGTGTCGCCTGGATGATACCGTCCTGTAGCTGCTGCACGTGCTCGGCGGCAGATCCGAGCTGGTTGGACCCAAAAACTTCGACGGTCACCGCGCCATTGGTATCGGCGGCGACGAGGTTCGAAAACACGGCGGTACAAGCATGTGCCGGGTTTTCGAATGGGTCGGTTTTATTGTCATGGCCAAAGCGGATGACGCTTTCTGCGCTGGCAGCATTTGCCGTCGTAATGGCCGCGACGGCCAGTCCCGCGAAAAGAGATTTCATTTTTTCCTCCAGTTGGTTCTTGGTTGGTTGGGTCGTCTTATTGGGCGTAGCCAAGCGCTCTGGGCAGCCACAGGGCCGCGTCCTCCCAGAAGGCAAAGGCGAACAGGATGCCGATTTCCGCGATCAGGAACGGAAGGAGCTTGATCGAAATTCTCTCCAGTTTTTCACCGGTGACGGACGACAGAACGAAGAGGCAGGCCCCCACCGGAGGCGTCATCAGCGAGATGTTGAGGGCGAGAACAAAGATGATCCCAGCGTGGATCGGCTCAAGGCCGACGCTTTCGGTCAAAGGCACCAGAACAGGTGCCAGGATGATGAGAATGGCGGTGATATCCATCACCATGCCGATGAGCAGAAGCAGGCCGATAATGATGGCGATGACCATGTAGCGGTTGTCAGAGAGGCTCAGCACGGTATTGGCAATCAACTGGGGGATACGTTCGAAACTCATCCACCAGCCAAGAATGCCTGCGAAGGCGATAATGACAAAGATAACGCCCATGATGCGCGCGGTGCGCACAAGCATCATGTAAAAGCTCTTGAAGGTCAGCGTCCGGTAAACAAAAACGCCGATGAACAGCGCATAGGCCACCGCGATAGAGGCCGCTTCGGTTGGCGTGACGACACCGCCCAGAATACCGCCCAGAATGATAACCGGCATCGCCAACGCCGTAAGCGAGGACAGGAATGTCTCCCAGATTTCTCGCAGGGTGGCGCCGCGGATGGCTTTCGGTAGGTTTTCGCGTTTGCCGCCGATGACAATCACAACCATGCAGACGAGGCAGATCACCAGCCCGGGCAGCACACCCGCCGCAAATAGTCCCGCAATAGAGACGCCCATCAATGAGCCGTAGACCACCATGAGACCCGATGGCGGAATGGTCGGCCCGATGATTGACCCCGCAGCAGTCACGGCACAGGCGTAGTCGCGTTTGTAGCCCTCCCGGACCATGGCGGGCACAAGCGTACGTCCGAAAGCGGCGGCGTCAGCCGTGGCCGATCCGGTCAGCCCGGCAAAAAACACCGACGCCAGCATGTTGGTATGTGCCAAACCGCCACGGAACCGCCCGACCAGAACCTGCGCGAGTTTGACAAGGCGGCTGGTGATCCCGATGTCATTCATGATCTCGCCGGCCAGAATGAAGAACGGCATGGCAAGAAACGGAAAGATGTTGAGACCGTTGAAGATCTTGCTCGGCCCAACCGCGAGAAAGTTTCCGCCCCCCATCTCGATAAGGCCGACAACCCCGGCAAGACCGATAGCAAAACCAATGGGCATGCCAAACAATACGAGAACGACAAATGCGGCGGCAACGATCATGCTATCGCTCCTCAGCCTGGCCGGGATCCATGACCGGCGGGCGGTCGACATAGGTGCCCAGATCACGCACCAGGACGAGCAGGATCTGCACACAACAGATGGCGGCAGCGGCGGGGATTGCGGCGTAGAACGGGGCCAGGCTCATCCCGAATATCATCGCGTCACGCGGGGCCCCGCTCATCGCGAAGCCGACGCCGTAATAGGCGACGTAGAGAAACAGCAGCAGCGTCAGAACATCCATCAGTATCAGAAGCGCCTGACGCATCCGGACCGGAATGGCATGGATAAATGCGGTCAGCCCGATGTGTTCGCGGCGTGAGATGCCGGAGGACACTGCAAGCATCGCGGCCCAGATCATGAGATATCGGGCGATCACTTCGGGCCAGGGGAGCTGCCAGTGAAGGTAGTAGCGGTCCATAACGCCCAGCCAGACATCCAGCACCAGGGCCAGCATCAATGCCGCGACAATCGCTTCGATCACCGCATTGATTTTCGCGCTTGTCTGCGCAAACGCCTGTCGCATGAACATCCCTCCCAAAAAGGCCGGTAGCGTAACCGAGTTACACGATTACAGGGAAAATTGCGATTATCAAGACTAATTTGTTACTGAGGTCCATTGTTGCTGTTAAAACCCTCGTATGGCGACCCCATCTTGCGGAAATTCTGCGCCCTGTGTAACTTAGTTCCGTTGCACATTCTGAGGGAACTGAAACTTGAAAAGCCCCGCCAACTCGCTGCAGAACCGAGATATCCCGCCGCAAAACGCGCAGCTGAGCCCCGTTGATCTGATCTCCGTCCTTCGTCGCACCGACGGTAGTTTTGCGGCGCAGGAGCAGAAGGTGGCGGATTTTGTGCTGGAGAACCTCAATACCATCAGCTCGATGACAATTGGGGATCTGGCAGACAAATGCGGTGTCAGCAAACCCACGGTTATTCGTTTCTGTCGCAGCCTTGGTTGCGAGGGCTACCGGGATTTCAAGCTGCGGCTCGCTCAGAATGTTGCGGTCAGCGCCCAATATCTGTTCGGCGACGCAGACGATTCATCGAACTCAGGCCATTCAACGCTCGATCAGGTTCTGGGAGCGGTATTTGCCACCCTGAATGTGATGCGGCGTCAGGTTGATGTCGACCAGCTGATGCAGGCCAAAGCCGGGATTCTGGGGAAACGCCAAATTCTGTTTGCCGGAATAGGCGGTGGATCGTCGACAGTCGCACAGGAAGCATCGAACCGGTTTTTCCGCCTTGGCATCCCGTCATTCTTTGTCAGCGACAGCTACGTCCTGCAAATGCGCGCGGCTGCGCTTGGTCCGGAAGACGTTCTGTTTCTGGTGTCGGCAAGCGGTGAAGCGGATGCAATTGTGGGGGCGGCAGAAGTCGCCAATGGATATGGCGCAACAACCATCAGCGTGACGAAACCCGAAACACGCTTGTCATTGCAGACAAAGATCTCAATTCACACCGATCTGCCCGAAGACAACGATATCTATAAGCCAACCGCATCCCGCTATGCGCATCTGGCCATCATCGACACGCTTGCCATGATGGTCGCGCAGGAACAGTCCAGTGAAACCAAGGAAAACCTGAGGCGCATTCGTGCGTCCCTGACCGCCTACCATGGCCGGACAGGCCCGCAACCGCTTGGCGATTGACGACATTCGAGCTGATCATAGGGGCGGGCGCGAGCAAGCTCTTGCAGGCGCGGAGGATATTGATGATCAGATGGTAGCGGCGTCGCCCGAAGGGCCGAAGAGGAAAGGCTCCCGTCGCAGGCCGAGGCAGAGTAACATCCGAATCGTTGCGGATTGCGCAGCTTGGCCGGGTGGGGATGATATGGACATCGAACAGCTAATTGCCTGTCCTGTCTGCGACGTGCTGCACCGCGACCAGGCTGTGGCGGCGCATACGGTGGCCAGATGCGCCCGATGTGGCACGGTGCTGGCGGCCCCCAGAACCGGTGCCATGACCCGGATCGCGATGTTGTCGCTGACCGCTCTGATCCTGCTGGTCGCCGCTGCCGGTTTCCCGTTTCTGGAGCTGAAGGCGCAGGGGTTGTCTCATCGGGCCTCGGTGCTGGATGCGGTCATGGCCTTCTCGCGCGGGCCGATGGCGCCGCTGTCTCTGGCGACCGGTCTCCTGATCGTTCTATTGCCTGCCGCACGCTTCAGCGCGCTGATCTACACCTTGGCGCCGATGGCTCTGGGCTGGCACCCTGCGCCGCGCGCTGCAGCTGTCTATCGCTGGGCGGAGAAGCTGAAACCCTGGGCGATGGCAGAGATATTCATCATCGGTGTGGCGGTGGCCCTTGTCAAAGTCTCCGGCCTGGCGCAGGTCGGGCTGGGGCCTGCGTTCTGGGCCTTTGCAGCGCTGCTGGTGGTGACAATCCTGACCGACAATTCGATTTGCAGGCTGACTGTATGGAAAACACTGAAGACGCGCAGCGCTTCCTGACCGCCGCTGCGGCCGGGCTGGTCGGCTGCCGCGCCTGCGGCACGGCGAACCCAGGAGGCGCGCGGTCCTGCGGCTGCTGCGGCAGCAGCCTGGAGCCTGCCGGGCCGGGTGGCCTCCAGCGTGTCTGGGCCTGGCTCGTGGCGGGGGTGATCGCCTATGTTCCCGCCAACCTATACCCGATGTTGCGGACCACCACCTTTGGTCGCAGCTCCGAGAATACACTGATTGGCGGCATAGCCGAGCTGTTCAGCCATGGCGCCTATGGGGTTGCCTTTATCGTTTTCCTTGCGAGCATCGTAATCCCGGTCGCAAAATTCCTGGCCATCGCCTATCTTGCAGTTTCGGTCCGAAGGCCCGCAGCCTTGGGCAGCCATGGTCGACTGGTGCTCTACGAGATTGTCGAATTCATCGGACGGTGGTCGATGATCGATGTTTTTGTCGTGGCGATCCTGACCGCCCTGGTCCAGCTGGATTTTGCGGCGGCCATCACGCCGGGGATTGCAGCGGTCAGTTTTGCATTGTCGGTTGCCTTCACTATGCTGGCAGCTCAAAGTTTCGATCCGCGCCTGATCTGGAACGCGGAAAAGCGAGAATATGAATGAGCACCCCTGAACCCGCCCCGATGACCATCGCTGCGCAGCGTGTCTCGCCCTGGCGGAATCTCTCTCTGGTCTGGCTGGTACCGCTGGCTGCTTTGGCCGTATCGCTTGGGGTAGCCTGGAAGGCCTATAGTGATCGCGGCGTCCTGATCCGCATCACTTTTGAGAACGCCTCCGGCATCGTGGCCAATGAAACGACAGTGCGCTATCGCGACGTTGTTATCGGCCAGGTCGAGGATGTGGGGTTTGCCGAGGACCTGAGCAAGGTCGCCGTATGGGCGCGTATCGACAAGAAGGTTGCCCCCTATCTGGATCAGGATGCCGCCTTCTGGGTGGTGCGCCCCGAAGTCAGCGCGCGGGGGATCTCGGGTCTCAGCACGGTATTGTCCGGCGTCTACATCGAAGGCGCCTGGGACCAGGACCGGGGCAGTGCCGAAATCAGTTTTGAAGGGGCCGACCGGCCGCCCCTTGTGCAGCCGGGCCGGGGTGGGCGGCGGATTACCCTGCGCACCAACGACGGGCGGATGATCTCCGAAGGCGCGCCGGTGCTTTTCCGCGGCATCGAGGTTGGCCGGCTGGAAAGCCCGCGTCTGACCGTCAGCGGCAACAGCATTGTTGTCGATGCCTTTATCGAGGCGCCCCATGACCAGCGGATCAATTCGGCGACGCGTTTTTGGGATACATCCGGCTTCTCGGTTTCCATTGGCGCCAGCGGGCTGTCGCTTGATGTGGATAGCATCGCTTCGCTGGTGGCAGGCGGGATCGAGTTCGACACGGTATTCGATGGCGGCCGACCGATCAGTTCGGGCGCCGTCTTCGACATCCACCCGGATGAGGCCGCAGCCCGCCGCACGGCCTTTGCCCGTTCGCTGACGGGCGGGGTCGCGGTTTCGGTTGCCTTTGGCGAGTCGGTTGCTGGCTTGACCAGCGGCGCCGCGGTCAAACTTGGCGGGGTGAAGGTCGGCGAGGTCAGCAGTCTGAACGCCGCGATCGAGAACGGGACCGACGAGGCAGAGGTCAGGCTGATTGCCAAACTGATGCTTGAACCGTCGTTGATGGGCCTGCCGCCGGGAGCGGGCGAGACCGAAGTGCTGGATTTTCTGGAGCAGGCGACCGCAGGCGGTCTGCGAGCCAGGCTGGCTGCGGCCGGGCTGTTCAGCTCTGAGCTGATTGTTGAATTGGTCACCTTGGATGCGGCGGAGCCTGCACTCTTCAATCGCAACGCGGAGCCCTTCCCCGAATTGCCCAGTGCGCCCTCGGACCTGCCCGATTTTACCGCAACCGCAGAAGGCGCATTGGAGCGGATCAGCGAGCTGCCCGTCGAAGAACTGATGGCGCAGGCGATCGCGACCTTGGCCAGCATTGAATCCCTGGCCTCCGCTGAGAGTACCCGGCAGGCGCCTGCGGCGGCGGTGGCCCTGCTGGATGAGACCCGGTCGCTGGTTGCGGACCCGGAGACGCGGGCGCTGCCGGGGGAGCTGCGCGCAGCTGTGGCTGACCTTCGCGATATTCTGTCTGAGTTGCAGCAAGGCAGAGCGGTGGCCAGTTTGACAGAGGCATTGGAGCAGGGCAGCCAGGCCGCATCCAGCCTCGCGGCGGCCTCGGAGGAATTGCCGGCGCTGGTCAGCGACTTCCGCGCCCTGGCAGCCAAAGCCAACGCATTGGAAGCCGAAGAGTTTATCCGGTCCGCCAGCCAGCTGATGCAAAGCGCTGACAGCATGATCGATTCCGATGGCGCGCGCGCGCTGCCTCCGGCCCTGACCAGCGCGCTGGATGAAATGCGCCTCACCCTGTCGGAGCTGCGCAGCGGCGGGCTGGTAAACAACGCCAATGCGACAATGGCCTCGGCCCGCAGTGCTGCCGATACCGTCGCGGCCGCAGCCGAGGGGCTGCCGGCGCTCTCAGCCCGGCTGGAACGGCTGGTCGCACAATCCGAGACCTTGATCACAGCCTATGGCGCTCGCTCGAACTTCAACTCCGAAGCGCTGGATGCGCTAAGGGAGTTCAAATCGGCCGCCCGTTCGGTCTCCCAGCTTGCCCGCAAGATTGAACGTGACCCGAATTCCCTTTTGTTTGGAAAGTAAGATGAAAAAAGCCATGTTCCTGACGCTGACCCTTCTTGCGATGGCAGCCTGTGCTCCGACCAATGATGCCCGGTATCTGATCTCTGCGGCCCCGGGCGAGAAGATAGCCAATCTGCGCTCCCGTACGATTGAGGTCCGGCTGGCCTCTCTGCCGTCTTATGCGGCTGCGTCCGATATGGTCGCCGAGGGGGAAGGCGGCGCGCTCTTTGCGCTTGGTGGTGCGCAATGGGCGGATGATCCGGCTCGCGGCATAGCTGCCGCCCTGGCCCGTGGGCTGACGGAACGCACTGGCGCCTCTGCCGCAATCGAACCCTGGCCGCTGAACACCGGCCCTGACACCCGTCTGGATGTAAGGGTGGACCAGGCCTATGCGCGTGCTGACGGAGTATTCGAGCTGACAGGCCAGTTCGCGGTCTCCTCCCCCGAAGGCACAGTGCGGGAATTTGTTAAGCGTTTCGACATCCAGACACCCGTCAGCGGTGAAGGGCCATCCGCAACCGCCGATGCGCTCGCCCTGGCCCTGGCGGACCTCGCCCGACAGATCTCTCTGGCAATGTAGTGGCCTGCCGCGAGGGGGACCATGAAAGGGGCACTGCATCGCCCTCACAACATTGAGCTGAAAGTGTCTATTCGCTGTTGGGAGTCAAAGGACACCGATCAGGCCGCAGCTCACAGGGGGGGTCGGAGGCAACCCGGCCTTGCAGCAGGTTGAAGCGTGCCGGGTACACTCCGGCAACATCGGTCGGGCGCCCTTTGTCAGCGACTGCTGTGGTCACCACCAATGGCGGTTTCCCCGAACCGGTTCCGATAGTCGGTTGGCAGGATGCCTAGCAGTTTCATGAAGCTGCGCCGCATTTTCTGTTCAGTCATATATCCTGACAGCGCGGCGATTTCCTTAATGGGTTTCCTGCTGCGTTCCAGATATATTCGGGCGACTGCAAGCCGCCGCTCTTCGACGAAGCGCGAGGGGGTTTGGCCAAATTCATGTGTGAAATCGCGGTGCAGCGTCCGCTCGGTCGCGCCTGCTATCTCGGCCATCCTGGACACGCTCCAGGCGGCGCTCGGGTCTTGTTCGATGAGGTTATAGAGTTCGGTCAAACGCTTGCTTGATGTCGCCTGTGCCTTGAGCGGTTCTGAGTACTGAGATTGTCCTCCCTGCCTTTGCATGAACACCACCATTTCCCGAGCGACGCCCAAGGCAACCCGCCGTCCGTGATCCACTTCAACAAGTGAAAGGGCGAGATCAATCCCGGCCGTCACACCTGCCGAACAATGAAATTTGCCGTCATGGGTGAAAATTTCGTCCAGATGCCAATTGACACCCGGAAACCGCGCGCGGGCCAAGTCTACCCGTTCCCAATGTGTCGTGGCTTTTCTGCCGTTCAATAGCCCGGCGGAGGCGGTAAGGAGGCTACCTGAGCAGATCGAAACGAACCGCCTTACGTGAGGGTCCATTCGCGTCAGAAAACGTTGCAGGAGCGGATCATCAAGCCGTTGATCGACAACGGGGCCGCCCGGAACGATGAAGACATCCGCCTGGGTCATGGTTGCGAAGGATCCATGAGCGCGGAGGGTCAATCCAGTGTCGGTTACAACATCCGCGCCGTCCTCGCTTACAATGGCAATGTCGTAAGCTTGCCAACCCAAGATCTTGTTTGTGGATGTGAACACCTGTGCCGGACCGGCCACGTCCATCAGAAGGACGCCGCAGAGGCCCATGATGACAACAGATTGAGGGCGCTTTGTCTGATTTTGAAGGCAGATGGTCACGTCTGACATCAGTCATGCAGCCTAGGATGCTGTCAACAGCTTCCTTTGCAGTGAGACCAGCACATGCCACGCCAATTTATCACCGACGTCCCGGGTGTCCCCACATCACGCTCGCCGATTTCTCAAGCGGTCGTTGTTGGGGATACCTGCCATATCTCGGGCCAATTGGCCGTATATGAGGACGGCTACCGACCTGGCAGCGCAGCTGAAGAGACTGACAGGGCCTTCGATCTGGTGTTTAAAATCGCTGCCGCAGCCGGGTTCTCTTTGGAAGAGATCGTTTATGTGGATATCGCGTTTTCTGACATTGAACGGGATCTGGCGGAGGTAAATGAAGTCTGCCGAACGCGGTTCTCACAGTTTCCGGCAAGGACCATCTATGAGGCTGCGCGACTGCCTTATGGTGCAAAAATCAAGATACAGGCCATCGCGATGAAAGACGGCCTGTGATCGAAGAATAAGGTCGCTTTCGGGATGATCATTGGTTTGGCTGCGGTGGCACCTTTTACGGGGGGCTGTCGCCGGGCGGCTCGGTGCGCTCGTCAACCTGTCCAATTCATAGGGCATCGTCTTTGGTATGCGCCTGATGATTGGGCGAAGCTGAAGCGGATACCTGCTATTGATGATAAGACCATGCAAAGGGGTGGGAAACGATGACCGGTAAGACAGACAACACGAAATCCGCGCAGACATCAGCTGCGCGAACCACATCGGCAAGATCAAGCGACGTGGTACGACACCCTTTTTCTGATGTTGCTAGACAGCTGACCGAAGCTGCGCCCTTTGACGTCGTGTTCGAGGCGCCCGAGGTGACCGTGGAACTCTACGCGCCTGTCGGCACGGACAAACAGAAACCGCATGAGCGGGATGAACTCTATATTGTCGCGACCGGTACAGGTACTTTTTCGCGCGGTGACGAGTTGGTGCCATTCGGGCCAGGCGATCTGCTTTTCGTTCCCGCCCACGTGCCGCATCGCTTTGAGAGCTTCACTGACGACTTTAGGGTCTGGGTGATCTTCTATGGAGATGTGCGGTTCAAAGAGACAGGTGCCCATCCGAAATAGCCGCCAAAAGCGGAGCCTGAGAAGCGGCGGAACGGGTGCTGTCCGGTTCAGTCATGATCCCTGGTCCGCAGGTGGCGCTCACATCATGCCACAGCGTCCCGTAATGGTGTGGCGGTCGGTCGCCATCTCGAGATGGAGTGGCAAACTTCGGGCTCCGCTTTCAGAAATTCGGGATGGCTGTCGTAAGGTCATCTTTGACAGGTTATCCAACTGTGTCTCTGCTCGGCGGTTAGGGCGTGTTGGGAGGGCGCGGAGACATGCGGACGATTTTTCGAAAGAGCCTGCTGGGGCTTTTGGGTGGGTTTGTGGTCATGCTCGCCGTCCTTGCGATCAATACGATGCGATATCGGGCTGACATACGGACCGATGTGGCAGCCTATAGCCTGGGTGCGGATATTGGGCAGGCGACGGAGTTGCTGTCTCGGGCTATTCAGTTTGAGACGGATAGCACCAAACCCGATGCAGCTGATTTCAGCGCCTTCACGGATTTTCTTCAGCAGGCGTTTCCGGGCGTCTTTGCAGCTGTGGATCTGGAGATGATGGCTGCGAACACGCCGCTCCTGAGGTGGCAGGGAACTGATCCAGACCTCGCCCCCGTTCTTCTGGCAGCGCATTATGACGTCGTGCCCATCGCACCGGGATCATTGGATCGCTGGGATCATCCGCCTTTCGCCGGTGTGGTTGCCGACGGCTATATCTGGGGGCGCGGGACGTTGGACAACAAGGGCGCGCTGATCGCAATGCTCAGCGCGGCCGAGCATCTCATCCAAGAGGGTTTCACCCCCAAACGGTCTGTCTACTTCAGCTTCGGTGGCGATGAGGAAGTCGGCGGCGACGGCGCGCGGTCTGTCGCCAAACATCTGAACCAACAGGGGGTCCAACTGGCCTGGACATTGGACGAAGGGTCTTTTGTACTCGACAACGTGATCCCCGGGCTCGATGTGCCGGTGGCAAGTATCAACCTGTCCGAAAAAGGCTTTCTGACAGTGAAACTGGTGGCAGAGGCCGAGGGCGGGCATTCTGCTCTGCCACCCAAGATGACGGCTGTCGGGCGTATCGCCCGCGCGGTTGATCGCGTGCAGAATTCACCGCTGGAAGGTGGGCTTGACGGTGTGACGGCTGAGTTCTTTGATGCTTTGGGTCGTCACTTTACCTTGGACAAGCGCGCATTGTTTGCGAACCAATGGCTGTTCAGCCCCCTGCTTGAAACGGGGCTTTCGAATGCGGCCTCGACCAATGCGATGCTGCGCACGACGACAGCGCCAACCATGTTGAGCGGATCAAACAAGGCCAATGTTCTGCCGACCGAGGCGACCGCCACGATCAACTTCAGACTTCATCCGCGGGATACTGCCGAACATGTGATTGCGCATATCGCGAAGGTCATTGACGACCCGGAGATTGACATCGTTTTTGATCCTGCGGCGGTGCGCGAAGCCTCTCCTGTCGCAAGCTCATCTGCACAGGGGTTCGAGGATATCGAGAGTTCGATCCTGTCGGTTTTTGGCGAGATCGCTTCCGTTCCCGGCCTGACAATTGCGGCGACGGATGCCCGCCACTACGCACAGGCTTCGGACAACGCATATCGCATCAATCCGTTCCTGGTCGAAGACGATGATATTGCGCGTTTTCATGGAACGAATGAACGCCTGTCGGTTGCAAACCTGGAGCGCGGGATCAATTTCTTTGGCGCCCTCATAACCAGACAGTAGCGCAGAACCGGCCCGCGGCTCAGCTGTCCCCGCCGCACGGTCGCTATTGAGGCGACCGGCGGCGGGGTTTCCGCGGATCGGGCAGACACCCCTTGTGGATGCTCATAACCCTCGCTGTTCATTTGCAAATGACCGTTCTGACAGTCCGCTACCCCAATTGGCTAATCATTCGGGAGCTGTCATAACAGGGGCAGCTATGGAAACAGGAGACGATTCATATGCTCGTTGTCGGCTGGCAGGAACGGGTTGATCTCCCGCTTCTTGGACTTACGAACCTGAAGGCGAAAATCGATACAGGTGCGCGCACATCGGCGCTTCATGCTACAGATATTGTGACGTTCGAACGCGATGGCGTTCCTTGGGTTCGTTTCCACACACGGTTCGACGATGATTCACACGACACCGATGTGGAATCTCCGATCCATGATCAGCGAGAGATCAAGAACACCAGCGGCATTCCGGAAACCCGGATCGTTATCCGGACCAGATTTCGGATATCGGACCGCTTGTGGAAGATCGATCTGTCGCTGACCGAGCGTACCGAGATGAAATTCCGCATGATTGTGGGGCGCACGGCCCTGCGCGGGCATTCCATCCTGGTGAACCCCGCCAAGCGCAATTTGACGGCACCGAAACCAGCAGCCGCAATCGTCGGCAGAAGGAAAAACTCATGAAAATCGCGTTGCTCGCCAGAAACGCCAATCTCTATTCCCACAAACGGCTGGTGGAAGCCGCCGAGGAACGCGGTCACGAGATCCACGTCATCAATACGCTGCGGTGCTACATGAACATCGCGTCGCGGCGCCCGGAGATTTATTACAACGGGGAAAAACTGGAAGGTTACGATGCGGTCATTCCGCGGATCGGGGCCTCTGTCACCTTCTATGGCATGGCGGTTCTGCGCCAGTTCGAGATGATGGGTGTCTACCCATTGAACGAGAGCGTGGCGATCGGGCGGTCGCGCGACAAACTGCGCTCAATGCAGCTTCTGGCGCGCGACGGGGTTGGCCTGCCGGTGACGACCTTCGCCCATGATCCCAAGCAGACCGAAGAGGTGCTGGAGCTTGCGGGCGGTGCGCCCCTGGTGATCAAGCTGCTGGAGGGGACACAGGGGCTTGGCGTTGTTCTGGCCGACACGAATCGCTCCGCGAAATCGGTCATTGAAGCGTTTCGTGCGACCGACACGAATATCCTGATCCAGGAGTTCATCAAGGAAGCCGGCGGGACCGACATCCGCGCGATCGTGATCGGGGGACGGGTCATCGCGGCGATGAAGCGTACCGGGGCCGAAGGGGAATTCCGCTCCAATCTGCATCGTGGCGGCTCGGCGCAATTGATCAAACTGTCGCCGGAAGAGCGCTCAACCGCCGTGCGGGCTGCGAAATCCATGGGGCTGAATGCCTGTGGTGTCGACATGCTGCGTGCAAATCACGGGGCGGTGGTGATGGAGGTGAATTCCTCCCCCGGACTGGAAGGCGTTGAAAAGGCGACCGGTCTTGATGTTGCGGGCAAGATGATCGAGTTCATCGAGAAGAATGCCAAACCCGGCAAAACCAAAACGAAGGGCAAGGGCTAATGATCAAACGCCCGGGGTTTGATATCGGCGGGGAGCTGATCCCGCCCGGCACCCGGCGCACCGTTGATCTGCCTGTCAGTTCACTGTCAGACCATACGCCGGTGAATATGTCAGCCCATGTCGTTCATGGCAAAACGGAGGGACCGGTTGTCTTCGTCAGCGCAGGGGTGCACGGCGACGAGGTGATTGGCATCGAAATCGTACGGCGACTGCTGAAATCACCTGCGTTGCGGGGCCTCAAGGGCACGTTGATTGTGGTCCCGATTGTGAACTCCTTTGGGTTCATCAACCGGTCCAGATATCTGCCGGACAGGCGGGATCTGAATCGCTCTTTCCCTGGGAACGAGGGCGGATCGCTTGCTGCGCGTCTTGCGCATCTGTTCCTGAAGGAGATCGTGTCGCGCTCTGATGTCGGGATCGATCTCCACTCGGCGGCGATCCACCGGATCAACTATCCGCAGGTGCGCGTGTCGCCGGAGGATGCCGTGGCACGGGAGATGGCGGATGTCTTCGGCGCCCCGATCATCATGGAATCGGCGATACGACAGGGATCCCTGCGAAACTCGGCAAAGGAGCTGGGAAAGACCGTTCTGCTCTACGAGGCGGGTGAGGGTCTGCGATTTGATGAGGTTTCGGTGCGCGCCGGGCAGGCTGGCATTCTCAGGGTGATGAAATCATTGGGGATGATTTCCGCCCGCGGCGTGGCGCCCGCCAAGGCGCGCCCGCAGTTCTGCCCGTCCAGCAAATGGCTGCGGGCGCCGATGGGTGGCCTGTTTCGCAGCCTGAAGGCAGACGGCGATCCGGTGCGCCAGGGCGACGTACTGGGGGTGGTGTCTGATCCCTTTGGCGAAGAAGAAACCGAGGTCGTCGCGCCGTTCGATGGTATCATCGTGGGGCGGGCGGTACTGCCGGTGGTGAACGAAGGTGACGCCGTGTTCCATCTGGCGCGGGTTCAATCCATGAAACAGGCCGAGAATGCCATGGATGATCATTCATCACAGCTCGCGGATGATCCCATGTTCGACGAGGATGAGATCATCTGATCCAGGCGGCATGGGCATTTCAGTGTTCCCACTGTTGTCCGACAGCCCGCGGCGAGACAGGGGGGCTAGGTCGGCGTCGCGGTATTGCGGTCCTGCCTTGGAGATCTGCCAAACTTGCGGGAGTATTCGCGCGAGAACTGCGCCGAGCTCTCGTAGCCGACGGAAAAAGCTATTTCCGACACTTTTGCATCGGTTGACCTGAGCGCGTCGCGGGCTTTCAGAAGGCGCAGATCCTTTTGGTATTGCAGCGGGGATGTGCCGGTCACGGCCTTGAACTGTTCGAAGAAGGCAGAGTTGCTCATGCCGATCCGGTCGGCAAGCTCGCCGATTGCGATTGTCTGCGAGAGATTTGCCTGAAGGTCACGGGTTGCGAGATGGATGCGGCTTGCTGTGCTTTGGTGCCAGAGCAGCCGTTGCAGACCAGCCGCGTGCTGCCCGATCAGCAACCTAGCGTGGACTTCGCGGGCGGTGATCGGGGCCAGCACTTTTGCTGTCTCAGCCCCCTCGCATTGGTTGAGATAGCGCGAGAGGGCGTCCTCAAGGCCGGGATCGGTATCACACAGGCAGATCGAAAACGGGTCGCAAGGAGTGGATGTCGAGGCGGGCGGCACCGCAGATGCCAGAGACCGCAGCACATCCAGGTCCAGTGGGAAGACAAGTGCCGTGTAGGGGTGTTCGGCCGATGCCTGGGTGATGCGCGAGATGACCGGGAGTGTATGGCTGACCACGAGGGACTGGCCCGCGCTGACGGTGAGGCTTCTGTGGTTTGAGCCGACGGATTTTGCGCCCTGCAGAATCAGACATACCAAAGGTCTGTAGACGGTCGACTCCAGCCCCGTGCTGGCGTGGAGGCGCAGCATATGCGTGTTGCTGGCGTCGTGGTGTATCGCGCCATCCCTGACCCCCGACCGATCCAGTATCGCGGTCACCTGTGCGTATAGACTCTGCTTGGCCATGCAGCTTTTCCTCCAGGGCTGCTTCGGACATAGCAGTCGGTGAGGTATCTACATAACAGAAATCACCAGTTTCGGAGGATCAGGCAAGTATTCTGGATAATCGAGAAAGAATAACGGCGGGTCGGAGAGCATTGTGGGATCAGTGATGGTTGTGAACTTCAACAGAGGGGAGATGCACCATGATGGAAAAGGCGACGAGCCGGTGCCTCACCACATCACCCGCCATGTCACGACGCGCGTCGGTATCGAAGAGATGTTCACGCAGAACCCCTGAAGGAGAGCGACTATGAAAACCATTCTGATTACGGGCGCCTCGTCGGGTATCGGGGAAGCCACTGCCAGACACTTTCAGGCGCAGGGCTGGAATGTCATCGCGACCATGCGAAGCCCCGACAGCACGGGCGAGCTGGCGGCACTCGACAATGTCCATCTGGCGCGGCTGGATGTGACCGACCCGGCGTCGATAGCATCGGCAGTCAAACAGGGCATTGAGCGTTTTGGCCGAATTGATGTGCTGCTCAACAATGCAGGCTATGGCGCCTATGGCGCGCTTGAGGCGTTTTCGATGGAGCGGATCCGGCGCCAGTTCGACACCAATGTGATCGGGTTGCTGGAAGTGACCAAGTCCGTGTTGCCGCATATGCGGGAGAACCGGTCAGGCACGATCATCAATATCTCCTCCATCGGCGGACAGATCACATTCCCGCTCGGCACGCTTTACCATGGCACAAAATTCGCTGTCGAAGGTCTATCGGAAGCGCTGCATTACGAACTGGAACCGCTGGGCATCCGGGTTCGGATTGTCGAGCCGGGCATGATCAGAACGAATTTCGGTGGCAGCTCCTTTGATTTTGCACTGGATGACAGCCTGCCTGACTATGCGCCCACGGCTGAGGCCATGGGGCGGGTGTTCAGCAGGCTGGCCTCCAGCCCGTCTGCCCCCGCAACCGTCGCCGAAGTGATCTGGGAGGCCGCCAATGACAGCGGCGACCGTCTGCGCTTTCGGGCCGGGCCAGATGCTGTTGCGCTTCTGGATCAGCGGCATCAGCAGGATGACGCCACATTTATCGGTGGCATCAAGGAGCTGATGAAACCATAGTTTCAACGGTTTCGGCGCTGGCTTTCAGCGGTTGCAAAGTGACGCTGGAAGATCGGGCCGGATATCGGTTCGGGCGGGCCGTTTTACGGCTGGAACACGCGTTTCGGCGCCAGTTTACTCTTTTTTATCGCAAGACCTCTAAATTGGCCTTGGTATGTGTAGATACCATTGGCCATGGGTCCGTTCCCACTGGTCATGAATACTGCGTTTTGATCAGCTAAGGATTGATACCCGCCATGCCCCGTCCAAGTTGGCTCGAAGATCTCCTTGCTACTCTTGTCGGTGGCCGGGGTAATGACAGAATGGGCGGCACCACCGGTGACGATACCATGGATGCCGGTGAGGGAGACGATACCGTTGCCGGTGAGGAGGGCAGCGATGTCATCGACGGGGGCCTCGGCAATGACGTCATCTATGGCGACATGGGGGACGGTTTTGCGCAGGGGGCAAACGCATCACCGCTGACGCTCGACATCAACAACATCCAGAGCGTGGTCCATGACGGCAGCACCGGCTCCGTCGGGAACTATGCGATTTTCAGGGATATCGCCAAGCTTGAGGATGGCACCAGCATCTCCGGCAGGCTGATCCTGCTTGAAAAATCCAACGCCAATATGTCGGTTGAATTCGGCTATACCGCCGGCGCGGAAATCCTCTTGACCGGGAACCAGCCGGGGGATCAGGCCAAATTCCGGCTGGAGTTTTTTGATCCCATAACCGGTGAAACGGTCTATCTGAACTCGACCGCGACCTTCAACGACATTGATGACAACAGTCAAACCGGCGACGCCGAGGCGGTGATCATCGATGGCAACAGTTTCACCTCTTTTGGTATTTCCTCCGATTCCTCGCTGACCACGGGTATCGACGGAAATGTGGTCAAGGCCACCGGATCGGAACTGAACGATTATACGGATCAGGATTCCTGGTTCTCTGCCTCGTTTGAGGATCGTTCGTCGATCGAGTTCACCCTGCAGACCCGTGTCGGATTGTCGGGTTTTACCCTATCGGGTGATATTCTGGACGATCCGGTCACCACGATCATCGAACAGGGCGCCGATACCGTGCTGGCGGGCGACGGCAATGATATTGTCTACGGTCAGGGCGGCAATGACTCCATCATGGGCGAGGAGGGGGACGACCATCTGGAGGGCGGTGATGGCGATGACGTCATGGATGGCGGCGTCGGCGCGGATACCCTGATTGGCGGCGAGGGGGGCGATACCCTCTCCGGCGGTGACGGCGATGACTATATCGAAGGTGGTGCCGGTGATGACCAGCTGTCCACCGGAATTGGCAACGACACGCTGATCGGCGGCGAGGGCAATGACACCCTGAACAACTCGGCCGGTGATGACAGCCTGGTCGGCGGGGTTGGCAACGACAGCATTGTCGCGACCGACGGTTTTGACACGCTGGAAGGTGGTGCTGGCGACGACACCATGTACGGGGGCAATGACGGCGACCTCCTGCTTGGCGGCGCTGACAACGACCTGATGTATGGCGAGTCCGGAAACGACAGTCTCGACGGCGGTGATGGCAACGACGTCATGGACGGCGGCATTGGCAACGATACGTTGATGGGTGGTCTCGGGGCCGATACCATCTCCGGTGGTGACGGGGATGATTACATTGATGGCGGCGATGGCGACGACAGCCTGACCACCGGCCTCGGGAATGACACGCTGATCGGGGGTGCAGGCAATGATACCCTGCGCAACTCGGCCGGTGACGACAGCCTGGTGGGCGGGACCGGCGATGACAGCATCGTCGCAACCGATGGCAACGACACGCTGGAAGGCGGCGATGGCGCCGACACGATGTACGGCGGCAATGACAACGACCTGCTGGTCGGGGGCAGCGGCGCTGACAAGATGTATGGCGAAGCGGATGCCGATACGTTCCAGATGTCGGACGGCTTTGGCAATGACACGATCTCGGGCGGTGAGGCCGGCAATGACTCCGACCACATCGACATGTCAGCAGTCACCAGCAGTGTCACGGTCACCTATACCGGGTTTGAAGCGGGGCAGATCACCGACGGCGCCGATACGGTCACCTTCAGCGAGATCGAACGGCTGACCCTGACGAACCAGGGCGATGTGGTTGATGCCTCCGTTGACAATGCCGGTGTCAATATTGATGCCGGTGCCGGGGATGACACCATCACGCTGGGTAGCGGCCAGGACTCGATCATCGGCGGCGCCGGCGATGACCGGCTGATCCTCACCCAGGCGGGCGGCGTTGATACCGTCGGCGATTTCGATCTCAACGATGACGATGGCAATGGCTTCTACAACGATCAGCTGGATGTTTCGGGGCTGACTGGTGGCAGCGGAGTCGGCGGCGCGGTCATGACCAGCGATGTTGTCGTTTCCGACGATGGTTTCGGCAATGCCCTGCTGACCTTTCCGGGGGGTGAACAATTGGTGCTGCAGGGGGTTACCCCCGCGCAGATGAGCAGCCACAATCAGCTCTATTCAGCGGGGATCCCCTGTTTTACCCCGAATGTCCTGCTTGCAACGCGGCGGGGGGCGGTTCCGGCCGGTCAGATCCGGGTCGGCGATCTGCTGCAAACCGCTGACAACGGCTTTCAGCCGGTGATCTGGGTCGGCAAGCGTCATCTCAGCTCGGCCGAGCTGCTGCAGCGCCCGCATCTGCGTCCCTATTGCCTGCGCCCCGGTGGGATCCTCTCGCCGGAGCGTCCGATGCTGCTGTCACCCCAGCATCGCCTGATTGTCAGTGATCGCGCCCTAATGCCGGATCATTCCCGCGACGAAAAGTTCATCTCGTCGAAATTGCTGGCCGAAGCGGATCCAGACTTCACCTGCCAGATCGCGCATCACGCACCCGTCACCTATGTGCATCTGATGACCGAGCAACATGAGGTTATCTTTGCCGAAGGCATCGCGACCGAAACTTTCTGGCCCGGCCCCGAGGCCATCCGAGGCCTTTCGGTCGATGATATGCGAGAGCTGCTGACCTTGTTCCCCGACCTCGCTGCGGTGCATGGGTTGACCGGCGAGCCCGGACGTAGCCGCGTGCGCGGAGCCTATGGCGATCTTGCACGTCGATCCCTCAGGCGCCGCGACATCGGGCATCTGCACGCGGCCTGACACGGCGCGAGGGCATGGGGTGCTGACGCTCGCGCGACGCGAGGTGCCCGATCTGGGGATCGGCATGACCGCAAGGTGACCACGCCGCGTGACCGCATATCTGCTCGCAGCACATCTTTTCAAGCCATCGTCGCGTGCGGCGGGCGTCATGAGCGGATGGTGGTTGTGCTGTGGCCGTGGTCTTCGGCTCAGGGTCTATTATGCGCTGCCAAAAATGCAAAACGAGGAGATGGTCGCCCATCTGCCGCCCCCCGTTCTGACAGGAGAAAGGACTGCAAGGCGATCTTTCTGCCCAAGGGTGCGGATCAATGCGGCAGTGATTGTTGAGTGAAAACAGCACCGTGCGGCACAGATGAGCCAGTTAACGCTGTGGGGTGAGCCACGCCATCTTACTCATTTCAGAGAGGGTTTGGTGGAGCCTAGCGGGAGCTGTCTGCCGCCACCATTTATCATTCAAAATCAATGACTAATACTGAGTGCTACAGCCAATTGTGTACCACGTGTGTGGTCCACTGAAAAGCCCAATTTCGCTCACGTGATCTCGCGCAGGCAGGGCTTCTGCAAAGGAGCAACGTCTGGTAGCGGAGGAGGGATTTGCGGAGGCATCCTGTAAGGCATTGATTGTAGGGTGATCTATTTTCCGTCAGGTGTACCCATGTGTACCACCCACTTCGCTCACACAGTTTCACTCCTTGCCTCCTGAGAGCCGTCTGCGCCGGAACGTGGAGCGTACATGCCATACCTATGTGGGACCCTGCAAAACGCTTTGCCGATGTCCTCAGCAGACAAGCCAAGCTGCCTGAAGATGTGAAATCGCGACAACGCGCAGAGATAATAGCCGAACCACAACACCTTCTGATAGTCATCGTCTTCCAAGGTGGCGGCTCGGCCATGTGATATGTCGTTCCTGAGCTTTACTAGTTCCTTTGGCTCAGGCGAGCCTCGGAACCCGCTTTCGGACCAAGCCTGTTGCAGTCGTCCAAGGCGCTGTGCCAGAGAGTACCTGTTGGGCGATCTGTGAATAAGGTCGCTAAGTGCCTGCTTGTCCACTTCCGTACCATGCTCGGCGACAACCGCCTTAAGGGACTTACGCAGCGCTCTGAGATCAGAGGAAGATCCGTTTCCAAAGACAGATTGATCAAAGTCTTCTAGGCACCCGATGAACTCACTGAAGGTATTTGCTGACAGCTTCTTCGAATGCTCCATTAGCAGTACCATGTTCATCAGATAGAATAGAGCATCTGGCTGCTCCACCGCAGCGTTCAGTATGCTGCAAGCATCGAGTGTGCAATTGTGGCGTGTGAACAGCGCGTCATGCCATTCTACATGCTCCGTCTTGCTCTTGAAGGCAGGACGTATGAAAAGCTCCGCCACGATGGAACGGCTCTCATCGTTCCAAGTCCGGGTGTGGGTAGTATGGAGCCGATAGGGGGACTGCGCCATACGATGACCCAAGAGAAAACAAAACAGAGTATTAATGCGGCTGATCCGCTTTAAAACGGCTTCGTAGTTGGCGGCCTCTGAGAACTGAAGCCACAACGAAGTACGTTGCGTTACAGAAGTAACTGCGCCTTCATCGGAGGTACGAGCATAGCTATCGACCTGCACATTGGTCTGATCGCTCAATATGAATTCGCACCGCTCTGGCTTATCCACACCTACCTCAATTGCTGGAGGCCCTTTTGTGTCGCGCAAACTAAAGTCAGTATTGACCATCTTTGGCGCATACCAAGAGCTGAATGAAGGCAGCTCCATACTGATGCCTGTAAAGCAGGCCTCGTTTATATCGGTCAGGTGAATGTTCTTTAGTATCGCGCTACCTACGATCCGGGCCTTTGCGCGCATGACCGGCGTATCCACCCCCCAACGTGCACCCGCTTGCGATTGAACCCAAGGGTTAACAATGGTTGTTGGTCGCTGATAATCTAGGTAGCCGGTTATCGTCCCCGTGTCGCAGCTTGGAGCTTGGTAGAGGTCCCCGCCATCAGGGAAGGCTATCACCTCGAGTATTACTCCGTTCTTTTTGCTAAAGCTCAGACGCCCCGGCCAGATGCTGTCATCGTCATGTCCGTCTCGAACAGCAAACCATTCTTCAAAGTTCTCAATCAAACCGCTGCCTCTGAGAACAGAGCCTGTTGCTAACGCGGGTCATGTCGCCTCTCCTTGTTGATCTGCGGCTGCACAACTCGCCATGGCGTGGGTGGCGACGCCACGCTCCTTGGGTTTTGCGCTCATGGACGGAGCGATATCGGCAGCGCAGTATCAGGCGCCGCTGTCTTGCAGTGCGGTCACAGTGCTTGCCCCTTCAGTACACGGTAAACGGTCGCGCGCCCTATGGAAAGTCGCTTTGCAATGTCAGCTACCTTCATACCTTGGCTTCTTAACTGGCAGGCCTGTTCGACTTTCTCTTTCGGCACTGGTGTGCGACCTTTATATTTGCCTGCTAGCTTCGCTTTGGCGATGCCTTCCCGCTGCCTCTCTAGCATCATCTCACGCTCAAATTGAGCCATCGCCGCGAACATGGTTAGCATGAGTTTGCCGCTTGGGGATTGGGTGTCCACCTCAGCACCACCGAAATCGAGGATGCGAAGGGCGACACCCTTGGCTTCCAACTCATCAACGATCTTGAGTAGATGCTGGGTGGAACGTGCGAGGCGGTCCAGTTTGGTGACGACGAGAGTGTCTTTGCACCGGACGAATTTCAGCACGTTCTCCAGTTCTGCGCGTTGGGCGACGGACGAGACTTGTTCACTGAACACCTCCTCGCACCCAGCTTGGATGAGGTCACGCTTCTGGGCTTCAAACCCAGCGACCTGATCGGCGGTTGATGTGCGTGCGTAGCCTACCTGCATGGTGAACCTCCCAATAGCATCTAGAGTTGGAGAGAATGGTGTCTCTCTTTGTAAAAACACCTCATAGAGACAGATTTCAGGCGGCGCGGTCTGTCTCTGATAACCCCGCCCTATAGAGAACGGGGACGGGTCTGCGTCTGTGCGCTGGGCTGCTGCTTCCAGCCGATGTTGAACGCGTTGTCATTCTTGAACCGCTTAGGCTCTGTGCAGGGCAGAGAAGTCATCAGATGGTCTGCAAGGTCCTGCCATCCATCATGGCCCGTATGGCCCTCGTTGAAGGCGGGAACGACGATGCAGGCTGAGGCCCCTGCGTTGCCGACCGCATCGCGTCGGTCCCAGATATGTGCGGCGTAGTTCTTTTCGTTGCTTGCGCATTTGAGGCCTAGCCTGTGCCCTAGCGCATTCAGACGGGCAGAGCGAAAGCCAGAGCGGATGATGATCGGCCCGAACTCAGACACGATGGGTTCCAGCACATTGGCGCACAGCCCGCGCCCCATCTCGATAGCCAGTTCAGCGTCATCGGGCATGTTGACGACGCCATAAGCAGCGGCGATTTCAGAATGGAGGAACTGGCGGAAGGTGAAGTGCTTGGACAGCTTGACGCGCCCGAGCCTTTCCAACTCCCAGAAGGTAGATTTCATGTCAGGCCTCAAGTCGAGAGGGTGCAAAGAGCGGTGTTGCTGGCGCGGTTCGATGAGCGCAAGCAATCCGTAGCCTTTGCACCCGGGTTCATGATCAGGGTTAATTGAACTCTTCGCGAAGCGTGGTGAAGTCGACCTCCCCCGCGAACTCGGCTAGATAGGCGCGCGGGAAATCTGCGACCTGAACATAGTTTAAATCGCCAAGGCTGGTGATGTGAGTTGAGGTCTGACCATCCATCGGAGCAACCACAAGGCGACCATTCTTGAGGCGTGCGACGGTGAATAAATCCCAGTCAGAGATCGCTGAGAAGGATTGCAGCTTGCAGCCCACGACGCGCATGTCGCCAACGTTTTCCCATTTGCAGTTCACAGACGAGTACCGGTCGTTGTCGAAGAAGGGGGACGTGCCCGCAGACAGGTTACCAAGGTAGAAGTAATACAAAGCCTCGCGAGCTTCCTTCGCATCCGCTCGGGAGGTCCCCGCTGCAAGTTCTGGCGTGACCACTGCCCAGCCCTTGCTCTTTGCTCGACAGTAGGTGGGCCAAGGTGCATTCATGGAAAGCTTGTTGAGCTCCCATTCTTTGATCCCTAGCTGAGACGCGAGGTTCGCCGTTAGATCCCGCTGTAACGCGTCATAGCGCCCCGTGATTTCTTTGCGGGCTTCTTCGCCGGGGTTAGCGTTCAGCTCGGCATCACGCTGATGAGATAAGGCGCGTTGTGTCGTGTCCATTTCGCACCATAGCGCGATGGCATCGCCGTTGTTGCGTAGCCGATAGGTGGAGTAGGATTTCCATCCCAATGCTGCCGCCTGTTCAGCGACTTTTTGGGACGGGAAACCCGCGACCTTCCATGCAGGCGCATTTGTCGACTGCGCTGGTGTGGTTGTTGTCGAAGTGGTCGCGGCTGAAGCGATGATTGAGGCTTCAGAACCGGTGGTCTGTGTAGCGGTGAGGCTGGCGTCTGGTGCGGTGCCATACTTCTCCTGCAACACAGCCCCGGCACCGCCAAGGACAACAATGTTGAACAGTGAGATCGCGGCGATCCGAGCGCCTTTCTTTCGGCGGCTCTTGAAGAAGAGCATGACAAGCCCCGCCCAAATGGAGAAGCTGGAGGCGACAGCAATGACTGCAAGTATTATGATAATGACGTTCACGTCTAAACTCCCAACGGTCCAAAGAAACGGCCACCAGAGCGCCTCTGGTGACCGGGGAGTTCGTAAGCCGCCCGTAGACAGCCGCTACGGCCTTTAAGCCGAGGCTCTGGACATACGCCGCAGCCTCCCCGACCATAATGGTTGAGGAGGTGGCATTACGGCTGACACCAGCCGCTACGGGAGGGGTTACGACGCCCCGAGACCGCGCCGTTTTACGCAGTCCTGTCAGTAATTTACCCTGTGCCAAAGCCTAACTCAAGGAGAATGGGGTGTGGCTGACAGGTCATTTCGAGGCATGCACGGGGGTGTCGCGGTCGCTTTGCTGTGGTGTGTAGCAATGGTTCACATGGGACTGACATCAGAGACATACTCACCGCCTGAGCTATGCGTCAGTATCCTGCTCAGATGCGCCTTCGCCACCGTGTACCTCAGCAAGAAGCACTTCTCTGGCACGCCGATATTTCGGGGCAAGAGCGCGCACATGGCCACTGTTGGGGGCTAGGAGTACTCGACGCCTTTGCAGTAGCGCGACAGCCTTGCGGAGCCGCTCCTGTGGCATTGGTGCGGCTCCATTGCGTATCATGATGAGGCTAATCAGCATCTGCTGTGCAGTGGCTATTCGGCGTCTGTTCGCTGCAGTGTTGGCTAGGTCGCGGTGCTCGTCACTCACGGCCCGCATGATCTCGCGGACCAATTCGTAAGGCGGTGCTTGATCTACGTGTGTAGCCCCACCGGGAAGGCCCGGTCGCAACAGGTCAAGCGCTCGGTTCACGTGGGTGGCTGCATCTTCAGCAGTGGCCTCCATCAGGGCGATCATACCCTCAAGGTCTGATGTGGTCTGTGCCGTGAAGGGGAAGTTCCGGTCGTTCAGGCGCTCATCAAGCGCGGTGCGGGCCTCCACTCGGATACGTTTGTTAGTCTTCGCATAGATGACCAGCTCAAGACCTCGTGCCAGATCCACCCTATACCCGATTTCGTTGCCTTGGATGTAGTCGCTTTGGGACCAGTCGCTGATGCGCAGGTTTCTCATATTCTGGCTCAGGGTGCGGATGTATGGGCGCAGGCTTTCTATGGCCTGCAATGGGGTGTCGCACTGGAACTCATGATAGTTCTCGACGCTTTGCAAGCTGAAGCGAGGTAGGAAGCTGAACTGGCTGGGCATGTCAGGATCTTCCAACTGCGCTCGCAGGCGCTGATCGAAGAATTCCAGCCATGCACGAAAGTAATTGTCGCGCAGCTGCCTGTAGTGGGGCGGCTGGGACATGAGGTGACGTCGCACGTCGATGATGACGTTGTCATGATCGGCGAGGGTGAACTCGCCTTCGTGGTTGCCGTCCGCCACGCCGCGCCGGGAGGTGAGTAGCGTTATCTCGGGATAGGTGAACCCCGGTTCATTTCTTTGGGAAGCCGCGTCCCGCAGGTACTGATGGTTGATCATCCGCGTAGGATTGAGGGTTAGCTGTGCAGAGATACGATAAGGCGTCGGTTCGAAGTCATCGGGATCAGATGGCTCTTGCTCTTCAAGTTCCTGCCCGCCCCGGCGTGCCTCGCTTCGCCGCTGGAGGTACTCTTCTCTTTCCTGCCTTAGCCTCTGCAGTTCGATTTCAGGAAAGGGGGTGCGCCCCGCGCGGCTCTGGTCTGAAAAATCCAATGTGCCTCTGGCGAGGGGCAAGCCGTACAATGGACCGTCCTGATCATTGATCGGTTGCCGAGTGAATTGTACGGACCTGCTTCGATACCCATAGTCGCGCGGGGTGTTGAAGATACGTCGGGCAGCTGAGTTCTGGTTGCCGGGGATCGCATGCTCTTCTTGAGCGATTTGGGTTGCCGCGTGACGAGCTTGGTCTGTTATGTCGTGGAAGGTCCAATCTCCATATTTGACGCGCACCTTGTCTTGTTTGGCGGTGTCGGCGCTGACTTGTATCGTGCTGTCAAATAGAGGGAGACGTCTATAGCTCATAGCTTGAACGTCTATATGAGTGTTGTTGGTAGCAGAAGTGTAAATCTGGGGTGGTTAAGAAGGCGGGGTGGTGAGCTATGGGCAGCTTCTAACTTGTGCCATATCTGGGCGAGGGCTGACCTCTGCGCGGTATTTGTATACTAGCATAATCGCCCCATAGTGGCAATGGCCTTAGAGCTTTCCAGACAGCCCCTGTCTGAGTGTCGAGCCTTGCCCCATCGGCTTAGAAGTGGCGGAGGTCCAGCCCTTCCCAAGTGGTACTCCATAGCTCATCATGAGGTCATGACATCAAGCTGCCACCAGCGTAGGTTGTCTATCCCTCTCCAACCAAGTGGGCGTAGGAAACTAACCGGAACGCTGTCGCAAATGATTGAGCGTCAGGCCCTCGTATCTGACCTTGGCAACCTCGCTAGCAGCCGCCTTAAGCGCAAGGCTTGACGCATAGTGATCGGCAGTATCCTTAGATGACCAACCACCGACTTGACGAATGATATCCGGGTTCGCCTTGGCATAAGACATCGCCCCACGAAAGCAGTATCGAAAGCTGTGGAACACCTTCGAGCGGTCACTGATGCCAAGGTCGCGAATGTACCTGCCAAACCAGTCGCCCACATTGCGGGAGACTTTGCCGTCGCTGCGAGCCGGTAGTTCTGGGAAAAGATAGTGCTGCCCTTCAGCTTTGCGCCGTTGGTGAAACTCAAGAAGCCCCAACCTTACCAACTCAGGGTGTATCGGGATACGACGCACGGAGTTGTCATTCTTGAGGTGCTTCCTTCGCCCGGTTTCCAACTGGTCAGTCTCTTCAGCAATGTCCCACTCTGTCGAGATGAAGTGGATACCGTCTTGCTCTCCGATAGCGGCGACCTCGAGCTGGCAAATCTCTTGCAGTCGCATGCCGGAGAAGAGCGCAATCAAAGGCACCCAGTAGCGCGCGTGCATAGGAAAGGCTTCTGGATCGAAGCTCATGCGCGTCCGCGCAGGGCCAGCGTTTTCCTTATACGCCTTGCCAAAGATCATGCTCAACTCAGCATCGGTAAACGGTCCACGCTTCTTCAGGCTTGGTGGGTTGGCAGATTGGGCCTTAAGGCCGAGCGCCACGTTCTTGTCAGCGATTTCCTCAACCACGCAGAACTGCAAGAAGGCCCTGAAGTTTGAGAAGTGCTTGTTCAAAGTAGCAGGTGCGATAGTTTGGCCCTCAGCCATCTCATTGGCGCGGCTGGCCTCTGGAGCGGTCATGTGCCGGAACTCAGCGTGCTTGGCGGCATTGGGGGGAAGGTGCTCCAACATATGCAGGAAGTCGCGCGCATCCTGTCGTGTGATGTCCCGGATCGGTTTGTCCGGCCCGATGAAGTCCTTCATCATCTCACCGAAGGCTTTGAGGTATTCGACGGACTTGAGCCGAAGCTTGCGCTTGTCGGACAGATACTGCTCGAATGTATCCCGCAGGCAGGCGCAGCATTCTGAATGCGCCACAGAGCGTGTGGCCAAGGCGGCGCTGGGCGCAAGGTCCGGCGTGAAGTCGCCACGATAGCGATCAAGGCTTCTGCGTTCTGATCTGAGGGCTTGGCGCATCAGCAAACTGGTTAGTGTGCTGCGTGTGTCACTGGACAAGTCAAAGCCGTGCTCCGTGAGAAGTGCTTTTGCCCGCTGCTGGAAAGCCCCCAAGGCCGATGTGTGGCCGTTCTGGATGACGGCGATGTCCTCCAGCGTGTTGTTTAGCGCCGCTCTCTGCGCCTCGGGATCACCAAGTAGCTCGGTTGCGTTGCGTTCGGCGTCAGCCTCGATCTGGGCAAAGTAGGCTTCGGAAAGTGCAGTCAGGTCTTGCTCGGTCGCAGCGACCGGCTCGCGACTATAGGCGGAACGGATGACTTGGAATGCCGCTTCCAGTTCGTTGCGGAGCGCGAAGTAGGGGGCCTTGGCATCGGTGAGTTTGCGCACATTGAGCGTCTGCTTGAACTCCTTCTTCACGTTCACCGGCTGGCCGCGCTGTACAGTGGTCAACGTATCTCGCCACTTGCTCAACCGTGCACCGGGGTTCACGGCAAGAGCTTTCCAGACGGATGGATCACCTTCAATCAGTGCTGCAATGTCTTGCGGTATGCGTATTCGGACGGCGTAAACACCGCTCGGCTTTCGAACTAGGCCGGGATATGCAGACAAGTCTTCCACACCTCGTGTGTACCACCAATGTGTACCACTCGGGAAGATAAAGCTGTTTGATTTCAATGGCCTCCTGTAACATCAAGTACTTAGGAGGTGTTTGGTGGAGCCTAGCGGGATCGAACCGCTGACCTCCTGCATGCCATGCAGGCGCTCTCCCAGCTGAGCTAAGGCCCCAAACCGCCGCGTTTCGTTTCCGTCTCGCGGTGTGTGACGGTGATTTAAGGGAGGCTGGCGCGGGCCGCAAGCGGAAAATGCACCATCGTCCGAGATTTTTTTGGCAGCTGAATTTCGGCTGTAATTCTGGCTGTCCGGGGGAGGTGGCAGCACCTCCCCCAAGGGCCGTGTGGCCTTAGGAATCGTCGTCTTCAGAGGCGACGTCGGCGATATCTTCAAGCGAGACGTTGTCCTCGTCGTCATCGTCATCCAGGACGTCGTCGCCCAGATCCAGATCGACGTCATCTGCATCATCAAGCACCGCGTCATCGCCGTCGGTGTTTTCTTTGGCCTTGCGGCTTGCCGCGTCTTCGGCGTCGGCTTCGATCATCCGGCTTTTGCCGTTGTTCAGTTCGACCACCTCGCCAGTGTATGGGCTGATGATCGGGTTCTTGTTCAGGTCATAAAAACGTTTGCCGGTTGTCGGGCAAACGCGCTTTACACCCCATTCTTCATTGGGCATGTGGATCCCCTTGATTTTCTGCTGAGTCGGTTCGACGATTCAGGTGCCTTGCCATATGCGCCGGGTGCTGTCAAAGCCTTTGCCAAAAGGGGAGGTCGCCATGGCTGATCATCACCTGCCCGGAGATCCGCCGGTTCCGCTGACGCTGCGCCGCTCGGCGCGGGCGCGGCGGATCAGTTTGCGGATCTCCGGGCTGGACGGGCGGGTGACGCTGACGCTGCCGGCGCGGGTGCCAGAGCGAGAGGCGCTGGCCTTTGCCCAGGAAAAGGAAGACTGGATCCGCGGCCATCTGGCGCGGCACCCGGATCCCATAGAGGTAGGCTATGGCAGCCTGCTGCCCATTGACGGGCAACCGCGACGGGTGGTGGCTGGAACCGGGCGTCGCCTGCTGTTGCAGCCGGGACAACTGGCGGTGCCGGGGGCGGTGAACGGGGCGGGGCCGGGGCGCCGCATCCAGCGCTACCTGCAAGAGCTGGCCCGCGACCGGCTGGCGGCGGCGTCGGATCAATATGCGGCGGCGCTGGGCCGCAGCTATTGCCGGATCAGCCTGCGGGATACGCGGTCGCGATGGGGATCCTGTTCCTCCGATGGCGCGCTGATGTACTCTTGGCGGCTGATCCTGGCGCCACCGGAGGTGCTGCGCTACGTCGCGGCGCATGAGGTGGCCCACCTGGCGGAGATGAATCACTCACCGGCCTTCTGGGCCATCGTCCGAGAGCTTTACGGGCCATATGATGGGGCGCGTGGCTGGCTGCGCAGCGAAGGCAACCACCTGCATCGCTACCGGTTCTGACGGCCCCGGCGCGCGCGGGGGAGGGCTCAGGGCCTCACGCTGTGAGAGCTGTTGACGTGACGTGGTTTTGTGATCACAAGAACCTCATGTCCAATCCCGTTCGCCCCACCGCCGAGCCGCCCACAGGGTCCGCCCATGATCGGGTCTACCGTACCTTGCGCACGCGGATCATGCATGGCGAGATGACGCCAGGGGAGGCGCTGACCCTGCGGGGGATTGGTCGCGAGTTTGATGTGTCGATGACGCCGGCCCGCGAATCGGTACGGCGGCTGGTGGCTGAGGGGGCGCTGTTCCTGTCATCTTCGGGCCGGGTGTCGACGCCGGAGCTGACAAACGAGCGGATCGAAGAACTGGCGGCCCTGCGCGCGCTGATCGAGGTGGAGCTGGCCAGCCGGGCGCTGCCGCGTGCGCATATTGCCCTGATCGACCGGCTGCAAAGCATAAATACCAATGTGGCCGAGATGATCTCCAAGCGCGATGCGGTGGGCTATATCCGCACCAATCTGGAGTTTCACCGGACGCTTTATCTGCGGGCGCAGGCGCCAGCGATGCTGGCCATGGCAGAGACCGTCTGGTTGCAGCTGGGCCCGACCATGCGGGCCCTCTACGGGCGGTTGCGGCGGACCGAGCCACCGCAGAACCACAAGCTGATCATTGCCGCGCTGAAGGCGGGGGATGAGCCGGGATTGCGGCTGGCGGTCCGGTCTGACGTGACCCAGGGGCTGCGGCTGCTGGCAGGGTGAACGCAGGATCTGCGGTGTCCCAATGTCGGCCGGGTGCTCCCGCCGGCTCCGGCCAATTATACCAATTGTCCTCGCAGTTGGGCCTGGCCCGGCGCCATGCGCCGGGCCAGGCCCAAGGCCGCCAGCGGCAGCGGCGTAAGCCGGTGACGCGTGGCCGCGGGAGCGCTTGCGTACCGTTGCTCTGAGGGCCGGCGCTGATCGAGGATCGGAGGGAGCTGGATGACCGATCCCTCCTGTCTGGCCGATGAGGGCGGCGAGACCGGGCCAGCAGTGCGGGCCGCTTTGCTCAGTTGCTGGTTGGCATCCGGTGATGCACCGCTGATGTCACAAAGCCGACCGGGCGAGGGTCGGCTTTGTCGGCTGCTGTAGTGATGGCCATGCGCCCTGGCCCGGGCCGATATCCGCCCGGCGCCGCAAGGATGCGGACTTCAGGGCGGGGAAGGCGTCAGGCCGCCAGCCCCTTGGAGCCGATGTCCAGGAACTTCTGGCGCCGGTCCTTGATCAGCGTGGCGGCATCTTTGCCCTCCAGCTCGGCCAGCATCTCCGCCAGCGCGCCGCGCACCGCCTCAAAGGCGGCTTCGGCATTGCGATGGGCGCCGCCGAGCGGTTCCGGGATGATCTTATCCACCACGGCCAGCTCCTTGAGGTTCTGGGCGGTAAGGCGCAGGGCTTCGGCGGCTTCACGCATTTTCTCGGCATCCTTCCAGAGGATCGAGGCGCAGCCTTCGGGGCTGATCACGGAGTAAACCGAATGTTCCAGCATCGCGACGCGGTTCGCGGTGGCAAAGGCCACAGCGCCACCGGAGCCGCCTTCGCCGATGATGATGGAGATCAGCGGTACACCGATCTTGAGGCACATCTCGGTGGAGCGGGCAATGGCTTCGGATTGGCCGCGTTCTTCGGCACCTTTGCCGGGATAGGCGCCTGCGGTGTCCACAAGGGTCACCACGGGCAGGCCGAAACGACCGGCCATTTCCATCAGGCGGATGGCCTTGCGGTAGCCTTCGGGGCGGGCCATGCCAAAGTTATGGGCGATGCGAGCCTTGGTGTTGGACCCTTTTTCATGGCCAATAACCATAACCGGCTGGTCGTTGAAGCGGGCCAGGCCGCCCATAACCGCCAGATCATCGGCAAAGTTCCGGTCACCGGCCAGTGGCGTGTATTCGGTGAACAGCGCATCAATGTAATCGCGGCAATGCGGCCGTTCGGGGTGACGCGCGACCTGACATTTGCGCCAGGGGGTCAGATCCTTGTAAAGATCGATCAGCAACTGCGCCGCCTTGGCGTCTAGCGCTGCGGCCTCATCTGTCAGATCGGCCTCTTCATTGGCCCGGGCCAGGGCGCGCAGTTCTTCCGCCTTGCCTTCGATTTCGGCCAACGGTTTCTCAAAATCCATGTACTGGGTCATGTCGTCTCACTCGAGCGGTTTGCCCGATATATGGCCTCAAGGGGCGGCGGATGCAACTCAGCAAGATTTGTGAAGTGCTGCTATGGCATCCAAAACCGGTCAGAAGAGGGACGTTTTCCGATGAGCAACTCCTATGAGGACCGCATTCTGCGTGTGCTGGCGTATATCTACGACAACCCCGAGGGGGACCTGTCGCTGGATGCGCTGGCGGATGTCGCGGCGATGTCGCGGTTCCATTGGCACCGGGTGTTTCGCGCCCTGACCGGGGAAACCTGCGCGCAGGCGGTGCGCCGTATCCGGCTGCATCTGGCGGCGACCGCTCTGGTGCAGGGCAGCGCGCGGATCGAGCGTATCGGCGAGGCTGCCGGCTATCCCAATCCACGTTCCTTTGCCCGTGTTTTCGCCGATGCCTATGGGGTGTCGCCCGCTGCGTTTCGCAAAAGGGGCCGTCTTCTGCCGCCAAATCCCAATCTGATTGCCAAAGGAGAACCCATGTTACCCGTTACCCTTCGCACCGAACCCGGCCGCAGGCTGGCCGCGCTTGCCCACAAAGGCGCCTATAGCGAGATTGGTCGCAGTTTCGAGGCCTTTTCCGCGCTTTGCACGGCGCGCAATCTCTGGCCGCAGATGCGCCAGATGATCGGTGTCTACCTCGACAGCCCGGATGCTGTTCCGGATGCGGAGCTGCGCAGCTTCGCCGGGGCCAGCACGGCCGATGACAGTGTCCTGCCGGAGGGGATGGAAGAGGTTGTCTTGCCCGGCGGCAAGACCGCAGTCCTGACTTACAAGGGGCCATACTCCGGGATCCATGCGGCCTATGGCGATCTGTTCGGGGCCTGGTTACCGCAGTCGCAGGAAGAGCCGGCCGATGCGCCCTGTTACGAGATCTATCTCAATGATCCGCATCAGGTCGCGCCGGAGGAGCTGCTGACCGAGATCTGCCTGCCGCTGAAGTGAGTGTCAGCCCTGTAGCAGGATCGCGGCCAGCGAGGCCAACAGCAGCGCCGCCATGGTCCAGTTGAATGCCCGCAGCTGAGCGGGTCGGGTCAGCAGCCGTCGCAGTTGCTGACCCAGAATGGTCCAGGTCGAGGCTGAGAAACAGCCAATCAGCAGATAGGTGCCCGATACCCAGAGGATCGCCGTCACATCGCGGCTGGCTGCATAGAGGGTGATCGCGCCGAGTGCCATTGCCCAGGCCTTTGGGTTGACCCATTGGAAGGCACAGGCCTGAAGAAAGCTGAGCGGTGTGCCCTGTGCCTCGCCGTCCTGCGGCGGGGCCGCATTGGCGACCTTCCAGGCCAGCCAGAGCATATAGGCCACCGACAGGGCGGTCATGATCCAGGTGAGTGGCGGGAAGGCGTCGAACAGCTGCATCACGCCAAGGCCCACTGGCAGGATCATCAGCGGAAAACCGATCGCCACGCCAAGAAGATGTGGCAGGGTGCGCTGGAAACCGAAATTGGCGCCTGAGGCCATCAACATCAGATTGTTGGGACCGGGCGTGAAAACAGTGCCGAAGACAAAAGCCGCAAGGGCGAGGAAGAGTTCATAAGTCATGGCGATGAAAATGCAGGGTCTCGGCATGAATGAAATTGCGTTCTCTGCGTGAATGGATCATGTTTTGCAACAAATGGCGAAACTTGATCAAATAAACGACAAGATATTGCGTGAGCTGACCCGGGACGGGCGGATCAGCAATCTGGAGCTGGCCGACCGGGTTGGTCTGTCACCCTCGGCCTGTCTGCGCCGGGTACAAGAGATGGAGCGCAGCGGTCTCATCACCGGCTACCGTGCGGTGTTGAACCGTCAGGCGCTGGGCGTGGGGTTTGTCACCTATATCGGCGTTGGCCTTGGCGAACACACCAAGGAAGCGCAGGAGGCCTTTGAGGTTGCGATGCGACAGGCGCCGGAGGTGGTGGAGTGCCACAATATCACCGGCACCATCGAATATCTGCTGCGGGTCGAATGCGCAGATCTGCCAAGTTACAAGAAGTTTCACACCGATATTCTGGGCACGTCGCCTTATGTCACTTCGATCACCACCTATGTGGTCATGGGATCGCCCAAGGATCTGCGGGCCTGAGCGCCGGGGTGGTGGTATTTTTGAGTATTTGAGGAAAGGTGACAGGGCTGCTGTCACCCTTCGGCCAGGGCGGCGCGCATGGCGATGGCAGGGGAGGCCAGTACGGGGATCTCCGTTTTTACGAGATCAGCAGCCCCGGCCATCGAGGCCTGCGCCAGGACCACACAGGCGGTATCAGCCACCAAGGCCAGGCTGGTGCTGATCCAAGTGGCGATCTCGGTGTGGAACAACTCGCTGTTGCCATTGGTGAAATGAGGCCAGAGGCCGGTCAGCGGCAGGCTGCGGATCTCGGCGGTCTGGCCGTTTTGGGCGAAGGCGCGTTCGAGCAGCGCAGTGGAGGCCGCGCGGGTGCTGTCCAGGCAGTAGGCGAGCAGCACCGGACCGCCGATCTGGGCGGCGGCCTGCATCATCGGCCAGTCGAGTCGCGTGGCGCCAGCGGTTTCCGCCAGCTCGCCCAGCGTGGTGCAGGTGCACAGGGCGGGACCGGTGACCTGGCGGATCTCGGCAGTGACCTCCTTGCGCAGGGTGTCGTCGATGCCATTTTGCGCCCGTTCCAGCCAGTCGGGCCGGACAATGTGATGCAGTTTTGCCGAGCCGACCAGCGCCTCGAAGGTTGCCACATGGACGTCGGCCGTATGGATGAGCGTGAGGTCGGTCATGATCTGCGCCTGTGGTTGGGCGGGAGCGCGGTTGCGCTCCCGGCTTTCTGGGTCAGCTGTTGCTGGCGATCAGGTCCGATTGGGCGACAATCACCTCGGCCTGTTTGATCGAGGCGATATCGACCAGGCGACCCTTGTAGACGGTGGCGCCTTCGCCGTTGGCCTTGGCGGTTTCCATTGCGGCGAGGATTTCGCGGGCCTCGGAGACTGCCTCTTGCGACGGGGTGAAGACCTGATTGGCCAGTGCGATCTGTTTGGGGTGGATGGCCCATTTCCCGACCATCCCCAGCGTGGCGGAGCGTTTGGCCTGGGCGATATAGCCCTCGTCATCAGAGAAATCGCCGAATGGACCGTCCACCGGCAGGATGCCATGGGTGCGACAGGCGGCAACGATGGCGGCCTGCGCCCAGTGCCAGGGATCGGACCAGTGTTTTTCGCCCGCGCGCAGCATGTAGTAGTCTTCCTGCGTGCCGCCGATGCCGGTGGTCTGCATGCCCATCGAGGCCGCGAAATCCGCCGCACCCAGCGACATGGCCTGAAGGCGTGGGCTGCTGGCGGCGATGGCTTCGACATGGGCGATGCCCGCAGCGGATTCGATGATCACCTCAAAGGATACCGGTTTGCTGCGGCCCTTGGCGCGTTCAATGGCGGTGACCAGCGCGTCGACCGCATAGACGTCTTCAGCGCAGCCCACCTTGGGGATCATGATCTGATCGAGGCGGTCACCGGCCTGTTCCAGAAGATCCACAACATCGCGATACCAATAGGGTGTATCCAGCCCATTGATGCGCACCGACATGTATTTGTTGCCCCAGTCGACCGTGTTCAGGGCCTTGATCACATTGGCGCGGGCGCTGTCCTTGTCGGAGGGGGCTACCGAATCTTCCAGATCGAGGTTGATCACATCCGCTGCCGAGGCCGCCATTTTGGGAAAGAGCTTGGTGTTGGAGCCGGGGCCGAACAACTGACAACGGTTGGGGCGGGCCGGGGCGGCGGGTTGGATGCGAAAACTCATGCTGGTGACCTTTGGGTAATGAAGTGTCAAATTTTCCTTCTGTTTTGGTATTAAATTACGATCCGACCTGCAAGGAATTTGTGCAAGCGCAGCATTGCAGATGCAGAAAGCGGCAGCTCTGACGCGTGCCTGCGGGCGCAACCAAGCAAGGAACGCGCGCATCCGTCGCGAGGATCGAATAATCTTCGTGTAATTTGCGAAAACGTCGAAGAAATCTGCGTTGACCTGCGGATATTGCGCGGAATTCGGGAGCCTCTCGCAGAGCGGCTCTCTTACACTCGCGCGGAACTCGACTTTTACTCAGGAGGCCCCGCCATGATCGAGACCCCGTATCTGCTGTTTCTGGGCGACGCGCCCGATATGCTGGCTGCCAAGGTGGCCATCGGTATCCGTGACTGGCGGCCCGACCATGCGGTGGGCCAGATCCGCCTGCCGGGCTGTGGTGCCGATCTGGGGCTGACCGACATGACGCTGGCAGAGGCCAAGGCCGCCGGTGCCAAGACGCTGGTGATCGGTGTTGCCAACCGGGGCGGCGTGATCTCTCCGGCGTGGAAAGAGGTGCTGATTGCGGCCCTTGAGATGGGCTATGATCTGGCGTCTGGCCTGCACAACCTGCTGCGCGATGAGGGCGATCTGGTGGCAGCTGCCCAGACCCATGGCGGCACCCTGCATGATGTGCGCGTGCCCACTGTTGGCTATCCGATCGCCAATGGGGTGAAGCGCAGCGGCAAGCGCTGTCTGGCGGTTGGCACGGATTGTTCGGTCGGCAAGATGTATACCGCGCTGGCGATGGATGCCGAGATGCAGGAACGCGGGATGAAGTCGTCCTTCCGCGCGACGGGTCAGACGGGTATTCTGATCACCGGCCAGGGCGTGCCGCTGGATGCCGTGATTGCGGATTTCATGGCCGGTGCCGTCGAGTATCTGACGCCGGACAATGAAGACGACCACTGGGATCTGATCGAAGGTCAGGGCTCGTTGTTTCACGTGTCGTATTCCGGGGTGACCATGGCACTAGTGCATGGTGGGCAGCCGGATGCGCTGATCCTGTGCCATGAGCCGACCCGTGAGCATATGCGTGGCCTGCCGGGATATAAGCTGCCGAGCCTGGAGCAGCTGCGTGATACCGCGCTGCCGCTGGCGCAGGTTTCCAACCCGGACTGCAAGGTTGTCGGCATTTCCGTCAACACCCAGCATTTGAGCGAGGAAGAGGCGAAATCCTACCTCGCCGAGGTCGAGGCGCGGATGGGTCTGCCTGCGGTTGACCCCTATCGCCATGGCGCTGGCCGTCTGGTGGACGCGCTGAACGCGGTGTGATCTAACCTCGCTGTCGCCGGGGTGGTCCGACAGGATCGGAGCCTCCGGCGGGAGTATTTCGGGAAAGATGACATCCGGGGCCTGCGTCCTTGCCGGCGCCTTGTCCGGTTGGATCCCGCGCGGTCGGATTTGACCAAATAGAGATTGACTAAAACCGCAGTGATGGAGACAGCCATGCAGATCAGCGTGACCCCCGATACCTTCAAGCTGGCGCAGGTCTTTACCATCTCCCGCGGCTCGCGCACCGAGGCCAAGGTGCTGACGGTCCGCATTGAGCAGGATGGTATGACGGGCTGGGGCGAATGTGTGCCCTATGCGCGCTATGGCGAGACGCTTGAGAGTGTCACTGCCGAGATTGAAGGTCTGCCTGAGACATTTGGTCGTGAAGAGCTGCAATCGCTCCTGCCTGCGGGGGCGGCGCGCAACGCAGTGGATTGTGCGCTATGGGATCTGGAAGCGAAACGGGCGGGCAAGCGCGTCTGGGAGCTGGCAGGTCTGCCGGAGCCAAAGCCCGAGATCACCGCCTATACGCTGTCGCTTGATAGCCCCGAGAACATGCAGGCGCAGGCCGCGAAGAATGCCTATCGTCCGCTTCTGAAGATCAAGCTGGGGACCGCTGACGATATGGCCCGCCTGGAAGCCGTGCGCGCGGGTGCGCCTGATGCGCGGATCATCGTTGATGCCAATGAGGGGTGGAGCGCGGAGGTCTATGCCGATCTTGCCCCGCATCTGGTGCGGCTGGGTGTGGCGCTGGTCGAACAGCCGCTGCCCGCGGGAGAGGATGAGGCCCTGTTGGGGATGGAGCGGCCGGTGCCGGTCTGCGCCGATGAGAGCTGCCATGACCGTGAGAGCCTTGCTGCGCTTGAAGGAAAATATGATGTCATCAATATCAAGCTGGACAAGACCGGCGGGCTGACCGAAGCGCTGAAACTGCGCGAGGCGGCACTGGCGCGGGGCTTTGATGTGATGGTGGGCTGCATGGTGGGATCGTCTCTGGCGATGGCCCCTGCGACACTGGTGGCGCAGGGTGCGGTGGTCACGGACCTTGACGGGCCGCTGCTTCTGGCCGAAGACCGCGAGGAACCGTTGAATTTCGACGCAGCCGGCGTGCACCCGCCGAACGCAGCCTTGTGGGGTTAAGGAGACCAAGATGACCCGTACCGTATATGTGAATGGCGAATACCTGCCCGAGACCGAAGCCAAGGTCTCCATTTTTGACCGCGGCTTTCTGATGGCGGATGCGGTCTATGAGGTGACGTCGGTTCTGGGCGGCAAGCTGATCGATTTCGAAGGTCACGCCGTGCGTTTGAAGCGCTCGCTGGATGAGCTGGAGATGGCGGAGCCCTGCTCGAAGGAAGAGCTGCTGGAGATACACCGCAAGCTGGTTGAACTGAACGGTATCGAGGAAGGCCTGGTCTATCTGCAGGTCAGCCGTGGCTCGGACGGGGATCGTGATTTTGTGTTCCCCTCTGCCGATACCCAGCCGACGCTGGTGCTGTTTACCCAGAACAAACCCGGTCTTGCGGACAGCCCGGCAGCCAAGAAAGGCGCCAAGATCATCTCGATCGAGGACATCCGCTGGGGCCGTCGCGACATCAAGACCGTGCAGCTGCTCTACCCCTCCATGGGCAAGATGATGGCCAAGAAGGCCGGCGCAGATGACGCCTGGATGATCGAGGATGGTCATGTGACCGAGGGGACGTCGAACAACGCCTATTTCGTCAAGGATGGCGTGATCGTCACCCGCCCGCTGTCCAATGACATTCTGCACGGCATCACTCGCAAGGCGGTTCTGCGCATGGCGGAAGAGGCACAGCTGAAAGTGGAAGAGCGCCTGTTCACCATCGAGGAAGCCAAGGCGGCGGATGAGGCCTTTACCACCTCGGCTTCTGCTTTCGTGATGCCGGTTGTTGAAATTGATGGTGTAGCGCTGGGCGATGGTACGCCGGGTCCGATCGCCAAGCGCCTGCGCGAGATCTATCTGGAAGAAAGCATGAAAGAAGCGATCTGATCGCGCTGTTCTGCGAGACCGGAAAAGGCCGCCCCCCGTGATGGAGGGCGGCCTTTTTATTGGTGGTCTGTCGCGCGTCGTTAGAGAAGCGACATCAGCTTGCGGGCTGCATCCTCGGAGGAGGCCGGGTTCTGTCCGGTGACCAGCTTGCCGTCGATGATGGCAAATTCCGCCCAGTCGTCCTGTTTTTCATATAGGCCGCCATTGGCTTTCAGCATGTCCTCGACCAGGAAGGGCACCACATCGGTGAGGCCAACGGCCTCTTCCTCGGTGTTGGTGAATCCGGTGACACGCTTGCCCGCCACCAGCGGTTTGCCATCGGCCCCCTCGGTGTGGCGGAACACGGCCGGGGCGTGGCAGACGGCGCCGACCGGGCGGTCGCTCTTGGCGAACCCTTCGATCAGGCGGCGGCTGTCGGCATCTTCGGCCAGATCCCAGAGCGGGCCGTGGCCACCGGGGTAGAAGATCGCATCGAAACCTGCGTCTGTCACCTCGGACAGCACCTTGGTGTTGGCCAAGGCGCCCTGTGCGGCGGGATCGTCCTTGAACCGGCGGGTGGCTTCGGTCTGGGCGCTGTCATCGTCGCTTTTGGGGTCAAGTGGCGGCTGGCCGCCCTTGGGCGAGGCCAGCGTGACTTCGGCTCCGGCATCTTTGAACACGTAGTAGGGGGCGGCGAATTCCTCCAGCCAGAAGCCGGTTTTTTCGCCCGTGTCGCCCAGTTGGTCGTGGGATGTGAGAACCATCAGGATTTTCATCTCGGGTCTCCTTTCCATATGAAGTTCAGATCAGTCGGCGAGGTGAATGACGCGTTTGCCAAAGGCCTCGCCTCTCAGGAGACCAACGAATGCGGCGGGCGCTTGTTCCAGACCTTCGATCATTTCCTCGCGGTATTTCACTTTGCCGTCCTGTACCCAGCCGGTCATCTGCTTGGCGAACTCCGGGTAGAGGTGGCCGAAATCGTCAAAGACAATGAAGCCGCGCATGGTGATGCGCTTGCGCAGCAGCTGGCCCATCAGATAGTTCATCCGGTCGGGGCCTTCGGGCAGGGCGGTGGCATTATACTGGGAGATGAGGCCGCAGAGCGGGATCCGAGCCGAGGGGTTCAACAGCGGCATCACCGCATCGAAGACGGCACCGCCGACGTTCTCGAAATAGATGTCGATGCCATCCGGGACCGCCTTGGCGAGATCGTCGGCAAAGCTATCAGTCTTGTAATCTATGCAGGCATCAAAGCCCAAAGTGTCGACGACATGCTGGCATTTTTCGGCCCCGCCGGCGATGCCGACAACGCGCAAACCGAGGATCTTGCCGATCTGGCCTACGGTCGCCCCCACGGGTCCGCTGGCGCCTGCGACCACCAGTGTTTCGCCTTCCTTTGGCTGGCCGATCTGGGTGAGACCCGCCCAGGCGGTGAGACCGGGCATGCCCAGAACACCAAGCGCCCAAGAGGGGTTCTGCGGGGTCTTGCCCATATTGATGGTGAGGGTGCCATCAGACAGTGCATAGTCCTGCCAGCCGCCGAAGGCGACAACCCAGTCGCCCGGTTCGTACCCCTGAAGGTTGGAGGTCACGACCTGTGCAACGGTGCCACCCACCATGACCTCTCCGATTTCGACCGGAGCGGCATAAGACGGGGCGCTGCTCATCCGGCCGCGCATGTAGGGATCCAGCGACAGGTATTCGTTGCGCAGCAGCATCTGGCCTTCGCCGGGGGTCGGGATGTCGCTGGTTTCCAGGCGCAGGGTGCTGTCGGTCGGCTCACCCTTGGGGCGCTCTGCGAGGACGAATTTGCGGTTGGTGCTGTCGGACTGTGGCATGGGATGGTTCCTCTCTGATGAAGTTGCGAACTAGACCGATCGTCTAGTGGTTGGAAAATTTTTTTGGCGTGGATCAGCTCTGCGGTGGTGGGAGCATGATCAGGGTCTGGGACATGGCGGTTTCAAACGGCGCGCCGTCCTGGGACAGATGTGCCATGAGGCTGGCGCCCAGCCAGATCTGGTAGAGGGTTGTGGCGGTCTGGTCGGGATCGACACTGGCGGCCAGAGACCCATCCGCCTGCGCGCCGCGAAGGCAGTCGGACAGGCGGGCGACGATCGATTCCACGCCGTGTTGCAGGATCGCGCGCATGTCGGCGGACAGATCGGAAACTTCTGCTGCTAGCTTCACGATCAGGCATTTCTGCTCTGCGTTGCCGGAGATCTGGCGATCTTTCCAGCAGCGGAAATAGCCCAGCACCTGATCCCGCCCCGATTGTTCGGGATCATTCAGCGTGTGCCGGAGCTCTAGCCGGTATTGATCAACATAGTGGCGCAGGAGCGCGCAGCCATAATCCTCTTTCGAGGCGAAATAGTGATAGAAGGAGCCTTTTGGCACCTGCGCCGTGCTCAGCAGCTCGGTCAGGCCAACCGAGGTGTAGCCGCGCTGTGCGGTCAGCTTGCGGCCGGTGTCCAGAATTTGCAGGCGTGTCTCACTCATGACGCTACACATAAGCTGACTAGACCGATTGTCTAGTGGCGCTTGCAGAATTATTTCTGCGGCGGATCAAACCTGCTGAAAATGCGACAAGGCCCCGCGATTGCGGGGCCTTGTTCAGGCTGATGCCAAGTGTGAGGGAGGTGTTACTTGATCATCAGTTGTGGGGAGACGACGTCGATACCCAGTGCCTTGCCGACGGCGAAATAGGTCAGCTTGCCCGCGTGGACGTTCAGACCGTTCAGCAGGTGCGGATCATCGGCGCAGGCCTGTTTCCATCCTTTGTTGGCGAGGTTCAGCATGAAGGGCAGGGTCGCATTGCCCAGGGCCTGGGTCGAGGTGCGCGCGACGGCGCCCGGCATGTTGGCCACGCAGTAGTGCATGATGCCGTCGACTTCGTAGATCGGGTCGGCGTGGGTGGTGGCTCTGGAGGTCTCGAAGCAGCCGCCCTGGTCGATAGCGACGTCGACCAGAACCGCACCCGGCTTCATCTCGCTGAGCTGTGTACGGGAGACCAGTTTCGGCGCCGCGGCACCGGGGATCAGAACCGCACCGATCACCATATCGGCGTCACGGACCAGCTCGGCGGTGGCACCAGCGGTGGAATACTGGTTCTTGAAGTCGCGACCGAAGACATCGTCGAGGTACTTCAGGCGTGTGAGCGACCGGTCGAGAATGGTGACATCTGCGCCCATCCCCGCAGCGATCTTGGCCGCATGGGTGCCGACCACACCGCCGCCGATCACAACAACCTTGGCGGGGGCCACGCCGGGGACGCCGCCCATCAGAACGCCACGGCCACCGTTTGCCTTTTGCAGGGTGTATGCGCCAACCTGCGGGGCCAGACGGCCGGCCACTTCGGACATCGGCGCCAGCAGCGGCAGGCCGCCACGGTCGTCGGTCACGGTTTCATAGGCGATGGCGGTACAGCCGCTTTCCAGAAGGTCCTTTGTCTGCTCCGGATCGGGGGCCAGGTGCAGATAAGTGAACAGCAGCTGGCCTTCGCGCAGCATCTTGCGCTCAACGGCCTGGGGTTCCTTGACCTTCACGATCATGTCGGCGGTGGCGAAGATCTCTTCGGCGGTGTCGATGATGGCGGCACCAGCGGCGACGTAATCCTCATCGGTGAAACCTGCACCCATGCCAGCACCGGCCTGGATCAGGACAGAATGTCCGTGGTTAACGGCTTCACGGGCGGCGTCCGGCGTCATGCCGACGCGGAATTCCTGCGGCTTGATCTCTGTGGGGCATCCGATTTTCATGTAATCACTCCTCCTACATGCTTGCGCTATTATGCCGCAGGCGCAGTGAAAAGTGCTTCTTTTTTGGGCAGATTAAAAAGGTGCAGATCGAAGGTTCTTCGAATATATTGTAACTTTGACGAAGGATCTTTCACTATATGTCACTTGATCACACGGATCGTCGGATCTTGCAGGTGTTGCAGAAGCAGGGCCGGATCTCCAACGCAGAGCTGAGCGAACAGGTTAACCTGTCGGCGTCGGCCTGCCACCGACGGGTCCAGCGCCTGGAGGCGGATGGCTATATCCGCAATTATGTCGCGCTGCTGGATGCACGCAAGATGAACCTGCCCGCAACGGTATTTGTGGAGATTACCCTTCAAAGCCAGGCAGACGAACTGCTGGACGCGTTTGAGAAGGCAGTGGCACGCATTCCGGATGTGCTTGAATGTCATCTGATGGCGGGAACGGCGGATTACATCCTGAAAGTGGTGGCTGAAAACACCGATGATTTCGCCCGCATCCATCGCCAGCATCTGACGCGACTGCCCGGCGTGGCGCAGATGCAAAGCTCCTTTGCGCTGCGTACGGTGTTCAAGACCACGGCGCTGCCGGTCTGATCGGGGCAGCGCCCCTGTGGCAGGGCGGCTTGTAAGGCTCCGTGATCTGGGAAAGACTGCTCCGGCAGAACAAGACGGCAGGATCGTCGCGGGCGGGGGCATATGGACTGGGACTATATCATCATTGGCGCGGGCAGCGCGGGGTGTGTGCTGGCCAACCGGTTGAGTGCCGCAGGGCAGCGCGTGCTGCTGTTGGAAGCGGGAGGCCGGGACAACTACCATTGGGTGCATATCCCGATGGGATATCTCTATTGTATCAACAATCCGCGTACCGACTGGATGTATCGGACCGAGGCCGAGGCCGGGCTGAACGGGCGGGCGCTGATCTATCCGCGCGGCAAGGTGCTGGGCGGCTGTTCCTCCATCAACGGGATGTTGTACCTGCGCGGACAGGCGGCGGATTATGACGGCTGGCGTCAGCGCGGCCTGACCGGCTGGGGCTGGGACGACGTGCTGCCCTATTTCAAGAAGTCAGAGGATTATGTCGAAGGGCCGTCCGATCTGCACGGCTCGGGCGGCGAATGGCGGGTGGAAAACCAGCGGCTGCATTGGGATGTGCTGGACGACTGGATGCAGGCGGCCGCGGACTGGGGGCTGCCAAAGGTCACGGATTTCAACACCGGTAACAACGAAGGAGTCGGTTATTTCCGGGTGAATCAGCGTGGCGGCTGGCGGATGAACACCGCAAAGGCGTTTCTGCGGACCGCCACCGGCGAGACACTGAAGGTCGAGACCGGCGCCCATACACGGCGCATTCTGATCGAAGAGGGCCGGGCGGTGGGCGTGGAGTACAGCCAGGGGGGCGTGGTCAGGACCGCGCGGACGCGGGGGGAAATTGTGCTGTCGGCGGGCGCAATCAACAGCCCTCAGATCCTGCAACTCTCTGGCCTGGGTCCGGCGGAGCTGCTGCGGGCGCATGGGATCGAGGTGCATCGTGACCTACCTGAGATTGGCCGGAACCTTCAGGATCATTTGCAGCTGCGCTGCGCCTGGCGGCTGAGCGGGGCAAAGACGCTGAACACGCTGGCAAACTCGCTGATTGGCAAGGTGAAGATCGCTGCCGAATATGCGCTGCGCCGGTCTGGCCCGATGTCGATGGCGCCCAGTCAGCTGGGTGCGTTTTCACGGTCGCGCCCGGATCTGGCGACGCCGGATCTGGAGTATCACGTGCAGCCCCTGACGCTGGAGGCCTTTGGTCAGCCGCTGCATGACTTTCCGGGGCTGACGGCGAGTGTGTGCAACCTGCGGCCCGAAAGCCGGGGTGAGGTGGCGATCACCAGCGCCGATCCGATGCAGGCGCCGCGTATTGCACCCAATTACCTGTCAACCGCAGGCGATCGTCAGGTCGCGGTCGCCGCGATCCGGCAGGCACGCGCGATCATGGGGCAGTCCGCCATGCGCCGCTATCTGCCGGAGGAGCTGAAGCCGGGCGGCGGATCCGATGAGGAGGCGGATCTGATGCAGGCAGCGGGTGATATCGGCACCACGATATTTCACCCGACCTGTACGGTGCGGATGGGCATCGAGGAGACGGCGCCGGTGGATGGGGCGCTTCGGCTGCGCGGAGTGGCGGGGCTGCGGGTGGTTGATGCCAGTGTGATGCCGGTGATTCCCAGCGGCAATACCAATGCCCCCACAATCATGATCGCGGAAAAGGCAGCTGACATGATTTTGAGTGATCATCGCGCGTAATTGGCGTTTCTCGCACCGTGCCCCCTTGCGCCCGTTCGGATTATTCGATTCCCTGTTCTGACCCTGTCGGCGGTCGCGCCACGGGGAGCGATGGCCTGTTGGCAGTGACGGCGCGGAGTGCCGACGGATCTCTGCGACGGTATGGTGTGACATGAAACAATCACATCCGCCTGCTACTGCCGCGTGACTGACCACTAACCGACCAAGGAGCCCGAGCGTGACCAGCGAGTATGACCCTGATTCCTTTGACTGGCTGGACGCTGAACTTCAGGACACGTTGGACGAAGATTTCGAGATCGAGTTCGCCGAACCGATGCTGTCGATGGAGCTGCGCAAGATCTATCGCTCACAGCATCCGGAGATGCTGGACCGTAAGGTCTATTTCCGCAATCTGCTGCGGTTGCAGGCGGAGCTGATCAAGGTGCAGGACTGGGTCCAGCACACTGGGGCAAAGGTCTGCATTCTGTTTGAGGGCCGCGACAGCGCAGGCAAGGGCGGGGTGATCAAGCGGATCACCCAGCGCCTGAACCCGCGGGTAGCGCGGGTGGTGGCCTTGCCCGCCCCCAGCCGCCGTGAGCAGAGCCAGTGGTATTTCCAGCGCTATGTGCCGTATCTGCCGGCGGCGGGTGAAATCGTGCTCTTCGACCGCTCCTGGTACAATCGCGCCGGGGTGGAGCGGGTCATGGGATTTGCCAGCGATGACCAGGTCGAACAGTTCTTTCAGGACGTTCCCGAATTCGAGCGGATGCTGGTTCGGTCGGGCATCATCCTGCTGAAATACTGGTTCTCCATCACCGATGAAGAACAGCAGCTGCGGTTTCTCATGCGGATCCATGATCCGATGAAACAGTGGAAGCTGTCGCCGATGGATCTGGAGAGCCGAATCCGCTGGGAGCAGTATACCAAGGCCAAGGAGGATATGTTCGAGCGCACCAATATCCCGGAAGCGCCCTGGTATATCGTCGAGGGCAACGACAAGAAGCGCGAGCGGCTGAACTGTATCGAGCATCTGCTGACGAAGATTCCATATAGCGAGGTGCCGAGCGAACGGGTCTCGCTGCCGGACCGGGAGTACAAGCCCGATTACGAACGCCGGGTGCTGCCGGATGACCTCTACGTGCCCAAGATCTACTGACGGCAGGCCGTTTGTCGCGTCTGGACAGCCGCCGGGACCGGGCCCTGGCTGCGCCTGGTCGGGCGGGCGCGCAGGCGTGGTGCGGGGCTGTTAGGGAAAGCGCAGTCAGGGCGCTGTCTACCCGTGGGTTCTGAGGAGAGAAGGAACCCGGAGCGGCAAATGCCTTGGTTGTAAGGGGGTAAGACAAGCGCCTGATGGGGGGGAGACGCTGCCTGCTCCGGGTTTAAACCACCGGGTGTTCCAGATCCGATGGAGCGGGCAGCTGCTGGGGAAACGCTTCAGCCTGCCCGTGCATTAACCAGACTAGCGCAGTTTTCCTGAAACGAACACACGTATTGCGTGTATTTTTTGATAAAATATTAATTTTATAGGCGACGGATTGTCGCACTCGCTATTTTCGGGGAGGGCAAAAACGACAAACCCCCGCGGCAAAGCCTCGGGGGTCGTCAATTTTGCGTCCAGAACTGCGGATCGAAGGGCTCAGAGGAGGCCTTCGCGCTGTGCTTTCTTACGTGCCAGTTTACGGGCACGGCGAATCGCTTCAGCTTTCTCACGCGCTTTTTTCTCGGACGGCTTCTCGAAATGTTGCTTGAGCTTCATTTCGCGGAAGACGCCTTCACGCTGCAGCTTTTTCTTCAGGGCACGAAGCGCCTGATCGACGTTATTGTCGCGAACACTAACCTGCATGTGGTTTTCACCACCTTTCTAAGTTGAGTTGCAAGGATTTGCAGGAGCTGGCCATATAGCAAGGTCGTGCTAGCTTGTCCAGTGCCGGGCAGGGGCGGTGCAGATGCTCCTGTAGCTGTTTGATGCGTCATTGTCGCTGAGCCGAACAGTCCGGGCGTGTCTGTCCGCGCCGCAGGTGATACCCGGTGTCCAGAAGACGCGATTGCGATTAGAGAGAGATGAGATTTCGGAAGGCGATATCATGACGATTGAGGATCACACCGACCCGCGCTCCGTGCCTGAGGCGGGCGACACCATCGAGCGGCTGCTGAATGCCGCATTACTGCATGTGCCCTTTGATGGCTGGAGCGCCTCGACATTCTCTGCAGCGGTGGCGGACGCCGATGTTGCCCCGGCGCTGGCGGAGGCGTTGTGCCCACGCGGCGCGGTAGATCTGGCGGTTGCCTTTCACAGGCGTGGTGATCAGCTGATGCTTGAGCGATTGGCGCAAGAGGACATGACCGGCCTGCGGTTTCGCGACAAGATCGCACGGGCGGTGCGTCTGCGGCTGGAGGTCGTCGACGATAAGGAAGCCGTGCGCCGTGGCACCACTTTGTTTTCGCTGCCACAATACGCAGGCGATGGTGTTCGGCTGATCTGGGGCACGGTGGATGCGATCTGGACCGCGCTTGGCGATTCTTCGGAGGATATCAACTGGTACACCAAGCGGGGATCGCTTGCGGGCGTTTATTCTTCGACCGTGCTCTATTGGCTGGGAGACGACAGTCTGAACCACCAGGCCAGCTGGGAGTTTCTCGACCGTCGCATCGATAACGTCATGCAGTTCGAGAAACTGAAGGCGCAGGTGCAGTCCAACCCGTTGCTGAAACCTCTGCTGGTGGGGCCGAACTGGCTGGCCCAGCAGGTAAAGGCGCCGAGCGCGCGCGACGACCTGCCGGGCAGTTGGTCGACCCCGCGGCGCTGATGGGCGCAACGTTCTGGTTGCCTGTGCCAATGCAACGTCTTTGACGGGCAGCCGTCCTTTGCTAGGCAGTGACAACAGCGGAGGAATGCCAATGACCGAGATGATGCAGGCGATTGAGATTCGCGAGCCGGGTGGGCCTGAGGTTTTGCAGGGCTGTGCGCGCCCGATGCCGAGCCCGGCGCATGGGCAGGTGGTTCTGAAAGTGGCCTATGCAGGCGTCAATCGCCCGGATGCGCTGCAACGCGCGGGCAAATACGCACCTCCCCCGACCGCCAGCGACCTGCCGGGCCTGGAAGCCTCAGGCGAGGTGGTCGCCATTGGCGCCGGGGTCAGCGAGCTGACTGTGGGCGACCGGGTCTGTGCGCTGCTACCCGGCGGCGGCTATGCCGAATATGTCGCGACGCCGGCGGCGCATTGCCTGCCGGTGCCTGAGGGGCTGTCTATGAAGCAGGCGGCCTGCCTGCCGGAGACCTGTTTCACCGTCTGGTCCAACGTCTTTACCCGCGGGGGCCTGCTGGCCGGGGAGCGGTTTCTTGTTCACGGAGGGTCATCCGGTATCGGAACAACCGCGATTCAGCTTGCTTCGCAGCTGGGCGCGCGGGTCTTCACGACCGCCGGATCAGATGAGAAATGTGCGGCGTGCCTGACGCTTGGGGCCGAACGGGCGATCAATTACCGCGATGAGGATTTCGTCGAGGTAATGAAAAGCGAAGGCGGGGCCAATCTGATTCTGGACATGGTGGGCGGCGACTATATTCCGCGCAACGTGCGTGCGCTCGCGGATGATGGCCGCATGGTCCACATCGCGTTTCTGTCAGGTCCGAAGGTGGAGTTGAACTTTGCCCAGGTCATGGCGCGGCGTCTGACGCTGACCGGATCAACACTGCGACCACAGAGCGATCTGGCAAAGGCGCAGATTGCGCGGGATCTGCGCGAGGTGGTCTGGCCACTTATCGAGGCAGGGAAATTCGCGCCGGTGATGGACCAGACCTTTGCCCTGGAAGATGCGTCGGCGGCCCATGCACGGATGGAAAGCTCTGCGCATATCGGCAAGATTGTTCTGGAGGTCGGCGGCGAGGGGTAGGCCCCGCCGCGCGGGCTGATCGTGCTGGCGCGGTTGTCGCCGGCACGTGTCAGGCAACGGCTCGGCGATAGAGATGCCAGGTGGCGTGTCCCAATACCGGGACCACCACGATCATGCCCGCAAACATCGGGATCGCAGCAACCAGCAGCGCAAGCGCGACTATGAGGCCCCAGACCAGCGAGACCCAGAGATTCCGGCGCACCACGCGCAGGGATGTGGCGACAGCGATGGGCAGGCCGACATGCCGGTCCAGCAACAGCGGAAAAGACACAAGGCTGACCGCGAGCGCTGCAAAGGCGAAGATCCCGCCTACGGTGCCGCCGATCACCAGCATTGCCCAGCCGGCACCGGTGGTGAAGATATCCTGGGTAAAGGCCGCCAGAGATGTCGGGGCCTCGGGCCCGAGCGTGCGGTTGTAGATCGCCGCAGCCACCGTCAGCCAGAGGATGCAGAGCGCGGCCAGATATAGGCCCAGCATCAGGATCGACAGGAACGCCGGGGAGCGCAGCACGGCAAAGGCGTCCATCCAGCGCGGTGTGAAACCGGCCTCGCGGCGTGATGACATCTCATAGAGCCCAACGGCGGCGACCGGGCCAACCAGCGCAAATCCGAGGACCAGCGGGAGGATCAACGGCAGGAGGTTCATCGACAGGCTGAGGACAACCAAGGCCACGCCAATCAGCGGGTAGAGAAAGACAAGCGCCATGGCGTCAGACCGGCAGGCCGCGAAATCCTGCCACCCGGCCCGCAGCGCAGCACCGAGGTCTGCCATGTCCAGCTGGAGCACGCGGGGCATCGCGCCTGCCTTGTCACTGCCCAGATGGTCCACCGAAGCGGAGAGATGGGAACTGGTCAGGCCAACGGATTTTGCCAGCCAGCTGATGGGGTTTCCGATGGTTCGTGCCATGATTATTCCTCTCGGGTTCGCGCAGTGCGCGGCAGTCCGGTCAAGGGAGGTGAGCACGACAGGTCCGGATCTGAGGTGCTCTCAGAGTGGTGCATATGCTCAGTCTACCATAAAGACAGCGCAAATTGGGTCACTATGGCGCGAGGGATGCCATTTCCCGGTGCCTCTCCCTGTGCTTCGGCGCAGGAGTCGTCTGGCCGTGCGGATTGCAGCGCTAGCGGATCGGCTCGAACACCGCGTTTTTCTGCGTGCAGTCCCGGATCACATCGCGGCCGCAGGGCACGGGTCTCAGCTCGCGGGACAGACAGATGCGAGCTTCCTGGATGTGGCCATCGCGGCAGGTGATGGTCAGCGTGTCGGGCTTCAGATCGGGGTTGTCCTGCAGAAAGGCCTGCTCCACCAGACTGGCGGGTAGGGTCACGGCTTGGGTCAGCCTGCGAAAGGCACGCGGTCGGTTGATCTCTGCGTAGGCCTGCCGGGAGAGGGCGAAATATTCGCGAGCGGACAGGCCACTACAGGTTCCGTGTTTCTTCCACTGATGCCAGGCGAGGCCGGAGGTCCCCATGATGTCGGCCATCTGCTGCGTCTGCTGGCGGGTCGGCGGCGCCTCTGCGGTGCGGCAGTAGCTCGGCCAGCCACGATGGAACTGCGGCCAGAGCCCATGCAGGGTCCAGCCATGATCGTGGCGGGGGTCGCATTGCTCGGACCGTTTGGCATCGCCTTCCAGCGCACACCAGTTCGGCGACCAGCTGAGACTGAGGACATAGTAGTCGAACTGCCCGGCAATCTCGCCTTCGGCTGTTGCCTGTCTCGGCGATGTCGCGGCAAAGGCGATGCCCAGTCCGACAGTTGCTACCGCAATAAGGGCTGCCTTCAGGGTCCGTTTGATGCCGCGCATTCGCCTCTTTCCTTATAGAAACATCGCGACTATATAGAATTGAAGTTCCCCGACAACGGAAACCGCCCCAAATCGGGGAAGCCTCTTTCAGGCGACGGGAAAGATGTATCTGGGACAACCGTGTTACTAAGGAGATGAGCGCATGGCAAAACCGTTGATGGCCAAGGCGACCGCCGTGTGGCTGGTGGACAATACCACGATCAGCTTCAAACAGATTGCCGATTTTGTCGGTATGCACGAGCTGGAAATCCAGGGCATCGCTGATGGCGATGTGGCTGCTGGCGTCAAAGGGTTCGACCCGGTTGCCAACAACCAGCTGACGCAGGAAGAGGTGGATAAGGCCGAAAACAACCCGCTGCATAAGCTGAAGTTGAAGTTCAACCCGGCTGCTGCCGGTGAAGAGAAACGCCGTGGACCGCGCTACACGCCGCTGTCCAAGCGTCAGGACCGTCCGGCGTCGATCTACTGGCTGGTGAAGTTCCACCCTGAGCTGTCCGATGGCCAGATTTCCAAGCTGGTGGGCACCACCAAGCCGACCATTCAGGCGATCCGCGAGCGGACCCATTGGAACATTGCCAATATCCAGCCGATCGACCCGGTCGCGCTGGGCCTGTGTAAACAGTCCGAACTGGATGCCGCCGTACAGAAAGCCGCCGCCAAGAAGGCTGCCGAAGGTGGTGTGATGAGCGATGACGAACGTCGCAAGTTGGTGTCGACTGAACAGTCGCTGGAGATGGACGCAGAGCCCCGTATGCCGTCGGCGATCGAGGGTCTGGAGACCTTTACCCTCGGTGGCAGCGACAAGCCGAGCCGCGCCGAAGAAGAGGATGTGGTTGACGCTGACAGCTTCTTCAACCTGCCTGCCGGTGGCGATGACGAGGATGACGAGGACGATACGGATCCCCGTTTCTAAGCCACACGCGCCCCTGCACAGGGGTGACGCAAGATAGAAAAAAGCCACGGGATGCACAGCGTTCCGTGGCTTTTTTGCGTTTCAGGCGCCTTGCCTTCGGGGTGGCTGTGGCGTGGATGCTGGCAGGCCGCTGAGCTGCGGGCAGGCCAATTATTCGACCGTCACAAAAAATTCGCCTTTCGGTGCGGATCGCTGCATTTTTCTGACATTTCTGCCTTGACGCGCGGCCGTGGCTGGCGTACCTCGCACCCCGACGGCGCGGTAGCTCAGTTGGTTAGAGCGAACGACTCATAATCGTTAGGTCGGGAGTTCGAGTCTCCCCCACGCCACCATTTCTCCTTGAAAACAAAGACTCGACCACTGGCATAGTGCCGGGTGACTGCGCGGCGTTTCCGCCTGTGAACATCAGCGTCCAGCCGCTGTGTCTGATCAGATATCGCCTGGGCATGGGGCGTGGCCGTGGGCCAAGGGTGGCACGGGCGTGTCAGATGTCCTTGCGGGCGCGCAGGGCCGCCGTGATGGTGCCTTCGTCGAGGTAATCCAGTTCTCCGCCGATGGGCACGCCCTGCGCAAGAGAGGTGAGTCGAACCCGGCCGTTGAGCTGATCGGCAATGTAATGCGCCGTGGTCTGGCCGTCGATCGTGGCGTTGAGCGCCAGAATCACCTCCGTGACGTTCTCGGCCTGAACCCGGTCCACCAGACGGGGAATGCGCAGCTCGTCGGGGCCGACGGCATCCAGCGCCGACAGCGTGCCGCCAAGCACGTGATAGCGCCCTTTGAAGACCGCCGCCCGCTCCATCGCCCAGAGATCCGCGACATCCTCCACCACGCAGAGTTCGCCATTGGCGCGGGTCATATCCTCGCAGATGGTACAGAGATCGCTGGTGCCGACATTGCCGCAGTTGAGGCATTCACGAGCCGTGGCTGCAACGTCACTCATCGTTTCAGCCAGTGGTGTCAGCAGCAGGGCGCGTTTGCGGATCAGGTGCAAGACCGCCCGGCGGGCAGAGCGCGGCCCCAGCCCCGGCAGTTTGGCCATCAGGGCAATCAGGTCTTCGATATCGGTGGTGGAGTTCTTGATCATGCCTAACGCCCCTGTCTGCCCTGCTATATAGGCTGATTGCCCTTGGAAAGCACAAGGGGGCGCAGGCAGTCTGTTCAGGTTTTGTTTTACAGTGCCTGCGGAGCAAAAGAAAAGGCGGCCACAGGGCCGCCTGATCGGGTCTGCATGATGCCGCAGCTTAGAACGGCAGCTTGATATCCTTGGGCAGGCCCATGCTTTCGGTCAGCTTGGCCATTTCGTCCTGCGCCTTCTCGGCTGCCTTCGCTTGGGCATCCTTGATTGCGGCGAGGATCAGGTCTTCGACCACTTCCTTGTCGTCGCCGTTGAAGATCGACGGATCAATATCCAGCGCCTTCAGATCGCCCTTGGCCGAGGCGGTCGCCTTCACCAGACCTGCGCCTGCTTCGCCGGTGACCATGACATTGTGCAGGTCTTCCTGCATCTGCGCCATTTTGGTTTGCAGTTCCTGTGCCGATTTCATCATCTTGGCCATGTCGCCAAGACCGCCGAGGCCTTTGAGCATCTGTTTTCTCCTAAGTGCGAGGGCGCAGCGCGCCGTAAGTCATCCCGGCACATATCGCAACTGCAAGGCCGATGAACAAGTGGGGTGGCGCCAAGCAATCTTCTGCAAGGTCGTAGGCTACCGCATAATTCAGCGCGTTTTCGTACCGGTCAATCGCAACGACAAAGGCAAGACCGGCCCAGAGCACGGCAGCGATTGCGAAGGTCGGGCGGTTTCGTGTGGTCAGAGCGATGCCCGCAAGGGCAAGCAACGCAAGGGACACGGGCAGGGTGGAGAGGCCTATCAACTCATCCCAGGCGGTGGCCGGACCATCACCCGGTTTCCAAGATAGTCGTTCCTTATCACAGACTTCTGCAATTGCTGCAGCGGGAAACAGCGTCATTATACCTGCAAAGCAAGTTACTCTTCTTCGAAGGGATCCCATTCGTCCTCGACCTCTGGCAGGGCGTCTGCTTCGACCTCGGCGGCGAGGTCTTCGGCGGTGCGGATCTTGATGATCCTGGCCTTGGGGAAGCTGTCCAGAACGGCCTGTACGATCGGATGTTGACTGGCCTTGTCGCGCAGGGCGTTTTCAACTGCGTTGTCGCGTTCGGTGATCGTCTCACCACCGCCTTCGTTTGCGATGGAAATGACCCAGCGTGCCTGCGTCCAGGTCTGCAGCTGCTGGCCAAGGCGTTGTGCCAGATCCTTGGGCGCGTCATCGGTGGGCTGGATGGTGATCCGCCCCGGCTGGTAGGAGACCAGCCTCAGGTAGGTTTTGACATATTCCAGCAGCAGGCCATCCCGGCGGACGCGAATCAGTTCAACGATATGTTCAAAGCTGGGGTATCGGGCCAGCGCCTGATCCATCTGCGGCGCAAGGGCAGTGGCCGGTCCGCCGCCCGTGGCGGAGATGGTCTGCGACATCGTCGGCCCGCTGCCAGGGCCGGGCTGATAGCCGGAGACTGTCTGACCCGTGTTGTGGCCGGAGTTTTGATTCTGGCCGGTGTTTTGGCCCGCATATTGCCCGGCATGGTGCCCCTGCGCGCCCGCCTGCGGCAGGGGGGCGCCATTGCCGGGGCCAGCTGGTGGTGGCGGCGGGGTGTCCTGAAGCGTGCGCATCAGCTGTTCGGGGGTTGGCAAATCAGCCACATGAGTCAGACGGATCACGGCCATTTCGGCCGCCATCATCGCGTTGGGGGCGGCGGCAACCTCCTCCAGAGCCTTCAGAAGCATCTGCCACATCCGCGTCAGCACCCGCATCGGCAGGGCTTCGGCCATCTGGCCGCCACGGGCGCGCTCATCGGGGCTGACGGTGGGGTCTTCAGCCGCATCAGGCGTGATCTTCACCACAGAAACCCAATGGGTGATCTCCGCCAGATCGCGCAGCACCGCCAACGGGTCTGCGCCCTCGGCATATTGCGCACTGAGTTCCGTCAGTGCCGCCGCCGCATCGCCGCGCAGGATCATGTCCATCAGGTCCAGTACCCGGCCGCGGTCGGCAAGGCCCAGCATGGCGCGGACCTGATCGGCGGTGGTCTCGCCCGCGCCATGGGAAATCGCCTGATCCAGGAGCGAGGTCGCATCCCGGGCAGATCCTTCGGCGGCGCGAGTGATGAGCGCCAGCGCGTCGTCGGCAATCTGGGCGCCCTCAGCCGTTGCGATCTTGCGCAGGAGGGCAATCATCACCTCCGGCTCGATCCGGCGCAGGTCAAACCGCTGGCAGCGCGACAGCACCGTCACCGGCACCTTGCGGATTTCGGTGGTGGCGAAGATGAACTTCACATGCGCGGGCGGCTCCTCCAGCGTCTTCAAGAGCGCGTTGAACGCGCTGGTCGATAGCATGTGAACTTCGTCGATGATGTAGATCTTGTAGCGGGCCGAGGCGGCGCGGTACTGCACCGAGTCAATGATCTCGCGGATGTCTCCGACACCTGTGCGCGAGGCCGCGTCCATCTCCATCACATCGACATGGCGGCCTTCCATGATCGCCGTGCAATGCTCGCATTTGCCGCAAGGATCGGTGGTGGGGCCGCCCTGGCCATCCTCGCCGATGCAGTTCATGCCCTTGGCGATGATCCGGGCGGTTGTGGTTTTGCCGGTGCCGCGGATGCCTGTCATGATGAAGGCCTGGGCGATGCGATCGGCGGCAAAGGCGTTCTTCAGCGTCCGCACCATGGCGTCCTGACCCACCAGATCGGCAAAGGTCTCGGGCCGGTATTTGCGGGCCAGAACCTGGTATTGACCCGAGGTTTGGTCTGCTGTGTCGCCTGCTGTGTCGCTCATGATGTCTCGTGCCAGATTCGGGGGTCGGTCGTTGATGTCCGGGTAAAGTAGGCAAGCCCGCGCGTGGCGTCCACCGCTGATGGTGGTCGCGGCAGGATAAGCCGTGTGTGCCATCGGGCTTTCAGAAACCATTAGGTGCAGGGCCGACAGATCGCTACATTGGAGGATGTGATCGTCCGGGGGGATTGCTGGCGTAGGATCAGGCGGTGAATTGGCAGTGGGGGCTGACCATGGAGGATGGATCTCAACACGGTGACATCGAAGAGGAGCGGGCCGGGGGCACGCTGATCTTGCACGCGCTTTCGGTGGCGGATGGTATTCTGGCGCTATGCCCGCTGCCTGGTGCAGGGGGCGATTATCGTGGCGATATGGACCACATTCGAGAGTGGCAGCCCGGTTTGGTCATTTCGATGACCACGGAGGAGGAACATGCCGCAGTTGGTGCCGAGACGATCGGGACGGATCTGCAGAGTATCGGCAGCCGATGGATACATTTGCCCGTCCCTGATTTCAGTGCGCCGCCGCCGGAGATCCTGAGCCGTTGGCCGGAGGTCAGCCATCTGGCGCGCAAGGCGCTTGTTGGCGGTGGTCGGGTGCTGGTGCATTGCCGGGGTGGCTGTGGCCGGTCTGGCATGGTGGTGCTGCGGCTGATGACGGAATGCGGCGAGCGGCCGGATCTGGCGTTGGCACGGCTACGGGCCATTCGCCCCTGCGCAATCGAGACCGACGCTCAGATGATCTGGGCGTATGGCCCGAGGCGTATTCCCGGCAAAGGCTCCTGACAGCGGCTGTGTGAAAGGGGCCGGCGCAGGGAGATGCTCCCGCCCGGATATGACCTTCGGCAAGGTCATATCCCGTTGGGCGTGGCGCCGCGCAAGCGCGGCGTGCGGTCCTTTCAAAGCGGCGTTCAGCTGAAAGCTGCGAGCTGCGGAGGGGTGATTCGGGCCATCTGAGGTGCCAGCGGCACAGCCTGTGCCAAGCCGCAGGGGTAATCCGGCAGCTTGGCAAGGGGGAGGCTGTCAGCCGAGGGCAGAAAGAGGGCATCCGCGAAACGGTCAAGACCGGCCAGATCCGCCTCTTGCGAGACACCACAATAAATGCGGATGCGGTCATGTCTGGCGGCAAATCTCGCCTCGCAGGGCCGGTCGCAGGCGGTCAGCTCGCATGTCCCGGCAACTTCGAAATCCTCGGTTGTGACGGCTTTTGCCTGTCCCATGGCGGCGGCGAGGCGCGCAATCATGCGCTCTGCCGCCGGGCAGGGTTGCCCCAGATGCTGGCAGGTGCTCAGGGAATAGCCATGTGTCGTATCAGTCCAGTTCATTGCGCCCTCCGCGCGAAGGAGGGGATGAACGGTCAGAGCTGGCAGGCCAATCGGCGGACATGCAGACCCTGCCAGGACACCCCGCCCGGTTTCGAGTTTCTCATCAGATGGCAGGTCTCCTGACTCGCGGGTCGCGGCAACTTCGGGGCCTTCCCAACACCGTGGGATCCAACGGGATCCGTGGCATCAGTGGCATGGTCCGAGGTTGCTCACCGCTTACAGTTGCGGGGGCAGTCGCGGCATTGATCCGGTATGTCTACCATCTCGCACCGTGTTCCCTTTTCATCCTGATCGCGTGGCAGCGATGCAGGAACCATCTGCCACTAGGGCTAGCGGCTGGCGGGGCGAGTCGTCAAGCGCTACGTCAGGGGATGGGGTATTTCTTCGGCGTATTGTCTACCATATCGGGGCGGAGTGGCGCCCCGTGCCACTATATATAGCGGCAATGCCAGCGCCGTTTGGTGCGGCGGATCAGCGGCCAAACTGGCAAGAGGCAGCTAACTCTGCCGGGGGCGGCGACTGAATGACGGGGATGGTGGGAGGTGAGAGGTTGGACATCGACCCAAGCGGGGCTCGTTGTGGCTGCTTCCTTCCGGATCTGACCAGGTTGGCGAGGCGCTTGCCCGCGCCAACCTCTCACTGGTCGATATAGGAGGGCAGATCAGGAATGGCAAGCCCGTCTGACCGCAATAAGGCGCATGGCAGCGGGCGCATTCAGGCGGGGATCAGAGCTTGACACCGATCCGCAAAAATCCGTCGGCGGTTGTGCCGTACAAATTGTGGCGGGCCGGGTCGAGATCGGTGAGATATGTGCGGGCGCCGGGTCCGGTAAAGATCTCGACCTCGGTCGAGGGGTGACTGGACAGCCGCCAGGGGGGCGGCGCTTGTTCCAATGGATCGCGCATCAGGCGCCCGGCGACATAATCGCAAATCACGTCCCTGACCCGCAGGGGGGGCGTCGGCAGGCGGGTCGCGGCCTGGGCCATCGTGAAGTTGCCGCCGCCGCCAATGCGGTAACTGCTTACTGCTACGGCGAAATGTTGGTTCTCTGGTATTGGAGCCCCTTTCCAGCGCAGATTGCGGATTCGGTGATTGCTGGGGTCAATCAGCTCACCATCGCTGGCAAATCTGGCAGGTACGGAGACATCGATGTCGTATTGCAGCCCAAAGATGACATCAAAGTTGTGACCGGCCCGGTCCGTGTCCAACAGCGGGTCTCCAGAGGTGCCCGGCGCGATCTGATTGAAGAGACCCGCCGACATCTCCAGCCAATCGCGCAGCTGGGCACCATTCAGAACCACCGTGCGCAGCTCGTTCGGGAAGGGCTGGATGTCGACGACATGGCGCATGTACATCTGGCCGGCCGGTACATCTGTGTAGTTGGACGGACCTGACCGGGCGCCGAATTTGCCGGGAGCGGTCGCTGAGAGCAGTGGCAGGTTTCCGGCAACAGTATCTCGCAGGGCGGGGCGCACCGCAGCCGCCTGGGCCCAGGCCACCAGCGCGAGGGCCTGATCGCGACCAAGGAAGGTGAAATAAGAGTGCAGCGGTCTGCTGGTGCTGCCGACAGGCTGGGCCATCCGCCTGCGTGTCTCTGCGTGGTCTTCTGCGAGGGCGTCGACCATGACGGGGTCTTCGGCCACCAGGGGAACGAGCATGCCACCCGCGCCGGCGATGGTCTTGCGCCGGGCGATAGGGCGCAATCTGCAGGTGGTTTTGGTCACGGTCCAGCGGCCCGATTGCAGCTGGACGTGCAGGTCGATCACGCCGAGGTGTGAGCCATGGGCACCCGGCATCACCACAGGTGCGGATACGGGGTGGCGCGGATCCGGCAGGGTCAGATGAGTGTGACCTCCGATGATGGCGTCCAGAACGCCAAGATCTGCAAGCGGGTGGAGTGCGTTCTCAATGCCGTATCCGGTAGTTTGCTCTCCGATACCGGTATGGGCCAGCGCGATGACGATATCGCAGCCCCTGGCGCGCAACGCGTCGGCCTGCCGGGCGGCACATTGCACCATGTCGTCGATGGTGACGCGACCCTGCAGTTGATGCGCGGCCCATTTCAGGGTTTGCATCGGCAGAACCGAGAGCACGCCGATCCGAAGCGGCAGATCCTCCGAACCGGGGAAAACGCGTTCGAGCACTGCGGACTGGCAAAAAGGCAAGGAAGCCTGCGGATCCACCAGCTGCATATTTGAGCAGATGACGGGGCAGGAGATCTGCAGCAAGGCCTGCCTGAGCTGATCCAGGCCGAAATCGAAATCATGGTTGCCGAGCCCGATCGCATCGTAGCCGAGTAGGTCGAACGCGCGGGCAACCGGGGCCGGGCGGGTCTCGCTGAGCTGCATCGGGCGCTCTGCTATCGGGGTGCCGAAGATGCTGTCGCCATTGTCGACAAGCAGTGTCGCGGCGCCTTTGGCAGCGGCTTCCTTGCGCGCCTCAGCGATCAGTGTGGCAACACGAGAGAGCCCCAGGCTTGGGTCGGGGCGATCAGAATAATAGTCGTGACTCAAAAGATTAGCATGCAGATCCGTGGTCGCCAGAATGCGCAGGGATCCGACCTTTTCGTCTTCGGTTTGATCCGATCCTGTCATATTGCGTTTCTTAGCGGTCTCACGGCGAACCTCGGGGTGGCATTGATTGCCAATTTATTAACAAGCCTGTTTGCCTGTTTGAAGCAATCAAATGTGACGCCCGAAAGTCGCTTGTTGCCGAAAATTCTAATCAATCGCGTTGCTTTCCACTTGAGATGCTGCGGATTTACGGTTTTCACCTGTTGCGAGGGGTCAGGATATTTCTAGATCACTGTGGCGCAGAGGAAACAGCTTATCATCTCATAGATGTATTTCTCTGCCAGATTCAGGTGCTGCGACACATCCGTGCGCAGACGTAGCAGCGGGGCAGCGCGATGCGACAGGCGGAACAAGTGACATTTGGTGGCAGCGGTCTGGACCGGGCCGCACAGCTCCGGGATGATCCGGCGGCCCTGACAACACGCTGGCAGAGCGAAAATTGCCGTATCCTTTTGATTTGGAGAGGGAAACCGCTATGTACGTTACCCGATACGGGAGTGGAGAGCGGCGCTGTGCCCGATGCTCTGGCCTGGATCGGGTCCGATCATCCCCTGGCGACGGCTGGTGTGGGGCAAGCGGTCTTCCTGGGATGCTGTGCTGCTGGTTTGGCACGGTTCTCGCTTGATATCAGTGGGTGGCAGCCAGACAATCATGACGAGAGCGCGCTGCGCGGCTTTGTCGACAACAGTGAACAGCGGCACCCGGATTTGCCCACTGACACAGGGTTTGTGGAGCTGCGCCGCATCATGGCACAACTCAGCCGCGAGGACGCCGAACTGGCAGCGATGGCACGGGCGGTGTTCGGCTGGCATCACAGCCATGGGTTCTGCGCCTGTTGTGGCGCGAAAAGCAATATGGCGCAGGCTGGCTGGCAGCGGCTTTGTCCCAGTTGCGGTGCGGCCCATTTTCCGCGTACCGACCCGGTGGTCATCATGCTGATCACCCATGGTGATGCCGTTCTGGTTGGTCGCTCGCCGGGGTGGCCGGAGGGGATGTATTCGCTGCTGGCCGGTTTCGTGGAGCCGGGAGAAACGCTGGAAGCAGCCGTGAGACGCGAGACGGAAGAGGAAACAGGGGTGAAGGTCGGCGCCGTCAGCTACCTGTCCAGCCAGCCCTGGCCGTTTCCTATGTCGTTGATGTTTGGCTGTGCGGGCGAGGCTCTGGGGCGGGAGATCACCATCGACCCGAAAGAAATCGAAGCGGCGCGCTGGGTTTCGCGGCAGGAGATGATGACGGTTTTTGAAGGGGGCCATCCTGAAATTCGCAGACCGCGCAACGGCGCAATTGCACATTTCCTTTTGCAGAACTGGCTTGCAGATACACTGGATTGAGACGAATAGTAGAATTCAGCTCAAGACTGCCATTGGATCTTGCAGATCCGCCGTAACGACAGGATGCCCATGGATTTCTCCAGCAAAGAAGACATCGACGCACCTATCGCCGAAGTCTTTCGGTCGATTTCTGATTTCGAGAGCATGGAGCGGATGGCGTTGCGTCGGGGTGTCGATGTGCAGCGCCTGGGAGATGCGCAGCATCCGGAGAACGGACTGGCCTGGGACATCGAATTTCAGTTCCGCGGAAAGAAGCGCAATCTGCATCTGTCGCTCAGCACCTACGAGCCGGTAACTCAGATGATTCTGAGCGGCACGGGTAGCGGGATGGATGGCACGATGGATATTGAGCTGCTGGCCCTGTCGCCGCAGCGCACCCGGCTTTCCGTGACCCTGACGCTGACACCGAAGACACTGTCAGGGCGTTTGATGGTTCAGTCGCTGAAACTGGCCAAAACCAAACTCAAGCGTGGTTTCAAGAAGCGGGTGTCCGAGTTCGCCAAGCAGACGGAAGAGCGCGTCAATCGTTCAGCCTGAGCGTGGCCCGCGGGCCAACCGGCTGCTGGGTTGGATTCGGGATTACCGATCCGGGGCCGGTAGCTGAGGCCGCCATCGACGCGTTAGCCGCGACGACACCGGTCAGAATCGGTCGTCATTGGCCGGGTAGACACCCAGTATTTCAATGTTGGTGGTGAAATAGGCCAGCTCGTCCATGGCGAGCTGCACATTTGGATCGTCGGGATGACCGTCGATATCTGCATAGAACTGGGTCGCTGTGAAGGATCCGTCGACCATGTAGCTCTCCAGCTTGGTCATGTTGATACCGTTGGTCGCGAATCCGCCCATCGCCTTGTAGAGAGCTGCCGGGATGTTGCGGACCTGAAAGACAAAGCTGGTGATCATGCCGTGGTTGCCACGGCGCTCCAGATTCGGCTCACGTGACATGGTCAGGAAGCGCGTGGTATTGTTGCCATGATCCTCGATATGGCGTGCCAGCACCTCAAGGCCGTAGATCTCTCCGGCCAATTCGCTGGCCAGCGCCGCATGGCTCTTGTCGCCTTGTTCAGCGACATCGCGCGCGGCGCGGGCGTTGTCCGGGCTGACGCGGCCGCGAATGTTGTTTTCGCTGAGGAAACGCGCACATTGCGGGAGCAGCACCAGATGCGAATGAGCGTCCTTGATATCCTCAAGCCGCGCACCAGGAACGCCAAGAAGATTGATATGCACCCGCACAAAGGCCTCATCAATGATGTGCAAACCGCTGTGGGGCAGCAGGCGGTGGATATCCGCAACGCGCCCGTAGGTTGAGTTCTCCACCGGCAGCATCGCCAATTCGGCTTCGCCGTTGCGGACAGCGTCAATGGCATCCTCGAAGTTACGACAAGGCAGCACGTCCATGTCGGGGCGCTCCTTGCGGCAGGCTTCGTGGCTGTAGGAGCCAAGCTCCCCCTGAATGGCAATTCTATGGGTCATAACTGCGACATCCGTGCAAAACTTCAAAAACGGGCGTTTCGTCGCGCTGTCTATACCTTGCCACTTGAGAGGGGAAGCCTTAGACACCCTCCCAGACAGCTGAAATGGACTCGCGATCATGTTTGACACGATGACCCTTACCAAAGCGACCGCAGGCTTTTGCGGCGCTTTCCTCGTGCTCCTGCTAGGCAAATGGGCCGCAGAGGGGCTCTATCACACCGAAGCTCATGGCGAGGCTTCCTATGTGATCGAAGTGGAAGAGGCAGGTGCGGAAGAAGTAGTTGAAGTCGTCGACTTCGGCGAACTGATGGCCGCAGCAGATGTTGGCAAAGGTGCCAATGTCTTCAAGAAATGCTCCGCCTGCCACAAACTCGAAGCTGGTGCCAATAGCACCGGTCCTTACCTCTACGGTGTCGTTGGTCGCCCGATTGCTGCCGCAGATGGCTTTGGCTATTCCGCGTCGCTGGCGGGGATGGGCGGCGAATGGACAGCTGAAGAGCTCGATGCCTTTCTGACCAAGCCGTCGCAATATGCGCCGGGCACCACCATGAGCTTCAGTGGCCTGAAAAAACAAAGCGATCGGGTGAACCTGATTGCCTATCTGGACAGCCTCGACAACTGATTTCAGTTGCCTTTGCCCATGACCAAAAGACCGCGCCAGTTGGTGCGGTCTTTTTGCTTTCGGGGTGTGCTGGCGCGGATTTGATGTCTAGGCAGGCGGGTTCATGCCCTGACATCGGTTGACACACGGGAAATTCAGCCAATCTGAACTTGAATGTAGGGGGTCGGCCCGCTTAGCTTTGGGACAGAGAATGATCCTGGCAGCGAAGGCCGGACAATGGAGGTATTGGCAGATGAAGACGCCCACCACACCGCGTCGTGCCGTTTTGGCCCGAGCGATTGATCCGCAACCGCTTTTTCGGGCCGTGATGACAGGGTTTGCCGCATTTGCGATGCTGGCACTGGCCGCCACCCTGGGACATGCCGAAGACAAGGTAATCAAAAGCCACGGGTTCACCGAATTTGGAGAGTTGAAATATCCCGAAGGCTTTGAACATTTCGACTACGTCAATCCAAAGGCGCCCAAAGGGGGCGAACTGTCTCTGTCGGCGGTGGGCACCTTTGACAGTATGAACCCCTATACCCGCAAGGGTCGGGGCGGCGCGATGTCGGCGGACCATTTTGAATCGCTGATGATTGGATCCTATGACGAGCCGGGATCCTACTATGGGCTGCTGGCCGAAAGCCTTGAGTATCCCGAAAGCCAGGATTGGGTGATTTTCAACATGCGCCCCGAAGCGCGGTTTTCGGATGGAACCCCTGTCACAGCTGAGGATGTGGTGTTTTCCCACAACCTGCTGCTAGAGCAGGGATTGCAGTCCTATGCGGAGGCGGTGAAGAAACGCATCCCCAAGGCCGAGGTTCTTGGCCCGCATCGGGTAAAATTCTACTTTTCGCCGGATTTCCCGCGCCGGGCGATGATCACGCAGGTCGGCGGCACCTCGGTGTTCTCCAAGGCATGGTTCGAGGCAGACCCGGAGAACCGCCGCCTGGATGAGCCGCGTCTGGATCCTGGCATCGGATCAGGTCCCTATGTGGTGGAAACGGTCGATGTGAACCAGCGCATCATCTACAAACGCAACCCCGACTATTGGGGTAACGACGTCAACGTGAACGTCGGGCGTCACAACTATGACCGCATCCGCATCGAGTATTTTGGCGACAGCGTGGCCGCGATGGAAGGGTTCAAGGCAGGCATTTACACCATGCGGCCAGAAAACAGCTCCAAGAGCTGGGCAACGTCGTATGAGTTCGATGCGGTCAAGGAGGGGGATGTGGTGAAGGGGGAATTCCCGGATGGCAATGTCCCGGCCGCCAGTGGGTTTGTGATGAACCTCCTGCGCCCCAAATTCCAAGATCCGCGCGTGCGTGAGGCGGTTCAGCTTGGCTATAATTTCGAATGGACCAATGACAGCCTGCAATATGGGCTGTTCGCGCAGCGCCATTCCTTCTGGCAAGACACAGCGCTGGAAGCCAAGGGCCTGCCCGAGGGGCGCGAACTGGAGGTGCTGAAGGATCTGGGCGATCTCATTGATCCAGCGCTGCTGACCAGCGAGCCGGTGATGGCTCATAGCTCCAACCCGGATCGTCCGGCGGATCGGCGTAACCTGCGTCGGGCCATGAAGCTGCTGGATGAGGCGGGATGGACTGTTGGCAACGACGGTCTGCGTCGCAACGCCGAAGGAGAGCTGCTGAAGCTGGAGTTCCTGATCGATTCGCCGACGATTGAACGGATCGTGCAGCCCTATATCGCCAATCTACGCCAGATAGGGATCGACGCGATTTCCAACCGGGTCGATTTTGCGCAATATACCAGCCGCCGTCGTGAAAAAGACTTCGACATGATCACCTACGCCTACCCGAAATATCTGCAACCTTCGACCGGGCTCTATCAGCAGTTTGGGTCTGACGCGCACGAGTTTTCGGTGTTCAACCCGGCTGGAATGGCGGATCCAGCAGTTGATACGCTGATCGGCGCGATCGTGAAGGCAGAAGACCAGGAAGAACTATATGCCAATGTGCGTGCCCTAGATCGCGTCCTGCGCGCCAAGCGGTTCATGGTGCCGACCTGGTATCTGGATGTGAACTGGGTGGCGTATTGGAATTTCTATGAGCAGCCAGAGACCCTGCCGCTGTTCGATCTGGGGCTGAGTGATGTCTGGTGGGTCAACGCCGAGAAAGAAGCGGCATTGAAATCCTCCGGCGCGTTGAGGTAAGCGCCTGACATGGCAGCCTATATCCTTAGACGTTTTCTTCTGGTGATCCCGACCCTGTTCGGGATCCTCGTCATCAATTTTGCTCTGGTGCAATTTGTGCCGGGGGGGCCGGTTGAGCAGATGATCGCGCAGCTGGAAGGCGGCGGTGACGTCTTTGAAGGCTTCGCCGGGGGCGGCGGGGATGCGGGCAGTGAGGCCGTTGCCGCCAATGACAACTACGCTGGCCGACAGGGGCTGCCGCCGGAGCTGATCGCAGAGCTGGAACGGCAGTATGGCCTGGACAAGCCGCCGTTGGAGCGGTTCCTCCTGATGGTCGGCAACTACATGCGCTTTGACTTTGGGGAGAGCTACTTTCGCAAGATTGATGTGATGGATCTGGTGCTGGAGAAAATGCCGGTGTCGATCTCCCTGGGGCTCTGGTCGACGCTGATCGCCTATCTGATTTCGATCCCGCTGGGCATCCGCAAGGCGTTGCGCGATGGCAGCCGGTTTGACACCTGGACCAGCGGTCTGATCATCGCAGCCTATGCGATCCCCGGCTTTCTGTTTGCGATTCTGCTGCTGGTGCTGTTTGCCGGCGGCTCTTACTGGCAGATCTTTCCACTGCGGGGGCTGACCTCCGACAATTGGGAGAGTCTCAGCCTGTTTGGCAAGGTGGCGGATTATTTCTGGCACATCACGCTGCCGGTAGTCGCCTCGACCATATCCGCCTTCGCCACGCTGACGCTGCTGACGAAGAACTCCTTTCTGGATGAGATCAAGAAGCAATATGTCATGACGGCACGGGCCAAGGGGCTGAGCGAGCGGCGCGTGCTCTACGGCCATGTCTTCCGCAACGCGATGCTGATCGTAATCGCGGGTTTTCCAGCAGTCTTCATCGGTGTGTTCTTCTCCGGCAGCCTGATCATCGAAACGATCTTCTCGCTCGATGGTCTGGGGCGGCTGGGGTTCGAGGCGGCCGTGGCGCGCGACTATCCGGTGATCTTTGGCACGCTGTTCATCTTTGGTTTGATGAGCCTTGTTGTCGGCATTATCTCCGACCTCATGTATGTGATCGTCGATCCGCGTATCGACTTTGAAAAGAGAGAGGGCTGACAGATGGCTTTGTCTCCGCTCAACCAGCGCCGCTGGAACAATTTCTGCCGCAATCGCCGGGCTTTCTGGTCGCTGTGGATCTTCTCGGTCCTGTTTGGCATTTCGCTCTTTGCCGAGTTCATCGCCAACGACAAACCGATGCTGGTCAACTACCGTGGTTCATATTTTACCCCGGTGTTCAATTTCTACCCGGAGACAGTCTTTGGTGGCGATTTCCAGACCGAGGCGGCGTATCGCGACCCTGAGGTTCGGTGTCTGATTGCCTCCGGCGGGATCGAAGACTGCTTTGACGACCCCGAAACTATTCTGGAAGAGATCGAGGCCGGTACATTTTCAGCAGACGGGTTCGTAGAAGGATGGGCCATCTGGCCGTTGATTCCCTATTCGTTTAACACCACGGTCGACCGGCCCGGTGCGGCACCGCTGCCACCGAATGGAGAGAACCTGCTGGGCACCGATGACACCAAACGGGATGTGCTGGCGCGGGTCATTCATGGTTTCCGTCTGTCGATCCTGTTTACCCTGATGGTCACCGGTGCAGCAACATTGGTCGGTATTGCTGCGGGTGCGGTTCAGGGGTTCTTTGGCGGGTGGCTGGACCTGATCTTTCAGCGCGTGATCGAGATCTGGGGATCCATCCCGCAGCTCTATGTCATCATCATCATGTTTGCGATCCTTGGGCGCAGCTTCTGGTTGTTGGTGGTGCTGATGATCCTGTTCAGCTGGACCGCCCTTGTGAGCGTGGTGCGGGCCGAGTTCCTGCGCGCGCGAAATCTGGAATACGTCCGCGCTGCCAAGGCGCTCGGGGTCGGGAATATGACCATCATGTTCCGCCATATGCTGCCCAATGCGATGGTGGCGACGCTGACGTTTCTGCCTTTCATCGTGACGGGCACAATTGGCACGCTTGCAGGGCTGGACTTCCTCGGCTTTGGCCTGCCGTCCTCGGCGCCCTCGCTGGGCGAGCTGACCTTGCAGGCAAAACAGAACCTGGAGGCGCCCTGGCTTGCTTTCACCGCGTTTTTCACCTTTGCCATCATGCTGTCGCTGCTGGTCTTCATCTTTGAAGGGGTGCGCGATGCCTTTGACCCGAGAAAGACCTTCTCATGACCGGTTCAGGCTCTAATCCGCAGAATAGAGGCGTCGCGGCTTCCTGTTCGCCGCCGTGCGATGGTGCGACCCGCAAATGCTCCAACCCATGGGCAATCCGATGACAACACGCGATCAAACTGCGCCGCTATTAAACGTCGAGAACCTGCGCGTGTCTTTCCGCCAGGATGGAAAGGTGACCGAGGCCGTGCGCGGTGTGTCCTTCTCTGTTGGTCGCGGCGAAACAGTCGCGCTGGTGGGGGAGAGCGGGTCCGGGAAGTCGGTGACTGCGCTGTCCACCGTGTCATTGCTGGGGGACAGCGCCACTGTCAGCGGGTCTGTCACCTACGACGGACAGGAAATGGTCGGCGCCAGTGACCGCCGCCTTCGGCAGGTGCGCGGCAACGATATCAGCTTCATCTTTCAGGAGCCGATGACCTCGCTCAACCCGCTGCACTCGATCGAGAAACAGCTGGCCGAGTCGCTGGCACTGCATCAGGGGCTGGCGGGCGCTGCGGCGCGGAACCGGATTTTGGACCTGCTGAACCGGGTTGGTATCCGCGACGCTGAAACCCGTCTCGATGCCTATCCGCATCAATTGTCGGGTGGTCAGCGCCAGCGGGTGATGATCGCGATGGCCTTGGCCAACCAGCCCGATATCCTGATCGCGGATGAACCCACCACCGCACTGGATGTCACGATCCAAGCCCAGATCCTTGAACTGCTCGGGGACCTGAAGGCCAGCGAGGGCATGGGGCTGCTGTTCATTACCCACGACCTGAGCATAGTGCGCCGGATCGCGGATCGTGTCTGTGTCATGCAGGCCGGAGTAATTGTCGAGACCGGACCGACAGCTGAGATTTTCGCCAATCCGCAGCATCCCTATACCCGCAAACTGCTGGATGCCGAACCCACAGGCCAGCCGGAGCCGGTGCCTCAGGCTGCTGAAGAGTTGGTTCGGACCGAGGATCTGAAGGTCTGGTTCCCCATCCAGAAAGGCTTGCTGAAACGTACCGTCGGCCATGTGAAGGCTGTGAACCCGACATCGCTTTCGGTGCGGGCGGGCGAAACGCTGGGCATCGTCGGCGAAAGCGGCAGCGGCAAGACAACGCTGGCTCTTGCCATCATGCGGCTGATTGCGTCGGACGGGCGTGTGGAGTTCCAGGGACAGGATCTGCGCCAGTGGTCTACGAGGGATCTGCGGCGGCTGCGTGCCGATATGCAGATCGTGTTTCAGGATCCTTTTGGCTCGCTCAGCCCGCGTATGACCTGCGCGCAGATCATTGCCGAAGGTCTGGCAATCCACAATGTCGATCAGGATCGGGATCCTCGGGATCTGGTGGCTGAGGTCATGACGGAGGTTGGTCTCGATCCGGCCTTTATGGATCGTTATCCGCATGAGTTCTCCGGCGGCCAGCGGCAGCGGATCGCCATTGCGCGAGCCATGGTGCTGCGGCCGAAACTGGTCGTGCTGGACGAACCCACATCGGCGCTGGACATGACGGTACAGGTTCAGATCGTCAACCTGCTGCGCGACCTGCAAAAGCGCTACGGGCTGGCCTATCTGTTCATCTCCCATGACCTGAACGTCGTGCGCGCGATGTCGCACAAGATGATCGTGATGAAGCAGGGCGATGTGGTGGAGGCGGGATCCGCTGCGGAGCTCTTTGCCAACCCGTCGGATCCTTATACGCGGCAGTTGCTCGCTGCGGCTGGATGAGGGCTTGTTTCGGCGGATAGGCCGGATCCTGAGCTTTGGTTCCGATGGCATGGGTGTCGCGACAGTTTGGCAGATCCGGCTTGCTGAAACGGCTGAGGCTGTCGCCGGCGCCTAACCTGCTGAGATAGCTAACAATGCTGCCCTGCACGCGTTATTTGGTGGGGCAGCCGTCCGGTGGGTTGGCACATCATGCCAACAAACGCGGCGTCGCCAATTGTGATTTGCGCGGCACATGTTTAAGTTGGTGGTTGCAGGTTGGCTTTGGCCTTGGCGCAGATCAAATCGGATCAATCATGAACGCTCCTACCATTCACAATGTGAACTGCGGCGATTGCCCCATTCGTCACCGCGCTGTTTGTGCGCGCTGTGATGCGGATGAATTGGAAGTCCTGGATTCGATCAAATACTACCGTACATATGAGGCCGGTCAGCCGATCACCTGGTCCGGCGACCGGATGGATTTCGTAGGGTCGGTTGTGTCCGGCATTGCGACCCTGACGCAGACGATGGAAGATGGCCGCACCCAGATGGTCGGCCTGCTCTTGCCCAGCGATTTTGTCGGGCGACCGGGGCGCGATACGGCTGCCTATAATGTCGTGGCGACATCCACGGTGGTCATGTGCTGTTTTCGCAAGAAACCGTTTGAGGACATGATGTCCCAGACGCCGCATGTGGCGCATCGGTTGCTTGAGATGACGCTGGACGAACTGGACGCGGCGCGGGAATGGATGCTGGTTCTGGGACGCAAGACAGCGCGCGAAAAAATCGCCAGCCTTCTGTCCATTCTGGCCCGGCGCGATGCGTCCCTACAGCGCCACAAGGACAGCTATCGGCGGGTATTCGATCTGCCGCTCACCCGGGAAGCAATGGCTGACTATCTGGGGCTGACGCTGGAGACAGTCAGCCGACAGGTCTCAGCCCTGCGCAGGGATGGTGTCATTGAACTGGAAGGCAAACGGCATGTGACCGTGCCTGACATGGGCCGCCTGATGGAAGAAGCCGGCGACGACAGCGACGGGGGCTGTCTGATCTGACTTTCCGATAGAGCGCATGAGCAAGGGGCCAGCAACCGCGGCCCCTTCTTTTTTGGACCGCGGCTAATGCGCCATCAGAACCGGGACTTTGGCCTTCTCAAGCATGTTGCGGGTCGCACCGCCCAGGATTGCCTCGCGGAACCGGGAATGGCCGTAGGCGCCCATTACGATCAGATCGGCAGCCGTATCCACGGCGTGGCGGTTCAGCACATCGGAGACCCGGGTCATTGTTTTGCTCAGTACGTCGATCTCACATTTGACCCCGTGGCGTGACAGCATCTGGCAGAGCATTCCACCTGGATCGGAACGTTCTGGACCGTGCTGCGGCGGATCAATCACCACCACACGCACCACATCCGCTGCCTGAAGCATCGGCAGCGCCTTGCGAATGGCGGTCATCGCTTCGATGCTTTCGTTCCAGGCAACCAGAACGGTTTTGGGTTGGTCGGGCAGTGGGCAGTCATCTGGAACCACCAGTACCGGCGCGCGGCCTTCGAATAGGGCGGCCTCGACGATGGCCTCCGCTTCGGCGGGGCGATCCTTGCCATAGGGCTGGCCCAACACAACAAGATCAGAGAACCGCGCCATTCGTGCAACATGACGGCCGATATCGGCCATTTGCGCGACACCGGTCTCGACGTTGAAAGTCACGGCGGATCGCGTCAGCCGCTCGGTGGCGGCGGTTTCGATCTCGGCGACCTCCTCCTTGGCGCGGGCAAGGGTCTCCTGCAGTACCATCGCGTTGGCACCGGCGTAGTAATACCCGGTCTGGGTGCGATCCACCCCCAGGCACAGGGCATCCAGATGGCCGTCGCTCAGGCGGGTCAGCGAGATGGATTGCTCCAGCTGTGATCCGGTGTTTGCGGGTGTGGTCAGCACAGTCAGTAGTGTTTTGTAGGACATATTAACCTCACATGAGTATGAGCGACCGCAACAAACTTGTGGTTGTGCCGCGTGTTGCGCCATTGTGAAGGTGCTTCTCACATTCTGCGGCAAACCGTCTTGATACAGATCAAGGCGTTGTCCGGCGCAGTTTTGCATTTAAGGCTCAGAAAAAATCTGTCTGACGCGACCCAGAGAATCGTGTCGGGCAAGGAAAAGGGACGCAAGATGTCTAATTATATCAAGCTGATCGCGCTTGGTTTGGTCACGCTCTTTGCGATGATCGCGACCAATTACGCGCGGGATTTGGCCTATCAGGTTCATGCGATCATCATCATGATCGTGGCTGGTGGGCTGTTTCTATACACCCTACAACACACCGATGAGCCTGTGACTGCAACGGGATCGTTACAGGGCGAGTACTTTGACAGTGTTGTACGCGCCGGTGTGGTCGCAACCGCGTTCTGGGGTGTGGTCGGGTTTCTGGTCGGGGTGTTCATCGCCTTCCAGCTGGCCTTTCCGGTCCTGAACTTCGAATGGGCGCAGGGGCTGGCGAACTTTGGGCGGCTCCGTCCATTGCATACCTCGGCGGTGATTTTCGCCTTTGGCGGTAACGCGCTGATTGCGACATCTTTTTATGTGGTGCAGCGCACCTCGGCCGCCCGTCTCTGGGGGGGCAATCTGGCGTGGTTTGTGTTCTGGGGTTATCAGCTCTTCATCGTGCTGGCGGCGACCGGATATCTCTTCGGCTCGACCCAGTCGAAGGAATATGCCGAGCCGGAGTGGCACGTTGACCTGTGGCTGACCATCGTCTGGGTTGCCTATCTCGCGGTGTTCCTGGGCACCGTCATCAAGCGCAAGGAGCCGCATATCTATGTGGCCAACTGGTTCTACCTCGCCTTTATCGTCACCGTCGCGATGCTGCATCTGGTCAACAACATGACGATCCCGGTCAGCATCTGGGGATCCAAATCCGTGATCCTTTGGTCCGGTGTGCAGGATGCGATGGTGCAGTGGTGGTATGGCCACAATGCCGTCGGATTTTTCCTGACTGCGGGGTTCCTTGGCATGATGTATTATTTTGTGCCCAAGCAGGCGGAACGACCGGTGTTTTCATACAAGCTGTCGATCATCCACTTCTGGGCGTTGATCTTCCTTTATATCTGGGCGGGTCCCCACCATCTGCATTACACCGCGCTGCCGGATTGGGCGTCGACCCTTGGCATGGTGTTCTCCATCGTCCTGTGGATGCCCAGCTGGGGCGGCATGATCAACGGCCTGATGACACTGTCGGGTGCCTGGGACAAGCTGCGCACCGACCCGGTGATCCGTATGATGGTGATCTCGATCGGCTTCTACGGTATGTCCACCTTTGAAGGTCCGATGATGTCGATCCGCGCGGTGAACTCGCTGTCGCATTACACCGACTGGACCATTGGTCACGTTCACTCCGGTGCGCTTGGCTGGAACGGCATGATCACCTTTGGTGCCCTCTACTTCTTGGTGCCGGTTCTGTGGAAACGAGAGCGCCTCTATTCGCTCAGCCTGGTGTCCTGGCACTTCTGGCTGGCGACAATCGGCATCATTCTCTACGCGGCGTCGATGTGGGTGACCGGCATTATGGAAGGCCTGATGTGGCGTGAAGTGGATGCCAACGGGTTCCTTGTGAACTCCTTTGCCGACACCGTGGCTGCAAAGTTCCCGATGTATGTGGTGCGCGCCCTCGGCGGGGTCCTGTTCCTCGCTGGTGCTCTGATCATGTGCTACAATCTCTGGATGACCGTACGACGGGCGCCGGCCAAAGAGGCCAGCCTGACCGTTGCGGTTCCGGCTGAATAAGGAGGGCCGGACAATGGCAATTCTCGACAAACACAAAATCCTCGAGACCAATGCGACCCTCCTTCTGGTGTGCAGCTTTCTGGTTGTCACCATCGGTGGGCTGGTCCAGATCGCACCACTGTTCTGGTTGGAAAACACCATCGAAGAGGTGGAAGGCATGCGCCCCTACACCCCGCTGGAGCTGGCCGGGCGTGACATCTATATCCGCGAAGGCTGCTATGTCTGCCACAGCCAGATGATCCGCCCCATGCGGGACGAAGTGGAACGTTACGGTCCTTATTCGCTGGCAGCGGAGTCGATGTATGACCATCCCTTCCAGTGGGGGTCCAAACGGACCGGCCCGGATCTGGCCCGTGTGGGTGGCCGCTATTCTGACGAATGGCACGTGGATCACCTGCGCGACCCGCAGTCGGTTGTCCCGGAATCGGTGATGCCCAAATATGGCTTCCTTGAGAACAACCGGATTGACGGCGAATACATCGGCGATGTGATGGCGGCGAACGCTTTTGTCGGTGTGCCCTATTCCGACGAGATGCTGGAAAATGCAGAGGCCGACTTTCGCGCCCAGAGCAATCCCGACGCCGATTATGACGGGCTTCTGGAGCGCTATGGCGAGAAGGTCAGCGTACGCAATTTCGACGGTCAGCCGGGGATCTCCGAGGCCGACGCGCTGATCGCTTATCTGCAAATGCTGGGGACTTTGGTTGATTTCTCGACCTTCACCCCCGCAGCCAACCGCTGATTGGAGGCAGGCATGGATATCTACACTCTGCTTCGGGAATTTGCGGACAGCTGGATGTTGCTCTTTCTGTTCGTGTTCTTCCTGGCTGTTGTGATCTGGGCGTTCCGCCCCAGCAGCAGCAAGGTCTACAAGGACACCGCCAACATCCCCTTCCGGCATGAAGACAAACCCGCCCCAGAAATGGGTAAAGCCAAGGAGGCGCGGTCATGAGCAAGAAAGTGAAGAAGTTCGAGGACGATCCGAATACCACCGGCCACAGCTGGGACGGGATCGAGGAGTTCGACAACCCGATGCCACGTTGGTGGCTCTGGACCTTTTACGCGACCATTATTTGGGGCATTGGCTATACCATCGCCTATCCGGCCTGGCCGGGCATCCAGTCTGCGACTGCCGGTGTGTTGGGCTGGAACTCGCGGGCGCTGGTGGCAGAAGAAATCGCCGCGGTGAACGAGGCGAATGCCCCGATCAACAGCCGCCTTGAGGAGATTGAGCTTGCGTCGATTTCCACCGATCCCGAGCTGAACGGCTATGCGGTCTCGGCTGGTTCTGCGGTGTTCAAGACCTGGTGCGCCCAGTGTCACGGTGCCGGTGCCGCCGGGGCAAAAGGGTATCCGAACCTGTTGGATGACGATTGGCTTTGGGGCGGATCGATCGAGGATATCCACGCGACGATCGCCCATGGGATCCGCAACGAAGAAAGCGACGAGGCGCGTTATTCGGAGATGCCGGCCTTTGGTCGCGATGAGTTGCTGGAGAAGGAAGAGATTGATCAGGTCGTGAACTTCGTGATGTCGCTTTCGGGCGATCCTCAGGATGCGACGAAGGTGGAGGCGGGCGCGGTGGTCTTTGCCGACAATTGCGCCTCCTGCCACATGGACGACGGTACCGGTGACCGTTCGCAGGGCGCTCCGAACCTGGCGGATGCCATCTGGCTCTATGGCGGGGATTACGCAACCCTGACAGAGACCGTCCACAATTCACGTTACGGGGTCATGCCAAACTGGAATACGCGTCTGACCGAGGCGCAGATCCGCGCGGTTTCGGCTTATGTGCACCAGTTGGGTGGCGGCGAATAGCTCTGCCTGTTTCGTGTCGCTGGATATGATCTCTGGGGCTGCCTTCGGGCGGCCCCATCTGCGTTTTGATAAGGCGAATTGTGGCGCATTTTTTTCTTGAAGCTACAGTTGCTGTAGGGTTTAGCAGGGTGGGGCAACCAGATAGGTGACCTCATGTCAGATACCCGCTTCCTTACCGCAACCTCTATGCTGGATATCACCGCGCCAGCAATTTCTGCTTTGATTTCAGCGCGTGGCTGGCAGCAGCTCGCACCCGCTGACCGGATCGGCGCCGCCTATACCTACGTCCGCAATGATATTCTGTTTGGCTATAACATCGCTGATACGCGGACGGCATCGCAGGTTCTGGCGGACGGCTACGGCCAATGCAATACCAAGGCAACCCTGCTGATGGCGCTGCTGCGGGCGCTTGGCATTCCGTGCCGTCTGCATGGCTTCACCATTGATAAGAGCCTCCAGCGCGGTGTTGTACCCGAACTGGTGTATTGGATGGCTCCGCGCAATATCCTGCATTCTTGGGTTGAGGTTCAGCTGGACGGCCAATGGATCAACCTGGAGGGTTTCATCCTGGATCAGGGCGTGCTCGGGGCTTTGCAGGCGGCATTTCCGGGGCGCGACACGCTTTGTGGCTATGGCGCTGGCACCGATTGCCTGCAAGCGCCGATGGTCGCATGGCAAGGGCGCGACACCTATATTCAGAAAACCGGGATCAATGCAGATCTTGGTGTGTTCGATAGCCCGGATGCCTTCTACGCCCGCCACCGGCAGGACCTGCGCGGCATACGCGGTTGGCTCTATCGGAATGCCATTCGTCATTGGATGAACCATCGGGTCGCCGGGATCCGTCGCGGGCAGGTGCCGGTACTGCCAGGTGGGAGCAGTACATTGGAGCCGCAGTTCTCCAGTCCGCTTCTTGCCGCGGACACCGGCCCGTATTCAACAGAGGGAGAGTAGATTTTGGCCGGTCTTTGATCCCGGTCAAATACAATGGACGGGATGCCGGATAGTCTTGCCTCATCAGACAGTGCCACCGATGTGCCCTTTCCAGCGCCGGTGGCCGTCCAGTCCGCCACCTGTCTTGCAGGGAAACGGACCCAGCGTCGGCTTTTCGATCTGTTCGCGCGTTTCCTGAAAAGCCGACGCTCTCGCTATCCTAAGCGTTCATCTCCATGTGCGGTGCCGGTTGCTCAGCCGATTGGGTTCTATCCCGCTGGCCACAATCACGCTAGGCTTGTTCCCGGAGCGCGGGACCGGTGACATCTAGAGGCTGCGCCCTGGTGTCACATCTGCGACGTGGCGACGCGGCCGACCGCGGGGAGAGGAGCGCAAAGGCCTCTACTCTATGGATTTATTGGGCGCGCCGTGGTTTCGGACGGAATGCCGCGCCCGGTTGACGATGTCGTCGCGACGGCAAAGATGTGTTCCGCATACGCGTTTGATCCACGTCAAGGTTCGTCCGGGGCGCATCTGGGACAACCGCTACAACAATGCAAGATTTGGAGTGAGTCCGTGAGCGATTCCGATCCCGCCCCCAGCTTATATGCCGCCAGAGAGCCGATTTTCCCCCGCCGCGTGTCCGGCGCCTTTCGTAACCTGAAGTGGTATATCATGGCGGTAACGCTGGGGATCTACTACCTAACGCCATGGATCCGCTGGGACCGTGGTCCGGCGCTGCCCGATCAGGCGGTGTTGCTGGACCTGGCCAATCGGCGGTTTTACTTCTTCTGGATCGAAATCTGGCCGCATGAGTTCTATTTCGTTGCAGGCTTGCTGATCATGGCAGGGCTGGGGTTGTTTCTGTTCACCTCGGCGCTGGGGCGTGTCTGGTGCGGCTATGCCTGCCCGCAGACGGTCTGGACGGATCTGTTCATCCTGGTTGAGCGCTGGGTCGAGGGGGATCGGAACGCGCGCCTTCGCCTGCACCGCCAACAGAAGCTGGATTTTCGCAAGGCGCGTCTGCGGATCACCAAGTGGGTGCTCTGGCTGTTGATTGGTCTCGCAACCGGGGGGGCCTGGGTCTTCTATTTTGCAGATGCACCGACACTGCTGCATGATCTTGTCACCGGGAATGCCCACCCGGTCGCTTATACCACTATTGCCATCCTGACCGGGACCACTTTCCTCTTCGGTGGTTTTGCGCGTGAGCAGATCTGTATCTACGCCTGCCCCTGGCCACGCATTCAGGCGGCGATGATGGACGAGGATACGCTGACCGTCGGCTACCGCGAATGGCGGGGAGAGCCGCGCGGCAAACCGCGCAAGACCGATGAGCCGGGGCTGGTCCACGGCGATTGCATCGACTGTATGGCCTGCGTCAACGTCTGCCCGATGGGGATCGACATCCGCGATGGTCAGCAGATGGAATGTATTACCTGTGCGCTTTGCATAGACGCCTGCGATGATGTGATGGAACGGATCGGTAAGCCGCGCGGGCTGATCGACTATATGGCGCTCAGTGACGAGGCGAATGAGCGCGCAGGTCATCCACCCAAGAACATCTGGAAGCATATCCTGCGCCCGCGTACGCTGATGTATACGGCACTCTGGGGGGGCGTTGGTCTGGCGCTCCTGTTTGCCCTGTTCATCCGTTCGGACATCGAGTTGACGGTGGCCCCGGTGCGCAACCCGACCTTTGTGACGCTCTCGGACGGCTCGATCCGTAACACTTATGATGTGCGGTTGCGGAACAAGACTGGAGAGCCACGCCCGTTTGAACTTTCGATCAAGGGAGCGCCTGGCATGCAGCTGACGCTGGAAGGCATTGATGGCTCGATCGTTACGGTGCCTGCCGATACCAGCCTGCTTCAGCGCGTTTATATCGTGGCACCGAAATCCGCCGATGCCGCCGCAGCGCGCAGCACGCCGGTGCGGATCTGGGTTGCAGATATCGACAATGGCGAACGTGCGTATAAGGATACCAGCTTTAACGGGAACGGGAGCAGCCAATGACCGAGGGCAAACCGACACGACAGTTCACCGGCTGGCACGCGCTTATGATCTTCGGCGGCGCCTTCACCGTGATCATCGCTGTCAATATCGCGCTGGCGGTCAATGCGGTGCGGACGTTTCCCGGGCTGGAGGTCAAGAACAGCTATGTCGCAAGCCAGAGCTTCGATGCCCGTCGCGATGCGCAGCAGGCTCTGGGCTGGTCAGTCTATGCCTCGGCCGCCGGGGATCAGGTGAAACTGGAGATCACCGATGCCAATGGCGCACCGGTTGAGGTGGCACATTTGGCAGCGACACTCGGCCGTGCCACCCATGTGAAGGATGATCAGACACCTGAGTTTCGCTTTGACGGTACGGCCTATGTCGCAGCTGCGCAGCTGAGCGCGGGCAATTGGAACATCCGAATGGTGGCCCGGGCCGAGGATGGCACCGAATTCACGCAGCGGGTCATCCTGCATGTGGCGCGGTAACTGGCCATGAGCACCGCCTTTGGCCCCCAACTGGCCGCATGCCCCGGCTGTGTCGCAGCGCCAAACGGAGCGGTTGAGCAGGCGCCGACCGAGGCACGTCTGGCCCTGTCGCTGCCCAGTATCCATTGTCAGGCCTGCATCTCCACGGTGGAGCGGGGTCTGAATGCGGTGCCGGGCGTGCGGAGCGCTCGGGTCAATCTCACTCTGAAACGCGCGCTGATTGAGGCCGATCCCGAGGTGCGTGCGCTTGATCTGGTGCCAGTATTGGAACAGCTTGGGTTCGAGGCGCACGAGCTTGACCTGTCGGCGTTGGGCGCGACCGAGACCGATCAGGCGGGACGTGAGCTGCTGATGCGTCTGGCGGTGGCCTTCTTCGCGTCGATGAATGTGATGCTGCTGTCGGTCTCGGTCTGGTCAGGGGCAAGCGATGCAACCCGTGACATGTTCCACTGGATCTCTGCGGCGATCACCTTCCCGGCGATCCTCTTCGCCGGGCAGCCTTTTTTTCGCAACGCCTGGCAGGCTTTGCGGGTGGGGCGGCTCAATATGGATGTGCCGATTGTTCTGGCAATCGTCCTGGCGCTGGTGACCTCTCTGTGGGAGACCTCGCTCTCTGGTGAACACGCCTATTTCGACGCGGCGCTGACATTGACGTTCTTCCTGCTGGCCGGTCGCTATCTGGACCATCGTACCCGCGCCGTGGCGCGTTCTGCTGCCGAGGAACTGGCGGCACTGGAGGTCCCGCGCGCCCTGCGGCTGGATGAGGCCGGGCAACCGGCGGAGGTTGCCGTTGCCGATCTGGCCATTGACGATCGTATTCTGGTACGCCCGGGCGGTCGGATGCCTGTGGATGGTGTCGTCCTGGACGGGCAGTCGGAACTGGATCGCTCTTTGCTGACCGGTGAAACGCTGCCGGTTTTTGCCGAAGTTGGGAGCCTTGTTTCGGCGGGTGAGGTCAATCTGACCGGACCCTTGGTTGTGCGCGCGACCGCCGTCGGGGCCGAGAGTTCCCTGCATCAGCTTGCCGATCTGGTCGCCATCGCAGAGTCCGGGCGGTCACGCTATACCTCGCTGGCGGATCGCGCGGCGAAGCTATATGCGCCCGGGGTTCATATCCTGTCCGCGCTGGCCTTCCTTGGCTGGTATCTCTTTACCTTCGACATGCGAGTGGCGCTGAATATTGCCGCTGCAGTGCTTATCATCACCTGTCCCTGCGCGCTGGGGCTGGCGGTCCCTGCGGTGACAACTGCGGCCTCGGGGCGGCTGTTCAAAAAAGGCATGTTGATCAAACACGCAACTGCGCTGGAACGTCTCGCTGAGGTCGATATCGTAGTTTTCGATAAGACCGGCACGCTGACCAATGGCAACCCTCAATGCGATGACTTCGACCAGCTGTCTCTGCCAGATCAGCGGTTGGCCTATGCGCTGGCACAGGGGTCTGATCATCCGCTGTCGGTTGCAATCTGCCGTGCTGCGGAACAGGCCGGGATTGAGCCTGCGTTGCTGACAAGGCAGGAAGAGGTGCCGGGATTTGGCACCGGGGGGCAGCACGGGGGGCAGCGGGTGCGTCTGGGGCGCGCGGCATGGGTTGGCGCGGCGCCGGGGCAGAAGACCGCCGCCTATCTTGATCGCGGTGATGGTGCGCCACAGGCTTTGACGTTTTCGGATAGTCTGCGTCCCGGCGCCGCTGCGGCGGTAGAAGCGTTGCAGGCGGCGGGAAAGGACGTCTGGCTGATTTCGGGTGACACTGAAGGAGCGGTGAGCGAACTTGCAGGCCGCCTCGGGATCCAGAACTGGATGGCCTCCGCCTTGCCGCAGGATAAATGCGATCAGGTCTCGGCCCTGTCCAGCGCGGGCCACCGGGTGCTGATGGTCGGTGATGGTTTGAATGACACTGCTGCGTTGGCGACAGCACATGTGTCCATTTCGCCCGCTTCGGCGCTGGATGCAGCGCGGGTTGCGTCGGATATCGTTCTGCTGGGACTGGATCTGGCCCCCATAGCCGAGGCCTGCAATGTCGCGCAGAAGGCAACCCGGCGCATTCGCGAGAACTTTCGCATTGCGACACTCTACAACGTGATCGCGGTTCCCTTGGCTGTGGCAGGGCTTGCGACCCCTCTTGTGGCTGCCTTGGCGATGTCGACATCGTCGATTACAGTATCCCTGAACGCGTTGCGCCTGCGCTGATGATGACCGCAGGCGACCGGCAGGCCAATTCAAGAGAGCCAAGATGAGCGTACTTACCTATCTGATACCGATCTCCCTTTTCCTGGGGGGCGTGGGACTTGTCGGTTTTCTCTATACTGTGCGCTCGAACCAATATGACGATCCAGAAGGTGATGCGCGCAGGATTCTCAGCGACGAATGGGATGATCACCCCAAGCCGTGATTGAACGCTCGCGTGATGGCACGGACCTGCAAAAGAAAAGGCGCCAGAAGGCGCCTTTTCCTATTGGCTTTGTGGCCCGCTTCAGGAGGGGCCGACCGTTTCGCAGGTGATGTTGCGGGCAGAGAGGCGGCGGCAGGCGAGGGCCGCACTCTCCTTGGTCATGCCAAGAAAATTGGCATCAAAGCCACGAGGTGTCTTAACAACTTTGCGCAGGCTGCCATCGAGGGTTGCCATTTCGGCAAGTGCCGTGCGCAGCAGCACTTTTTCGGCCTGATAGCGGCTGCCGTAGCGGCCCACGTTGATACCCCAGTAGCGCCCGCCCGAGGTCGAGAGCCGGGTGACAACCACCGGTTCCGGCTCGGCTGCGGTCTGGTTCGTGGCCAGCCGTGCAGGACGGGCCATGGGGCGCAGACCTACAAAGGGGCGTGGCCTGGCAATCGGAGCAGCCGTTTGTTCGGCTACGGCCGCTACGATTTCTGCCTCGGCGATGGCCGCCGTGATGCTGGCCTGTAGGACATCGCGATCCAGCTTCGGCGGTGCCTCTGCTGCTGGGATTTCGCTGGTGGTCGTCTCGGTCTCAGCCTCGGTCTGAGCCTCGGCCAGCACTGTTGCGGCCTCAGGTTCAGCGGCGCCTGGACGGCGTCTGGGGCGCAGGCTGGTTTTCACCAGACCCGAGACGCGGATGGTCTTGCCTGCCGCCCCGTCGGCTGCGGGTTCGTCAGCGCTGGCCAGCTGGGTGCCAAGACCACGATTGCCCTGGTAGGGCGGGCGCGCCGGCCGCCGCAATTTGGCGCTGCTTGGCGCGCGGCGAAACCCAAGATCGAGGAGTTCGGCGACTTTGGCATTACGAGAGGTTGATGATTTGCCGCCAAAAACAGTGGCAATGATCCTTTCGTTGCCACGTTCTGCGGAGGCGACGAGATTGAAACCTGCGGCCCGGGTGTAGCCGGTCTTGATCCCGTCGGCACCGCGATAGGCCGCAAGAAGACGACGGTTGGTGTTGGGCACGTTGCGCACACCGGCATCCGCCGAACGGCGCGAGAACAGATTGTAATACTCGGGATAATCATAGAGCAGATGCCGCCCGAGCGTGGTCATGTCACGCGCGGTGGACAGATGCCCGTTCTGGGTGAGGCCATGGGCGTTTTTGAAGGTGGTGCGAGACATCCCAAGCGCCTTGGCCGTGCGGGTCATGCGGCGGGCGAAGGCGGCTTCGGATCCGGCGAGTGTCTCGCCAATGGCAGTGGCGGCATCATTGGCGGATTTTACGGCAGCGGCCCGAATTAGGTAGCGAAAGGCGATGCGCTGTCCGGCCTTCAAACCCAGTTTCGATGGTTGCTCGGATGCGGCGTTACGGCTGATCTTGACCTCTGTATCGAGGCTAATCTCGCCGTTGCGAATGGCTTCAAACGCAATATAGAGCGTCATCATCTTGGTCAGAGAGGCCGGGTGCAGCCGGGTGTCTGCATTTCGGGAGTGCAGGACTTCGCCCGTCCGGGCGTCGATGACCATCGCGGCATAGGGGGCTGCCATCGCACTGGGCGGCGCAGTTGCGACCATCGATAGGAAAATAACCAGTCCCAAGACCCAACGCCCCAAACGGGAATACACCCGCAAAGCGCGGATCAGCGGAGTCCGCCTGACCTGCACGATATCTGCCATTTTTGCCTCTTGTCGCCGGTTTTCCGACTGACGTTTTTGCCTGTATTAAAAAAGCGTAGCACAGGGTCACTTTGGAATAAACAGCCCGGTTTTTAAGGAAAAATCGAGTTCAGAGTTTGCTCTTCGACATCTAGTGGTGCGCTGCAATGATGACCACTAGATCGGCGGTTGGTTAAGGAAGTGTTAGCGAAAAAAATTGCTGCGGCGCGTGCTATTGGCGGTTGCACGCCTGCGTCTGGTGCCCTGCTGCAACAAGGCACGGCCGACACGCCGCCCATTGAGCGATTCCAGCAGGGCATGACGGGCTGAATCCGCGAGTCTGTCAGGGGTGATGCGGTCCTGTCGTGTAGAAGGGGCCCATGTAGGCCAGCTCCAGAGAGAAGGCGCAGGGGGTGGAGATTCGTGCTGTGATTGCGGTTTTCAACGCCGCAAGCAGCCTGTTGGAAAACGCGGCATCGCGATGGGGTTTCACCAGAACGGAGACCTTCACCACAACATGGCTGTGATGATAGGCGTCGGTCGGATAGCCGCGTCCCTTGCAATCACCGGCCCCATCGTCGTGGGATAGGATGACCTGTTCGATTTCGGCCAGGATCGCGGGGATGTCGAGATCCAGATCGCTGCTGTATTTGATTTCGGCGTGGGGCATTGGTGTGTCCGTTTGTTAGGTGATGAAGGCGAGAGTCGCGATAGCGCGGATCAGCCGATCTCGGCCACCAGCGCGGGCAGTGCGCCCAGATCCGCGATTTCGGTGTATCGAGGGCTTTGGGTCGGCGCCGGAGCAAACTCGACCTCCCAGATCAATCCATGCGGCACATATGTGCCCCAGCCGCCTGCCTCGATTGCCGGGACCACGTCCGAGCGCATGGAATTGCCAACCATCATCGCCCGCTCCGCGCCATCGCCGTGGCGCAGGAAAATATCGGCATAGATCTGCGGCGTCTTCTCCGAGACGATTTCGACCCCGTCGAACAGATCACCCAGCCCGGATTGCGCCAGCTTGCGCTCCTGATCCAGCAGGTCGCCTTTTGTGACCAGCACCACCCGGTGGCTGTCGGCCAGAGCTTCAACCGCTGTCCGCGCGTTCTCCAGCAACTCGATAGGGTAGGAGAGCATCATCTGCCCGGCGGTGATCAGCTCCTGTATGACGCAGGCAGGCACCTGGGCCTCTGTCACGTCAATGGCGGTTTCAATCATCGACAGGGTGAACCCCTTAACGCCATATCCATAACGCCCGAGGTTCTGTTTTTCCGCTGCCAGCAGCCGCTCCCCCAAAGCCTGCGAATCGAGATCATCGGGAACGTGATCCATCAGCAATTCGGCAAAGCGGTCCTGGGTGATGCGGAAAAATCGTTCATTATGCCAAAGGGTATCATCGGCATCGAAGCCAATTGTTGTCAATTTTCGAGTCAATCCGACACTCTCAATCCCTTTTCCTATCCATCAGAAAGGCTATATAAGCGGGACATCAAAATCCATCCACGATCGGAAGTCTGTGCCAATGCTGCCTACGCCAGTTATGATGTCGGATCATTCAGATGACGATACCGATCTCGGTGTCCTGACCAAGACCCGACCCAAAACGCAGCGTCCGCCGCGCTACAAGGTGCTGTTGCTGAATGACGATTACACTCCGATGGAGTTCGTGGTCATGGTGCTGGAACGGTTCTTCAGCATGACCCATGCCGAGGCCTTCGAAGTGATGCTCACCGTTCACAAGAAAGGCGTCGCGGTGGTCGGCGTTTTCAGCCATGAGATCGCCGAGACAAAAGTGGGGCAAGTGATGGATTTTGCCCACCGCCATCAGCATCCGTTGCAATGCACGATGGAAAAAGAAGAATAAAAAGAGGCTTTTAGATGTCTGTTCGCCTGTCCCTGGCCGTCGAGACGGGCGGATTTTCCGTGCCCGACTCCGGCCGCATCGTTGTGTTTCACCCGCTGTCCGACCTTGACCTGTCGGCGCTGCCAAAAGAGCGGCTGCTGATCGTACAACCCTTTGCGCCCGATCATATTGCGCTGGCGGGCCAAGGCTACGATTGCGTGCCCGAGCTGCCTGCGGACGAGCGGTTCGCGGCAGCGGTTGTTCTCTTGCCACGGGCGAAGGCTCTGGCGCGCGCGCTGCTGGCCAAGGCCGCCGAGGTCTGCGACGGCCCCGTGCTTGTCGATGGTGGCAAGACCGATGGGGTCGATTCGGTGCTGAAGGCGCTGCGTGCCCGCACCGAAGTGTCGGCCCCGATATCAAAGGCACACGGCAAGGCGTTCTGGTTCGACGCGACGCACTCCGATCTGGCGGACTGGCAGGGCGCAGCTGCCCAGGTCGAGGGTGGTTTTCAGACGGCTCCCGGTGTGTTCTCCGCCGATGGCATTGATCCGGCTTCGGCTCTGCTGGTCGCCGCACTGCCGGAGAAGCTGGGCCGCAATGTGGTCGATCTTGGGGCCGGGTGGGGCTATCTCGCCGCTGCGATCCTGCAACGCGAGGGCGTGACGGCGCTGCATCTGATTGAGGCCGATCATAATGCCCTCAGCTGTGCGCGAAAGAACGTCAGCGATCCCCGCGCCCACTTCCACTGGGCCGATGCCCGCAGCTGGTCTGCGCCAGAACGGGTTGATTGCGTCATCTCCAATCCGCCGTTCCACACCGGGCGCACGGCAGAACCGTCGCTCGGACAGGCGTTTATCACTGCGGCGTCCGGTATGCTGGCACCGTCAGGGTCGCTCTGGATTGTTGCAAACCGGCATCTGCCCTATGAGGCGACGCTTGCCGAGCAGTTCGTAACAGTCGATGAGGTCGCCGGGGACAATCGGTTCAAGGTTCTGCGGGCCAGCCGACCGCGTCGTCACCGTCGCTGACAACGACCAAACACAAAGGGTGGTTCCCTTGTTTCTGTCGGCAGTCTAGGTTGCTGAAAAACGGGCTGGTGCCGTGGCGCCCCCCGGATCCTGACGGAGATCATTCATGTCTTTTTCCATTTCCGGCAAAACGGCCATCGTCACCGGTTCGGCCAGTGGCATCGGTCTTGCCATTGGCAAGCAATTCGCAGCAGCCGGTGCCAATGTCATGTTTGCCGATACCGATGAGGCGGCGCTGCTGAGCGAGCTTGGCACGCAAGCGGATGAAAGCAATATCCGGTACTTTGCCGGGGACCTTCGGGAACGGCTGACCATTGCCAATCTTTTGTCGGCAACCATTGATGCCTTCGACGATATCGACATCCTGGTCAATGGCGCACGGCAGGTGGTGCCGACCGATCCGCTCGACCCGGAAGACAAGTCGATGGAGCTGCTGCTCAACGAGACGCTGTTGCCGACCATGCGCCTGTCGCAACAGGTCGCACGGCGGATGATCAAACAGGGTGAGCAACGCGACAATGGCGGGCCCAATGGCGCCATCATCAATCTGTCATCCATCGCCGCGCGCCGCTCGCACCCGGAACTGCTGGCCTATTGTGTGGCCTCGGCTGCGCTTGATCAGTTGACCCGGTCGCTGTCGGTTTCGCTGGCCCCTCATAGGATCCGGGTCAACTCCATTGCGTTCGGCTCTGTAATGAGCGCGTCGATGCAGGCGACGCTCAAGGATAATCGCGCCTATCGGCAGGATATCGAACGCCATACCCCCTTGGGGCGTATTGCCTCTCCCAGTGAACTGACCGAGGCGGCGCAGTTCCTGGCCTCTGACGCGGCGGCCTTTATGACAGGCCAGATCGTTACCCTGGACGGTGGCCGCACGCTGCTGGACACTGTCGCGGTGCCGGTCCATTAAGCGGCTTTCACCTTTGCGCATATAGGCGACCAGATGAGCATTGAAATGATCGACGAAAAAGCCCGAGCGGCAGCTTGGTTCAGATCCTTGCGTGATACGATTGTGGCCGCCTTCGAGGCGCTGGAAGACAGCCATGCCAGCGGCCCTTTCAGTGATCAGCCTGCCGGCCGTTTCGAGGTCAGCGAAACCACGCGCTCTGCCGAGGATGGCAGTGATGCCGGTGGTGGCCTGATGAGCGTGATGCGCGGCGGTCGCGTCTTTGAAAAGGTCGGCGTGAATATCTCTGAGGTCTACGGCACATTGGGTGAGCGCGCCCAGAATGCCATGGCGGCGCGCAAGGGCATTCCGGGGATGAAGGACGATCCGCGCTTCTGGGCCTCTGGCATCTCTCTTGTGGCACATATGCAGAACCCCCATGCCCCCGCGGTCCATATGAACACGCGGATGTTCTGGACCCCGCATGCCTGGTGGTTTGGCGGGGGGTCTGACCTGAATCCATGTATCGAATACGATGAGGACACCGCCCATTTCCACCGCATGCAGGAACAGCACTTGGCGGCCCATGGCGCCGGGCTGTATCCCCAGCTCAAGGCCTGGGCGGATGAGTATTTCTACATCCCTCACCGGCAGAGGGCGCGCGGGGTTGGCGGCATCTTCATGGATGACCGCAACAGCGGCGACTGGGAGGCAGATTTCGCCCTGACGCAGGATATTGGCCGCGCCTTCCTTCCTGCCTATCTGCCGTTGGTCGAAAAACGCAGGCCGATGGCATTTGGCGCAGCGGAGAAAGACGTCCAGCTGGTCCATCGCGGCCTCTATGCCGAGTATAATCTGGTCTATGACCGCGGCACCAAATTCGGCCTGGAAACCGGCCATGACGCCAATGCCGTCCTGATGAGCCTGCCGCCGATGGCGAAATGGGTCTGATCAGGGCGCGCGATCTCCTGCTGATGGCGCGGGCGCGCTGTCTTGATCATTGCTCTGAACGGGCTGGCGGGCTTTACTGAACCAAAGCGAAAATCGCAGAGATCGGGCAGGTCGGGATGAGCAGATTTTGGTGGGTGCTTGCAGGGATGATGGTCCTTGCCGCTTGTAGCGGCCGAACAACACCGGTTGCGCCACCGACACCGCCAATAGGCCAGCCGGTGCAGCCCGGAGAAACCACCGCCAGCCTTGCCGCGGCGCGGGCGCGGCTGATCACCCACCCTAAATTCGCCGACAGCGATCCGCACCCCTGGGACGGGCGTACGCCATGGTCGTACCCCATCCATGGCATCGACGTCTCACGCTGGCAGGGGGACATCGACTGGCGCCGGGTTCGGGCTGCAGGCATCAGCTTTGCCTATCTGAAGGCAACTGAAGGCGGTGATCTCACCGATCCGAAATTCCGCGATCACTGGCGTGCCGCACGACAGGCGGGCGTCAAACGCGGCGCCTATCATTACTTCTACTTCTGCCGCCCGGCCGCGGAACAGGCGCGCTGGTTCATCCGTCATGTCCCCCGCGACAGCGCGGCCCTGCCGCATGTGCTGGACATGGAGTGGACGCCGCATTCTCGCACCTGCACCAAACGTCCCTCCGGCGCCAAGGTGCGGGCGGAGGCAAAGCGGTTTCTGGACCTTCTGGAAGCGCATTATGGCCAGCGGCCTGTGCTCTACACGACGGTGGATTTCTACCGTGAGACCAGCATCGGCCGCCTGCGGGATACTGAGTTCTGGTTGCGCTCGGTCGCGGATCACCCGCATGTCACCTATCCCGGTGCGCTCTGGCGGTTCTGGCAATATACCGGCACCGGACGCGTGCCCGGGATCACTGGCAACGTCGACCTCAACGTCTTTGGCGGCGGGCCAGAGCGTTGGCTGCGCTGGTCGGGGCAGATCTGAGCTGCACCGGCCGGGCCATCTTCTGGCTCAAAATATCCCGGAGCGCGAGGCAGCGCCTCGCATTCTACTGCCGATCCTGGTGCTTCCAGTCGAAAAAGCCCGCTCCGGCCTGCGCCAGAAGTTTCGCGGCCATCTCGCGGCCCAGCTCCGCACCGTCTTCGAGCGCACAGGTCTGATCGTCATTGATCGCTTCCGATCCGTCAGGGCGCAGGACTTCGCCGCGCAGCCTCAGGCTGTTGCCCTCCAACGTCGCAAGACCAGCGATCGGGGTCTCGCAAGAGCCATCCAGCGCGGCAAGAAATGCGCGCTCGGCGGTCAGGCGCAGCCCGGTCTCGCGGTCATGCAGAGCCGCCAGCATATCACCGATACGGCTATCGCCCTGTCGGCGCTCAATGCCAATGGCACCCTGGGCGACGGCGGGTAGCATGTCTTCTGGGGGGATGGCGGTTGCCGGAACCTGATCGGCGCCAAGACGGTTGAGCCCGGCCATCGCCAGAAAGGTGCATTCGGCCACACCATCGCGCAGTTTGGTCAGCCGTGTCTGCACATTGCCACGAAATTCCACGACCTTGAGATCGGGACGCCGATGCAGAAGCTGTGCGCGCCGCCGCAGTGAGGAGGTGCCAACAACGGCGCCTTCGCGCAGCTCCGCGATGGATGAGACATCGGCGCAGATGAAGGCATCACGCACGTCTTCACGCGGCAGATAGGTGTCCAGCAGCAACCCCGCAGGCTGCGCTACGGGCATGTCCTTCATGGAATGCACTGCAATGTCGATGGCACCGGACAGCAAGTCCTCTTCGATCTCCTTCGTGAACAGCCCCTTGCCACCCAATGTCTTCAGCGGTTTATCTGCCGCGATCAGCGCCTGATTGTCACCGCTGGTCTTGATCACGACAATGTCGAATGCGTCCTGTGGCAGATCGAAGGCGGCCATGAGCCGGGCGCGGGTTTCATGGGCCTGGGCCAGCGCCAAAGGCGAACCGCGGGTGCCGATTTTCAGGGGCGAAGCGGGGGAGGGCAGATCGATCTGTGTCATATATCGACCCTTAATCGCGACATAATGCCATGACAAGCACCGGTCCCGCTGCCCTTGACAATTTGCCGCCAAGGCTAGACCTCAGATGCAACACAGATATGAGGGTGATCATGGCCGAACAGAAGAAGCTGCTGCGCGCATTGGCGGGCGAGACACAGGATGTGCCGCCGATCTGGATGATGCGCCAGGCGGGCCGCTATTTGCCCGAGTACCGCGCCACCAGGGCTGAGGCCGGCGACTTTCTGTCGCTCTGCTATAATCCAGAACTGGCGACTGAGGTGACGCTGCAGCCGATCCGTCGCTACGGTTTCGATGCAGCGATTCTGTTTGCCGATATCCTCTTGGTGCCGCAGGCACTCGGGGCTGATCTTTGGTTCGTGACCGGCGAGGGGCCGCGCCTGTCGACGGTCACAACGGAGAGCGATTTTGCCAAGTTGGGACCGGTCAGCGACATCCATGAGACGCTGAACCCGATCTATGAAACCGTGCGGCTGCTCTCGGCTGCCTTGCCCCGCGAAACCACGCTGATCGGCTTTGCCGGAGCGCCCTGGACCGTCGCGACCTATATGATCGCGGGACGCGGCACGCCGGATCAGGGGCCTGCGCATCTGCTGCGTCAGGAAAACAATTCGCTGTTTGAGGCGCTGCTGGACCGTATCACTGAGGCGACGATCGAATATCTCTCGATGCAGATCAAAGCCGGTGCCGAAGTGGTCAAGATCTTTGACAGCTGGGCAGGATCGCTCAGTGGCGAGGCGTTTGAGAAATACGCATTGGCTCCCTGCTGCCAGATCACTGCCGCGCTGAAACAGCGCCATCCCGAAATTCCGGTGATCGGTTTCCCGCGTGAGGCGGGGGAAAAATATGTCGGTTTTGCCAGGGCGACGGGTGTCGATTGTGTGGCGCTTGATAACTCCGTTGACCCCGAATGGGCGGCGGCCAATGTGCAGGTTGACGGCTGTGTTCAGGGCAATCTTGCCTCGCGCCATATGGTGACGGGGGGGCAGGAGCTGATTGATGACACCCACCGTATCGTCAAAGCTTTCGGCAAGGGGCCGCATATCTTTAACCTCGGCCACGGGATCACCCCGGACGCCGATCCGGACAATGTGCAACGGATGATCGACGCGGTGCGCGGCAGCTGACCGGGCCGAACAGAGCTGTCCGGCGATCATGTTCGTCTTGCGCGCTGAGGCCAATTGCGGCATCAGCGCGTTTTCCACTCACGCCGAAAGGGCAAGTCGATGGATTACAAGAAATCTGGAGCCCCCAGAATGGGCAAAAACAGCCCGCGTCATCAGGAGCATAATGCCAAGGGCAGCGCCAAGAACCCCTATGGTGCGCGCGAAACCAAAGCCGAACTCCTGGCGCGGATGAAAGCAGCGGCGGAGAAGGCCAAGAAAGACAGCTGATCCTAGCGCTGCCGTTGCCTCAGCTCCGCCAGTATCTCGGAATTGTGCTGGCCACGTGCCGGGGCCGGTGGGACCTCCCAGCTGTCCTGACCAGAGAACCGTGGCGCCGCAGCGGCCTGGAGGCCATTCTCAGCTGTTACCCAGGTCCTGCGCTGGTTCATCGGATGTGCCTCTGCCTCGATGGGTGACAATACCGGTGCCACGCAGGCGTCGCTGCCCTTGAATAGCCTGTCCCAGTGGTCGCGCGGCTGCGCGGCAAAGATACCGGCCAGCCTTGCGCCCAGCACCGGCCAGAGGCTTTTGTCGTGCTGCCGGGCGAATTGGGCATCCTCGCTCAGATCGAGGCGCGACAGAAACTCGGCGTAAAACTGTGGTTCCAGACATTGCACGCTGATGTACCCGCCATCGGCGCAGACATAACAGCGGCTCCAATGCGGCCCATCCAGCAGGCTTTTCCCACGCAGGCTGCTGAACTGTCCGGCCTGCTGCAATGTCATCAACAGGTTCATCATATGGGCCGAGCCATCGTAAATCGCGGCATCGACGACGCATCCGGCTGGCGTGTCGCCGTGACGGGTTTCGCGCCTTACCAGCGCTGCCAGAATACCCGCGACCAGATAAAGCGCGCCACCGCCGATATCGCCCACCAAAGTCGCCGGTGGCTGGGGAGGGGTGCCGGGCGTTGCATCATACCAAAGCGCCCCGGACAGCGCGATATAGTTTAGGTCGTGACCGGCGGTTTCGGCCAAGGGGCTATCCTGCCCCCATCCGGTCATACGCCCATAAATAAGGTCGGGGTTGCGGTCGTGACATGTGATCGGCCCCAGCCCCAGCCGCTCCATAACACCGGGTCGAAAGCCCTCGACCAGCGCATCGGCAGTCTCGACGAGATGCAGCAGCGTTTCGACGTCAGCCGGCGATTTCAGATCCAGCGTGATGGAGCGTTTGCCGCGATCAATGATCGGATGTGCAGGCATCAAACCCGCACCCTCGGCTTTGCGGTGAACGCATATGACATCCGCGCCAAGATCCGCCAGCATCATCGCGGCGAAGGGCGCAGGGCCCAGCCCTTCGATCTCGATTACACGAATTCCTGTCAGCATGGCGGGCCTCCTGTCGGGTAATGTCGGATGATGTCGCGACCTTGCCGTCAGCCTAGCGGCTTTCTGCCCGGCCCCAAGAAGACCGTTGCGGCACATCCCGAATACTGCTGTTTTCGGATCAGATTTTTCTGAAGAAAGCGCTTGAAGCTCCAGCTGCTGTAGCAATTACATAAGCAGCCGACACGATGTGATGACAAAAAAGGTGACATTGGAATGGCTAGGGATGCGATTGAGCAGCTGGAGTGGCGGGTAACCGGAATGGACTGTGGGTCCTGCGCGACCAAGGTGCGTGGCGCGGTTGAGCGACTGCCGGGTGTCAGCGGCGTCGAGGTCGCCATGATGTCGGAGCGGCTGCGCCTGGAGCTTGATCCACGCCAAGGCTCGGTGATGGCCGTCGAGAAGGCGGTGCGCGGGCTGGGGTTTGGTGTCACGGCAAGCAGCACTGCACCAGCTGGCACCTCTGCGCCCTGCTGTGGCGGCGTACAGCACGCCGATGCCGCCGATGCAGTGGCCCCGCCTTGGTATCACAGTGCCAAGGGGCAATTACTGCTGGTGACGGGGCTGCTGCTGGCGCTGGCCTGGAGCATTAAGCTGCTGGCATCGCCTACGGTTGGTCTCTGGGCGTTCATGCTGGCGACCCTGATCGGAGTGGCTCCTGTGGCGCGGCGTGCCTTTGCGATGCTGCGGGCGGGGATGCCCTTTACCATTGAAATGCTGATGTCGATCGCAGCGATTGGCGCCCTGTTTATCGGTGCTGCCGAAGAGGCGGCACTGGTGGTGTTTCTCTTTGCCGTGGGTGAGATGCTCGAAGGTCTGGCTGCCAACAAGGCGCGGGATGGTATCCGGGCGCTTGCGGATTTGGTGCCAAAGACGGCGCTGCTTGAAGGTGGTGACACCCTGGAGGAGATCGCCGCAGATCGCCTGCGGGAGGGGCAGATTGTCGTGGTGCGCCCAGGTGACCGCGTGCCTGCGGATGGCGAAGTGATCAACGGTATCTCGGGCGTCGACGAAAGTCCGGTGACGGGCGAGAGCGTGCCCAGCCTCAAGGAACCGGGATCCGAAGTCTTTGCCGGATCAATCAACACCCAGGCGGTGCTGCGGGTGCGGGTGACCCGCGCCGCAGCCAACAACACCATTTCGCGGATTATCCGGCTGGTGGAAGAGGCAGAAAGCGCCCGTGCGCCGACAGAGCGTTTCATCGACCGTTTCAGCCGGATCTATATGCCGATCATCGTGGGTATCGCGCTGCTGGTCGCATTGGTGCCGCCGCTGGTCTTCGCGATGGATTGGGACACATGGATCTACCGCGCCCTTGCCCTGTTGTTGATCGGGTGTCCCTGTGCCCTGGTGATCAGCGTACCCGCTGCCATCGCTTCGGCGCTGTCGTCCGGTGCGCGCCATGGGCTGCTTCTGAAAGGGGGCGCAGTGATCGAGGCCGCCGCCCGCACCACCGATGTTGCATTCGACAAGACAGGCACGCTGACCCGTGGGCGACCTCAGGTCACCGATATCGTTGTGGTTCAGGGCAGTGAGGGCAGCGTTCTGCAACTCGCCGCAGCGGTCGAGCGGGAGTCGAGCCACCCTCTGGCCGAGGCGATCTATGCTCGAGCTGTCGAAGCCGGGGTAGATATTCCTCCGGTGCAGGAAGCCCACGCGGTGCCGGGGAAGGGGGCCTCTGCCAAGCTCGGGTCGGTTGTCATCACCGTCGGATCGCCGCGCTTTGCCGCAGAAACAGGTGTGATGGCGCAGGCTTCCATGGTGCAGGCTGCCGAGCTTGAAGCCGAGGGGAAGACCGTTGTCGCCCTGTTCAGTGACGAGGTTCTATATGGATTGATCGCGCTCAGGGACGAGCCGCGCGAAGATGCGGTGGAAGCGATGCGCGCGCTCCGACAGATGGGGATCACCGCAACGATGCTGACAGGGGACAATGCCCGCACGGCAGCCGCCATCGCCGGCCAGCTGGGGATTGATCACCGTGCAGAGCTGATGCCGCAGGACAAGGTAGCGGCCCTGCAAGAGCTGACACAGCGCGGTCAGGTCATGATGGTCGGCGATGGGATCAATGATGCGCCCGCGCTTGCGACAGCGCAGGTTGGTGTCGCGATGGGGTCTGGCACGGATGTGGCCCTTGAGACCGCAGATGCCGCGATCCTGCGCAACCGGGTCAGCGATGTGATCGGCATTATTCGCCTGTCGCGCGCCACTTTGACGAATATTCGCCAGAACGTTGCCGTGGCACTGGGGCTGAAAGGCGTGTTTCTCGTGACATCGGTTCTGGGGATCACGGGCCTGTGGATCGCGATTCTGGCCGACACTGGCGCCACGGTCCTGGTGACGCTTAATGCGCTGCGGCTGCTGTCTTTCAGACCCTCGCCAACGTCGAAGGAGCGCTAAGCACAGGCGTGGACGACAGTCGCCGACTGAGGGAGAGATCAATAATGCGGAGGACGTTCGTCGCCAATGACAACCCCGCCGCCACCGTCCTGCTCGCGTGAAGCTTCCCGCTGAAACAGCATGGCGACACGATGGGTCAGCCGGTCAATCTCGGATTGCTGCCGGTTGACCACATCGCTCAGCTCATCGACGGTGCGCGTCAGGTGGGCGATCTGTTCTTCGAGATGTTGCATCGGTTTCTCCCTTCGGGTCTGCCGCTGTCATAGGGGCAGTTGCGTGCAGGGTCCATGCTCGGTTGTGCCAACGTCGCCGCCTTGGGTTGCATGGAGATCAGGCAACAACGGCACGGCCATAGGGCCTGCGAGCTCTGCCGCCTTGCTGTTGGGCCGCCCTTGGGCTAGACCGCCGGGCGAGTATCTGACCCATTTGACACCCCGAGGAGGCCAAGATGGCCAAAGTCAAGAAACAGCCCCGCCCCAAGGCGATCACGCCGAAGGGCTTCCGTGACTATTTCGGCGAAGAGGTGAGCCAGCGCAGCGAGATGTTGCGGGCCATTGCGGGTGTCTATCATCATTACGGGTTTGATGCGCTGGAGTCTTCGGCGGTGGAAACAGTCGAGGCACTGGGCAAGTTTCTGCCCGATGTCGACCGCCCGAACGAGGGTGTCTTTGCCTGGCAGGAATATGACGAAAGCGGCAACGGCGACTGGATGGCGCTGCGCTACGACCTGACCGCCCCGCTGGCACGGGTCTATGCCCAGCACCGCAATGATCTGCCGACGCCTTACCGCCGCTATGCGATGGGGCCGGTCTGGCGCAACGAGAAACCGGGTCCGGGCCGCTATCGCCAGTTCTACCAGTGCGACGCGGATACCGTTGGAACCGCCTCCATGGCCGCCGATGCCGAGATCTGCGCGATGTTGTCCGACACGCTGGAAACCGTCGGCATTCCGCGCGGTGACTATCTGGTGCGGGTGAATAACCGCAAGGTGTTGAATGGCGTGCTTGAGGCGATGGGCCTTGAGGCGGGCGATGCCAAACGTGACGACGTGCTGCGCACCATCGACAAATTCGACAAGGTGGGCGAGGCTGGTGTCCGCGAGCTGCTGACCAAGGGGCGTCTGGATGCCTCCGGCGCCTTCATCGACGGCGTTGGCCTAAGCGATGACCAGGCAGCACCCGTGCTGGCGTTCCTGACCTCCAAGGGCGCTGACGCCGCCAAGACCCTTGCCAACCTGCGCGCCGCCATTGGGGGTAGTGCGATTGGCGCGGAGGGGGTCGCCGAGCTGGAGCAGATCGGCGATCTGCTGGCCGCTGGTGGGTATGGCGCTGACCGCATCGATATCGACCCTTCGGTCGTGCGGGGCCTCGGCTATTATACCGGCCCGGTTTACGAGGCCGAACTCACCTTCGAGATTCTGGATGAGAAGGGCCGTAAACGGCAGTTCGGCTCGGTTTCGGGCGGTGGGCGTTACGACGATCTGGTGAAGCGCTTCACGGGTCAGGAAGTCCCGGCGACCGGCGTCTCCATCGGTGTTGACCGGCTCTTGGCCGCGCTGCGCGAGAAAGGCCGGATCGAGGCAAAGACCACCGGCCCTGTTGTGGTGACGGTGATGGATAAGGCGCGTATGGCGGATTACCAGACCATGGTGGCCGAGCTGCGCAATGCAGGCATCCGGGCTGAGGTCTATCTTGGCAATCCCAAGAACTTCGGCAATCAGCTGAAATACGCGGACAAGCGGAACTCGCCCATAGCGGTGATCGAAGGCGGTGAGGAAAAAGATCGCGGTGTGGTGCAGATCAAGGATTTGATCCTCGGCGCGCAGATTGCCGAGAACGCCACCCTCGAAGAGTGGAAAGAGCGTCCGAGCCAGTTTGAGGTGCCACGCGGTGATCTGGTCTCCAAGGTGCGCGAAATCCTTGCAGGGCAGGGCTGAACGATGGGTGATCGTCTGAGCGCTCTGTCGCTGGCCGCGCGGCTGCGCATGAGTTTCGAGGCCGCCGGGGCAAGGGTGGTCGAGCCGCCGTTTCTACAGCCTGCCGAAACGCTGCTGGATCTATATGGCGAGGACATTCGCGCCCGTGCCTATGTGACCTCCGATGCGCTGCGCGGGGAACAGATGCTGCGCCCCGATTTCACCGTGCCGGTGGTGCAGATGCACATGAGCCATGGCGCCGAACCGGCGCGTTACACCTATGCGGGCGATGTGTTCCGCCGTCAGGAACATGACGAGGATCGCGCCAATGAATATCTTCAGGTTGGCTATGAGGTCTTCGAACGCAACGATGCCGCCGGTTCTGATGCTGAAGTTTTTGCGCTGATTGCGCTCCAGCTTCGTGATTTGCCGGTGCGTGCGGCTACCGGAGATATCGGTATCCTGATGGCTGCGGTGGAGGGGCTCAACACCACCAGGCTGCGCAAGGCTGCGCTCATGCGCCACATCTGGCGGCCGCGCCGGTTCCGGGCGATGCTTGACCAGTTTGCTGGCCGCGTCCCTGTCGCCGAAAGCCGTCGCAAGCTGTTGTCGACCGAAGGCGTTCTGACCGGGCAAGTGCCTGCGATTGGCAAACGCCGCCCGGCGGAGGTGGATGCGCGCGTCGATGCATTGCGTGCGGATGCAGCCGCCCCGCCGATTGCAGAGAACGAACTGGCCGCGCTTGAGGCGCTGATGGCGGTGCGGGAGACTATCCCCTATGCCTCGGAACAGCTGCGCGATATCGCCGTGGATCTGCCAGCGATCAACCCGGCGCTTGACCGGCTGGACGCCCGGACAGCCGCGATGAAAGCCCGAGGCATCGATGTGGACAGCCTTGACTTCGAAGCCTCCTACGGGCGGACATCAATGGAGTATTACGATGGTTTCGTGTTCGGGTTTTACGCCGACGCGCGACCCGATCTGCCGGTGATTGCCAGCGGCGGTCGCTATGACGCGCTGACACGGCAGCTGGGGCAGGGAGCAGAGATCCCCGCCGTCGGCGGCGTCGTTCGTCCTGATCTGATGCTGCTCTTGGAAGGGGCACAATCATGAGCCTGAAGCTTGGTGTGCCGTCCAAGGGACGGCTGATGGAAAAGACCTTTGAATGGTTTGCCAAACGCGGCATCATCCTGTCGCGTACCGGGTCAGATCGTGAATATGCCGGTGCGGTTGATGGGATCGACGGCATCGATCTGGTGCTGCTGTCTGCCGGTGAGATGCCGCGCGAACTCGCAGCGGGGCGGATTCACCTGGGCGTCACCGGTACTGATCTGGTGCAGGAAAAACTACCGCTCTGGGAACAGCAGGTCGAAGAGATTGCAGGCCTCGGCTTTGGTCACGCTGACCTGATCCTTGCTGTGCCGCAGATCTGGGTGGATGTTGAGACCATCGACGATCTGGACGCGGTCGCAGCGGCGTTTCGGGCCAAACACGGCCATCGGTTGCGGATCGCCACGAAATACCATCGCCTGGTACGGGAATTCCTGATGGATGCCGGTGTCGCGGACTATCAGCTGGTTGATAGCCAGGGCGCGACCGAAGGGACCGTCAAGAACGAGACCGCCGAAATGGTCGCAGACATCACATCAACTGGGGAGACCCTGCGGGCAAACCATCTGAAGCTGATGTCCGACGGGCTGATCCTGCGGTCGCAGGCAACACTTTGGCGCAGCCGCGTGGCGAAATACAGCGCTGGTGAAAAAGCGTCTCTGAGCGAGCTTCTGAAACGTCTGCACGGTTGATTGCAGCACGCCAACGTCGGCGGGCCTATCGGGCGGGTTAGAGCCACATGTCTGCACATGCTTCCGAGAGGCCGCCCGCGCACCCCGTGGCGGCCTCTCTGTTCTTTTGTGGTGGGGGTTCGGTTAGGATCGTTTACCGGCGGCGCGATGGCTTGCGCGCCATTGGATCACGCAGATGTGCATCTCCCGCGAGCGGCGCCGCCAACCGCTCATTTGAAAATCTTCCGTCGGCCTCTACCTGAATACCTTGGACACGGGGGGCGAGGGCCTGTTTGCGTGATCTCAGTATTGTGCATCTCGCCTCTCTTTGTCCGATCAACAGGGAGAGATAGATATGATATCAACCAAAGCCGCTGCCAAAGCGGCACTCACCGCTATTCCGCTGCTATTAGCTGCCAGCCCGGCGGCACTCGCCCAGGACACCAGCATGAGCTTCTTCGTGACCAGCGTCGGTTCGGGAAAAGGCGGCGATCTGGGTGGGCTTGAGGGCGCCGACGCCCATTGCACCAATCTCGCCGAGGCGGCAGGCGTCACTGGCAAAACCTGGCGCGCCTATCTCAGTACCCAGGAAGAGGGCAAGCGTGGTATCTCGGCACGTGACCGGATCGGAAGCGGCCCCTGGCATAACGCCAAAGGGGTGCAGATTGCCGCCAACCTTGATGAGCTGCACCTCAATCCGAATATCGTCAAATCCACAGGGCTGGATGAAAACGGCAATCTGGTGAACGGGCGTGGTGACAAGCCAAATGTTCATGACCTGCTGACAGGGACCATGGCTGACGGCACGGCCTATTTCCCGTGGATGGAAGGCGACAAAACCTGCAGCAACTGGACCAGCTCCGGCGAGGGCAGTGCAACGGTTGGGCATCATGACCGGCATGGTGGCGGCAATACATCTTGGAATGCGGCGCATGACTCGCGCGGCTGCTCGATGGAGGCGCTTGCGATGACCGGAGGAGCCGGCCTCTTTATGTGTTTTGCGACAAACGGCGGCTGACCTGTTCAGACCAAGCCCGAAAAACATAAAAGGCGCCCCAGGGCGCCTTTATATTTGGTCGGAGCGAGAGGATTCGAACCTCCGGCCCCTGCCTCCCGAAGACAGTGCTCTACCAGGCTGAGCTACGCTCCGACCGTGGCGCGGAATTACACGGCAGCGGCTGGATATGCAAGCCCTATTCCGCCGGTTTCTCCGGGCTTTGCCGTTTCAGCATGAGCGACACATTGGTGCCGCCAGCCGTGTACCCACGGGTCCGGGTGCGCAGGACCGGGGTGTTGTCCGAACGCCCGCCAAACGCTTCGCGCAACACGATGAAAATACCGCTGGCAATAATGATCGCGGCACCGACCAGTGTCATCAGGTCGACCTTTTCATTGAACAGAACCACGCTGAATATCGTTGCCCAGATGATCTGTGAATATTGCATGGGGGCGACAATCGCCGCCTCGCCAATGGTATAGGCGCTGACCGTCAGCAGGGTCGCGCAAAAGCCGAACAGAGCGACGACTGCGATCCCGCTGAAGGTCACGCCATCCATCGGGACGTAGACCAGCGGCAGAGCCAGGCCCATAACCGCAAAGGTCATCAGCATCGGGTAGATCATCAATACCACCCGGCGTTCGTCGGCGCTGATTTTACGCAGTACAACCGATTGGAAGGCCGCACAGAGTGCGGCGAAGAGCGCCGCCGCATGGCCGAGGCCAAAGCTGGTCGCACCGGGGCGCAAAACCACCATAACGCCGATGAACCCGACCACAACGGCCGCCAGCCGTGGCAAGCCGACACGTTCGCCCAGAATCGGGATCGACAGCAGTGTAATCAGAAGCGGCGTGGCAAATAGCAGGGCATAGGTCTCGGCGAGCGGCAGCTCTGAAAACGCATAAAAGGCGCTGGCCGGAATCACCGCCATCGTCGCCGACCGTGCCGTCATCCACCAGGGGTGGACCGGTCGCAGGTGGCCTTGGGTTGCATCCTTGACCAGCATCAGTACCAGCAGCGGAAATGACAGAAGACTGCTGAAGAACACCAGCTGAATCGGCGACACATCTGCGCCAAGCACCTTTACCACCACGTCGTGGGTTGAAAATATCGCATAGGCCAAAAGAGCAAGCAGGGCGGCTTTTATGTTCATGGGACAATCCGACTAAGCGCAACAGGGCGGGGGAGCTTTTGCACTATAGCGCTAACATTATCAGGAAAATACTAAAACCCGTTCGCGCGCATGGAGCCGCACGCCCTAGGTTCGCCGGCCTCCTGCACCGCGGATATGAAGGTCCGGCGAGGGCTGGCTACGGTGCTGCGAGGGCCCGATATGGCCCTCGCGCTGATCAATGGATCGAAACCTTACAGGCTCGCGTCGAGGGCGCCGATGATCGCATCGCCCATGTCCGAGGTGCTGATCGGCGATACGCCTTCTTCGCCCAGCAGGTCGGCGGTGCGGTGGCCATCAGCGAGAACTTTTTCGACCGCCGCTTCAAGACGATCAGCCTCGGCGCCCTGATCAAAGCTGTAGCGCAGCGCCATGGCAAAGCTGAGGATGCAGGCGATCGGGTTGGCCTTGCCCTGGCCCGCGATATCCGGGGCGGAGCCATGAACCGGCTCATAAAGCGCTTTCGGACGGCCATTGGCCATCGGTGCGCCAAGGGACGCAGAGGGCAACATGCCCAGGCTGCCGGTCAGCATAGCAGCACAGTCGGACAGGATGTCACCGAACAGGTTATCGGTCAGGATCACGTCAAACTGCTTGGGTGCGCGCACCAGCTGCATGGCGCCATTATCGGCATACATGTGGGACAGCTCGACCTCGGGATAGTCCGCAGCAACGCGGGTCACCACCTCGCGCCACAGGATGCCGGATTCCATCACGTTGGCTTTTTCCATCGAGCAGAGTTTCTTGTTCCGGCGCATCGCCAGTTCGAACGCAGAGCGGGCGGCGCGCTCGATCTCCGACTCCGTATAGCGCTGGGTATTGATGCCGACGCGCTCATTGCCCTCTTCGAAGATGCCGCGCGGCTCGCCGAAATAGACGCCGGAGGTCAGTTCGCGCACGATCATGATATCGAGACCCGCGACGATATCCTTCTTCAGAGAGGAGAAATCCGCCAGCGCGTCAAAGCACTGCGCCGGGCGCAGGTTGGAGTAGAGATCCATCTCCTTGCGCAGGCGCAGCAGCCCACGCTCCGGCTTCACAGAGAAGTCGAGATCGTCGTATTTCGGGCCACCCACGGCGCCCAGCAGGACAGCGTCGACCTCCTGCGCCTTTGCCATGGTCTCATCCGCCAGCGGTTTGCCGTGCACGTCATAGGCGGCACCACCGACCAGATCCTCGCTCACATCGAACTGTAGATCGCGCTTTTCGCCATACCAGGTAATGACCTTGCGGACCTCGGCCATGACTTCGGGGCCGATCCCGTCGCCGGGCAGAATCAGAATCGATGGGTTGGACATAGGGATACTCCTTGAAAGCTTGCAGCCGGGGGTAACGGCACATCGCCCGTGGGTCAATGTTCCGGGCGCATATAGCGCGCCATCGCTTTGTTTTTATGGCTGAGAGGGCGGTTCCTGCGCCATCTTGTTGCCGTGACCTTAGTTCTGGATTTGCAAATCTGTCCAGACCAGCGCGTGACGGCTGGCAGGGCGCTCAGAACCGCTATAGCGATCCGCGATGTCTTCGGCCCATATCAGTCCCGAGGCGACGACCTGCGCAGACTGTGACGGGAGGATGTAGTCTACGCGCATACGGCCGGATCTGCCCCAGTTTACGGTTTCCGCGCCTCCGGTCTGATCCACCGGGCGCGGGTCCTGTAGCCTTGGGTCGCGGAGCAAATCTGCAATGGCCTGCCGATAGCCTGCCCCCCGGTCGGGATCAAGGTTCGCACCGCCAGCGATAACCCAGGGTTCGGCGGGAACGGGGCCAAGCCGGCCATCCAGCAACACCTGCCAGAGCCGGATCTCATCCCGGTTGCGCAACGCGTTACGACCCTCAGGGCCGTCAAACAGCGGCGGTGTCGCCTGAAAGGTCAGGACAGACAGTTCAGAACCATCGGGCAACAGGATCGGGACGATCCAATGGCCGGTGCTTGGCAGGCGCTGGATCGCTAGCGCCTGTGGGCTGGGAAACGGACGACCATCGGGGTGGGCAGGAAGGATGGCTCCGGGAAGATCCCGCCACAGCAGATCGGAGAGATCGCGCGCCTTGGCATGCAGGATCGGAAACCGCGACAGCAACGCAAGCCCGCCCTGTCCGGTGAACCGGCCATAGCCCTGCGCATCCCGGGCGGTCGAAGGCTCCCCGTCTCCGTCCATGTCCAGCCCGGTGTGCAACCCGCTATTGGGACGTGGGGCATAGATGTGATCATAGCGGGGCAGGCGTTTGTCCAGCTGATCGCGCAACTCGGCGATGGCGTGACCATCGTGATCCCAATCAATGCCCTGCAACAGCAGGATATCAGCCTCTGCCGCACTTAGGCTGTCCAGAATGGCGGTGATTTGTGGATCTTCGCCGCGGCGCAGATCGCGCAGCAATAAACCCGGCCCTTTGCGCGACAACTCGGTGTTGAAACTGGCGATACGGATCAGTGGCTTGACCTGGGGCTGGGCATGACAAATCAGCGGAAAGAGGGCGGCCAACAGCAGGATGGCCAGCGCTCTCATGCGGTCTGCAACGCCTCGGAACTGGCGTATGCAGCGCGGCGCTTCTGTGCGATCAGGTCGGAGACGCGCAGCATCGCAAGACCGCGCATCACCATGGAGGCAGGCACAAACGCCCAGGCGGCGACGACCCAGACCAGCGTCTGCGGGGCGGACAAAAGACCGGGATCGACCAGGCCCGAGGCCAGTTTCACAACGGCCGGAAGCGCAAAGGGAAAAAGCACCCCGCCAACAATATTGATGCGCGCATCCCGTTGCAGTCGTTCGACCACATCGCCGCCGGTTGTCGGGTCAAAGAGCGGCAGATTTGTCCAGACGTTGAATGGCCCATTGCCGAGCGGCCAGTCATAAAGCCGGATCGCCAAAGCAAAACCAGTGATCGCAAGCAGTGCAACGATATAGGTCAGCGCTGCCGCTGCCATCACCCGGGTCACCAGTTCAGGCTCCACATGCGCTGGCATCATCAACCCGATAAGCTGGACGGGGGAAAAGGCAAAATCCAGCGTAGTTCCTAACCAGGACGCCAGCCCATGCACCAGCGACGTCAGGGCTGTTGCCTCGATCGGGTGGCGCGCCAGCAGACTGACCAGAATGACAATCAGCGCCAAGGCGATAAACCGCATTCGGTTCAGCGGCGGGGCTTCGCGAAACTCGACGAAACTGGGGTAGCTTGAGAAATATTCGGCAAAAGTCAGCGCCGCTGCGAGGATCGCAAGAAGGGCAATCACCTCAGGTGATCGGGTTGCCGTATCCGGCAACAACAGCGATGGCATTGCGATCAGCAATGCAACAAAGATGCCGCGGATGGCCGCGCCTGTAATCCGTGCAATCACGCTTCGATCCCTTCAAACTGGACTGGCCGGTGCATTGCCGTGCCGTTGTTCCAACTTGATGCTCGGAGTCGTTTCTTGGTGAAACGTTGTTGCCGAGCGCTGCCTCATTTCTGCCTTATTTCTGCCTGTCAGCGGGAATTTGCTCAAGTTTGATGACGTGATTTGGGATCCTTCCGTGTACTTTGGGTTGCAGACTGGTGCCGGTTTGCATCAGTTGCATATCTTGAGTTGCAATGAAAACAATGGCTTATCGACTTCTTCACAAGATATTGTGGAATGTCAGCCGTAAAGGGCTAGTAGAATCGTTTCACGGGACGAGGGGGCGCAGCTCAGTCCAGTCAGCGCACTGACAACCGCCGCACCATCTGACCGGGGGAGCCATGACCAGAGAGATTGCCGCACGTTACACCAGATTCGCGCAGGTGGAGGCGGCAGGCCGGTCGCTGATTTACGAACGGCTTGCATTGCAGGTAGCCCGCTCGCCGCGCTGTCTGGCGTTCCTGTCAGCGCTCCCTGCGGATCGCCAGCAACCGAATCTGCTGTTCGCGGCACTGCGTTCGGTTACAGGCGATATCCCATGCGATGACCGGCTGGATAGGGCAATCCACGAGCAGGGGGATGATATCGCAGCCGTGATGCTGTGCCGGACAACCCAGACGAACGAGCCGGGACGCTGTGCGGTCCTGTTGCCCGTATTGGCCCAGATCACGGGACCGATTGCCCTGATTGAGGTCGGAGCATCCGCAGGGCTTTGTCTGTTGCCGGACTACTATGGCTATGATTGGGAACGTTATCAGCTGCCGCCGTCGCAGCAAATCGGGGTCCGTGCCCCTGTGATGATCTGCAATGCGTCACCCGGTACAACTTTGCCGCGGGCGCATCCCGAAATCATCTGGCGCGCGGGGCTGGATCTGAACCCGCTTGATGTCAATTGCGAGGCGGATGTCCGCTGGCTCGAACACCTGATATGGCCCGAACATCAGTCGCGCCTCGACAGGCTGCGCGCCGCTATCGCCGTTGCCAGGAAGGCTCCTCCGTCGATTGTCGCCGGGGATCTGACCCAGGATCTGCCTGCTCTAATTGCCAAGGCACCTTCCGAGGCGACGGTTGTCGTCTTTCATACAGCGGTGGTGACTTATGTTGCCGATCAGGGCCAGCGCGACGCCTTCGCGGAAATGATGTTGAACAGCGGGGCGATCTGGATCAGCAACGAGGGTACGCGCGTCTTCCCGCAGTTTGCGGACCGGGCGGGACCGGTGCGGGACAATATGTTTCTGCTGACGCAGAATGGCCATCCGCTGGCCTGGACCGGCCCGCATGGCCAGGTGATCGAGTGGCTGCCAGAAAATCGTTGAAACCTCGAGTTTGCCGATTTTCGCCCGCGATCCGCCTCATGGAAAAAGCCGCCCATGCGGGGCGGCTTTTCTGTGCATAGTCGGTTTGAACCGTCGGGTCAGACCCAGGGGCGCTCCTGCGCGGCCTTGTCTTCAAAGCTGGCGATGGACGCGGATTTTTCCAAGGTCAGGCCGATATCATCCAGCCCGTTCAGCAGACAGTGCTTGCGGTGAACGTCGACTTCAAATGCGACGACTTCGCCGTCGGAGGTGGTGATTTCCTGTGCTTCCAGATCCACGGTCATACGGGCATTCTCACCCTTCTCCGCGTCCTTCATCAGCAGATCAACCTGCTCCTGCGGCAATACGATGGGCAGGATCCCGTTTTTGAAGCAGTTGTTGTAGAAGATGTCCGCAAAGGAGGTCGAGATCACGCATTTGATACCGAAATCTTTGATCGCCCAGGGCGCATGTTCGCGCGAGGAGCCACATCCAAAGTTGTCGCCTGCAACCAGAATCTCGGCGTTGCGATACTGCGGCTTGTTCAGTACGAAATCCGCAATCTCAGACCCATCGCGGTTGTAGCGCATCTCATCGAAAAGATTCTTGCCAAACCCGGTGCGCTGAATGGACTTCAGAAACACCTTCGGGATGATCATGTCGGTATCGATATTGACGAGCGGCATCGGTGCGGCGACGCCGGTGAGTTTTTGAAACTTATCCATTGGGCGTATTCCTTACATCAGCTCGCGAATATCGGTCAGCTTGCCGGTCAGCGCGGCAGCGGCAGCCATGGCAGGCGACACCAGATGTGTGCGGCCCTTGTAGCCCTGACGCCCCTCGAAGTTGCGGTTCGAAGTGGCGGCGCAACGCTCGCCCTCGGACAGCTGATCGGGGTTCATAGCCAGACACATGGAACAACCCGCAAGGCGCCATTCAAACCCGGCCTCGGCAAAGATCTCGGCCAGGCCTTCCTCCTCGGCCTGAGCGCGCACCAGACCGGAACCCGGTACGATCATCGCCCGCATGCCTTCCTTGATCTTCTTGCCCTTCACCACCTCGGCAACAGCGCGCAGATCTTCGATGCGGCCATTGGTGCAGGAGCCGATGAACACGGTGTCGATTTCGATGTCAGTGAGCTTCTGGCCGGGGGTCAGCCCCATGTATTCGATCGAGCGGCGCGCGGCTTCAACCTTGCCGCCCTCGAAATCCTCGGGGTTCGGCACCACGCCGGTGATCGGCAGCACGTCCTCAGGGCTGGTGCCCCAGGTCACAACCGGCTCGATATCTTCGCCCTTCAGGGTGACGACCTTGTCGAAATGAGCGCCCTCGTCGGTGTAAAGCGTCTTCCACCAGTTCAGCGCCGCTTCCCACTGGGCGCCCTTCGGGGCGTGCGGGCGACCTTTGACATAGTCAAAGGTGGTCTCGTCCGGTGCGATCAGGCCCGCGCGAGCGCCGCCTTCGATTGCCATGTTGCAGACGGTCATGCGGCCTTCCATCGACAGGTCGCGGATCGCTTCACCGCAGTATTCGATGACATAGCCGGTGCCGCCGGCGGTGCCGGTCTCGCCGATCACCGCCAGGGTGATGTCCTTGGCAGTCACACCCGGCTTCAGCTTGCCGGTGATCTCCACCTTCATGTTCTTGGACTTTTTCTGGATCAGCGTCTGGGTGGCCAGCACATGCTCCACCTCGGAGGTGCCGATGCCATGTGCCAGCGCGCCGAAGGCACCGTGGGTGGCGGTGTGGCTGTCGCCGCAGACCACGGTCATGCCGGGCAGGGTCCAACCCTGTTCCGGGCCAACGATATGCACGATGCCCTGGCGAATGTCATCCACCGGGTAGTAATGCACGCCGAATTCGCGGGCGTTCTTGTCGAGCGCCTCGACCTGGATGCGGCTTTCCTCGTTTTCGATGCCTTTGGCACGGTCCAGTGTGGTCGGCACGTTATGGTCCGGCACCGCGATGGTTTTTTCAGGCGCGTGCACCTTGCGACCCGCCATGCGCAGGCCTTCGAACGCCTGCGGGCTGGTCACTTCGTGAACCAGGTGGCGGTCGATATAGAGCAGGCAGGTGCCATCCTCTGCTTCATGCGCGACATGCGCATCCCAGATTTTATCGTAGAGCGTCTTGGGGGACATGAGTCCTCTCCCGTAGTTTTTGGAATGTAGCTGGCAAAAGGGCTTGGCGGCAGCCTTATAGCCGCGCCAGAACCGTGCGGGCGGCGCCAAAGAACCGTTCGCGCAGGCGCGCGCGGTCTTGCAGTTCGATATGATGGGCCAAAACGAGCGTCATGAGCGCTGGGATACCGCGCTACGCCACGGCAATCAAGATTCGTTCTGAGCGGCCAGCCCGTCATGACCGCGCCATTCGCCCGGCGCGCGTCGTGCCAATGGCGGTCAATGAAGCTCCTGTCGCCGGGTGGGCGGACCTACCGCGTTGCAAAAACAACCAAATCTTTGACAGGCCTGGCCGCGACCCCTTGCTTTTGGCAGGTCTCTATCGGCATCCTGAAAAGCAGGAGGCGCGTCATGGAAGAACTGGAACTGCCAGCAACGGTGGTCACGCTTTGGGATCAGATCCTGCATGTCGTGGAGTTGGGGCTGACGCCCGGCTGGCGGCAGTATCAGATCGCCATCATCATATGTCTCTTCATCGTCGCCTATGTTCTGAGGCTCGTGACGCAGCCGGGCTGGGACCGCTGGGCCAGATCCAGAAGCGGCTGGCCCAAGTGGCGCTTGCGGGTTCTGGTGCAGGTACTGCGGCGCATCACCCTGATTTACTTCGTTATTCTTTGCTGGGGCACCTATGTCGTCATGCAGCAGATGACCTGGCCCTCGCGAAGTTACCTGATCGGTGTTGCGGCAACGCTGGGGGTGGCCTGGCTGATGATCGGGTTTCTGGCCCGATTCGTGCATAACCGGACATTGCGCCGCCTGGTGACATGGTCGCTGTGGATCTACGCCACGCTGGTCGCGCTCAACCTTGTCGATGACGTGGCGCAGTTCCTCGATGGGGTCGCGCTGGATATCGGGTCCATGCACCTGTCGTTGCTTGCGGTCCTGAAAGCCTGTGTTCTGGGGGCGGTGCTGCTGACGATGGCGCGGCTCGGGACGCAGGCCGCAGCCGGTGGCTTGCGCCGGAACGAGGATATCTCGCCGTCGATGCAGGTCCTGATGGGCAAGGCTGTGCAGGTTGTGCTCTATGGTTTGGCTTTGCTGTTCAGCATTCGCGCCATCGGATTCGATCTTACCGGGCTCGCAGTCCTGTCCGGCGCGATCGGTGTCGGTATCGGGTTCGGCCTGCAAAAAGTGGTGTCGAACCTGGTCTCGGGAATCATCATCCTGATGGACCGGTCGATCAAACCGGGTGATGTGATTTCGCTGGGCGAGACCTTTGGCTGGATCAATGCGCTTGGCGCCCGTTACGTATCCGTGGTGACCCGCGACGGGCGTGAATATCTGATCCCGAACGAGGATTTTATCACCAGCCAGGTGGTCAACTGGTCCCATTCGGACCGATTCGTACGGCTCGATCTGAATTTTGGCACCGGTTACAATGATGACCCGCATGAGGTGCGCCGCGTCGCCATCGAGGCCACAAAAACGGTGGGTCGGGTGCTCAGCGGTGGCAAGCGTGCCCCCGTCTGCCACATCGTCGGCTTTGGCGACAGCAGCGTGGATTACGTCCTGCGTTTCTGGATCAGCGATCCGACCGGCGGTCTGACGAATATTCGCGGCAATGTCTATCTGGCGCTCTGGGACGCCTTTAAAGGCGCCGGAATCTCCATACCTTTCCCACAACGGGAAGTGCGCGTCCTGAACGACGCACTGCCGGTCGCAATGCAGGATACGGAGGCACGGCGGGGCGGCGGCACAGTGGATGGTTCGGGGGCAGGCCCAGAAGCCGCCGCGCGGCCAATTCAGGACTGACATCACCCGGCCGCCCGACCATGCGTTTCGCGCTGCTTTCACGCCTGCACAAGACGCATAGCCGCCGACCATCAAGCTTCATTGAAAAACCGCTTGTAGCTTGCTACATTAACTCAACCCCAGCGCCGGGGGACCGGCGGCGCGCTACAAGGAGGACAATGTCCTGTCACCCGAACCTCAGGCGGCCCCAGATGCTGGTCGCGGAGTGGCCGTAATGGCTACCACATCACAGCCAACCAGCGACGAGCTGCTGGCGCGTGTTCTTTCCTCGCTGAATGACGACAAGGCCGAAGATGTTGTGCAGATCGACCTGCGCGGCAAAACGGCTATTGGCGACCATATGGTCATCGCCTCGGGTCGCTCGACCCGTCAGGTGGCGTCGATGGCTGAAAAGCTGGCCGACCGCCTGAAGCAAGACTATGGCATGGTCTGCAAGGTCGAAGGCAAGGACACCGGCGACTGGGTGCTGATCGATACCGGCGATATCATCGTCCATCTGTTCCGCCCGGAAGTGCGCGAATTCTATCAGCTCGAAAAAATGTGGTTGCCCGCAGGCACGTCACCAGCCCAGAGCGAGAACTGATCCAGCGACGGGATCCGGTTCCAAGAGATCGGTCCGCGCAGCTCGTCCTTTGCGTCTGGCGCGGACCCGTATCGAAAGTTCCTCATGCGACTCCATTTCTGTGTGGTCGGGCGCCTCAGGGCCAGCCCGGAAAAGCAGCTGATCGACGATTATATCGAGCGTTTTGACCGTACCGGTCGTGCGCTGGGTCTGGGTCCCTGCCGGATCGTTGAAGTTGAGGACAAGAAAAACGCAGGCATGGCCGCTGAGGCGGAACTGCTGCGCAAGGCAATCCCCAAGGGGGCTGTCATCTGCGTGTTGGACGAGCGTGGCAAGCTGCTCAGCTCGCCGGATTTCTCCAAACGTCTGTCTGATTGGCGCGATACCGGCCGTCAGGATGTTGCTTTTGTGATCGGCGGGGCGGACGGCATTGATCCGAGCCTGCGCGCTGAAGCCGATTTTTCAATTTCATTGGGCAAGATGGTCTGGCCGCATATGCTGGTGCGGGTGCTGCTGGCAGAACAGGTCTATCGTGCCGCAACCATACTGGCGGGCAGCCCCTATCACCGGGTTTAGCAGGCGCAGAGCGTCTGGTGCGCAGGCACCGGCCACCGCGCGGTGTTCAGCATGAGGTGCAGGTCAGGCGGAGCGTATATGTCGTCTCAGCCCAGCCGTCGACATTGCAGCGCGCCTGAATGAGGACGCTGTCCAGCCCGTCTGGTATCGCCACCCCGGCCAGTGATCTGGTGAATGGCTGTTCGTTGACATGCGGATGCGCCAGTTCCCTCAGGCCCAGCACATTCCCGTCCATATCGAGCACCCGCCAGCCGTCGGCATAGTGACCCCAGCCGGTATCGGGGTGGCGCAGGGTGACGCTGATGCGCCAGCTGCCAGCTGTCTGCTGCGCGACAGCATCAGTTATTTGCGGATCATCGGCCAGCGCCGCCGCAGGCAGGCTTACCGCCACGAGCAAGGCGAAGAGTTTTGTCATGGCGCGAGCATAGGTCCGAAGCCTGCCGCGGTAATGTCACAACTCTGTGTTGGCAGCGGATCCTGAGGGTTCGTTTAAGGGTGGGGTCGCGTTTGCTGGGACCCGCTGCAGAATCTGGCGGGACTGCGAGGCAAATTCCCGCCGATAAAGCACCGCAAAGGTCACGATTGTCGCCGCAACCAGCGCCCATGGTCCGATCAGCCATGCCACGGCGGCGAGCGCGAAATAGGTGGACCGCATGGCGCGGTTGAAACTGCGCGCGGCCGTGATGCTCAGGTCTGCTGCCTGTCGCGCGCGGGGATAGGCACGGGGGTCGGCGTCGGTATTGGGCACAGCGGCCATCAGCACAAAACAATAGCCGAACAGCCGATGCGCCCAGACATATTTCAGGAACGCATTGGACAACAGCAACAGCACCAAAAGGATTTTGACATCCCAGACAAAGGCAGGCGCGCTCTCCAGACTGAGATCCTGCGCCACACCGGCCAGTTGATCGGTATTGCCGATCAGTGCCAGCCCTCCGCCGATGGCGATCATCGAGGCAGAGGCAAAGAACGCGCTGCCTTGTCGCAGATTTGCGATCAGCTGGGCGTCAAAGATGCGGGGATCACGCTGCACCATCTGAATCATCCAGGCATGGCGGAACTCGGCCATCAGGCCAGAGACCGAGGGATGCTCCGAAGTGGCGTGTTCAATGCGCCAGCCGATGCCGATCCAGCAGAGCATCAACAACAGGCAGGCCGCCAGATCTAGGGGCGAAAACAGGGCGATACGGTCAAGCAGTGTCATGGCTCGACCCTACCTCCGGAACTCGGGGCTTGCCAGATCGGATAATTGGTAATATTAGTTTACCAAATTTAGCAATCCACAGGAGAGCCCCATGGAGATGCCAGCCCCGGATCAGACCGTCCTGTCGCGCAAGGCTGAACTTGTTTCGCGTCTTTCTGCCGTGCTGCCTGCGGATGCTCTGGTCGAAGATCCCGCAGAGACGCGGGCCTACGAATGTGATGCGCTGACCGCCTACAAATGCCCGCCGATGCTGGTGGTGCTGCCGCGGAGCACGCAAGAGGTCTCGGATGTGCTGCGGATCTGCCACGAGGCAGGCGTGCCGGTGGTCCCGCGCGGGGCCGGGACGTCGCTGGCCGGCGGGGCGCTGCCAACGGCCGATTGTGTCCTTCTGGGCGTCGCGCGGATGAACGCGGTGCTGGAAACGGATTACGACAACCGCATTATCCGGGTGCAAACCGGCCGCACCAACCTGAGTGTTTCGGGCGCGGTGGAGGAACAGGATTTCTTTTATGCTCCTGATCCGTCCTCGCAGCTGGCCTGCGCCATCGCCGGCAATATCGCGATGAACTCCGGTGGCGCGCATTGTCTCAAATACGGTGTGACCACCAACAACCTCATGGGTGTCACCATGGTGATGATGGATGGCACGGTGGTCGAGATCGGCGGCGCCCATCTGGATGCGGGCGGGCTGGATCTGCTGGGGGTGATCTGCGGCAGTGAAGGGCAGCTGGGCGTGGTGACCGAGGCGACCCTGCGGATCCTGCGCAAACCCGAAGGCGCGCGCCCGGTGCTGATCGGTTATGACAGCAACGAGGTGGCGGGGGCCTGCGTCAGCGATATCATCAGGGCAGGGGTTCTGCCGGTTGCGATCGAATTCATGGACCGGCCCTGCATCGAGGCCTGCGAGGCCTTTGCCAAGGCGGGTTACCCGATGTGCGAGGCGCTGTTGATCATCGAGGTCGAAGGCAGCGATGCGGAAATTGAACTCCAGCTGAGCCTGATCACCGAGATAGCCCGTTCGCACAATCCGGTGGAGCTGCGCGAGGCGCGTGACAGCGACGAGGCCGCGCGGATCTGGCTGGGCCGAAAATCGGCCTTCGGGGCGATGGGGCAGATCAACGACTATATGTGTCTGGATGGCACGATCCCTGTCACCGCGCTGCCGCTTGTCCTGCGCCGCATTGGGGAAATGAGCCGGGAGTTCGGACTGGACGTTGCCAATGTGTTCCATGCGGGCGATGGCAATATGCACCCGCTGATCCTGTTCGATGCCAACAAGCCCGGCGATCTGGAGACCTGCGAAGCCTTTGGCGCCGAAATCCTGAAGCTCTGTGTGGAGGTGGGCGGATGCCTCACCGGAGAGCATGGCGTGGGGATCGAAAAGCGCGATCTGATGCTGCATCAATACCGGCCCGCCGATATCGAGGCGCAGCTGCGGGTGAAAGATGTGTTCGATCCGAAATGGCTGCTCAACCCGGCGAAAGTGTTCCCGCTGTCCACAACGCAAAGCAGACGCGCGCCCGCAATCGCGGCTCAGTAACAGATGGTAGTCGATAGGCCCCGATGCGGGCCTGTTGCGGGGGCCTTGCCCCCACACCCCCAGAGTATTTTTGAAAAGGTGAAATCATGACACCTCAGAGTGAGGCCGAACTGGCCGAGATTATTGCGGGGGCCAAGGGGCCTTTGAGTATCCGAGGCGGCGGCACCCGCGGTATCGCCGACAACGGCGCGCCGCTGTCGGTCGCGGGGTTGAGCGGTGTCACCCTTTACGAGCCGGGAGCGTTGACGCTTGTTGTGCAGGCGGGCACACCGGTTGGGGAGGTGAAGCAGATCCTGGCAGGTGAAAACCAGCGCCTCGCCTTTGAGCCGATGGACCATCGCGGACTGCTTGGAACCGATGGCGCGCCCACTATGGGTGGTGTGTTTGCCGCCAATATCTCCGGTCCCCGCCGCATCCAATGTGGTGCGGCGCGCGATTTCCTGTTGGGGGTGCGGTTTGTGGACGGCCGCGGTGACGTGCTGAGCAACGGTGGCCGGGTCATGAAGAATGTCACCGGCTATGATCTGGTCAAGCTGATGGCCGGTGCCCATGGCACCCTGGGTGTGTTGAGTGAGCTGTCGTTGAAAGTCTTGCCCAAGGCTGAAGCCTGCGGAACCGTGGCGGTTGACGTCGTCGATCTGGCAACAGCAGTGGCGGCCATGTCGGTTGCGCTGGGCTCTCCTTATGATGTGACCGGGGCCGCCTATGATCCGGATGCGCGAAGGGCCTATATCCGGCTTGAGGGGTTTGAGGCCTCCGTTGCCTACCGTGCCGAAGCCCTGGCGAAGGAGTTGGCTGGATTTGGCGCCCCGGAGATCTCTCTTGGTGAGAGCACCGCATTGTGGGAGGGGGTTCGCGATGTGGCAGCTTTCCACGACAAACCGGGCGATGTCTGGCGTATTTCGGTGAAACCCTCCGACGCGGTGGCGCTGGCGCCCGCGCTGCGGGCGGAGGCTTTGCAGTTTGACTGGGGCGGCGGGCTGATCTGGGCGCTGGTGCCCGAGGGGACTGACCTGCGGGCGCGGATCGGCGTGCCGGGCCATGCAACGCTGGTGCGGGCGTCTGCTCAAACCCGGCAGCAGCTGGGACAATTTCATCCGCAACCTGCCACGCTTGGTGCGATATCTGCGGGGCTGCGCCAGCAGTTCGATCCGCGCGGCATTCTTAATCCGGGACTGATGGGGTAGATCATGCAAACCACGTTTACCGAAGAGCAACTGCGCGATCCCGGCACCCAGCGGGCCAATGAGATTCTGCGGACCTGTGTGCACTGCGGCTTTTGCACGGCGACCTGCCCGACCTATCAGGTTCTCGGCGATGAGTTGGACAGCCCGCGCGGACGGATCTATCTGATCAAGGACATGCTGGAGAACGAGCGCAAGCCCGACGCCAAGACGGTGAAGCACATCGACCGCTGCCTGTCCTGCCTCGCCTGCATGTCGACCTGCCCGTCGGGTGTGCATTACATGCATCTCGTCGATCACGCCCGTGCCTATATCGAAAAACACTATGACCGGCCCTGGAGCGATCGTGCCCTGCGCTGGCTGCTGGCGCGGATCCTGCCCTATCCCGGCCGCTTCCGGCTGGCGCTCGTCGGGGCGAAGCTGGCACGGCCGTTTCGTGCATTGGTGCCCGACGCGCGATTGCGGGCGATGCTGGACATGGCGCCGAAGCGCATTCCGCCGGTCAGCCGCAACGATGATCCGCAGCGATTTGCACCAATTGGACCGCGCAAGAAACGCGTGGCCCTGATGACCGGGTGCGCGCAGAAGGCGCTCAACACCGATATCAATGATGCCACGATACGCCTGTTACGCCGTCTCGGCTGCGAGGTTGTCGTCGCCGAAGGGGCGGGGTGCTGCGGGGCGCTGACACATCACATGGGTCGCGAAGACGAAAGCCATGCCACCGCTGCCAAGAACATCCGCGCCTGGTGCACAGAGATGGACTGGAAGGGCCTCGATGCGATTGTGATCAACACCTCCGGTTGCGGCACGACGGTGAAGGACTACGGGCATATGTTCCGAAATGATCCTCTGGCGGCAGATGCGGCGCGGGTGTCGGCCATTGCCATGGACATATCGGAACTGCTGATGCAGCTGGAACTGCCAGAAGGTGAGGACAAGCAGCTGACCGTGGCCTATCACGCGGCCTGTTCACTGCAACATGGCCAGCAGATCAAAACCCACCCCAAGACCCTTCTGAAACGGGCAGGTTTCTCTATTGTTGAACCTGCGGATCCACATCTGTGCTGCGGGTCGGCCGGAACTTACAATCTGATGCAGCCGGAAATTTCGGCAGAGCTGAAGGCGCGCAAGGTCAAGACGCTTGAGGCGAAGAAACCGGATCTCATCGCGGCCGGGAATATTGGCTGCATGATGCAGATCGGATCGGGTACTGAGCTGCCTATCGTGCACACTGTTGAGCTGTTGGACTGGGCGACAGGCGGGCCCAAGCCGCGCGCGCTCCAGCTGGGCGGTAGCGTCACTGACACACGGGCCGGTGAGATCCCGATCTTGCGCTGACGCGGTCGGCAAGAAGCCGCCGCAGGCGCCAAACTGCCCGGGTGCATTCCAAGTCCGCTTGCCGTAATTTTGCCCCAAGCAGTGCTTACCCTCGGAGGCGAGCGATTGGGACATGGGGCGGCGAAATGATGAGCGCGGGAATACGGATCAGGCAGCTGGTGCTGTCGCTGGCAGCTGCGCTGTCGGGCGTTGCTGTGCCCTCGGCAACGCTTGCCGATGACAGCCGTCTCCAGCGCCTCGAAACCACAGAGGCGGGCCGTGACTGGCAGGCGGTTGGTCGGCTGGACGTCAATGGCGAAGGGTTCTGTACCGGTGCGCTGATCGCGCCGGATCTGGTGCTGACGGCAGCGCATTGCCTATATGATCGCGACAGCCGCACCCGGATCGAGCCACAGACCATCGAATTTCTCGCCGGGTGGCGCAATGGTCGGGCCTCGGCCTACCGCAGCGTGCGTCAGGCGGTGATCCATCCAAGCTACATCTACGATGGCAAGGTGTCGACCGACAGGGTGCGCAACGATATCGCACTCCTGCAGCTGCAACGACCGATCCGCAACACCACAGTGACCCCGTTTGAAACCGACCAGCGCCCGGAGAAAGGCGCCCGGATTGGCGTTGTCTCTTATGCGCATGACCGATCGGAGGCGCCGTCGCTTCAGGATGTCTGTGCCGTCATGGCCCGGCAGGAGGGGGTGCTGGTGATGTCCTGCGATGTGGACTACGGCTCCTCCGGTGCGCCGGTGTTTTCCTTTGATGCCGGTCGGCCCAAGATTGTGTCGGTCGTCTCTGCCAAGGCCGAGGTCTCAGGCCAGCAGGTTGCACTCGGGGCCGCCCTGGCTGAGGAACTGGCGCTGTTGCGCGCGCAGCTGGCCGGAAGCCGGATCGGTGGCCAGATGCCGCCCGGTGTCGGGCGTGTAACTGTGGGCGAACGGGGTACGACCTCAGGGGCCAAGTTCATCAAGCAATGAGATTTCGCGCCGCTGGCCGCAGCCGGTCGGTAGATCGGCGGTTCAGGCGCATTTCGGCGGCTGTCGGCAACCGGATGAAAGCTGAGAAATTTGTGCGCCCCAGAGGGTGGACGCCCTCTTGAACCGGCAATTCCAGTCCTTATCTCAGTGCTGTTCGGATCGCCGATGAACGGGGTCCGACGCTTCAGACGCCCGTCCCGATTGGGAGGGCAGGTTGAAATCGCTCACTGATGAGGATGACACATGCGTAGTTTTGATTTTGCACCGCTGCACCGGGCCACCATTGGCTTTGACCAGATCGCCGACCTGATGGATCGTGCACTCAGCTCTGATGTCGCGCAGCCGAGCTATCCCCCTTACAATATCGAAAAAACCGCCGCTGATGCCTATCGGATCTCGATTGCCGTTGCGGGCTTCTCCGAAGCCGATCTGGGTGTCGAGGTGAAGGAAAACGCGCTCGTCGTTTCGGCCAAGAAATCCGAGGATGACAGCGACCGCACCTACCTGCATCGCGGTATCGCGACCCGCGCGTTTGAGCGCCGGTTCACCTTGGCCGACCACGTGCGCGTCACCGGCGCCAGCCATTCCGACGGGATGCTGCATATCGACCTGCAGCGCGAGGTGCCCGAGGCGCTGAAGCCGCGCCGGATCGAGATCACCTCAAACAAGACCCGCGAATTGGACGCCAAACCGGTCAACTGATCCGCGCTGATCGCTGAGTTCGGTCAATCCAGAAACACAACAGCCCCCCGGATCCGCCGGGGGGCTGTTTGATTTTGTGTCGGGAGTCGGCTCAGTTCACCTTGAGCTGGCTGACCATCCCGATGGAGAAGAACATGGTCTCGCCGGAGGCATCATCGACGCCGTCGTTGTCCGTCACGACAAAGCCTTCTCCCTCGGCAGTGATCGCGAGGCCTTCGACCTTGTCCAGCACGTAGCCACCGGTTGCGGTCAGATCGGGCAGCAGATCGCGGACCAGCTCCTTGCTGACAACCGGCAGATCGCCGCCCAGCGGTGCAGGCTGCATCTCAGCCAGCGGAATGCGGTAGATCTTCTTGGTGATGGCGCGGAAATCATGCTGGTTGTCGCGTTCGATCACATAGACATAATCGCCATGCGCCACGATCTCCGACAGGCCGGTCCAGCCGGTCTGCGGCTCAGCCTTGGGATAATGGACCGCCCCCCATTCCTTGGTTTCCAGATTGTAGGCCACAAGTTTGACGTGGTTCTTGGGATCGTCTTTCCACTCGCGCTGAACCGCCATCCAGAGCGTCTCGCCGATCCTGGTGATGCCTTCAAAGCCAAAGCGTTTTTCAACCGCCATCAGTTCGGCGGGCAGACCGATTTCACCCGTCTTTGCCTTTATCAGACCATCCTTGGAAACGTGATAGATCGCGTGCGGGATGACGCGATCGCTGCGGCCTTCGGAGGCCACGTAAAAGCCGCCTGCGCCGTCAAGCGTAATGCCTTCCAGATCCAGTTTCTGGGCGGGGTTGCCGTCCTGCCGATGGATGCGGATCACATCGACGATGCGGGCCGGTGTCTGGCTGGGGTCAATCTTGAAGATCGAGGGCTGGAAGCCATAGAAACTGTCGTTGACCGCGTAGATCATGCCATCGGCATCCGCGACCATGCCCGATAGCGCGCCCCAGCCGATCAGTTCATCCGCCCCGGCAGAGGTCAGATGCGGATAGACCGGCGCGCCATCCTGTAGCGCGTACATCATCACGTGGGCGCGGGGGCCCTTGTCGTCGATCAGGTCCTTTTCATTGGCGGAGACCAGCAGATTGCGCTCAGGCAGTACAGCGTAGCCTTCCGGGCCGACGCCCGAGGGCAAGAGCTGTGTCAGCACCGGGTTGGCAAGATCGCTGACATCGTAGACGCCGACAACAGACGCCCGCTCAGCCCCGACAAATACATAGGGTGTGCAGTCGAACTCCGCGAAGATCACGCTTTCGGGTTCCACTCCTTTGGCGTCAGAGCGTTTGTCAGGGTAGTGGCCGATCTGCACGATTGCATGTTCGAAGGAAGTGCCACTGTCATAGACGACGGTGCCGTCCTTGTTAAAGATCGTCCAGCCGCGCGATCCGCCCTGATAGTCGCCTTCGTTTGCGGTGGCGAAATGGGCGTCATCAATCCAGGTCACCGCATCCGGTTCGCGCAGGCGACCCTTCTGGTTCTCTTCAAAGATCAGTGCACCGCGTTCGTCCGTGGCGTCGATACCCTCCAGATCGACAGCCCCTGCCGAGAAATTGTTCACGATCTCGCCGTCCCTGGAGACGATCACCAGATGATTGTTCTCCTGAAGGGTGACGACGCTTTCCCCCAGCCCATTCACAGAGACATACTCTGGTTCCGGGTCCTCGCCTGCGATGTCAGCAAGGCCTGTCAGGTTCACCATCTTCATCGACGCGCAATCAAGGCCTCCCTCGGTGGTGTTCACCAGCACCAGATTGCCCGCAGGCATCTGCGGCAGCATGCCATCATTCAGATCCTCGTCCCGCTCGTTTTCGATCGCCACGGCGAGGAAGGCGCCATCTTTGGACTTGGCGAGTGAATCCGGCTGACCACCCAGGTCGCAGGATCCGGTTTCAGCGCCTGTTTCCGTGTCAAAGGATGTCAGAAGGCCCGAGGGCTGCGTGTAGCTCTCAGAGGTGTTCACGCCCACATAGGCCGTGCTGCCAACAACCGCGACCGATGTCGGCTCACCTGGCAGGGCGATATTGCCCTTGGGGGACGGATTGGCCGGGTCGGTGATATCAATCAGCCCCAGCGCGCCCAGCGGGCTGTCGGTATAGACCAGCGTCATGCCATCCGCTGTGGCGTCGATGATCTCGGGCGAGGTCTCGCGCGTCTGATCCTCACCGGCGGCCATATTCTGGACGACGGGAAAGGCGGCGACGCGGTTAAAGGATTTCTCTGCCTGGGCGACACCAGCGGTGAGGGCCAGCACAGAAGTCAGGCACATGAGACGCGGAAACATCGGCTACTCCGAAAGTTGGACAATTGACTGCCCATGCTCCTGCCCGTTCTGCCTAACGGGAATGTGACGGTTCGATGTAGTTTTGATGATGCAAGAAGGCCCCGACAGCGATCTGCCGGGGCCCTATGTCGCGGATCAGACCGACATGCAGATGTATTTCATCTCCAGATAGTCCTCAATGCCATGGTGGCTGCCCTCTCGGCCCAGTCCCGATTGCTTGACGCCGCCAAACGGCGCCACCTCGGTCGAGATGATGCCGGTGTTAACGCCGACAATCCCGTATTCCAGCGCTTCGGCCACCTTGTAGACCCGGCTCAGATCCTTGGCATAGAAATAGGAGGCAAGGCCAAAGATGGTATCATTGGCCATCTCGATCACGTCGTCCTCGGTCTCGAATTTAAACAGAGGTGCCATCGGGCCAAAGGTTTCGTCCTGAGAGAACACCATATCCTGTGTGGCGCCGGTGATGATCGTCGGCTCAAAGAAGGTGCCGCCCAGCTCCGAAGGATTGCCGCCCAGGATCACCTCTGCGCCTTTTTCCTTGGCATCGGCAATATGGGCCTGCACTTTTTCGACAGCTTTCTGGTTGATCAGCGGCCCGAACTGTGTGCCCTCAGTCAGGCCATCACCAACCGTCATCTTGGCCACGGCCTCCTTCAGCTTGGCAGCAAAGGCGTCATAGACACCGGCCTGCACGTAGATCCGGTTGGCACAGACACAGGTCTGGCCGTTGTTGCGGAATTTGCACATGATCGCGCCTTCGACAGCCGCGTCGAGATCGGCATCGTCAAACACGATAAATGGCGCGTTGCCGCCCAGTTCCATCGAACATTTCATGACGGTATCTGCCGCCTGCCGCATCAGGATACGACCAACCTCGGTGGAGCCGGTAAAGGTCAGCTTGCGCACGGCTTTGTTCTCGCAGAACTCCTTGCCGGTCTCAGACGCATTGGAGGAGGGGACGACATTGAACACACCAGCAGGAATGCCGGCGCGCTCCGCCAGAACCGCCAGAGCGGTCGCCGACAGCGGGGTCAGCTCGGCGGGGCGGGAGACAAAGGCGCAGCCAGCCGCCAGCGCCGGGCCCGCCTTGCGGGTAATCATCGCATTGGGAAAATTCCACGGCGTGATGGAGGCTGCAACGCCGATCGGCTGTTTCAGAACGGTGATGCGCTTGTCACGCTGGTGGCCCGGAATAGTCTCGCCATAGATGCGTTTGGCTTCCTCGGCGAAGAACTCGATGAACGATGCGCCATAGGCGATTTCGCCGCGCGATTCCGCCAGAGGCTTGCCCATCTCGGCGGTCAGGATCACCGCCAGATCCTCCTGGTTTGCCATCATCAGGTCGAACCATTTGCGCAGCACGCCCGCGCGCTCCTTGCCGGTCCATTTGGCCCAGTCCTTCTGCGCCGCCTCTGCCTGGGCGATGGCGCCTGCCACCTGGCTGCGGCTGACATCGGCCACCTGCGCGATCACATCGCCACGGGCCGGGTTGATCACGTCAAAGGTGCCGTCGTCGCCATCAACGAACTGGCCGCCGATATAGGCCCGGCTTTCCAGCAGGCTGGGGTCTTTGAGCAGGGATTTCAGATCTGTAGTCGCGTCAAGCATGGCTTGCCTCCCGGATGTCGTTTGCTGGGAATGGAAATCAGCTGTCACTTGATATGTCCAGAAAGAGTGATGAGTCCAGAATTTGATCAAATATACCGGCGGTATGTGGCTCGCTATTGCGCCGCCGGTTGCCGTGGGCCGTTTGACATGTCCGACCCAAGGTAGTCAGGTAGGGCAAATACCAAAAAAGGGGAGGTCCGGCATGGAACTGGACGACGCATATTCCAACGGGGCCTATATTGAGAACGCTGAAAGCTATCCGCCACGCTGGGCGGCCTCGGCCGAGGATTTCCGCAACGCCATGCGGGAGCGGTCGCGTATTGACGTCTCCTATGGGGACAGCGAACGCCAGAAATATGACCTGTTCTTCCCGAAAGGAGAGAGCAGGGGTCTCCTTGTCTTTGTCCATGGCGGCTATTGGCTCGCCTTTGACAAATCCAGCTGGTCCCATCTTGCGGTCGGGGCGCTGGCCCATGGCTACGCTGTCGCCATGCCCTCTTATGACCTCTGCCCCGAGGTGCGCATTGCCGATATCACCCGCCAGATTGCGGCGGCGGTGACGGCCATTGCAGCAGAGGTGCCCGGCCCGATCTCGCTGGCCGGGCATTCGGCTGGGGGGCATCTGGTGGCGCGGATGCTGGACAGGGCGCTGCTGCCCGCCGAGGTGGGGGAGCGCATCCAGACGGTTGTGCCGATTTCGCCTCTTGCGGATCTGAGACCGCTTCTGCGGACCTCGATGAACGACAAGTTCAAGATGGAGGCAGCCAGTGCGGCGGCGGAAAGCCCGGTGGATATGCAGGACCGCTATCCGGCGGAGGTCACCGTCTGGGTTGGCGGTGAAGAACGCCCGGCGTTTCTGGATCAGGCGGTCTGGCTCACCGAAGCCTGGGACGCAGATCACGTGATCGCCTTTGGCAAGCACCATTTCAACGTGGTCGAACCGCTGGCCGATCCTGAAAGCGATCTGGTGAAGCTGCTGACCAGGTAGCCGATCCGAAAGATCGCGATAACCGGGCCGCAGAAATTTGCGGCCCTTATCTTTCCAGGGGGCGTTTCGGCAGCCCGTGTCGAGGTCGCTTTTGGGCGATAGCTGGTGATTTCGAACCAGCGCCGTGGTGGCGCTCGGCCTATCGTGGTGTTACGGGTAAGGCGATGGCGTCGCCGCATGCACAGCATATTGCCCATGATTGATCTCAAAAAACACGTCCTGAACGCCGGGACCTTTCTTGTAAGATGGAAGGGTCGACTATGACTTCACGTCCTGAAATGTATCGTTTTCACAATGGTGAAAAGGCACCGCTGCAATTTGCCGTCTCCGAATATGAGACGCGGATCGCAGGCCTGCGCAAGATCATGGCAGACACCGGTGTGTCCGCCGCGGTCTTCACCTCGATGCACAACATCTCCTACTACTCTGGCTTCACCTATTGCGCCTTTGGCCGCCCCTACGGTCTGGTGGTGACCGCAAGCGAAGCCGTAACCATCTCGGCAGGTATCGACGCGGGCCAGCCCTGGCGTCGTTCGTTCTGCGACAACATCACCTATACCGACTGGCAGCGTGACAATTTCTGGCGTGCCATCAAGTCGGTAAGCGGCGAGGGCGTGGTGGTCGGCTATGAGAGCGACCACCTGACCCTGCTGCAGAAGGCCAAGCTGGAGGGCTTCCTGAAGCCGTCGCAGCTGGTGGACCTTTATGAGCCGACCATGCGCCAGCGGATGGGCAAATCCGCAGCTGAACTGGAGATGATCCGGGCCGGTGCTGCGGTGGCGGACGTCGGCGGCTTTGCCATCCGCGACGCGGTCAGGGAAGGCGCGCGGGAGATTGACGTGGCGATGGCGGGCCGTGACGCGATGGAGCTGGAGATTGCCAAGCGTTACCCGGATGCCGAATACCGCGATACCTGGGTCTGGTTCCAGTCCGGCATCAACACCGATGGCGCCCATAACCCGGTGACCGGTCGCACCCTGCAGCGCGGAGATATCCTTTCCCTGAATACTTTCCCGATGATTTCAGGATATTACACCGCGCTGGAGCGGACCATGTTTGTAAAGGAGGTGGATGCCGACTCGCTGCGCATCTGGGAGGCCAATGTGGCGGCTCATGAGCTGGGCATCTCGCTCTTGAAACCGGGGGCAAGCTGTGCGGAGATCACTCATCAGATCAATGCCTTCTTTGAGGAACAGGACCTGCTGCAATACCGCACCTTCGGCTATGGTCACTCGTTCGGCGTCCTGTCGCACTACTATGGCCGCGAGGCCGGGCTGGAGTTGCGCGAGGACATCGACACGGTGCTGGAGCCGGGCATGGTGATTTCTATGGAGCCGATGCTGACCATCGCCGACGGCCAGCCCGGCGCCGGCGGCTACCGTGAGCATGACATCCTGATCATCCACGAAGATGGCAACGAGAACATCACCAAATACCCCTACGGGCCGGAGTTCAACGTCGTCGGCTGACCCCGGCGCTGGATGGGCTGAAATATTGTCGGCAGGCGAGTGCTCCCGCCTGCTCCCCGCCTCCCGAAGGGAGGCCGTCCCAGTTGGGCGTGGCACCGTGCAAGGCACGGTGCCACATCGCACTTTCGAAGGTCTCCCCCGATCTGCGAGCGGCGGGGTGCCGCGCGTCTTCGCTGCGGGTGTCGGATGATCCTGCCGTCAGACCGGACCGGTGTGTCGCAAAGATTGCGCTGGCGTCCGGCATGAGGCATATGTGCGCTAAGGCGACATCTGATCCAGCGATCACGCCCGGTTCCCGGCTTGTGCGGGGCTGCGGTGGATCCCGGTCGTGAACAAGGACATATCACAGCCATGCACCACCCCCCGGAGAAGCGAAAATCCGAATATGCGCTGATCCAGCTGTTGCCGAACATGATGACCATCGCGGCCATCTGTGCGGGGCTGTCTGCGATCCGCTTTGGGGTGCAGGGCAATTACACGCTGGCGGTTCAGCTGATCCTGGCGGCTGCGATCCTTGACGGGTTTGACGGGCGTCTGGCGCGTATCCTGCGCAGCGACAGCAAGATGGGCGCTGAGCTCGATTCGCTGGCGGATTTCCTCAACTTCGGCGTCGCCTCACCGCTGGTGATCTACTATTGGGCATTGCAGGATATGCGCGGCCTCGGCTGGCTCGCGGTGCTGGTGTTCTCGGTCTGCTGCGTGGTGCGTCTGGCGCGCTTTAATGTCTCCACCAAGTCCGAGCAGAAAGTCACCGCAAAAAGCGTCTATTTCGAAGGCGTCCCATCTCCGGCGGGGGCGCTACTGGCCATGCTGCCGATGTTCATCTCATTTGCCTTCGCCGACGCGCCGGTGGTCCCGGACATTCTGATTTGCCTTCACATGGTTGTCATTGGATTGCTTATGATCAGCCATGTGCCAACCTGGTCGCTGAAGGCTGTCAAAATTTCGCGCGAAAACGTGAAGTACTTTCTGGTCGGTTTTGCCTTTGCGGGGGCAGCCGTCCTGATTTACGCATGGATTACGTTGGTGATCCTGTGCCTTGGGTATGCCGCGATGGTGGCCTGGGGATTGGTTAAGAGGAAAACGCCGGAGACCGGCGCATAAAAGAGTAAGGGTGGAGAATTGGATATAAAGGCTGTTGAAACGTCGTATGCCCGTTGGGCGCCCGTTTATGACAAGACCTTCGGGGCGATCACCAATGTCGGCCGCCGCCGCGCTGTTGGGTACGTCAACGAACATCGCAGCGGTCGGGTTCTGGAGGTGGGCGTTGGCACCGGCCTCTCTCTGCCGCTCTACAAATCCCACCTGAAAGTCACCGGTATCGACTTCAGCGAAGACATGCTGCGCAAGGCGAAAAAACGTGTCGCCGAAAATAAGCTGCATCATGTCGAGGCACTGCGCCAGATGGATGCGCGCGCGCTCGATTTCCCCGATGCCACCTTCGACACCGTTTCTGCCATGCATGTCCTGTCGGTTGTACCCGATCCAGAGAAGGTGATGGGCGAGATTGCCCGTGTCCTCAAGCCCGGGGGCAAGGTTGTCATCACCAATCATTTTCTGCGCGAACAGGGGGTGCTGGCCTTCATTGAACGGGTTTCGGCGCCCTTTGCCAATGTGCTGGGCTGGCATTCGGATTTTGAACTCGACACGATCCTCGGTGAAGATCATTTGTCCGTTGAGCATCATCAGCCCTTGCCGCCCTTTGGCCTGATGACGTTTCTGGTGCTGTCCAAAATTCAGTCCGTCTGAGCCGCCATGCCGCACGGTGGGGGCGTCATCTGACGGCAAAGACCGATCGGGGAGCCGGTCGGTCTTTTCATTGCGGGGTGGCTCTGCAAAACTATCGCCAACCGGCCTGATGTCTGGTGCCTGATGACGGCACGGCAGTCGGGTTTTCTTTATCCGGGGGATGTAAATTCTGTTCACATTCCCCATATGACACATAAGACATTGCAGAAAGGGCACTTTATGAGCCAATCACAATTTGACGAGATGGTACGCGCCTCCCAGGACAAGGTGCGCGAGTCGCAATCCAAGATCGAGGCGCTGACCTCGCGCATCGAGGTGGCGCGTAGCAAGATCGAGGCGGGCGAGGATGCCAGCATCGACATCGAAAACGCGACGCTGGAGGATGTTCACGCCCACACCGAGGTGATGAACGCCAATATCGCCGAGCTGATCATGGGCCTCGACGATGTGACAACAGCCTTCTCCAGAGATTTCGACGAGATGCGCTCGAAAACCGGCTGGGAGAGCTTTGTCGGCTTCTTCTCCAAGGGCAAATCGGACTCGATGCGCCAGGAGCGGATGCGCACCGCCAGTATCGACGACAAGCTTCAGGATCTGATCGCCAAATCCGACGTCATCGTGAAACTCTTGGAGGGCCAGCTGGCCACTCTGGAAGAGCAGCGCGAGAAGGTACAGGTGAACCTCTCGGTCACTCTGGACGACCGCGAGTTGACGGTGCAGGAGTTGGAAGGCGTGCGTGCAGAGATTGTGGCGCTGGACCCGCAGATCATCGAGCTCGAGAACAAAATCTCTGTTGAGCAGGACGCTGCGGCACGCACCAAGCTGGAGACAGAGCTGGCGGAGATCAACGCAAAATACAACGCGATGGTGCAGGACGAGCAGGTAAAACTGGCGAAATCCCAGACGCTGGAGCGCTATATCGAGAAGGGCAAGACCTGGGTCGACTCCCTGCAAAACCAGGCGGCGACGCAGATGGTGCTGATCAACAAGCTGCAGACGGACACCCAGCAGCGGGTGGTGCTGTATGACGCGCTGACCAAATCGCTGAAGACCGCGCAGCAGCAGGATGTGGCGCACCGGATCAACGAGATCGGGGTGCAGACAGATAAAGAAGCCCAGACCGCAATGGCGGCGATCGGCACCGCGACCAACCAGAAGATGGCCGACATGCTGGAAAGCCACGAGGACAACATGGTGTTCGCCCGCGACGTGCTGGAGAAGAAGGCCAAGGCCGATGAACGCTTTGCTCGCCGGTTTGCGACGATTGTCGAGAAGCACGACAAGAACCTGTATGGGGGGTGAAGTTGCGTTTTCCATTGTTACAAAACCCGAAGAACTGGCGTGACTGGTGGTTGGACTTCGGCTGCCTTGTTCTGCTTTTGGTGTTGCTTGGGGTATATACCTCCCTTTCCAAAGCCACACTGTTTGGGGCAGGAGCAGGCAGTATGATCGGCACGGCACTTCATCTGAGGTCACGCTTGAAGAAAGCTCAAAGTGAAAAACCCATTGAGGGGGCAGGCTGAGTCCTTCGCGCCGCTGAACAACCTGAGAAAGCCGGAGCAAGATGCCGCCATTGAAATTGAAGAATTACAGAGGATCGCGCCCGGCCCTGGCGTGGGCGTTCGCGCCCGCCGTTTTGCTGGAGGCAAACCTTCGGTTTGACAGGGGCGGAGCGGGCGCGATCCGGGCTGTTGCGCACCCCGGAGATTTTGCATGACCGACCCCGCCAAGGACCACACAGGCCTCAGCGATACTTTCGCCTCGCGCCGGTATTTCAAGAAGTTCGAGACCATCATCCGGCATCTGACCCGGGTGGCGGCGGCGATGCAGGCGGAGGGGCGGCTGTCGAAATCCGATGTGAAGGTGCTGACCGCCTACCTGATGCGGCTGAACTTCACCTTCCGCGCGCTGTCGATGAAATACCTGATGGCGGGGCGCGACACGGGCCGCTTCTTTGGTAGCCTGGCGATGGACAAGCGCGACAGCGGATTTCCCGTCGCCGCCGAGCTGATGACCATGGCCAATGACGCCCAGCAGGCGGAGCGGCACCTGGCCAATATGGCCAGTGAGGCGCAGCTGAAGGACGATATGGTGCGCACCATCATCTCGGAGCGCACAACGCCATCAAAACTGCAATTCGCGCTGTCGCAACGGCTTTATTATCAGGAGCTCATGAAGGGGCAGCTATTTTGGACCCAAAATGATCCGGTCTGCGAATGGCTGGAAAACCTTGGCCCGCGCCGTCGGCGCTTCCTCTTGCATTGGGCAGCCTACGACAGCCAGGTGAACCTGCCGGTGATCTACCTGATGGAGCTGGAGGACAGCGGCAAGGTGGCGCTACCCAAGGATGAGCGCCGCTGGCCCGAGGTGCAGGCGCATCTGATGGCACAGGCCTTGGCCGGGCTGAAGCTAGTGACCATCGCCAAGGGGTTTGACGAAGATTTCGACGACCTCCACCCCAAACATCTGCGCCGCTACCATGTGGGGCCGATGTATTCCTCCGCCTATACCGATCAGTCCGGCCCGCTGCACCGGGTGCTGGAGGAGGCGGAGGCGCCCGCGGGCCAGGACTGGGCCTTGGCCTGGACGCTGGAGGAGCTGGAGAGCGAAGACGTGCGCGAGGAGCGCGCGGGCTGGTTCGGCACCGTGGAACGGGAGATCTTCGCGCTCGACCCCTTTGGCGGCCGCGGCGCCGATACCGGCGCAACCCGCACCCAGCGCGCTATCATCCTGCCGCAGCGCCCGTTCCAGGTGCTGGCAGAGCTGGACCCGCCGGGGTTCGGCGATGTGCAGAAGTTTGTGGTGAGCGATGCCGGGCAGGTGCTGCGGTATTGAGCGGCTGCGCGAGCCGTGAGTGCGGGAGCCTCCGGCGGGGATATTTTGAGCCAGAAGAAGTTTGGTCGGGATGGAGGGGTAATGCGCATTGAGAGAATGCTTTTGCTGCTGGCTTTGACAGCGGGTTGCAGCGGGTACTTGGCTCAGGACCTGGATGAATTCAAATCGGAGACTTTGAGCCGTTATCCCGTCGGCAGCAATGTTGAGGACCTGCAACGCGGACTTAAGGGGCGCGGTTTCAAAGAAAGTGGCTCTGCTTTCAAGCCAGCGCCGCACCGGCCCAAGCCCTTGCCGCATTGTATGCGAAAGGGGCTGACCTATGGCTTCTGGGCGGGAGGAAGCCGTTTGGTGTGCTACCGTGCCGACGCGGGGATAATTGAAGAAATTGAAATTTATCAGCTGGTCGCGGGCCTCTGAAGGAGAAAGAAATGAGCATTTCAGGCAATCAGATGGAGCTGCGGGAAGAGGATATCCGCAAGCATTACGCGGCTGCGGCGGCGCTGCTGGAGGGGTTTGACCACACCCCGCGTATCGCCAAGGCAGCGGTGGAAGGCAAGGCGCCGGAGCGGTCCACAGGTATTGGCACGCGGCGGCGGTTCCGCTCGACGACGCCGGGGCTGGTGACGCGCTCCACCGCGCGCCCCGAGGGCGTGCATCTGATTGCCAGGATTGAAGCGGCGGATGAGGATGATCCGCTGACCTCGCCGTTGCAGGCGACCTTGCAGCACGCCTTGCGGCGGGCGCTGGCGGTCTCCCTGGCGATGGGGGAGGCTTATGCGGATGTGTCCGGCCTGGGCGACCTGAAGCGGGCCAATCTGGCGGGGTCCTTGGACGCGGCGCGCAAGGGGGAGTTCACCGAACTGCTTGCGGCGGAGGCGCTGATTGCGGCGCATGTGTTTGCCAATGCCGCGGCCTTCCTGCTGGCGCCGCACGGGTCTGAGGTGCAGGCCGAGGTGGGTGAGGCGGAGGAGCTTTTGACCGATAATGCACCGCAGGCTTTGCATGGGGCGCTGTGGGAGCTGGACCAGAAGCTGGCGCTGCACGCGCCCGATGATGCGCATCTGATTGCGGCCACGGCAGCTTATGCCGAGCAGCTGATGGAGAAGGCCGCCCTGCGCGCGCAGAACGCGCCGCGGCTGGGGGCCTTTACCGCTGCCGCCTGGCGGGTGGAGGCGGATGACCTGACCCTCAGCGGCTTTGAGCCGGCGGCCAAGGCGAAATCCACCACGCTCACCATGGCGTTCAAGAAACCTCATGAGGTGGTCGGCAACCATATCGCCAAATACCAGGCACTGCGCCTGTCCAAAATGCTGATGGCCTATGATTTCGACCGCCGTTTGAACCCGTTTGCTGAGATGGGCGGCTTCATCTTCACCTTCATGGGGGATGGCAAGCCCGGGACGGGCAAGACCACTCTCATTCAGATGATGGCCGGCCTCATCCATGATTATTGCCAGAATGCGGGCTATGCCTTCCGCTACCAGAATTTCGGCATCGACAATATCGACAGCTATCAGGGCAAGTCAGGGCAGAACGCCAAATCCTTCATCCAGAATGTGATCGACCCGCATGTCATCGGCTTTGGCACCATCGACGACATCGACCAGATCGCAGGGAAACGCGGCGACCGGCAGTCCAGCGCGGGCCAGCAGGAGGTGACGGCGGTGTTCATGGAGGCCTTTGCCGGCGCCAACACCGTGGTACGCGGCAACTGCACCTTTGGCATGTTCTCCAACTACCCGGAAAATGTGGATGACGCCCTGCGCCAGCGGGCCGGCGCGCGGTTTCTGGTGGACGGGCCGCAGACGCGGGAGGATTACATCGACATCCTGACCCTCCTGATGGGCAAGAACCACAGCATTCCGCTGGGCGACCATGACCTTTACGGCGCGCAGGAGATCAAACAGGCCGTTGCACGGTCGTTCGAGGCGCACAACCGCCCGCAGGAGCCGGGGCTGATGGAGGTCTTTGGCCGGGTGCATGACCAGATCGGCGAATTGGACAGCCTTGCCAAGCTGGGCACCTATCTGAAGGCCATTCAGCAGGCCGATGAGCGGTTCACCGGCCGTGCCATCAAGAACATCACCGATGCGGTCAAGGTGCGGGCGATGGATTTTGAGCTGCCGGACGACTGGATGGAGAATCCGGAGCTGTTCCTGTTCAAGGATTACGAGACCAAATCCGCAATGATTGCGGAGCTGCGGGTGCCCATCACGGTCGACATGGTGGTGCAGGAGATCAACCGCTACGCCGACAGCGAGTTCCGCTATGCTGACAAGTCGGATGAGGTGGCGATTGAGAACATGGTGCGTGACTTTGGGCGGCAGGAAGAGGCCAAGCGGCGGTATCTGGAGGGGCAGGGGTGAATAGTAGGCGTTTCATTATTGAGGCTGAGGGCTTTCCTGATCTCCCGGGGATGATGCTTGCGACTGTAGACGCTTTGAAATCAATGGGCGGTTCTGCCTCAATTCACGAGTTGGACGAAAAAGTCGCTGAACTTGAGGGCGTGTCAGAGGCAGAGCAGTCATTCATGATGACCGGCTCCAATAGTAGTCAGCCGCGATTGAACTATTACCTAGCGTGGTCTCGCACGTTTCTAAAACGTGGAGGTGCCCTTGAAAATTCAGCGCGAGGTGTCTGGGCGTTGACCGAGGCGGGTTACGACATTCATAGTTATGACGAGACCAAGAAGATTGTAGACCTCGTAAATGAAGAGGAGAAAGCGCGTGCTCGCGAACGGCGCCGTCAGTCGAAACCTGCTGCAACTTCAGGAGAAAATCTGGAGCGTTTAAGCTCAGAAAATGATGGAGAGGCTACAGATCCTAGTACCGAAAGCTGGAGAGAAACACTTCTCGAAGTGCTAAAGGCGATGGATCCCGCGGCGTTCGAGCGCCTCGCTCAGCGCCTTTTGCGCGAGGCTGGGTTCACCAAAGTTGAGGTTCGCGGTAAATCGGGCGACGGCGGGATAGATGGCGTCGGCGTCCTACGGGTAAATCTTGTGTCTTTTCAAGTGTTTTTCCAATGCAAGCGTTGGAAAGGAAGTGTGGGGTCCTCAGAAATTCGGGATTTTCGAGGTGCGATGATGGGAAGGGCGGACAAGGGCCTATTTATCACGACAGGTAATTTTACCGCGCAGGCATCGGATGAGGCGACGAGAGATGGCGCAACCGCCATCGATTTGATTGATGGCTCGAGACTGTGCGAGCTCTTGAAAGACAACAAGTTGGGTGTCGCGACTGAGATGATCGAAAGTGTGAAGATTGATCCCAACTGGTTCGGGACAATTTAGTAATGAAACGCCTCATCCAGCATGGCCTGATGTTCGGCAATCTCTTCCATGTGGCCTCGCCCGCGCTGGTGGAGCGCTATAACCGCGCGCTGAAGCATCTGACCGGCAAGACAACGGCTCTGACGGATTTCCACGTCGATATCTCTGGCTACTCGCCGGAGGTGGGCGATGAGCTGGGCGATGATCACTATCTGAACCACGCGGGCGTCAACCGGCAGTTCATCCTGCTCAGCACCGAACAGAAGCGCTGCCCGCTCCTGAATGTGAAATTCTCCACCAGCCGGGACATTCTGCGCCGGTTCATTGCCGCCAATGAAAGCCAGCTTTTTGCACTGACGGCCACGGATGCGGTGGCGGGCGAGCTGGTGAATTCGGTCTTCGAGGTCACGACCCCGGCCAAATTGTTCGATATCCGTCAGGTGCGGATCGAGGCCGACACCACGCGGGCCACGCTGCGGCAGGCGGATCGGCTGGCGGAGCTGGTGGAGCGGTTCAAGAGTGAGGAAGACGGCTGGTTCGATGACGCGCTGATCGCCGAGATGATCGAGACGGCGGAAAAAACCGGCGATGTCACCCGCAACCCGGTGCGGCTGAAGCATGAGGTGTTTGAGCAGCAGAATTTCTGGACCGCGCATTTCGGCGGGCTTTACGTGTTTCAGAAGGTGGAGCACCCGGCGGTGATCGCCAGCGGCGCCAAGCCCGAGGGCGTGCCGCTGGACCATGTGTTCGACCTTGGCCAGAAGAACGCCATTGCCAAGTTTCTGGAGCTGAACGGGCTGGTGGAGCCGATCATCCGTGCACGCGGTGTCGATGGCGCGGCCATCCTGCGCCAGAAGATGGGATTTCTGGCGATCAGTGTTCTGGCGGATAAGGGCATGGACCTCTCCGGCCTGTCGCGCAGCGATCTGCGGCGGCTGGCAGCGCGTCACGCCAGTGATCTGCCGGCGGAGTTCGAGGGTATGGCGGCCATGGTCCGCTGGGCAGATAGCGGCGGCGCATGGCCCCAGATCAAATCGGACCATCCCGCCTATTTCTATTGCCTGCGGGCAACCAATACGCCGGATCGCGATCTGGTCAACATGCTGCTGGCAGAGCTGACCCCGCTGGATTTCCGCCAGCTGTTCATCTGCCACAAGGAGGCGTTCTATCAGCAGTATCGCGGCTGGCCAGAGAACAAGAAGGATCACGTCGTGACCTTCCTTGCGCGGGAATATGCCGTGGACAAGGCCGGCGCGCGGGCTGCTCTCTTTGGCCATGAGCCGGATATGAGCGGTCGCAGCCCTGCGATTGAAGCCCGCCGTCGGGGGGCCGAGCAGGCGCCTTCCCCGGATCGTCTGGTCGAGCGGGTCGGCCCCTGGGGGGCGGTAGGTCGCCGGGGCAACACGCGGGGGCGGCGCTGATGTTTGCCTTCATTCGCCTGATGGCGATCCTTCTTGTGGTGCTGACGGTGATCTATGCCCTGGTGTCGCTCTACTCGCGCGAGGTACGTCGGGCCAAGCTGAAACGCCGCTGGACCGAGAAGGGGTTGACCGGAGACCGTTCCGCCTTCATCCAGCGCGGGCTGCACCAATATGACCGCTCGCTGCGGCGCAGGCTGATCCTGCTGGTCTATATCGTGCCGCTGGGGGCCATTGCGCTTCTGGTTTATGTCATGAATTTCATGTGAGGTCGCTGATGCGTTACGTAAAATGGGTGTTCATTCTCACCTTCTGGCTGCTGGCGGGGGCCTTTCTGCATTACACGCTGCCGCAGAACGACGTGGTGCGCGTGGTCAAGACCGAGGTGCGCCGGGTCGATTTTGGTGAAAACTCGATCTTCTGGGCACAGCAGGATACCGCGCAGGAAAGCGCGACCAGCGTCAACCGCGACGTGCGCTTTGTCGAGGCTTTCTTTCCCAATGGTCGCCCCATCGTCTATCGCAACGAGGACACCGGCTGGGGCTGGCCGCCGTATTTCAAGCTGGACAGCTCCAATCTTCAGGCCGAGCTGACCGATCTCGCGTCCACCAAATCAGACCCGCAGTGGGTGCTGGTCCGCCACTATGGCTGGCGCAATGAATTCCTGTCGATCTTTCCCAACGCGGTTGCGGTCAAACCGGTTGACGGCCCGGATCATACCCAGGTGAACTGGTTCAACATCATCTTCCTCACGCTGCTGGCAGCAGTGGTCTGGGCGATATATGTGCGCTGGCGCCGTTTCCGCCGGGCGCGCATCGACCCGATGGTCGAGAATGTCGAAGACAGTCTCTATGCTGCCGGTGATGCGCTGTCGGAACGCCGTGGCCGGTTGCGCCGCTGGCTGGACAGCTGGAAGCAGAAATAGCGCAGCCCCAGATGGCCCCCTAGTCAGAGAACAGATGCTCGGTCCGGGCAAGGTTCAATGCGGCGTCTTGGTCCAGCGCCAGAAACAGCATCAGCTGTTCGGCTATCTGCTCGTCACTGTCGCTTTCGCGGATCAGGCTGAGGTGATCAAATCCCACATCGCGGATGCGGTCGGATTCATGCTGGATATCGTTGCGGATCGTCGGCAGCAGCCGCTCCAGTGCGGCGGCTGAGGTTTGTTGACCGGCCAGACCAATGCGTTCGGCATGACCGGTGAGATAATCGTCGCTCAGGTTGCATTCGATCTGTAGCAGACGTGTCACCGCCCGGTCCGCGCAGAAATCCTGCATCAGCTCCAACGCCGAAGGGTCAAGGCAGATCACCAGCCGGTCGGTCTCATAATAGTCAAACAGCATCCGAACCAGCGCGCGGCGGTGGCGGGTGCGTTTCCATAACGTCGCCTCGATACCGCCGAGGTCGGGCATCTCGGTGCCTTCTTCGTCAAACAGATAGGCGAGCGCCGGGATGTTGCTGACCTCACGCAGCCGCTCGATCAGACGTTTGGCCACATGCCATTTCTTGCAGGTGATGATCAGCAATTCGCGGTTGCGCCCGAGCGTGCTTTCGGTTTCCCAGAAACGGGGGGCAAAGCGCAGCCCGTTGCGTCCGCGTTTGGTCAGAAACTCATAGAGCTTACGACCCTCGTTGGAGATCTGAAACTCAACCCCCTGTGCGGCATAAAGCGCGCCGAGCCGGGATTTCAGCTCCTGTGCCTCGGGGCTGATCTTGCGGGCAAAGAGAAAATCCTGCCCCATCAGCATGTCGTAATGGTCGTTGTAGAACTGGACCGGCATTCCGTAGTCAGAGAACATCAGCAATGTCAGCGTGCGGCTCTCGATCTCCCTGGCGGGAACCAGATGGCGCACCAGGGTCTGAAAGAAGGTCTCATCCGGGATCCAGGTGGTGCGAAAGAACCGCAGCACATCGCGGCGGTCCTTCAGGAACGCCAGGATCCATTCCACGGTGCGGCGGCGCAGGCACCACCACTGGCTGCCGATCTGGATCTGCATATCCTCGGGCAGGACGCGCGTCAGGCCCAGCCGTTTCTGCACCATGTGGGTCAGATCAAAGAGGCGTTTGTTCCTGCGTTCGTTGAAGATATGGCGATAGATCAGCCGGTCTTCCTTCATGCCGGTCTTGATCCAGTCGCTTTCAAAAAAATCGAAGCTCTCGATGTAATCGCAATCCTGCGCGTCCAGCAGCTGGCGCGCGTATTCGGCCGTCTTGATCGCCATGCAGTCGCCGGACACCATGTAGAAATGCGTCGCCCGAGGGAAGGTGGCGACGGCGCTTTCAAGCGCGTGGAGCGTCGCCTGAACCAGAGACCATTCGCCCCAGCCGCATTTGACCCGCTTGCGGGCAAAGCAGACATTCGGGTTGTCCTTCAGCGCGGCTCGGATCTGCTGGAAATCACGCGCAGGAGACCGGCCATCGAAGTGGATCGCCATGTAATCCCCGGCGGCAGTCAGTTGCTCTGCCTGCTGGATAATCGCCTCTGGGTCCTTATGGCACAGCAGAACATATGCGATTTTTGCCATGACGACGCCCCGGGGTCTTATTTTGATTGATTGTTTCCTTGATACTGACGAATTCTCACTGAATAAACCGCATTATTTAGCTTTTAACGACTAGGCTGGCAGATGGCGCCTATTGCAGCGCATCGGACTGGGAGAGCAAGAATGGGATTTCCGGGCACTTGGATGACAGAGAGCGAAAGCGTGGTCTACCGCGTGGTGCCCAAATGTGCCTGCTCGACCATTGGTCAGATCATGTATTACTCAGATCATGGCCGGTTCTTCGATGGCGATATCCATGATGCCACCAGCGGGCTGCATAAATGGGCTCTGCCGGACAGCCAGCCGCTGATTACCGGCAATGTGCAGTCGCAGAAATCCTATGCGTTCACCTGCGTGCGCAACCCTTACACGCGCGTGCTGAGTTCCTTCTTCGACAAGATTTGCGGCATCCAGCGCAATGGCAAACGCTACCGGGGCAATCTGGTGCCGCGGCTCACCTATGACTACGGGATCGAAGTGGGCGGTGACGATGGCAAGCAGCCCTTTGACCAGATCAAGAGCTTTCGCCGTTTCCTGCTGTTTGTCCGCGACACGGTGAAGTTTCGCCGCCCGATGGATCCCGATATCCACTGGTCCGCAACCTCGGGCCATGTTTCCACCTTCATCTGCAACGGCGGGCGCTACGACAAGGTGATCTGGACCGAAGCCTTCAATGAGGGCATGCAGGATGTACTGGACGCCATCGAGACGCCGCATCAGGTCGATCTGGCGCAGATCCCGCGCTTCAACGAAAGCGAAGGTCACGGTCCCAAGCGGGCGCATCCGGTCGAGGAGTACTTTGACGATCTGTCGATGCATCTGGTCTATGAGATCTACAAGCGCGATTTCGAGGTGTTCAAATACGATTTTGAAAACCCCGCCAACAAGATGCCCATCGGCGAGATCGACCTCGATGAGGTGCATGCCAAACTGGGCGAGTAGGTCACACCCGACCATCAGCTCCCGCCCGGGCTGCAATCATTGACATGATCTTGTCCCGGTTGGGCGTGGCGCCGCTGGCGCGGCGCGCCTCCGGCGGGAGTATTTCGGGAAAGGTGAGGGGTTTTGTGCCCTATACGCGGGTCGGGGACCCCAGATCTTGCAGCTGGGCTTGCAATCCGGTTGGAAACAAATCAATCCCGCCAGTCTCCAGCACATCAGGATGCACCCATCTGGCAATAGATTTCAGGCCGTTGTCTTCGTAGAACTCAATCGTATCGCCTGCCAGATGCGGGGTCTCTGGCCAGGTGACCTGCGCGGCGAAGATGATTTCATGGCCGGTCTGGCCTTCGTGCCGATAGATGTTTTCCAGCACCACCGGCGCGCCGATGATGGTGATTTCCACAGCGAGCTCTTCCTGAAACTCCCGTCGCAGCGCCTGTTGCCAGGTTTCACCAAATTCAACGGTGCCACCCAAGGGGCGGACGCCTTTGGTCCGGCCGCTGTCATCGGGCACCTCCGCCGCGAGGAAACGGCCATCGCGCCAGGGCAGACCAATGGTTTTCACGCGAATGGACTGGGCCGGGCGCCAAATGGTCATGTCGGATCTCCTGCGGTGCCGCGGTGGGTCGAGTAGGGCTGGATCTCTATGAAAGAAAAAGCCCCGACATCCAAGATGCCGGGGTCTTCAAAAGCGGACTCACTGACAGCGCTGATTATTCGTCGTCGGGCAGGGCGCGCACGGCGCCTTTTGCGGCGGAGGTGGCCAGCAGGGCATAGGCCTTGAGCGCGGTGGAGACCTTGCGCTTGCGCGGCTTCACCGGTTTCCAGCCTGCTGCGTCCTGGGCGGCGCGCCGTGTCGCCAGCTCCTCGTCGGAGACCGCCAGGTGGATGGTGCGGTTGGGGATGTCGATCTCGATGGTGTCGCCCTGGTGCACCAGGCCGATGGTGCCGCCTTCAGCTGCCTCAGGCGAGACATGGCCGATCGACAGCCCGGAGGTGCCGCCGGAAAAACGCCCGTCGGTCAGAAGCGCGCAGGCTTTGCCCAGCCCTTTTGATTTCAGATAGGAGGTCGGGTAGAGCATTTCCTGCATCCCCGGACCGCCGCGCGGGCCTTCATAGCGGATCACCACCACGTCGCCTTCCTTGACCTTGCCGGTCAGGATGTCGTTCACCGCCTGATCCTGGCTTTCGCAGACATAGGCCGAACCGGTGAATTTCAGGATGTTTTCATCCACCCCTGCGGTTTTCACGATGCAGCCGTCGCGGGCGATATTGCCAAACAGCACCGCCAGACCGCCGTCCTGGCTGAAGGCATGTTCCTTGGAGCGGATCACCCCGCCTGCACGGTCGGTGTCCAGCTCCTTGTAGCGGTTGGACTGCGAAAACGCTTCGGTGGTGCGCACGCCGCCGGGGGCGGCCTTGAACAGCTCTTCGGCCTCGGGGTTGTTGGCAACCTTGATGTCCCATTTGGCGATTGCCTCGCCCATGGAGCTGGAGTGGACGGTGGCGCAATGGTCATGCAACAGTCCCGCGCGGCTGAGCTCACCCAGGATGGAGAAGATGCCACCGGCGCGGTGGACGTCTTCCATATGAACGTTTTCGGTGTTCGGTGCGACCTTGCACAGGCACGGCACCTTGCGCGACAGGCGGTCCATATCGGTCATGGTGAAATCGACCCTGCCTTCATTGGCGATGGCCAGGAGGTGCAGCACCGTATTGGTCGACCCGCCCATGGCGATATCGAGGCTCATGGCGTTTTCAAACGCATCAAAGGTGGCGATTTCGCGCGGCAGCAGGCCTTTCTCCTCGCCCACGTAGTGGCGCTTGGTGATGTCGACGATCTTGCGGCCCGCCTCAAGGAACAGGTGTTTGCGGTCGGCGTGGGTGGCCAGTGTCGAGCCATTGCCCGGCAGCGCCAGACCCAGCGCCTCGGCCAGACAGTTCATCGAGTTGGCGGTGAACATGCCGGAGCAGGAGCCGCAGGTGGGGCAGGCGTTTTCCTCGATATGCTGCACCTGCTCATCGGTGAGGTTCTCGTTGGCCGCCGCAACCATCGCATCGACGAGGTCGATCTTCTTGGCGTCGAGATCGGCAATGTCGATCTTGCCCGCTTCCATCGGTCCACCGGAAACGAAGATCGCCGGGATATTCAGCCGCATCGCTGCCATCAGCATGCCGGGAGTGATCTTGTCGCAGTTGGAGATGCAGACCATGGCATCGGCACAATGGGCGTTGACCATATATTCGACGGAATCCGCGATCACCTCGCGCGAGGGCAGCGAGTAGAGCATCCCGTCATGGCCCATGGCGATACCGTCATCCACCGCGATGGTGTTGAATTCCTTGGCGACGCCGCCGGCCGCCTCGACCTCGCGGGCGACCATCTGGCCCAGATCCTTGAGGTGGACGTGGCCGGGTACGAACTGGGTAAAGGAGTTGACGATGGCGATGATCGGCTTGCCGAAATCATCGTCCTTCATCCCTGTGGCGCGCCACAATCCGCGTGCGCCCGCCATATTGCGGCCATGGGTGGAAGTTCTGGATCGGTACATTGGCATCTGGCTGGTTCCCTTGTCTTTGCCCTCAGGGACACGATTTGCGCAACAAAGGCAACATGTCGGGGCGGTCTTCGGTAATTATCTGGTGGTTTCTGCCGGTTTTCGCAGGCTTTGGCGGGGCGGAGTGGCGAACCGGGCGGTCAGGATCGGCATCCGGGACATCAGCGACAGGCCGAGGCTGTTGAGCCCTATGCCCACACCCATGCCCATAACCAAGACCAGAATCCAGCTGTCGGCCTGCGCCAGATTGGCGCCGGGGGCGCGGCAGGCCTGAGCGATGATCACGACAGATCCGGTGTAGCCCAGCAGCACGGCAACAGCGCCGGCAACACTATGCGACAGTTTCAAGGGGCTGAGCATCCGGGTTTTCCTGAGCTGGCGGATCCGCTAGAGATCGCAGGCCTGTGCGTTATAGCGCACAGTAGCGTTTGTGCGTTATAACGCACAAGAGGTTTTTGAAGCGCGGCATGAACCAATCCGCATCAGGCGGACCAGAAACGGGCAGCAGGCATGAGCGAAGATAGCATCACTCTGAATTTGCGGGACATTCGCCAGGGCGCAGGGCTAAGCCTGTCACGGGCTGCCGAGGTCACCGGCGTCAGCAAGGCGATGCTGGGCCAGATCGAGCGCGGCGAATCAAGCCCGACGATTGCCACCCTGTGGAAAATTGCCAAGGGGTTTCATCTGCCGCTCAGCGCGCTGATCGGCGAGGCGGCGGCCCCGGATCTGGCCGCCAGCGGCGAGCGGGTGTTCCGCTCGGTCCAGTTTCCCGGTTCGATCGCGGTGAAGATGGTGTTTCCCTTTGATCCTGCGCTTGCGGCCGAGACCTTTCACGTGAGCCTGCGTCCCGGCCAATGCCACCTGTCCCAGCCCCATGACAGCGGCGTGACTGAAGAGGTCTTCGTGCTGGAGGGCGCGATGGAGGTGTTGCGGGGCGACGATTGGGTGGCGCTGGATACCGGGCAGGGGCTGCGCTTTGCGGCGGATCAGCCACATGGCTATCGCTGTGGCGACAGCGGTGCTGCGTTCTTGAACATGCACCACTACCGCCGCGTGGCCTCTCGCGGCTAGCGGCAGCCGGATCAATTGGCCGCAGCGGCGCGGCTTGTCGCCGGGGCAGAGGATGCCTAATGCTGGTGGCATTGATGACGAGGCGCCAGACCCTCCGGGGTGCGCGCGTCTTGCCCCTGTTTCCATTGACCTATTGCCGGAGAGTTTTCCACCGGCCTTATTACGAAAGCGATCTGATCCATGGACACTCTGCGCGGCAGTCTCCTGATGGTGCTCGCTATGGCCGCCTTTGCGCTGGAGGATATGTTCATCAAATCCGCGGCCCGAAGCCTGCCGGTCGGGCAGATCCTGATCCTGTTCGGGGCCGGGGGCATGGTGATCTTTGCCATCATGGCGCGTGCACAGGGGCACCGCCTGTGGACCCCGGTGTTCTGCACGCGCGCGCTTGTGCTGCGCTCTGTCGCCGAGGTTGCAGGGCGGCTGTGCTACACGCTGGCAATTGCGCTGACGCCGCTTTCTTCGGCCTCCGCAATCCTGCAGGCGACGCCGCTGGTGGTTGCTGCCGGCGCGGTGGTCTTCTTTAACGAGCATGTGGGCCTGCGCCGCTGGCTGGCGATTGCGGCGGGTTTTGTCGGCGTCTTGATGATCCTGCGCCCGGGGGCCAGCGGGTTTGAGCTGGCCTCGCTCTTTGCGGTGGCGGGAACGCTTGGCTTTGCAGGCCGCGATCTGGCCACCCGCGCGGCTCCGGCCGGGCTGTCGAACGCGCATCTCGGGCTGGTCGGATTTGCCATGCTGATCGTCGCGGGGGTCTTGGCGCAGCCCTTTGGCGCGCCGATGGTGATGCCGGATCTCGCCACCGGGGCCGGTCTGGTGGCTGCAACCGTGGTGGGGGTGGTGGCCTATCACGCCCTGACCGGCGCCATGCGGAGCGGCGAGATTTCGGTCATCGCTCCCTTCCGCTACACCCGGCTGGTGTTTGCCATGGTGCTTGGGGTGGTGGTCTTCCACGAGCGCCCCGACCTCTGGACCCTGATGGGCAGCACGGTCATCGTGATCAGTGGCGGCTTTACCCTGATGCGCAGCCGTCGCCGTCAGCCTACCTGAATCCGGTCGGTGGGGCGGGGGCCAATCCTCCGCTGCATCACCATCTTGCACCTCTCCCCCCGGCAGCTTACATCTGCGCCCATGGCCAAGCAAAAATCAGACCCGAATTACAAAGTGATCGCAGAGAACCGCCGCGCGCGGTTTGACTATGCGATCGAGGACGATCTGGAATGCGGGATCCTGCTGGAAGGATCCGAGGTCAAATCCCTGCGCGCCGGCGGTACCAATATCGCCGAGAGCTACGCGACGGTGGATGATGGCGAACTCTGGTTGGTGAACTCCTATATCGCGCCTTACGAGCAGGCGAAGATGTTCAAGCATGAGGAGCGTCGTCGCCGCAAGCTGCTGGTGTCGCGCAAGGAGTTGTCGAACCTTTGGAATGCAACCCAGCGCAAGGGGATGACCCTGGTGCCGCTGGTGATGTATTTCAACCATCGCGGTCTGGCCAAGGTGAAGATCGGCATCGCCAAGGGCAAGAAGAACCACGACAAGCGCGAGACCGAGGCCAAACGCGATTGGTCGCGCCAGAAGCAACGCCTGCTGAAAGACCACAGCTGAGTGCGACGCATTGCAGCTGCGGTGGGACAGGGCCACGTCTGGATCTGCCGCCGGGCCTGCGCCCGACCTACGACCGTCGCTTCCCGGCCACCCTATCCTGTCCGGCAGTTGCACCGGGTAACGCGTGGCCATTGCAATAACTGACTAAATAAGTCAGATAAGCCCAACCCAGCAGACACATCCCTCGGTCAGGCCCGGCATCTTCTGTTTTCCTCCCTGTGACAAGGATGATGCCGATGCCTGAGGCCCTTTCTGATTCGCGACCTCTGACCCCTGCGCCCGCCGCTGACATGCCAACTATGCCCGCAGAAACCGCGCTTGCGGGACTGGGGCTTGATCCGTTTGAGGTCGCGCTGCTGCCTCAGCTGCGCCATTTCACCACCTGCCTGCGAGAGCCGCAGAGCCAGGCCTGGCAGCACGCCTGTTGCAGCGCGGCTGAGCGCTGGGGTGAGAGTTTCGGCCTGGGGGTCGCGCATGCGCTGTTCAAGGTGGTGCGCTGCCTGCATGACCTGCGCGGCGAGCTTTATCAGGGGCATGACGCGCTGACCCTCTCGACCCGAGCCAGTGTCACCGCGGATGAAGCGGCTTGTCTGCGGATGCTGCATCACATGCGCCGCGACAACACCCCAGCGGCCCGCGACGCCGTAGCCGATCTGACCGGCGGCTGGATGGACCCGCATGTGATCCGCGCGGCGCTGTCCTTTGCCCATCGCTTCCCGGCGGGCAAGACGGATCCGGCCCCTCGGTCACAACCTGCCACCGAATCCGCGCGCCCTCGGCTGCGGATTGTCCGCTGACAGGGAGTGCAGATGCCCGGCGCAGCGCCTCCGATCCGGCCCGGTGGGACAGATTGTTGCGCCGCAGGCCCGGCCTCCCTTGCGACTCTGTCCGCGCGGTTGTACGGATGCCTCAGCACATATGAGGGGAGGCGGTAACGTTGGATGATCCTAAAACGCTTGTGTCGACAGACTGGCTTGCTGCGCATCTGAAGGACCCTGATCTGCGGCTCCTTGATGCCTCGTGGTACATGCCGCACGAAGGGCGAGACGCCAAGGCGGAGTATGACGCAGCTCATATTCCCGGCGCGCGCTTCTTTGATATCGACGATATCGCCGACAATCGCTCCGAGCTGCCGCATATGGTTCCCCCGGTGGAGAAATTCATGTCCCGCCTGCGCGCGATGGGGGTCGGTGACGGCCATCAGGTTGTGGTCTATGACGGCACTGGGCTGCGGTCGGCGGCGCGGGTGTGGTGGCTGTTCCGCCTGATGGGGCAGACCAATGTTGCGGTGCTGGACGGTGGTCTGCCGAAATGGCAGGCCGAGGGCAACCCGGTCGAAGATCTGCCGCCGGTCATCCGCGACCGCCATATGACCGTGCGGGTGCAGAACCATCTGCTGCGTGATGTGACGCAAGTGTCCTCCGCCGCCAAGCTCGGCGATCACGAGATCATCGACGCCCGTGCGGCCGCGCGGTTTCAGGGCACGGTTGCCGAACCCCGCGAAGGTCTGCGGTCGGGTCATATCCCCGGCTCCAAGAACCTGCCCTATACCGAACTGCTGAACGCTGATCAGACGATGAAAGCGCCGGACGCGCTGCGTGCCGCCTTTGAACGGGCTGGTGTCGATCTCAGCAAGCCTGCCATCACCACCTGTGGGTCAGGCGTGACCGCCGCAGTCCTCAGCCTCGCCATGGAGCGGATCGGCAAGACCGATCATTCGCTTTATGACGGCTCCTGGACTGAGTGGGGCGCCTTCCCAACCCTTCCCGTTGCAACCGGAGAGACCTGATGTTCGAAACCCTGAAACCCCAGCCGGCGGACAAGATCCTGATGCTGATGCAGACGTATCGCGACGACCCACGCGATGACAAGATCGACCTTGGCGTCGGCGTCTACAAGAACGCCGAAGGGGTGACCCCGGTGATGCGCGCCATCAAGGCGGCAGAACATAAACTGTGGGAAGAGCAGACCTCCAAATCCTACGTCGGCCTGGCCGGTGATCCGGCCTATTCCGACGCGATGATCAAGCTGATCCTTGCGGATAGCGTCGAGCGGGGCAATGTCGCGGCAGCCGCCACCCCCGGTGGCACCGGTGCCGTGCGTCAGGCGTTTGAGCTGATCAAGATGGCCAACCCGGGCGCGCGGGTGTTCGTGTCGAACCCGACCTGGCCCAACCACATCTCGATCCTGAACTATCTGCACATCGAAACCGTCGCCTATCGCTATTTCGACCGCGAGACCTGCGGCGTTGATTTCGATGGCATGATTGAAGATCTGAAAACCGCCAACAAAGGCGACGTGGTGCTGCTGCATGGCTGCTGCCACAACCCGACCGGTGCCAACCTCAACATCGTGCAGTGGCAGGAAGTGGTGGCGCTGCTGAACGAACGCGGTCTCATTCCGATGATCGACATTGCCTATCAGGGCTTTGGCGATGGTCTGGAAGAGGACGCGCAGGGCGTTCGCTATGTGGCGGCCAACACGCCGGAATGTCTGATCGCGGCCAGCTGTTCAAAGAACTTCGGCATCTACCGCGAACGCACCGGCCTGCTGATGGCAGTATCGCAGGATGCAGGCGCACAGGGGCTGAACCAGGGCACGCTGGCGTTCCTGAACCGGCAGAACTATTCCTTCCCGCCGGATCATGGCGCGCGTCTGGTGACCATGATCCTGAATGACGACGCGCTGCGCGCCGATTGGGCGGCGGAACTGGAGGAGACCCGCCTTGGCATGCTGAAACTCCGCCAGCAGCTTGCGGATGAGCTGCAGCGCCTGACCGGGTCTGACCGCTTTGCCTTCCTGGCCCAGCATCGCGGCATGTTCTCACTGCTCGGCACCACGCCTGAAATGGTCGAGAAGATGCGCGCCGACAGCGGCATCTACATGGTCGGCGACAGCCGCATGAATATCGCAGGTCTGAACACCCAGACGGTGCCGATCCTCGCCCGGGCGATTGTCGACGCTGGTGTCTGATCCTGCCTGGCTGATCCCGCCTGTCTGATTCAGGCTGTCAGAACCGATGATCACGCCCCGCTTCGGCGGGGCGTTTTTGCGACGGCTCACCAGACTTTCTCAATTCGTCTGGGCAAAAGCCTTCAAAGACTTTTGGCTGCGGCCCGGGGGGCACCCAAATGAAAACGCGGCCCCCGGAGGCACCGGGAACCGCGTTCAGTGTCAAGCCGGGTTCGGATCAGCTGGGGGAAAATTCGGGATAGGCTTCCATACCCAGTTCCGCCATGTCCAGACCGTTGACTTCGTCCTCTTCGCCAACCCGGATACCGGTCACCGCCCGCAGGATCAGCCAGACCACGGCGGAAGAGATAATGACGAAGAGCGCGACAACCACGATCCCGGTCAGCTGTGTGATCAGGCTCGCTTCGGGGTTGGTCAGCACAACCGCGATGGTGCCCCAGATACCGGCCACCAGGTGAACCGGGATGGCGCCGACCACATCGTCGATTTTCAGCTTGTCCAGCAGTGGCACCACAAAGACCACGATGATGCCGCCAGCAGCCCCGATCAGCGTCGCCATGCCCAGACCGGGCGTCAGCGGTTCTGCGGTGATCGACACCAGACCCGCCAGCGCGCCGTTCAGGATCATGGTAAGATCGGGCTTCTTGAACAGCAGCTGCGTCAGGATCAGCGCGGCCACGGCGCCGCCAGCTGCGGCTGCGTTGGTATTGGCAAAGATCCGGCTCACGTCCGCGACATCCCCGACAGTGCCCATCGCCAGCTGCGAGCCACCGTTAAAGCCGAACCAGCCCAGCCACAGGATGAACGTCCCAAGGGTGGCCAGCGCCAGGTTGGATCCGGGCATCGGGACGGTCTTGCCGTTCTTGTACTTGCCAATGCGCGGGCCAAGGATCAGCGCGCCGGTCAGAGCCGCCCAGCCCCCAACGGAATGCACCACGGTGGAGCCTGCAAAGTCGAGGAACCCCATTTCGTCCAGGAAGCCGCCGCCCCATTTCCAGCTGGCCTGCAGCGGGTAGATCACTGCGGTCAGCACGATGGTAAAGGCGAGGAAGGGCCAGAGTTTCACGCGCTCGGCGAGGGTGCCGGAGACAATGGAGGCCGTGGTTGCACAGAACATCAGCTGGAAGAAGAAATCCGATCCGGTGGAGGCATAGGAGTAATCATCCGCCTGCTCGGCGGTGATGCCCACCGCCTCCAGAACGCCCGGACCCCAGACACCGGAGAGGACGCCCTCAATCGACCAGGTGCCCAGCGGATACATCAGGTTATAGCCGATCAGGTAATAGAAGATGGCCGCCAGAGAGAACAGCGCAACGTTTTTTGTCAGCTGCATGGTGACGTTTTTCGACCGCACCAGACCCGCTTCCAGCATGGCAAAACCGGCCGCCATCCAGAACACGAGGAAGCCGCCGACCAGAAACAGCAGCGAGTTGAGGATAAACACCGTGTCGGTGGCTGCCGCTCCGGGCGCCGGGGCCGCAGCGGCGGTCTCCTGGGCGAGGGCGAGGCCGGGCAGGGCCAGCGTCGCCACCGCTGCAAGGGAAAGGGTTGATTTACGCATAACTGATTTCCTTCCTTTGCGCGTTTTCACAGCGCGTCGTGATTGGTTTCGCCGGTGCGCACGCGGATCGCCTGCTCAACGTCGAGAACAAAAATCTTGCCGTCACCGATCTTGCCGGTGCGGGCGGTCTGGGTGATGGTGTCGACGACCTGATCGGCCAGCCCCGAGGGCACCACCAGATCCAGCCGCATCTTGGGCACGAAATTCACCTCATATTCCGCCCCACGATAGATCTCCGTATGGCCAGACTGGGCGCCGAACCCCTTGATTTCCGTGACCATCAGCCCGGACACGCCGATGGATGTCAGCGCCTCGCGGACCTCCTCCAGCTTGAACGGCTTGATGGTTGCTATGATCATTTTCATGCCCGACCCCCTGTGATGATGGCGGCGCGTGGTGACAGCGCCTGAACTGTTTGCAGGTGCAGCAAATCCGCAGAGCCGAGTCGGTGGAACGTTCGGGGCCAGGTTTTGAGGGCGGTTGCGGCAGGACGGCTAAAAAATAGGCGATCTTTTGCCAGTCCGCCTAAAAAACACCCGGCTTTCAGAGGGGAAATGTCGTGAAACTGCCCCTCAACAAACCGTCGTAGACGCGGTATGGTCCGCAAAACGGGCAAACCGGGCAGGATCTGGAAGATGGCACAAGGACCGCGGCGCCGACCTCTGGTCGCAGACAAGCGCTACGCGACAGCGGGGCGCGGCACGCAGGGCAAAGCGCCCGCGCGCAAGGCCAAACCACGGCCGAAATCAACCGCAAGGCCGCGTAAATCGGGCTGGCTTGGCCTGTTCGGCGGCGGTCGCAAAACGGGGGGCACCGGGGGCGGCGGAAGAGGCCCGCGCAAACCGCAGAAACCAAAGACCCTGCTGGGCAAGATCCTCGCGCTGCTGCTGGCACCATTTCGCTGGGCGTTCCGGCTGGCTTGGGGATTTGCCTGGCGGATCGGCATGATCTCGACCGCGCTGGTGGCGCTGGCGGTGGGCTACCACTACATGAAACTGCCCGAGGTTGCTGAACTGTTGGACGGGCGCGCGCGCGGCTCTGTCACGCTCACCGATCGCAACGGCGAGGTCTTTGCCTGGCGGGGGGATCAATTCGGCGGCGTGGTCACCAGCGAAACCGTCTCGCCCTACCTGAAGAACGCCATCGTCGCGACAGAGGATAAACGGTTCTACCGCCACTTCGGTGTATCGCCGCGCGGCGTTGCCAGCGCTGTCCGCATCAACCTGAGCGAAGGGCGCGGCCCGCTGTCCGGCCATGGCGGCTCCACCATCACGCAGCAGACCGCCAAGCTGCTGTGCCTCGGCGTGGTCTATGATCCGACCGAATGGGAGAGCGAGCGCGCTTATGAACGCGACTGCCGCCAGGGGTCGCTGTGGCGCAAGGCCAAGGAAGCCATCTTCGCGATGGCGATGGAGGCCAAATACACCAAGGATGAAATCCTCTCGATCTATATGAACCGCGCCTATCTGGGCGGCGGCGCCTATGGGGCCGAGGCCGCAGCGCAGCGCTATTTCGGCAAATCCGCCAATCAGGTGGATGCCGCAGAGGCGGCGATGCTGGCGGGTCTGCTGACAGCCCCTTCAACGCTGGCACCGACCAATAATCTGCAACGCTCGCAGGATCGCGCCGCCACCGTGCTGCGCCTGATGCAGGAGCAGGGGTATCTGACCACCGCTGAAATGCGCGCGGCGCAGAATACCCCTGCGGTCCTGAGCGAGGCCGCCGCCGCCCGCGCCGGTGGCTATTTCGCCGATTGGGTGATGGACACCATCCCGGATTTCTTTGGCAATGAGACAACCGAGGATGTGGTGATCCGCACTACCATCGACCAGCGCCTGCAACGCGCAGCCGAAGATGCGCTGAACCATGTCTTTGACACCAAGGTCCGCGAAGGCTCCAAGGCGCAGGCCGCCATTGTGGTGATGAGCGCGGATGGCGCGGTCCGGGCCATGGTGGGTGGGCGCAAATCCCGTGTCTCCGGTGTGTTCAACCGCGCGACCCAGGCCAAGCGTCAGACCGGCTCGGCCTTCAAACCCTTTGTCTATGCCACGGCGCTTGAGCTGGGGTATTCGCCGCTCGACCGGGTGCTGGACGCGCAATATTGCCTTGATGTTCCGGGGTCCGGCCAGTGGTGCCCAAAGAACTATACGCGGAAATTCTATGGCGAGGTCACCCTGGCGCAGGCCCTGCGGGATTCGCTGAACGTCCCGGCTGTGAAAGTGTCCGAGGCGGTGGGCCGCGATCTGGTGCGTCGCGTGGCCGGTGATTTCGGACTGGACAGTGAGCTGGCCGCCGGCCCGGCGCTGGCGCTGGGTGCCTCCGAAAGCACGCTGCTTGATATGACCGGAGCCTATGCGGGCATTCTCAATGGTGGCTCCTCGGTGACCCCATATGGCGTGACGGAGCTGACGATCATTGGCGACAACACCCCTCTGATGGGCGCCAGCGGCGGTCTGGGCGAGCGGGTGATCCAGACCAAGGCGGCGCGGGAACTGATCTGGATGATGGAACAGGTGGTGTCGCAGGGCAGCGGTCGGCGGGCGCAGATCCCCGGCTGGCAGGCGGCAGGCAAGACCGGCACGACACAGGCGGCCCGTGATGCCTGGTTTGTGGGCTTCACTGCCGATTATGTCGCGGGCGTCTGGATGGGTTATGATGACAACACGCCGCTCTCCGGCGTGACCGGTGGCGGTCTGCCCGCCGATATCTGGCGCGAGGTCATGGTGCGGGTGCATGACGGTCTGACACCCAAACCGCTGCCGATGATCGCACCGCAGCCCATCGCACCACCGCCACAACCGCAGCAACAGCGTCGCCAGCGGCCCAACGTCGGGCAGGAACTGGGGCGCGCGGTGGACGGTCTGCTGCGTGACATCTTCGGCAACCGATAGCGCATCACGCCGGATCAAGCCGGGCCAATATGGGTCTTATGTCCCGCATGTCTCTGCGCTGTCACCGTGCAGCGTTCCGGCGCGGTCGTCGGCGGTCAGTCACTCCGTTTGGTGACCGCCGGTAGCCCCGTGTGGTGTCGCACCGCGCTGGGGATCATCGCGCGACCTTATGCGCGCTGACCGGGCGCGGCGCACAAACTGCAATCCTGAAATAGAAAAAGGGGCCGCCGGGCCCCTTCTTCGTGATCTGTCTGACGCTGCGGTGGCTGAACTCAGCTCAGCCGCTTCAGCTCGGCGATCAGCTTGTTGATATCACCCTTGTTGCGGTCAAGGATGGCCCCGATCTCGGTGCGTTCGGTCAACAGCAGGTTCACGCCTTCGATGAACATGTTGTAGAATTTGTCGCGACCGGATTTATCGGACACGAGGAAGGTCACCTCAAACGGCGCCTGACCTTTCAGCTTGGCCAGCGATTTGATCTCATAACCCGCCTTGATCTTGCGCGCGGATTGCACCTCGACCGAACCGCCGATGAACTCGCGGAACCGCTTGCCGTATTTGCGGGAGATATAGCCCTGGAACGCATCGGCAAAAGCGTTCATCTGCGCGCCCGAGGCGCGGCGGGCATCCACACCCAGCGCATAGCGCGCCATGATGTTCACATCCGCATAGCGCACGAAAATCTTCTCGAAATCACGGATCATCGCACCTTCGGACTTGCCGGAGGCGATGACCTTGTTGATGTCGCCAACGACGCTGCCGACAAGGCTGCGCGCGGCGGCTTCACTCAGGGCAAGCACTTTACCGGGCAGGGCGGCCAGCCCGAGAAAGGCAACGCCAGTGGCCAGGAAACTGCGGCGGGTCAGAAAATTACTCGGCATAGATGTCCTCATACGGATCTGAATAGGGATCGCCATAGACCCCTTCGTATTCACTTTGATCGCCGCCCAACTCGAAGCGGCGGTTCTGAAGGTAGATCAGCCGCGCCTGCGCGTAGCTGTCGGCGCTCTCATACAAAATCGAGTCGATGGTGTCGGAATATGTGCCACGATCCCCCAGACGACGCACCACCTCGGCATAGATGCCGATGTTGTCGGCTGGATTATGCCGAGCGTAGCTGATCGGATTGGTGAAGAAATCCACGACGATGCCAGCCCCGTCGCGGGCGGTGGAGGGGCCAAAGAACGGCAGCTCGACATAGGCGCCTTCGCCAACACCCCAGACATGCAGCGTCTCGCCGAAATTGGTGTCCACACGCGGCACGTTGAAGTCAGAGGCCGGATCGCCAAGGCCGCCAATGCCAAAGATCGTATTGATCACAAAGCGCGATACAGCGATGCCCGATTCCTTGAAATTGCCCTGCAACAGCGCATTCACCGCCTGACCCGGCATCGACAGGTTCTCGGCAAAGTTGTTGAAACTGGTCACCATATCCGGCGGCACAATCGCGACATAACCCTTGGCAGCGGGGCGAAAGGCAAAGCGGTCAACACCACGGTTGAAATTGTGAATGGACCGATTGGTGTTCTCGTAAGGATCGAACACCTCACCCGACGCGCGCGAGACACTATCTTGGGTTGCGCAGCCTGCCAGTGTCGACGTAACAGTTACCAGGGCCATAATCAAAAAAGGTCGCAGCGGGAAGGTCATTCGCTTCGGTGTCCAATCTGTCTGCTGTGGGCGCGTTGGACCCACTTAGGGTGTTTCTCAGCTCTGCCTAGTCAGAGACTGGGCTTGTTTACACAGTTGTGGCAGATTTGGAACATATGTGGTCCGGTTTTCTGCGCGCGTGGCTGATACATAGGGCATATTGACAGGGAATTGCAGACCTCTCATGACGAAAACTACTAATAAATCCGGCTTCGATGAGCTGCGGGCGCATCGTCGCCGCAGTCGTGGTCTCTATTGGTCGGTCGGTATCTTCAGCTTCTTCGTGAATATGCTGATGCTGACGGGACCGCTATACATGATGCAGGTCTATGACCGGGTGCTGGGCAGCCGGTCGGTGGCGACGCTGATCGCGCTGTCACTGCTGGTGGTGTTTCTCTACGGCACCATGGGTATTCTGGATTATGCGCGCGGTCGCATTCTGTCGCGGGCCGGGGCGCGGTTTCAGGCCGGGCTGGACCAGCGCGTGTTCGATGCCATGATCCGCCGTTCCGCGGTGGCTCAGGATCCGGTGGCGCAGACCGGTCTCAGCGATCTGGAATCGGTGCAACGTCTGATCGCCTCGCCGGTGCTCGGTGCCGCATTCGATCTGCCCTGGACGCCGATCTTCCTGTTTGGCATCGCGCTGTTCCACCCCTGGCTCGGGCTGCTGGCGCTTGGCGGTGGTGCGGTTCTCATCGCCATCGCGGTGCTGAACCAGTTCCTGTCGCGCCGCCCGCAGATGCAGGCAGGCATTTCCGGCCATCGGGCCAATCTGATGTCCGAGGAAATCCGCACCGAAGCGGAGATGATCCAGTCGATGGGTATGCGCCGCGCCGCGTTTCAGCGCTGGAAAGCGGGCCGCGATGCCGCACTGGTGGACAGTGTCGCCGCCAGCGACGTCGGCGGCGGCTTCACCACATTGACCAAAACCCTGCGCCTGTTCCTGCAATCGGCGATGCTGGGTCTGGGCGCGTATCTGGTGCTGCAGAACGAGGTGACCGCCGGCGCGATGATTGCAGGCTCGATCCTGATGGGCCGGGCGCTGGCGCCTATCGAACTGGCGCTTGGTCAATGGGCGATGGTGCAGCGCGCGCTGAAGGGCTGGCGCAATCTCGCCGAGCTGCTGGAGAAAGTCCCGGAAGAGCCGCAGCGCACCGAATTGCCCAAACCCTCCGCCAATCTCGAAGTACAGGCGCTGGCGGTGGTGCCGCCGGGGGACAGCCGTCCGCAGCTGCGCAATGTCAGCTTCCGGGTGCAGCCGGGTCAGGCCATCGGCGTGATCGGTCCTTCAGGCTCCGGCAAATCCACCCTCGCGCGGGCACTGACCGGCGCCTGGCGCCCGGCGGCGGGCACGGTGCGGCTGGATGGCGCCTCGCTGGAGCAATACGCCCCCGAGGTGCTGGGCCAGAACATCGGCTACCTGCCGCAGCGCGTGCAGCTGTTTGAGGGCACCATTGCCCAGAACATCGCCCGGCTGTCGTCCAACCCGGATTCCGAAAAAGTCGTCGCCGCCGCGAAAAAGGCTGCGGCCCATGATATGATCGTGCATCTGCCCGATGGCTATGACACCCGGATCACGGCTGGGGGCGGGCGGCTCTCCGGCGGTCAGATGCAGCGTGTCGCCCTGGCGCGCGCGCTTTATGACGATCCGGTGATCGTCATTCTGGATGAGCCGAATTCGAACCTCGACAACGACGGGTCGGTGGCGCTCAACCGGGCGATCAAACAGCTCAAGGCCGATGGCAGATCGGTGCTGATCATGGCCCATCGCCCGGCGGCCATTCAGGAATGTGACCTTTTGCTGGTCATTGATCAGGGGATCCAGACCGCCTTTGGCCCCAAGGACAAGGTCCTGCGGGAAATGGTTTCGAACCACCAGAGCATTCAACAGGCAGCGCCAGGAGGTGTGCGATGAACCAGACCGATGCCGGGGCCACATCCTGGTCCGCCCGCCGTCCGCTGCTGATCGGCCTGTTCGGCGTTGTGATCCTGCTCGGGGGCTTTGGCACCTGGTCGGTTGCCACCTCCATCGCCGGTGCCATTGTGGCCTCGGGCCGGATTGAGGTCGACCGCAACCGGCAGGTTGTGCAGCACCTCGACGGCGGCATCGTGCAGGACATTCTGGTGGAAGAGGGCGACACCGTGGCCGAGGGCGCGGTGCTGCTGCGGCTGGATGCCAAGGAGCTGTACTCGCAACTGGTCATCACCGAAGGTCAGCTGTTTGAACTGATGGCACGCCGCGCGCGCCTTGATGCCGAGCGGGACAGCGCCGAGACAGTTGAGTTCGACGCCGAGCTCTCCGAACTGGCCGAAACCCGGCCAGAGGTGGCCGATCTGATGCAGGGCCAGCTCCGCCTGTTTCAGGCGCGCAAGGATTCGGTGGCGCGCGAAATCGACCAGCTGGAAAAACGACGCTCGCAGATACAGGATCAGATCAAAGGCGTTCTGGCGCAGCAGGCCTCGCGCCGCACCCAGCTCGAGCTGATCGAGGAGGAACTGGCAAACCAGCAGTCGCTGCTGGATCGCGGGCTGGCGCAGGCCGGCACGGTTTTGAACCTGCGCCGGACCGAGGCCGACCTGCAAGGTTCGCTGGGCGAGCTGATTGCCACCGAGGCCCAAGCCGAGGGGCGCATCACCGAAATCGACATCGAAATCCTCAAACTGGGCACCCAGCAGCGCGAGCAGGCCATCACCCGGCTGCGCGATCTGCGCTATCAGGAGCTGGAACTGGCCGAGACCCGCCGCGCGCTGAAGGAACGTCTGGCGCGGCTCGATATCACTGCACCGGTCTCCGGCATCGTCTATGGTTTGCAGGTCCATACGCCGCGCTCGGTGATCCGGGCGGCGGAGCCGGTGCTTTATCTGGTACCGCAGGACCGGCCGCTGGTGATTGCCGCGCAGGTGGCCCCCACCGATGTCGATCAGATTTATGTCGGTCAGCCGGTAACCCTGCGCTTCCCGGCTCTGGATCAGCGCCTGACGCCGGAACTTTTCGGTACGGTGAAACAGGTCTCTGCCGATGCGTTTGAGGATCAGGCGAGCAAGCTCTCCTACTACCGCACCGAGATCGAACTGGATCCCGGCCAGCTGGAAACCCTGCCCGAGGGCACGGTGCTGATCCCCGGTATGCCGGTCGAAGGATACATCCGCACCGCCGAGCGCACGCCGCTGGCCTATCTCGTGAAACCCCTTGCCGACTACTTCGTCAAAGCCTTCAGGGAAAGCTGACGGGGCCGAGCAGCGCGAAGCCGCGGACACGTCGCAAAACCGCCCCACCCGGGGCGGTTTTTTGCTTTCCGCCCTGCCGCTTCCCGGTTAGCGTTCCGCAAAACCTGATGCAAAGGACTGCACCCATGGATATCGAAGCCAAACTCAAAGAACTGGGCATTCAGCTGCCGAGCGCACCGGCCCCGGCTGCCAATTACGTCCCCTATGTCGTGGTCGGCGATATGGTCTACATCTCCGGCCAGATCTCGGCCGGCCCCGAAGGGCTGATCACCGGCAAACTGGGCGCCGACATGGATGTGGCCGCAGGTCAGAAAGCCGCCCGCCAATGTGCCATCGCGCTGCTGGCGCAGCTGAAAGCCGCCTGTGATGGCGATCTCAATCGCCTGAAGCGCGTCGTCAAACTCGGCGCTTTTGTGAATTCCACCGATAGTTTCACCGACCAGCCGCAGGTGGTGAACGGCGCTTCCGATCTGATGGTCGAAGTGCTGGGCGATGTCGGCCGTCATGCCCGTGCCGCCGTCAGTTCGCCTTCGCTGCCGCTGGGGGTCGCTGTGGAAATCGACGGCGTGTTCCAGATCTCATGAGAGCTGACCTGCCTGCCGCACTCCTGCGCCAGCCCATAACCCATCGCGCGCTGCATGATGTGCGCGATGGCCGCCCGGAAAACAGTCGCGCCGCCATCCGCGCCGCGATCGAGGCTGGCTATGGTATCGAAATGGATTTGCAGCTGTCCTCGGACGGCTGCGCCATGGTGTTTCACGATTACGCCCTGGACCGGCTGGCCGAAGGCACCGGTCTGGTGGCGGATCACACCCGCGATCAGCTGCGCGCGATCCCGCTCAAGGGCGGCGACGGTGAATGTATCCCCGATCTGGCAGAGATCCTTGATTTGGTGGCAGGCCGCGCGCCGCTGCTGATCGAGCTGAAGGATCAGGACGGCGATATGGGCCCCAACATCGGCGCGCTGGAGGCAGACACCCTGCGCCAGTTGCAGGGCTACAAGGGCGATGTCGCCCTGATGTCCTTCAACCCGCATTCCGTGGCAGAGCTGGCACGGCTGGCGCCCGAGGTGCCGCGCGGACTGACCACCAGCGCCTATGATCCGGTCAGCTGGCGCGAATTGAGCACGCCGACCTGCGACCACCTGCGCGCGATCCCCGATTTCGACCGCGTCGAAGCCAGTTTCATCAGTCACGAAGTTCAGGACCTCGGCCGGGATCGCGTCACGCAGCTGCGTGATCAGGGAGTGCCGATCCTGTGCTGGACGGTGACCTCTGCCGCGATGGAAACCGAGGCACGCAAAATTGCGCATAATGTCACCTTCGAGCGCTATCTTTCTGATATTCCGGGTTGAACCCGTCCGCGACGGACACAGATACTGTCTGTCGCGGAGGCATTGAATGGAACAGGCGCAGATCGAAATCGAAGTGCTGGCTGCGCTGTCGCAGCTGGAGGCTGCGGAATGGGACGCCTGCGCCTGTCCCGAGGCCGCTGATGGCGGCCCACCGCTCGACCCCTTTACCACCTACCGGTTCCTGTCCGCGCTGGAGGACAGCGGATCGGTGGGGCGGGGCACCGGCTGGCAGCCGCAGTATCTGACCGCGCGGCGCGACGGCCTGCTGATTGCCTGCGCCCCTATGTATGTGAAATCCCACAGCCAGGGCGAATATATCTTCGACCACAACTGGGCCCATGCCTATGAACGCGCGGGCGGGCATTACTATCCCAAACTTCAGATCGCGGCCCCCTTTACCCCCGCGACAGGCCGCCGCTTTCTGATCAGGCCCGGGTATGAAGGCGTGGGCCAGTCCGCGCTGGTACAGGGCGCCGTGCAGCTTGCCGCCAATAACCGCGTCTCCTCGCTGCATGTCACCTTCTGCACCGAGGATGAGGCCGCCATGGGCGCCGAAATGGGTCTGATGGCGCGGGTCACCCAGCAGTTTCACTGGCTGAACGACGGCTACCGCAGCTTTGACGATTTCCTCGCCGCGCTAGCGTCGCGCAAACGCAAGACCATCCGCAAGGAACGCGCTCAGGCGCAGGGCTTCGGCGGCGAGATCCGCTGTTACCACGGCAGCGATCTGCGCCGCGAACACTGGGATGCCTTCTGGACCTTCTATCAGGACACCGGCGCGCGCAAATGGGGCTCGCCCTATCTCAGCCGCGCGTTCTTCGACATCGCCCATGACACCATGGCCGACGACATGCTGCTGATTCTTGCCGAACGCGACGGGATACCGGTGGCCGGTGCACTGAATTTCCTAGGCCGTGAGACGCTTTACGGTCGCTACTGGGGGTGCACCGAACACCACCCCTGTCTGCACTTCGAACTGTGCTACTATCAGGCTATTGAACACGCGATTGCGCGTGGTCTGACGGCCGTCGAAGCAGGCGCGCAGGGCGAACATAAACTGGCGCGCGGCTATCTGCCCCGGCAGACCCACAGCCTGCATTGGGTGGGCGATCCCGGCTTTGCCGATGCAATTGCCCGCTATCTGGACGCCGAACGCGGCGCCATCGAGGAAGAGATCGAGATCCTGACGGACTACGGTCCGTTCCGCAAACCCCATGTGGAGGAGCAACAATGACCGAGAAACTTTCTGAAGCCACCCGTGGCCCGCTGCTGGACCCGCTGTTCAGCGCCGGATGGGAGGTGGTCGAGGGCCGCGACGCCATCACCAAGACCTTTAAATTCGCCAGCTTCGTCGATGCCTTTGGCTGGATGACGCGGGCTGCAATCTGGGCCGAAAAATGGGACCACCACCCGGAATGGAGCAATGTCTACAATACCGTTACAGTGACCCTGACCACCCATGACGTCGGCGGTATCAGCGCGCTGGACGCCAAGCTGGCGCGCAAGATGGAGAGCCTTGTCTGACAGGCGCCGTCTTCATCCCCGGTAGAATGACAAGAGAGGCACGGGTATCCGCGCCTCTCTTGGTGTTTCTAGCGCCCCGATCTTGGTCTGGGGCAGGGGCTCAGCCCATCGCCTCCAGCAGGGCCTCGCCTGCCGACAGCTCACATTTGCCGGGCGAATCCTCGGCATTCATGATCTCGACCTTGCCGTCGCGGGCCAGCATCGCATAGCGCAGAGAGCGCCCGACCAGCCCCGCCGCAGGCGCGTCCAGCCGCATCCCGATCGCATCGGTAAAGCCGCATTCGGCGTCCGACAGCATGGTAATCCCCGCTGCACCGGCACCGGTCGCCTCTGACCAAGCCTGCATCACAAAGGGATCGTTGCCCGCAATGCAGATGATTTCATCCACGCCCTTGGCCGCCAGCGCCTCGGCGTTGCGCACGAAACTGGGCACATGGGCGGAATGGCAGGTCGGCGTAAACGCACCCGGCACCGCAAAGATCGCCACCGTGCGCCCCTTTGTCAGATCGCTGATCGCGACCTGCTCCGGCCCGTCCTTGCCCATCCGCGTCAATGTCGCCTCCGGCAGGCTGTCCCCTTGTGAAATCATGCTGTGTTCCTCTCCGTGCTGATTGTGTTTTATGTTCCCCCACATATAGGGTTCGGCAACAGCCTGACCAGCACGCAAACTGGCAATGGCATTTCCGAAAGACAGCAGAAGGCACAATAGCAAATGACCCATTTTGTCGTGATCGGGGCAGGCCAGGCGGGGGCCTCGCTGGTGGCGCAGCTGCGCAAGCAGGGTTTTGACGGAGAGATTACGCTGATTGGCAGCGAACCCGTTGTGCCCTATCAGCGCCCGCCTCTGTCAAAGGCCTATCTCCTGGGGGAGATGGAGATGGACCGCCTGTTCCTGCGGCCCGAGAGTTTTTATGCCGAGGCCAATATCACCTTGAAACTTGGCCAGCAGGTGCAGGCCATCGACCCGGCGGCGAAAACCGTGACGCTGGCGGATGAGGTGCTGCACTACGATCAGCTGGCGCTCACCACCGGCTCCACCCCCCGCCGCCTGCCTGCGGCCATCGGCGGCGATCTGGGCGGGGTCTACGTCCTGCGCGATCTGGCGGATGTGGATGCCATGGCCCCGGCGGTCACGGATGGCGCGCGCACGCTTATCGTCGGCGGTGGCTACATCGGGCTGGAGGCCGCAGCGGTCTGCGCCAAACGCGGGGTTGCCGTGACGCTGGTCGAGATGGCGGAGCGCATCCTGCAACGGGTCGCAGCTCCCGAAACCTCGGATTATTTCCGCGCGCTTCACACAGGCCACGGTGTTGATCTGCGCGAAGGCGTGGGTCTTGTGCGGCTGGAAGGTGAGGGCCGCGCCGTCAAACGCGCCGTGCTCAGCGATGGCAGCACGGTCGAGGTGGACTTCGTCATTGTCGGCGTCGGCATCACCCCGGCCACCGATCTGGCAGAGGCGGCAGGCCTCGCGCTGGAGAATGGCATCCGGGTGGATGAACAGGGCCGCACCTCGGATCCGTCGATCTGGGCGGCGGGCGATTGTGCGTCCTTCCCCTATCACGGCAGCCGCATCCGGCTGGAAAGCGTGCCCAACGCCATTGATCAGGCAGAGGTCGCCGCCCGCAATATGCTCGGCGCGAATGAAACCTATGTGGCCAAACCCTGGTTCTGGTCCGATCAATACGACATCAAACTGCAGATCGCGGGCCTCAACACAGGCTACGACAACGTGGTCACCCGCACTGGCAGCGATGGCACCATGTCGTTCTGGTACTATACCGGCGATCAGCTGGTGGCGGTGGACGCAATGAATGATCCGCGCGCCTATATGGTTGCCAAACGTCTGATCGAGGCCGGGCGTACCGCTGACAAATCCGTCGTGGCGGACGCTGACGCGGATCTGAAGCCGCTGCTGCGCACATGAGGATCATCGCCGGCGAGTTTCGTGGCCGCGCGCTCACCAGCCTGGGCAAGGGCGACGCGGGCGCGCATCTGCGCCCCACCACCGACCGTGTGCGCGAAAGCCTGTTCAACGTGCTGGGCCATATCGTCGATTTCGACGGCGCGCGGGTGCTGGATCTTTTTGCAGGCACAGGTGCCCTGGGGCTTGAGGCGCTGTCGCGCGGCGCGGCCGAGGCCGTGTTTGTGGATGATGGCCGGGTGTCGCAGGGGCTGATCACCAAGAACATCGACCTGCTGCGCATCAAGGACCGCGCCCGCCTCATCCGCCGTGATGCCACCCGCCTGCCGGTCAATGACGCTGCGCCTTACGATGTGGTCTTTCTCGATCCGCCTTACGGCAAGTCGCTGGGGCAAAAGGCGCTGGCGGCGGTGACAAAAGGCGGCTGGCTGGCCGAGGAGGCGCTGGTTGTCTGGGAAGAAAGCAGCCCCATGCAGCCCCCCGAAGGATTCACTCTGCACGACAGCCGCAAATACGGGGACACCCATGTCACCCTTCTGTGGCGCGAGAGCTGAGCATCAGCCCAAAAGGACAGCACCATGCCGATTACATATCCCACGCCGAAACTGGTGATTTTTGATTGCGACGGTGTGCTGGTCGATAGTGAAACACTTAGCAATCAGGTGCTGGTCGACAATCTTGGACGGTATGGTCTGCAACTGTCGCTGGCGGAGTGCATGGACCTCTTTGTTGGTGGCACCATGGCGGATGTCCGAACCAAGGCCATCGCGCGCGGTGCGGATCTGCCCGAGAACTGGGTGGCGCAGGTCTATGATGAAACCTACGCAAGGCTGCGGCAGGGTGTGGATCTGGTGCCGGGTATCCCGGATCTGCTGGCGCTGTTACAAGCCCGCGGCATCGCCTTCTGCGTCGCCTCCAACGGCAGCGAGGAAAAGATGCGGATCACCCTTGGTCAGAATGGCCTCTGGGACCTGTTCCATCCCCATGCCATGTTCTCGGCCCAGACGCTGAAGACCGGCAAACCCGATCCCGATCTGTTTCTTGCGGCGGCCTGTCATTTCGACGTGCAGGCGCGCGACTGTCTGGTGATCGAAGACAGCGAAAACGGCGCCCTCGCCGCCGCCCGCGCCGGGATGCGCTGCCTTGGCTTTGACCCGCAGGGCAACGCCAGCCGCCTGACCCGCCACAACGCCGAACATATCACCGCCATGTCAGAGGTTCCGCGCCTGATTGGACATATTCCCTAAAGGCACCCTCAGGTAGAGTGCGACATTTTCACAGCAATCTATACGCTTTGTTCAGCGGAACACCCCACGATCCAACCGCAGGATTTACACCGTTCGATGCAGGCAATATCCGGCCTGTGAAACGGACGATCAATCGTTTCGTTCAGCACTTCATTTCAGATGCTCAAAATTGACGTAGGACACAATATGAAATTCAATCTCCGTATTGGCCTGGCGCTCGCCAGCGCCTTGGCCCTGTCGGCCTGCGTGTCGCCTGATGTTGTCACCAAAACGCAGGTGGGGGATGCCAAGCTGACCTGCACCGAAATCGCGGTGCAGCTGAACCAGCTGGAAGAGATCCGCAAAGAAGCCAAGAAGGGCAAGAGCATGTCCGGCGAGAATATCGCCGCCGCGCTGTTGTTCTGGCCGGCTGTTATCGGCAACCATTCCAACGCCAAGCAGGCGCTAGAAGCCGCGAACGAGCGTCACGAGGTTCTGGTAGCCCTGGCAGAGCGCAAACGCTGCAAGCTCTGATACCGGTACGGGGCAACCCGTATCGCAGAACGACAAAGGGGCGCGCCACAAGGCACGCCCCTTCTTTGTTAAATGATACGGCATCAGCCGTAGGTCGGGTGAAACTTCCCGCCGGGCGACAGGGTAAAGATCTCGGCCCCATCAGCAGTCACCCCAACAGAATGTTCAAACTGCGCCGACAGCGATTTATCGCGGGTAACAGCGGTCCATTCGTCCGCCAGGATCTTGGTTTCCGGTCGGCCAAGGTTCACCATCGGCTCGATGGTGAAGAACATGCCTTCCTCCAGCACCGGGCCGGTGCCCGGGCGGCCATAATGCAGCACATTGGGCGGCGCGTGGAACACCTGACCCAGACCATGGCCGCAGAAATCCCGCACCACGCTCATACGCTGCGCTTCCACATAGGACTGGATCGCATGGCCAATGTCGCCAAAGGTATTGCCGGGTTTCACCGCCTCGATCCCCTTCATCAGGGAGTCATGGGTCACCTGGATCAGCCGCTCGGTCTTGCGCGACAGCTTGCCTGCCACATACATCCGGCTGGTGTCGCCAAACCAGCCATCGACGATGACGGTGACGTCGATATTCAGGATATCGCCATCCTTCAGCTTCTTGTCGCCGGGAATCCCGTGACAGACCACATGGTTCACGCTGATGCAGCTGGCGTGCTGATAGCCCTTGTAGCCGATGGTGGCTGAGGTCGCGCCTGCGTCCTCCACCATCTGGGTGATCAGCCGGTCCAGCTCGCCGGTGGTCTGACCGGGGACGACATGGGCAGCGATATCGTCAAGGATCCGTGCCGCCAGCGCCCCGGCAGCGTGCATTCCGGCAAAATCGCCGGGCTCATAAATGCGAATGCCGTCTTTGGTGGTGCGGCCGTCTTTCGATCTCATCAGATGAGGCTCCATCGGGTGTCTTTGACATAGCTATCTACGCGCTCCGCGCCAAAAGGGCCAGAGCCGGCACCACCGCCTGCCGGGAACTTTTTACCACCCGGATGCGTTCCCCTCCCTGACGAATTGCAATCGCACCACGGAGGAACCCGCAGCCATGGACAGCATGAACGCCCTGATGCAGACCGAAATCTACAACGGAAAAGCGCTGGCCGATCTGATCACGCTAGAATTTCTGGCTCAGGCCATGGGCAGCGTGCTCGCCGCCATGCTGATCCTGATGGCTGGCTTCATCGTCGCGGGCTGGGTCAAACGACGGATCGTTCAGATCGGCGACAGCCATGCCAGCCTTGATGTGACGCTGTTCCACTTCCTCGGCAATCTGGCACGCTATGTGATCCTTGCCTTTGCGGTGCTCTTTGTTCTCAACACCTTCGGGGTCCAGACCACCTCGATCATCGCGGCCATCGGTGCCGCGGGTCTGGCCATCGGTCTGGCCATGCAGGGCGCGCTGTCCAATGTGGCAGCTGGCATCATGCTGATCCTGTTCCGCCCGTTCAAACTGGGTGATTTCATCGAAGTGGACGGCGAAATGGGCACGGTCAAGGAAATCACCCTGAACAACACGGTGATCGCCGACCTGTCGAACCTCAAGGTGATCATCCCCAACTCCGAAGTCTGGGGCAACACGATCACCAATTACTCCGAATATGACACCCGCCGCGCGGAATGGACCTTCGGCGTCGGCTACGGGGCCAACCTTGCCACCGCCGAGCAGGTCATCCGCGACGCCATCATGTCCGACAGCCGCTCGCACGCAGAGCCGGAACCCTTCATCCAGGTCAATAATCTCAACAGCAGCTCGGTGGATTTCCTGGTCCGTGTCTGGGTCGATGCGGCGGAATATTTCCAGTATCAGGCGGATATGAAACGCCGGGTGAAGGAAGCACTGGATGCGGCCGGAATAGATATTCCTTTCCCGACCCGGACGCTGGTGCAGGCCAGCCCCGACAGCTCGGACAGCTCGGATAGCGCCGAGCAGAGCAAAAGTGGCGCCACCGACACGCAGAGCGAAGCAGCCTGACAGGCGACCCGCAGCGCTCAGCCCGCGCCTGCGCCAATCGCGCCCGCAATTGCAACACCCTCCGGGGTGATGCGGGTGGCGATCACCAGCCGCTCCACCCCCGCAGCCGCCGCCGCATCCCAGGCGGCGGCATAGGTCGGGTCGATATCGCCGGCGATCTGAAACCGCTCACAATCACCGCGCTGCACCAGATAGAGCAGCACCGCCCGGTGACCGGACCGGCACATGTCGGCCAGGTTGCCCAGATGCTTGGCCCCGCGCGCGGTCACGCTGTCGGGGAACTCCGCCAGACCGGGCTGGCGTGACAGCGTCACGCTTTTGACCTCAACATAGCAATCGGGCAGGCCGGGCTGGCTCAGCAGGAAATCAATGCGGCTCTTCTCGGCATATTTCACCTCGGCCCGGACCGTTTCATAGGCCGACAGCGCTGCGATCTGGCGTGCCTCCAGCGCCGATTTCAGCGCGCGGTTCGGCACCGATGTATCCACACCCACCAGGGTGCCACCGGCAACCTCGACCAGCCGCCAGCCGTATTTCAGCTTCTTCTTCGGATCGTCATTCGGCTCCAGCCAGACCGTGCTGCCCGGGTCCGCCAGCCCCATCATCGAGCCGGGATTGGCACAATGCGCGGTTATTTCGCGCCCATCCGGCAACTGGCAGTCCGCCAGAAACCTCTTGTAGCGTCGGATCAGCGTGGCGGGCAGCAGAGGGGTTTGAAAGCGCATGTGACAGGGCCTATACCTGCGCTATCATTGGTTCAAGAGGAGGAGCGCAGATGGCCACCCCAACCGGCGCCATGCCAACCGCAGCGATGCTTGTCATCGGTGACGAGATTCTGTCCGGGCGCACCCGCGATGCCAATATGTATTACCTCGCCGGCGAGCTGAGCAAACATGGCATCGACCTGCAGGAAGTGCGCGTCGTCAGCGACAATGAGGCCGCGATCATCGCCGCCGTCAGGGCGCTCTCGGATGGTTTTGACCATGTCTTTACCAGCGGCGGTATCGGCCCCACCCATGACGACATCACCGCCGATTGCATCAGCAAGGCCTTTGATGTGCATCTGGACGTGCGCGAGGATGCGCGCGCGCTGTTGCAGGCCCATTACGACAAATCCGGGCAGGAGCTGAACGCGGCCCGCCTGCGCATGGCCCGGATCCCCGATGGCGCCACGCTGATTGAAAACCCGGTCTCCACCGCGCCCGGTTTCACCCTGCGCAACGTGCATGTGATGGCCGGGGTGCCCAGCGTGTTTCAGGCCATGGTCGCCTCGGTCCTGCCGACGCTCACCGGCGGTGCGCCGCTCTTGTCGCAGACCCTGCGAGTGCAGCGGGGCGAGGGCGACATTGCCCCTATCCTGACCGCCATTGCCGAGGCCTATGATGACCTCTCCATCGGCTGTTACCCGTTCCAGCAGAATGGTGCGTTTGGCGCCAATGTGGTGGTGCGCGGTGCCGATGGCGCGCGGGTGGATGCGGCGATTACCGCGCTGGCGCGGGATCTTGATCTTTGACTGCCACGCCGTCGCTGACCGACCCGAAATACTATGACGTCACCGACCACACCTGGCCTGCCGCCGAGGTCCGCCAGCTGGGTCCGGTCACCCTGCGCCGGGGCGATGGCGGCGGCAGCCGGGTCTCCGCAGCAACCGTCATCACAGGCCACGCAAGCGAGGCAGAAATCACCGCCGCCGAACTGGCGATGTCGGAGATGGGGCAGGATCATCTGTTCATGATCCGCGACGGTCAGGACGCCCTTGATGCGCAGCTGGCGGCACGCGGCTACGTGATCAAGGATCCGGTGGTGCTCTGGACCTGTCCTGTCGAACAGCTCTGCCATGTTGAAATCCCGCCCGTGACCGCCTTCTGCGTCTGGGAACCCCTTGCGATCCAGCATGAAATCTGGGCCGCCGGTGGCATCGGTCCCGAGCGCTTTGCGGTCATGCAGCGCACGGCGGGGGCCAAGACCTCGCTGCTGGGCCGCTGCGATGATTCCCCCGCGGGCACCGGTTTTGTGGCGATCCACGACGGCACCGCCATGGTGCACGCGCTGGAAATCCTGCCGCACCAGCGGCGCAAGGGCATGGGCGTCTGGCTGATGCACCGCGCTGCGCAATGGGCCGCCGATCAGGGCGCGCGCGAACTGGCGGTTCTCTGCACCGAAGCCAACGCCGGGGCAAACGGTCTATATGCCTCACTTGGCATGCTGCGCGCCGGGCGTTACCACTATCGCCACAACCCAGAGGGAGTGTAACCGATGACCCGCGACGCTGATGCCCCAACCGCATTGGACCTGCCGATGGTGGACCCGCTGCCGCCGGAGACGCAGAAATATTTCGACATCTGCCAGGACAAACTCGGCATGGTGCCCAACGTGTTGCGGGCCAATGCCTTCGACATCGACAAGCTCAACGCCTTTACCGCGATGTATAACGACCTGATGCTGGCGGACAGCGGCCTGTCAAAGCTGGAGCGCGAGATGATCGCGGTGGTGGTCTCCGCCATCAACAGCTGTTTCTACTGCCTCGCAGCCCATGGCGCGGCCGTGCGTCAGCTGTCGGGCGATCCCAAGCTGGGCGAAATGCTGGTGATGAACTACCGGGTTGCTCCGTTGGAGCCCCGCCAGCGCGCCATGCTGGATTTCGCGGCCAAGGCGACCAAGGCCAGCGCCGAGATCGAAGAGGCCGACCGCCAGACCCTGCGCGACCACGGCTTCAGCGACCGCGATATCTGGGATATCGCCAATGTCACCGGCTTCTTTAACATGTCCAATCGGGTTGCCAGTGCCACCGGCATGGTCCCCAACGACGCCTATCACGCGCAGCACCGGTGATCCGTCGCGCTGTCCTTGCCGCCCGGCGGCTGACGCCTGCGGTGGCGGGGCTGCTCTGTGCGGCCCTGCCGTCCCTTGTGGCAGCCCAGGGTATCGAGCTGCCGCCCGGCGCGCGCCAGCTGGCCGAACGGCCAACCGCCCTTGGCAGCTACGCGGTACCGCTAGGTGCGGCCAGCGACGACGGCGTGCCCGAACGCCAGGTTGAAGGTCAGATTCTGCGCCGCAGCTGGCGGATTTCCGGCGATTCCACGGTTTTACAGGTGCTGGCGCCATTGCGCGCGCAGCTGGTCGATGCCGGCTATGACCTGCTGTTTCAATGTCCGGCGCGCAGCTGCGGCGGCTTTGATTTCCGCTTTGATATCGAGGTGATCCCGGCGCCGGATATGACGGTGGATGTCAGCAACTTCAGCTTCCTCTCTGCCGAACATCCCGACGGGCGGATCGTCACCCTGCTGGTTTCCCGCTCCGGCAATGCAACCTTTGTGCAGATGATCGAAGTCCGCCCCGCGGAAACCGCCAGCGCGGCACCGCGCGACGACACCGCCACCACCGCCAGCCAGCCAGAGGAGGCGCCGATCGTGGCACCGCCGCTGGTCGGCGCGGCAGAGCTGATCGAGCGCCTGCGCCGCAATGGGCGCGCGGTTCTGGCGGATCTCGAATTTGAAACCGGCGCGGTGGCGCTTGGGGCCAAACCCTATGCCAGTCTGGCGGCGCTGGCAGAGTTCCTCAGCCAGAACCCCGACTATTCCGTGCTCTTGGTGGGCCATACCGATACCGTCGGCAGTCTTAGCCAGAATATCGCGCTCTCCGAACGGCGCGCCGATGCGGTGCGGACCCGCCTGCTGGAGGAGGGCGATCTGGAGCCTGGTCGCGTGTCGGTGGCAGGTGCGGGCTTCATGGCGCCGCTGACCAGTAACCTCAGCCCCGAGGGGCGCGAGGCCAACCGCCGGGTCGAGGTGGTTCTGATCGCCCGCTGACAGGCCGCTGACAGGACGCTCACAGGAAGCCCGCAGATCTCCCATGGCTACCGCCCTGAGGCCCGGAACGGGAAAACCCGGCACAATGGCCGGGTCCTCTCCAGTTCCAACGGGGCGCGCGGCTCACCAGGTGATGCCATCCTTATCGGCAAAGGCCTCAGCGAGAAAGTCGATGAACGCCCGCACCTTGGGCTGGGTAAAGCGGCCAGGAGGGTAGACCGCATAGATGCCTTGGGTTTCCATCGGCAGCGAGGGCATGACGTCCTCGACCAGGCCCTCGGCCATGGCATCTGAATAGAGATAGCTTGGCAGATAGGCGATCCCGAGGCCGGAAATGGCCGCATTCAGCAGCGACTGCCCGTCATTCACCGACAGCCAGCCAGAGGTCCGCACCTGCCGTTTTTCGCCCGACGGCGCGGTGATTTTCCACATGCTGCCGCTGGACTGGTTCGAATAATGCAGCAGCTTGTGCATGTTGAGATCGTCGATCTTCTGTGGACGACCGAATTTCTCCAGATAGGCGGGGGAGGCGATCATCCGCTTGGTGGTTTCGGTCAGCTTGCGCGCACGCAGAGAGCTGTCTTCTAGCTCGCCGATCCGCAGCGCCATATCAAACCCTTCGGAGATCAGCTCCACATAGCGGTTGTTCAGCACCATGTTGACGGTGATATCGGGATAGTCGCGCAGGAAGTCCGACAGCACCGGCGACAGGTGATTGACGCCGAAATCCGTCGCCACTGAAATCCGCAGCAGCCCCGATGGCGCCGATTGCATGGAGGTGACCAGCGCATCCGCCTCACCGGCATCATTCAGGACACGGCGGGCGCGGTCATAATAGGCCAGCCCAATTTCTGTGGGCGATACCCGCCGCGTGGTCCGGTTCAGCAGCCGCGCGCCCAGACGGGCCTCAAGGCTTGAGACATGTTTGGACACCGCCGATTTGGAGATCCCCATCTTCTTTGCCGCATCGGTGAATCCGCCCTGGTCCACCACATTGGCAAAGGCCTCCATTTCGGTCAGTCGGTCCATAGCACTCGCGTCCTTGTTTACCCGTGTTGCCTCAAATGTCGCGGGCAAATCGGGCAAGAACGGGGCGAGGGTGGGATAATTGCAGGGTTATTCACCCATAGTTTACCAGCTGGAAACACCTGCGGCTCGGCCCGAAGATCGCAATAGCAGTCAAAGCCACTATGTTGAGAAGGGCTTACATCAATGGGAGGACAACTTATGACTGCGATCATCAGGTCCACGATGAGAACCACGCTGGCGGCCCTCGTCGCCTGTGCCCTGCCGGTTTCCGCGGCCCTGGCCGGCGGCGAAACCCCGTCGCCGGAGGGGGCGGAGGTCTACTTCGTGATGCCCAGGGATGGCGATACCGTCTCATCCCTGGTCACCGTGGTCTTTGGCCTGCGCGGCATGGGGGTGGCTCCGGCGGGCACCGAAAAGGAAAACACCGGTCACCATCACCTGCTGATCGACCGCCCGCCGCTGGGCGAGGGCGAGGATGGCGCGGATGAGCTGTCCTACGGTCTGCCATCGGATGAAAACCACATCCATTTTGGCGGCGGCCAGACCGAAACGACACTGGATCTGGCACCGGGCGAACATACGCTGCAACTGGTGATGGGCGATTACGGCCATGTGCCGCATTCCACCCCGGTGGTATCGCAGGTGATCACCATCACGGTCGAATAGGCGAGGCAACGGGCGGCGATACTTCGGCGCAGGGCGAAGCATCGCCGTCGGGCCGGCTGCTAGATCAGGGGCGTATTTCTCAACGAAGGACGCCCCATATGCTCACCTGTGTCATCCGCTACCATATCGACCCCACCAAACGTGAGGATTTCGCCACCTACGCCCGCAACTGGGGGCAGGCGATCCCCCGCTGCGGCGCCGATCTGATCGGCTATTATGCCCCGCATGAAGGCTCATCAACGCTGGCCTATGGCATCTATGATGTGGCAAACCTTGCCGAATACGAAGCCTACCGCGCGCGTCTCGCAGCCGACCCACTGGGCCGCGAAAACTACGCCTTCGCCCAGGAGCGCCGCTTCATCCTGCGCGAGGATCGCACCTGGCTGAAAAAAGTTTCCGACCAAGAAGGATCCACAGGATGATCGCAGTCATATTCGAGGTTGAAATCAAGGATGGCGCCAAGGACCGCTATCTTGAGATCGCAGCCAGTCTGAAGCCGCTTCTGGAACAGATCGAAGGCTTCATCTCCGTCGAACGGTTCCAGAGCCTCACCACGCCGGGCAAACTCCTGTCGCTGTCCTTCTGGGAGAGCGAGGACGCCGTGGCCAACTGGCGCCAGCTCAGCGCCCACCGCGCGGGGCAGAAAGAGGGCAGGGACCATGTGTTCAGGGATTACCGCCTGCGGGTGGCAGGCGTGCTGCGCGACTACGGCATGGATCGGCGCGACGAAGCCCCCGCCGATGCCCGCGCGGCCCACGACCCTGTTGCCACGTGAAACACGAGGGACGCAGGCTACACCTCTGGGGCTTTGCCGTGATCGGTATGGCCCTCTTCACCTCTCTTGTTGGGGCGGAAGAGGCGCGAATACCCGGCGCGGCGATCCTGTCGCCCCGAGATGGCGATATCGTCGCGTCGCCCATCACTGTTGGTATCCGCGTACCCGCAAAGGGCGCATATCACCTCTATGTCGATGGCGACCCTGTCGGTTCCGATGGGTTGCCCATGGGCGACATCCGCCTGACATTGGATGTGCCAACAGGGGTCCACGAACTCGACGTGCGCCAGATGGGCGCCGCCGTCAGCGGTCAGGCTATAACCGTGCTTGTTGACCGGATCACCTTGCCGGACGACAAAAACTGCCTCGCCTGTGGCGGTTTGCGCCGCCCTTGATCGTTACGTCAAAGACCCCGGTTGCGAACCGGGGCCGTTGTGGAAATAGACACATTAACCGGTCGCAGCTTCAGCGCGGGTGGCGGCCTTCTTCGATCTCTTCCACGATCTTGCCGACAAATGCCTTCAGATCATCGGGGTTGCGGCTGGTCACGATCCCGTTGTCCGCGACGACCTCCGCATCCTGCCAATCGGCCCCCGCGTTGATCATGTCGGTCTTGATCGACTGAAACGAGGTCATGGTGCGGCCCTTGACCAGACCGGCCTCGATCAGCAGCCAGGGCGCATGGCAGATTGCGGCGACAACCTTGCCCTGATCGTAGAAACCGTTGATCAGCTCGATCACATCGTCATTGATGCGCAGCAGATCCGGGTTGATCTGGCCGCCGGGCAGGACCAGTGCGTCGTACTCCTCGACACGGACCGCCTCCAGCGCCAGATCCGCCTTGGCCTCACGGCCCCAGTCATCGCCTTCCCAGCCCTTGATCGCCTTGCCATCGAGGCTGGCGACAGAGACCTCAGCGCCCTTGACCCGCAGCTGATCGCGCGGGAATTCCAGTTCGGACTGCTCGAACCCATGGGTGGCAATCATCAGGATCTTGGCGTCGGTGATACGGGGCATGAAACTCTCCTGTCTGTCGTGGCGGTAATCGCGCCACCGGGGCGGCGCCGTTCACAGACAAAACGCCACTGGGCGCCGGAGGTTCCACAACCGCAAACGACCCCCGCCACCACAGGCGGCGAGGGTCGCAAGATTTACATAGCGGCGGGACGGTGCCGGATCAGAGGCTGGCCGCCAGCCGTGTACCCTGATTGATGGCCCGTTTGGCGTCCAGTTCGGCCGCCAGATCGGCGCCGCCGATCACGTGGCAGGATGTGCCCTGTGCCTCCAGCGCATCCGCCAGCGACCGCTCCGACAGCTGGCCAGAGCACAGCACAACGGTATCCGCCGCGATCACGGTTGGATTCTCGCGCGCCTCGCCAAAGCTGACATGCAGCCCGTCGTCGTCGATCTTCTCATAGTTCACGCCGCCGACGAAATTCACATCCTTCATCTTCAGCGTGGCGCGGTGGATCCAGCCGGTGGTCTTGCCCAGCCGCTTGCCGTGGCGCTCCGCCTTGCGCTGCAACAGCGTCACCTCGCGGGCCGGGGCCTCGGGCTGCGGGCCTTCGGGGGCCAGACCGGCGCGATGCTCGGCCGGGTCCGCAACGCCCCATTCCTTCATCCACAGGGGCAGGTTCTCGGTGGCGCTTTCACCTTCGTGCAGCAGGAATTCCGACACATCAAAGCCGATGCCGCCTGCGCCGATCACCGCCACCCGCTTGCCCACCTTGGCCTTGTGGCGCAGCACGTCGATGTAATCGACCACATTGTCACGGTCCTGACCGGGGATCTGCGGATCGCGCGGCACCACACCGGTGGCAATCACCACCTCGTCAAAGCCCTTGAGATCGCCCGCCGACACCTCGCGGTTCAGCTCCAGCGTCACATCGCTCTGGGCCAGCATGGTGCGATACCAATCGACCAGCCCCCAGAATTCTTCCTTGCCCGGCACCTGCTTGGCCATGTTCAGCTGGCCGCCGATCTCGCTTGCGCGATCAAACAGCGTCACCTTGTGGCCACGTTCCGAGGCCGCCAGCGCGGTGGACAGACCCGCAGGACCCGCGCCGACAATGGCGACGGTCTTCACGCTCTCCGCAGGCGTCAGCACCAGTTCGGTCTCATGGCAGGCGCGCGGATTCACCAGGCAGGAGGTCAGCTTGCCGCTGAACGTATGGTCCAGACAGGCCTGATTGCAGGCGATGCAGGGTGCGATCTGATCGGCCTTGCCCTCCGCCGCCTTGGCGACAAAATCCGCATCCGCCAGCATTGGCCGCGCCATCGACACCATATCGGCGCAGCCCTCGGACAGCACCTGCTCGGCGACCTCCGGCGTGTTGATCCGGTTCGATGTGATCACCGGAATGCCAACCTTGCCCATCAGCTTTTTGGTGACCCAGGCAAAGGCCGCGCGGGGAACAGATGTGGCAATCGTCGGAATGCGCGCCTCATGCCAGCCAATACCGGTGTTCAGGATGGTGGCACCGGCCTTCTCGATCTCCTGCGCCAGTTCGACCACCTCGTCATAGGTGGAGCCATTGGGCACAAGGTCGATCATCGACAGGCGGTAGATGATGATGAAATCCGTCCCCACCGCCTCACGCGTGCGGCGCACCACCTCGATCGGCAGGCGCATCCGGTTCTCATAGGACCCGCCCCAGCGGTCCTCGCGCTTGTTGGTATGGGTGACGAGGAACTGGTTCAGGAAATAGCCCTCCGACCCCATGATCTCAACGCCATCATAGCCCGCCTGCTGTGCCAGCACTGCGGCATTCACGATGTCGGAAATCTGCTTCTCGATACCCTCTTCATCCAGCTCCTGCGGCGGGAAGGGCGAGATCGGCGATTTTATCGGGCTTGGCGCCACGCATTTCGGACCATAGGCATAACGCCCGGCATGCAGGATCTGCATCGCGATCTTGCCCCCGGCCTCATGCACGCGGTTTGTGACGATGCTGTGGTTGGCCACATCCTGCTCGCTCGCCATCATCGCCGCCCCCGGCAGAACCGATCCTTCAAGGTTCGGACCAATGCCACCGGTGACCATCAGCGCCACGCCACCGCGCGCCCGGTCGGCATAGAATTCGGCCACCCGGTTCCAGTCCTTGGTTTCCTCAAGCCCGGTGTGCATGGATCCCATCAGCACGCGGTTTTTCAACGTGGTAAAGCCGAGATCCAGCGGCGCCAACATTTTCGGGTACGCAGTCATGACACTCTCCCTGGTAGTTCTCTGATAAGTCTTTGGTCTTCGTTTGCGCGAAAATGGCCCGGCCTGAAAGGGATTGTCACTTTGGACGCGGCGTCAACCTCTTGCACGACGCTGGGGCACAGGTGCACAAGGGGTGCATCCAACCAAGGAGAGACTGGATGACCCCCGAAGATATCGCAACCCTGCCGTACCGGCCCAATGTCGGCGTGATGCTGGTCAATGCAGCGGGTGAGGTCTGGGTCGGCCAGCGCATGGACCGGCACAAGGACGCCTGGCAGATGCCCCAGGGTGGTATCGACGCAGACGAAGATCCCAGGCTGGCGGCGCTGCGCGAACTGGAGGAAGAAACCGGCGTCACCGCCGATCTGGTCGAGATCATCGCCGAAAGCAACGGCTGGCTGCCCTATGATCTGCCCGCCGAGGTGGTGCCGCATTTCTGGGGCGGCAAATATCGCGGGCAGGAACAGAAATGGTATCTGATGCGCTTTCTCGGGCGCGACGATCAGATCAATATCGCCACCGACCACCCGGAATTCTCCGCCTGGTGCTGGCAGCCGGTCGATCAGCTGGTCGGCAAGATCGTGCCATTCAAACGCGAGGTCTACGAACGGGTTATTCAGGAGTTTCAGGACCATCTATGATGGTTCGGACTGCCCCCCGTCTGACAAAGGATGTCCTGATGTCGCCGCTTTGCACGCTTTTTCTGCCCGTTGCCCTCCTGTCTGCGCTGGCCGGTCCCGCATCCGCCCTCAGCTGCCTGCCTTGGGGACCGTCGGACGCCTATCTGGAGGCGGTGAAATCCGACAAAAACTACGTCGTGGTCGAGGGTAAGCTCAGCTTTGATGAAACCGCCCTGCCGAAACCGCCGCAGGACAATCCCAATGATGCGCCGCCGCGCAGCCTGATCCCCGCGCGGATCAACGGCAAGGTGATGACCCCGGACGGCTTTTCAAAAGACGTCGATCTGGACATCACGCTGGAACTCCTCTGCTTTGGGCCGTGGTGTGCTGGCGCTGCGGATGGCGTGGACTATCTGGCCTTTCTGGAGCAGCGCGCAGGCGATTACGTGCTGCGCATGGATCCCTGTGGCGGCTTTGGCTTCGGGGGCACCGACGGTGCCGCCCGAGAGGAGGTGCTGGCCTGCCACGCGGGCACATCCTGCACCCCTTGGTCCGAACGCTAACCCGGACCCGGTTTGGGAGACTAGATGCTAGCCACCCGCCGCCTCCGCCAGCGCAATCCGCTTTGCCCCAGCCACAGGCTGAACAGCGCAAGGCCCGCGCCAATCGCCTGTTTCGCCGTCAGCGCCTCGCCGAGGAACACCCAGCCGAGCACCACCGCTGACAGCGGGCTGAGCACCCCGAGAAGCGACACCACCGATGGTTCCAGCCGGGCGATGCCGCGAAACCACAACACATAGGTCGCAGCGCCGCCGATCAGGCTCATGTACGCCAACCCCAACAGGTTCTCGGCACTCAGCTGCGGCAGCGATGGCAGCGACCACAGGGTGACCGGGATCAGCAGCAGCCCGCCCGCCGTCAGCTGCCAGGCGGTGAAGGTCAGCAGCGACACAGGCGGCTGCCACTTGCGGCTCAGCACCACGCCGGCTGCCATCGCAATGGCCCCGGCGAGCCCTGCCAGAACACCGATCCCGTCCAGCTGCGCACTCGGCGTCAGCACCAGCAGCGCCACGCCCAGAATGCTCAGGGCCGCCGCCAGCACTGCCGCCGTGCGCACCGGCGTCTTCAGCATCAGCGCCGACAGGAACACCACCACCAGCGGCTGCACCGCGCCAAGGGTCGCAGCAACCCCGCCGGGCAGGCGATAGGCGGCCACAAACAGCAGGCTCCAGAAGATCGAGAAGTTCAGCGCCCCCAGCACCAACAACCGCGGCACCCAGCTCAGCGGCGGCAGTTGCCGCACCATCAACATCAGCAACAGCCCCGCAGGCAGCGCGCGCAGCAGTGCCACCAGCAGCGGCGACTGCCCCGGCAGCAGGGTGGTGGTGACAATATAGCTGCTGCCCCAGATCACGGGGGCCAGCGCGGTAAGGATCAGATCGCGGCTTTGCATGGCAGAGATTCCTTTATTTCTCGACATCAAGATATATCGGTTTTTCTTGACGTCAAGATATCATGCGATAATACCTTCCCACATGGACCATGTGGATTTTGTGACCCAGCAATGGGAGCGAGAGCGCCCCGACCTTGATGTATCGGCGATGGCCGTCATCGGGCGGGTCGGACGATTGGCGCAAGCCTATCAGAAAGAAATGCAGAAAACCTGGGCGCGCTATGATCTGAACGCGGCCAAGTTCGATGTGCTGGCCACCCTGCGCCGGGCAGGCGCGCCTTATCGGCTGTCACCGGGGGATCTGTTGCAGGCCACCATGGTCGCCTCCGGCACCATGACCAACCGCATCGACCGGCTGGTGGACGCCGGTCTGGTGGCGCGCAGCGTCAACCCCGAGGACAGCCGCGGCTTCCTGATTGAGCTGACGCCAGAGGGGCTGAAGCTGATCAACGAGGTGGTCGAGGCCCATGTCGCCACTCAGGCCCGCCTGCTCGGCGATCTGTCGGATACCGAACAGCGCAGCCTGACACAGCTTCTGTCCAAGGCGCTGAACGCGGCAGAAACCGCCTGAAGCCCCCCACGACCGTCAGGGCCGATCACCGATGAAAAAAGCCGCCCCCGATTGCTCGGGGGCGGCTGTGCAATAGTGGCTGCGGGCACGGCCCCGGCTCAGATCAGCCCTTCGCGGCGCAGCACCTGATTCATCACCGCCTTGGGGCGGGGGCCGATATGGCTGATCACCTCGGCGGCGCAGACATTGCCGATCCTGGCGCAGGTCTCGATATCCAGCCCCTTGGCCATGCCGAACAGGAACCCGGCCGCAAATTGATCGCCGGCCCCGGTGGCATCCACCGGCACCACCCGCTCAACCGGCACTGTCACGCGGGTGTCGCCCTCAACCACGGTGACGCCATCGCCGGAGCGGGTGCAGACCACCAGCGGGCAGATGGCGGCTGTCTTGGCCAGCGCCTCTTCCAGATCGTCGGTTTCAAACAGCGATTTGATCTCGGCCTCATTGCCGATCACGAAATCGAGGTCGTGTTCGATCAGCGACAGGAAGTCGGCCCGGTGGCGTTCCACACAGAAGGGATCGGAAATCGCGATGCCGCATTTGCCGCCGCCGTTGCGGCAGTCCCGCGCCGCTTCCATAAAGGCGCTCTTGCCCTTGTCTTTGTCGAACAGATAGCCCTCAAGGAACATCAGCTGCGCCTTGCCGGCCACCGTATCCGGCACATCCGACGAGGACAGCTCGGAGGAGATGCCCAGATAGGTGTTCATCGACCGCTCGCCATCGCCGGAGACAAAGATCATCGACCGCGAGGTCGGCAGCTCGCCGCCCGCAACCGGCGGGTTCACAAAATCCACGCCGTCATCCGCCATCGCCTTGGCGTAGAACCGCCCCAGCGCATCGTCATGCACCCGCCCGATAAAGGCCGCATTCAGCCCCAGTGCACCCGCGCCCGCAATGGTATTCGCCACCGAACCGCCGGGCGTCTGCACCCGTTCCTGCATCGCCGCATAGAGCACCTCGCCGCGATCACGTTCGATCAGCTGCATAATGCCTTTCTCGATGCCCATATGCTCCAGAAAGCTGTCGTCACATTGGCTGATCACGTCCACAACGGCATTGCCGATCCCGACGAGCTGGTAGGTTTTCATAGAGTCTTGTCCTCAAACTGGCAGAGATCGCGGATGATGCAGGTGGGGCACATCGGCTTGCGAGCCTTGCAATGGTATCGTCCGTGCAGGATCAGCCAATGATGGGCATGAAGCTGGAAATCTGCCGGAATATTGTCTTCGATGGCACGTTCGACCGCATCGACATCCTTGCCCGGCGCAATGCCCGCCCGGTTGCCAACGCGAAAGATATGGGTGTCCACCGCCTGTGCGGGCTGGCGCCACCACATGTTCAGCACCACATTTGCGGTCTTGCGCCCGACACCGGGCAGGGATTGCAGCGCCGCGCGGGAATTGGGCACGATGCCGTCATACTCCTCGACCAGAATCCGCGACATCTTGATCACGTTCTTGGCCTTCTGGCGATATAATCCGATGGTCTTGATATGCTCGATCAGACCTTCTTCGCCCAGATCCAGCATCTTCTGCGGGGTGTCGGCAATCTTGAACAGCTCGCGTGTTGCCCGGTTCACGCCCGCATCGGTGGCCTGCGCCGACAGCGCCACCGCCACCACAAGCGTATAGACGTTGACGTGATCCAGTTCGCCCTTCGGCTCTGGATCCGCTGCCTGAAACCGCGTGAAGATCTCACGCAGCGTGTGATAATCGAGTTGCTTTGCCATCGCGGCCCTTAATGCCGCGCAGGAACAGTCGGCGCAAACAGAAAAGCGGGTCAGGGTGAGCGAAGCGTTACACTGCGGCTTGCCGGTCTCGCGCAGGCCCTTCGCGCAAGATCCGGGTCGCACTGCCCGGCCAGCGCCATATACTGAAGCACAGGACCACAGGCGGGAGTGCGACCCATGACATTGCAGACGCGCGAGGAGAGCTATCATTACGGCGTCATGCGCCGGGCGATTGCGCTGATTGACGATGGCGGCGAGGATCTGACGCTGGCCGAACTCTCTGCCGCGATGGGGATGAGCCCCTCGCATTTCCAGCGGCTGTTTTCGGCCTGGGTCGGCGTCTCCCCCAAACGCTACCAGCAATATCTGCGGCTGGGCCATGCCAAGAGCCTGCTGGAGGATCGCTTCACCACGCTGGAGGCCGCCCATGCCGTGGGTCTTTCGGGCAGTGGCCGGCTGCACGATCTGTTCCTGCGCTGGGAGGCGATGAGCCCCGGTGAATACGCCCGCAAGGGGGCCGGTCTGACAATCCACTGGGGCTGGTTTGACAGCCCTTTCGGTCTGGCGCTGGTGATGGGCACGCAGAAAGGCATCTGCGGGCTGGCCTTCGCGGCGGAAACCGGGCCGGAGGCGGCGATGGCGGATATGCGGTCACGCTGGCCTCAGGCCGCGTTTGCCGAAACCCCGGAGCTGTTGCGGCCGCAGGCGGAGGCGATCTTTGCACAGCGCGGCGAGGCGACCCTGCATATGATCGGCGCCCCCTTGCAGATCAAGGTCTGGGAGGCGCTGCTGCGCATCCCGTCCGGGCAGGTCACCACCTATTCCGAGATCGCCCAATCCATCGGCGCGCCGCGTGCGGTGCGCGCCGTCGGCACGGCGGTGGGGCGCAACCCGGTCAGCTGGCTGATCCCCTGCCACCGCGCCCTGCGCAAATCCGGCGCTCTTGGCGGCTACCACTGGGGGCTGCCGGTCAAACGCGCGATGCTGGCCTATGAGGCGGCGCGGGAGGAGGGGCAGCAGGACGGCGCGGCCTGATCCGCGCACACCCTGTCCTGACTCGCGCGCCGCGCAAACAGCCGCCGCAGCAGGGCGGGGCGCTTGCCACCCGGCGCGATCTCGGCCTCGGCCCGCGCTGCGGCCATTGCGGCGGCCTTTGCCGCGCCCCGGATCTGAGCGACCTCCCGCTCTACTTCGTAGGATTTGGAAAACTGGCGCTGCGCCTCCCATTTGTCTTTGCCCAGCGTGATCAGAACAATCCAGTCATAGGTCAGCATGGTGTTTCTCCTTCTGTCTGAAGTCAGAACACCACAACGCTGCTGACACGCTTTGTCAGCGGCCTGTGCTAAGATGTCAGCAGCCTGTCAGCGGAGAGAGATCATGGAGCGCACCGGCCGCCTGTTCGAAGTCATCCAAATCCTGCGCGCCGCCTCCGCCCCGATCCGGGCGGAGGATCTGGCGGAAAAGCTGGAGGTCTCAAAACGCACCGTCTACCGCGATATCGCCGCGCTTCAGGGGATGCGCACCCCGATCGAGGGGGAGGCGGGCATCGGCTATGTGCTGCGCAAGGGCTATGATCTGCCGCCGCTCAACTTCGACGAAGAAGAGCTGGAGGCGCTTTATGTCGGCCTGTCCCTGTTGATGCGAACCGGCGACGGCGCCTTGCAGGAGGCGGCCAAAAGGGTCTGTCGCAAAGTCATGGAATGCCGCTCGCCCGGAGATCGGTTGCAGGTGGCCCCCTGGGGCGGCGCGCCGCTGGATGATCCCGAGCGGGGCTGTGTCAAAGGGGCTGCTGCGACAGGCGGTCCGGGAAAGCCGCAAACTGCGGCTCACCTATCTCTGTCCCGACAGCGGCGAAACCCTGCGGGTCCTGCGCCCGCTGGCGCTGATCTACAACGTCGAAACCACGCTGCTGGCGGCCTGGTGCGAATTGCGCGGCGGCTTTCGCCATTTTCGCGCCGACCGGATGCTCTGCGCCGATCTGCTGGCGGACAGCTTTGCGGCAGAGGCCGATCTGCTGCGCAAACTCTGGATGGAACAGGGCGGCGGACTTGAGGAGGATGCGGCCCGGATCACCTCAGCCTAAAGCAGAGCTTGGGCAGGTTTTCGCCGAGCCAAAAAGACGTTACCTTGTGATGACGGCACCGCAACACGATATTCTCCGCAGCACGGGCCCCGCCCGGATTGAGCAAGCAAAAGGCAGATTTTTGATGATGCAGATGAAACTTACCACCGCAGCCATCCTGGCCGCAGGCCTGGGCCTGACCGCCTGTACCGATCCCGCAACCGTCGGCACCCCCGGCAGCAAGACCCAGAGCGGCGCTCTGATCGGGGGCCTGATCGGCGCGGGCGTTGGCGCTGCTGCCAATGATTCCGACCGGGGTCTGGGTGCTGTCACCGGCGCGCTGGTCGGTGCCGCCGCCGGCAGCGTCATCGGCAACCAGCTGGACGCGCAAGAGCGCGAGCTGCGCCAGTCGATCTCCAATGATGGCATCTCCATCGTCAACACCGGCGACCGTCTGATCGTGTCGCTGCCCAATGACCTCACCTTTGCCACCGACAGCGCGGCGATCTCGCCCGCGGTGCGCTCTGACCTGAACAAGGTTGCCGCCAGCCTGGTGCGCTACCCCAACAGTCAGGTTCAGGTGATTGGCCATACCGACAGCGATGGTGATGCCGCCTATAACCAGGGCCTGTCGGAGCGTCGCGCCAATGCGGTTGCCGATCAGATCCAGGCCGGTGGCGTGCCCTACAACCGCGTGCAGATCATCGGTCGCGGCGAAAGCCAGCCGGTGGCGTCGAACCTCACACCCGATGGCAAGGCGCGCAACCGCCGCGTGGAAATCGTCGTGATCCCGCAGGGCGCCTGAGCCTCCTGACGCAGCCATATCCGGGGTGTTGCCCCGTCCGAGCAGAAAGACCGCGCCGCAGGGTGCGGTCTTTTTTCTGCGCAGTTATGTAACTATTCCAGACTGCGTGGCGTTGTGTGGATGACTGCACATCGGCTGCGCAGGCGTCGGGGTTTTCTCACCGGCCTGACGGCATAGGTTTGTCCGAGACAGAAATTCAAAACCGAAAGAGGCATCACACCATGTCCGACCCCAAAATCCTGACCATCTCCGGTTCGCTGCGTGCGGGCGCCACCAACCGTAAACTGCTGGCCGAGGCCCTGCGCCTGTTCGGTCCCGCCGAGGTGAGCGAGGCCGATCTCAATCTGCCGCTTTATGACGGTGACGACGAACAGGCCAATGGCATTCCCGCAGCGGTTCAGACACTTGCGGATCAGATCGAGGCGGCGGATGCGGTGATCATCTCCACCCCGGAATATAACGGCGCGCCCTCTGGCGTGTTGAAGAACGCTCTCGACTGGGTCAGCCGCACCAGCAACAAACCGTTTCAGGACAAACCGGTGGCCGTCATGTCCGCCGCTGCGGGCCGCGCCGGCGGGGAGAAGTCGCAGATGCTGCTGCGCACATTCCTGGTGCCGTTTCAGCCCCGCGTGCTGACCGCACCGCAGGTGCATGTGGCGGCATCGCAGTCCGAATTCGACGAAGGCGGCCGCCTGAAAGGCGAGATGTATGTCAAAACGCTGGAAACGCTGATGACGGCGCTGCGGGCCGAAATCGCGCGCTGAGCGGACCCAGACCAGAGATCAACCAGACCAGAGATCAACCAGCCTCGCAGCGCAACCACCGCTTCGGGGCTGTCTTTGTGTCGGCGTCTGCCGCGTTGATCACCCGTCGCGGCCCGGCTCGTCGGGAGAGTTGGAAAACAGCGCGATCTTATTGCCGTCAGGGTCGCGCAGATAGCCGACATAAAACCCGGCGCTATAGGCCGCGCGAAACCCCGGCTGGCCGTCATCAGATCCGCCCGCCGCAACCGCCGCCGCGTGCAGGTCGCGCACCTGCTGCTGATCGCGGGCCTGAAACGCCACCATCACGCCATTCCCAGCCGAGGCGGCAGCGCCATCAAACGGCGGCTTCACATAGAAATCGGGCAGGGTCGGCAGCTCTCCCTCCGGCACTGGCAGGGCAAAGCTCAGCCCTTCCGGCCCCTCGCTGAGACCATAGCCAAGCACCGGCAGAAATGCGGTGTAAAAGGCCTTTGCCTTTGCCATGTCATTGGCACCGATGGTGATATAGGCGATCATTGCTCTTCCCCTTCGCCTGACATTCAGAAGTTATCTTCGACCCGGAACCCGTCCGGGATATCGTCGTTTCCGTCCAGAACCAGATCTGCCATTGTCCCGGCCACCTTTGGCGCCATGCCAAAGCCGATCTTGAAGCCGCCATTGGCAATGAAATGACCATTCCTGCCGGGCCAGCCGCCCAGCATCGGCGCGCGTGAGCGGGCGCGGGGCCGCACCCCGGCCCAGCGTTCGATCACCTCGGCACCATGCAGCACCGGCAAGGCGGCGCAGGCGCGCGCGATCACATCGTCCAGCTGCGCATCGGTGCTGCTGGGATCCTCAAACTCACGTTCACTGGTGGAGCCAATCGCGAGGGTGCCATCGGCATGGGGAATGATGTGCAGCCCGTCGGCATATAGCTGCGGCACATCCCCCTCGGCAAAGCGCAGCAGCGCCGCCTGACCCTTGACCCCATTGCCCAGCGTCTTGCCCTCGGCCGGGCCGCCGGGGCCTGCCAGCCTGTCGTTCAGCTCCAGCAGTCCTGCATAGCCCTTGGCATGGATCACCTGTCCCTGATCGGCGCCCTCTGCCTGCACCTCGATCCCCATGACGGACAACCCTGCCACCAGCGCGGCACAGGCGCGGCGCGGGTGCATCCGGGCGCTCAGCGTATCGTGGATGACATATCCGCTGGCGCTGGGCGGCACCCATGGCCCTGCGTCGGCGGCGGCGATGACGGACCAGTCCGCCAGTCCCCGCCACAGCGATCGGGCGCTTTCTGCGCGGTCATGGGCCAGATCCAATGTCCGCTGATCATTGATCGGTTGCAGCCGCCCGGTGCGCCCATAGCCGGGAGACACCCCGCCGGTTGCCTCAACCTCGGCCCAGAAGGCGTCGGCCATCAGCAGGCTTTCCAGCTGATATTGTTTCTTTGGGTTCCAGTTCTCCGGCACATGCGGCGCCAGCGCGCCGACCAGACCGCCGCTGGAGCCTGACCCGGCGCCAAAGGGATCAATGATCTGGACCTTGGCGCCGCGCCGTGCGCAGGCCCAGGCAATCGACAGGCCAAAGATCCCGGCCCCGCGTATGGTGATATCCGCCATTGCCATTTCTGCACCCTTTCGCCAGTGTCGCGTCGTTCACCACATCACTTAGGGGATTATAGCATGGCAGACCAGCAGGCCCGGCTCAGCTGGCGGGATGGCAGCCTTCCGGTGTCGGATCAGTTCGACGATCCCTATTTCTCCATCCATGATGGGCTGGCCGAGACGGAGCATGTGTTTCTGGGCGGCAATGATCTTTCTGATCGCTTTGCCGCTGCGGCGGAGGCGGGTGCGGATTTCCATATTGCCGAACTCGGCTTTGGCACCGGTCTGAACCTGCTGGCCGCCTGGCGGGCCTGGGAGACGGCGCAGGCTGAACATGACACCGCAGCGGTGCTGCATTTCACCAGTTTCGAGGCCTTCCCCATGGCCACGGATGATATGGCCCGTGCGCTTCAGGCCTTTCCCGAGGTGGCGCCCTGGGCCGAACGGTTTCTGGCGGTCTGGGGCGGGGCGGGCGTCTGCGATCTCGGCAACCTGCGTGTCACTGTCCTCACCGGCGACGCCCGCGTGTCGCTGCCGGAGTGGACAGGCAAGGCGGATGCCTGGTTCTTGGACGGGTTCTCCCCGGCAAAGAACCCGGAGCTGTGGCAGGACGACCTGCTGGAAGAGGTTGCCCGTCACACGGCGGCAGGCGGCACGGCGGCGACCTACACGGCGGCGGGATTTGTCCGCCGCGGGCTGGAGGCTGCCGGATTTGACGTAACACGCACGCCCGGTTTCGGGCGCAAGCGGCATATGACAAAGGCAATATTGCGATGACCATGCGCCCCGACGCCAAGATGCTGGAGCCTCATCCGCCCCGGATTATCCAGCAGAACAACGTCACCGCCGGCGTGCTTCTGATGATTGCGGCAACCATTGTGTTTGCCTTGCAGGATGGCATCTCGCGGCATCTGGCGGGGCAGTACAACACCTTCATGGTGATCATGGTGCGTTACTGGTTCTTTGCGCTGTTTGTGATTGCACTTGCGGCGCGCGCACCGGGAGGTATTCGCGCCACGGCCCGCACCGATCAGCTGGGGTTGCAGGTCTTTCGCGGTGTGCTGCTGGTGGCGGAAATCTGCGTGGCTGTCTATGCCTTTACCGTGCTTGGGCTGGTCGAAAGCGTGGCGGTGTTTATCTGCTATCCGCTGCTGGTGGCGGCCCTGAGCGGGCCGGTGCTGGGCGAGAAGGTCGGCTGGCGGCGCTGGGCGGCGATCTCGGTGGGGCTGATTGGCGTGCTGATCATCCTGCAACCGGGCGTCGGTGTCTTTGATCCGCTGGCGATCATCCCGTTTGTTTCGGCGCTGATGTTTGCGCTTTATGGTCTGATCACCCGCTATGCAGCGCGGCGCGACAGCACGGCGACCAGTTTCTTCTGGACCGGGGTTGCGGGCATGGTGGCGATGACCCTTGTCGGCATCTGGTACTGGGAGCCGATGAGCCAGGGCGACTGGATGTGGATGGCCGTCCTGTGCCTCACGGGTGTGACCGGGCATTGGCTGCTGATCAAATGCTATGAGATGGCCGAGGCCAGCGCGGTGCAGCCCTTTGCCTATTTCCACCTGATCTGGGCCGCGGCACTTGGGGTGGTTGTCTTTGGCGAGGTGATCCGCACCAATGTCGCCATCGGTGCGTCCATTATCGTGGCGGCCGGCCTGTTCACCCTATGGCGCGAACGCGTCAAGAGTTGATCCGGCCAGTTCCTTGGAAAACGGCACCGGCAGCGGCGGTTTGCCAAGGCGCGCGCGATAGATCGGCAGGCTCTCGGTGACGCGCATCACGTAGTTGCGGGTCTCGTTGAAGGGGATGTGTTCGATCCAGTCGACAATCCCCGGCGTGCCATCGCGCGGATCGCCGTAGCGTTCCATCCAGGCCTTTGGGCGATGGGGGCCTGCGTTATAACCTGCCGCCATCATCACTACATTGCCTTTGAACTCGCCCGCCAGATCGGCCAGGTAATTGCTCCCCAGAAGCGCGTTATAGGACCAGTCGGAGATCAGCCGCCCGGTGGTGTGATCGGCCAGAAGACCCATGTTCGAGGCCACCAGCTTGGCGGTGGCGGGCATCACCTGCATCAATCCGCGCGCGCCGGCATGGCTGATCACGATGGGGTCGAATTCGCTCTCGCGGCGGGCAATGGCAAGGGTCATCTCCCGCGCCATTGGCAGATCTTTCTCGGCCACGGGATGCAGCGGAAAATAGGCCGCTTCCAGCTCTTCGCCGGTCTGCGCGGCGCGTTTGGCGATCATCACTGCCAGATGCGGTTCGTTCATGGCCACCGCCATCTCGCCCAGCTGCCGCGCCTCGACCGGGCCCAGCCCCTCAACCAGATGGGTGAGGAAGCGTTCCGCCAGGGCCAGATCGCCAGCCTGCAACAGCAGCAGGCCGGCCTCTGCGACGGTGGAGTTCAAAAAGCTGGCCGCGCGCCAGTCGGGCAGCTGCGGCGGGGTGATCAGATCGGGATCAAAGGGGCGGCCCAGAACCTCTGCCGCCAGCAACCCGTAGAAAGACGTCTGATAATCTGCCGCCTTGGCATAGGCGGCATGGGCTTTTTCGATATCGCCGTGGGCACCATAGGCCTGACCCAGCCAATAGCCGCCGCGTCCGATGGAGATCGGGCTTTCGACCGAAGCGAGGAAGCGTTCGAAGTGATAGGCGGCCAGCTCGGGGTCGTTGAGCTTGCGCAGGGCGATATAGCCGGCCAGCCATTCGCAGTCGGAATAGCCATAGCCTGCATCCGCCGTGGCAAAGTGATGGGCGGCCAGCTGATAGGCGCGTTCGTGGTTGCCGTCGCGCATGTCCTGCCGCGCCAGATCCCGGCGGCGGCGCAGCCATTTTTCGGGCTGTCCCAGTTTCTTGGCCGAGGTGCTGCGGTCCATCATCAGGCTGATGGCATCCTCCTGCCGCCGCTTGCGGTCGCGCCAGGCAAAGCGGTCATAGGCGAGACCCGCGTCATCCTTCAGCGCGTCGGGGACGGCGGCGATTTTGCCGTCAACGCCCGGCTCGGCGTCTTGCAGGGCGAGGCGCGCCTCCGCCAGCCTGCGCTGATCGGCGCTGACCAGGGACAGCATCTGCCGCGCGCTGACCTTGTGATTGTCCCACAACATCTGGTCGAGCCGGGCCGCGTGATGCGCTGAGAGCAGCTTGGCGTGGTCTTTCAGATAGTTGTCCTGGATCACCGACCCCATCGGCATTGTACGCCAGGCCAGCACCAGCTCGGCCTCGCCTTCGCCCTTTTGCCCGGCCCCGATCAGCGCACGCCCATAGCTCAGCGCGCCCTCGGCGGTTTGCGGGCGATGGTCGCGGTAAAAGGCCAGAATGGTGTCGCGGCTGGCTTCGGCGATCTGCGGCTCGTGCTTGCGCCGCAGAAGGTCCAGCCCCGGCCAGTCGGCACGCCGCGCCAGAAAGGCCACAACATCAGAGACCGACCCCATGCCCTCCCGCAGGCGGTGCCATTCGATGACGTCGCGGGCCACGGTGGTTTCGCGCCCGGCACTGCGCCCCGCCTCGCTCCATTTTTCCGAGCGCATCAGCTCCAGCGCGCGACCAAGGTCGGCCGCCATGGCAGGTTGGCCGCTCAGGCTGGCGGAAATGAGGGCAATGAGGGCCAGAATGCGTGTCATCTCTTGCATTTTCCAACGTTCCGGGGATAGAGCCAATGACGATAATCCGTGACCTGCCGGTATCAACTCAAATCCCCGGCATGTCCATCACCCAAGGCGGCGCAATCGCGCCTGCACGAACAGCAAAGGGAGCGTGCCCATGTTCAAAGGCTCTATGCCAGCCCTCGTCACCCCGTTTTCCAACGGCGAGCTGGATCTGGATACGCTCAAACGCTTGGTCGAATGGCACATTGACCAGGGTTCCACGGCGCTGGTCCCGGTCGGGACCACCGGTGAAAGCCCGACGCTGACCCATGAAGAGCATGAAACCGTGATTGCCGAGGTGGTGAAAACCGCCGCTGGCCGGGTGCCGGTGATTGCCGGTGCGGGCTCCAACAACACGGTTGAGGGCAAGCGGTTTGTGCAGTTTGCAGCCGAGGTTGGTGCCGATGCCGCGCTGGTGGTGACGCCGTACTACAACAGGCCGACTCAGCTCGGGTTGATTGCGCATTTCACCGAGCTGCATGACTGCGCCGATATTCCGATCGTGATCTACAATATCCCCGGTCGCTCGGTTGTCGATATGACCCCCGCCACCATGGGGGAACTGGCCAAGCTGGAGCGCATCATCGGCGTGAAGGATGCAACCGGCGATATCGCCCGTGTGTCGCAGCAGCGCGCCTCCTGTGGTGCGGATTTTGTGCAGCTGTCCGGCGAGGATGCCTCGGCGCTGGGGTTCAACGCCCATGGCGGCGTCGGCTGCATCTCGGTGACGGCCAATGTGGCGCCGAAGCTCTGCGCGGAATTCCAGGCGGCGACGCTGGCGGGTGATTACGCATTGGCGCTGGAGTATCAGGACAAACTGATGCCGCTGCATGAGGCGATTTTCATTGAGCCGGGTTTGGTTGGGGCGAAATACGGCCTGTCGAAACTGGGTCTGTGCAGCGAGGAGATCCGCCTGCCGCTGACCGGTCTGACCGACAGCACCAAGGCCGCGATTGATGCCGCGATGGTACACGCGGGCCTGCTGTAAGCGCAGAACACCGACCATAGACATGGTTTTTCGGACCGGGACGCTGCTGCGTTCCGGTCTGTTTCGTTTGGGCTGTCTTCTGTCTCTAACTGGCGGTTCAGGGTCACATCCCCAGCGCCAGATCCGTCGAGAATAAAAAGGCGGCGCCGCCCCGAGGAAGGATCCCGGGAAAGGCTGGAAGCTGCGGGGCGCGTCACTGCCCCGGTGCTAAACTGTTTTGCACGGACCCCGGCGGCATCACTGCCAACAGGGTCGGTTTCCATGGTGTCCGGGGTCGTAAATCCCGGAGCAGATCGCGATCCCCAGCAGCTTAGCCAATCGGCGTGCAGGCCCCGTAAACGCTGCGCGCGCCGCCGGGCAACGGGGGGCTGCCCATCACGGCAGAGCCGCCGCCAGATGCCGGGTCTTGTCCGGGTTGCGGGTGACATAGATGCGGGCAATCCGGCCGTCGCGAATATCCAGAGAGGTGGCTTGCAGGATGCCGTCCTCGGCCCGGGTCAGCATCGCAGGCAACCCGTTCAGCTGGCACAACCGCCATTGTTCGGGGGCTGTCTGATTGCTCTTGCGGGCAAGCCCCGCCAGCAGCCGCAGCACCTTGTCGCGCCCGTAGATCGGGTTGAGCGCCGCAGTCGCCTTGCCACCGCCATCAGAAATCAGCTGCACATCTTCGGTCAGCAGCCGGGTCAGGGCGGCGGTGTCACCGGTCTTGGAGGCGCGAAAGAACGCCTCGGTCAGCGCGCGCCCCTCATCCGGGTTGCCGGGGCGCTGGGGGCGCAGCGCCTGCACCTTGCGGCGGGCGCGGGTGGCGAGCTGGCGGCAGGCCTCGGGCGAGCGGTTCAGGGCGGCGGCCACATCCCCGTAAGAGCTGTCGAAGATATCATGCAGCAAAAAGGCCGCGCGTTCGAGCGGCGACAGCGCGTCCAGCGCCAGGAGCAGCGCAACCGAGACGTCATGGTCCAGCTGCTCTGTGGCGTCATCGGTGAGCACCGGTTCCGGCAGCCATTCACCGGGGTAGGTCTCGCGCCGTTTGCGGGCCGATTTCAGCTGATCAAGGCACAGCCGCGTGGTGATCCGCATCAGATAGCCGGTGGTATCCAGAATCTCGCCCTGGGGTGCGGATTGCCAGCGCAGATAGGCATCCTGCAAGACGTCCTCGGCGTCCGTCACACTGCCGAGCATCCTGTAGGCGGCCGCAAACAATCGCGGCCGCGCGGTCAGGAACGCATCGGTTCCTGTGTCTTTCATCTGTGCTGTCACGCGGCGTTGGCCCCTGTGGTCTGGTCCTCGCTCACAGGGTGGGCGCTGCGAAAGCCGATTGCAATGCGGTTCCAGCTGTTGATGGCGCCAATCAGCAGCGTCAGCAGCACCTGTTCGCGTGGCTCAAACAGGTCTGCCATGCCGTCATAATCGGCGTCCGGTGCGGCGGTGGCCTCCACCCGCGTCAGTGCCTCGCACCACGCCAGGGCGGCGCGTTCGCGGGGCGTGTAGAGCGGCGATTCACGCCAGGCGTTCAGCAGATGCATCCGATCCTCGCTCTCGCCGTGGGCGCGCATCTCATGGGTGTGCATGTGGATGCAGAAGGCGCAGCCGTTGATCTGCGAGGCGCGCAGCTTCACCAGCTCCACAACGCTGTATTCCAATGTGCTGTTCTTGAACAGTTTCTCCTGCTCCAGCATCGGTTTGAAGAGATCACCGGCGACGGAGAAATAATCGAGACGTTGGGTCATGGGTTTGGTCCTTTCTGATGGGTTCAGAAACAGGACGAGGCAGCGGGCGGGTTTGTGACATGACCGGCGCGATTTTTTGAAAAAGGATGCGCATTCAACGAAAAAAGGGCGCCTCTGGGGCGCCCTGATTGTGGTCTTTGGTGGTGATCAGCGTTTGCCGTAATAAAGCCCGACCACATGTTCGGCCTGGGCAAAGAACAGCCAGCGCGACACGGCAATACCGGCGATATGCAGCAGCACGGCGACGCCTGCGAGCAGGTGTTTGAGCATCAGCCCCTCAACTGGCAGGATCAGGCAGATCAAGGGCAGCGCAAAGCCAAGGGCAAAGGCAATGACCCGCAGTTTCTGCGCGTGTTTGCGCCCGACCACATGCACGAATTCGCGCAGCAGATAATTGGAGCCGGTATGGGGCGGCTCAAACGCGCGGACGGTGCCGCGATCGCCAAGGCCGGTGGCGGTGCCCATATTGGTGCCAGAGGTGGCAAAGGCCTGATCGCCCTTGGCCCAATAGGCCAGCTGCACCGAGCCTGCGATGGCCAGAAGCCAGGGCGCCAGCGCCTCGGCCCCCGCCAGCAGCGATCCGCCCGCAAGGCTGAAGGACAGGAACATCACCGGCGTCAGGGACATGTTCCAGCGCGGGATGGTCTTCAGCTGGGTGTAGATCATCGAGGTGGTAAAGACCGTTGCCAGCGACAGCGCCGCACCGAGCCAGCCAAGCGCCCACCAATGGGTGTCCAGAAACACCGCGCCAAAGGCAAAAAGCCCCATCACGATGAGGGCTGCAACCGCGCAGATGCCCTCACGGCTGAGCCAGCTGGTTTTCCACTGGGTGAAGGCGCGCCAGGCCCGTTCCGGTCGGCCGAGGTGAAACGTCGAAGCCAGTAGCCCGCCCACCGCAAAGCCAAAGGCGATGGCATAGAACACACAGGCAACCCAGCCGGTGACCTCGGGCTTGCCGAGGCCAAGGAAGGTTAGAAGCCCAAAGCCCAGACCGGAGAGAGTGGTGAAGATGATAACGGATGGTGCCGGATGCATCAGCTCGCCCCCCCTGTGGTCTGTCCCGGAAGCTTATCAAGCGCCTTGTCCAGCCAGCCAAGGAAGCCTTTGGGATCTTCGGCGACGGGGGCCAGCAGCGGGGCGAGGATGTCGATCTGGTCCTCGATCTGGTCCTTGGGGCGGGGCGGCAGGTATTTGTTCACCGGTTTGGTGCCCATTTCCGGCATCAGATCCATGCCGCCGCGTGCGGCCACCAGTTTGGAGACATCGCTGTCGGGATCCCCCAGATCGCCAAAATGGCGCGCGCCTGCGGGGCAGGTCCGCACGCAAGACGGCACACGGTCCACCTCCGGCAGGTTCTCATTGTAGATCCGGTCGACGCAGAGGGTGCATTTCTTCATCACCCCTTCGGCCAGATCCAGCTCCCGCGCGCCATAGGGGCAGGACCAGGCACATAGGCCACAGCCGATGCAATTGTCCTCGTTCACCAGCACGATACCGTCTTCCACCCGCTTGTAGCTGGCGCCGGTGGGGCAGACGGTGACGCAGGGGGCGTCTTCACAGTGCAGGCAGGATTTCGGGAAATGCACCAGTTGGGCTGCTGGGTTGGGCTGGCTGGCACAGGGGGAGGGCTGCACCTCATAGGAATGCACACGGTTAAGGAAGGTGCCGGAGGGATCAGCGCCATAGGCGTTCTGATCGCTGAGCGGCGCGCCATAGTTTTCGGTGTTCCAGCCCTTGCAGGAGATCACACAGGCATGGCAGCCGACGCAGGTATCAAGGTCAATGACCAGACCCATCTTGCGGTCGGTCCTGGTGGGAAGCTCGGTCATTGCATACCCTCAGTACAAGTTGCGGAACCAAGAAGACGGGTATTTTCTTGGCAATTTTCCTCGAAGAAAATTGGGTCGATCATTTGCCCACCTTCCATGTGAGGTCTTTGGGGCCGGTGCCCACCGGTGAGGCCTGCGCCGGGATGGCGGGTTGGCTTTCGCTCAGATCTTCCGGCGCGGCGGCTTTCTCGATCTTCACCTTGAGGTCGAACCATGCGGCCTGACCGGTGATCGGGTCGGAGTTGGCCCAGCGGAGGCCGTCGCCCTTGGGCGGCAGCAGCTCGTGGATCAGATGGTTCAGCAGGAAGCCCTTGGTGGCTTCGGGGGCGTTTTCCTCCAGCGCCCAGGCACCCTTGCGCTTGCCGATGGCGTTCCAGGTCCAGACGGTGTTTTCATTGAGCGCGGCCATCTCCATCACCGGAACGGTGATTTCGCCATGGGGGGAGGTGACCTTGGCCCAGTCGCCATCGCTGAGATTGTTTTGCCGCATCAGTTTGGTCGGCACATAAAGCGGGTTGCGCCCGTGGATCTGGCGCAGCCAGGCGTTCTGCGTGCCCCAGGAGTGATACATCGCCATCGGGCGCTGGGTCAGGGCGTTGACGGTGAAGCCTTCGTTGCCCTGCTGATCGGTCTCGTACCAGATCGGCAGCGGGTCCATGGTCTGGCGAATGCGGTCGCGCAGATGGTCGGGCGGCTGACGGTCGCCGTGGCCTTCGGCGGCCAGCTGGAATTTGCGCAGCGGTTCGACATAGAGCTGGAACAGATAGGGCTGCGGGCTGTCGAACAGACCGAGGTTCACCGCCCAGTCCTGATAGGCCATGTTCCAGGGTTTGAAATAGCTGGCCTCTGCCGGGATATGTTCGACAAAGAAGCCGCCGTTTTCGATGTATTTGTTCAGCTGTTCGGGGTTCACCTCGCCCCGGCCAACCTTGTCGCCATTTTCACCGCGAAAGCCAGCCAGCGGACCGATGCCGGGTTTGCGTTCGTGGTTCACGATATAATCGGCATAGTCCTGCCATTTGGCGGTGCCATCCTCATGGGTGAAGCCGGGCAGCTTCATCTTGTTGGCAAGCTGCACCAGCACGGTCTGGAAACCCCGCACATCGCGGTCGGGTTCGACCACAGGCCAGCGGATCGCATCCGCTGCGCCATCGGCTTCGCAGATCGGGCGGTCCAGCAGGGAAATACAGTCGTGGCGCTCCAGATAGGTGGTGTCGGGCAGGATCAGATCGGCATAGGCCACCATCTCCGAGGAGTAGGCGTCCGAATAGATGATCCGGGGGATCACATAGTCGCCGTTGTCGTCGGTATCGGTCAGCATCTCCATCACGCCGCGCGTGTTCATCGAGGAGTTCCACGACATATTCGCCATATACATGAACAGCGTGTCGATCTTGTAGGGATCGCCGGCATGGGCGTTGGAAATCACCATATGCATCAGCCCGTGGCTGGACATCGGGTTTTCCCAGGTAAAGGCCTTGTCGATGCGCGCCGGGCTGCCGTCGGTTTTCAGCGCCAGATGTTCCGGCCCATGGACAAAGCCCAGATGCGGGCCATCCAGCGGTTTGTTCGGGGTGACGCGGCAATGGGGGGCGGGATGCGCCTCTACCGGTTTGGGGTAGGGTGGTTTGAAACGGAAGCCGCCGGGGGCCTCGACCGTGCCCAGAAGGATCTGCAACACATGCAGGGCGCGGCAGGTCTGGAACCCGTTGGCATGGGCCGAGACACCGCGCATGGAGTGCATGGCAACCGGGCGGCCCTTCATGGTTTTATGGGTTTCGCCGCGGAAATCGGTCCATTCCTGATCCAGCTCAAACGCCTCGTCAAAGGCGACGCGGGCCAGTTCGGCGGCGATGGCACGGATGCGTTTGGCGGGGATGCCGCAGCGATCAGCCACCGCTTCGGGGGCGTAATCGTCGCTGAGATAGCGCTGGGCCATCAGCTGGAACACCGACACATGGGTGATGCCATCGAGTTCGAACGAGCCGCCCAGATCGGGGCGCACGCCGCGCATGTCAAAGGGCGCCAGCTTGCCGGTGGTGCGATTGATCACCAGCGGCGCGCCATGATCGTCGCGCAGGAACAAGCCATAGTCGGGGCTGGCGGGATCCTGATTGACCAGCACCGGCGCATTGGTGAACTGGCCGAGGTAGTCGAGGTCGATCTTGCCGGCCTTCATCAGCACATGCACCAGCGACAGGATGAACAGCCCGTCGGTGCCCGGCGTGATGCCGACCCAATCATCCGCCACCGCGTTATAGCCTGAGCGGATCGGGTTTACCCCGATGACCCGCGCGCCACGCGCTTTGATCTTGCCGATGCCCATCTTGATGGGGTTGCTGTCGTGATCCTCGGCGACGCCGAACAGCAGGAACAGCTTGGTATGGTCCCAGTCGGGCTGGCCGAATTCCCAGAACGCGCCGCCCATGGTGTAGATGCCGGCGGTGGCCATATTGACCGAGCAGAAACCGCCATGGGCTGCATAGTTGCAGGTGCCGAAGTTCTGCGCCCAAAAGCTGGTGAAGCTCTGGGACTGGTCGCGGCCGGTGAAAAACGCGAGCTTTTCGGGGTTATCCTCGCGGATCGGTTCCAGCCAGCCCGCAGCGATGTCCAGCGCCTCGTCCCAGGAGATTTCCTCGAACTTGCCGGAGCCGCGCGGGCCGACGCGTTTCATCGGCGCACGCAGACGCGAGGGCGCGTTGTGCTGCATGATGCCGGCGGAGCCTTTGGCGCAGAGCACGCCCTTGTTCACCGGGTGATCGCGGTTGCCTTCGATATAGGCGACTTTCTTCTGGCCATCCTCATCCGTTTTCATGTGGACGTTGATGCCGCAGCGGCAGGCGCACATGTAGCAGGTGGTCTGGCGGATCTCGTCCGACACGGGCGGCGAGGTGTCTAGCTGGGGCTGGGTATGTGCCATGGTGTCCCTGTTTGATGATGCGCCGGGCCTGCATGGGCCGGGCGGCGTTATGTGATATGGCGCGGAGTGCGTGGGATCAGCGCGTATTTATCGGAATATAGGCGCGGGGTTCCGGCCCGTTGTAAAGGGTCAGCGGGCGGATCAGGATATTGCCGCGCTGCTGTTCGATGCACTGGATGATCCAGCCGGGCATCCGCCCGATGGCAAAGATCGGCACGTAGAGATCCATCGCGATGCCATGCAATTGGTAGATCACGCCGGAGTAGAAATCGACATTCACGTTGAGACCATGGCGGGCGTAGGGTTGCATCGCCTCGACCACGGCTTGCAGGATTTCGTACCATTCCGGCGCGCCCATTTCCGCACCCAGCTGGCGCACGCCGTCGCGCATATGCCGCGCGCGCGGGTCTTCCTTGCGGTAGACGCGGTGGCCAAATCCGGTGACGGCCTCCTTGGCGGCGCGTTTGGCCTTCACATAGGCGGCGGCTTTGTCGGGGGTGCCGATCTCATGCACCATCTTCATCACGTCTTCGGCAGCGCCGCCATGGGCCGGACCTGCAAGGGTGGAGAGCGCGGTGACAATGCCGCCGTGCAGATTGGTTTCGGTCCCGATGGTGACGCGCGCGGCAAAGCTGGAGGCGTTGGCGCCATGTTCGGCGTGCAGGATGAAATCCACATCCGCCAGCCGGGTGGCCTCGGCTGTGGGTTTTTCACCCTTCAGCATCCACAGCCAGTTGCCGGCATGGCTGAGATCCATGTCGGGAGCGACAACCTCGCGGTCATTTCGGATCGCGTCATGGGCGGCGATGATGATCGGCACCTGCGAAATCAGCCGGATGCCGTTTGCGACGAAGGCGTCTTCGCCCACCTGCTGGCTGTCTGGTTCGAGCGCGGCGAGGGCGGAGACGGCAGTGCGCAGCACATCCATCGGATGGCCATCCTTGGTGGCGCGGATGATATCGAGCACCGCCGACGGCAGCACCCGCGCGGATTTCAGCGCGGCGTCAAAACCGGCCAGTTCCTCGGTAGTGGGCAGCTCGCCGTGGATCAGCAGGTAGGAGACTTCTTCAAAGGTCGAGTGCGTCGCCAGATCGTGAATCGAATAGCCGCGATAGCTCAGCTCGCCCTTGGCGCCATCAATGTCGGAGACCCCGGAGCGTTCGAAGTAGATCCCCTTGAGGCCGCGGTTGATCTTGACGTCATCGCTCATTGCTGGCTCCTTTCCCCGCAAGGGAGATAAAAATGACTGTACTTGAAAAGGCATATGCGCAGGCCCGCAACCGCAAGGCGCGGGTGGTGTTCCCCGAAATGGACGATCCCAGAGTGGCGGCCGCCGTCGACCAGCTGACCCGCGCGGGGCTGGTGGAGGCGGTGCCTTTGGCGCCGCTGTCTGACGCGCATGTGGAGGTGCTGGTGGCCGCGCGCGGCATGAAAGAGGGGATTGCCAAGCGGATGCTCGCAAAACCCTTGTACCGTGCGGCCGCGATGGTTTCTGCGGGCGAAGCGGATGCGATGGTGGCGGGTGCGGATGTGCCCACGCGTCGGGTGATCGAAGCGGCGAGTATCGGCATCGGGCTGGATGCAGGGGTCAGCACCGCCTCGTCGTTTTTCCTGATGATCTTTCCCGATGGGCGCGAATTGGTGTTTGCCGACTGTGCCGTCAACGTGGCGCCGGATGCCGCGCAACTGGCTGATATTGCACGGGCTTCTGCGCGCTCTGCCGAGGCGCTCTTGGGGGCTGCGCGGGTTGCGATGCTGTCGTTTTCCACCGGCACTTCGGGCGATGGCGACAGTGTGGCGCTGGTGCGCGCGGCGGCAGAGGCCAGCGGATTTGCAGGTCCGGTGCAGGCGGATGCGGCGCTCAATCCTGCGATTGCCGAGAAGAAGGGCATCGCCCCGGTTAAGGCCAATGTGCTGATCTTCCCGACGCTGGATGCGGGCAATATCGGATACAAACTCTGCCAGGAATTGGGCGGCGCGCAGGCGCTGGGGCCGTTCTTGCAGGGCTTTGCCAAGCCGGTCTGCGATCTGAGCCGGGGCGCCTCGGTCGAGGATATCGTGGCGGCGACCGTTCTGACGGTGGCGCAGATCTGATCCGGCGCGTGAGATGGCAGGAGGGCGGGGGCGGCGATCATGGCGTCCCCATCAGGGTCTGGGCATCCATGGCGATCTGGCGCTCTTCCTCGGCCTCGACCACCCAGATCGCCACCTTGGAGCTGGCCGCATGTAGGCGCGATTTGCGGGCGTGGTTGGCATCCACATCCATCCGCGCGCCGATCCATTCCAGACCGCGCAGGATGCGGGCGCGCACACCCACCGCGTTTTCGCCGATGCCGCCGGTGAAGGCGATGGCATCAAGCCCCTCCATTGCGGCAATCAGACTGCCCGCATGACGCAGGCTCCAATAGCAGAAATGTTCGATGGCAAAGGCGCTGTCAGCACTGGGGTCGAGCATCAGGTTGCGCATGTCGGATTTGCCACCTGACAGGCCGAGAAGGCCACTTTCGTTGTTGAGGATCGCTTTGGTGCGGTCGAGGCCGTTGTCCTCGACCAGGCGCAGTACCGCATTGGCGTCGATCCCGCCTGACCGCGTGCCCATGGTGAGGCCATCCAGGGGCGAGTAGCCCATGGTGGTAGCAACGGACTGGCCATTGCGGATCGCACAAAGCGAGGCGCCGTTGCCAAGGTGGAAGGCCAGCAGGCGCGAGGGCAGGGCGGCGCCGGAAATCTCCGGCAGGCGCCGCACCAGCGAGGCGTAGGACAGACCGTGAAACCCGTAGCGGCGGATGCCCTTGGTCTCTTCCACGCGGGGGATCGCATAGCGCGTTGCGACCTCGGGGTTGGTGGCGTGAAACGAGGTGTCAAAGCTGGCAAACTGCGGCAGATCGGGCGCGGTGGCGGCCATGGTGTCGATCGCGGCAAGGCTGTGGGGGTTATGCAGCGGGGCAAGCGGCGTGCAGTCGGCGATCTCGGCCCGGATATCGGGGGTGATCCGCACCGGCTTGGTCAGCTTGCGCCCGCCATGCACCACCCGGTGGCCCACGGCGGCCAGATCTGCGGGATCAATGCCGTGGTCCGGCAGCGCCGCCAGAATGGCCGCCAGCGCCTCGGCATGGGTGGGGAACTGGCTGTCCCGGCTGTCGCCCGCGATGCGCAGGCGCGATTGCGGCGTGCCGATCCCCTCGGCCAGACCGGCGAGCCGCTGAGTGAGGTCGGCGTCGAAGATCGCGAATTTGATCGAGGAGGATCCTGCATTGAGGATCAGGATATCGGCGGCGGATCGGGGGCTCATAGCGCAACCTTCGCGATATTGAGGGCGGCCAGAGCCGCCAGCAGGGTGACGACATAGCGACGAAACAGATGCGGCGCGGCGAGCGCAAAGCCGCGTGAACCAACCCAGACGCCCGCGCCAAGGATCGGAAAGGCAAGGAGAACCCCCCAGAGCGTGTCCGGCCCGGTCAACCCATGGGCGGACATCACCGGCAGGGCCATCAGGTCGATGCCGGTGAGAAACACGATCATCGTGGCGCGAAACACCGCAGGCGGGATCGGCTGCGCGGTCATGAAGGCGGCGGCGGGCAGACCGCCGACACCTGCGCTATTGGCCATGCCGGAGGCCATGCCCACGGCGACATGACCGGTGGTGCCGATGGGCCGCGCGAGGCTCCAGCCACTGAGCAGGAGCAGGCTGAGCGCAAAGATCAGCACCGAGATCACCAGCCGGGCCTGATCCGGGCCAAGGCGCGCCATCACGGCCACGGCGGGCAGGGTGGCAACGGCGGCACCTGCCAAGAGGGCCGCCGATCTGCGCCAGTCGATATGGGGGCGGATGCCACGCGCCTGAAAGACGGTCATCGCAATCTCGCAGGCAAAGACCACAGGGATCAGCGGCAGCGGGTTGGTGATGAGAGCGGCAAGGATGATGAAGATCGCGGAAAAGCCAAAGCCGGAGTAACCGCGGATAAAGGCCGCCGCAAACAATGCGGCGGCCAGAAAGGCGCCCGCGCCCATTGAGAGATCAAAAGGCAGGGGCATTTGCGTCAGACCTGCTGTTCGCGCATGTCGGCCTTGTCGATGCCTGCCACGCGGACCGGCTTCTTCATGGCGTCACGGCGGAACGGTTCCCCCAGTTCCTGGTTGATCATGGCTTCGATCAGGGTGGTCTTGCCGTTTTTCTGGTCCTCGATGGCCTGCGCCAGTGCCGAGGTCAGCTCGTCCATGGTGCGGGCCACAACGCCGTTGAGACCACAGGCCTTGGCGATGCCTGCATAAGAGACCTGCTCGTCCAGCTCGGTGCCGACGAAGTTGTCGTCAAACCACAGGGTGGAGTTCCGTTTCTCCGCGCCCCACTGGTAGTTGCGGAACACGACATGGGTGATGGCGGGCCATTCCTCGCGGCCGATGGCGGTCAGCTCGGTCACGGCGATGCCGAATGCGCCGTCGCCGGAGAAGCCGACGACAGGGGTGTCCGGGCAGCCGATCTTGGCGCCGATGACAGCGGGCAGACCATAGCCGCAGGGGCCGAACAGGCCGGGGGCGAGGTATTTGCGGCCTTCGTCAAAGGAGGGGTAGGCGTTGCCGATGGCACAGTTGTTGCCGATGTCGGAGGAGATGATCGCCTCACGGGGGAGGGCCTGCTGGATGGCGCGCCATGCCATGCGCGGGCTCATCCAGTCGGGTTTGTCGTCGCGGGCGCGCTGGTTCCAGGTGGTGCCCGGATCGTCGTCCTCGTGGGTCATTTCAGTCAGCTGCTGGGCCCAGCGGGATTTGGTTTCCGCAATGCGGTTCCTGCGTTCGTCGCGGCCCGCGTCACCGGCGGTGTCGCTCAGCTGCGCCAGAATGCCATTGGCCACTTTGGCGGCATCGCCGATGATGCCGACGGAGACTTTCTTGGTCAGGCCGATGCGGTCGGGATTGATATCGACCTGAATGATCTTGGCATTGGCCGGCCAGTATTCCATGCCGTACCCCGGCAGGGTGGAGAACGGGTTCAGACGGGTGCCGAGGCAGAGGACGACGTCGGCGTCCTTGATCAGCTCCATGCCGGCCTTGGACCCGTTGTAGCCCAGCGGACCTGCAAACAGCGGGTGGTTGCCGGGGAAGGCATCGTTGTGCTGGTAGCCCACGCAGACCGGAGCATCCAGACGCTCGGCCAGTGCTTTCGACGCGGCGATGCCGCCCTTGGACAGGACAACACCGGCACCGTTCAGGATCACCGGGTTCTTGGCTTCGGAGAGCAGTTTGGCCGCATCGCTGACAGCGGTTTCGCCACCGGAGGGGCGTTCGAATTCGACGATGGCGGGCAGTTCGATGTCGATGACCTGGGTCCACATGTCGCGCGGGATGTTCAGCTGCGCAGGTGCTGAGGCGCGTTTGGCGTTCATGATCACACGGTTCAGCACTTCGGCCACGCGGGAGGGGTCGCGGACCTCTTCCTGATAGGCCACGCAGTCGGCGAACATGCGCATTTGTTCCATTTCCTGGAAACCGCCCTGACCGATGGTCTTGTTCGCGGCCTGCGGGGTGACCAGCAGCAGCGGCGTGTGGTTCCAGTAGGCGGTTTTGACGGCAGTTACGAAGTTGGTGATGCCGGGGCCGTTCTGAGCGATCATCATCGACATCTTGCCGGTGGCGCGGGTGTAGCCATCGGCCATCATCCCGCCGGAGCCTTCATGGGCGCAGTCCCAGAAAGTGATGCCGGCTTCGGGGAAGATGTCGGAAATCGGCATCATGGCCGAGCCGATGATGCCAAACGCATGTTGGATGCCGTGCATTTGCAGTGTTTTTACAAATGCTTCCTCGGTGGTCATTTTCATCGCGTGTTCTCCTGATGAGACGCCAATAGGGCCGGCACAGAGGCCGGGATGACTCTGGTGTATTCCGCCGCGCGAGGGGCGGTTAGGGCCAGTTCGCGGGCTGGATTAAGACCAGTATTCCGGGGCGTGCTGAATGCTGCGCTGCGGCGGCAAACGGGGCGCAGGCACGGCGCGTCCCGAGCGCGTTCTGATCGCGGCCTGATGGCGCTTCAGGCACGCTTGAGGCAGGCACCGGGCACGCTTTGGGGGCGGTCCGGGTGGGATTGCCTTGCAGGGCTAGCCTGCCTTTGCGCGGCAGGGGCGCAGGGCATCGGCCAGCAGCGCCAGACCCGGCTCGATCCGGCTGGACGGGATCGAGGAATAGCCCAGCCGGTAATAGTTCTGTTTGCGGTGTTCGGCGGCAAAGAAGGGCGCGCCGGGTTCGATCAGGACGCTTTTTTCAACCAGCGATCGGGCAACAACCGCAGTATCCACGTGATCCTCGGCCCGCATCCAGAGGGAAGAGCCGCCGTAGACGCCGACCCCGGCGACGCTGAGCCCGTGATCGGTCACCGCCGTTTCGATCACGCAGCGGCGGTCATGCAGCACTTTGGCCATGCGGCGGATCTGGGCGTCGTAATGGCCGAGCGACAGGAAATAGGCCACGGTGCGCTGCACATGGCCGGGCGGGTGGCGCAGCACATTGGCGCGCAGCGCGCGGGCCTGACGGATAAATGGCTCGGAGCCGACCAGATAGCCAAGGCGCAGCCCCGGAAAGAGCGATTTGGAGAAGCTGCCGACATAGACCACCCGGCCATCGGCATCGAGCGACTTCAGCGCGGGGGAGGGCGCGCCGAGGAAGGACATTTCAAACTCATAATCGTCTTCGACAATCACCGCGTCGATCTCGCGGGCGCGTTCCAGCAGCTGCTTGCGCCGCGCCATCGGCATGGTGGCGGTTGTCGGGCTCTGGTGGCTGGGGGTGGTGAAGATGACATCGGTGTCATCGCGAATGGCATCCGGGGGCAGCCCGTCGTGATCCACCGGCAGGCAGTCGATCTGACAGCCGCGATAGACCAGCTGATCGCGCAAGGTGTAATAGGTCGGATCCTCAAGCGCGGCCTTGCGGCCCGGTCCCAGCAGCAGCTGGGTCACCAGCCAGAGCGCGTTCTGGGCGCCAAGGGTGATCAGGATCTCCTCGGGCCGGGCAGAGATGCCGCGCCGGGGCAGGGTATGGCGGGCGATATATTCCACCAGAAGCGGGTCGTCCTGATCGAAATAGTCGTTGGTCAGGGCCGCAAAATCCTTTTGCCCCAGCGCGCGCAGGGCACAGAGCCGCCAGTTGGCGTGGTCAAACAGCGTGGCATCGGCCTGCCCGTAGATGAAGGGATAGCGGTAGTCGCGCCAGTTCTGCGGTTTGCGGGGCGTATCGCCGCCGCAGTAGTTGCCGACGATGGTGGAGGCCCAGTCGACCGTATCGGCCGATTTCTGCGAGGGCGCATAGCTGGGCGGCACCGGGGCATTCTCGGAGACATAATAGCCCGACCGCCCTCTGGAGATCAGGTAATCATTGGCCAGCAGCTCTGTGTAGGCCAGCGTCACGGTGATGCGGCTGATGCCCAGATGCGCGGCGAGTTTGCGCGAGGACGGCAGTTTTTCCCCGACCCGCAGGCGGCCGGAGAGAATGCCCTCGGCAATCATTTCTTGGATCTGCGCCTGCAGGGTGCCTTGCGCGTCGGGGTTCAGAAAGAAGGTGTCGACAGAGATAGCCATGAATCACTGTAGGCTGGACATAAATGGGGTGCAATCTGGACTTACGTGTTTTTTGCACGCTTGCGGAGGAAAACCCAGCCGCCGCGTCAGGCCCGTGATGCCGCATCTTGCCCGTGATGATGGTGATGGTGAGAAAGCGGATCCGCCGTACCGGGCCGGGTTACCTGTCTGACAGATGTTGCAGGTGGGCGCGGATCGTGGGCCATTCGGCGGCGGTGATGGAATAGACGGCGGTGTCGCGCAGGGTGCCATTGGCCAGTATCATATGCGCCCGAAGGATCCCGTCGAGCTGCGCGCCGAGCCGTTCGATGGCGGCCCGGCTCTGGCGGTTGAGACGATGGGTGCGGAACTCCACTGCGATGGCCCCGAGCGTTTCAAACGCATGGGTGAGCAGCAGCCGTTTGCATTCGGTGTTGATCCCGCTGCGCTGCACCGATCTGCGATACCAGGTGGAGCCGATTTCCAGCCTGCGGTTGGCGGCGTCGATGTTCATATAGGTGGTCATGCCGACCGCGCGACCTGTCTGATCCAGCACGGCGAAGGGGGCCATTTTGCCGCTCTGTTGCAGGGCAAGACGACGGCTGATTTCGGCCCCGATATCCTGCGGTGCGGGCACTGTCGTGTACCACAGCCGGTGCAGGTCACCCTCGGCGGCGGCTTCGGCCAGATCGCTGGCGTGATCGGGCAGAAGCGGGGTGAGGCTGACGGTCTTGCCCGTCAGCGGCAGGGGAGACGCCCACATGGTTGCGCACCTTTGATCTGAAACATCCGACCCAGAGATGCAGAAAAGGTGGCCCTGTGGTAAGGGCCACCTTTGGATTTTTCGATCAGGCCAGATTGGACCGGTCTGTCAGGCCTGACTTATCAGGCCTGCTGGGGGGGTGATCAGCCAAACACCTTGGTCAGGGCCACATCCACCGCGTCGGTGATCTTGTCCACGTCTTCCGGCGTGACGATCAGCGCGGGGCTGAAGCACAGGGTGTTGTTCTTGCCCGGAATGGAGCGGTTGGTCACGCCGATGATGACGTTCTGATTGCCACATTCAGCCACAACCGCCTGCGCCAGTTTCTCGTCCACCGGTTCCTTGGTCTCGCGGTCAGCGACCAGTTCGGCGCCGAGGAACAGACCCTTGCCGCGGACATCGCCGATGACCTGATGTTTCTCCATCAACGCCTCGAGGTTGGCCTTCATCCGCGCGCCCATGGCGGTGCAATTGTCGAGCAGGTTCTCGTCTTCGATGATCTGCATATTGACCAGCGCGGCCGCTGGGCCGGCGGTGCAGCCGCCAAAGGTGGAGATATCGCGGAAGTAGTTCATCGGATCACTGGCGTCATCCTTGAACATGTTGAAGACCTCCTCGGTGGTGACAAGGCAGGCAATCGCGGCATAGCCGGAGGCCACACCTTTGGCCATGGTCACGAAATCAGGCTGGATGCCGTAGTGCTGATAGCCGAACCAGGTGCCGGTGCGGCCAACGCCGCAGACCACTTCGTCGATGTGCAAGAGGATGTCGTACTGTTTGCAGATCTCCTGCACGCGCGGCCAGTAGCCTTCGGGCGCCTCAATGACGCCGCCGCCTGCGGTCACCGGTTCAAGGCAGAGCGCGCCGACGGTGTCGGGGCCTTCGCGCAGGATGACCTCTTCGATCAGGTTGGCGGCGGCAATGCCGAACTCCTTGCCGGAGAGATGCTCCAGACCCAGCTCGTGCTTGCGGTATTCCATGCAGTGGGGAACCTTCACGAAATCTGGCGCGAAGGGGCCGTATTGCATATTGCGCTCTTCCTGACCGCCTGCGGACATCGTCGCGAGGGTCGAGCCGTGGTAGTCGCGGTCGCGGTAGAGGATCTTGGTTTTCTTGCCGCCGTATTTCTTGTGCGCGATCTGGCGCACCATCTTGAAGGCTTTCTCATTCGCCTCGGAGCCGGAGTTGTTGTAATAAACCCGGCTCATCCCCGGCATTTTCGAGATCAGCTTCTCGGCGAACAGTGCACCGGGGATGGACCCTGCCGACTGGGCAAAATAGCAGAGTTTCATCAGCTGATCGTAGACCGCCTTGGCGATCTCCTCGCGGCCATAGCCGACGTTGACGGTCCAGACACCGCCGGAGACGGCATCGAGCCATTCCTTGCCGTTCTGGTCCCAGACCCGCATACCCTTGCCCTCGACGATGATGCGGGGGTCGTTTTCCTCAAACGGTTTGTGCTGGATCAGGTGATGCCAGACGTTGGCCTTGTCGGCGGCGATGACCCGGCTCAGGTCGTTTTCATTGAACGTGCCATCCATGACATGCCCTTTCCAAGTTGTTCGAAAATGCGATCCGCCACCGGTCGGCTGGCCAGACTCGCCCTGTCACTACGAAACGCTATAATTACGTTTTGCTCTAGGTCCAGTTGTCGGCGCAATTTAGCTCCAGACGCGGAGCTGGCGGATGAGTTCTGTAAAAAACATATGTTCTGGAATTGCCGGATTGAGAACGTGTGTTGTTCTGCGCCAGATCGGTGCAGGACACAGGCGGAGCGACGCGTTGACGACATATCATCTGATGGTGGCCCCCAATGGGGCACGGCGGCAGCAGGCGGATCATGCAGCGCTGCCACTGCGTACGGCGGAGATTGCCGCGACGGCGGCGGCCTGTCAGCGCGCCGGGGCGGATGCGCTGCATCTGCATGTGCGCGACCGGGACGGGGGGCATTCGCTGGATGCCGGGCGCTACCGGGAGGCGATGGCGGCGGTGGCCGAGGCCGCGCCGGGCATGGCGATCCAGATTACCACCGAGAGTGCCGGGATTTTTGACGTGGCCGATCAGCTGGCCTGTCTGGAGGCGCTGCGTCCGGCGGCGGCCTCGATCTCGGTGCGGGAGCTGGCACGCGATGCGGATCTGGCGGCGCGGGCCTATGCGATCTGCGCCGAGGCCGGGACACAGGTGCAGCATATCCTTTATGACCTGAACTGTGTGGCCCTGCTGCGGGCGGGCTATGCTGCGGGGCGGATTCCCGCAGCGATGCGGTCAGCGATATTCGTTCTGGGCCGCTACGCGCCGCCGCGTCTGGCCCATCCGTCGGAGCTGCGCCCGTTTCTGGCGGCAACTGCGGATCTGGATCTGGACTGGGGACTCTGCGCTTTTGGCCATAGGGAACATGATTGCCTGCTGGCGGGGCTTGAGGCCGGGGGGCGGCTGCGGATCGGGTTTGAAAACAATACCCAGGCTGCGGACGGTTCGGAGTATTCTGACAACGCGGCCTCTGTCGCGGCTTTTGTCGAACGTGCCGGTGCGGCGGGGCATCTGCCTTGTGCGCGCTCTGTTTTCAATGATCAAGGAGCTCAGCCATGAGCCATGTTTTTCCGCGCCATACCAAGGCCAATCTGCCCACTGCCGTTGGGGGCGATGGCTGTTATCTGATTGATGCCAATGGCAAACGCTATTTCGATGGCTCCGGCGGCGCGGCGGTGTCCTGTCTGGGGCATTCCGATGCCGAGGTGATTTCAGCCGTGCAGGCGCAGGTGGGCCAGCTGGCCTTTGCCCATACCGGGTTCATGACCTCGGAACCGGCCGAGGCGCTGGCGGATCTGTTGATTTCACAGGCGCCGGGGGATCTGGACCGTGTCTATTTCGTCTCTGGCGGATCCGAGGCGACCGAGGCCGCGATCAAGCTGGCGCGGCAATATCATCTGGAGCGCGGCGACAGCGCGCGGCGTCATGTGATCGCGCGCAGGCAGAGCTATCACGGCAACACGCTGGGGGCGCTGGCGGCGGGCGGCAATGAATGGCGACGCCAGCAGTTTGCGCCGCTGCTGATTGATATTTCGCATATCGCGCCCTGCTATGAATATGTTGACCGGGGCGACGGCGAGAGCCGCTATGACTATGGCCAGCGTGTCGCCAATGAGCTGGAGGCGGAGATCCTGCGGCTTGGGCCTGAGACGGTCATGGCCTTCATGGCGGAGCCCGTGGTGGGGGCGACATCCGGCGCGGTGCCTGCGGTTGAGGGCTATTTCAAGCGTATCCGCGAAATCTGCGACCAATATGGCGTGTTGCTCATTCTGGATGAGGTGATGTGCGGCATGGGGCGCACCGGGCATCTGTTTGCCTGCGAGGCGGATGGTGTTGCGCCCGATATCCTCTGTATCGCCAAGGGTCTGGGCGCTGGCTATCAGCCGATTGGCGCGATGCTGTGCAGCCGCCGGATCTATGACGCCATTGAAGGCGGCAGCGGGTTTTTCCAGCATGGCCACACCTATATCGGGCACCCGGTGGCAACGGCGGCGGGGCTGGCGGTGGTGCGGGCGCTCCTGGATCGCGGGCTGGTGCAGCGCAGCGCCGAGATGGGCGAGACATTGCATGGCGCATTGGTCGAGGCCTTTGGCCAGCATCCTCATGTTGGCGATCTGCGCGGGCGCGGGTTGTTCCGCGGGATCGAGCTGGTGGCCGACCGGGAGAGCAAGACGCCCTTTGATCCCGGCCTAGGTATTGCGGGCAAGCTGAAGAAGGCCGCGTTCGAGGCCGGGCTGATCTGCTATCCGATGGCGGGCACGCGGGATGGGCGCAACGGCGATCATATCCTGCTCGCGCCGCCCTTCATCCTGACGCAGGATCAGATCGGCGAGATCACTGACAAGCTGAAGATTGCGCTGGCGCAGGTTCTGCCTGCTTCGGGCTCTGGAACCGGGTGAGATCGCGGGCGACTCGGGCGTTTGGCGATCACGTTGGTGGGCCGTAGCCGGATTGTGCAGGTTTTGATCGGCGGACTGGCAGGTTTTGAGATCATTCTGTGAAAAGAATGATGGGCTCACGCAGTATATGAGTGATGTTTCTTCATATCTTCTTGGTAGTATCTCTGCATAACTCCAAGAGGACCGATCAAATGACCACAGATATCGCCCCTGCCAACCTTCTTGATCGCTTTCGCGCATCACTTGCCGGGGCGGATTGTCTGGAGCGCCTGCGTGCGGGTGTCATTGGTGAGGGGGCCGAGCTGCCGGGGCCAAATGGGCCGGTCAAGATGATCTACGCCGATTATGTCGCCTCTGGCCGCGCCCTGCGGCAGGTTGAGGACTTCGTTCTGACGGAGGTGCTGCCGTTCTATGCCAACAGTCACACCGAGGCGTCTTATTGCGGCAGCTTCATGACCCGGCTGCGTGGCGCGGCACGGCAGACGATTGCGCGGATCTGCGGCGCCGATGATCGCTTTGCCACGGTGTTTACCGGATCGGGCGCAACGGCGGGTCTGAACCGGCTGGTGCATCTGCTGGGGGTGTCCGGCGCGGTGGCGGCGGGGCAGCGGCCGCTGGTGATCCTTGGCCCTTATGAGCATCACTCAAACATCCTGCCCTGGCGCGAAAGCGGCGCCGAGGTGGTGGAGATTGCCGAAGCGGCCGAGGGTGGGCCGGACATGGCGGAGCTGGAGGCGGTCTTGCAGGGGGCGGCAGGCGGCGACCGCCTGATCGTGGGGGCGTTTTCAGCGGCCTCCAACGTGACGGGGATTGTCACCGACACCGATGCGGTCAGCCGGTTGCTGCGCCGGTACGGCGCGCGGGTGGTCTGGGATTATGCGGGCGGTGGCCCCTATCTGCCGATGGATATGGCGGCGGGCACCGATGCCGAGAAGGATGCGATTGTATTTTCCGCCCATAAATTTCTGGGCGGGCCGGGGGCATCCGGCGTGATGATCCTGCGCAAGGCGGCAGTGGCCAGCACACGCCCGACGCTGCCCGGTGGCGGCACGGTGAAATTCGTCTCGCCCTGGCAGCATGACTACGCCGAGGATCTTGCCGCCCGAGAAGAGGCCGGCACGCCCAATGTGGTGGGCGATATCCGCGTCGCGCTCTGCCTGCTGGTCAAGGAGGCGATGGGTCAGGCGTTTATGGACCGGCGGCAGGAAGAGCTGCGCCAGCGGGCGCTGGCGGCCTGGCAGGGTCTGCCCAATCTGCAAATCCTTGGCAATCCGAACGCCAAGCAGAAGCTGCCGATCTTTTCGTTTCAGGTGCAGGATCCCGAGACCGGCGCGCCGATCCACCAGCAGCTGTTCACCCGGATGCTGTCGGATCACTATGGCGTTCAGGCCCGCGGCGGCTGCGCCTGTGCCGGACCTTATGCGCATCGGCTGCTGAACATCGGGCAGGTGCAGTCCCGCGCCATGCGGGCGGCCATTCTGGGTGGCAAGGAGATCGAGAAGCCCGGTTGGACGCGGCTCAACTTCTCCGCCACGCTGAGCGATGAGAAAGCCGATGCGATCATCCATGCGGTGCGGGACCTGGCGCAGGATCCGCAGCGGTTCTGCGAGGGCTATAACGTCGATGTCTCTACCGCGCGATTTGCGCCGAAGGTGGCATAATGTGCCGTCTGCTCGCCTGGAACGGGGCCCCGCGCTATCTTGAGGATCTGGTGTTCGTACCGGAACATTCGCTGGTGCATCAGTGCCGTAACGCGCTGATCTGCAAGACGCCGATCAATGCTGATGGGTTTGGTATGGCCTGGTATTCGGACCGGCCCGAACCCTGTCTGTACAAGGATACGCATCCGGCCTGGTCCGATCCAAATCTGGCGCAGATTTCGCGCCACACCAAGACCGGGCTGTTTCTGGCGCATGTGCGCGCCTCGACCGGGACGGCGACCTCGCGCAACAATTGCCATCCGTTTGCCAGTGGCAAATGGAGCTTCATGCACAATGGTCAGGCCGGCGGGCATATGATGTTCCGCAAGCGGCTGGACACGATGATCCCGGATGCTTTCTACGATCACCGTCTGGGCGGCACCGAGAGTGAGGCGATTTTCCTGATCGCGCTTGGGCTTGGGCTTGATGAGGATCCGATTGGCGCGGTGGCGGCGGCGGTACAGCAGGTCGAAGCGGTGTCGCGCGATCATGGCACCACGCCGCATATGCGGTTTGGCGCCTGCTGGTCCGATGGTACCCGGCTTTTTGCGGCGCGCTATGCCTCTGATCAATACGCACCGAGCCTCTATTACCGGATCTACGATGAGGGGGTGATTGTCACCTCCGAGCCGCTGGACAGCGACACCCGGAACTGGATCGAGGTGCAGCCGAACCGTGCGCTGGTCGTCGAAGGGGGGCGGGTTGTCGAGCTGCCGTTCACGGCGGCGCTGGCGGCGTAGCCATCCGGGCGGGTCAGAGCGGGGGCTCTGACGGGTCTCAGATCTTGCCTGTAACTGAGCCTTTGACCGGGCTTTTGACTGGCCCCTAAACTGGGCCTCTGCCCGCCCTCCCATATATCAGGGGGATCGCGGGAAGAGGCCGGTTGACTATCCCTACGATGCAGCGCAACCCTGTGGCGAAAATGGACGGGGATAGCTGAGCCGCCCGGCAGGGGTGGTCCGGCGCCCGGACCTGTGTCGGAGGAACCATGTCGCGTGAGGGATCACCCACCTACCCGTTGATCCGAAATGTCGGGCTGTCCGGTATGCTGGTCAGCTTTGGCGATCAGCTGGATGAGGCCACCAATCGCGCCACGCTGGCCTTTCGCGGTGCGGTCGACGATCTGGCGCTGAGCGGCGTGGTGGAAACCGCGACATCGCTGGCCTCGGTCTTTGTGCGGTTTGACCCGGCAGAGCTGCCGCATGAGCGTTTGCACGCGGCACTGGCGGATCTGTTGCAGACACGGGACTGGCGCCAAGCGCCCTTGCCGCAGGGGCGGCGGTTCTGGCGGGTGCCCACGGTCTATGGGACCGAGCTTGCGCCGCAGCTGGCCGAGGCGGCGGATCTGGCGGGCCTGAGCGAACAGGCGGCAATTGACGAGCTGGGCGCGGCGCGGGTCAGGGTGCTGACCATCGGATTTGCCCCCGGGCAGCCCTATCTGGGCACTTTGGGCGAACACTGGGACATCCCGCGCCAGAGCGAAGTCACCCCTCAGGTGCCGGTCGGGGCGCTGGTGCTTGCGATCCGCCAGTTCGTCCTGTTTTCAACCGCGTCACCGACCGGCTGGCGCCATGTCGGGCAGACTGGTCTGACGCTGTTTCAACCCGAAGCCGCCGATCCATTTGCGCTGCGGGCGGGGGATGAGTTGCAGTTCGAGCCGGTCGGAACGGCCGAGTTCCTGCGTCTGCGCGAGACCGGTGCGCCGCAGGGCGGGGCCATTGTCAGCGAGGTTTCGGCATGAGAGCGCTGCGGGTTCTGCGGATCGGTCCCTCCTGCACGGTGCAGGACGGCGGACGGGTTGGCTATATCGGGCAGGGGCTGTCGCAGGGCGGCGCGGCGGATCGGCTGGCGCTCGCCGAGGGCGCGGCGCTGCTGCGGCAGGATGCCGGGTTGGCGGCGCTTGAGATGGCCGGCATGGGCGGGCTGTTCGAGGCAACCGAACCCATGCGGATTGCTCTGACCGGCGCCGAGATGCAGGCTACGCTGGATGGTGCGCCGCTGGTCTGGAACGGCTCGCACAGGATTGAACCGGGGCAGCGGCTGGAGATTGGCGCGGCCCGGCGCGGCGTCTATGGCTATCTGCATCTGGGCGGCGGATTGGCCACACCACAGCGGTTGGGCGGACGGTCGACGCATCTGGTGGCAGCCCTTGGCGCGCCGCTGGCCGAGGGCGATATCCTGCCGGTTGGCGAGGAGACGACGCCGGCGGCGCGGCGGGTGACCGGGCTTTGCCTTGATGTGGCGGATCGGTTCTCCGGCGGCGAGCTGCGGCTGGTCGAGAGTTTCCAGTCCGATCTTTTTGACCCGGCGGTGCGTCGGCGGTTTGCCGAGACGCCGTTCACGCCGGGGCGGCGCGCCAGCCGCATGGCGCTGCAACTGATGTCCGACGGCGAGGGATTTGCCGCAGCGGGGCAGCTGAACGTGCTGTCGGAGGTCATCGTGCCGGGCGATGTGCAGATGACCGGCGATGGCCGCCCGTTCCTGCTGCTGCGCGAGGCGCAGACCACCGGCGGCTATCCCCGGATCGGTACGGTTCTGCCCTGCGATCTGTCGCGGGCGGTTCAGGCGGCGGCTGGGGCTGTGCTGCGGTTTCGCTGGGTCTCGCTGGCCGAAGGGCTGGCGCAGCAGGCGGCGCATGACGCGGCGCTGGCGCGGCTTCCCTCTGCCTGCCGACCGTTGCTGCGCGATCCGGCTGATATGGCTGACCTTCTGTCCTATCAGTTGATTGGTGGCGTGGTTTCCGCCGCAGCGGATCCTTTTGAACCCCGAGATGAGCCTGGAGCCGAGACATGAGCAAAACCGTCGATCTGAACGCCGATATGGGCGAAAGCTTTGGACCTTGGACGATGGGCGATGATGCAGCCCTGCTTGACGTGGTCTCCTCGGCCAATATTGCCTGCGGGTTTCATGCGGGCGACCCGGATGTGATGGCCGCGACCATGGCACTGGCGCGGGATCATGGCGTCGGGATCGGCGCGCATCCCGGTTTCGATGATTTGCAGGGGTTTGGCCGCCGCAAGATGCAGGTGCCGCAGGATACGCTGGCCAATCTGATCCGCTACCAGCTGGGCGCAGCGCAGGGCATGGCGCGGGCAGCGGGCACCGAGGTGCGCCATCTGAAGCTGCATGGCGCCCTGTCGAATATGGCCTGCGTCGATCACGGCATGGCGCGGACCTGCTATGAGGCGGCGCTGGATCTGGACCCGGATCTGATCATCATGGTGCTGGCCGCCACCGCCATGGAGGAGGTGGTGCGCGAGCTGGGCTGCAACTGGTGCGGTGAGATCTTTGCCGACCGGGCCTATAATGACGATGGCACGCTGGTGGACCGGTCGCTGCCCGGCGCTGTGATCCATGACCCGGAGATTGCGGGACCGCGGATCCTGAAGATGGTCGCGGAAGGCGCGATCATCACGGAGAGTGGCGCCCGCATTCCCACGGCCATCGACACCATCTGCCTGCATGGCGACACGCCCACGGCGGTGCAGCTGGCCCGTTCGGTGCGCCAGTCGCTCTCTGATGGTGGAATCGCTATCCGTGCCTTTGAGGGCCGACGCGGTTAGGCAGGGTGATGTGAAATTGGATGTGAATAATTTTGATGTATATCAATAGCTTGTATCGCTAAGTATTTAAATTGGATGTTGGAGCCTATTCCAATCTCCGATTTCTGGAGTAAACCTGTGGCAGCCCATCCCTGTATCAGGTCTCTGCCATGCCTCTTCGTCTGTTCTCGACCCGCTCACGCCCCATACATCTGGGCCCCTTTCCGATGGAGCGGTTGCAGCCCGGGGTGATGCCGGATCTGACGGCGGTGCCGCCATTTCAACGGCTGAGTTTTGCCCGGCCCGATATGCCTGCCTCTATCGTCAATGCGATGGGCGAATATCAGGCGATGATGGATGCGATCTGCGACGGGCTGGTCAACAAGGCGCAAGCTGACTGCCCGAGCGATCCGCAGGAGCGGGCCGATCATATCAAGGCCTTTGGCTATTTCAGCGATGCGGCGATGGTGGGGATCGGGCCGATGCCTGCCTCTGCCCGGCTGCACGTGCCTTATCGCAACCCCGATATCGACCGTCTGGCCCACGACCTGAAGACCCGCCAGACCAAGACGCTGGCCTCTGGCATCGACATGATCATGGCGGATCTGCGCGATGCGATGGAGGCGCCGCCGACCACCATCGGCGATCACACCCATTCGATTGTGTTCCTGTACGACATGCCGCGCGACCCGCGCCCGGAGGAGGCGGGCTGCGACTGGCTGGAGGGGGCCGAGCGGCACCGCGCCTGTCTGCGGGCCTCGGAGACGGCGGTGGTGCTGGCGAATTACATCCGTCTGCTGGGCTGGGACGCAAAGGCGCATACCGGGACGTCGGCGGATGTGGATCTCAATCAGCTGACCGTTGCGGCGGGGCTTGCGACGGTTGAGGATGGCAAGCTGGTGAACCCCTATCTGGGGACACGGTTTGGCGTTGCGGTTGTAACCACCGATTTCGACATGGCGCAGGACAAGCCGCTGTTGCCGCAGGATCTGCAACCGGTGATGCAGGTGAAGGGGCCGAAATGGTGGCTGGGGATCGGGTCGGAACGCTCAGCGCTGAATGGCGACCCCTTTGCCCGCCGCGATTTCCGCGATGGCCCGCATCCGTTTGAAACGCTGAAGCGGGTGGAGGATCCCACCACCTATATTGACGAGGCGCGGGTGGCGCGGGTGCCCAAACGCGCCGACATGTTTGCCCGCAGCCAGTTCGGCGATATGGGCAAGACCAATCAGCAGGCCGCAACTGGCGGGTTCTACGTGCGCAAGGCCGCGCCTTCGATGGCGCAGCGGCGGATGCTGGGGGCCTTTGTGCTGTTGCAGGATGGTGCGCCGGCCACGCAGGCACCGCGCCCCACGGATGCGGAGCGCAATGCGGCCAACATCAAGGCGGCGAGCTATTGGCTGGGGATTGATGCGGTGGGGATCAGCCGCTGCCCGGAGTGGACCTGGTACAGCCATGACGCCACCGGAGCCGAGATCCACCCGGAACATGATCAGGCGATTTCGATGATTGTCGATCAAGGCTTTGACACCACCGAGGGCACCTCGGGGGACGACTGGATTGCAGTGGCGCAGTCGATGCGGGCCTATCTGCGGTTTTCGTTGCTGGGCGGTGTGATTGCGCGCCAGATCCGCAACCTTGGCTACAAGGCGAAGGCCCATACGGTGATGGATGGTGAGGTGTTGCAACCGCCGCTGCTGCTGTTGTCGGGGCTGGGGGAGGTGAGCCGGATTGGTGAGGTGATCCTGAATCCCTTCCTCGGACCGCGTCTGAAGTCCGGTGTGGTCACTACCGATATGCCAATGGTCCATGACAAGCCGATCGATTTTGGCCTTCAGGCGTTTTGCGAGGCTTGCAACAAATGTGCGCGCGAATGCCCGTCGGGGGCGATCACGGCCGGGCCGAAGCTGATGTTCAATGGCTATGAAATCTGGAAGTCGGACAGTCAGAAATGCACCACCTACCGGATCACCACGCCCGGCGGGGCGATGTGCGGGCGGTGTATGAAAACCTGCCCCTGGAATCTGGAGGGGATATTCAAGGAAAAACCCTTCCGCTGGGCGGCGATGAATATGCCAGCGGCGGCGCCTGCGCTGGCGCGGCTGGATGACATGGTCGGCAATGGCGAGATGAACCCGGCCAAGAAATGGTGGTGGGATCTGGAGCTGGAAGAGGACGGCGGCTATCGCCCGACGCGCCACCCGGTCAATGCGCGCGCGCTGCAAAAGGAACTGGATCTGCGCTATGAGGATCAGACGCTGGCGGTGTACCCCGCGCATCTGGCGCCGCATCCCTGGCCCTATCCGTTTCCTATGGACCGGGAGGCGGGGATCGAGGCCTATCAGGCGATGATCACCGCCGAAGAGTACAAAGCCCTCCGGGCGCGGGGCGAGACCGGCGATTGGGATCACATTTATACCAATGACAGCGACAGCCCGGTTCTGCGGGTGGAGGTGTCGAATGTCGATGTGATGAGCGATGGCGTCACCAAGTACGAGTTCCAGAGCCTCGACGGCAGCCCCTTGCCCGAATGGACGGCGGGGGCGCATCTGGACATCGTGGTGGCACCGGAGTTCCTGCGCCAGTATTCCATGTCCGGTGACCCGGCGGATCGGTCGAAATATCAGATCGGGGTGTTGCGTGAGGATGTGGGGCGAGGGGGATCGAAGCTGCTCCACCGGATTTTCACTAAGGGACGGCGGGTCTTTATCTCCAAACCGATCAACCATTTCCCACTGGTGGAGGAGGCCAGCCGCAGTTTCCTGATGGGGGGCGGCATCGGGGTGACGCCGATGATTGCGATGGCGCATCGTCTGCATGCGTTGGGACAGCCGTTTGAGCTGCATTACTCCGTCCCCTCGCGCAAGGATGCAGGCTATCTCGACGATCTTGCAGCGATGCGCTGGGCGGACAATGTGCGGGTGCATGTCTCGGATGAGGGCAGCCGCGCCGATCTGGACCAGCTGCTGGCAGGGTATCAGGACGGCTGGCATGTCTACAGCTGCGGGCCGGATCGCTACATGAATGGGGTGATGGAGGCGGCAGAGCGTCAGGGCTTCCCTGAGGAGGCGCGCCATCTTGAGTATTTCTCGGTGCCGGAGGTGCCGGAGTATGAAAACCACGACTTCACGCTGAAGCTGGCGCGCTCGGGGCGTGAGGTGTTGGTGCCTGCGGAGAAAACTGCCACCGATGTGCTGGCGGAGAACGGCATTCATATTGATGTGAAATGTTCCGACGGCATCTGTGGTGTTTGCAAATGCGGGCTGGTTTCAGGCGAGGTGGAACACCGCGATTTCGTGCTGTCCAAGGCGCAGCGCAAGGGCGCGGTGATCCTGTGCCAGTCACGGGCCGCAGAAAAGGGCGGCGTGATCGAGGTGGATCTCTGAGCGCTGCGCGGAGGCGTCAGCCGGCCGCAAATAAAACGGGCCGCGCGTGACGTCGCGCGGCCCGTATCGTGCTGGTAGGTCGCGGTTTAGCTGTCCCTTGCGGCCTTCATCTCGCCTGCGCGGATCAGGGCTGTGGCCAGCGCGCTTTCGGAGATCGGTTTTTGCACAATCGGGCAGGGCGGGTAGATATCGACGATATCCTGCACCTCGCCATAGCCGGTGGTCAGTACAAAGGGGATGCCCTGCCGGGCCAGCTCCTCGGCCACCGGCACCGATTGTTCGGAGCCGAGATTGACGTCCAGCACCGCATATTCAAAGCCGCCCTCCGCCAGTGCGTCCAGCGCCTTGCCGACGGAGGAGGCGCTGGCGACCTCGAAGAAACCCATATCTTCGAGCATTGCGGTAAGATCCATGGCGATGATGAAACTGTCCTCAACCACCAGCGCCTTGCCCTGAAGCTGCGCGGCCTGTTGGGCCGGATCCACCGTGATGGTGGTCTTGGCGACAGTTGTCTCATCGACGATCTTGTGCAGGTAGAGGGTGGGAATGCGGAACGATGCCTCAAGACCTGTGGTCTTGTACTGGATCTTGGCATCGCCCTTCAGCTCATGCGGGATGGAATTCTCCACGATCGAGGAGCCAAATCCGCGCCGCGAGGGAGGGGCAACCGGTGGCCCGCCCCGTTCGACCCAGTCGATCAGAAGCGCGCCGCTGTCTTCTTCCTTCAGGGTGATGATGACCCGGCCCACCCCGTTGCTGAGCGCGCCGTGCTTGACGGAGTTTGTGGTCAGCTCATGCAGGACAAGCGCCAGCGTGGTGAACGCCGTCGGCAAGATCAGCGCGTCAGGACCGTTGATCACCACCTCATCAGGACGCCCGGTGGTATAGGCCTCCAGTTCGCAGGTTATAAGGGCGCGCAGAGAGGCGGGCTCCCATTGTTCGCTGGTCAGCTGGTCATGGGCGCGTGCCAGCGAATGGATGCGGCCATCAAGATTGTCGGTAAATTCGGTCAGCGTGCGCGCCGTTCCCTTGGTCTGGGTGACCAGCCCGCGCATCAGGTTGAGGATATTGCGGACCCGGTGGTTGAGTTCGGAGATCAGCAATTGCTGCTGTTCCTCGGCCCGCGCCCGTTCGGCATTGGCGGCCTCGGTCACCTTGAGGAAGATTTCCAGCAGCACGGTGCGCAGCAGATTGGCACTGTGAAGGGCTTCCTCTGCCCAGGGGACACTGCGCCATTCCACGGTTTCCTGCCAGGCCTCAAAGCTCTTGCGCGGGGTAAGGCGCACGCCATTGGGGCCGACCTCCATCGGTTTGGTCGGATCCCCCGCCCATTCCACGGTCTGCGAGATCTTGCGCCGACACAGGATCAGATAGTCGCGCGGGCGTTTGGAGATCGGGATCGCCAGAATGCCTGCGCAGCGGTCGATGTAGTCGCGTGCGGGTTCGTGAAGGCTCTCCAGCTGGTTGGTGGAAAAGGCGGTGGTGCCGATGGTCACATCCAGCATCCGCGCCAGCGACCGGGTTTCCTCGGCGGTCGGGGTGAGGCCGGTGGCCTGGAAGTCGCCATCTGAGTAGAGCACCAGCCCGTCATGCGGGATCACGTCCTGAATATCCTCGGACACCGATATCAGGCTGTCCTTGAACGGGCGGCCATCCGCCAGCATCGCCATCAGCTGCGTTTGCAGCCGGTTCATGTTCTTTTCTTCGCGGCTGCGCTGCTTGGTCTCGAACTGGCTCAGCTCATAGGAGAAGACATGGGCAAACATCTCGATCGCGGTGCGGCGCTCATAATCAATGTAGCGCGGGCGATTGTGGTGGCAGGCAAACAGCCCCCAAAGCTCGCCATCCTTCATGATCGACACCGACATCGAGGCGCGCACGCCCATGTTGCGCAGATATTCCAGATGGATCGGCGACACGGCGCGCGTCACCGCCAGCGACAGGTCCAGCGGGGCGCCGTCGATCTTGAAGGCGGGGGTGATCGGTGATCCGGCATCATCCACATCCGCAATCAGCCGCAGCAGCGAGCGTTTGTAGAGCGCGCGTGCCTGAACCGGGATATCGGAGGCGGGAAAGAACATGTTTTCGTATTTCTTGGTCCGGTCGCTGCGCACCTCGGCAATGACCTGGCCGGACTGATCGGGCTGGAACTGATAGACCATCACGCTGTCGAAACCGGAAAGCGCCTGCAGGCCCCGTGCCGCCCCCTGCGCCAGTCGGGCGATGCCCTCATCGCGGCGCAGCTGCGAGAAATGCGGATAGATCTCCGACATCACATCGCGCTCGCTGCGGTCGAACTTCGGTTCGAACTCCACCACCAGATGGCGCCCGCTCTGATGGATGCTGATATCAAAGGCCTGAACGCCGGTCTTCAGCGGGATGTTGAAAAAGCGCAGGCTGCTGTCCGGAGCTTCCAAGGCGCCCAGATTGCGGCGAATGCGGCTGAAGGCCGCCTCGGTGATCAGCCCTGCCAGCGACTGGCCGATGGCCTCCTCAGCCGCGATGCCCAGGATTTCCTGCAGGTTCTCCGAAGCATGCTGCACGATCCAATCGGTCGATAAGGCGATCAGCCCGCCATAGGATTGCACCCGGCCCAGTTGATGAATGGGTTCGCGATCGCAGTTGGTCAGGGTCGTGGTGGAAACGGTTTGTTCCAAAGCCATTATACAGGCCCTTTTTATTGGGATGTTATCAATATCATGCGCGCTGTCCGATCCACGCAGTCTTCTCAGCAGTCTTATATATCAAGCGGGTAATTCAATCGGTGTGGTGCCGAACGGTGTAAGCCGGGCGGCGGTCTGGAAAAGGTCAAACCCCTTGCGGGTATCCGCCACGATCCGATGCGCCAGCGCGCCATCGGGGGGGAGGTGATCCAGATCATCGCATGTTGCCCGCCATGGCGCCAGATGGTCGCGCGGTCTGAAATAGTCAGGCAGCTCCCCCGGTCCTGCGGCATCGCTCAGGCGGCGGCGCAGCACCTCATTGCCCATGCGCGAGCCAAGCACCAGATAGTCGACGGCTGTGGGGTGCAGCTCTGGCGTATCCGCTGCAATGACGGCCGGCTGTCGCCCCATGGCGGCGCAATCCGCGCGCAGGGCGTCGATCAGCGCTGCCAGCAGCGGGCTGGCGCGACCGGTCTGGCCGCCGCTGGTCCGCGATAGCGCGTAGAGCGCAGTATGCTGACAGCTGAGAAACCAGGCGAGATGGGGCAGGGGGCTTTCGTGAAACGGGGCAAAGGCCCGCTCTGCCGCGTCATGTTCCACACGGGTGATCCGGCGCAGCATGTGGCGGAAACCGTCATTCGTAGCGCGCGCTCCGTCTTGGCCGGGGGCAGGTGCCGGGGGGGCTGCTGACGCACGGCTCTCCGCCGCTCGCTGCGCGGACTGGGATAGGGGAAGGTCTCTCATCGTCTTTTGTCTTGGTTCCGCGATTGCGCTGTTGATTCCGTGGCAGCCCAGGCATCAGCGGGCCCGGGCGGGTCGTGCCTTCCATCGCAGTCGGCGGGCGATGAGGAGGACATTGACCAGTGTTCTGACCGATGCCGCCCCGCCCCGGCTGCGGCTCCACCAAAGCCTATGATGGTGCGACGACACAAGCCATAGCCTTTATAGTGACCTCGCGGCGCGGGTCGATTTTGCGAGCCGGGGGCCGCGGCGTGGACTTTTTACGCTGAGAGTCCCGTGCTCGGGGCGCGTGACGCGCTGAGACACCGAGTCGGATGAGCGCGAGTCGGCAGGCGTTTAGTGGTCCCGGGCGTGCGTACCTCTATATATAGATTTGAGCGGGGGGATCTTTGGAGATCGCGCCTGCGGTTGCGGGCCGAATGGATCACGGAAGCTGGGTTAATCTGTCGAATATGGATGTGTAATAGTCTGATATTGCTTGATAATATGACTTTTTGCCGGAAACTTCATGAAAATGTCAAAAAACCG
>NZ_JAYMWT010000015.1:0-7853 GCF_048056095.1 Phaeobacter sp. JH20_34 | reverse complement strand
GTCATAGGCCTCAGGGATGTTTTTCATAGTTTTTGACCGTTCATGTCAGCGGATCTTTTCAAGGAGCGAATAATAGATCATCCCCAAGGCCACGATCAGGCTGCCCGCGCGCCGTCCGAACGGCAGGCGCAAGTGCCTGACATTGGCGAACACATCAAAGCGCTCCAGATGGCCGGTGATGGCTTCAGCCATGACTTCTCCCAGAATATGGGTGAGTGCGATGCCATGGCCGGAGAACCCCTGAACATAGAATACATTGTCCGAGAGTTTTCCGACCTCGGGAATGCGGTTGATGATGATGCCGTCTATGCCGCTCCAGGAGTACTCTACTTTGATGCCCTTGAGCCGGGGAAAGGTGCGTTCAAGCGCCGGACGCAACTCGGCGTCTATGTTGCTGGTGTTCAGGCCGGAATAATTGGTGCCCCCACCGAACAGAAGCCGCTTATCGGCTGTCAGACGGTAGTAATCGAGCACGAAACGCGAGTCGTAAACGGCGAGGTCTTTCGGATTGATCTTGTCCGCCATGACGCCCAATGGCTCGGTCGCCATGATGCTGAGCGATGCGGGGAACAATGCCCCCCCCAGCCGTTTCTGGTCCAATAGGTGGTAGGCGTTACCGGCAATCATCACGGCGTTGGCGGTCACAGAACCGGTTCGCATCACAACTCTGGGTGTCGGTCCGTGTTCGATATTTGTTACTTCGGATTGTTCAAAAATGAGGGCCCCAGCGTTGGCTGCAGCACGAGCCTCGCCGAGGCATAGGTTCAACGAATGCACATGCATGTTCTTTGTGTTCAGCAAACCGCCGCAGTAGAGATCGGTTTCCAGATATGCAGGCATCTGCTTGGCATCGAGCATCGTTAGTTTGTCGCCCATACCGCGCTGCAAGCCCTCTTCGTAGATCTCGACCAGCTCCTTCATATGGCTCGGCTTCATTGCGGTCTGCATCTGACCGAACTTAAGATCACAGTCGATGCCATATTTTCTGACGCGGTTGCGGATAATGTCATGCCCGCGCCAGCGCAGGTCCCAGACAAAATCATCTGCGGCTGCCCCGAGGGATTTTCGAAACTCGCGCTGCATTGCCTTATCACCAGAAAGGCTGCCGGTGATCTGACCTCCATTGCGTCCGGTCGCGCCCCAGCCGATTTTCTTGGCCTCCAGCAGGGCAACCTTCAGCCCGCGTTCGGTCAACTCCACAGCCGCCGAGACGCCAGAGAACCCGCCCCCAATGATCGCCACATCGACGCGATGATCTCCGGTCAGGGAGGGATAGCTCTGGGTGTCATTGCGCGTAGCGGCATAGTAGCTTGTCGTGTGCAAAGCCGTGGTCCTTATGATTTTTGAGAGAACGGTCAGCCAGAGGCCTGGTCAAACCCTTGCAGTACGTTCACCGCGTTGACCCCAACCTGTTCAACTGCATAGCCGCCCTCCAACAAGAAGACCGTTGGTAGGTTCAAAGCTGCTATCGCGCGGCCGTAATCCGTGAAATCGCCGCTTTCGAGTTTAAAAAAGCTGATGGGGTCGTCCTCGAACGTGTCGACGCCGAGCGAGACAATCAGAAGGTCCGCCTCGTAGGCTTTGATACGTGCGAGTGACTGGTCAAGTGCAGCTTTCCACACATCGTATGGGGCTCCCGGTGGCAGCGGGTAATTGACGTTAAAGCCTTGTCCCGCATCTTCACCGGTCTCATCAGCATGCCCGAGAAAATAGGGGAAGGCGTGCATCGGATCGCCATGAATGGACAGGAACAGCACGTCATCACGGCCATAAAAAATCTGCTGCGTGCCATTTCCGTGGTGGAAATCGACATCCAGAATGGCGATCTTCTGTGCCCCATTGTCCAAGGCGTGTTGCGCAGCGATGGCGGCATTGTTCAAGAAGCAGTAGCCGCCAAACTGATCCACGGCAGCATGATGGCCGGGCGGGCGGCAGAGACCAAAGGCCGTGCGCTCACCACCCAGGACCAGGTCTGTTGCGGTCAGCGCAACGTCCTTGCTGGCAAGGGCGGCCTCCCATGATCCTTCCGAAACGGTGGTTTCACTGGCCAGCGCATAATGCCCGATCTTGCCCTCAATCATTTCAGGGATATGTGGCGAGTTCATCGTCCGGGTGGGCCAGCAATTGGCCATGGGTTCGCCTGCGAAGCCGGCAGCGGCCCAATCAGAGGCACAGGTTTCCAAAAACCGCACGAAGCCTGCGTCATGGACTGCCAGCACGGGCTCCAGGCCGTAAGCTTTTGGCTCGATCACCTCACCAAGATGCTGTGACGTAACACGCTCAAGGATAATCTCAGCGCGGCGTGGACACTCGAATGGGGCCACGATCTTACCTTCATGGATTTCAATCTTGGCATCACGCAATTTGTGTTTGTCGGAATAGACTGTGCGCATTTTCGCTCCGTATCAGTAAAAAACAGGCGACGCACAACACGCCGCCTGAGGTGAGGGAGGGGGACTGTTATTGAAGCAAGGCTGTCCAGACCTTGTTCTGAAGCTCAATCGCGGCCTCAGAACAGCTTTGCGAGAACACCAGCGGTGTGCCTTCAGGCGGCGACAGCTCATGTGCGGATTTCAGGGCGTCGGTCATGAACTCCGTGCTACCCGCAACACCATTTGAGTATCCAGCAAAGTTCGACTGGATCGCGATGTTTTCAGGCTGCATCATGAAGTCGATGAACTTGATGGCGTTTTCGTAGTTCTGTGCACCCGTGGGGATGGCAAGATTGTCAGCCCAGGTGATGACGCCCTCCTGTGGGAACGCATAAGTCATCGCCGGGTTCGCGTCCCGCGCACGGATTGAGTATCCATTCCAGTTTTGGTGGATCGCCGTGTCGCCCGATGACAGACGCTCAAGGATGCCGTCAGAGCTATACGTTTTCACATGCGGCTTCTGGGCTTCGAGGAGCTCCAGAACCTGACGCATTTCTTCAGGGTTTTCACTGCAAAGGGGCACACCCAATGCAATCGACGCCATGGAAATCACCTCATCAGCCGACTTGAACATGCCGATCTGGCCCTGAAGCTCGGCTGGTGGGGTGAACAGAACGTCATAGGTGTCGATATCCCCACCATAGACGCTGGTATCGACAGTGAACGATGTTGTTCCCCACTGCCACGGCACTGTATAGACGTTACCTGCATCCCACGGCGAAGTCGTGAAGTCCTCGGTCAGGTTTCCATAATTGGCCAAATTGGCCGCATTGACCGGCTGCAGCAGGCCCTCGCTGATGAAGATTTCCACAAAATTGTGGCTGGGCACAACGATATCATACCCGGTGGCACCCGACTGGAGCTTGGCCAGCAGTGTTTCATTGCTGTCATATGTATCCAGCGTGACCGAGATGCCGGTTTCAGCTTCGAATTTGGTGATCAGATCTGGCGCGGTGTAATCCGTCCAGTTGTAGATGAACAAATCCCCCTCCGCATAAGCACTGCTGGCCAAAACCATCGCGCTTAACGCGGCCGTGGACATGAGTGTGGTTGCTTTTTTTATAGTCATTCTTCTTCCCTTCCTGTTGTAGATGTGCCCTTCCGGTCTTTCCCGACGAGGTAGGACACAGTTACGAAAATGATCGAGATGATCAGCAGAACCGTGGAAACAGCATTGATTTCTGGGGTGATACCCAACCGGACAAGGCTGTAGATATAGATTGGCAATGTGGTTGATCCGGCTTCCGCGACCATCAGGGTGATGATGAAATCATCAATGGAGATGATGAAGGCCAGCATTGCGCCGGACACGATCCCTGGCCCCAGCAGCGGCAGGGTCACCAGCCGCAGCGTCGCCAATTTGCCCGCGTAGAGGTCCTGTGCCGCCAGCTCCAGGCTTTCGTCCATGCCTGTTAGCCGCGCACGGATCGGCATATAGGCAAACGGGATGCAAAAGACGGTATGGGCGATGATGATATTGCCCAGCCCCAGCGAGAGGCCAATCGCGGAAAAGAATGTCAGCGTTGCAATCGCCGTGACGATTTCAGGCACCATCAGCGGCAGGATGATCAACCCGTTAAAGATGGGCTTGCCCTTTACGCGCCGGTTTCGACCCAGCGATAGGGCAGCCATGGTTGCGAGAGTGGTGGCGGAAGCTGTGGCGCATAGAGCGATGATCAGGCTGTTGATCGCGGCGCGGCGGATATCGTCGTTGGCAAAGGCCTTGGCATACCAATCAAGGCTGAACCCTTCCCAAACCGTCGCAGAGCGCGAGGCGTTAAAAGAGAAGATGACGAGGATCAGCAAGGGCAAGTAGAGATAGAGAAAGAAGCCAAGTGTGATCCAGCGGAATCCCGGAAGCGTGCGGATATCCTTGTCAGAGGTTTTCAATGTGACAACTCCCCACCGTTCTTGTGTGCGTTGCGGGCATAGAGCGTCAGAACCACCATCACGATCACGAGGATGATGACGGCAAGCGCCGACCCAAACGGCCAGTTGCGCGCAGAAGAGAATTGCAACTGCACCAGGCTGCCCAGCATCAGGTTCTTGCCACCGCCCAGAAGCTCGGGTGCGATAAAGGCACCGATGGCGGGAATGAACACAAGGATTGAGCCCGCGAAAATTCCCGGTGCGGCCAATGGGAAGACGACATGGCGCAGGGCACCCCATTTGGTGGTGTAAAGGTCCCGGCAGGCCTCGATCAGGCGCAGGTCGAGCCGCTCAAGCGAGGCATAAATCGGCAGCACCATGAAGGGGATGTAGGTGTAGATCAGCCCCAGCACGATCGCGCCCTCTGTATATAGCATGGCGATCGGTTTCTCGATCAATCCACTTCCGATCAGTGCGTTGTTGATCAGCCCGGTATCGCGCAAGACCAGTATCCAGCAAAAAGTCCGGATCAGCAGGTTTGTCCAGAACGGGATGGTGATCAGCAAAACCAGAAGATTGCGACGTTCAGACGACTGCATGGCGATATAGTAGGCCACCGGAAAGCCGATCAGCAGGCAGGCCAGCACCGAGATTATTGCGATCCAAACCGACCGAAAGAAGATTTGCAGGTAGGCGGGGTTAAACGCCATCTCATCAAAGAGGTCACGTTCGTAAAACAGCCGTGTGTAAGCCTCAAACGAGAAGTTGGGTCGCACACCTCCATAAGGGCTGGCTTCGAGAAAGGAGTAGACGATGACGATCAGGATCGGCAGCAGCATGAAGATGCCGATGGTGACCGAAGCAGGCAGCACCCCCGCATAAGTTCTGAGCCGCATCATGATTTCAGAACCCGTGCCGCTTTAGGATCAATCAGGACAAAAACTTGCTCGCCCGGATTGGCAAGCGTACTACCGTCCCGATGGTTTTCAGCCCGCACGACAATTGTGGCGCCATGTTCCAGCTCGACTTCATAGTCAGTCGAGCCACCCAGATAGATGACGTCTTTGACGGTGCCGGGCACAGCGCCCGTCGTTTGCGAGTCAAGAAGCGTCACCTTTTCGGGGCGCACAAACAAAGTTGCAGCCTCACCAGTGGCCAGCCCCTCGACAACAGGGCCGGTCAGGACCTCACCATCAGAAGTCTCATATGTGGCCGTATCGCCAGAGGTTTTCCGCAGCACAACATCGTAGAAATTTGCATCCCCAATGAAGTCGGCCACAAAGCGATTTGTGGGGTTTTCGTAAATCTCATCCGGTGTTGCGATCTGTTGGATTTCACCTGCCGACATCACCGCAATGCGGTCACTCATCGACAGTGCTTCTTCCTGGTCGTGAGTGACGAAAACAAAGGTGATTCCGGTTTCGCGCTGCAAGCGTTTCAGTTCCGAGCGCATCGCCTGACGCAGCTTCAGATCAAGAGCCGACAGCGGTTCGTCCAGCAACAAGACGCGTGGTTTTGGGGCCAGAGCGCGTGCAAGCGCGACCCGTTGCTGTTGCCCACCGGACAATTGCGAGGGATAGCGATCTGCCATCTGCGCCAATTGCACGAGGTCGAGCATCTCCCGCGCTGTCCTGTTGGCTTCCGCTTTGGCTTTGCCCAGACGTCGCAGGCCAAAGGCAACATTCTCAAGAATAGTCATATGTGGAAACAGCGAATAGTGCTGGAACACCGTGTTGATAGGACGCTTCTCTGGCGGCAGGCTCGAAATGTCGTCTCCGTACAACAGCAGATCGCCATCGGTGATCGCTTCAAATCCAGCGATCAACCGCAACAGGGTCGTTTTCCCGCAACCTGACGGCCCAAGCAGAGTAAAAAATTCGTTATCCGTGATATCCACGCTGGCCGAGGACAGAGCCACCACCGGTGGGCGCCCATCATAGACTTTACGGAGTCCTTTTGCCTTTATTGCAATACTCAAACGAAGCACCTCCCAATGCAAAACAAATCGCTAGCACCTCCCATGAATGCTGAACCGCGATCATTTTATTTAGGGTTCTCCAGAATCTTGTTTGCGAACATACCCCCAAGAGGGTAGATTTTGTGTAAATTTTCAGTTTTTTGGGAGTATAGCCCGTGGATTTCAGCTTCACGCAGCAACAGATGCGCGCGTTGGCGCAGGTTTTACGCTGTGCAGAATCGCTAGAATTTCCAGTGGAAATGCGCCGCTTCTTGAAAGAGCAGTTGTCATTCAGCACGTTCCTAATTGTCATATTTCCGCCAAGTCAGGCACCGCGTTCCGTCTATCACTGGATACCGGATGCCAAGCTTGATGGGGTATTTAGGACGCAATATTTCCAAGGTGCATTCCTGCTTGATCCCTTTTACCAGCTAAGCCGAAATTCCTTTGACGACGACGCGCACAGGTTGAGGGACATCGCTCCGGATCGGTTCTTTTCCAGTGAGTATTATCGGAAGTATTATGGCGAAACCGATCTCATTGATGAGGTTGGTTTCCTTGCGCGCCTTTCCAATGAGCATGTGGCGCACCTGTCAATCAGCCGATCAAAGACCGACCAGTTGTTCAACCGAAAGGAATGTTCATATCTACATCAGTTGGCGCCTCTGCTGGCAGAACTCATGCGTCAGCATTGCGAATGGATCTATGACACCGACCCCCAGTCTTCGCCTGAGGCGATACATCGGCCCCTTGATAAGATAATCTACGACTTTGCATTGTCACTGAAACCAGGTGGCCTGACGACCAGAGAGGCAGAAATCACGGCCCTTATACTGCAGGGACACTCGAACTCGTCGGCCAGCCTTGTCCTTGGCATTTCCAAAGGTACGACAAAGGTCCACCGGCGGAACATTCACCGGAAGCTGGATATCTCATCACAGGCAGAACTGTTCGCAACGTTCAGCCCGGCACTGTCTTCGGGGCCAAAATAAACTGAAACTAGCGCGATTGTCATGTTGGAAGGATCACGGAGTGGTTGTCGAGACTTGAAGTCATCTCGCACCAAAAGCCCCAATAGATGCCACCCATTCCGCCGCCGCTGCCTGTACTGAACTCATCGCTGATTATTGATCCATTCTTACCCTTCACGACTTTCTGGCGGCCGTGGTTAGATTTCAGATTTATAGGCCCACAATCCAAAGCGGCCGTCGACAACCGAGCATGTCTGACGTCAGCGCCAATGGGGCAGTTTAGGTCGATTTGATAAGGGAGGGTTTCTGGCACATCGTAACCACTAAGGAGTGGAGATGAGACAGAAACCCGGAACGCGAAAGAGCCACGGTGAGAAGGTCGTGAAAGACATCCGCCCCGCGGCGCGCAAGCAGTATTCAGCGTGACCTGCCCCCCGCAAAATCCCTCACCATGAAGTAGAGTCTGCCCCACCTATGTAGGAGCAGACGAATGCGTAAGAGCCGTTTCACCGAGGCACAAATCATCGGGATCATGAGCAGCCCCGCTCGAGTGGTCCAAATTGAAAGTTAGTTCATGACTGGCCTTTGGTCTATTGGGACGGTGGCCTCTGGTGCGGGTGGGCG
>NZ_JAYMWT010000014.1:0-1977 GCF_048056095.1 Phaeobacter sp. JH20_34 | reverse complement strand
AATTTTGGGCATGACGTCGATCTTGTCGCGGGAACGGATCAGTATGGCAACACTTTTTCCGGTATCGAAAACATTCTGGGCGGCAACGCGGATGACACATTGCGTGGCAACGGCGCGGACAACTATCTGCATGGCGGCGACGGCAATGACACCATCTATGGCGGTGACGGAGCCGATACGCTCGCAGGTGGCGCAGGCGACGATCACTTCGTAGTCGAAGACGGCTTTGGCAATGACACCATTGTGGGCGGCGAAGCCGGAAGCGATTCTGATACCATAATGCTTAACAATGTAACCACCGGTGGCGCGACAGTTACCTTTACAGGTGCTGAAGCGGGCACCATCACCGATGGCACCGATACGATATCCTTCAGCGAAATCGAAAATCTGTCAGGGACAAACCAGGGCGACTATTTTGACCTGTCGGCGCGCACCGATGACAATTCCTACATTTTCTCGCTTGGCGGTGATGACACGCTCATTGGCGGGTCTGGTCAGGATGATCTGCGTGCAGGTGACGGCAATGACTATATCGACGGCGGCGATGGGGGCGGCAACCTTGAAGGTGGCAGCGGCAACGATACCATCATTGGCGGTGACAGTAGCGAAGACATCTACGGCAATGACGGCGATGACCTGATTACCGCCGGGGCAGGCAACGATGTGATCTTTGCTGGGACGGGGGCAGATACGATCAACGCCGGAACGGGCAATGACGACATCGAGCTGGGCTCCGATTCCGATCGTGACATTCTAATTCTTCAGGACGACTTCAGCACCAGCGGCGGAACGGACACTGTCTGGGATTTCGATCTGACCGACAGCGGCGACGGCACGACCATCGACCAACTTGACGTTTCGGGCCTAACCGATGCGAGCGGCAATGCCGTCAACGCCTGGGATGTCGTTGTCAGTGACACGAATGGCGACGGTACCGGTGACGCCATCCTGACATTCCCCAACGGCGAAAGCGTCACGCTGATTGGTGTATCGCCAGCGCAGGTCGACAGTGCCTCGAAACTCAATTCTATTGGTATTCCCTGTTTCACGGCGGGAACCATGATCGCAACCCCCGATGGGGAAACGCCCGTGGAAGAACTGGCCCTCGGTGATATGGTCACAACGCTTGAATATGGGCCCATGCCCATACGCTGGGCGGCCCGTTCCGACATTAGCTATCAAAACGCACTGCTTCCGGAGCAATATGTACCGGTGCGCATCAAGCCTAATATTCTGGGCAACCCGCGCGCCCTTGTTGTGTCGTCGCAACATTGTATCCTCATGACAAATCACGACGCCTCAAGGACATTTTATGTGCGCGCCAAGCATCTTGCCGAAGAAACGTCGCTGGCCTCATTTGCGCGCAGGCGCAACACCGTGAGCTATGTGCATATTCTGCTGGATCAACATGCCACGCTTATCTCGAACAATATCCCCAGCGAGAGCTTCTATCCCGGCCCCTATGCGGTAGAAACCCTGTCAGCGATCAACCGTTTGAGATTGTTTGCACTGATCCCTGATTTGGCCTCGCAACCGGTGGCCAAGGCCTATGGCGCGCGCGCCGCGCCGATTTTGACCCGCAGCGAGCTGCGCAAACGCGTTGCCAACGGAACGCTTGTTGGTGCCATGCCCGCACTGTCTGAACTGTGAGTTCATTCTGGAACATGCCGGGCGGCGTTAGCTGTGGCTTGCCCCTCGCTGATCAGCGGATCGCTATTTTTCGGCTTCCAGCGGTTTGCAACTCTGAGCACATCGAAACGCAGTTTGTCTGCTGGTGGAGTGCTCGGGTCCGAGTTGGCTCCATACAAGTCTTTTAGATGCGCATGCTCAGGGTGTTTGGTATCTGCCATGGCGCGGAAAGAGGTCGCCGGTCACAGTGTCAGTGATTTTGTCGCAATTGCTTTGCCGTTTCATCAAAAAGTTCTTACAGGATTCCAGTAGGATGAAGCGTAATCCGATGCGATATTTTACGTTTCG
>NZ_JAYMWT010000013.1:0-23901 GCF_048056095.1 Phaeobacter sp. JH20_34 | reverse complement strand
TCGACCAGCTCCAGGAGCTCTTCGTCGTCGACCTGGTCCACTTTGTTCATGAACACGACCATCTTCGGGATGCCAACCTGGCGGCCCAGCAGGATGTGCTCGCGGGTCTGCGGCATCGGGCCGTCAGCAGCGTTCACAACCAGGATCGCGCCGTCCATCTGCGCCGCACCGGTGATCATGTTTTTCACATAGTCGGCGTGGCCGGGGCAGTCGACGTGGGCGTAGTGACGGCCTTCGGTCTCATATTCCACGTGCGCGGTCGAGATGGTGATGCCGCGGGCTTTCTCTTCAGGTGCGCCGTCGATCTGGTCGTAGGCTTTGAAGTCACCGAAATACTTGGTGATCGCTGCGGTCAGCGTGGTCTTGCCGTGGTCAACGTGGCCGATGGTGCCGATGTTGACGTGCGGTTTTGTACGTTCAAACTTTTCCTTAGCCATGAGAGGCCTCCTTTTCGTGTTGAGAAGGGCACGCGCCGTGGCGCGAACCCCTCAATATCTGTTCGCTTAAGCGAATTTTGCCTGGATCTCGTCAGAGATGTTCTGCGGAACCGGATCGTAATGATCGAACTGCATGGTGAACTGGGCGCGGCCCGAGCTCATCGAACGCAGGGTGTTGATGTAGCCGAACATGTTCGCCAGCGGCACAAATGCGTCGATCGCAATTGCGTTGCCGCGGGGTTCCTGGCCGGTCACCTGACCACGACGCGAGGTCAAATCGCCGATGATGCCACCGGTGTAGTCCTCAGGTGTGATAACTTCCACCTTCATGATCGGTTCCAGCATCTTGGCGCCAGCTTTGCGCATGCCTTCACGCATACACATACGTGCAGCGATTTCGAAGGCCAGAACGCTGGAGTCAACGTCGTGGAACTTACCGTCGATCAGGGCAACCTTGAAGTCGATCACGGGGAAGCCGGCCAGCGGGCCGCTATCCATGACGGACTGGATGCCTTTTTCAACACCGGGGACGTATTCCTTGGGAACGGCACCACCAACGATGCGGCTCTCGAAGGAGTAGCCTTCGCCCGGCTCTGTCGGCGAGATGATCATCTTCACCTCGGCGAACTGACCCGAACCACCCGACTGTTTCTTGTGGGTGTAGGTGTGCTCGACCTCGTGACCGATGGTCTCGCGGTAGGCAACCTGCGGCGCACCGATGTTGGCTTCGACCTTGAATTCACGCTTCAGACGGTCAACCAGGATGTCCAGGTGAAGTTCGCCCATGCCCTTCATGATGGTCTGACCGGACTCGATGTCGGTCTCCACGCGGAAGGACGGATCTTCGGCAGCCAGACGCTGCAGACCCTGGGACATTTTCTCCTGGTCGGCCTTGGTTTTCGGCTCAACCGCGATCTCGATCACCGGATCGGGGAAGGTCATGGTTTCCAGAACCACCGGATCGTTGACGGCGCAGAGCGTGTCACCGGTTGTGGTGTCTTTCAGACCTGCCAGCGCGATGATGTCGCCTGCAAACGCTTCCGTGATTTCCTCACGGTCGTTGGAGTGCATCATCATCATCCGGCCGACGCGTTCTTTCTTGCCCTTGGTGGAGTTCAGGAGCGTGTCGCCCTTGGCCAAGGTACCGGAGTAAACCCGGGTGAAAGTCAGCGAGCCGACGAAGGGGTCGTTCATGATTTTGAACGCCAGACCCGAGAACGCCATCTCGTCGTCCGCACGGCGGGCGATGTCACGGGTTTCGGTTTCGTCACCGGGTTTGAAGCCCATGTAATCAACAACGTCCAGCGGGCTGGGCAGATAGTCGATCACAGCGTTCAACAGCGGCTGAACGCCTTTGTTCTTGAATGCGGAGCCGCCGAGAACCGGAACGAATGCCAAGGCCAGAGTACCCTTGCGCAGCAGTTTGCGCAGGGTCGGGACGTCGGGCTCTTCGCCTTCCAGATAGGCTTCCATCGCGTCGTCGTCCATTTCGACGGCCGCTTCGATCATCTTGCCGCGCCATTCTTCGGCCATGTCTTTCAGGCTGTCACGGATCGGTGCTTTGATCCACGACGCGCCAAGGTCTTCACCCTGCCACAGCCATTCTTCCATGTTGACGAGGTCAACCAGGCCTTCCAGCTCGGTTTCTGCGCCGATCGGAATACCAACCGGAACCGCGCGGGCGCCGGTGCGGTCTTCGATCATGTTGACGCAGTTGAAGAAGTCAGCGCCGATCTTGTCCATCTTGTTGACGAACACCATACGCGGAACCTTGTAGCGGTCAGCCTGACGCCACACGGTTTCGGTCTGGGGTTCAACACCGGCGTTGGCGTCCAGAACACAGACAGCACCGTCGAGAACCGCCAGCGAACGCTCAACTTCGATGGTGAAGTCAACGTGGCCGGGGGTGTCGATGATGTTCAGGCGGTGCTTCGGAGAGTCAGCGGTCTGACCATCTTCGGTGCGTTCCCAGAAGGTGGTGGTCGCAGCCGAGGTGATGGTGATCCCGCGTTCCTGCTCCTGCTCCATCCAGTCCATGGTGGCTGCACCATCGTGCACCTCACCAATGTTGTGGGATTTGCCGGTGTAATACAGGATACGCTCGGAGCAGGTGGTTTTACCTGCGTCGATGTGCGCCATGATACCGAAGTTACGGTATAGGTTGAGCGGATATTCGCGTGCCATAGGTCTAGGTCCCCTAGCTTACCAGCGATAATGGGAGAAGGCTTTGTTAGCCTCTGCCATCTTGTGGGTGTCTTCGCGCTTCTTCACGGCGGTACCGCGGGACTGTACAGCGTCCAGCAGCTCACCGGCGAGGCGTTCTTCCATGGTGTTTTCGTTGCGAGCGCGGGCGGCTTTGATCAGCCAGCGGATCGCCAGGGCTTCGCGGCGCTCGGGGCGCACTTCGACGGGCACCTGGTAGGTGGCACCACCCACACGACGCGAGCGCACTTCGACGGAAGGCTTCACGTTGTCCAGGGCTTCGTGGAAAACTTCCACGGGGGCACGTTTGATTTTCGATTCAACGCGGTCGAATGCGTTGTAAACGATGCTTTCTGCGACCGATTTTTTACCATCGATCATCAGGTTGTTCATGAATTTGGTCAGAACGCGGTCGCCAAACTTGGCGTCGGGCAGAACTTCGCGTTTTTCAGCAGCGTGACGGCGAGACATTTATCAATATCCTTCTTATTTAGGACGCTTCGCGCCGTACTTCGAACGGCGTTGCTTACGGTCTTTGACGCCCTGGGTATCCAGAACACCACGCAGGATGTGGTAACGGACACCGGGAAGGTCTTTTACACGGCCGCCACGGATCAGAACCACGGAGTGTTCCTGAAGGTTGTGGCTTTCACCGGGGATGTAGGAGATCACTTCGAAACCGTTGGTCAGGCGGACCTTCGCAACTTTCCGCATAGCGGAGTTCGGTTTCTTCGGTGTGGTGGTATACACACGGGTGCAGACGCCGCGTTTTTGCGGGCACTGTTCCAGGTGCATGGACTTAGAGCGTTTTACTTTCGGCTGCCGCGGCTTGCGGATCAGCTGTTGGATCGTTGGCATTCCGGTTTTTTCCCCGTCTCAACAACACATGTGTCATGCACGTCCTTGAACGTACGGCTAAATTCGTCGCACTTACGCGTCCGCAAGCGCAAAAACCGCAATCGTTTCCATTCCGAGGTAAACGACGCGGTGGGTTTACAGAGGATCCGCGCAAATAGGCGCACGAGATCTTGAGCCACTTAGATTTTGATATCGGCTTTTGGGGCGACCCCCGGTTGCCGGATAGGCGGGCGTATATGGGGAGTCGCGGGGGATGTCAACAGCGGCTCCCCCGGCCGCATCGGCGTGGCGTCTGCGCGCGTCGGCGGCCGGACAGCGCCGCTGGCCTACAGCTTGCCCGTACAACCTGCGCGGTGCATAGTGCGCCGCGACAGGCGGACCCTCATGAGAGGCCGCAGGCGCGAGGGTCTACAGCGATGCAGGTCATAGGTCTATGCCGTTTTTCCTATCCCGCCATTGGTGGGTTTCAGGTTGAACATGACACGCTTGATGAGCGGATCGCCTATCTCTATGCCGAGGCCCGGCTGAAGGAGCGGTTTGACCTGCTGGAACGGGTCGCCCTGCCCTGTCTGCGCGCCCAGACCGATCAGGACTTCACGCTGGTGATTGTGATTGGCGAGAGCCTGCCAGCGTCACATCTGGCACGGCTGCGCGATCTGACGGCGGATATGCCGCAGGTGCAGATCCGCGCCCTGCCCCCCGGCAACCACCGGCAGGTCATGAAGGAGGTTCTGAATACCGCCCGCAATGACCTGAGCGCGCCCTGCCTGCAATTCCGTCATGACGATGATGATGCGGTCTCGGTGGATTTTGTCGAGCGGCTGCGCCAGACCGCTGGCCAGTGTCAGGGGCTGATCGCACAGAACCAGACGGTTGCGATTGATTTCTGCAAGGGCTTCACCGCGCGCTTCGCGTCGGACGGGATCTATGCGGCAGAGGGGTACCGGCCCTATTTCGTTGCGGCGATGGGCATGTATGTGGCCGGCAACTGCAAGCAGAGCATCATGAATTTTGCCCATCACAAGATTGCGCGTTTCATGCCCAGCATCACGATACCGGATGCGCCGATGTTTGTGCGCACGCTCAACGCCTATAATGACTCCCGTCAGAAAGGCGCCAGAGAACCGGAGCTGAGCCGCCTCACCCCAGCGCAGGAAGGCGAATTCGAAGCGCGCTTTGCAATCCGGGCCTGACGCGTCTACTCGGGCGGTGACAGGGGCGTGCTGGCGCGGCGGCGGGGGCGTTCCCGCAGCAGGCTGAAAACACCGGCAGCCACGACGATGGCCGCCCCCAGCAGGGTGAGCGCATCCGGCCAGCTGTCAAACATCAGCCAGCCAAGCAGCAGGGCCCAGAGCAGCCCGGTGTAGCGAAAGGGCGAAACCGCCGCCACATCACCAACCCGCATGACCATCACCGAGAACAGATAACCGACGAAGATGCAGCCGGCTGCAAAAAGCAGGATAAACGTGGTCGTCAGGGTCAGCGGCTGCCAGTCCTCCTGCAAGCCAAGCACAAGACCGAACAGCAGGACCGACAGCGCCGCCATCAAGCTGACGGTCAGCGAGGGCACCGCCGCCGACATCCGGCGGGTAAAGAGATCACGCGCGGTGATACAAAGAACCGCTGCAAGGGCGTAGCCGGTGCCGCTATCAAAGCCCTCCGGTCCCGGTCGCACGATCAGCAGCATTCCGATAAAACCCGCGCCAATCGCTGCGGCCCGACGCCAGCCGACCTGTTCCCCAAAGAGCAGCACCGCGGCGAGGGTCACGGTCAACGGCAGCATCTGCAAAATGGCCGTCACATTGGCGATGGGCAGGGTCAACAGGGCGCTGAGAAAGAAATAGGTGGTGGCCACCTCAGTCAGGCTGCGGCCTGCGACAAGCCCCCAATCCCGGCGGCTCAGCGACAGGCGCAGGCTGCCATAAGCGCGGGCAAGCGCGTAGATCAGCAGGCTGACGGCAATACCGCGCACCACCAGGATCTGCGAGAGCGGCAGGCTCTGCCCCGCGAGTTTCACCATCCCGTCATTGATCGTGAAACCCGCCATGCTGCCAATCATCAGCAGCGCGCCCAGCTGGTTTCCGGTCAGCCGGGACATCACGGCAGCACAGCTCGCAGCTGGTCCGGCGTCATCGCAAAGTGGCGGTCAAGTGCTGCGGCGATCTCGGCCTCGGACATCTTGTGGGTGATCCCCATCTGCGCAGGTCTGGATTTATTGTCACCATGAATGGTGCGCAAGAAACCCGGCGTCGAGATATCCGACACCACGTTCCAGTGCTGCGCGTAGCGGCGGTGATTGTAGCGGTAGGGATTGCCGCCATATCCGACAGGTGCCACAAGCGCGGCCCCCACCGAGAGCGGCGCCTTTTCGCAGGCATCGAAGATCTCGTCCTGCACGCCCTCCGGCCCCTCGCGGCGGCGCAGGTAGATGCCGCGATTGTTGGCAAGGATAAAGGGGGTGCTCTCTCCCTGTAGCGGGATCATCCCGGTGGCGAGGCGCCGATTGCGGGCGATGTAATCGAGATCCACCGCATCGTCGTCATCCAGACGGAACATCAGGCGATGGGTCGCCCCCTCTGTTGGGACGGCGTTATAGCCCTGCTTCAGCATCTTGTAATGCACGCCGGGCCCCACCGGCATCAGCGTGATATTGTCGGCGGGTTCCAGCAGACGCGACAGGCGTTCCAGATAGGGCTCGGGCATATCTTCAGCCGTGAGGACGATCAGGTGAAATCCCTGATCGCTCTGGCGTAGGAGAGAGCGCAGGCAGAGCCGCTCAAACACCCGGAACCTGAGTTCCATCCGGTCCGGTGCGAAAAGATGAGCCGCCGTATCGGCAAGGGTCGCGAATTTCTCGGAATAATAGGTCGGGGTCAGCACGGAGAAACGCACAAGGCCAACGATGCTGAGTCTGATATCCATTCTGCGCTGTCCTGTTTCGGCCCGACGGGGCACTTCGTCATCCGCAGCAAGAGACCATTCCCGGCGCAAATTGGGAAGATCCTAAATCACGCGAACCGCGCGGTCGGCCCGCAAACGAAGCCGTCGCAACGCAAAACGAGATGTCCGCAAATCGCGTTGGTCCGCTTGGAGCCCAAACTCTCTTCTGCTTGAAAGCCTTGCACGCCTGATTTCTTCGTGTGACATAAAAAGGTATGGGCCCAAAACCGCTTCATCCGGACGTACTTGAATTTATTTCCAGCCTGCGAAAGCTGGAAGCCATTCTTGCAAAGCACGATCAGGAGTTTTGGGCAGAGAAACTGTCACGAGTGCGCCAAGTCGCAGAAAAATCTGATGGTTACAGCGTACAATTATTTGAAGGATTATTTGGTGGCATGGGAAGCTTAAGCGACTTGATCCTTGATGCTCCGGCTTCCGCCAACATCGAGCTTGCGGAAGAACGAACACGTTCATACGAGCTGGCGCAAGCATTGAAATAAACATCCCGGAACGACTGCTTCGCCCCGCAGAGCGGGCCAACATGGTTTGCGGACATCTCCAAGAAAAAGCCCCCCGCAACATAAGTTGCGGGGGGCTTTTTCATTTTAGATAGATCAACGTGGATCAGTCGCGGCTCTCTGGGGTTTCCACCAGAGTGTCGAAGCTCGCCTCGCTGCTGACATCATCCATCGACGGGGCGGCCAGAGCGGCGGCGGCTTCGGCCTCCTCACGGCGCGCCTCGAGGACGACATTGTCACGCGACTGGGCGATGTTGCGCACACGCTGGGTGGCGCCACCGGTACCGGCCGGGATCAGGCGACCCACGATGACGTTCTCCTTGAGGCCGACCAGCTTGTCCTTCTTGCCCTGTACCGAAGCTTCGGTGAGGACACGGGTGGTCTCCTGGAAGGAGGCCGCCGAGATGAAGGAGCGGGTCTGCAGCGACGCCTTGGTGATGCCGAGCAGGATCGGTTCGCCCTGAGCCGGACGCTTGCCACGGGCCAGCGCCTTTTCGTTGGCGGTGTCGAACTCCTGCTTGTCCACGTGCTCGCCTTTCAGCAGCGTCGTGTCGCCGGAGTCGGAGATCTCCCACTTCTGCAGCATCTGGCGAACGATCACCTCGATGTGCTTGTCGTTGATCTTAACACCCTGCAGGCGATAGACGTCCTGAACCTCGTCGATCATGTAGTTCGCCAGAGCCTCAACACCCATGATGGACAGGATGTCATGCGGCGCTGGGTTGCCGTCCATGATGTAGTCACCCTTTTGGACAAAGTCACCTTCCTGAACCGGAATGTGCTTGCCCTTGGGCACCATGTATTCGACGGGCTCCATCGAGTCATCCGCAGGCTCGATCGAGATGCGACGCTTGTTCTTGTAGTCGCGGCCAAAGCGCACGTAACCATCGATTTCGGCGATGATCGCGTGATCCTTCGGACGACGGGCTTCGAACAGTTCCGCAACCCGCGGCAGACCACCGGTAATGTCCTTGGTCTTGGCGCCTTCACGCGGGATACGCGCAACAACGTCACCCGCCATGATCTGCTGGCCTTCTTCGACCGACAGAATGGCGTCCACAGACATCGGGTAGGTCAGCGGGTTGCCCGCATCGCTGCGCACCGGTTCACCGTCACCATCCACCAGGATGATTTCCGGCTTCAGGTCAGAGCCTTTCGGAGCCGCACGCCAGTCGATCACGATCTTCTGGGTCATGCCGGTGGCTTCGTCGGTCTCGTCGCGAACGGCGATACCGGAAACCAGGTCCACATATTTCGCGGTACCGGGTTTTTCGGCGATGATCGGCAGGGTGTAGGGATCCCATTCGAACAGCTTGTCGCCACGAGACACCGACTGGCCTTCCTTGACGAACAGCTTGGAGCCGTAGCCCAGCTTGTGGCTGGCGCGCTCTTCGCCGTGCTCGTCCTGAATGATCAGCTTCATGTTCCGGCCAACAACCAGGGTCTCGCCATTGGCGTTCTCCAGGGTCTGCGGCATCTCGAAGACGATCTTGCCCTCTTGCGAGGCTTCCAGGAAGGACTGCTGACCACCCTGCGCAACGCCACCGATGTGGAAGGTCCGCATCGTCAGCTGTGTGCCGGGTTCACCGATTGACTGGGCCGCGATGATGCCGACGGCCTCACCGGTGTTCACCTGCGTACCGCGGGCGAGGTCACGACCGTAGCACTGGGCGCAGACGCCCTCTTCGGCTTCACAGGTCAGCGGCGAGCGGATACGGGTCGACTGAACGCCGGCCTCTTCCACTGCATCTGCCATGCGCTCGTCGATGAGCTGGCCAGCGGCCACGATGATCTCCTCGGTGCCCGGCTTCTTGATATCCTCTGCCGCAACACGGCCCAGGATACGTTCGCCCAGCGAGGCCACAACTTCACCATCGTTGACAGCGGCTTCGGCGGTGATCGCTGCTTCGGTGCCACAATCGCGATCACGCACGATGCAGTCCTGTGCCACGTCCACCAGACGGCGGGTCAGGTAACCCGAGTTCGCCGTCTTAAGAGCCGTATCCGACAGACCCTTACGGGCACCGTGGGTCGAGTTGAAGTACTCGAGAACGGTCAGGCCTTCTTTAAAGTTCGAGATGATCGGGGTCTCGATGATGTCGCCGTTCGGCTTCGCCATCAGGCCACGCATCCCGCCCAGCTGCTTCATCTGGGTGACCGACCCACGCGCACCGGAGTGGGCCATCATGTAGACCGAGTTCGGTTCCATCACGGCGCCGTTCTCATCCCGCTTGTCAGCGGAGATGGTGCCCATCATCGCATCGGTGACCTTGTCGTTACACTTCGACCAGGCATCGACAACCTTGTTGTACTTTTCGCCCTGGGTGATCAGGCCGTCCATGTACTGCTGTTCGAAGTCCTTCACCTGATCGCGGGTCTCATCGACCAGCGTCCATTTGGTGTCGGGGATCACCATGTCGTCCTTGCCGAACGAAATGCCCGCCTTGAACGCTTCACGGAAACCCATGGTCATGATCTGGTCACAGAAGATCACGGATTCCTTCTGACCGCAGTAGCGGTAGACGGTGTCGATGACCTGCTGAACCTCTTTCTTCCGCAGAAGACGGTTGACCAGTTCAAACGGTGCCTTGACGTTCTTCGGCAGCAGCGCGCCCAGACGGACACGGCCCGGGGTGGTCTCAAAACGCTTGAGGACCTCGTTGCCTTCTTCGTCGATCTGAGTGATCCGCGCGGTGATCTTGGTGTGCAGATGCACTTCGCCGGCGTCCAGCGCGTGCTGAACCTCGTCGATGGTGCCAAAGATCTTGCCTTCGCCGGGCATGCCTTCGCGTTCCAGGGTCACATAGTAGAGACCCAGGATCATATCCTGCGAAGGAACAATGATCGGCGCGCCGTTGGCAGGCGACAGAACGTTGTTTGTGGACATCATCAGGACGCGCGCTTCCAGCTGGGCCTCAAGGCTCAGCGGGACGTGCACAGCCATCTGGTCGCCGTCGAAGTCCGCGTTGAACGCCGAGCAGACCAGCGGGTGCAGCTGGATCGCCTTACCTTCGATCAACGTGGGTTCGAACGCCTGGATCCCGAGACGGTGCAGCGTCGGCGCACGGTTCAGCATAACAGGGTGCTCGCGAATAACCTCGTCGAGGATATCCCACACTTCGGGACGCTCTTTCTCAACCAGCTTTTTCGCCTGTTTCACGGTGGAGGACAGACCTTTGGCCTCCAGACGCGAATAGATGAAGGGCTTGAAGAGTTCGAGCGCCATCTTCTTGGGCAGGCCGCACTGGTGCAGCTTCAGCTCAGGACCGGTCACAATTACCGAACGGCCGGAGAAGTCGACCCGCTTACCCAAAAGGTTCTGACGGAAACGACCCTGCTTACCCTTCAGCATGTCAGAGAGCGACTTCAGCGGACGCTTGTTGGCGCCGGTGATGACGCGGCCGCGACGGCCGTTGTCAAACAGCGCGTCCACGGATTCCTGCAGCATCCGCTTTTCGTTGCGGACGATGATATCCGGCGCGCGCAGTTCGATCAGCCGCTTCAGGCGGTTGTTCCGGTTGATCACGCGGCGATAGAGGTCATTGAGGTCGGAGGTCGCAAAACGGCCACCATCCAGCGGCACCAGCGGACGCAGTTCCGGCGGAATGACCGGGATCACGGTCATGACCATCCATTCCGGGCGGTTGCCGGATTCCAGGAAGCTCTCAACCACTTTGAGGCGTTTGATGATCTTCTTGGGCTTCAGTTCGCCTGTGGCTTCGGCCAGCTCTGCGCGCAGCTGTTCGGCTTCGGCTTCAAGGTCGATGGCCGCCAGCATTTCGCGGATCGCTTCAGCGCCGATATTGGCGGTGAAGGCATCCATGCCGAACTGGTCCTGGGCGTCCATGTATTCTTCTTCGGTCATCATCTGGCCGTAGGTGAGGTCGGTCAGACCCGGCTCGATGACAACATAGTTTTCGAAATACAGAACCCGCTCAAGATCGCGCAGGGTCATATCCAGCATCAGGCCGATGCGCGACGGCAGCGACTTGAGGAACCAGATATGCGCAACCGGCGACGCCAGTTCGATGTGGCCCATGCGCTCGCGGCGGACCTTTTGCAGCGTGACTTCCACACCGCATTTTTCGCAGACAACGCCGCGATATTTCATACGCTTATATTTGCCGCAGAGGCATTCGTAGTCCTTGATCGGGCCAAAGATACGCGCGCAGAAGAGACCGTCACGCTCAGGTTTGAACGTCCGGTAGTTGATGGTTTCCGGCTTTTTGATCTCGCCGTAGGACCACGACAGGATCCGCTCAGGCGAGGCCAGCGACACCTTGATCTCGTCGAAGACCTTCGGCGGCGTCAGCGGGTTGAACGGATTATTCGTCAGTTCCTGGTTCATTTTGATGTCCTCAAATTCGTGCGAAAGGCTGGAGGGGGAGGCAAATTTCTGTGAAGAAATCTGCCAAGATTTTTTGAAAAATCCTGTTCCCCTTACTCGTCACCCTCCGCATCCAGGAGTTCCATATTCAGGCCGAGGCCACGGACTTCTTTCACCAGAACGTTAAACGATTCCGGTACGCCCGCTTCAAAGTTGTCCTCGCCCTTGACGATCGATTCATAGACCTTGGTCCGGCCTGCAACGTCATCCGACTTCACGGTGAGCATCTCCTGCAGGGTGTAGGCGGCGCCATAGGCTTCCAGAGCCCAGACTTCCATCTCACCAAAGCGCTGACCACCGAACTGCGCCTTACCACCCAGCGGCTGCTGCGTGACGAGGGAGTACGGGCCGGTCGAACGCGCGTGGATCTTGTCGTCGACCAGGTGGTGCAGTTTCAGCAGATACTTGATGCCGACGGTGACGGGGCGTGCGAATTGCTCACCCGTACGACCATCAAACAGGACCGACTGACCGGAAGTGTCGAAGCCAGCGCGCACCAGTGCATCGTTGACGTCCGCCTCTTTGGCGCCGTCGAAGACGGGTGTCGCGATCGGCACGCCACGGGTCACATTACCGGCAGCCTCGACCAGATCAGTCTCGGTCATATCGGCAATACCTTCACCGTAGACGTCATCACCATAGGCGTGGTGCATCGCTTCACGCACCGGGGTAAGATCGCCAGAACGACGGTATTCCTGAAGCGCATCATCGACTTTGATACCCAGACCGCGTGCGGCCCAACCCATGTGGGTCTCCAGAATCTGACCAACGTTCATCCGCGACGGAACGCCGAGCGGGTTGAGACAGAAATCGACCGGTGTACCATCGGCGAGGAACGGCATGTCCTCCATCGGCACCACTTTCGAGATCACACCCTTGTTCCCGTGACGGCCGGCCATCTTGTCGCCCGGCTGCAGCTTGCGCTTCACCGCGATAAAGACTTTGACCATCTTCATAACGCCCGGGGGCAGATCGTCGCCGCGACGGACCTTCTCGACCTTGTCTTCAAAACGGGCATCCAGAGCACGTTTCTGTGCTTCGTACTGCTCGTTCAGGGCCTCGACGACCTGTGCGCTCTGCTCGTCTTCCAGCGCCAGCATCCACCACTGACCGCGGCTGAGTGTGTCCAGCAGCTCTTCGGTGATTTCGGAACCGGCCTTGATGCCCTTGGGGCCTTTGACTGCGGTTTTACCCAGCAGCATGCCACGCAGGCGGGCGTAGATGTTGCGATCCAGGATGCCCAGCTCGTCGTCCCGGTCACGGGCCAGACGCTCGACTTCCTCACGCTCGATCTGCAACGCACGTTCGTCTTTCTCCACGCCGTGACGGTTGAAGACCCGCACCTCGACCACGGTCCCGTAGTCGCCCGGCTTCACGCGCAAGCTGGTGTCGCGCACGTCAGATGCTTTTTCGCCAAAGATGGCGCGCAGCAGCTTTTCTTCCGGAGTCATCGGGCTTTCGCCCTTGGGTGTGATCTTGCCAACCAGAATATCGCCCGGCTCCACGTCGGCACCGATGTAAACGATGCCCGCCTCGTCGAGGTTGCGCAGCGCTTCTTCACCGACGTTCGGGATGTCGCGGGTGATCTCTTCCGGCCCAAGCTTGGTATCACGGGCGGCGACTTCGAATTCCTCGATGTGGATCGAAGTAAAGACGTCGTCACGCGCGATGCGCTCGGAGATCAGGATGGAGTCTTCGTAGTTGTAGCCATTCCAGGGCATGAAGGCCACGACGACGTTTTTACCCAGAGCCAGTTCACCCATATCGGTGGACGGACCATCGGCAATCACTTCGCCTTTGCGGACTTCCTGGCCTACTTTCACCAGCGGACGCTGGTTGATGCAGGTGTTCTGGTTCGAACGCTGGAATTTGCGCATACGGTAGATATCAACACCCGCATCGCCCAGTTCCAGATCTTCGGTTGCCCGGATCACGATACGCTGCGCGTCGATCTGGTCGATGATGCCTGCGCGTTTGGCCATGATGGCCGCGCCGGAATCCCGTGCCACGATCTCTTCGATGCCGGTGCCGACCAGCGGCGCCTCGGCACGCAACAGCGGAACCGCCTGACGTTGCATGTTCGAGCCCATCAGAGCGCGGTTAGCATCGTCGTTCTCAAGGAACGGGATCAGCGAGGCCGCAACCGATACCAGCTGTTTCGGGCTGACGTCGATCAGATCCACGCTTTCGCGCGGTGCCAGGGTGTAGTCGCCGGACTGGCGGGTCGAGACCAGATCGTTGACGAATTTGCCGTCTTCATCCAGCGTCGCGTTGGCCTGCGCCACGGTGTGACGCATTTCCTCGGTCGCGGACATATAGTGGACTTCGTCCGTCACCTTGGCGTCGTTGACAACGCGGTAAGGTGTTTCGATGAAGCCATATTTGTTCACGCGAGCAAAGGTCGCCAGCGAGTTGATCAGACCGATGTTCGGGCCTTCCGGTGTCTCAATCGGGCACATCCGACCATAGTGTGTCGGGTGAACGTCGCGCACCTCAAAGCCAGCACGCTCACGGGTCAGACCGCCAGGCCCAAGCGCCGAGAGACGACGCTTGTGCGTCACTTCGGAGAGCGGGTTGGTCTGGTCCATGAACTGCGACAGCTGCGACGAGCCGAAGAATTCACGTACCGCAGCAGCAGCCGGTTTTGCGTTGATCAGATCCTGCGGCATCACCGTGTCGATCTCGACCGAGGACATCCGCTCCTTGATGGCGCGTTCCATGCGCAGCAGACCGACGCGGTACTGATTTTCCATCAGTTCGCCAACGGAGCGCACACGACGGTTGCCGAGGTGGTCGATATCGTCGATGTCGCCCTTGCCGTCACGCAGTTCGACCAGCGCCTTGATGCAGGAGATGATATCTTCCTTGCGCAGGGTGCGCTGAGTGTCCTCGGCGTCCAGAGCAAGGCGCATGTTCATCTTCACACGGCCAACGGCGGAGAGGTCGTAACGCTCGGAATCGAAGAACAGCGTGTCGAACAGCGCGGAGGCAGCTTCGACGGTCGGCGGCTCGCCCGGGCGCATGACACGGTAGATATCCATGAGCGCGGTATCGCGACCCATGTTTTTGTCCTGCGCCATGGTGTTGCGCATGTAGGGGCCGACATTGATGTTGTCGATGTCCAGAACCGGAATGTCGGTGATACCGGCATCCAGCAGTTCCTTGACGGTCCCGCCAATGATTTCGCCGCCCTTGTCATACTCGAGGGTCAGCTCATCGCCGGCCTCGACATAGATGGCGCCGTTTTCTTCGTTGATGATATCCTTGGCGACATATTTGCCAACGATATGCTCAAAGGGAACCAGCAGCTCGCTGATGTTGCCTTCGTCGATCATCTTCTTGACGGCGCGCGGTGTGACCTTCTTGCCGGCTTCGGCAAAGATCTCACCGGTGGCGGCGTCAACCAGATCGTAGGTCGGACGGGTGCCGCGCACGCGCTCGGGGAAGAACGGCGTGACCCAGCCACGGCTCTTCTCCAGCTTGAAGGAAATGGTGTTGTAATAGGCATCCATGATGCCTTCCTGATCCAGACCCAGCGCATAAAGCAGGGTTGTCACAGGCAGTTTACGACGACGGTCGATACGGGCAAAGACGATGTCCTTGGCGTCGAATTCGAAGTCCAGCCAGGAGCCGCGATACGGGATGATGCGGCAGGCAAACAGCAGCTTGCCCGAAGAATGTGTCTTGCCCTTGTCGTGATCGAAGAACACGCCCGGCGAACGGTGCATCTGGGACACGATCACACGCTCGGTGCCGTTGACCACAAAGGTGCCGTTCGGCGTCATCAGGGGCATATCGCCCATGTAGACGTCCTGTTCCTTGATGTCCTTCACCGATTTTGCACCGGTGTCTTCGTCCACATCAAAGACGATCAGACGCAGAGTGACCTTCAGCGGAGCCGAATAGGTCATGTCGCGCTGCATACATTCCTCGACGTCATATTTCGGACGTTCAAAGGAATATTTCACGAACTCCAGAACCGACGTCTCATTAAAGTCCTTGATCGGAAATACCGACTGGAACACGCCCATGATGCCTTCGCCGTCGAGCGGCTGTTCTGCATCACCAGAGCGCAGGAAGAGGTCGTAAGAAGATTTCTGGACCTCGATGAGGTTCGGCATGTCCAGGACTTCGCGGATTTTACCGTAGTATTTGCGAAGACGTTTCTGGCCAAGGAACGATTGAGCCATGTCAGATGTCACCTTTCCAATTCTCACTGAACAAGGATGCCGCCGGGCCCCGGCACCTTGTCCATACGAGACAGCGTGTTCGGATCAATTCATGACCACCTTCCCGAATGGCGGCCTCCCGATCCTTTGAACCTCGCCTGAAAAAACGCCCGTTTACTTGGGCCCTTTCTAAGACAGGTTCGGCTGGACCCGGTTTTCACCGGGCCCAGCCAAATTTCCGGGATGTTCAGAGGACGTCGAAACCGACACCCCATGTTGTCCCGTATCGCGTAGCTTAGGCCAGTTCGATCTCGGCGCCAGCTGCTTCCAGCTTGCCTTTGATGTCTTCGGCTTCGTCCTTGCTGACGCCTTCTTTGATCTTGCCGCCAGCTTCGACCAGCTCTTTGGCTTCTTTCAGACCAAGACCGGTGATGCCGCGAACTTCTTTGATCACGTTGATTTTGGATGCGCCAGCGTTTTTCAGAACGACGTCGAATTCGGTCTTTTCTTCTTCCGCTGCGCCACCGGCGTCGCCGCCAGCTGCCATGACAACGGCGCCGCCAGCTGCGGGCTCGATGCCATACTCATCCTTCAGGATGGTTTTCAGTTCTTGTGCTTCAAGCAGGGTCAGACCAACGATGTCTTCTGCGAGTTTCTTCAGATCAGCCATTTTATCAGCTCTTTCCGTTTACAGTGTGTGTGTTCCAACGTGCGGGCATATGCCCGACGCCAGTCATTCAGTGCCAACCGCTTACGCAGCTTCCGCCTTCTCTTCGATGGTCGAAAGGATGCTTGCGATGTTGCTTGCAGGTGCGCCAATTGCGCCAGCGATGTTGGAAGCAGGTGCGCCAATGCAGCTTGCGATCTGAGCAATAAGCTCGTCGCGCGAAGGCATTTTCGACACGGCTTCAACGCCGGCACGGTCCAGAGCGTTCTCACCCATCGCGCCGCCAAGGATCTCGAACTTTTTGTTCTCCTTGGCGAAATCCTCGGCCACCTTAGCGGCGGACACGGGATCTTCGGAATAGGTCAGTACGGTCATCCCTGTCAGCAGGTCAGACATGCTTTCACACGGCTTACCCTCGAGGGCGATTTTGGCGAGCCTGTTCTTGGCAACACGCACGGAGCTACCGGCGTCGCTTGCACGCGCCCGCAGATCCTGCATCTCTGCAACTGTCAGACCGGCATAGTGGGCTACGACCACCACGCCAGAGCTTTCGAAGATCTGGCCGAGTTCCTCGACCACTCTCTCTTTCTGGGCTCTATCCACAGTTCTCTCCAAGTTTAGGGACACTTGCGCATCCCGGCTCATTGATGTGCCGAACATTGCTGCCCGGCGTTCAAGTCCGTTTTAACGGGGTGAGCCAAAATCACCCGAGGGTAGGAATTCCCTCGATCCTTTGGTCGTTCCCGTCTCAGGAGGGAAATTAAGACCCGATCGACAGGCCACCCACCATCTTGGACGAAATGAAATAAAGCGCACGACGAATCGCACGCTTTATCTCGGGGTCGTAGTTAGTCCCATTTTTAGGGATTTCCAAGGGCAAAATCGTCCGAAAGACCACCAAGGCCAGGATCAGCCGAGATCGCCACAATGACACCCCCGAAAAGGCAAAACCGGGGCCCCCATCAGGGACCCCGGTCTATCGTCAATGCGGCGTTTCTGACACATGCGACTCGGCGCACTGTCAGCCCTCGCCCCGCCTGCCGAGATTACTCGGTAACAGCGGTTTCCACGTCAACGGTGACGCCCGGACCCATAGTGGAGGACAGAGCGATTTTCTTCATGTAAGCGCCCTTGGCACCCGACGGCTTTGCCTTGGCAACCGCAGAGATGAAGGCACGTACGTTTTCGATCAGCTTGGCTTCGTCGAAGGAAGCTTTGCCAACGCCAGCGTGCACAACGCCGCCTTTTTCAGCTTTGAACTGAACTTCGCCACCCTTGGCTGCTTCCACGGCCGCTTTCACGTCCATGGTCACGGTGCCGACCTTGGGGTTCGGCATCAGGTTGCGGGGGCCAAGCACTTTACCCAGACGGCCAACGATCGGCATCATGTCAGGGGTTGCAATGCAGCGATCGAAATCGATGGTGCCACCCTGGATGGTTTCCATCAGGTCTTCTGCACCGACGATATCCGCGCCAGCTTCCTTGGCTTCGTCAGCCTTCGCGCCACGGGCGAAAACAGCAACGCGCATGTCTTTGCCGGTGCCGTTGGGCAGGCCAACCACGCCGCGAACCATCTGGTCTGCGTGACGGGTGTCAACGCCGAGGTTCATGGCGATTTCGACGGTTTCGTCGAATTTTGCGTTTGCGTTTGCCTTGATCAGGGCAACCGCTTCTTCCACCGACAGGTTGTCCTTGCCAGCGAAAGCTTCGCGCGCAGCGCGGGTCCGTTTACCGAGCTTAGCCATCTTACTTCACCTCGATGCCCATGGAGCGGGCAGAGCCCAGGATGATCTGCATCGCGGCTTCGATGTCGTTCGCGTTCAGATCTTTCATTTTTGCTTCGGCGATTTCCTTCACCTGAGCAACGCTGACGGTGCCCACGGTTTCGCGCGACGGGTTGTTCGCGCCGGATTTCACTTTGGCGGCCTTCTTCAGGTAGTAAGACGCAGGCGGCGTCTTGATGTCCATGGTGAAGGACTTGTCCTGATAGTAGGTGATCACGGTCGGGCACGGCGCGCCGGGCTCCATGTCTGCGGTCTTGGCGTTGAACGCCTTGCAGAATTCCATGATGTTGATGCCGCGCTGACCCAGTGCCGGACCGACCGGCGGGGATGGGTTTGCCTTACCGGCGGGCACTTGCAGCTTCATTGTGCCAACAAGCTTCTTAGCCATTTGGTGTTCCTTTCAACGAGGACAGGACGCGTCCTGCCCGGAGAATGTTGCGTGGTCCGATGTCAGGATCGCGATCCCTAGATCTCCCACGAGAGAATCTCGCCCGAAGGCGATAAAGGCGGCGTGTATAGGGGAATGCGGGGGTTGGCAAGTACGTTGCGCAACAGTCCTATTGTAACGCTAAGGTCCAAATAATTCTGACCCCAATCTTTCTCTAGACCTATGGGTCCGGAGCGCGACCAACTCGAATTACGCCTTCGTCTGCGCTTCGGACATAGTACTGCACAGTATTGCCACCCGGACCAAAGAGCAAAGCTTTGCTCCCAAACAAACCAGAGCCACCAAACCTAGCTTTGACAGTCTTGGTCTGAGGGCCGGGAATATCACTTGCCACAGCGCGCATTCCGCCAGCTTCGCAACTGATGGATGAAATGATTGCTCTACTGGTCGAATCAATAGGAATGTCAAGTTTAGTTGGCGTGTCAAAAGTTCGGCTAAAGTCTGGCCCCTGAACCGTGCAATTTGCAACAATGGGAGAGCCATTGTTTTCGGCGCTGAACGTCATGGAGCGCGTCTTAACTACTGAAGCAGCAGGCTCACTAGCTACTGGCTGAGGCTCAGGTTCATTCGTTGCCGTCGTCGTATTGCATGCTGACAATCCGACGCAACTTACCAACAAAAACCAACGCATAAAGATCTCCCGCAATAAGATAGACGGACGATCAGTAAGCGCGTTAAAATTGTCAACCCTGCTTCGTAACCTGCGTAAAGTCCAGCTCCACCGGGGTTTCCCGGCCAAAGATGGACACGGTGACCTTGAGCTTTTGATTGTCGTCGTCGACGCCTTCGACCATGCCGTCGAAATCTTCGAACGGACCGTCATTGACTTTGACTTTCTCACCAACCTCGAAGGAAATGAGGGTGCGCGGTGCCTCTTCGCCTTCTTGGACGCGGCCCAGGATCCCCTGCACTTCGGCGTCGCGCATCGGCATCGGGCGGCCTTGCGGACCGAGGAAGCCGGTGACCCGGTTAATGGAGGAAATCAGGTGGTAGCCGCGGTCGGACATTTCCATATGCACCAGCACGTAGCCGGGCATGAAGCGACGCTCTGTCGAGACTTTCTTGCCGCGACGAATTTCGATCACCTCTTCGGTGGGGACCAGAACTTCGTCGATTTCGTCTTCCAGACCCTGCTCTGCGACCGACGTGCGGATCTGCTCTGCGATTTTCTTTTCGAAGTTCGAAAGAACGCTGACCGAATACCACCGTTTCGCCATGAACCTGATCGTCCTTGTGTCTCTTGGCCGACAAGTGTGTCGGGCCACTGCTAAAATAAGATACAGCCTTGGGGCTGCGCTCTAACAAAAAGCGGCGCGCGACACGAATCGCCACACGCCTACGTCAGAGTTAATCGCTCACCTACCGCCCTGGGAGTCCAAGATCAAGAGGTGAGCCGCCAATTGCGAAGCCAAGCTGCCCTTCGCCACAACGGGTTGCGCGATCGGGGCTGCCAGACGGGTTTAGCCGAACATGCCCAGAATGCCCTCAAGCCCAAAGCGGATCAGGATATCCACGATGGCAAAGAAGACGGCCGTCAACGCCGCCATGACAAACACCATCACGGTGGTCAGCAGCACCTCACGGCGGGTCGGCCAGACGACCTTGGAAACTTCGGCGCGAACCTGCTGGATGAACTGGACGGGGTTTGTGGTGGCCATGAGGCGGGGTTCTCTCTGCTTGCAATCAAGCAGCGATTTAACCGCAGACCATGGCAATTTCAAGCCCTGCTGCACCTTCACCGATGGCTCGGGGCGGGTTCTTCAGGTCCGCGCCGCAGCATCCGCCGAGAAGCAATCAATTCTATCTTAATTTTCGCGGGCCATAAATATCCGCCATGGGGCACCGCAGATGTCAGCACATCGCGCCCTGCCCGTTACCGAGCGCGATTATGAGATAGGATTCCATGACCCTCGCACAGAACGATCAGCAGGCGACCAGCCTGAGCCAAACCACCCCGGCAGGGGCTGCCACCCAGCGCGAAGCGCAGGCAACCCCGCCGCTGACAATGCAGATTTCCAGCAAGCTCTCTGGCCGTAGTCGGCGGCTGCCACCGCAAGACAATGCGAAGCTGGACCCCGAACATCAGGAGCAACTGACCGCGCTGTTTCAGCATGGACATTTCCAGCAGGCCGCAACCCGTTGCGCAGAGCTGCTGAACAGCCATCGGAGATCAGCATTCCTGTGGGAACTGCTGGGCCGCTGCCATCTTGCGCAGACCGCCCTGGATGAAGCGGCGACCTGCCTGAACAAAGCCTGCGAGCTGAACCCGACCTCCGCCACGACCTTTGCCGCGATGGGTGATGTCTACCGGCGCCAGAACCGGCCAGTGGATGCGATTGCCCTGTATAAAAAGGCTCTGACACTGGATTCGACCTGCCTGCCCGCGCTCAACAATCTGGGCAACACGCTGCTGGAGCAGGATCGCATCATCGAGGCCGATCAGTGTTTCGCCACCGCGATTGATCAAGCGCCTGACAACGCGCAACTGCTTTACAACCGTGCCAATATCCAGCGTCAGCTGGGGAACATGGGGATCGCCCGCGATCTCTATGGTCAGGCCGCGCGCTTTGCCCCGAACTTCCTGGAAGCGCGGTACAACCTTGCCCAGCTCACCGGTATGATCAGCCAGCAGAGCGAGGCGATCCGTCATCTGGACCAGATTCTACTGGCCCGCCCCAATGACGATCGCGCCCGCGCCCAGAAGCTGCGCCTGATGGCGGAGCTGTGCGATTGGCGCTGGCTGGACGAATATCAGGAGCACCGTCGGCACCTTGGGCTGCGTGGGTCCGCCTGCGCCCCGCAAGCGCAGATCGCGCTTGAGGACAATCCAGACCTACTGCGCATCCGGATGCAGGCCCATGCCAGCTCCCGCCCGCAATCTGACCCGGCGCCGCAACGGCCGAGGGCAGAAACACGCCCACAGCGGCTGCGTGTCGGCTATTTCGTCAGCTCGACCCAGGATCTCGATGCGCTGCGACTGCTCGACAGCCTGCTGGCCCGCCACGATCAGAGCCGATTCGCGCTTTACGTCTATGCGGCCAGCGCACCGCGCGCGGATCTGGTCGGCGTCCACCACCGCGATATCCGCGGACTGTCCGCAACCACCATCAAGACACAGGCCGTCGCGGATCAGCTGGATATCGCAATTGACCTGACCAGCTATACCCACGAAGCCGACGCAACCGTGTTTTCGGCCCGGATCGCGCCGGTACAGATTGCCATGCCCGGTTTTCCGGGCACCATGGGCACTCCGGCGTATGACTATATCCTCGGCGATGCGGTTACCTGCCCGCCCGGCAGCGAGCGCTATTTCGAGGAACATGTGATCCGCATGCCGCACAGCTATCAGAGTGTTACAGCTCTGCAGGACCTCTCCGGCCACCAGTTCAGCCGACGCGACTGCGGCCTGCCCGATGATGCCTTTGTCTTCTGCAGCTTTACCGCCAGCCATGCGTTAACCCCACGTGAATTTGATATCTGGATGCGCCTGCTGGCCCGTGTGGAGGGCAGCGTTCTGTGGCTCCCGGACTACCCAGAAGAGGCACAGGCTGCACTGCGACAGGCCGCAAGCGACCGCCGTGTCGACCCGGATCGCGTGATCTTTGCCGCCGCCAGCACCGGCGAGGAGCGTATGGCGCGCAGCATGGTCGCAGATCTGTTCCTGGACAGCTTCACCCTCAATGCCGGTCCGGCAGCGCGCGACGCACTGGCTGCCGGGCTACCGGTGCTGACAATGGCGGGGCGCCAGTTCGCTGCCCGCACCACCGCAAGCCTGCTGGCCGCTGCCGACATGGAAGACCTGCTGACCACCACGCCCCAGGCCTATGAGGCACGGGCGCTGGAACTGGCCGAGGACCGGGATCAGCTGCTGGCACTGCGCAGCAAACTGCGGCTGATGCAGACGAAAGCACCGCTGTTTGATACCACGCGCTACATGCGGGATCTGGAACGCGGGCTGGACATGGTTTTTGCCCGCCATAGCGACGCACTGCTGCCACAGCATGTGACGGTTCCGGCCGAGGATGTGGTGCCTGCAAAACCAACCGACAGCTACAGCGCGGCACAGACCGCAGGCACGCCCATTCACGCCGCCTGATCAGGGCAATCTTCACCCTGAAACCCAACGCTTCCCCCGCCCCAGAAAGGCGGCGGAGGCGTTTTGTCTTCCATATGGACTGGATCCGGCGGGACTGATCCACGACGAGAGAGAGCGGACAGGCGCAGCTGCGGGGCGGCCAATCGAAATGAGGCCCGAGCTAGAACGAGGCCCGTGCTGGGATGTCTTGTGTCTGAGATGAGAGAGTGGCAGGGGCATCAGGGTTCGAACCCGAGACCTACGGTTTTGGAGACCGTCGCTCTACCAACTGAGCTATACCCCTACGGTGCGGCAGTTCCTAAGCCAGAGCTGCGCGGCTGGCAAGAGGGAAATCAACGAAATCGCCCGGATTTCCGCGCGTCCTCCCGCGATGACTGGCCCCACTCGCCATGCTTCAGTATGACAGAGAAAAATGTCCAGAGGAAAGATCCCAGAGTGAGCCTGCGCAAAAAGATCGCCGACAGTCCGAAAGTGAACCGCGCCGTCGAGGCCCTGCTGGCGGGATATGTGCGATTCGCCCATCGCACCTCGCGCTGGGAGCGCCGCGGGTTCGAGGAAATGGATGCCTGTGTCGCCTCTGGAGAGCCGGTGATCTTTGTGCTCTGGCACCAGCGACTGATCATGGCCCCCTATCTGTTTGACACCTCTCTGGGCCGGATCTGCGCGCTGACCTCTGCGGCGCGGGCCGGGCGGCTGGCGGGACAGATTCTGGTGCGTCTGGGGTTTGAGACCATCCCGATGTCCAGCCACAAACGCCATGTGGCACTGTCCCGCGAAGTCCTGCGCCGCACCAAGGAGGGGTGTTCTATCGGCATTGCCGCTGACGGACCAAGAGGGCCGGCTCGTATTTCCTCGGGCGTACCGATCACTTGGGCGCGGATGACCGGATGCCGTGTGTTCACTGTCGCGTTTGCAGAACGGAAAGTGATTAAGCTGCCAACCTGGGATCAGCAGATGCTGCCTCTGCCGTTCTCACGTGGTGTTCTCCTCTGTCAGGAATGGACGGATGAGGTGCCGAAGAAGCCAAGCGATGAGCAGGTTGAGACGCTGCGGCTGAGCCTGCAGGCTTCGCTGGACAAGATTACGGACACGGCCGACCGGACCGTCGGGCAGCCTCCGCGCAGATAGACATGGCTAGAGGCCTGGCGGTCAGGTCGCCCCCTGCCCTGTTCCAGCGTCATCGCATAGAAAAAGGCCGCCCCGGTTGGAGCGGCCTTTCTATTTTCTCACCTGAGTGGCTCTCGGTGATTTTCTAGCGAAAACCACCTGTCACCGCAGGCCAGAGTTTCCGGTGGAAACTCGACCTTAGTCGGTGATTTTCGACACAACGCCGGCGCCGACGGTGCGGCCGCCTTCGCGGATCGCAAAGCGCAGGCCCTGCTCCATCGCGATCGG
>NZ_JAYMWT010000012.1:0-478 GCF_048056095.1 Phaeobacter sp. JH20_34 | reverse complement strand
CGCTTGGTGTTGTAGTGTTTTCTCCAGCTTTCGATGACGATTTGTGCTTCACGCAGCGAGTAGAAAGCCTCCCCGTTCAGCAGTTCGTCCCGCATGCGCCCGTTGAAACTCTCGCAGTATCCGTTCTCCCAAGGTGACCCCGGTTCAATGAAAGCAGTCTTGGCGCCGACGGCCGTGATCCAGCCCCTGACAGCCTCCGCAATGAACTCAGGGCCGTTGTCAGATCTGATATAGGCTGGAACACCGCGCAGAATGAACAGGTCCGTCAGCGCGTCGACGACTTCGGTTGAGTTCAGCTTTCGCTTCACCCGGACGGCAAGACATTCCCGGCTGAATTCATCCAGAATGTTCAATGTTCTGAACGCTCTTCCATCGTCTGTCCGGTGATGCACGAAGTCGTACGACCAGACGTGGTTGCGATATTCGGGGCGCAGCCGAACACATGATCCGTCGTTGAGCCAGAGCCGCCCCTTCTTGG
>NZ_JAYMWT010000011.1:0-434166 GCF_048056095.1 Phaeobacter sp. JH20_34 | reverse complement strand
TCAGGAGGACCCGAGGCAAAATCCAGAAGAAGGGGTGATGCGCCGCTCGATGACGGTACATGGCCGCGCGGGGTAAGTCCGCCGCGCAGATGAGGGTCGGATATATCGAGCCACCTGGATAGACATCCCCCTGCCTATCGGTGCCTGCCGCAGCCCGTTCGTCATATGTGTCTACTATATGTGCCAGATGTGTGAGCCACGCAGCCGGGTCGAAAGGCACAGTCCTTGCAGTCGAGCGGACCACGGACAGCGCGATATGCTGTCCCCTCAATATGCGCACGCCGCGCCCCCGGCAGGGGACGCGGCGCTTGGCCCAACGGAATTGGGAGTTCTTTCCAATTCGGGCGGGAGGCCTCTGCGAGGCGGCAGGCATAACCCGCCGACAGCATCCGCCGATTATTGCAGTTGAGCCCAGAACAGCTCGAGATGACGTGAAACGATTTCCTGGAAGCGGCCATCCGCCTTGAGCGCCTTCAGCCCCGCATTGATGCGGTACAGATGGGAGGTGCCACGCCAATGACGTTTCGAGATCACCACATGCAGCCCTTCTTCTGACAGTGGACGCTCCAGCGGGATCACCTGATCGCGCAGCCCTTCGGCAATCAGCGTATTGGCCCCGAGGAACAGGTTCAGCGAGACGGCATCCACCTCGCGCGCCATCAGTTTGCGGAAACAGGCGCCAGGATCAGCCGCCTGCACAAGAGTGACCTGACCGCTGCTCAACCACTTGCGGTCGCTGCGTTCCAGATCATGAGTGTAGTAGCCTTCAGGGCGGCAAAGCCTCTTGCCAAGCATGTCGGCGTCGCTGTCGAAGGCAAAGGGTGCATCCGCCCGCACAAAGACCATGATCGGAATGGTCATCAGCGGTTCCGAAAAATGAAAGTTCACACACCGCTTGTCGTCAGGCGTCGCCGAACAATCCGGTTTCAGCCAGGGAAAACCCATGTCGAACTGCTTTTCATCCAGCATCGGGAACAGATGCTTTGACCAGTCCTGCTCCCAGGTGATGGAATAGGAGACCGGTGCCGGGGTCAGCTCCAGCGCAGCGTTCACCAGTTCGGTGACCATGCCCTGTCCGGGCAGCGCCTGATCGGTGAAAGGCGCAAAACCGCCACCGGTCAGAAGTTTCATTTCGGCATCATCCTTACGCAGAGGTGTGGCATCGGGTTCTGAGGCCTGCTGCGCGCAAGGGATATGCAGGGTCTTGCCCGGGATGACGCTGGGTCCTGCGAGCACATGCTGGTTGCTGTAATAAATCAGCGTCCAGCGGCTGCGGTCATTATAGTGGGTTTCGGCAATCGAGAAGAGCGTATCGCCGGGCTGAACCCGGTAATCGACGTTGCAGATGGCATGGGCCGCGCCGGGCGCAAGCCCTGTGGCCATCACCAATCCGACCGCCAGTGTTGAAAGATGTCTCAGCATTGCGCCCTCCCTCAGAAGCCGGCCCAGATCCTGGCCATGTGGTCTTCGATGATGGCCTGATACTGACCATTGCCGCGAATATTGCGCAGGCCTGTGTTGATCATCGACAGCATATCGTCAGCTTGCGGGTGGGTTTTGTGAACCACCACATGGATCCCCAGCACGGACAGGGGCAGCGGCAGCACATCGAACTGGTCCAGCAGGTCATTTTCCTTCATCACGCTGCGCCCGGTGAATTCGTTGATCGCGACGGCGTCTGCCTCTCCCCGGGCGACCATCTCGAAGCAGTCGGCCACCTTATGCGGCTGCTTCAGAGTGATTTTCTTGTCTTCCATCCAGCGGCGACCATAGCCATCCAGATCGAAGGTCAGATAACCAGCCGGGCGGCACAGGGTCTTGCCCTCGATATCGGCGTCACTCTCAAAGGTGAAGGGGCGTGACTTATCCACGAACAGCAGCATCAGTGTTTCGAACATCGGGTCCGAGAACAGGAAGTTCACGCAGCGATAGCTCTCCGGCATGGTATCGCAATCCGGGCGGTACCAGGGGAAGCCGAGGTCCAGCAGCGCGTTCGACAGCAGTGGGTCGAAATGGGACGCCCAGTCATCCACCCAGTGGATCGCAAACCCCTGCGCAGGTGCCGCATCGGTCATCGCTGCATTCACCACCTCGGTGATCAACCCGCCGTTATGTGCCGTCTTGGAGGTAAAAGGCGCATAGTCGTCGCCGGTCAGCAGGTTGATCTTGCTGCGCACGGCGGCGGTACCGGGCTTCACCCTGACCGGCGCCGCGACAACGGGCTGTGCATCCGCCACCGCTTTGCCGCCGGGCAATCCGGTGGGCAGCCCGTTCAGGCAGGCCATGGTCAATTCCATCCCGACGCGGATCGCGTCTGGGCGCGGGCCGATGGCGTCGATATTGCGGCTATGGATTGCGCTCCACATGCCCACATCCTTGTAAAGCCGGTCGGCAATCAGCGACAGGCTATCGCCGGGGCGCACCTTATATGTGCCGCCGCAGGTTTCCGCCGCCACGGGTTTGGCCAGCAGGCCTGCGACGCAACACAGCGCCGCGATCAGGTGTTTTCTCATCTTGTCCCTCTTGGGTTTAGCTGGGCGTCCCGCGCCACTGATGGGCGCCGCCTCTTTGTCTCGTGATTTGTGGAAAGCAGGCATCTCTGCAAAGCATCCGTTGCGGCCAATGCAGAAAACCGGGAATCGCGGGCGCCTTGCGCCGGTATTACTGGCCGACGAACAGCGCCAGGATGGTTGCCGTGTCAACGCGCCCATCGGCCCCTATCAAAGCTGCGGGGACCGTGATCGACTGGCTGCGATAGGCATCATTCACCATCTGGTCGATATAGGCGGGCGATTGGCCCTGCCCAACGGCACGCAGTACCATACTATAAAGGGCCGTGTGCGCCTGTGATGCGGCGGGAGCCGGGGCCGCCGGCTGTGCGGCAGCGGCGGTCTGGCTGCCACGGCGCAGCGCCGCCAATGTCCCGGCAGTCATCTGCGCAACCAACGCATCCTCGGCGCTGAGGGGGGCAGCCGTTTCAACAGCTGCTGTCAGCAGCTCTTCGGCGGCGGCACGTTCGGCAGATGTCGCAGTGGGATCAAGCCCAGCCAATGCCTGCGGAGTCAGCAGCTGGGCGACACGCGGCTTGGCAGCCGCAGGCTCTGTCACGTCATCAGATCCGAACTGCAACACGGCGAGGCCAACGGCAAAAAGCGCCAGAACAGCCGCAGCGGCGCCAAGTTTCGCAATCGGGGACATCCCGGTGCCAAGCCCTCTTACCTTTGGCTTTGCCACATGGTTTCCGTGCGTGCCCGGTTTGGCGGTCGAGCTGGCAGCACCGCCTGATGGGGCCTGACCCGTGGCGACCGAGGACACTGCGGCAATATTTGCCGTGTTGCGGGTTTTTCCCGTCTGGGGCGAGCGAAGCGCACTGTTGCTAGAAGTAATCACACCATCAATCCTGACCGTGCGGGCAGACCGATCACCGGTCTCTGCGGCCTCGGAACTTGTTACACTGTCTTTCTTTAAGCTCAACATCGGCTCAAACTACCCCCGGCTGCTCCGAAAATCGCGGTCCAGCCGCGTTTTGTTAACCGATTCTTAACCTTCGAGCGATTCTGCGTCAACATTCTGCGGTAGAATGGTAAACTTCCACAGAACTTGCGATGAACCCGCCCATATAGAGAGTAAAGCGCATCGCTTCCGCTACATGCTGCCCCGAGCGATAGGCAGACCTCTGACCGCAGGAAAGGCGTCGGCGCGGAGGTGTTGCGATGATCGCAGCCTCTCAGATATGCAATCATAAGATGAACGCCCCTGCGGCTTGCGCCTATCGAAAGCAAACCTGAATGGCTAGGTGCGAACTGCTTGCACTCAATATCCGCAACAATGACTCCTCGGTCAGGGTGGACCTGAGGGCGCAAAGGGCACTCCTGTCAGCGTGAACCGCGCGGCCCGAGCATCCAGCCTGTCGACTGGAAGATGCCCCGCAGTGACCTGCGGGGCATCAAAGTCCGAAGAATGGAACGCGCGTCGAGGGTAAACCCGCCGCGCTATCGGATCTCTACATGCGATCAGAAATCCAGGTTTTCCACGCTGAGCGCGTTTTTCTGGATAAATTCGCGGCGAGGTTCCACGACGTCGCCCATCAGCTTGGTAAAGAGATCATCCGCTTCGACCATATCCTCAACCCGCACCTGCAACAGGGTGCGCGCGTCGGGATCCAGCGTGGTTTCCCACAGCTGATCCGGGTTCATTTCTCCCAAGCCTTTGTAACGCTGTAGCGCCAGACCTTTTTCACCCTCATCGAGGATCGCCTTCAGCAGACCGAGCGGGCCGTGGATGGCCTGGCTGCGGTCACGCCGCACAAGCGTGGCAGTTGAGCCGTAGATCTCTTGCAGGCTGTTGGTAAAGCTCCCTGTTTTCCGTGCCTCACCAGAGCGCAGCATCGGACCGTCCAGTGTCCTGAGCTCTTCGACGCCGCGCAGGATACGCGACAGGCGAATACCGTTATCCTGAGTGATACGACCACGCCAGCCGCGTTCATATTCCAGCGCAATCAGGTCAAGACGCTGCGCAACCTTGTCGGCGACTCCCTGAAGATCGGCATCAACGGCGCCGGGTACAAAGGCACCGGCGACTGCCGCCTGCTCAAGGATATGGCGCGGATAATGCGTCGGGAAGGCATCCAGAACGCGCTTCAGCTGGCGCGCCTCATCAACCACACGGGCCAGATCCTGACCCACCAGCTCCTCGCCGCTGCCCAGTTTCAGAACCGCGCCGTCGACACCCTGATTGATCAGATATTCATCCAGCGCAGCCTGATCCTTGAGATAGACCTCGGATTTGCCGCGCGACACCTTATAGAGCGGCGGTTGGGCGATATAGAGATACCCGCCCTCGATCAGCTCGGGCATCTGACGATAGAAGAAGGTGAGCAGCAGCGTGCGGATGTGGGCGCCGTCAACGTCAGCATCCGTCATGATGACGATCTTGTGGTAACGCAGTTTCTCGATGTTGAATTCATCGCGCCCGATGCCGGTACCAAGCGCCATAACGAGGTTGCCGATTTCCTGACTGCCCAGCATCCGGTCAAACCGTGCGCGTTCGACGTTCAGAATCTTGCCGCGGAGGGGCAGAATTGCCTGTGTCATCCGGTCCCGGCCGGTCTGGGCGGAACCGCCGGCCGAGTCACCCTCGACCAGGAAGACTTCGCTTTTGGCGGGATCTTTCTCTGAGCAGTCCTTGAGCTTGCCTGCCAGATAATTGACATCCATCGCAGTCTTGCGGCGGGTCAGTTCACGGGCCTTTCGGGCAGCCTCCCGCGCGAGGGCGGCTTCGATGATCTTGCCGACGATCTGCTTGGCCTGATTTGGGTTTTCTTCGAACCATTCGGCAAGCTTCTCATTGACGAGGCTTTCAACCACGGGCCGCACTTCTGAGGAGACCAGCTTGTCCTTGGTCTGGCTGGAGAATTTCGGATCCGGCACCTTGACCGATAAGACGCAGGTCAGCCCTTCGCGGGCATCATCGCCGGTAAAGGAGACCTTTTCCTTCTTGGCGATGCCGGACGACTGCGCATAGTTGTTGATGGTCCGGGTCAAGGCGCCACGGAAACCCGCAACATGGGTCCCACCATCGCGCTGTGGAATGTTGTTGGTAAACGGCAGCACGGTTTCGTGGTAGCTGTCGTTCCACCACATGGCGACCTCGACCCCGATATCATCCCGGTCACCGGTGATATAGATCGGCGCCTCCATGACAGGGGATTTTGACCGATCGAGATATTTGACGAATTCCTTGACGCCCCCCTCATAGAACAGCTCCACTTCCAGCCGTTCGGCCGGACGCTCGTCAATCAGGACGATCCGCACACCAGAGTTCAGGAAGGCCAGTTCGCGCAGGCGCTTTTCCAGCGTTTCAAAGGAGTATTCCAGGTTGGAGAAGGTATCTGTCGAGGCCAGAAAACGGACCTCGGTCCCGGTCTGATCCCCGCAGTCGCCGACCACCTTAAGATGTTCCGCGGTATCGCCCCGCTCAAACCGGGCGACATGTTCCTTGCCGTTACGCCAGATACGCAGTTCCAGCCAATCGGAGAGCGCATTCACCACAGACACGCCCACACCGTGCAAGCCGCCAGACACCTTGTAGGAGTTGCTGTCAAACTTACCACCGGCATGTAGCTGCGTCATGATGACTTCAGCGGCTGAGACGCCTTCCTCGGCATGAATATCGACCGGGATACCGCGCCCGTTGTCGTGCACCGAAACACTGGAATCGGCGTGAATTTTCACAACCACCCGGTCCGCGTGACCGGCCAGGGCTTCATCGATGCCGTTGTCGACGACCTCATACACCATATGGTGCAACCCAGAGCCATCATCGGTGTCCCCGATATACATGCCGGGACGTTTGCGAACCGCCTCCAACCCTTTGAGAACCTTGATGGAATCCGCGCCATATTCTGCGGGGGCCTGCTCGTTTCCGGACATTCACATCTTCCTGTCTTTGCTTCAGGATTTTATACGAAGTCTGGCCGGGAATGTCACGCGCAAGCCCCTTTTTTTCTTGGTTGAATCAAGCCGCTCTGGCGCCCAGGGACGCAACCTTGCGCAGCCAGGAATTTACGGTCCCTTCAGAGGCGTCCGTGGCCGGGGCAAAGGAAGAGAACCGGGTCGGCTTGATGCCCACAAACCCCAGGATCTGACTGCTGATAATCCGCTTGATGGCATTGCCGTAGATCAGCCGCAGCCATAGAGCGGGCGTATCCGAAGTGAGCAGCACCCGCGCGGTTTTGCCGGTCAACATCGGTGCAGGTACGCCCATGAAGTTGACGTTTCGCGTGTCAAAGGCCCGCCCCGGCAATAGCGCCCGGTCAAAAACGCCCTTCAGCTTTGCCGGAACGGCCCCCCACCACATCGGGGTCGCCATCACAACGTGATCGGCCCATTCGAGATCGGTCAGAAATGCTGCCAGATCCGGCTCCAGAGGTTTCACATTCTGATACCCCGCCTGGCCATAGTCCATGTCGAAGCGCATCGCGGACAAATCGTGATACCGGACCGCGTGCCCCTCTCCCTCAGCTGCGGCCTGATAGGCCTGGCAGAGCGATTGCGACAGTGAGCTGGGCGCCGGGTGGCCATTGAGGATGATGATTTTTCGCGTGGACATGAGAACCTCTGAATCTTAAAACTGACTAAGGTCAATTTATTCAAAAACTGACCGTGGTCAATATATAAAATGACCACGGTCAAATTCTATGAAAGGTCGCCATGTCCCGCCCTCCGCAGCAACGTCGATTGGAAACCCGCGCCCGCCTGTTGGAGGTCGCCGACGCGCAGATCCTCACCGCTGGCTACAGCGGGCTGAGGGTCGAGGATGTCGTGGCTGAGGCCGGCGTTGCAAAGGGCACGCTGTTTTCGCATTTCGGCGACAAGAACGGTCTGCTCGCCGCATTGATCGGCCCGCGCATAATGGCCGTGCTCGACGAAACCGAAGCCCTCCCTACCCCCGACACTCTGGACGCGCTGATTGATCGCCTGTTGCCGGTGGTTCAGTTCGTGGCGCAGGATCGGGTGATTTTCGATCTGCTGCTGCGCTACTCAGGCACCACCGGCACCGAAACCGATGCGGTGATCACTCAGAGTTTCTTCCGCCAGATCTCTTTGTGGTCGGGATGGGTGGCAGAGCTGCAAGCCAGCGGCGCCCTGCGCCAGGATCAGCCCGCAAATGTCCTGGCCGAGGGGATGCAGGCGTTCCTCAACCATGTGCTCGCCCTGTCATTCTGTGCAGCGCATGATACGCCCAGCAGCTTCCGCGAGGATCTGCTGCTGTATCTCACACCCTGGCTGGCCCCGCAGCAGTGAGCAACGCAGGGCGGAACTGATCAGACAAAGGGAATAAGACAGCCGACACCGATCAGCAGGCAGCCCGACACGATATTGATCCGGCGCAACGTCGGCGGGGATGTGATGTGCCAGCGCACCCGGTGCACCAGAGCGGCCACACATAGATTCCCCACCAATGGCACCAGGAACGACAGCACCACAATGGCAAGGATATCGAGCCATGCCACAGCGCGCAGGTCAAAGAACCCCGGCAGGACACCCATGTAGAACAGGATCGCCTTTGGGTTGCCCAGAATGACGGCGATGCCGGCGATAAATCCGGCCCAGAGCCCCGGACGGGTCAGGGCGCTGTCGCTTTCGATCCGGGCATCTGCATGTCGCAACAACATACCCCCCATAACCAGAAACATCGCGCTTGCGACCCAGCGCAGCAGCTCCATCAGCCCGGCAATCTCAGACACAATCCACGACACGCCCGCCACTGCAACCAGCGGCCACAGAATATCGCCGCAGGCCACGCCCAGGGCCAGCGGCCAGACCGCCTGGAACCCGCCCGACATGGCCCGTGCAATCACTGCCAGCCAAACCGGACCCGGCGTCAGGAACAGAACGAATAGCCCACCCGCATAAAGCATCAGATCCCAGACAGAGATGCTCATCCCGCCACCACCTCGGAGCCCATGGCGCCCTCCTCTACGGCAAGCATCTGCGCCTTCCCCTCAAATTCTTCAAACAATTCAGGGCCGGTGCCAGTCATCCAGGCCTGCGCCCCGAGCAGGACAATTTCCTGATAGAGCGCCGCGCGGCGTCCCACATCCAGATGCGCCGAAACCTCATCCAGCAGCAGGATAGGAGGCGCGCCGCCTTCCGCAATGAGCGCGCGTGCGTTGGCGAGGATCAGCGATACCAGCAACGCCTTCTGCTCGCCCGTCGAACATTCGCGCGCGGGCAGCGCCTTCGCCTCATAGGTGCCCAGCAGATCGGTGCGATGAGGTCCGAGCAAGGTCCGCCCCGCTGCCAGATCACGGAACCGCCCTTCCTCAAACGCCTCGCGCAGATCCGACGCATTGTCCGGCAAACCGCCGTCGGACTGGATCAACTCCAGTTCCGCCGCAGGAAAAGCCGTCTCTGCAGCCTGTTGCGCCATACGTAGCCGATCGACCGCCGCGGTGCGCGCTGCATGTATGCGGTGCCCGCTCTCAGCCATCTGCGTTTCCAGAACCCGGTACCAGGCGGGGTCGCGGATCTGTTCCTTCAGCAGGCGGTTGCGTTCACGCATCGCCTTTTCATAGAGCAGCGTCGCCTCGGCGTGGCCGGGATCAAAGCTGAGCACGATCCGGTCCAGAAACCGGCGGCGCCCTTCGGCGGCCTCGATCCACAACCGGTCCATCGCAGGAATCAGCCAGACCACCCGGCAGATCTGGCCGAGGTCAATCTGGCTGGCAGATTTGTTGTCGATCTTGACCTGTCGCGCCTTCCCGCCCTCGGACCAGGTCTCGACCTCGTAGCTCCGGCGCGCAACGGTCAGCTGCCCTTTCAGCTTCCATCCCAGCTCCTCCGGCCGCCGCGCCATATCGGCGGCACTGGCCCGCCGCAGGCCCCGTCCCGGCGAAAACAGCGAGACAGCCTCAAGAATATTGGTCTTACCGGCACCATTGGCACCATGGATGGCAACCGGGCGCCCGTCCAAATGCAAATCCGCCCGCAGATGCGAGCGGAAGTGCGACAGTGTCAGCTCAGTCAGCGCCAGCATGGGGCGGGATCCGATGTCATCTTTCCAAAAATACTCAAATCGCCCGTTGCGGCGGGCGGCTCAGCCGCCAGGAAAGCAGGCCGTGCCATCGGCCACGTCAAACACGCATCGGCATCACGACATAAACGGCGCTTTCGTCGCTGCCTTCGCGCATCAGGGTCGGATCGCCGGAGGAGTTGAACATGAACACCGCATTTTCACGATCAACCTGATTGGCGATCTCCAGCAGGTATTTGGCGTTGAACCCGATTTCCAGCCGTTCATCGCGATAGGCCACGGCCAGTTCTTCCTCGGCAGCGCCGCTGTCCGGTGCGTTGACGGACAGGATCAGCCGATCCTCATCCAGTTGCAGCTTCACCGCACGCGACCGCTCGGAGGAAACCGTGGCAACCCGGTCAACAGCGCGGGCAAATTCCGCCGCGTCCACTTCCAGACGGCGCGTATTGCCTGCCGGAATGACGCGTGTGTAATCGGGGAAGGTTCCGTCGATCACCTTTGATGTCAGGGTAATGCTGGGCGTGGCAAACCGGACCTTGGTCTCGGACACCGAAACCGCGATATCCATTTCGTCGTCATCCAGCAGCTTGCGCAGCTCGCCCACCGTCTTGCGCGGTACGATCACGCCGGGCATATCCTCTGCCCCCATCGGCAGATTGGCGTCGATACGCGCCAGGCGGTGGCCATCGGTAGCCACACAGCGCAGCGCCTTGCCGCCTTCGACCCCATCCGCCACATGCATATAGACGCCGTTCAGATAATAGCGGGTTTCCTCGGTGGAGATGGCGAATTTCGACTTGTCGAACAGCCGACGCAACACTGCGGCGTTGGCCGTGAAATTGGAATGATATTCCGAAGAAGCCATGACCGGGAAATCTTCACGCGGCAGCGTCGCCAGCGAGAAATTTGATCGGCCTGCCTCAACCGTGAGACGGCCGCTTGCGGCATCGGCTGTGAGTGTGACCAGAGCGCCATCCGGTAGTTTGCGCACGATTTCATGCAGCGTGGTGGCGGCCACGGTGGTGGCGCCTGCCCGCTCGACCTGGGCCGGGGCCTTGTCGACCACCTCGATATCCAGATCGGTCGCACGGAACTGAACGATGTCCCCTTCCGCTTCAATCAGCACATTTGCCAGGATCGGAATGGTATTGCGACGCTCAACCACAGACTGGGCCTGAGCCACAGCTTTCAACAGGGTGCCGCGTTCGATGCTGATCTTCATGTCCCTAAGTCCTCTAACGTCTGGCCGGGAGAAGCAACGTAACGCTTTACCCCTTCGGCACAAGGCTTTTTATGGATTTGTCCAAGGGATTGCCCGCAGCGTCAAGGGCGGATGACCCCGGGCTCGATTTATCCCCGATAAACGTGGCGCTCTGGCATGGTTTGCCGGTTTCACCCGCCGCCACGCGCGCCCAGCTGTCCTGACCCGGAGGGCAAAAGACCCCGGGCGGGCCGGGGTCATTGCGGGACTATTGGGTTTACCGCCTTGGGCGATGATCAACGCGCGATCTGCCAGAACAACAGGAGTGTCTTACGCCTCCAGAGAGCGGCGCAGCATTTCGACATCTTCGGCGATCTGGCCGTCGATTGTCTTCAGCTCTTCGATGCGGCGCACACCGTGCATGACCGTGGTGTGATCGCGACCACCAAAGCGCCGACCGATTTCCGGCAGGCTGCGACTGGTCAGCTGCTTGCACAGATACATCGCTACCTGACGCGGGCGCGCATAGGAACGCAGACGCTTGGGGCCGATGATATCGGACATGCGGATGTTGTAATACTCGGAGACCTTGCGCTGAATCTCTTCGACCGTGATTTTGCGCTCGGAGGCGCGCAGAACATCGGCCAGACAATCCTGGGTGAGCTCCATGTCGATCTCGCGACCGACGAGGGAGGCAAAGGCGAAGAGACGTGTCAGCGCACCTTCGAGAACACGCACGTTGGTCGAGATACGATGCGCCAAGAACTCCAGCACGCCGTCGGCGATGCGCAGATCCGGATAGGTCTGCATCTGCTGCGCCACTTTTGACTGCAGAATGCCCAGACGCAGCTCGTAGTCGGTCGGATGCAGGTCAACGACCAGACCACATTGCAGACGCGACCGGACACGATCCTCAAGATCCTTGATCTCACCCGGGGCGCGGTCGGCGGAAATGATGATCTGCTTGTTCTGGTCAACCAGCGCGTTGAACGTGTGAAAGAATTCTTCCTGCGTGCTGTCCTTGCCGGCGATGAACTGGACGTCATCGACCATCAGCACGTCCACCGAGCGGAACAGATGTTTAAAGTCCATCATCTTGCGTTCGCGCAGGGCCTGCACGAAACGATACATGAACTGTTCTGCCGACAGATAGAGCACATTCAACTCTGGATTTCGCGCTGTCAGCTCCCATGCAATCGCGTGCATCAGGTGCGTTTTACCCAGACCAACGCCACCATAAAGCACCAGCGGGTTGAACGTAACAGGACCGCCATCGGCGACGCGGCGAGCGGCGGCATGGGCCAGCTCGTTCGGCTTGCCGACGACAAAGCTGTCGAAGGTAAAGCGCGGATCCAAAGGCGCAGCCTGCAGCGTGTCGCCCTGATCCTTGGCAGCGTAACCTGTGGCAGCACGGGCGCGCGGCAGTTCGGTCAGCGCCTCGTCATCCAGGTCCAGCGGCAGATCATCGGCAGCGCCCTTGGTCGCAGTGGCAGCCGGTCGCGCCGTCGTATTGGCCGCAACCTTGAAAGCCAGGCGCTGGACCGGTTCACCCGACATATTCAGCTCATGCAGAATCAGGTCAGCAAAGTTCTGGCTGACGTAGTTGCCCATGAAGTTCGTCGGCACGTTGAAGATGGCAACGCCATTATCAACACGGGTAAACTCCAGAGGTTCGATCCAAGTTGTAAAGTTGTTTTGCCCCACGGTTTTCAACAAACGCTGTCTCAACCGTCCCCAGTTATCTTCCGTCATTCTGCGCCTCACGCGTCCCAATAGCATCGGCCCTTATTTGGCCTCTTGTTTCATCCCCAGCCTGGCCCAATCCCAGACGACGTTCACGCACAACGGATGTGTGTACTGACCCATAGTTTGGGCAGCACTGCCTTGCAGAAGGCAAAGTTCAGGATCGCGTCTAAATCAACCGGCAAGTCGCTTTGCAGCGGTCGAATGGTCGAACCAAATACATACACAATTGGAACAGGCCCGCCGTCTGGATAGATCCAGAAACACAGCAGGAGCGTGGTGCACGGTGTATCGAAATACCTGTGTACCAGCACAATCAGCCTCCTTGAGTCCCATCAAGGATACCGCGAGCAGCCTGTCCCCCCAGCGAGTGAATCGCTGTAACAGTGGTAGCAATTCGGGAGGGGTGGCAGCAACGAAACTATGATGTTGACTCAGGGATTGGGGACAAAGAATCCCCTGCGCCCGCAACCACCGCACCAGCTGTGACCAAAATGCAAAAGGCGCCGCTGAACGCGACGCCTTTGTGTTTTTTCCGGCTTGTCGAGGGGCCGCTGAACGCGGGTGCGATGGAATCAGCAGGCGCCTACGAAAGACCCGATTAGCCCAGCGCTTTGACGCGCGCTGTCAGGCGGGAGATTTTCCGCGCTGCTGTGTTCTTGTGGTAGACGCCTTTGGTCACGCCACGCATCAGCTCGGGCTGAGCTGCGCGCACGGCTGCGGCGGCTGCCTCTTTGTCGCCGGATGCGATAGCTTCTTCAGCTTTGCGAAGGAAGGTACGGATGCGCGAACGACGGGCTTTGTTGACAGCAAAGCGTTTCTCGTTCTGACGGGCGCGCTTTTTTGCCTGAGGCGAATTTGCCATGGTGTAGGACCTAACTTTGGTTTCGTGTTTTCAATAGGCGCAATGCCAGCCGAACCCGGATCCGATCCACCGGTGTGATTCTAGCCAAGCGGGCTGCACGCGCATGTATGGCGGCGGGTAGTAGCGTCAAAACCGACGGAATGCAAGCCACCTCGTCCGCGCTGGTGAGTGGCCGTCGGAATATCCGCATCTGCACGGACACGCGCAGTCATTCTGCATAAGGTTAAGCAAGAAAACGGCAGGCCCAGGGCTTGCCGTTTTCATTCATTCGATGCTGTCGGTTACTTGTCGCGGAACTGGGCTTCGCGTTTTTCAAGAAAGGCAGCCATGCCCTCTTTCTGATCTTCGGTGGCAAACATCGAGTGGAACACACGACGTTCGAACAGCAGGCCTTCGTTCAGCGGCAGCTCGTAGCTGCGGTTCACCGCTTCTTTCACGGCCATCGCCGTCAGCAGGGATTTCTCCGCAATCTTGTGGGCAGCGGCCGTCGCCTCATCCAGCAGTTTCTTGGCGGGCACCACGCGAGAGACAAGCCCGGCGCGCTCTGCCTCCTCGGCGGTCATGAAACGACCGGTCAGGTTCATATCCATGGATTTGGATTTGCCCACAAAACGAGTCAGGCGCTGGGTGCCACCAATGCCGGCGATCACGCCCAGATTGATCTCGGGCTGACCGAATTTGGCAGTATCTGCCGCAATGATGAAATCGCAGAGCATGGCCAGCTCACAGCCGCCGCCCAGTGCGTAGCCGGCCACAGCTGCGATGATCGGCTTGCGGATCGCGCTGATACGGTCGTTCACATCGGCAAACAGATTGTTCGAGAAAACCTCGGTAAAGCTCTGTTCCGACATCTCCTTGATATCGGCGCCGGCGGCAAAGGCCTTTTCCGATCCGGTCAGGATAATGCAGCGCACCTTGTCGCTGGCATCGGCCTCTTCCAGGGCGGTGCAAAGTTCACTCAAAAGCTCGGAGTTGAGCGCGTTCAACGCTTCGGGCCGGTTCAGTTTAATTTGGCAAACGTGGTCCTGCACTTCGACGTTGATCGTCTCATAGGCCATGGTATTCGCTTTCGATTGTTCCGTTCAGGGAAGAGTCATTATCACGCGACACCTCGCGATCAAGCTATCTTTGGCATTTGCCGCAGTAGAAGGATGATCGCCCGGACTGGACGAGCCGCGCAATGCTCCCGTCACATCCGGCGCGTCGGCAGGGCTCTCCCTCGCGGCCGTATACATCAAAGCTGTGCTGAAAATATCCAAGTTCTCCATCAGCTTGTCGGAAATCCTTGAGCGATGATCCGCCCGCTTTGATGGCGTCTGCCAGGACCTCCTTGATGATCGGGACCAGGGTGGCAACCCGCTGCGCGGCGATCTGCCCGGCCTTGCGCCGCGGCGATATTCCCGCGCGGAAAAGCGCCTCGCAGACATAGATATTGCCGAGACCCGCGATGATTCCCTGATCCAGCAGCGCCGATTTCACCGGCGTATTGCGCCCCCTGAAGGCAGAAATCAGGTGATCCTCGTGAAAGGCATTGCCCAGCGGTTCCGGTCCCAGAACTGCCAGCAGCTTGTGCTCATCCGCCGTGGCCGTATCCAGCAGGTCCATGGCGCCAAACCGGCGCGGATCGTTGAAGGTGATGCGCGCCCCATTATCCATATCGAAAACCACATGATCATGTTTCTGCGCCTGCGGATGATCATGAACAAACTGTCCCAAGGGATCCCCAGATACCGTCATGCGGCCCGACATGCCCAGATGCACCAGCAATGTCTCGCCACTGTCGAGGTCGGCCAGGATGTATTTTGACCGCCGCCGAAGCGCATTGACGCGGCGGCTTGTCAGCCGTTCCGCCATACGCTCCGGGAAGGGCCAGCGCAGATCCGGGCGATTTACAGTGGCCTTTTCGATCACCGCGCCCTCCATCGCGGGGGACAATCCGCGGCGCACCGTCTCGACCTCGGGCAATTCTGGCATTACATCCCTCCTGACACATTGCACCAACATGGGGCCGAAGGGCCGCATTGTACCGCCCTTCCAGCGCCCTATAACTGGGGCGACACACAACAAACGGCAAGCCGCATGACTCAGAGATCTGAAGATACCACCCATTTCGGGTTCGAAACCGTGCCCGAGTCGGAGAAGGCAGGGCGCGTGCAGGGCGTGTTCAACTCGGTCGCCTCAAAATATGACGTTATGAACGATGTCATGAGCATGGGAGTTCATCGTATCTGGAAAGATGCGATGATGGACTGGCTGTCGCCGCGCCCTGGCCAGCGACTGCTGGATGTTGCCGGCGGGACCGGTGACATTTCCTTCCGGTTTCTGAAGCGCGCAGGCTATGGCCACTCTACGGTGCTCGATCTGACAGCCCCGATGCTGGAAGAGGGACGCAAACGCGCTGAAGCCGCGCAGATGGCCGATAGCCTGGATTGGGTCACCGGCGATGCCATGGCGCTGCCGTTCAAGGACAATAGCTTTGATGTCTACACCATCTCCTTTGGCATTCGGAACGTCACCCGCCCTCAGGAAGCCCTGAATGAAGCCTACCGTGTCTTGAAGCCGGGAGGGCGCCTGATGGTGCTGGAGTTCAGCCAGCTGCCGAACCCGGCCATGCAAAAGGCCTATGACCTCTATTCCTTCAACGTGATTCCCCGCATGGGGCAGATGATCGCGAACGATTATGACAGCTACCAGTATCTGGTCGAATCGATCCGCAACTTCCCCGATCAGGAGACCTTTCTGTCGATGGTGCGCGCGGCTGGTTTTGCCAATGCCAAATACCGCAACCTGTCGTTGGGAATCGCTGCGCTGCACTCCGGCTGGAAGATCTGATCCATGCGTGGACCCCACAATATTATCCGCCTGATCCGCACAGGCGCCACTTTTGAGCGCACTGGCGCCATGAACGTGGTGCTTGATGCTTTCGAGGCGCCGAAACCGCTGCGTATTCTGGCCCGCACCCTTGGCTGGCCGTTCAAATGGCTCGGCTACAAGGGCGATCCCTCGATGCCGCCCGCCACCCGAGCGCTGACCGCGCTGGGGCCTGCCTACATTAAGTTCGGTCAGGTGCTATCGACCCGACCCGATGTGGTCGGTGACGATCTGGCGCTACAGCTGCGCGTTCTACAGGACAAGCTGCCGCCGTTTTCCCGAGCCGAAGCCATGGCACAGGTCGAACACGAGTTGGGCCAGCCGGTCGAGCATATCTATTCCGAATTCAGCGAACCGATTGCGGCTGCCTCCATCGCGCAAGTCCATCGCGCAAGGCTCGTCGAGAGCGGTCGCGAAGTGGCGGTGAAGGTTCTGCGCCCCGGCATCGAACGCGCCTTCCGCAAGGATGTGGACGCATTCTATTTTGCCGCACGGATCGCCGATTTGTTTGCGCCCGGCGCGCGGCGGCTCAAGCCGATGGATGTGATCAAGCATTTCGACGGCGTGGTGCAGGGTGAGCTGGACCTGCGACTGGAAAGCGCGGCAGCCTCGGAATTTGCCGCCAATACCAAGGATGACGACGGATTTCAGCTGCCGGAAATCCTGTGGAATCACTCGGCCCGCCGGGTCATGACACTGGGCTGGGCCGATGGGCTCCCACTTGGCGACAATGCCGCGCTGGATGCCGCTGGCCACGATCGCCGGGTGTTGGCGGAGCGCGTGCTTTCGCTGTTTCTACGCCATGCGTTGCGCGACGGCTATTTCCATGCCGACATGCACCAGGGCAACCTGAAGGTCGCCGCCAATGGCGATATCATCGCCTATGATTTTGGCATCATGGGGCACATCGACGAATACACCCGCCGCGTCTACGCCGAGATCCTCTTTGGCTTCATCAAGCGTGATTACAAGCGGGTGGCCGAGGTGCATTTCGAGGCCGGTTACGTACCGGCCGACCGCGATGTCGATGAATTTGCCCGTGCGTTGCGCGCCGTGGGCGAGCCGATTTTTGGCATGGATGCCACCCATATCTCAATGGGTCGCTTGCTCAACTACCTGTTTGAGGTGACCGAACGTTTTGGCATGGAGACCCGCACCGAGCTGATTCTGCTGCAACGCACCATGGTGGTGGTGGAAGGCGTGGCGCGGTCGCTGGATCCGCATATCAATATCTGGAATTCAGCGCGCCCCGTGGTTGAGGATTACATCAAAAAATCCATCGGCCCGCGCGCGGTGGTCGGCGATCTGATGAGCACCGCCAAGGTGATGGCGCGCTTCGGCCCCCGCCTGCCCGCACTGGTCGAACAGGCGCTGATCGCGCAGACCCATGAAAACGACGACCGAAGCCGACGCCGCCAAGGGGCGTCCGGCTGGGTTGTGCCCGGTCTTTGCGGATTGGGGCTGGGACTGGCCATTGCCTTTGCAACGGCTGCGCTCGGCTAGGGCCGTCAGCGCAGCCGATTCAATACCGTGAGCGAGGGGTGACCATCGGGTGTCAGACCCATCGCCAGTTGATAGGCGCGCAGGGCGGCGCGGGTTTTTGGCCCGATCCGCCCGTCCGCGCCGCCGGTGCCATATCCCGCCCCTGTCAGCCGCTGCTGGAGTTCGCGCCGCTCCTTGTAGGTCAGGGGGCGGCTGTCCTGCGGCCAGCTGGCCAGAATCGGACCACCGCCCCGCAGCCGGTCGCTCAGATGACCCACGCCGATAACATAGGCATCGGCTGCATTGTAACGTTCGATGGCCGCGAAATTTCGATAGACCATGAAGGCTGCGCCCTGCGCGCCTGCGGGCAGCAGCAGCGCTCCCTCGCCATGGTCGGGCAAGGGGCTGCCATCTGCACGGGTAACGCCCAGCCTGCGCCAGCTCTCTGCGGATTTGGCGATCTTCCGATCCGCCTGCGCATAGTCGAAACCGACTGGCAGTCGGACCTCCAGCCCCCACGGCTGACCTTTGACCCAGCCAAACCGCTTGAGATAGGCTGCGGTTGAGGCCAGCGCGTCTGTGGGATCATCCGACCAGATATCGCGTTTGCCATCCCCGGTGAAATCCACGGCATAGGCCAGATAAGATGTCGGCATGAACTGCGTATGCCCCATGGCCCCTGCCCAGCTGCCCGTCATGGCACGCGGGGAGACATCGCCAGCCTGAAGAATCTTCAAGGCGGCGATCAGCTGGCTCTCAAAGAAGGCCCCGCGCCGCCCGTCAAAAGCCAATGTGGCGAGCGAACGGATGATTTCACGCTCCCCACGAAACCGGCCATAGTTGCTTTCCATGCCCCAAACAGCCGCAACGACTTCCTTGTCGACGCCATAGCGGGCCTCGATTCTTGCCAGCGTCTGCGCATGGTCGCGCAGCGCCGCCTTGCCGTTGTCGATCCGCGCCTCGGAAACCGCGCGCTCAAGGTAGGTCCAGATAGGAGTGACAAACTCTGACTGATTGCCATCCCGCTGCACAATATCCGGGTCAAAACTCACATCAGCAAACGCACGGTCCAAAGTGGCCTGCGACAGCCCCTCGGCCCGTGCCCGGGGATGAAAGGCCGTTACCCAGGCCTGAAAAGCGCGCTGCTTGGCGGCCGAAACGCTGGGGTGTTCCGCTGCCGTTGTCTGCTGTAGCGGGCGCGTCCGAGGTCGCAATCGCGGCTCCGTCACAGCCGAAACAGCCACCGGGCGGGCAATCGGTCGTAGGGAAACCTGCGGCGGCTGCGACGTCGCCCCCTCCACCACCTGTCGTCCGGTTGCAGCCGGCGGGCTGGATTGGGCGCCAACAGCAGTCATCATCAATGCCGCAACCATCGCCGTTTTCAGGAGTATCTGCCTTCGGGCGCCAAGATCGTATCGCATCTTACACCTCATTTTTTTCTGCTCGCTGCCAGTCTACCCGCATCGCAGGTTCCCACAAAGCGCCGCTGAAGGGATGTGCGGAGGTTTGCCGATCTGCCGGGATCAAGCCTCGGGCGGATCCGGGGCTGCGGTTTGGACTGGCCCGCAGGCGACACGATCGGCCCGCATCTGGGCCAGCGCATCCCGCAGCATCGGGACGCGTTGCGGGCGAAAACTGATGTTTGTCGCCTCGAACCCGGCAATCCGATCCACCCGAAACACCCGCACATCATCGCGCAGCCCGCACCAGGCGATCAGCACCGTGGAGCGATCGAAATAGACCAGACCGAGCGGTTTCACCTGCCGCTTGGTGACGGCGCCTTTGGCATCGCAGTAGTCCAGCAGGACCTCGACCTCGTCCCATGTGGCACGGCGCAGATCCGCCAGCGCAATACCCGGCGGCTCCGGCCTCTGAAAGCGATAGGCTGACAGGACAGCATGGCGCAGCCTGTGGGCCTGCCGGTCCGGCAATCTGGCCTGCAACTTTCGCAAGGCCTCGGCGGCGGCATCCGCCAGTTCCGGATCGCCGATCTGCTGAACTTCGCGCAGTCCCAGAACCAGCGCTTCCAATTCAGTGTCGCGAAACCCCATGGGCGGCAATGCGTTGTCTTCGATCAGGGTGAAGCCATAGCCTGCCTCTCCGTCGATAATCGCCCCCATCTCGCGCAGGGTTGCGATGTCCCGGTGCACGCTGCGGGCCGAAATTCCCAGATCCTGCGCCAGTCCGGCGGCGGTATGAGGACCGGCACCCTGGCGCAGCAACTGCATAAGCTGAAAGAGACGATGAGATCGAGACATGTCTCATACTCTCTAACCCTAATGACAGTTTCTGTCATCACGCGCCGCTAAAACAGAGAGACCATTCATCAAGGAGCCAAACGGATATGATACGCCCCTTTGCCAGCGCCGAAGTCGCTGCCGTCTTTGATCAAGCCCCCCCGGACGCGCGCGAAGGCCTGTTGCGTCTGCGGGAGCTGATCTTTGAGGTTGCAGAGAATGCCCCGGAGGTCGGGGCGGTGGCCGAGACATTGAAATGGGGTCAGCCGTCATATGCGGCGGCGCGCTCCGGGCTTGGAACACCGCTGCGGCTGGGTCCATCGAAGCACGCGCGATTCGCCCTGCTCGTTCACTGCCAGAGCAGAGTGATCGACAATTTTGCCAGTCGCTATCCAGCCTGGGACAAATTCGACGGGACCCGCGGCGTATTGTTCGACCGGGTCGAAGATGTGGAGCCATTGCGCCACGGCTGGTTGATCCGTCACGCCCTGACCTATCATGCCTCCACGACCGCAGCCGGTGAGACCCGGGTTGACCCGGACCGTTTCAACTAGAGCCCAACAAGGGGCGCGCCGCTGTCAGCTGCGGCGCTTTCTCTCCACCTTGCGCTTGATCTTGCTGCGCTTGGCCTTTGCTTTGGCGGATTTGCGTTTCACCGAGCGCCCGGCCGGGCTGCGGCGTCCGCTGCCGCCCCCCGCAGGCATCGGCTTGTCGTCGATAGACAGAAGTTCAAGCTCCAACCCACCGGTCACCGGGGTCGCCTGTGCCAATCGCACCTTCACCCGCTGGCCGATGGCGATGATCAACCCGGTATCGGAGCCCATCAGCGTTCCCGCCTCGGCATCAAAGTGAAAGAACTCCCGGCCGATGGACCGCACGGGCACCAGGCCATCGGCCCCGGTTTCATCCAGTTTCACAAAAGCACCAAAGCGCGCAATACCGCTGATCCGACCTTCGAATTCATTGCCGACCCGTTCAGCCAGATAGGCCGCCAGATAACGATCGGTGGTGTCCCGTTCCGCCATCATCGACCGCCGCTCAGTCTCGGAGATATGGGTGGCAATCTGCTCAAGCCGCTCAATTTCGGAGGTCGACAAACCGTCATCGCCCCAGCCATGGGCTGAAATCAGCGCCCGGTGCACGATAAGGTCGGCGTAGCGGCGGATCGGCGAGGTGAAATGCGCATAGTTGCGCAGGGCGAGACCAAAATGCCCGAAGTTCTCAGGCGTATAATAAGCCTGCTGCATGGAGCGAAGGGTCGAGATGTTGATCAACTCAGCGTCATCGCTGCCCGCAGCCCCATGCAGCAGCGCATTCAGATGACGGGTCTGCAACACCTGCCCCTTGGCCAGCGACAACCCCGCCGCGCGGGCGGTTTCGCGCAGCGCTTCCAGCTTCTCTGGTGCCGGTTCCTCATGCACGCGGAACAACAGCGGGGTGCGCTTCTTGATCAGGGTCTCGGCGGCCGCCACATTGGCAAGCACCATGAACTCCTCAATCAGCTTGTGCGCATCCAGCCGGTCGCGGAAATTCACCGAGACGACCGTGCCTTTCTCGTCCAGAACAATCTTGCGTTCGGGTAGGTCGAGATCAAGCGGCTGGCGATCTGCCCGAGCTTTGATCAAAGCCCTGTAGGCCGCATAAAGCGGCTTGATAACAGGCTCTAAGAAGGGTCCTGTGCGATCATTCGGTGTCCCATCCATGGCCTCTTGCACTTCCCCGTAGTGCAGCGATGCCGCAGACCGCATCAACCCGCGCACAAAGCGATGGCCGATCTTGTTGCCATCCGCATCAATCTGCATCCGAACGGCGATACAGGCGCGCGGCACCCCTTCGTGGAGGCTGCAGAGATCGCCGGACAGACGGTCAGGCAACATCGGCACGACCCGATCCGGGAAATAGCTCGAATTGCCGCGTTTACGGGCCTCGCGGTCCAGCATACAATCGGGGCGCACATAGGCCGCGACATCAGCAATCGCGACCCAGATGACATGGCCACCAGCGTTCTTCGGGTCATCATCCGCATGGGCATAACAGGCATCGTCATGGTCCCGTGCATCCGCCGGGTCGATGGTGATCAACGGCAGATCACGCAGATCTTCGCGCCCCTTCAACCCCATGGGTTTGGCCGCATCTGCCTCCGCAACCACCTCGTCGGGGAAATGGTCAGGGATGCCATGCTGATGGATGGCGATCAACGAGACCGCCTTGGGCGCTGACGGATCACCAAGACGATCGACAACGCGGGCCCGCGGCAGGCCAAGACGCGATTTCGGTCCGGCCTGCTCGGCTTCAACCAGTTCGCCGTCGCGCGCACCATGGGTGGCGTTTTCCGCGACCGCCCATTCCGTCGATGCCGATTTGTCGATCGGCACGATACGACCGCCTTCATCGCCCTTGCGGAAGATCCCGATGACCCGACGCGGGTTCGTGCCAATACGGCGGATCAGCCGTGCTTCATAGTGATATTCGGCGTCCTGAACCAAGGTTAGCCGCGCCAGGATCCGATCCCCCTCGCCCAGCGCCGGATCGGACGCACGCGGCATCACCAACACGATGGGTTCGACCCCTTCGCCGTGCCATTCCAGCGGACGCGCGAAAAGATCGCCATCACCGTCCGGTGCCCTAACCTGAAGGACACTGACCGGAGGCAGGCGTTCCGGGTCGCGGTAGGTTTTCTTGCGCTTTTCCAGATGGCCTTCTGCCTCGAGCTCCTTGAGGATCCGCTTCAGGTCGATCCTGTCGGAGCCTTTGATGCCGAAAGCCTTGGCGATGTCGCGTTTAGAGTTATGGGTCGGATGGGCTGAGATCCACTCGAGGATTTCGGCCTTGGAAGGAATACGGGTCATAGGCCTGAGCTACCACGCCCGCTCTCTAAGGTCATCGTGAAAAGCACGCGCCGGATGTCATTGTCCGACGCGCGCGCTCTTCATGTACCAGATCACCTGCCTGTCACTTCTCGGCGAAGTAATCCCGCAGGATACGGCCATAGATTGATTTCAACTGATGGATTTGGGCGATCTCCACACGTTCATCCACCTGGTGCATCGTCTTGCCAACCAACCCGATCTCGACAACTGGGCAATGGTGTTTCACAAAACGTGCATCAGAGGTGCCGCCGGTCGTGGACAGCTCTGGTCTGCGCCCGGTCTCTGCCTCAAACGCTGTGCTCACCAACTCCGACAGCGGGCCGGGCGGAGTGATGAAGCTCTCGCCCGAAATCTTGATTTCCAAACCGATCTCAACGCCGAACTCTTCTGCAACGCGATCCGCTTCTGCCCGCAGCCAGTCGCTGAGACCGGCACCGGAATGGGCGTCGTTGAACCGGATGTTCACCGTCGAACGGGCCGTTGCCGGAATCACATTGGTCGCAGGGTTACCGGTATCGATCGTGACCACGGCAAGGGTGGAGGCGTCGAAATGCGCGGTTCCCAGATCCAGTTCATGACTGGCCAGACGATCCATCAGGCGCGCCATCGCACTCAACGGGTTTTTGGCACGATGCGGATAGGCCGAATGGCCCTGCACACCCGTCACCGTGAACCAAGCTGACAGCGAACCGCGACGACCGATCTTGATCATTTCGCCCATCTCATTCGGACAGGTCGGCTCTCCCACGAGACAAACCGACATCTGCTCACCCGCCCGACCCATATAATCCAGCAGCGCGGTGGTTCCATCGACTGCGTCACCCTCTTCATCTCCGGTGATGGTCAGGACAATGGCGCCCTCGGGTGGCGCGGTCTGAACGAGATCGACGGCAGCCGCTACAAACGCCGCCACACCGGACTTCATATCGGTCGCCCCTCGCCCGTACATAAAACCATCTTTCTCCTCTGCGCCAAAGGGATCGACGGTCCAGGCAGCGGTATCGCCAACCGGCACCACATCGGTATGGCCGTTGAAGCCGATGGTGCGCGGATGTCCCTTTTGCCCCCAGCGCGCAAACAGATTGCTGACCTCGCCGCGATCAACCCGGCTGCAGGAGAACCCCGCTGCGGTCAGGACTTTCTCGAGAAGGACAAGCGCGCCGCCCTCCTCCGGTGTCACCGAGGCACAGCGGATCAGGTCAGCGGTGAGCTGTTGCGGGTCAAGCGGCGAATGCGCGGGCGGCTGCATCATTTGGGTCCTCCGGTTCTCGGGCCGGACATGGCTGGCCCCCTTCCATGACCTCTGGCTACCTCGGTTCTGTCGGCGGTGCAAATCTCCTGCTGCCGAAGAGGGAGAAGACTGCGGATCCACGTCCCCTGCCACACAGCGGCTAAATCCAAACGCCGGTTTGTGGCGCAAATGCCGCGCAGATCAGCATTATTTCCAACGCCCGTCTGCGCCAACCGGACAAGCGGGAGGTGAGAGTGTTAATAAATCCTTAAAATACGACTCGAGGCAGAGCATCAATCGCCGTGGATCCACCGTAACAGCGGGGCCACAGAGCAGATCGGACATCGCGTCGCCCTTTGGCGGCGCAGGGGCACCCCTTGCAAAGGTGTCATGTTCCAGACCATGCGCTGCCTCATCGTGAAGAGGTGGGACAAGACAATGGTTGCAGCATCCGAGCTGACATATGACATAAACGCCACTGCGGTGCAGATGGCCGAAACCATCTTTGGCGATGGCGTGCAAGTGATCAGCGCAAGCTACACCGGTGACACCCGCGCGTCGGCTATTTATTCCAACGGTGACTCTATTGCGCCCGGTGCGACGCCGTCGGACACCGGAATCATCCTCTCCACCGGGCAGGCCAGCGCCTATACCAACTCAACCGGAGAGGCCAACCAGTCCACCAATCAGACCACCGCAAGCGACGGCCCCAACGGAGATCCCACGTTCAATGCCGCCGCTGGCACGCAGACCTTCGACGCCTCCTATCTGGATGTGACATTTGTGCCCGATGGCTCGGTGATGACGATTCAATTTGTCTTCGCCTCAGAGGAATACCCGGAATACCAGGATTCTGTCTTTCAGGATTTTGTGGGCGTCTGGGTCAACGGCGAGATGGTCAACCTGGAGTTCGGTAACGGCGATACCGATCCCGGCAACGTGAACTCCAATACGAACTCCAATATCTATCTCGACAACGCCAACGACGACTACAACACCGAAATGGATGGTCTGACCGTCACGATGACGCTGACCATGCAGGTTGATCCGGGCGTGGAGAACACCATTCGGATCGGCATCGCCGATGTGTCGGATGGCAGCTACGACAGCAATCTTCTGATCGCTGCCGATTCGGCACAAACCGATGTGATCGCGCAGACCGATTTCGCCCGTGTTGATGCCAATGGATCCCGGGTGGTCAATGTGCTGGCCAATGACACCAACACCTCCACAAGCACGCTGACGATCACCCATATCAATGGGGTCGCGGTTGTCGCCGGGGACGTTGTTACCCTTGGCACCGGCCAGCAGGTTCAGCTGAATGCAAACGGCACGCTGACCCTGATCGGCGATGGTGACGTCGAGGACTTCGCCTTTACCTATACAGCCAGCAACGGCACCAACAGTGACGTTGGCTATGTCGAGGCCACCAGCATCCCCTGCTTTGTGACCGGCAGTCGCCTGCTGACCGACAAAGGGCTGCAACCTGTCGAGACCCTGCGGCCCGGCGATCTGGTCATGACGCGCGACAACGGCTTGCAGCCGCTACGTTGGATCGGCTCAAGACAGGTTCAGGCCGAGGGGCGGTTTGCTCCGATCTGTATCAAGGCGGGTGCGCTTGGAGATCATGAAGAACTCTGGGTTTCGCCACAGCACCGCATCTTGCTCAGCGACGGGATGGCAGAGATGCTCTTTGGCGCCCATGAGGTACTGATCGCAGCAAAAGATCTGATCAACGATCAGTCGATTACCCGCCGCCCGGGAGGTCGGGTGACCTATGTGCATGTGATGTTCGATGAGCATCAGCTGGTCATCAGTGAAGGCCTGTTGACCGAGAGTTTCCTGCCGGGACCACAGACCAGCCGACATTTCGACGCTGACGTTCTGGCCGAGTTGCAAGCGCTGTTCCCGGAGCTGGATCCGCTCACCGGAAAAGGGTACGGCCCCGCGGCGCGTCCCAGCCTGCGCAGCTATGAAGCGCGGCTTCTGCGTGCCACGCTTGCAGCGCGCTGATCGGATGAGCTGGCTGGCAACACGCAGCATCGAACGGGCGTCCATCGCGGTTGCGGTGACTGAACGCGAGACCTGCCTCAACGCTCCCGACGACGTTTTGATGACACGGGGCAGCCTGTGTCTGGATCTGTCGCTGGACGAGGCCAGGCCAAGCGGCGACCTGCTGCTGCTGGACCGTTCGGTGGATGATTGCCAAGGTTGGCCGCTGCTGTTGCGGCTCAGACGCAACCTGGGCCGCGGCGTCACCCTGACGCTCAGCCAGCCCGGCTGCCATCTGGACCAACGCATCCTCGACCCGAACCCTTCTGGCAGCGAAAGCAACGCGGCACGTCTGATCTATTCCTGGGATAGTCTGGCACGCAGGGGGCGACTTGCGCTGATGACCGCCTCGGGGGGCACTATCGCAACGGCCGACCTGCAGGCGCCGCCACCGCTGCGCATCGGCGACGCAAGAACGCTTCTCGCAGCGCTGCCCGCCTCAGCCGAGGCCTGCGGCCTGCTTTCCGCCTCTCTCAGCAGCGAAATCGTACAGATGGCACCACTGGGCGGGCTGGAGCCACACACCAAGGTTGCCACGCCGGACGGCAATATACCCTTGGGGCAGCTGCAACGCGGAGATCTGGTCCTGACACCCGAAGGAGAAGCTGTTCCGGTCCTGCATCGGCTAGATCGCCGCGTCCCCGCGATTGGCCATGATACGCCCCTGCGACTGCGCGCACCGTTCTTCGGGCTGACAGATGATCTGCTGCTGGCGCCGCAGCAGCCACTGGTGGTCTCGGGAACCGATGTCGACTACCTTTTTGGTCGTCCAGACGTCCGTCTGACTGCGGCGATGATGCTGGGGACTGCGCTGGTAACGCAAGCTGATACCGATCCTACCGATGACCCTCAGGCTCCCTGCCCGCTGGTCGATCTGGCGCAGCTCATCCTGCCACGCCATGAGCGTTTCATAGCAGCAGGCACCGCGGTCGAGAGCCTTTATCTGGGGCGTTTGCGCCGCAACCGCGCCGCCTATGACGCCAGCGCACTGGCGCATCTGGACCGCAATACGATTCCCGAACATGCGGCGGACCCGGCCCCGTTACTGCGCAGCTTTGATGCCGCAGTTCTGGCAGAACGACGCATCGCCTGACCACGACGCTTGCCTGAGCCTGTGGGACATTCTAAGGACAAAACGAATGATGTCTCATAGGGTCCTATCGTTCAGTTGCGCCGTTTTCTTGCTCCATTTGTCCTGATCTATCTGCTGTGGGGGCTGGCAGCGGCCGCCGAGACTCTGACTGTCAGCACGGTCACGCGCCCGCCGTTTTCGATGACAGAGGGTGATCGCGACACCGGGTTTTCCATTGATCTGGTGCGCAGCCTGAGCGACCGGCTGGGCTGGGATTATCAGCTGGTGCGGACAGATACATTCGGCGAAATGCTGGATCTGGTGCGCAGCGGCCAGGTGGATATGGCAGCGGCCAATATTTCGATCACCTCGGCACGCGAAACCGAAATGGACTTCAGCCACCCGATCTTCGAAAGCGGTCTGCGGATCATGGTAGCGGCCGCCGATGTCCGTGCGCCCTCATTGATCCGGGTGCTGTTTTCCGCCGACCTGATGCTTGCAATTGCAGTCGCTGTCGTCCTGCTGATGGGGGGCGGGATGCTGATGTGGGGCCTGGAGCGACGCGCCCAGCCCTATTTCGACCGCCCACTGAAAGAGGCCTGGTTCCCCTCCTTCTGGTGGGCGCTGAACCTCGTGGTCAACGGCGGCTTTGAGGAACGCGTCCCACGCACCCCGATTGGGCGCATATTTGGCGTTATCCTCGTCGTCTCATCCCTGTTCGTAGTGTCGCTTTTCGTGGCCAAGATCACAGCCGTCATGACGGTCGAGGCGATCAGCGGGTCGATCAACTCAGTGAATGACCTCTATGACAAGGACGTCGGCACACTCGACGGCTCTACGGCGGCGCGGTTTCTCGAACGCCGTGACATCAGCTATCGCGGATATTCGGATCTGGCGTCCTTGCTGAAGGATTTCGAAAGCGGTGAGACCAGGGTTGTCGTCTTCGACGCCCCGGTTCTGGACCACTACATGGAAGGCGAAGGTCGTCTGCATGGCCGCGCCGTCGGACAGGTATTCCTGCGCGAGGACTACGGCTTGCTGCTCCCCGATAGCTCCGAGCATCTGGAAGATATCAACCGCGCGCTGCTGGCCCTACGCGAAAACGGCGAATACGACGATATCTATCGAAAGTGGTTCGGCAAGGCGCCCTGACCTGACAGCCCGGCACCCTGTCGCCGTTTAGGCGGCAGTCTGGTCGGCAGACGCGAGGCCTGCGTGCTAGTGCAGGGTTGCAGGCCCGTCGTCAAAAAAGGGCGTCATCTGCGCAACGATCACCGAATTCTCATCCAGTGCACGTTGCATCAGCTCACGTTCCTCATCCGAGATGTCGTGATCCTCGGCCTCGCGATCGGCCAATGTGCCATAGCCGGTGACATCCAGCGGCGCGGTATCGGCCTGCTTCAGAATTGCAACGGTTTCACGCACGGCTTCAGCCTCATCCACGCCAGAGGCATAGATCATCAGGGCGGCACCAGTGGCCCCTTCGGGCAGACCATCACCTTCCTTGCGACCGATCTGAACCACAAGCGTGTAGACCTGCTGACGAGAGATTTTCTTTTTTTCCATGCGCTCGCCATATCCCTGCGGCATGGGTTTGGTCAATACGGATCGCCGCTTGGTCGGGCGATCTAATAGCGGCTGCGCATCTGGTAGCCGGGATGGAAACTCATCCGAACAAAGGTGACCGGCTGGGCCTGAAACCAGGTCGACCGCTCCATCTGGAACAGTGGCGCGCCAACCGGACAGGCAAGATACTCGGCCAATTCAGCATCCGCAGCAATGGCACCAAAGCTCAGCTCGGCGGTGGAAAACGGCACCTCGGCGAGCAGCCATTCATTTGGTCCGACCGCACTAAAATCGGCCTCTGTCACCTTTGGCACCGCGGCGATATTGATCCAGCGATCTTCATATTGGAACGGCTGGTTGTCGCCATAGTGCATGGCGCGCACGTGCAAAACGGGCGACGCTGGTGCCAGTTGCAATTGCGATGCCAGCCAGCCCGGCGCCGGACCCTCTCTCCGGTGGACCAATGCGTAACGGTAGGTGGCATTTCGGTCCTCGACCAGCTGCCGCGTCAGCGTGATCTCCAGCTTGGCTTGTTTCACGGGTAACATTGCCACCCGCGTTCCGCTTTTACGCTTGCGGTCGATGATACCTCGCTCCGCCAGCTCACGCAGCGCACGGTTCACAGTGGCGCGGGCACATCCGAACTCCTCAGCCAGTTCCTGCTCTGTCGGCAACAGGTCGCCCTGCGCCCAGATCCGATCCTGAATGCGTTTCAGCACGTTGTCACGGACATCCTGAAAACCCATTTTTGTCCGTTCTACCATACCTGTCCCCCAGTCTGCTCGACCACTGCGCCAGCAGCCAGCGCGCAGCAGTGTCTTCTGTTAAAGCGCGTCAAGGAGCGCAGCAACCGCTGAGGCATAAGCCGCGATGATCTGATCCCGCTTTGCATGGCGCCCGCCGCTGACGACATGACGCCCTGCAGACCAGACATCGCTGACCACGGAATCACCGGAAGCAAAGCAAAGACCATCAAGGAGCTGGTCCGGGCGCAGCACACATAGTGAGACATGCGTCGTATCAAAAGCCATCAGATCCGCCAGAGCACCGACTTCCAGACGACCGGCCTCGCGGCCAAGCGCCTGCGCACCACCCTCGGCCGCACCCAGATATAGGGTCGTTCCGACGGACCCCTCTTGCGGTACCATCACATTGCGCGCCAGATCCCGCAGCCGCTGCGAATACTCAAGCATGCGCAGCTCTTCCGACAGGGAAATCCGCACGTTGGAATCTGATCCGACACCGAAGTTCCCTCCGTGGCTCAGAAACGCCGCACCGTTGAAGGGACCGTCGCCCAGGTTGGCTTCGGTAATCGGGCAGAGGCCGGCCACGGCACCGCTCTGCGCCAGATCGCGGGTTTCCTGCGCTGTCATATGGGTCGCATGGATAAGGCACCAATCTGCGCCGACACCGCAATTCTCCAGCAACCACTCTACCGGTCTCGCTCCCAGCCAAGTGCTGATATCGGTCACTTCCTGCGGTTGCTCTGCAATATGTATATGCACCGGCGCGCCCGACCGCAGCGACAGGACCTCTTTCAGATCCTGTGGTGCGGTTGCCCGCAGCGAATGCGGCGCAATGCCGACACGCGCATCTGACGGCAGGCTCTTCGTCACCATCGAACGACAATCGGACAGAAGGTCCGCATAGCGCGCCACATCATTGCCAAACCGCTGCTGACCCCCGGAAAGAGGCACCTGCCCTGCCCCGCCATAGCTGTATAAAACCGGCAGATGGGTCAGTCCGATCCCGGTCAGGTCCGCCGCCGCAAAGACGCGATTGCTCAACTCGCCCAGCGCGGCATAGGGCCGTCCCCCGGATTGGTGGTGCACATAGTGGAACTCCCCAACCGAGGCATAACCCGCCTCCAGCATTTCCATGAAGACCAGTCCAGCAATCGCCTCATAGTGTTCGGGTGTCAGGTGATCGACAAATTGATACATCAGCTTGCGCCATGACCAGAAACTCTCTTTCCCCGAGACGCGCGTTTCGGTCATGCCCGCCATGGCCCGCTGGAAACTGTGAGAATGCAGATTGGCGAGGGCCGGGACCAGCGCCATGACACAATGATCCTGAGGCTGTGCAACCGCGCCGGGTTCAAGCGTGACGATCCGACCATCCGCAACCGTCAATCGCAGATCAGTGACCCACCCCTGAGGCAGGCGCGCGTGGTGTGCAAATATTGACTGCATTTGCCCCTCTTATGTATAGACATAATAATGTTATATACATACATTCATATCATCAAGCTTTTTGCGAGGATGCCATGAACAGCCCCCGTTCCTATCTGATCTGCGACGCTACGCTAGCCACGATGGCCGATAGGGACGCCCCCTACGGTCTGATCAGAGACGGTATCGTCGCAGTGAAAGACGGCAGCATCCAGTGGGTCGGCCCAGAGGATCAGCTGCCAGAAGACTATGAAAACTGGGACCGTGTCTCGATGGGCGGGCGCCTGATCACACCGGGTCTGGTCGACTGTCACACCCATATCGTCTTTGGCGGCAACCGGGCGCTGGAGTTTGAAATGCGCCTAAATGGGGCCTCTTATGAAGAGGTCGCACGCGCTGGGGGTGGCATCGTCTCGACCGTTTCAGCCACCCGCGAGGCGTCGCTGGAGCAGCTGGTACAGGGCGCGCTGCCGCGTCTGGATGCCCTGATCGCCGAAGGTGCCACGGTGGTGGAGGTGAAATCTGGCTACGGGCTGGACCTGACCACCGAACTCAACATGCTGCGCGCCGCCCGCCGTCTGGGCGAACTGCGGGATGTGACGGTGAAAACCACCTTCCTCGGTGCCCATGCCACCCCGGCGGAGTACAAGGGCCGGGACGATGATTATATTGATCAGGTCTGCATCCCCGCCCTGCGCGCCGCCTTTGCGGAGGGTCTGGTGGATGCGGTCGACGGCTTCTGCGAAAACATCGCGTTTTCCCCTGCGCAGATCGAACGGGTGTTCAAGGTTGCCAAGGAACTTGGCCTGCCGGTGAAACTGCACGCTGAGCAGCTGAGCCATCAGGGCGGCACCAAGCTGGCCGCGGACTACGGCGCGTTGTCAGTCGATCACGTGGAATACGCCACCGAAGACGACGCCCGGGCGATGGCCGCCTCGGGTTCTGTTGCGGTGATCCTGCCGGGCGCGTTCTATACCATCCGCGAAACCCAAGCGCCGCCGATTGAACATTTCCGCACCCACGGCGTGCCGATGGCGCTGGCGACCGACTGCAACCCGGGCTCCTCACCGCTGACGTCCTTGCTGCTGACGATGAACATGGGCTGCACCCTGTTCCGCATGACGCCGGAGGAGGCGATGGCAGGCGTCACCCGCAACGCCGCCCGCGCGCTGGGGCTGACGGACCGGGGACAGATCGCTGCCGGTATGCGCGCCGATCTGGCGGTCTGGGACGTGGAAACGCCGGCTGAACTCGCCTACCGCATCGGCTTCAACCCGCTTTACACCCGTATCTATGAGGGAAAACGATGATCGAGATGATCCCCGGCACGGTATCGCTTGCCACGCTGGAAGATATCTACCGCAACCTGACCCCGGCCAAGCTGGATGCCTCCGCCCGCGAACCGGTGGAGGCTGCCGCGAAAATGGTGGCGGATGCCGCTGCCGGAGAAGAGGCGGTCTATGGAATCAACACTGGCTTCGGCAAGCTCGCCTCGACCAAAATCGCACCGGAAGACACCGCCACCCTGCAGCGCAACCTGATCCTCAGCCATTGCTGCGGCGTGGGTGAGCCTCTGCCCGAGGACAAGACCCGGCTGATGATGACGCTGAAGCTCTTGTCGATGGGCCGCGGTGCTTCCGGCGTGCGCTGGCTGGTGATCGAGCAGATCGAGCAGATGCTGGCGCGCGGCGTGATCCCGGTAATCCCGTCGCAGGGCTCCGTCGGCGCTTCCGGCGACCTGGCGCCGCTGGCGCATATGGCGGCGGCGATGATCGGGGCAGGGGAGGCGACATATGAGGGCACCCGCATGTCCAGCCTTGATGCCCTGAAAAAGGCCGGGTTAGAGCCTATTGTGCTGGGTCCCAAGGAAGGCCTGGGGCTGATCAACGGCACCCAGTTCTCCACCGCCTGCGCCTTGGCCGGTTTGTTTGACGCCTGGCGCATGGCGGAGGCGTCGATGGCGATTGCCTCGCTCACCACCGACGCTATCATGGGCTCCACCGCGCCGCTGGTCGCCGACATCCATTCCTTGCGCGGCCATGCCGGGCAGATCGACGTGGCCCGCGAAATGCGCGCGATCATGGATGGGTCCGAAATCCGCGAAAGCCACCGCGAGGATGACACCCGGGTGCAGGATCCCTATTGCATCCGCTGCCAGCCGCAGGTGGTGGGCGCGGCGCTGGACGTGCTGCGGATGGCTGCCAAGACGCTGGAGATCGAGGCCAACGCCGTCACCGACAACCCGCTGGTGCTGGTGAAAGAAGGCCGCATTGTTTCGGGCGGCAACTTCCACGCCGAATACGTGGGCTTTGCCGCCGACCAGATCGCGCTCGCCGTGGCCGAAATCGGCGCCATCGCGCAACGCCGGGTGGCCTTGATGGTCGACCCGACCCTCAGCCACGACTTGCCGCCGTTCCTGACGCCGGATCCGGGCCTCAATTCCGGTTTCATGATCGCCGAGGTGACCACCGCCGCGCTGATGAGCGAGAACAAGCATTTGGCGAATCCTTGCGTCACGGATTCAACCCCGACGTCAGCGAACCAGGAGGACCACGTGTCGATGGCGGCCCATGGCGCGCTGCGTCTGGGACGGATGAACGCCAATCTGTCGGTGATCCTGGGCGTCGAAATGCTCTGTGCTGCGCAAGGGGTGGAGGCGCGTGCGCCGCTGCAGACCTCCGCGCGGCTGCAGGACGTGCTGGCAATGCTGCGGGCCGATATCCCCGCGCTGGCAGAGGACCGCTATCTGGCGCCGGAAATTGAATCCGCCAGCGCCATGGTCCGCGCAGGCCGGGTTGCTGAGGCCGCTGGCGTGAAGGTGGCGGCATGATCGAAGTGACCCAAGGCAGCTCGCCGCTGGTACTAGGCTTGCCCCACACCGGCACCGATGTGCCAGCGGAAATCTGGGAGTGTCTGAACGAGACGGGCAAGGCGCTAGCGGACACAGACTGGCATATCCATGACCTCTATTCCGGGCTGGCAGAGGACATCACAACCGTCCGTACGCCAAGCCACCGCTATGTGATCGACGTGAACCGCGATCCGGGTGGTATCAGTCTCTATCCAGGGCAAAACACCACCACTCTGGTGCCCATGACCGATTTCGACGGGCTGCCGATCTGGCAGGAGGGCAAGCAACCCGATGAGGCGGAAATCACCCGCCGCCGCGATGCCTACCACGCCCCCTATCACGCGGCGCTGATGGCGGAGCTGGAGCGGGTAAAGGCGATCCACGGTTTTGCCATCCTCTATGACTGCCACTCGATCCGCGGCGACATCCCGTTCCTGTTCGAGGGCCGCCTGCCGGATTTCAACGTGGGCACCAACATGGGACAGACCTGCGACCCTGAAATCGAGGCGCTGACCGTCGCCCATTGCGTGGCGGCGGAGGGCTATACCTCCACCCTCAACGGGCGTTTCAAGGGCGGCTGGACCACCCGCCATTACGGGCGTCCTGCGGACGGGCTGCACGCGATCCAGATGGAACTGGCGCAGGCCACATACTGCCAGGAAAGCCCGCCCTGGACCTATCTGCCGGAGCGCGCGGAACAGCTGCGCGCCCATCTCACCCGAATTCTGACTGATCTCAAAAACTGGAGGCCCTCGGCATGAGCGATCCCCGCAAGAACACCCGCGACATCTTTCCGCCCACCGGCCCGGAAATCACCGCCAAGTCCTGGATGACTGAGGCGCCGATGCGGATGATGATGAACAACCTGCACCCCGATGTGGCCGAAAACCCGCATGAGCTGGTGGTCTACGGCGGCATCGGCCGCGCCGCGCGCACCTGGAAGGAATTCGATCTGATCGTCGAGACCCTGAAGAACCTGGAGGAAGACCAGACCCTGATGGTGCAGTCCGGCAAGCCGGTTGGCGTGTTCCAGACCCACAAGGATGCGCCGCGGGTGCTGATCGCCAACTCCAACCTGGTGCCGCATTGGGCCAACTGGGACCATTTCAACGAGCTCGATAAGAAGGGGCTGATGATGTACGGCCAGATGACCGCTGGTTCGTGGATCTATATCGGCACGCAAGGGATCGTGCAGGGCACCTATGAAACCTTTGCCGAGGCCGGCCGCCAGCACTACGGCGGCGACCTCAAGGGCAAGTGGATCCTGACCGGCGGCCTGGGCGGCATGGGCGGCGCGCAGCCGCTGGCAGCCGTGTTTGCCGGTGCCTGCTGCCTGGCGGTGGAGTGCAACCCCGACAGCATCGACTTCCGCCTGCGCACCAAATACCTGGACGAGAAGGCCGAGACCCTGGACGAGGCGCTGGAGATGATCGCGCGCTGGACCGCTGCGGGCGAGGCGAAATCCGTGGGCCTTCTGGGCAACGCGGCTGAGATCTTCCCGGAGCTGGTGAAGCGCGCCGAAGCAGGCGGCATCCGTCCCGATATCGTGACCGACCAGACCTCTGCCCACGACCCGGTCAACGGCTACCTGCCGCTGGGCTGGACCATGGGTGAGTGGAAAGAGCGCCGCGAAACGGACAAGAAAGCGGTTGAAAAGGCCGCCCGCGCCAGTATGCGCGTGCAGGTCAAGGCGATGTGCGATTTCCACGCGATGGGCGTTCCCACCGTCGACTACGGCAACAACATCCGCCAGATGGCGCTGGAGGAGGGGCTGGAAAACGCCTTTGACTTCCCCGGCTTCGTGCCCGCCTACATCCGCCCGCTGTTCTGCCGCGGCATCGGCCCGTTCCGCTGGGCCGCACTCTCGGGCGATCCGGAGGATATCAGGAAAACCGACGCCAAGATGAAGGAGCTGTTCCCCGAGAACGAGGGGCTGCACCGCTGGCTGGACATGGCGCAGGAGCGGATTGCCTTCCAGGGCCTGCCCGCACGGATCTGCTGGATCGGCCTCGGCGACCGCCACAAGGCGGGCCTCGCCTTCAACGAGATGGTCCGCAACGGCGAGCTGTCGGCGCCGGTCGTCATTGGCCGCGACCATCTGGATTCGGGTTCCGTGGCCTCCCCGAACCGCGAGACCGAGGCGATGATGGACGGCTCCGACGCGGTGTCCGACTGGCCGCTCTTGAACGCTCTACTGAACACCGCTTCCGGCGCCACCTGGGTGTCGCTGCACCACGGCGGCGGCGTTGGCATGGGCTTCTCGCAGCATTCCGGCGTGGTGATCTGCTGCGACGGCACCGAGGACGCAGACCGCCGTATCGGACGGGTGCTGTGGAACGACCCGGCCACCGGCGTCATGCGCCATGCGGATGCAGGCTATGACATTGCCAAGGACTGCGCGCGCGAACACGGGCTGAACCTGCCCGGTATCCTCTAACGCCAATGGGGCTCTGCCCCTCGGCCTAACGGCCTCACCCCAGAGTATTTGGAGAAAAGTGACAGCTCGGCCTACCTGTCATCTTTCCAAGAATACTCTGGGGTCCGGGGCAAGGCCCCGGCAATTAGCACAAATAAAAACGCGCCCTGTGGGGCGCGTTCCATGCGCTCGAACTGCAGGGATGGGATCAGTCGCGCAGCAGCTCGTTGATCCCGGTCTTGGATCGGGTTCTTTCGTCTACCCGTTTCACGATCACCGCACAGTAGAGGTTGACGCCATTTTTTGAGGGCATGGAGCCGGCGACCACCACCGAATAAGGCGGCACTTCGCCATACATGACTTCACCGGTCTCGCGGTCCACGATCTTGGTTGATTGGCCGATGAACACACCCATTCCAAGGACAGATCCTTCACGCACGATGCAGCCTTCAACCACTTCGGAGCGCGCGCCAATAAAGCAATTGTCTTCAATGATGGTCGGGCCTGCCTGCATCGGCTCCAACACACCGCCAATACCGACACCACCGGAAAGATGCACATTCTTGCCGATCTGAGCGCAGGAGCCAACGGTTGCCCAGGTGTCGACCATCGTGCCTTCGTCGACATAGGCACCAAGGTTCACGAAGGATGGCATCAGGACCACGCCGGGGGCGATATAGGCCGATTTGCGAACAACGCAGTTGGGAACGGCCCGGAATCCCGCCTCTTTCCATTCGGATGCGCGCCACCCTTTGAACTTGCTATCGACCTTGTCCCACCACCCAGAACCCTGGGGGCCGCCGGATTGCTCTTCCATATCCTTGATGCGGAAGCCCAGAAGAACGGCTTTCTTGGCCCATTGATTGACATGCCAATCCCCGTTGTCCTGGCGCTCGGCCACGCGCAGTTTACCCGAATCCAGGGCGTTCAACGTGTCTTCGATAGCCTCGCGCTGCTCACCTGTGGTGGCGGATGTGATGGTGTCACGGGCCTCCCAAGCGGCCTCGATTGCGGTTTCCAGCTGGGCGTTGGACATCTGGGGTTTCTCCGGCGTGTGGTTGGTTTCGCCGCTACATAACCTCATTTTACTCCGGGGTCATGTGCGGATTGCGTCAATATCCCCACCCGCAGCGGCCAATCGTGGCGGCAGCGGCGTGGTTCTAGCGGACCCGCCGCAGATGGCGGCGTAGAATATCGCAGGCGGTGGTTACATCCCGACGTCGCATGGCCTGCACGATCAGCGCATGATCGGTGTCGACACGTTGGCTCCAGCGGTGTTTCCAATTGGCAAAAAGATGACGAGCCGAGGCAATATGCAGGTCGTCAATTGTCGCCAACAAACGCGGCATTGCACAGGGCGACAAGATGACTCGGTGAAAAGCGCGGTTCTTTTGCTCCCAATCGGCCATGTCTGTTGCGGCATCGCAGGCGAGTCTTGCGGTGTCTGCCGCTTCCAGCTCCGAGGGTCCCAGATGGGCAAAGGCGTTTTGCAAGGCCAGCAGCTCGAGCGAGACGCGCATTTCGATGACTTCGCGTATTTCCGAAGGGTCCAATGCTGTCACCCGCATGCCACGCCGTGGAATCGACTGGGCAAGTCCGTGCGCCTCCAGTCGCAACAGGGCCTCGCGCACCGGAACGTGGCTGGCGTTGAACTCGCGTGCAATATGGTCCTGACGCAGCTTTTCGCCGGCAGGCAGCGCGCCGGTCACGATCCGTTCGCTCAGCGCGTGGTAAATACGGTCGGAGATCGTAGCGCTCATGCAGCGTCGCTCCGACGTCGGGGCTCGATCACAGATCCCGGCCCAGCGCTATGCAGGATCATGAGGTGCCTCCAACTGGATCATTGGCGATATTGCCACCGCAGAGCAGCACCGCAACCCGCTCACCTGCTGCCGGCTGGTAGATGCCGCTGGTCAGAGCCGCCAATGCGGTTGCCCCTGCCGGCTCCACCAGCAGGCGGCGTTCCTGCCAAAGCGCCGTCTGGGCCGCGGTGATTGCATCGTCCGGCACCGTCACCGAGGTCACCGCATGTGATTGAGCCTCAGCCAGCTCGTAGCAGATATTGCCGATCCGCCGCGCGCCGAGAGCATTTGCAGCCACGCCTGAAACCTCAACATCGACGGGCTTGCCGGCGGCAAGCGCGCTATTTAAGGCCGAACTGGTTTCCGGCTCAACCGCCACGATCTTCTTCGATCCGCCGTACCAGGCCATGGCGCCCGCTATCAGCCCGCCTCCCCCCACCGCAATCAATAGTGTGTCAGCCACGAGCCCCTGTGCGTCCCATTCCGCAAAGCAGGTGCCCTGCCCGATAACCGTTGCCGGTGCGTCATAGGCATGGACCTGCATTGCACCAGTCCGCTGCTCGTAGGCCTGCGCTTTCTCAAGGGCATTGGCATAGGCGCCCGGAACAACCTCGAGATCCGCGCCGCAGGCTCTGATCAATGCGATCTTTGCCGGGCCAGCCATTTCCGGAACATATACACGCGCGCGAAAGCCGAGCCTCTTGGCAGCGTAGGCGACCGCCGCGCCATGATTGCCGCCGGATGCAGCCACCAGCCCAGCCTCCGGCACCGATCCGCCCAAAAGCGTGTTGAAGGCACCACGCGCCTTGAAGCTGCCGGTGTGCTGCATATGCTCCAGCTTCATCATGATCGGATGGTCGAAGCCGAAGCCGACGGTTTCCAATATCGGTGTGCGCTGAATATAAGGGCGGATCCGCGTTTCAGCGGCGCCAATATCTTGTGTCCAATGCATGAGCAGTCCTCTTGTCCCGTCGGCGTGCTGACCGTAAGCCCTGTGCCAGCTTGTGCAAGCCCTCCTTGCATCTTCGATGGGGTTCACCCCGGATCACCTTCATACCAAGGCGATGGATCCGGGCTAGCGTCACGCCCGCCAAAGCGGTAGAAATAGAACTCCGTATTTTTTGAAATAACATAGCAGGTTTGCAATGAATGACGATCGCCATAGCCGATTCCGGGATGCACATTCTGACAGGGATCGCGCCGAGCATATGCCATCGACACCGCAGACCGAATCTCCGGCATACCGGCTGGCCTTTGCAGACGAAGATTTTCTCTGTCGCGAGGAGCTGCGCCCGGTTCGGTTGCAGCTTGAGCTGCTGAAACCGCAGTTGATGCTGGATGAGCATGGTATCGAAAGCACCATCGTCATGTTCGGTGGTGCACGTATCCCGGCGCCAAAAGACAAGGCGCAAGCGCGCACGCAGACGCTTCGGGACCTGTCCCATTTCTATGATGAAGCTCGCAAGTTCGCTAAACTCATGACCGAGAAATCAATGACCACAGGCGGCAGGAAAGATGTCATCGTGACCGGCGGCGGACCTGGGGTGATGGAAGCAGGCAATCGCGGCGCAGTTGATGCCGGCGGCGCCTCTGTCGGGCTGAATATCGTGCTGCCCCATGAGCAGGCACCAAATGAATTTGTCACGCCGGAACTCTGCTTTAACTTCCACTATTTTGCGATCCGGAAGATGCATTTCCTGATGCGCGCCCGGGCCATTACCGTGTTTCCCGGCGGCTTTGGCACGCTGGACGAGATGTTCGAAAGCCTGACGCTGATCCAGACCGGCCGCATGGAACGCGTACCGTTCCTGCTGTTTGGCCGTGAGTTCTGGGAAAAAATCATCAACTGGGACGCTCTGGCGGATGCCGGAACCATCTCGGAGGAAGATCTTGACCTGTTCCGGTTCGTGGAAACCGCCGAGGAGGCGATTCACATCATCGACAACTGGGAGCCGGCACCGCCCCGTGACAGCTTGCCCGGTCGTAACGGCTGATTACCCAGGAATCCCCGTCGCGCGGCCAAGCGCGCGTGGCGGGGCCTGCCGAAGGGAACCGACCCTAGAAAGGGATGACTCAGGCGAATTCAGGCGGCAGAACACCCAGTGGCTTGCCGTGGGGCAGACGTGTCAGAACTTGCGCGCCTTCGATATCCTTGATCGCATAACCATAGCCACGCAGGCGAAACTTCCATTCACGCGGACTCAACGCCTTGCCACGTTCCTCGCGAACCAGATCCAATACGGTGGGTTCAATCGGCGCAGCGGCCGCTGTATGACTTGCCATGATCTCTTTCCCTTCCATCGACTGTCTACAATTTGGAAACTGTTCCGTCGGAATGGCGGAAATGTACCCGGATTGTGGAAATTTCTGGGCAGCACCGCGATTCTTGGTATGCGCAGCAGTAAATACGCGCCGACAACGCAAGATCAGACCAACTGGTGACGACTCAATCGGTGACCGCTCCTGTTCCCCGGTCACGACAGTTCTCAATCATCAGAATCGGTCAAATTTAATGCTATTGTTCACAATGTGAGGCTTTGGCGCCGAAACGCCATTTTTCGCAACCCCGAGGAGCGACATCCGAGAGGGAGCCAGGGCGATCAGGTTAAGCCTCTGAATAAACAGAAATATCAAGCGCATCACAGAACTGAAACTTGGGATACCGACCGGCCCAGTTCGTGCCCTTTCTATCTGTAGCGGCGTCGAGCGCCCCAAAAATTCCCCAAGAATCGGCCCATCAGCGCCACATTCATTGACCAGATTGACGACAACCCAAGTGGAGTTGTCGCATGCCCCGAGTTTCGGATTATTCAGCCCTTCTATACTACCTCGACGGCGACCACTTCCGTTGGAATGCCCCGGCGGATCTGGGAACGCAGGCCATCATCACCTACAGCTTTACCGAAACAGGTAGCCTCGCGGATCCGGCTGAGAGCGACCCCTATGGCGCGACCGAATATTGGGCCTTTGATGACGATCAACGCGATCTGTTTCGCGAAAGCCTGTCTCAATACGAAGATATTTCGGGGGTGCGTTTCATCGAAGTCGAAGGCCGAGGCATGATCAATGCCTTTGGCTCAACCGGTAGCACGGCGGGCGGCTGGGCCAATATTGCGATGTCCGGGGATGGCTTCACCGGTCGCGGTGACCTGACCATCGACACAGCCATCATGACCAAGGGTACCTATGGTTATGTTACGCTTTTGCATGAGGTCGGCCATGCCCTTGGCCTGCAGCATTCGCATGATGGCGGGCTGACGCTGGACCACCACGCCGACACGCCTGAAAACACGGTAATGACATACAATCACAGCCCTACATATGTAACGGAGCTGGGTACGTTCGACATTCAGGCGATGCAGCACGTTTATGGAAGCAGCGACAGCTTCGCAGACTGGCAGATCCTCGGCGGTGGCAGTGATCCCATTATCATCCGAAGCACAAATGCGGCGGAAACGGTGATCGGCACCGACCAGAACACCACGATCAACGCCAGAGGTGGTAATGACCATGTTCAGGGGCGCGAGGCAGATGATACCCTGCGCGGTGCCGGTGGTAGCGATACTATAATCGGGGGCTTGGGCGAAGACCGGCTGTTCGGCGGCAGTGGTGCAGATCTCTTGATAGGCGGCACCACTGATGATGCCTATTCCGGCGGTAGCGATAGCGACATCCTCCACGGCAAGCGTGGGCACGACCTGCTCCATGGCGGATCCGGCGACGATCAACTGCTGGGCGGGGTCGGGCGTGACACGCTGGTCGGCGGCGATGGCAGCGATACGCTGACCGGCGGCTCCGGTGCGGATACTTTTGTCTTTGATCAGGCAGATGCCTATGACGTCAACCGGATCACCGACTTTGGCCGTGGCGCAGATGTGATTGACGTGTCTGGCCTCTGGATCGGCAGTCTCGACCAGCTCGACATCGTCGAAGACAACGGCAGCACCACCATCTCCTATTCCAATTGGTTCGAAGTGGAATTGACCAACTACACCGACACCCTCACGGGAGCGGATTTCATATTCAGTTGAGGCAGCCGGGGACCTGCCTGGAGGTCGAGGTCAGGGGTTTAGCCCCGCCTCGGCCTCAATCTGTTTACGGCTCTTGCGCGCACGCTCGGTAGCCGATTTCAACTGACCACAGGCCGCCAGAATGTCCTCGCCCCGTGGTGTACGGATCGGAGAGGCATAGCCGGCCTGATAAATAATGTTGGCAAAGGCGTGAATCCGGTTGTTTGACGAACGCGTATAGGGCGAACCTGGCCATTCATTGAATGGGATCAGATTGACCTTCGCCGGGATCCCATCAATCAGCTCAACCAGACGATGGGCGTCTTCGTCGCTGTCATTCACGCCGTTCAACATCACATATTCAAAAGTGATCCGCTCCGAATTGGTCAGGCGCGGATAGGCGCGGAGCGCGTCCAGTAGTGCTTCGATATTCCAGCGTTTGTTGATCGGTACCAGTTTGTCGCGCACCTCATCGGTGGTCGCATGAAAGGACACAGCCAGCAGGCAGCCGATTTCCTCGGCCGTGCGCGCGATTTCCGGCACCACACCGGAAGTTGACAGGGTAATGCGACGCCGCGACAGGCTGATCCCCTCGGGGTCCATCGCGATCTTCATCGCGTCGCGCACGTTGTCAAAGTTGTAGAGCGGCTCTCCCATCCCCATCAGCACGATATTCGACAGCAAGCGTGTCTCATCCTTGGGCGCACCGGGAACTGGCCATTCGTCCAGATCGTCACGCGCCATCATGATTTGGCCAACGATCTCGGCCGCCGTCAGGTTACGGACCAGTTTCTGCGTGCCGGTATGGCAAAACGAACAGGTCAGGGTGCAGCCCACCTGCGAGGAAATACACAGTGTACCGCGCCCTTCCTCAGGGATGTAGACCACCTCGACCTCATGGCCGCCAGCGATACGCACCAGATACTTGCGCGTGCCATCGGTAGAGACCTGTTTGCTCACCACCTCAGGAATCGCGATTTCAAAATGCTCGTCCAGCTGCGCGCGATAAGCCTTTGCGAGATTCGTCATCTCCACAAAGTCGCGCTTGCCCCATTGATAGATCCACTGCCAGATCTGCCCGACCCGCATTTTGGCCTGCTTTTCCGGCGTACCATGTGCGATCAGTGTTTCCCGCAACTGGTCGCGGGTCAGACCTACTAGATTGATCTTGCCGCCCTCAGGCATCTTGCGAGGCAGGGTCAGGACGTCCTGGGTGATCGGCGCATTGGCGGTCATAGCAAAAAGACTCGGTCTGTTTGGGTGGATGCGGCTCTATATAGGATTCTTGCCAAAGATCAAAAGGAATCCTCCCGATTTTGCTTCGGCACTCTCTTACCGGGCGTAATCCATCAGCGCGTCGACCCGATCCCGTGTCAGGCCAATACGACAGGATAGAACCGCGATACCGGTTCCCGAACCGCCGGCAAAGGTCTCCCCGACAAACGCGCAATGATCGCCACGGAATGTCTCCCAGGATGCCTGCCCCGCCTCCAGTGCAGGGATTGCGGCAGGTCGTCCGGTGGTATCATCAAGTTCGGCCATCGTATTGCGGGCATAATCAAACGCCTGTGAAAGAGCCATATTGGCGCGGTTTTCATCCGCCTCAAGGCAGCTGCGCAGGTCAACCTGAGAAACAGCACCGCTGCATTCCATTGCAGGATCCGCCAGAACCGGCAACGGCAATGCCAGGGCGAGTGTGACGATGTGGCGCCGCATGATGTGGAACTCCTAGGGTGTCATGACAGATGTTATCGGGCCGGGCAAAACACCTCCGACCCGTTCGACAGCTCAAAACCCGGATGCAGGCCAGGTCTCCTCGCACGTGCGCGACGCTCTGGGAGCGACCGCCGAGCGCAATCAGTTACAGCGTTTTTCGGCGTCCTCGACCGCGGCGGTAAAGCCCAGGAGCGAGAACGTGTCCTTGGTCTGTGTCCCACGTGCTGACCGGGCTGTCAGAACAGCCTGCGCGCCACGTTTCATCGCGGTGATGATCTTGGCGTCATCCGCAGCCGTTGCAGGCCAGGCCCACTCACCCTCTGTGAACAGCTCAAATTCGGTATCGCCCACTGCGAGATTCACGGTTGAGCCCGGCGCAAAGGGATAGCCGCCGGTGAAAGTCACCTGCCCCTTGTCGCCGGTTTCTGGCCGATAGAAAACGAACAGTTGGATCTTGCCACGACGCACGGCTTTCACGCGGCCGTCACGGGTGTTTACGGTCTCTTTCGGAGCGGAGACACCCCAGCATTCCTTGGGACTTTCGCCTTGAAACACGCTCCAGTCGACATTGCTCGCGACGCGATTGTCAGATTCTGCCTGCTGTGCGGATGCGCTGGTGGCCATTGCGGCCAGACACAGGCCCGCGACGCAGCGGACGAGTTTTGATGCCATTTGTCCCAACTCCAAAGACTGTCGTTACCTCAAATAAGCCAGGGTACATGCGGCGTTACCTTCGCCGTCTGGTCCCGATCCCCTCGCTTGTGTACTCATACACACTATCGTAACTATCGCCACGTGTGAAAGCCCGTTTTGGCGGGAAATTGCCAACAGGAAAGGCGTTTTGTGATGACCAAACCCGTACCGATGACTGAAGTGTGGCGCGGTCCGCTCTTGGAAAGCCTGCATCTGGGCCATGCCGTTGTCTGTAACGCCAAGGGAGAGATCGTGCGCAGCTGGGGCGATCCCGACGCGATTATTTACCCGCGCAGTTCCGCCAAGATGATCCAGGCGCTGCCTCTGATCACATCGGGCGCAGCGGCAAAATACGGGCTGACCTCTGAGCAGCTCGCCCTCGCCTGTGCTTCGCACAATGGTGCCGAGATTCACACCAGCCGCGTCAACGCCTGGCTGGATCAGCTGTCCATGACCGATCATGATTTCCGCTGCGGCCCGCAGCTGCCAGACGATATTCCGGCGCGAAACGCGCTGATCAAAACCGATACAAGCCCGTGTCAGGTTCACAATAACTGCTCCGGCAAGCATGCAGGCTTTCTGACGCTGTCCCAGCACCTGGGGGCCGGACCCGAATATGTAGAGATCGACCATCCGGTACAACAGGCCTGCCGCAGCGCCTTTGAGCAGGTGACCGACGAATCCAGCCCTGGCTATGGCATTGACGGGTGTTCAGCGCCGAATTTCGCAACCTCCGTGAAGGGTCTGGCACGGGCGATGGCCTGGTTTGCCTCCGCCTCTGACCGTTCGGACCGCGATGCCAATGCCGCGCAGCAGCTGGTGGCCGCGATGACAGCGCATCCCGAACTGGTCGCTGGCGAAACCCGCGCCTGCACCAACCTTATGCGTGCGATGGGTGGCAAGGTCGCGATCAAAACCGGCGCTGAAGCCGTCTTCATCGCCATCCTGCCCGAACAGAAACTGGGTGTGGCGCTGAAGATCACCGACGGTGCCACCCGCGCCAGCGAATGCGCAATTGCAAGTATTCTGGTGGGGCTGGGCGTTCTGGATGCCGACCATCCGGCAACACTGAAATATCGCAACGCCCCCCTGATCAATCGCCGAGGCATCGACTGTGGTTCGATCCGGCCCTCAGCTGAAATGCAGTTCTGACCAAAGATTGCCCCGGCACGCAGAACGCGGACCGGGGCAATCAAAGGCGTGTTCCAAGACAGCTATATGTGGTCACATTTCAATGATTTCGGCGACCTCAACAGAACCATCACCGCTGGTCACCATCGGGCAGCCATTGGCCATTTTACAGGCGGCATCTATGTCGACCGCTTCGACCACGGAATAGCCGGAGAGCGGATTGGCACCACCGTTGTCCGCGACGCCCGACTTCTGAACCGTCTTTGACATGCCGACAGGATTCCCCGGCACGACAAGCGCGTCGCCCATCCCGCCCATCCAGGTTTTCCAGGCATCCATGACCTTGGCGCCCTCTTCCGGTGTCTCCGGTGTCTTGCCGCCGTGATATGCAAAAATGAACTGTGGCATTGGGTACTCCTCCCCTGTTTAGGTCTTCGTTAAAACAGCTTCTCATTGTCGCAAGCCCGCAATCACGGGAGCTTGGACACCAGTTTTCGCAGAGACGATTCCCATCCGACCCGGTGGTTTTCGGCCATCTCCGAGCTGTCCAGATCCCGATGATCAACAATCAGCCGAGCACCCGTCTCAATAGCTTCAACGGTGAGGGTAACATGGCTTTCGTGCCCGCGCGCGCCTACTTCGTCGTGCCACGCCCAGGTAAATCCGATCGACTGCGGCGGACGCACATGGGTGACCACACCTGAGACATGATAGCGGTCTCCATCGGCATTCATCATGACCGTGGACCACGGCCCCTCCTGATGGAAATTCAGCGTATATTCAGGCACGGTCAGCCCCTCTGGTCCCCACCATTGCAGGAGCTTCTCGGTATCGCTGATCCAGGCAAACAGCCGGTCCGGCGACACCTGGAATTCGCGTTCCAAGCGCAAATCTGTCATTCCATTTCCTCCCTTAGTGCTGCTTCCAGCCGATCGAGGCTGCTTTGCCAGAACGATTGCCGCGACAGGGTCCAGTCTGCGATCAGCTTCAGTCCCTCTGGCCGCGCTGAATACAATCGGCGTGTCCCATCGGCGCGCTGCGCCACCAATCCAGCCTCACGCAATACCTTGAGATGGCGCGAGATCGCCGGCGCAGTGATGCCCGATCCCCGCACCAGATCGCCGGCTGGCAGTTCTCCGTGTTCCATCAGCTGTTCGATGATGGCCATACGCGTGCCGTCAGAGAGGGCGGAGAATGATTTGAGTAATGGAGTCATACCCAATATTAACACATGAGTTAATTAATGGATAGGTTAAATTTTATCTCAGCAGTTTCGTGGTCCCGTCTTACCTCGTTGACGCCGACGTTCAGAAGATCACAGCATGTCCCACAGCAGCCGCAGCGCCAGAACAACTGAGGTCAGAACCAGCAATGGCTTGATCATGCGAGCGCCCTGCTTCTGCGCCAACCCGGCACCGACCCGGGCACCGGCGATCTGCGCGATACCCATCGCCAAGCCAACGCCCCACCATGGCGTCGCAACAAAAGCAAAGGCCAGCAGTGCTCCGGCATTGGACGCGAAATTCAATAGTTTCGTATGTGCCGTCGCACGCAGGATGCCAAGCCCGGCCAGAGACACAAAACCAAGCATGTAGAAGCTGCCAGCACCCGGCCCCAGCAACCCGTCGTAGAAACCGCAGAGCGGCACGATGGTGGCAGCAAATATCGCTGGTGACAGGCGCCGCGCCCGATCGCTGTCATCAAGCCCCTTCTTGGTGGCAAAGAACACGGCAATTCCGATCAGCAACAGCGGTAGGATCCATCGGATCCACGTCGTCGGCAGCACCGAAATCAACAGCGCGCCGCAGATTGACGCAATACCTGCAATCAGCGCAGATCCAGCCTGCCCGCGCAAATCGACGTGACCGCCGCGCGCATAGCTGAGGGCAGCGGTGGCCGCCCCGAACAATCCCTGAATCTTGTTGGTGGCAAGGGCGGTGATTGGGTTGGCCCCAGCCAAGAGCAAAACTGGCACCGTGATCAACCCGCCGCCACCGGCAATGGCATCAATGAACCCAGCCGCGAACCCTGCTGCCAGCAACAGCAGCAGGACTTCAAACCCTACCTCGAACATAATGTCAGCCTTTGAAATCGCTCAGGGCATAGCCCTGAATATAAAGAAGCGCCGTCAGGTCACCGTGGTTGATACGAATGTCGCATTCTGCGGCAACCGATGGTTTGGCATGGAGTGCTACACCCGCCCCGGCACGCCCCAACATGCCAAGATCATTCGCACCATCGCCAACCGCCATGACATCCGCCTCGGTCAATCCCAGACGCGCAGTGATCTGCTCTAGCGCGTCGACCTTGGCGGCCCGCCCTAGGATCGGCATACCGACCTCACCGCTGAGGACGCCATCCGCCACAAGCAGCGTGTTTGCCCGGTTCTCATCAAACCCCAACCGATCCGAAACGCATTCGGTAAAGGCGGTAAAACCACCAGACACCAGGGCGGCATAGGCTCCATCGGCTTTCATCGTTGCCAGCAGCGTGGGGCCGCCCGGCATCAGCGTGATACGGCGATCCAGAACCTGATCAATCACCGCGACGGGCAAACCTTTCAGCAGCGCGACACGCTCCCGCAGGGCACCGTCGAAATCCAGCTCACCGTTCATGGCCCGCGCCGTGATCTCCTTCACCTGCGCACCCACGCCGGCCTCTTCGGCCAGTTCGTCAATGCACTCCTGCTGGATCATGGTGGAGTCCATATCCGCCAGCAGCATCTTCTTCCGGCGCCCCGCTGTCGGCTGGATCACCAGATCCACGCCGAGATCCTGCAGATCCGCCCAAACGTCCCAGTGATTATCCGGCCGCACCTGCAGAGAGAATTCAGCCGCAATATCCGGTGCCAGCCACTGCACATCACCTCCCCCCCAGGCATTGCGCAGCGATTCGGTTAGCGCGGGTGCAAGGCAGGGGGTTTGCGGATTGCAAAGCAGGGTGGCGACAAACATGGCAAGCTCCATCGGGCAAGGATGCGCCCGTCATACGCCCGCAAGCCATCCATCGCCAAGCCCCCGATTCCACCCTGCCCTCACAACTGTGCCGCAGGTGTCTCACATTGCCATCGCCCGCCGCCCAGCGTGCCATCTGTTTCCGAAAGGCGTCAGAATGCGTCGCTATTGATTCCGATATAGCCGCTATTTGTCATTTTCCCTGTTGCCCAGCCGGATTTCAGCCAGTAGCCCTATCAGCGGGACACCTCTCCCCAACGAGAGGCGCTTATCTGGAAGGATAGCATTATGGCTATTGAAGAACCGGCGTTGCACGCAACCGTGCACGAACCTACCGCGCGACCTGCCAATCCGCGTTTCTCCTCCGGCCCCTGTGCCAAACCCCCCGCATTTGATCTGACCAAGCTTGCTGGCGCTCCTCTGGGACGCAGCCACCGTGCCGCTGTCGGCAAGGACAAGCTGCTGGCCGCGATCGAAGGCACGCGCGAAATTCTCGGCGTACCGGCGGACTATAAGATCGGGATCGTTCCTGCCTCTGACACCGGTGCGGTCGAGATGGCAATGTGGAACCTGCTGGGTGCCCGCGGAACCGAAATGCTGGCCTGGGAGAGCTTTGGCGCAGGATGGGTGACCGATGTGGTGAAACAGCTGAAGCTCGACGCCACCGTCAAGACCGCTGACTATGGTGAGCTGGTTGATCTGGCCACAGTCGATTTCACCAAGGACGTCGTTTTCACCTGGAATGGCACCACCTCCGGTGTGCGCGTCCCAAACGGCGACTGGATCCCCGCTGATCGCGAGGGCCTCACAATCTGTGACGCCACCTCCGCCGCCTTCGCGCAGGATCTGCCTTGGGACAAACTGGATGTGACAACCTTCTCCTGGCAGAAGGTGCTGGGCGGCGAAGCGGCGCACGGCATGATCATCCTCAGCCCCCGCGCGGTTGAACGACTGGAAAGCTACACTCCCGCCTGGCCTCTGCCGAAGATTTTCCGCCTGACCAAGGGCGGCAAGCTGATTGACGGTATTTTCAAAGGCGCGACCATCAATACTCCCTCGATGCTCGCCGTTGAGGATTATCTTCTCGCGCTGGACTGGGCGCGGTCCGTCGGCGGCCTTGACGGGCTAAAGGCCCGCGCCAACGCCAATGCACAGGCAATCTTCAATTTCTGCGCCGCCAAGCCATGGCTTGCGAATCTGGCAGCCGACCCTGCCACCCGCTCCAATACATCGGTTTGCCTGAAGTTCACCGATGCGCGCATTGCAGATGGTGCTGCCTTCGCCAAGGCTGTTGCCAAACGTCTCGAAGCCGAAGATGTCGCCTTGGACATAGGCGCCTATCGGGATGCCCCTGCTGGTCTGCGCATCTGGTGCGGCGGCACCGTCGAAACCTCTGATATCGAGGCCATGCTGCCCTGGCTTGAATGGGCGTTTGAGGCTGAAATCGCAGCTCAATCCGCCGCAGCCTGACCCCCAAGCGCCTGCCCTGCACCAGCTGGGCAGGCATCAGACGACTTGCCGCCGACACAGGCGTTTCACCCAGACATTCGGCCCGACCGGCCCCCGCATGAAGGACCCCACACATGGCTCCCAAAGTTCTCATCTCCGACAAACTCTCAGAAGCTGCTGTTCAGATCTTTCGTGATCGCGGCATCGATGTTGATTTTCAGCCGGACCTTGGCAAAGACAAGGACAAGCTGGCCGCGATCATCGGCGATTACGACGGTCTCGCGATCCGCTCCGCGACGAAAGTTACCCAGAAAATCCTCGACAATGCCACCAATCTCAAGGTGATCGCACGCGCTGGCATCGGGACGGACAATATTGACAAGGATGCCGCCTCTCAGAAGGGCGTGATCGTGATGAACACGCCCTTTGGCAACATGATCACCACCGCGGAGCACGCCATCGCCATGATGTTCGCCGTCGCCCGACAGATCCCCGAGGCCTCGGCCTCCACCCATGCCGGCAAATGGGAAAAATCCAAATTCATGGGCGTTGAGCTGACCAACAAAACGCTCGGCGTGATCGGGGCCGGCAACATTGGCGGTATCGTCTGCGACCGCGCCCGCGGCCTGAAGATGAAAGTGGTCGCCTATGATCCGTTTCTCAGCCAGGAGAAAGCTGACAAGATGGGTGTTGAGAAGGTTGACCTGGACGAGCTGCTCGCCCGCGCCGATTTCATCACCCTGCACGTGCCGCTGACCGACCAGACCCGGAATATCCTGTCCAAGGAGAACCTGGCCAAAACCAAGAAAGGCGTGCGTATCATCAACTGCGCCCGTGGCGGTTTGGTGGATGAAGCGGCGCTGGCGGAGCTGCTGACCTCAGGCCATGTCGCCGGTGCTGCTTTTGATGTCTTCTCCGAAGAACCGGCCATGACCAACCCGTTGTTTGGCCTGCCAAATGTGGTCTGCACCCCCCATCTCGGTGCAGCCACCAGCGAAGCCCAGGAAAACGTTGCCCTTCAGGTTGCCGAGCAGATGTCGAATTACCTGCTCGACGGCGCGGTTGAGAACGCATTGAACATGCCTTCGATGACCGCCAAGGAGGCGCGCGTGATGGGCCCATGGGTCGCGCTTTCCGGGCATCTCGGTGGCTTCATCGGTCAGATGACGGATGAACCCATTCAGGCCATCAACATCCTCTATGATGGCGTGGCCGCCGAGATGAACCTAGCGGCACTGAACTGCTCGGTGGTCGCGGGCATCATGAAGAAGCTCAATCCCGATGTGAACATGGTCTCCGCGCCCGTGGTGGCGCGCGAACGTGGCATTCAGATTTCCACCACCAATCAGGACAAATCCGGCGCCTTCGACGGCTATATCAAGGTCACAGTTGTGACCAGCAAGCGTGAGCGTTCGGTGGCCGGGACGGTGTTCTCGGATGGCAAACCTCGTTTCATCCAGATCAAGGGCATCAATATCGACGCAGAGGTGGGCGCGCACATGCTCTATACCACCAACGAGGATGTGCCGGGGATCATCGGTACCCTCGGTCGCATTCTGGGCGATATGGGCGTGAATATCGCCAACTTCACGCTTGGCCGTTCGCAGGCCGGCGGTGAGGCGATCGCACTGCTCTACGTTGATGAACCGGTACCGGCTGCGGCTCGCGCGGCCTTGGCGGAAACCGAGTTTTTCAATCAGATCAAGCCGCTGCAGTTTGATGTCAGCTGATCCCTAGCCTATCAGAGATTTCAATGAATGCGCCGCCGAGCTATGAAGGCGGCGCATTTCTCGTTTGGCACCATGAATATCCCGCAGGAGAGTCCCATGACCGCCCCAATATATGCAATCGGCGATATCCACGGCCAGCTTGGGATGCTGGAAGAGGCTCTGGGCCTGATCGAGGCAGATGGCGGGCGCGATGCGTCGGTGGTCTTCCTGGGCGACTTCATTGATCGCGGCCCCGACAGCCGGGGGGTGATCGATCACCTGATCACCGGGCAAAAGGACGGTCGCAACTGGATAACCCTATTGGGCAATCACGACCGCATGTTCGCCTGGTTCATGGAGGATACGCCGCGCCACGACCCGCATATGCTGGTGGGCTATCACTGGTTGCACGACCGTATCGGTGGTCTCGAAACGCTCGAAAGCTACGGAGTGACCTTCCCAGAGCGAACCCGTCTTGCCGACGTCCATGCCGAGGCGAGAGCCGCGGTCCCCGACAGCCATGTCGCCTTTCTGAAACGTTTGACGACCATGCATCAAACCAGCGATCTCGCTTTCGTCCACGCAGGAATCCGGCCTGGCGTTGCGCTGGAAAACCAGATCGAAAATGATCTGGTCTGGATACGCCAGTCCTTTCATCAGGAACGCGCCCCCCACCCCAAGCTTATCGTTCACGGTCACACTCCGGTGGAGCGCGCTACGCATTATGGCAATCGTGTGAACCTCGACAGCGGCGCCGGTTTCGGCAAACCGCTCAGCACAGCCGTTTTCGAATCCGGCCTGGTCTGGTTGCTCACCAGCAAAGGCCGACAGGCCCTCACCCCATAAGCCCATCTTCTGGCTTCAAATATCCTGGGGGTGAGCGCCAGGGGCGCGAGGGGGCAAAGCCCCCTCTTCCCGACATCACGTCCAGTCCAGCACCACCTTGCCGCTGGAGCCGGATTTCATCGCCGCAAAGCCTTCGGCGAAATCATTGACGCTGAACCGGTGGGTGATGACCCGGCTCACATCCAGCCCGTTCTGTAGCATTGCGATCATCTTGTACCAGGTCTCGAACATCTCGCGCCCGTAGACGCCTTTGATGGTGATCGCCTTGAACACGATCCGTGACCAGTCGACCGGCGATTTGCCCGGCGGAATGCCCAGGAGTGCAATCTTGCCGCCCATTACCAGCGCCTCCACCATTTGGTCGAGTGCCGCCTGGCTGCCGGACATCTCCAGCCCAACGTCGAACCCCTGTTTCAGCCCCAGCTCCCGCACCACGTCCTGCAGGTCTTCCTGTGCCACGTTCACCGCACGCACCGCCGGCACCACATGTTCAGCCAGCGCAAGCCGGTCCGGGTTGATATCGGTGATCACCACATGCCGCGCGCCGGCATGTTTCGCCACCGCCGCCGCCATGATGCCGATGGGGCCCGCGCCGGTGATCAGCACATCCTCCCCCAAGAGGTCAAAGCTCAGCGCGGTATGCACCGCATTCCCAAGCGGGTCGAGGATGGCGCCGATCTCATCCGGGATGTCCTCCGGCAGCGGCACCACGTTAAAGGCCGGCAGTTTCAGATACTGCGCAAAGGCCCCCTGCTCGTTCACCCCGATGCCGCGGGTGCCCGGGTCCAGGTGGAACTTGCCGGCCCGGCTCTGGCGCGAGTCGGTCTTGATCAGATGCCCCTCGCCGGAGCAGCGCTGCCCCACCGTCAGATCGGTGACATTGCGGCCGATCTCGACAATCTCGCCCGCGAACTCATGGCCGGTGATCATTGGCACCGGCACGGTGTGCGCGGCCCATTCGTCCCAGTTCCAGATGTGGATGTCGGTGCCGCAGATGCCGGTCTTCTTCACCTTGATCAGCACCTCGTCGGGGCCGATCTCCGGCACCGGCGCCTGCACCATCCACAGGCCCTCCTGCGGATGGCTCTTTTCCAGCGCCTTCATCGTGTTCGGACGGCTCATGACAGGATCCCCAATTCCTTGCCCACCTTGCCAAAGGCGGCCAATGCACGGTCCAGCTCATCCCGTGTCAGCGCCGCATTCATCTGAGTGCGGATCCGCGCCTGGCCGCGCGGCACCACAGGGAAGAAGAAGCCGGAGACATAGACGCCCTCGTCGAACAGACGCGCCGCCATGTCCTGCGCCAGCTGCGCCTCGCCCAGCATCACCGGGATGATCGGATGCTCACCCGGCAGCAGATCAAAGCCCAGTTTCTCCAGCCCCGCGCGCCAGTATTTCGCATTCTCGAACAGCTGCGCCCGCAGCCCGTCACCTTCCTCCACCAGCCGGATCGCTTCCAGCCCGGCAGCAACAATTGATGGCGGCAGCGAATTGGAGAACAGATAGGGCCGCGCCCGCTGCCGCAGCAGGTCGATCACTGGCTGCGGCCCAGCGATGTAACCGCCGATGGCCCCCCCAAGTGCTTTGCCCAATGTCCCGGTGACGATATCCACGTCCACTCCGAAATGCTCCGGCGTGCCGGCGCCTGTTGCGCCCATGAAGCCGGTCGCATGGCAGTCATCGACCATCACGATGGCATCGTATTTGTCCGCCAGCGCCCGGATCTCCGGCAGCTTCGCCAGATAACCGTCCATTGAGAACACGCCGTCGGTGGCGATCATGATATGCCGCGCGCCGTCCTCCCGGGCCTGTTTCAGCCAGGCCTCCAGATCGTTCATATCGCTGTTCAGGTAGCGGTAGCGCTTGGCCTTGCACAGCCGGATACCGTCGATGATCGAGGCATGGTTCAGGCTGTCGGAAATGATCGCATCCTCCGGCCCCAAGAGCGGCTCGAACAGCCCGCCATTGGCGTCGAAACAGGCAGCAAACAGGATTGCATCATCTTTCCCGAGGAACTTCGCCAGCCGCTGCTCCAGCTCCCGGTGAATGTCCTGAGTGCCGCAGATGAAGCGGACAGAAGCCATCCCGAACCCTTTGTCATCCATTACGCCGCGCGCAGCAGCGATGAGGTCGGGGTGATCTGCAAGGCCAAGGTAATTGTTGGCACACAGGTTGATGACCGCCGCATCCCCAACCCTGATCTCGCCCCCCTGAGGGGAGGTGATCATTCGTTCCCGCTTGTAAAGACCATCAGCTTTGATCTCTTCCAGGGTCTTGGAGATGTCGGTCAGAAAATCAGTAGACATGCGGAAACTCCTTCTCGTTCGAGTCGGAGTTCTAGCATAGCGGAAAAATTTCCGGAATAGGGGATTTCAAGATAGTGGACAAAAATCCGTCAAAATGGAAGGCACGCCTATTCTGGCCAATCACGCATTCTTCACGATCAGAAACAGACGTGCCGGACCGTCCTGTGCAGCGATGGAATGCGTCACATCTGCAGCATAGCGGGCGGTATCCCCTGCGTGCAGCCGTTCGGTCGCACTGCCCGAACAGAGCGCAACAGTCCCGGCGAGAACCGTCAGGTGTTCGACCGTTCCGCGCCCATGAGGCTGGCTGTTCAATGCGCCCCCTTCTTTGAGCCGGATATCGTAGACCTCGTGGCCGCCGGCGTCTTCAGGTGGAGAAAGAATGCGGATCAGACAGCCCTCCCCCATGTTTTCAATTGAGGGGACATCGCCATCGCGCAGGACTTCGATCCGGTCCTGTGCCTCTTGACTGTCCAGCAGCCCCGCAAAATCCACCTGTAACGCACGCGTCAGGTTCCACAGGGTCGCAATCGTTGGTGAGCTCTCGCCGCGTTCAATCTGGCTCACCATGGAGCGGCTGACACCGGAGAGATTGGCCACAGCCTCCAGGCTGAGGCCCTGGGCACGACGCGCCTCTTTCAGGCGGGCGGGCAGAAGCGTCAGGATATCGTCTACATTTTCCGTCATGGCGGAATCTCTGCGCCTTTGAAATCCATTTGTCAAACAGGAGCGGCATCATGGCTAAACTGTTATGACGGCACGTTTCGCAGGACAGGCCATGCTGCATCTGCATAATCAGCGCGAAACTCATGAGGAGAGAGACCATGACCGATATCGTGATCCTGGATGGCGCCCGTACCGCCATCGGCACCTTTGGTGGATCGCTGGCGGGCACCACCCCAATTGATCTGGCAACCGTGGCATCCAAAGCCGCTATGGAACGTTCCGGCGTTGAGCCGGGGCAGATCGGCAATGTGGTCTTTGGCCATGTGATCAATACCGAACCGCGCGACATGTACCTGAGTCGTGTCGCTGCGATGCAGGCCGGCATTCCGAACGGTACGCCTGCGATGAACGTGAACCGCCTCTGCGGCTCAGGTGCACAGGCGATTGTCTCCGGCATCCAGTCGCTGATGCTGGGCGACGCGGAATTTGCCCTCACCGGTGGCGCCGAAAACATGTCGCGCAGCCCCTTCATCGTACCTAGCGCCCGCTGGGGGCAGAAAATGGGCGATGCCCGCGCGCTCGACATGATGCTGGGCGCCTTGAACTGCCCCTTTGGGACCGGTCACATGGGGGTGACCGCAGAAAACGTCGCGGATGAGCATGACATCACGCGCGCCCAGATGGATGAATTTGCGCTGACCAGCCAGACCCGCGCCGCTGCGGCAATCGAGGCCGGGCATTTTGCCAGCCAGATCACGCCGGTCGAGGTCAAGGTGAAGCGTGACATGGTGGCCTTTGAGGTGGATGAACACCCCAAGGCCAGCACAATGGAAACACTTGGCGGCCTGAAACCGGTGTTCAAGAAGGACGGCCGTGTCACTGCTGGCAACGCAAGCGGCATCAACGATGGTGCCGCCGCAATCGTCATGGCCACAGCTGAGGCTGCCCAGAAAGCTGGCCTGAAGCCCAAGGCCCGTATTCTGGGCTACGCCCATGCAGGTGTCCGCCCTGAAGTGATGGGAATCGGTCCGGTGCCTGCTGTGCAGAACCTGCTGAAGAAAACCGGGCTCTCCGCCAGCGACTTTGACGTGATCGAGTCGAACGAAGCCTTTGCCGCGCAGGCGCTGGCCGTGAACAAGGAATTGGGACTGGATCCGGCCAAGGTAAACCCGAATGGCGGCGCGATTGCGCTTGGCCATCCGGTGGGCGCAACTGGCGCGATCATCACGCTGAAGACACTTTACGAGCTGGAGCGGATCGGCGGCTCCAAGGGGCTCATCACCATGTGCATTGGTGGCGGCCAAGGTATCGCCCTCGCAATCGAACGCCTCTGATCCCCGCATCCGCTGAAACGCAAAAAGGCCCCGGTTCTCACCGGGGCCTTTTTGTTGGATGACGCGGATATTAGCTCGGGCTCATACCGCGCAGACGCTCCGACCGGCGACGCAGCATCTCGACCACCGTCAGCAGGCAGATCGACACCACGACCAGAATGGTCGCAACCGCCAGAATGGTCGGCGAAATCTGTTCGCGCAGGCCGGTGAACATCTGCCAGGGCAGGGTTTTCTGCCCGGCAGACCCGACAAAGAGCACAACGACAACTTCATCAAAGGAGGTGATGAAGGCAAACAAACCACCAGAAATCACGCCGGGCAGGATCAGCGGCATCTGCACGCGGAAGAAGGTGGTGACCGGACCGGCCCCCATATTTGCAGCCGCACGCGTCAGAGACCGGTCGAAACCAACCAGAGTGGCGGTCACGGTAATGATCACAAACGGAATGCCAAGGGCTGCATGCGCCAGGACCACACCGAAGTATGTCCCCTGCAGACCAATCCGGCTGTAGAAAAAATACATCCCGGCAGCCGAGATGATCAGCGGCACGATCATCGGCGAAATCAGGATCGCCATAATGGCCCGACGGAAGGGCACATGCGGCTGGCTGAGGCCAATGGCGGCCAGCGTACCGAAACCCACCGACAGAATGGTCGCCATCGGCGCGATCTTGATGGAGTTCCACATCGCCTGCTGCCAGTCGGCATTGGTGAAGAAGTCACGATAGTGCTTCAGCGAATAGCCTTCGGGATCGAATTGCAGCATCTCCGGCGTGAAGGTGAAGAAATCCTGAGCGTTGAACGACAGTGGCATCACCACAAGGATCGGCGTGATCAGAAAAACGAAGACCGCCCCGCAGATCACCCGAAACGTATAATGCCAAAGCACCTGGCCAGGTGTGAGATATGGCGCCAGATGCACACGGTAGCGTGACGTCGAGAGCCAGAAGATGAACCAGCCGACAAAGGCACCGAACAGTATACCAATGACGGCCGAGGGCAGCCCGCCCATCACAAAGCCTGCGATGGCAAAGGCTGCGATCAGGATCCATCGGATCAGCCGCTCCTGATCGCGAAGCCCCGCCAAGACAAAGCCCAGCCCGCCAACAAGAGCAGCGCCGATCAGTACCCCCAGAAGGCCAGAGCCCTGCGCAGTGCCGACAAACAGGCCGAAGAAGGCGCCGGCCGCCGCAGCGACCATCGCCACGAAACCAGGAGTTTGGTTTTCAACAGGTGTCAAAGCCATGTGTCTTATCCCAGTTTCACGTTGTCGATACCGACAATCTTGTCATAGGCCCAGTAGAGCGCGAGCACGACGACCAGCAGAATAGTGCCAAGCGCGGCCGCAAGGCCCCAGTTGAGCGACTGCGAGATGTGGAAGGCGATCCGGTTCGAGATGAAGACACCTTTGGTGCCGCCGACCAGCTCCGGCGTGATGTAGTAGCCAATCGCCAGAATGAAGACGAGGATCGAACCCGCACCGATACCCGGCACAGACTGCGGGAAGTAGACCCGCCAGAACGCCGTCCAGTTGGTGGCGCCGAGAGACTTGGCAGCGCGCAGATAGGACGGATTGATAGTCTGCATCACCGAATACATCGGCAGGATCATGAACGGCAACAGAATGTGGGTCATCGCCACGATCGTGCCGAACTGGTTATTGATCATCACAAGGCGCGCATCATCTGCGACCAGTCCCAGCCAGACCAGCGTGTCATTGATGACGCCCTGCTGCTGCAGCATGACCTTCCAGGCCGATGTTCGTACCAGAAGCGACGTCCAGAACGGCAGCAACACCAGGATCATCAGCAGGTTTGCGGATCTGGACGGCAAATTCGCCAGGATCCAGGCCACCGGATATCCAAGTATGATGCAGCTCACCGTAATCGCCAACGACATGATCAGTGTCCGCAGGAACAATGTCCCATAGATCCGCTCGTTCTCGGGTCGCAGCTCTGCCCCTTCTGCGCCTTTCTGGAAATCGGCCGCATTCAGAAAATAACCGTTGGTGTAGGCCCCAGAGTAAGTCTGGATAGTGCGCCAGACCTCCGGGTCGGTCCAGTCCTTGTCAATCTTGAAGAACTGCTCCTTGAACGGACCATCCTGAGCCAGATCCCAACGCTTGACCTTGCGCCCGGCCTTGCGGAACAGCGAAGAAATGCCGGGGTTTTCGTAGTTCAGGCGCGAGCCGACGCGCGTATGGGTCTTCTCTTCGGCGGCGACCTGAAGGTCGGCAGCCAATGCGGCAAACACGGCCTCATCCGGGGCCTGCCCGGAGTTTGCATCCCAATCCTGAAGCGCGACAACGGTCTTGGGCAGGGTGTCAGAGACGATCCTATTCTCAACCGAGCGGAACAGCATGTCGGCAATCGGGAGAATGAAGGTCAGAAGAACAAACAGCAGAAGCGGCGCGATCAGCATCAGGGCGCGAATTTTCTGCATCCGGAGAGCTCGGGCCAGGCTACGCTTCAGCGGCGTGCCATCGGCGGCCAAGACCGGTCCGGTGTGGGTGGTATCGCTCATGGGTAGGAGCCCCCGTCGGAATTTTTTGTTGGTGGAGAAAGGGCTGCGCGCCAGGCACACAGCCCCTTCCCGATAATGTCAGTATCTGTTCGCGGACAGATTACTTGGCGAGCCACGCCTGGAATTTAGCGTCCAGATCGTCGCGGTTGTCTGCCCACCATTCGTAGTCATAGACATGAACGTTGCCGGAGTTCGCCGGATCGGTCGGCATATGCGGTGCCATGTCGATACCCAGAATGGCGTGTTTGCCAACCAGCGGCGCAGAGGAAGCGCGCGCCGGACCGTAGGAGATGAACTTGGCCTGATCTGCCAGACGCTGAGTGTCGGTTGCGAACTTCAGGAAGTCCATCACGCGAGCCTTGCGGTCTTCGGGCAGATCAGCCGGAACGATCCAGCCATCCAGGTCGAAAGACTGCATATCCCAGAGCATTTCGATCGGCTGGTTCTGCTCAGCAATTGCCGAGAACAGACGACCGTTAAAGGTCGAGCCCATCACCACTTCGCCATCTGCCAGCAGCTGCGGCGTTTCCGCACCAGCAGTCCACCAGACGACCTGATCCTTGATTGTGTCGAGCTTGGCCAGGGCACGCTCCACACCTTCGTCGGTGCTCAGCACGTCGTAGATCTCATCCTTGGCAACGCCGTCGCAGTAGAGGGCCCACTCGACGTTGTCGATCGGACGCTTCTGAAGGGCGCGCTTGCCCGGATATTTCGCAGTGTCGAAGACATCGCAGATGGAGCTCGGCGGCGTGTCACCAACCTTGTCCATGCGGTACCCGAAGGTGGTCGAATACACGATCTGCGGCACGAAGCAGTCGCTGACGATCAGATCGCCGAAGTCTTCGGTTGCGGGTGTGCCATCGGGCGCCGCAGCCAAATCTTCGTCGTGGTTCAGCTCGGCGGCGAGACCTTCGTCACACATACGCATCGCATCAGAAGCAACAACGTCGACCAGATCCCAGGTGACATTGCCCGCTTCGGTCATGGCGCGCATTTTTGCGGTCGCCTCGGCCGAGCTTTCATCCCAGATCACTTTCAGATCGGGGTGCATTTCCTGATAAGGAACCACATAGGCCTTCAGCTGGCTTTCCTGATAGGCGCCGCCCCAGGACACGATGGTCATCTCGTTGGCCATATCAGCAGCCATCGCCATCGGCGCACACAGTGCCGTGGTGGCTGCCAGGGCAGTCAGTTTGGTGAGTTTCATAGACACTCTACTCCTTGTTGAAATCGTTATTTATCTGGATTGTCCGCCGGTCGTTCGCTGCCGGAGGTTCGGGCGCGCGCGGACGTCAGGCGTCCAGCGCGCGGCAATCTTCAGGCAACCAGCCGATTTCGATCTGCTGGCCGGGCTTCAACCGTACCTGATCGGGTGCGTTGCGGGTCTTGATGATGAACTCATCATTTCCGGCGACGCGCAGACGGGTGCGGAAGATGTCGCCCATGTAGATAAACTCAAGCACTTCAGCCTTGAGCGTATGGGCGCCTTCCTGCATCCGGTCCTTGTTGTACTCAACACGTTCGGGCCGGATCGACACGCGGGTCCGCTCACCGGGTTTGGAGACGTTGATCGGCTTGCAGTCAATCAATTCGCCATCGTCCAATTGTACCAGCGCGATGCCATTGTTGACCTCTTTGACCGTGCCTTCCAGCGTGTTGTTCTCACCAATGAACTGGGCAACGAAACTGTTGGACGGCTCTTCGTACAGTTCATCCGGCGGCGCCAGCTGCTGAATACGACCATCGTTGAACACTGCCACGCGATCCGACATGGTCAGCGCTTCGGTCTGGTCGTGGGTCACGTAAACAGTGGTGATGCCCAGCTGATGTGCAAGATGGGTGATCTCGAACTGCATCTTCTCGCGCAGCTGCTTGTCCAGCGCGCCCAGAGGTTCGTCCATCAGCACCAGTTCGGGTTCAAACACCAGCGCACGCGCCAAGGCAACACGCTGCTGCTGACCACCAGACAACTGGGCCGGACGGCGACCGCCAAAGGCGCCCATCTCGACCATGTCAAGCGCGCGCTTCACCTTCTGCTCACGCTCGGACTTGCCCATGTTGCGGACTTCCAGCGGGAAGCTCAGATTTTCGGCAATGGTCATGTGAGGGAAAAGCGCGTAGTTCTGGAACACCATTCCGATGCCGCGTTTATGAGGCGGAATATTGTTGATCGAGACGCCGCCAAGCCGAATATCACCATGGGTCGCTGTCTCAAAACCCGCCAACATCATCAAGCAGGTCGTTTTGCCCGAACCGGACGGGCCCAACATGGTCAGAAATTCGCCTTTCGGCATGGTGAGGTTCAGATCTTTGACAACGAGGTTCTCGCCGTCATAACTCTTCTGCACGCGTTCGAATTCAACGAACGCGCTCGTGTTTGACGCATCAGCCAAGTGAGGCTCCCTGGTTTGGTTCGGCAGATTAGCTCTGCACTTCTGTCGTGATGTAAGCACACACGAGTGTTGGTGTGCAACCGGATCGTCCGGATCATCTCTGTAGTTTACCTTAGGGCCGATAACGCCGGAAACGGTACGTATTGCGACGAACAAGGATCGAAAAGCGACAGGATTTAGATTGCCAATCAGATAAAAACTCTATGTGTACACGCCTTGATTGATCGCAAACGTCCGTTACCGGAAACACTCAAATAACCGAATTTGACCGAGCAGCTTTGACCGAGCCACAAAGATTCGCGGAAATAGCAAAGGCGCCGGCTCCCGACCGGAACCGACGCCTTGGTCAAACAGCTTCAGCCCGCGTCACGCGCTGTGCAGCAAGTCTCGCTCTTTCAGCGCTGCATAACATTCATCGAGCGACTGGCGCGCCCGCGCGATGAGCGTATCAATCTCTTCGGGTGTGATGATCAGCGGCGGCGAGATGATCATCCGATCACCAACGTGGCGCATCACCAGATTATTGGCAAAGCACCGCTCCCGGCAGATGTAGCCGACAGTTCCGGTTTCAGCGGCAAAGGCCGCGCGCGTCGCCTTGTTCGGGGTCAGTGCAATCGATCCCATCATGCCGACAATCTTGGCTTCGCCCACCAGCGGATGATCGACGAGCGCCTCCCATTGCTCCTTGAGATAAGGCGCCACAACATCACGCACATTGTCGATGATGTTCTCCTCCTCGAGAATGCGCAGGTTCTCCAGCGCCACCGCGGCGGCAACCGGATGGCCCGAATAGGTGTAGCCGTGATTAAATTCACCGGATCCAATCACCGCTGCAATCTCGTCGCTGACAATAGATCCGCCAATCGGCGCATAGCCGGACGATAGCCCCTTGGCGATGGTCATGATATCGGGGCGAATGCCCATGGTCTGGCTTCCGAACCAATTGCCGGTACGCCCGAAGCCGCAGATCACCTCATCAGCGATCAGCAGGATTTCATATTTGTCGCAGATCCGCTGGATCTCGGGCCAGTAGGTTGCAGGCGGAACAATGACACCGCCGGCGCCCTGAACCGGTTCGGCGATAAAGGCCGCGACCCGGTCTTCGCCCAACTCAAGAATCGCCTGTTCCAGCTCCTGAGCGCGCGCGAGACCAAACTCCTCTACCGCCATATCGCCGCCTTCGGCCCACCAGTTGGGCTGATTGATATGATGGATATCCGGGATCGGCAGGCCGCCCTGTTCGTGCATCGCAGTCATACCGCCCAGGCTGCCGCTGCCAACGGAGGAGCCATGATATCCGTTCTTGCGGCTGATGATCACTGATTTTGTCGGCTTGCCCTTCATCGCCCAATAATGGCGGACCATGCGAATATTGGTGTCATTGGCTTCTGAACCAGACCCGGCGAAGAACACATGGTTCAGCCCCTCGGGCGCCAGTTCGGCGATTTTCGCCGCCAGCGCGATCGCGGGCGTGTGTGTGGTCTGAAAGAATGTGTTGTAGTACGGCAGCTCGCGCATCTGGCGGGCGGCGACATCTGCCAACTCGTCCCGCCCATAGCCAATATTGACACACCACAGGCCGGCCATGGCATCCAGTATCTGGTTGCCCTCGCTGTCTGTCAGCGTGACGCCAGTGGCGCGCGTGATAATCCGCGCGCCTTTTTCCGCCAGCTCACCGTTTGCGGTGAAGGGGTGCATGTGATGGGCCGCATCCAGAGCCTGAAGCTCGGCCGTGGGCAGGTGATTTGTAATCGCAGTCATGGGGCAGACTCCTGAAGGAAGAGATTGCGCCCAGAATATGATCAAATTCTAGCGTGTCAATCGAATCAGCTCGACTGATTCAGCCCCTGACTTACCTGATCCATCCCCTGAGCGACGTCCCGCTCCATGGCCAGCGCCGCCAGATCTGCGTCCTGGCGATGCAGGGCCTCGAGGATATCCTTGTGCCGGTCGGGAAAGCTCTGCGTGCCGAGCCGTCCACAGACCACGCGCAACGATGGACCGAAGCGCAGCCAAAGCCGATCCGCCAGATCTGTCAGGATAGGCGCATCGGCATACGCATAAAGCCGCGTGTGGAACCGGTAGTTCTGCACCAGATAGCCAGTGACGTCTCCTGCCGAAATAGCCTGATCCAGAGCTGTGTCGATGGCCTCCAGCGCGGTGATATCATCCGCCGATACACGCGTGGTTGCCAACCGAGCAAGTTGACACTCTATTGTTTTTCTTGCATAAATCAGCTCGTTCAGGTCACTTTCACGTAACATCGGCACAGACACACGGCGATTTCCCTGAAACACGAGCGCGCCATCAGAGATCAGTCGGCGGATTGCTTCGCGTACCGGGGTCATCCCGGCCCCCAACGACTCGACCAGACCCTGGATGGTGACCGCCTGCCCCGGCGCCAGATCGCCAAACAGAATTTGCCCGCGCAAGGTCTGGTAGACGGTTTCATGGGCGGGCAGTTTGGCAGTGGGCTGACTGCCGGATGATGCGGCTGGTTGGCTCAGGTTCACCTTCTGAATTCCTCCTAAATTTTGGGCAGCTTGCACCAAGTTTCCCCAAGTGAAAACATAAACAGTATTGCCGAATGAGGCAAAACTTGATCAAATCCTTATCAGCCGGGCACGGAAACCGGCACGCACAGGGAGATACTCATGACACTCAAGACGATGACATTGACAGCCATCGTGGCGCTGAGCAGTGCGGCCGCCGTCGCCGAAGAAGTTCGCGTTTACAACTGGTCCGACTATATTGACGAAGCCTTGCTGGAGAAATTCGAAGCCGAGACCGGCATCGAACTTATCTACGACGTCTTCGACAGCAACGAGTTGCTGGAAACCAAGATGCTGGCCGGCGGCTCCGGTTACGATGTAGTCGTTCCGACCGGCTCGTTCCTGGCGCGTCAGATTCAGGCTGGCGCGTTCCAGAAACTGGATACCGACAAGCTGTCGAACGCAGGCAACATGTGGGACGTGATCAAGGAGCGTACAGCACGCTATGATCCGGACAACCTCTATTCCATCAACTACATGTGGGGCACGACTGGGATCGGTGCAAACACCGCAAAGGTCGAAGAGGCTCTGGGCGCGGATGCACCGATCGACTCGCTCGATCTGGTGTTCAACCCTGCCAACATGGAAAAGCTGGCCGAATGTGGCGTCTACATTCTGGATGCCCCGGACGAGATGATCCCGGCCGCCCTGCAATATATCGGTGAAGATCCCAATAGTATGGACCCCGATGTGGTTGCCAAGGCCGAACCCGTGCTGATGGCGATCCGCCCCTATGTGAAGAAATTTCACAGCTCAGAGTACATCAACGCACTGGCAAATGGTGACATCTGCGTGGCCTTTGGCTGGTCCGGCGATATCCTGCAGGCGCGCGATCGTGCCGACGAGGCCGAAAACGGTGTCGAAATCGTCTTCAACGCGCCCAAGGAAGGCGCACTGATGTGGTTCGACCAGATGGCGATCCCGGTGGACGCCCCTAACCCCGACGGGGCTCACAAGTTCCTGAACTTCATTATGGAAGCCGAGAACATGGCTGCGGCATCCAACTACGTCTATTATGCCAATGGCAACAAGGCGAGCCAGGAGTTCCTCGAAGAGGATGTGATCAACGACCCCGCGATCTATCCGAACGATGACACCCTGAAAAACCTCTACATCAAAGAAGCCTATCCGCCCAAATTGCAGCGTACGGCGACGCGTATGTGGACCAAGATCAAATCTGGGACCTGACCCGAGATTGATTGACGCGCGGGGCATCGGATATGCCCCGCGCTTTTTCCTGCGGGAACGTCGGCAGCTGTTCCATGCCCGTTCCGCCACTTGTGTCATACATTGGGGGCCAGCGTGACTATTCCTGTTTTTGAACCCTGGAACGATCCAGAGGCTAAGCCCCTGATCCAATTCCAAAATGTTACCAAGCGCTTTGGTGAGTTCACCGCGATCGACGATCTGACGCTTGGGATCTACGAGAAAGAGTTCTTTGCCTTGCTTGGCCCCTCGGGCTGCGGCAAGACCACGATGATGCGGATGCTGGCGGGGTTTGAAACGCCAACCGAAGGCAAAATTTTCCTGTCGGGTCAGGATATTGCACCGGTCCCGCCGAACAAGCGTCTGGTCAACATGATGTTCCAGTCCTATGCGCTATTCCCGCATCTGAGCGTCTGGGACAATATCGCCTTTGGACTGAAGCGCGAGAACAAGCCCAAACATGATATCGCCGAGCGGGTACAGGAAATGCTGCGCCTGACCCGGCTGGAGAAATTCGCGCGGCGCAAGCCGCACCAGATCTCCGGCGGTCAACGGCAGCGGGTGGCCTTGGCAAGATCGCTGGCCAAAGCACCCAAACTTCTGTTGCTGGATGAACCTCTCGGCGCGCTCGACAAGAAGCTGCGCCAGGACACCCAGTTCGAACTGATGGACATTCAGGAAAAGACTGGCACCACCTTTGTTATTGTCACCCACGATCAGGAAGAGGCGATGACGGTCGCCTCCCGCGTGGCGGTGATGGACAATGGCCAGATCGTCCAGGTTGCCACTCCTGATCGTATCTACGAAACGCCAAATTCGCTTTACGTGGCTGATTTCATTGGCGATGTGAACATCATCGACGGCACCGCTTCGCCCACGGGCCCCGATGAATATGCGGTCAGCTGGAAAGATGGCGCCGCCCCGCTGACGGTGAAAAGCCAGGCGACATTCTCTGATGGCCAAGCCTGCCATCTGGCGATCCGCCCGGAGAAGGTCACGATCAGTGCGGATCGTCCCGCCGAGGCCGACAATAGCGTGCAGGGCCGTATTCTCGATATAGCATATCTCGGCAATATCTCGACCTACCATGTCGAACTGCCATCTGGTGCGGTGATCAAAGCTCAGACCGCAAATACCCGCCGTATCGCCCGGCGCGCCTTTACCTGGGAAGACCCGGTCTGGCTGTCCTGGACAGCCACTGCCGGTGTCCTACTGGCAAACTGATGCGCCGCTTTATCCTGATTGCCATCCCTTACGCCTGGCTTCTGGCGCTGTTCCTTGTGCCCTTTGCCATCGTGTTCAAGATCGCCCTGTCGGACGCCGCCGTCGCGCGCCCGCCTTATATGCCGCAGTTCGACTGGGTCACTGGTATCGGCGCCTTTATTGCGGATCTGGATTTTGAGAATTTCGTCTGGCTGACAGAAGACGACCTCTATTGGAAAGCCTATCTCAGCTCGCTTCGGATCGCTGTAATCTCAACTGTGCTGACCCTGCTGGTCGGCTACCCCATGGCCTATGGCATGGCCCGCGCCCCGTCTGAATGGCGTCCCACGCTGATGATGTTGGTGATCCTGCCCTTCTGGACCAGCTTCCTGATCCGCGTTTATGCTTGGATGGGCATCCTGTCGAATGAGGGGCTGTTGAACCAGTTTCTGATCTGGCTTGGGATCATCGACACGCCGCTCACCATTTTGAATACCAATACCGCGGTCTATATCGGCATCGTCTACACCTACCTGCCGTTCATGATTTTGCCGATATACTCGGCACTGGAGCGGCTGGACGGATCGCTCATCGAGGCTGCCGAGGATCTGGGCTGCTCACGTACGCAGGCCTTCTGGTTGGTCACCATCCCGCTGTCGCGCGCCGGCATCATTGCGGGCTGCTTCCTCGTCTTTATTCCGACGCTGGGCGAATTCGTGATCCCGTCACTGCTGGGGGGGTCGGACACGCTGATGATCGGCAAAGTTCTGTGGGAAGAGTTCTTCTCCAACCGTGACTGGCCAGTGGCCTCTGCGGTGGCAGTTGTGCTGCTATTGATCCTGATCGTGCCGATCGTGCTGTTCCAGCGCAACCAGCAGAAACAACAGGAGGCGGAACAATGACCCGACTGAGCTGGTTCAACACCGTTTCGCTGACGCTGGGATTTGCGTTTCTGTATATCCCGATGGTCATCCTGATCGCCTATAGCTTCAACGAAAGCAAGCTGGTTACCGTCTGGGCCGGGTTCTCCGTCAAATGGTATGGTGAACTGCTGCACAACGAGGCATTCCTCAGTGCGGCATTGGTCACGCTGAAGGTAGCCGTTATCTCCTCCAGCATCGCGACGGTCCTTGGCACCATGGCCGCCTACGTGCTGGTGCGCGGCGGGCGGTTCCTGGGGCGTACGCTGTTTTCCGGCATGATCTACGCGCCATTGGTGATGCCAGAGGTAATCACAGGCCTTTCGCTGCTGCTCCTGTTCATCGGGATCGGGCTGGATCGCGGGATTATGACCATCGTGCTCGCGCATACGACCTTTGCCATGTGCTATGTCTCGGTCGTGGTCTCTTCGCGGTTGGTAACCTTTGATCGATCGCTGGAGGAAGCCGCGCTGGATCTGGGCTGTTCGCAGGCAGAGGCGTTCCGCCTAGTGACGCTACCGATCATCGCGCCCGCAGTGATTTCAGGCTGGCTTCTGGCCTTTACCCTGTCGCTGGACGACCTGGTGATTGCCTCCTTCACCGCAGGCCCTGCGGCGACAACCTTGCCCATCAAGATCTTCTCTGCGGTGCGGCTCGGTGTCAGCCCGGAGATCAACGCGCTCTCGACGATCATGATCGGCATTGTCACCGTCGGCGTTGTCACAGCCTCGCTGGTCACCAAACATCAGTTGGTCCGCCAGCGTCGTGACGAGCAGAACGCCGAACGCAGCTAAGCAGCGGCTCAGTCCGCGTCCCAATCAGGGGCGCGGGCCAGCCCCAATGCCTCCAACTGATCCGGTCCCTGATATCGGATCGCATCGCTGTGCCAGAGATCCGGTGCCGCAGCCAATTGGTTGTAATAGCCGTCGAACAATTCCGGCGCGCTGAAATGCTGGCCACGCCGCTTTTCGATCTCTGCCTTCTTGGTGATTTCGGGCAAGAATTTGCTGTGCAGCAGAACCCCGGACGGACCTGCCCCACCTGGCCCATCGTATAGTGCATTCAACCGCCTGGGCAGCATTGCATGGGTAGAATTCGTATAGGCGAAGCTGCGGTGCCATTTGACCAGCGGCACCTTGTTCAGCGTAGGTCCCCGTTGCGGCTCATCAGGAAAAAACATCCGCTCCCTGAGGCCGCCCTGTACCCACAGGTTGCCGCGCGGCGCCTGTCGAACCCGGCGATATGGCCCGGTATCAAACCACGGCAATACTCGGCGGGGATCATCACCTGGGACGTAACTCACCTCTCCCACTGACCCCTTGGGAAAAAGATCCAGCATCAAGGCACCGAAGCCAGCCCTGCCATGACGGTCCAGCCAATCTGTCAATCCGCGCAAACCGTGCCGGGCATCACCGCCAAACACCAGCAATTCATCTGCATCAACACTGAGACACCAGCGCCGGTGACCATAACGGATCTGAAGCCATGTCGCCCAGTCGAGACCAAACCGAGCATCGCGATAGCTGGCGCCTGTATGCCAGAGCGAGACATCAGGCTGACCGGCAAGATAGGCGGCGCTGCCATCATCGCTGCCATTGTCGACGATCAGAAAATGGTCGACACCCAGATCGCGATAAAAGGCCAGGAAAAACGGAAGCCGGGTCGCTTCATTGCGCAGCACTGTGATGGCAAGAATTGCATCCCGTTGCAAAATGCGAGTGCGGTCCGTCAGCGTCGTCAGCTGATGCCGGGACCGGAAAGAGCGCCAAAGCAGCCGACGTCGCTGCCACCTCAGCCGATAGGCCGCCGCCAGGGAGATTTCCGGCAGCGGTACAGTACCTGGAGCCCGCTCTGGCCCCGTCACCCTAGCGCTCGTAAGCGCCGGCTTTGTGCCAGCCCCAGGCATCCGCGATCATAGTTTCAAGATCCGATCGCTTCGGCTCCCACCCAAGCAGGGTAGCCGCCCGCACCGAACCCGACACCAGCTTGGTGCAATCGCCGGCACGACGAGGACCAATTGAGTGAGGCACCGATTGACCGGTTGTCGCCTCCGCCTTGTCCATGACTTCCCGTACGGAGAACCCGGTGCCGGTCCCCAGGTTGAAGACCTGGCTCCCTTTGCCGTCTTTCAGCCATTGCAGGCCCAGCACATGGGCGTCGACCAGATCGCAGACGTGAACATAGTCACGCACGCAGGTGCCATCCGGGGTGTCATAGTCGGTTCCAAAAATGGTCAGCGCGTCACGTTTGCCCTCAATCGCATCCAGCACCAGCGGCACCAGATGAGTCTCGGGGCGGTGGAACTCGCCCACCTCGGCCTCGGGGTCGGCACCCGCCACGTTGAAGTAACGGAATATCACCGACCGCAGCCCATGCGAGGCGCCAAAATCGCGCAGGATGTCTTCTACCGCGCGTTTGGACGCGCCATAGGCATTAAGGGGAAGCTGCGGCGTGCTTTCGTCCAGCACCACATTGTCATGCTCCCCATAGGTGGCGCAGGTTGATGAGAAAACGAAATCGAGGCAGCCGGCTGCCACCGCGGCTTCAATCAGCGTGAGAGACCCGCCGACATTGTTGGCCCAGTAGCGCCCGGGTTCGCTCATGGCTTCACCAACCTGGCTCAACGCCGCGAAGTGCATCACGGCGGCTGGTTGATATTTGGCAAAAACCTCGTCCAGTCGCAGACGATCAGCCAGATCCCCCTTTTCAAAGGGTCCGAACTTCACGGCGTCCTGCCAGCCAGTCACCAGATTATCGTAGGTTACGGGGGTAAAACCGGCAGCCTTTAGTGCCTTGCAGGCATGAGAGCCAATATAACCCGCTCCACCAGTCACCAGAATATATGTCAAAGCAGCGTCTTCCTGATCAAAAGGCCGGACAGTGCTGTCCGGCCACCCAATTTCCAGATGTTCACAATCTCCGCCACTCTCGGCGAAGTGATCGGCTTACTGCGCCGCCTTGTCGACCTGCGCAATCTCATTGATGTAGCACATCAGATCATCGCGCAGCTCGTCACGTGCCAGCGCAAAGGCGACGGTTGCCTGCAGGAAACCAGCCTTGGATCCGCAATCAAAGCGCTGACCACGGAAACGATAGCCGTAGACCGGTACATCGTCGGCGATATCTTCGGCAATGGCATCGGTCAGCTGGATCTCACCACCGGCGCCCTGTTTCTTCTTATTGAGATTGCGCAAGACCGATGGCGCCAGGATATAGCGACCAATAACCGCCAGATTAGACGGGGCATCTTCGGCTTTGGGCTTTTCAACCATGCCATTTACCGACACCACCGAGCCCATGTCGTCGCGCACATCCAGCACACCGTAGGACGATGTCTGTTCTGGCGGAACCTCCATGGCCGCGACCATATTGCCGCCGGTTTCCTCGTAGGCTTCCACCATCTGCTTCAGGCAGGGAGTTTCCGCCGCGATGACATCATCAGGCAGGATCACCGCAAAGGGTTCATTGGCGATCAGGCGACGCGCGCACCAGACCGCGTGACCAAGGCCCAGCGCCTGATGCTGGCGAATATAGGCAATCGCACCCGATTCCATATTGGTCGCTTTCAGGATTTCCAGCAGATCATCCTTACCCTTCTTGCGCAGCTCCTGCTCAAGCATGGGCGAATGGTCGAAATAATCCTCTAGCGCTCCTTTGCCGCGCGAGGTGACAAAGATGAACTCCTTGATGCCGGCCTCTCGGGCCTCATCAATGGCATATTGGACCAGCGGGCGGTCAACCAGCGTCATGATTTCTTTGGGAACCGATTTGGTTGCCGGCAGGAATCTGGTTCCAAGCCCGGCCACCGGAAAAATTGCCTTCGTTACTTTTCTACGCATCTCGCACTCTCGTTTCTATTTCTCAAACCGTTCTGATGCGGTTCGTCAGTGGGGCCGTTTAGGTGGCAAAACCTGCCTCGAAAGGCCGGTCAGAGTATTCCGTAGGCAATTCAGAAAATATACCCCCAGTCACATTTCGCTCACGGCATCCCGTATCATGTTTCATATTATCGACAATTCAGGCCTATTTGTGACCCATTTTTTTCATCATCGCCTCAATCCGGGGAACATCCTCGGGGTTGTTCAGCTCCCAGAACTCGCGTCCACGTGCTTCAACCTCCACGCAGAGAATCTTGCGCCCGTTCTCAAGAAAGCGCAGCTGCTCCAGCCCTTCGAGGGTTTCCAATGGCCCGACAGGCCAGCCAGGATAGGCGCTCAGCGCGTCCGGGCGATAGGCATAGACACCGACGTGGTGAAACATCGGCGTCTCCTGATCTGAACCATAGGTTTCGGACGTAAAGGGCACCACCTCCTTGGAGAAGTAGAGCGCATTATGGTCGCTACCGAACACTGCCGTGGTGCCGCCAACACGACCGGCCTTACGGTCTGCCAGCAGACTGTTCAGCGTCGCGCCGTCGCAGCGCAGCACCGGCGTTGCCAACCCTTTGTCAGGCGCGCCGCGCAGGCCGACAATCAGATCCTCGATAAACCAATGCGGCGTCAGCGGCGCGTCCCCTTGCAGGTTCACCACGATATCATAACCGCCGCCAAGTTTATCCAGCGCTTCGGCGCAACGCTCCGTCCCGTTGGCGCAGCTTTCGGAGGTCATAACAACCTCGGCACCAAACCCGGTGGCAGCATCGCGAATTCGGTCGTCGTCGGTTGCGACAACCACACGATCTACGCCATTGACGGCCATGGCCGCACGCCAGGAGCGTTCGATCAGCGTTTGGCTCTCGCCGCTGGACCCGGTCAAAGCAACAAGCGGCTTACCAGGATAGCGAGTCGAAGCATAGCGGGCGGGAATGACGATAAGGACGGACATCAGGCTTTCTTAAGCTCCACACCCGGCGCATAGGCTATAAAGAAAGGATTCGCATAGCCTTCCTTGCCGTAGGTCAGTGGCGAATGATCATCAAAACGTACCACTTGACCACCGGCACCGCAAAGGACCGCATGACCAGCGGCGGTATCCCATTCCATGGTCCGCCCCACCCGCGGATATAGATCGGCTTCGCCTGTTGCGACCAGACAGAACTTCAGCGAAGACCCCGCGCTCTTGCTGTCCTTCACGGCGTATTTGTTGATGTAATCATCGGTGGCCTGATCTCGGTGCGATTTCGACGCAACCACCATCAGCGCATCATTATCACTGTCTGCAACACGAATGGGTTTGATCTCTCCCATGGCTGACGGATCAAAAGCGCCGGTTTCCTCAACCGCTGATCCGTCCGCCAAGGTGAAGAACATCCGAGACCGCGCCGGCGCATAGACAACGCCGCGCGTCGGCACACCGTTTTCGACAAATGCGATATTGACGGTAAAATCACCGCGGCGGTGGATGAACTCCTTGGTTCCGTCCAGCGGATCCACAATCAGAAAGGTGTGCCCGCTCTTGCTGTGCGATTCCGCCTGTTCCTCGGTCACCAGCATCACGTCGGGAAAGGCTGCGCGCAACCCGGCAGAAATCAACGCATCGGCGGCCTCGTCAGCGGCGGTTACCGGGCTTTCATCCGATTTTACCTTCACCTCGAATTCATCCGAATTATAGATCTCCATGATCTTCTCTCCGGCTTCGATCGCCAATCGGCGGATTACCGGAATAAGCTCATCATATGTCACAAACACTCTCCCTGACCGGGTTTGGTTGATTACAGCAGTTGTCCCCCTTATGGTCGGGGTGAAACGGAACAGCAAGATTTCCGTGGTAACGATAAGCAGAGTTTCACCTAAAGCAGGTCCGGCTAAGCGACATCATGTTCGAGCAACGCCACAAACGGTCACGTCTCAGCAGCCTCATCGCCATGGGTGAGGTTGTCTTTCATTCCGTGGCCCGCAGCGTTCGCTCCAAACATAATAATGCGTTCATGGCTCTGGCGACCAATCTCACGCAGGCGGTGATGTTTGTCATCGTGTTCTACGTGATGTTTTCCCTGCTCGGCCTGCGCGGTTCGGCCATTCGCGGCGATTTCCTGCTCTATGTGATGTCGGGTGTGTTTTTGTTCCTGACCCACACCAAGGCCGTTTCCGCTGTCGCCGGAGCAGAGGGGCCAAGCAGCCCTATGATGCAGCACGCCCCGATGAACACGATCGTCGCCATTCTGTCGGCGGCACTGGGATCACTGTATATTCAGGTGCTGTCGATGCTGATCATCCTGTTCGTCTATCACGTGGCGTTCACCCCGATTGAAATAGAGGAACCGATTGCGGCCTTTGGCATGGTGCTGCTCTCCTGGATAACCGGTGCTGCGGTAGGTTTGATCCTGCTGGTCATGAAACCTTGGTCGCCCGGGACTGTTGGCATCATCTCCACGATCTACCAAAGGGCCAATATGATCGCCTCGGGCAAGATGTTCCTGGCGAACACTCTGCCCAGCTTCATGCTGTCGATGTTCGACTGGAACCCGCTGTTTCATTGCATAGATCAGGCGCGTGGGTTTGTGTTCATCAACTACAACCCCCATTTCAGCAACTGGCAATACGCAGGTTGGGTGGCGCTCGTCCTGATCATGATCGGACTAATGGGGGAGTTTTACACCCGTCGCCGTGCCTCGATCAGTTGGGGTGCCAAACGCTGATCGACGGATTGACGCAATGGCTCAGGTCACCACGCGAAGTGTCAGGTTTATGCGACCACCCTTTGGCAGCAAACGCGAGGATTTGAAGCGGATGCGGTCAACCCCATGATAGGTCAGCCGCGCCTCGCCCCCCATCACGACGACATCGCCTGAGTTCAGCCAGACGGTCTCCGTCTTACCGCCACGGAATTGATTGCCGATCCGCAGAAGGCCGTCATCGCCCAGAGAGACGGACACCACCGGGTAAGAGAAATCCGCCTCATCCTTGTCCTGATGCAGACCCATGCGGGCGCCCTCGCCATAGTAGTTGATCAAACAACAGTCCGGTTGTCGCTCCAGCCCTGTGCTGGCCCGCCAGATATCCAGGATTTCTGCCGGGATTTTCGGCCAGCCCTGGCCGGAGGGATGCCGATCCTGATAACGATACCCGCCCCTGTCACTCACCCAGCCGCATACCCCGGCCGAGGTCATTCGCACCGACATCTTGCCGCCACCGGGCACCTCGGGCGAGAACAGAGGAGCGGCGCGCAGAACGGGACGCAGACAGTCAATCAGCTGTCGCTGCCGTTCCGTATCCAACAGGGGTTTTGTCAGCTCAAATCCCCGCAACCGCAACTTCATCATCACCGTTAGCCTGTTCTTAACCGCTCCCCTGTCAAAAACCGCAGTAATTCGCGAAACAGGACACGATCTGGCGGTTGCAGGGGGCATTTGCGCTCCCTATATACGCCGGGAAGCGGGGAGGTGCAGACCAAACCGCAACTGAATCGGGGCCGGAATGCCAAAATGGGTTCAGACCTCGGGTAATCGCCTTAGAAAGTGAAAAGGGATCGAAAATGAGCAAAGTTATCGGAATCGACCTCGGGACCACCAACTCCTGTGTGGCCATCATGGACGGATCGCAGCCTCGCGTTATCGAAAACGCTGAGGGCGCCCGTACCACGCCGTCGATCGTAGCCTTCACCGACGATGAGCGTCTGGTGGGCCAGCCTGCCAAACGTCAGGCCGTCACCAACCCGGACAACACCGTATTCGGCGTAAAGCGCCTGATTGGTCGCCGGTTCGATGACAGCGATCTGGCCAAAGACAAGAAAAACCTGCCTTTCGCCGTAATCAACGGCGGCAATGGTGACGCATGGGTCGAAGCCAAGGGTGAGAAATACTCCCCGTCGCAGATCTCTGCTTTCATCCTGGGCAAGATGAAAGAAACCGCCGAGTCCTACCTCGGTGAAGAAGTGACCCAGGCCGTCATCACCGTGCCTGCGTATTTCAACGACGCCCAGCGTCAGGCCACCAAAGACGCCGGCAAGATTGCCGGTCTCGAAGTGCTGCGCATCATCAACGAACCAACAGCAGCGGCCCTGGCCTATGGTCTGGACAAGGAAGAAACCCAAACCATCGCGGTCTATGACCTTGGTGGCGGTACCTTCGACGTGACCATTCTTGAAATCGACGACGGCCTGTTTGAGGTGAAATCCACCAATGGCGACACGTTCCTTGGTGGTGAAGACTTTGACATGCGCATCGTCAACTACCTGGCAGACCAATTCAAGAAAGAGCACGGCGTCGACCTGACCAAGGACAAAATGGCTCTGCAGCGTCTGAAAGAAGCCGCTGAAAAAGCCAAGATTGAGCTGTCCTCCTCCAGCCAGACCGAAATCAACCAGCCGTTCATCTCGATGGATCCGTCCTCGGGCCAGCCGCTGCACCTGGTCATGAAACTGACCCGTGCCAAGCTGGAGAGCCTGGTTGGCGATCTGATCAAGGCGTCGATGAAGCCCTGCGCCGCTGCGCTGAAAGATGCCGGTCTCTCGGCATCTGACGTCGACGAAGTTGTTCTGGTCGGCGGTATGACCCGCATGCCCAAGGTGATCGAGGAAGTCAGCAAATTCTTCGGCAAAGACCCCCACAAGGGTGTGAACCCGGATGAGGTTGTTGCGATGGGCGCCGCCATTCAGGCCGGTGTTCTGCAAGGCGACGTGAAAGACGTTGTTCTGCTCGACGTGACACCGCTGTCCCTGGGTATCGAAACCCTCGGTGGCGTCTTCACCCGACTGATCGACCGCAACACCACCATCCCGACCAAGAAGAGCCAGGTGTTCTCTACCGCCGAAGACAACCAGAACGCCGTGACCATTCGTGTGTTCCAGGGTGAGCGCGAGATGGCGGCCGACAACAAGATGCTCGGCCAGTTCAACCTTGAGGACATCCCGCCCGCACCGCGCGGCATGCCGCAGATCGAAGTGACCTTCGACATCGACGCAAACGGCATCGTGTCCGTTGGCGCCAAGGATAAGGCGACTGGTAAAGAGCAGAATATCACCATCCAGGCCTCCGGTGGTCTGTCCGATGAGGATATCGAAAAAATGGTCAAGGATGCCGAGGACAATGCCGAGGCAGACAAGGAACGTCGCGAGCTGATCGAAGCGAAGAACCAGGCCGAAAGCCTGATTCACTCCACCGAGAAATCGATGGAAGAGCATGCGGACAAGGTGGACCCGACCACCATCGAAGCGATCGAACTGGCCATTGCCGCGCTGAAGGATGACCTCGAAAACGAGAAATCCACCGCCGACAAGATCAAGTCTGGCGTTCAGAACGTCACCGAAGCGGCCATGAAGCTGGGCGAAGCGATCTACAAGTCGAGCCAGGAAGAGGCAGCGGATGAACCCGCCGCCGCGGATGAGGCTTCAGGCCCCGGTGATGATGACATTGTCGATGCCGAATTCGAAGATCTGGACGACAACAAGCGTTAAGGTCTGATTTTGGCCAAAGCGGGCCGGTCCGAACCCCGGGCCGGCCCGCTTTCGTTGCGGCAAGAAGGGTATTCCGATGTCCAAACGAGATTACTATGACGTTCTCGGGGTGTCCAAAGGGGCCACCGCCGATGAAATCAAGAAAGGCTTTCGCAAGAAGGCCAAAGAGCTGCACCCCGACCGGAACAAGGACAATCCCGAAGCCGAGGGGAAGTTCAAGGAGGCCAATGAGGCCTACGATGTCCTGAAGGACCCTGAGAAGAAGGCCGCTTATGATCGTTACGGTCACGCCGCCTTTGAAAACGGCATGGGCGGCGGCCAACGCGGCGGTCAAGGCGGCCAGGGCTTTGGCGGCGGCGACTTTTCGTCTGCCTTCTCAGATGTCTTCGACGATCTGTTCGGCGACTTCATGGGTGGACGCGGCGGCCAGGGTGGCGGGCGGCAACGAGCCGCGCGCGGCTCGGATCTGCGCTACAACCTGCGCATCTCGCTTGAGGATGCTTTTGCGGGGATGCACAAAACGATCAACGTACCGACCGCTGTCGCCTGTGGATCCTGCGAAGGCACTGGCGCTGAGGGCGGAGTGGAACCAACGACATGCCCGACCTGTTCCGGTATGGGCAAGGTTCGCGCGCAGCAGGGTTTCTTCACGGTGGAGCGCACCTGCCCCACCTGCTCCGGCCTTGGCCAGATCATCAAGAACCCCTGCAAATCCTGCCAGGGCCATGGTCGTGTAGAGAAAGATCGCTCCCTGTCGGTGAACATCCCGGCAGGCGTGGAAACCGGCACCCGCATTCGCCTTGCCGGCGAGGGTGAGGCCGGTATGCGCGGTGGTCCTCCCGGTGATCTCTATATTTTTGTTGAAGTCTCCGCACATGACCTGTTTGAGCGGGATGGAAACAACCTATACTGCCGGGTACCGGTATCCATGGCAAAGGCCGCATTGGGCGGCGCCATAGAAGTTCCGACCATTGATGGTGGCCGTGGCCGTGTGCAGATCCCGGAAGGTAGCCAGTCCGGCCGCCAGATGCGCCTGCGTGGCAAGGGCATGCCTGCCCTGCGCGGCGGTGCAACCGGTGACATGTTCATAGAACTGGCGGTGGAAACCCCGGTGAACCTCACCGCCCGGCAGAAGGAACTGCTGCGTGAATTCGAGGATCTCTCCGAGGACAACACCAACCCGGAAAGCCGGAGTTTCTTCTCCTCCGTGAAAAGCTTCTGGGACGGGATGAAGGGCTGATCCCCTCCCCATTCTAAACCAATATTAAGCGCTCCAATGGGGCGCTTTTTTCGTTGGTTTTGCGGCTGGCCGCATGGTGATCCATTTGCATTAACCCTTCCTCAACCACGATGGCCACAGCATAGCCTATGGCCAAGGATCCCGCGTTTCAGGATGTCTCTCTCCCGCTGTTCCCCAACAGCGCAGAGATGGGGCCTGCCTCCCCGCCAGAGCGGCGCCTGCCCTCCTATATCAGGGATCACCGCGCGCGGTTGCGCGAGCGTTTTATGGACGGGGGCGCGGCTGCGATGCCGGACTATGAGTTGCTGGAACTTCTGCTCTTTCGATCCATTCCGCGCCGCGATGTCAAACCTCTGGCCCGGCTCCTGCTTGAGACCTTCGGAGATTTCAACCGGGTTATCACCGCGCCCCCTGAACGTCTCTCGAAGGTGAATGGCATCGGCGAGGCTGTCGTCGCGGATCTTAAGATCCTGGAGGCTGCCGCCCATCGAATGGCCCGCGCCAAAATCATGCAGCGACCGGTCTTGTCCTCTTGGGACGCGCTTCTGGACTATTGCCATACCGTCATGGCCCATCGTGAGACCGAACAGTTCCGTGTCCTCTACCTAGATCGCAAGAACGCTCTGGTCGCGGATGAGGAACAGGCCAGGGGCACCGTCGATCATGTGCCGGTCTACCCGCGAGAGATCGCCAAGCGGGCCCTTGAAATAAGCGCCAGCGCCCTGATCCTGGTACATAATCACCCGTCGGGCGACCCGACCCCATCGCAGAGCGACATCGAGATGACCGACCGGGTTGCGCGGGCACTCGCCACTCTGGATATCGTTCTGCATGATCATCTGATCATCGGAAAATCTCGCGAACTGAGCTTTCGCTCCGAAGGATATCTCTAGCGGTCTGAAGCTATTTTAGCGAACCCAGACTTCGACCCGTCGATTGACCTGTCGGCCCCATCGCTGGTCTTCACAGGCCATCGGCAGCGCCTCACCAAAGGCCGCCACCGCTATTTCGGTTCGCTCGAGATTCGCGGTTTCAGCTGCCGCGATGACCGCATCTCGCACCGCCTCCGCTCGTTTCAACGCAATGGATTTATTACCGCTCGCCGGGCCATCGCCATCTGAGAAGCCGACAAAAACCAGCTCCCGCGCATCATAGGCCCCAGCCTCCAGGGACCGGGCGAGCTGACTGATATTGCTTCGCGATTGCGCATCGGGGCGGGTCGATCCCGGTTCAAAGCGAAACGACGTGGTCAACCGCTGCAGACCGTCCAGGCGACTGACCAATCTCTGCAACTCCGCAAGGGAGACCTCCGGCCCGGCTGCGCTGATGGCATTGGCCAGACGGTCGCCCTGAACATTCATCGAAATTCTCTCTGGTGCCTGATCAACGAACCCGGCTCTGCGGATCACAATCTGCGCTGCGGGACCGCGAACATAACTCAGAAAATCCCGCGCAAGCTTGGGCAACCGTCGTGACGGGAGATATAGAAACATCGGCGCGGTCAGCGGATAGTCTTCTGTCTTGATTGACCGGCGATTGGCCCGCAGCGAGAAGCCACACGCGCCGCGCAGGGTCAGGACGCGTGCGGTCGATGTTTCGGCAAAGCTCGCCAGCCCAAGGGCAAAGGGATCTGTCGCAACGACTCGCACCAAGGTGCTGCCACGGTCGTGGCGCCGCAGACGACTGCCGAGCGCCGCAATATTTGGCGGCTCAAGCCGGTCAGAAATCGCCTGAGCCAAGCCAGAGCCCGCGACGGGCAGATGAAGAGAGATCGGCGCGTCAGCCCCACCCAGCTCAGACCAGTTTTTCAGATCCCCGGATAGAACGCGCGCGAGATTCGACACCGAAATCGAGCGCACAGGGTTCCCCGGTGCCACCACCGGAACCATGGCGTCCAGCGCCAGAACGCGACTGCGTTGTGACCCTGTCATATCCCCCATTCCGGCCTCACGCGCGCGCTCACGCTCCGCGCTGCGGATTTCGCGCAGGGCCATCACGATATCGGCTTCATTGGCCAGAAGATCGGCAAACCCTTCGTCGGTATTGCTGACAAAAAAGCTGAACCTGGCGGCGACTCGACCTGTGTCCCGCAGTAACACATAGTCAAAATTATTGTCGGGCATCGGATCTCGCCGGGTCTGGAAACCGTTTCTGAGTGCGAACCCTTCGATCAGCGCCGGTAACAGAACCTCTGCCATGGTGGAAGAACCCGACAGGGTAATCTCCGCAACATAATCAGACAGGCTCGGGCAACCGGGCCCCTCACAGCTGACGCCGGACCCATCAACCGTCAGCTCACCGAACTTCGTATCAACGCGATAGAATTCACCATCAAAACCCAGAATATTCCCGGTGATCTCAACGGCGCCGTCAGGTGAGGAAAGGGTCACATCCTGCGCATTGAGCGGCAGGATTCCAGCGACAAGAAAGAGTGCGGCGCCTACCGCCGCACGAAGCAAAGCCATGAGAAATCCTGAATAAACCGCTAGTTAATTTGCGGCGATTTTCAGTGTTTCTAGCAAATTATTCAACACAAGAAAATCACCCGTAGCGGCACAATCAGGCATCGCCAGTGTCAGATCACGGGTGCGCAGCTTTCCATCGCGCAGTTCAAGCGTCTGCGCCGAAACGTCACGACCGCAATTGATCGCGGTCACCTCGGCCTCGACGGTCAGGTCGATCACACCACTACGGTCGCCGCCAAGCCGTGGAACGCTGTAGATCTCTGCCAAACGCGGCGCCAGCTGCGAGGCATCGCCAAGCTGCACGACCGACCCCCGGCCAGCTGTAAGATCAGCACCGCGCCAGACATGACCAGCGCTGCCATACCCCGCGCCAAACTCGCGCGCGTGCAGTTCAAAGCCGCTATTGCCAGCCCATTGCAGGACCACCCGGCTGACCAGATTTAGATCAGGCACCGAAGTTGTCGCCACTGCACCACGGCCTGTTTTCGGCTCGACGATAAAAACTGCGGTAGAAGAAAGTGCCGGCACCTGAACGGTCAGCGCGCCGGTATCGTCCAGGCGGCTGGAGAACATCATTCCATTGTGATGAATGGTCAACCGCTCTCCGGGACGGCAAAGGGACAAGATCGTCAAACGCACCTCTGCCATCGGGCTGGCGACGGCTTCTGCTGTCATATCGCAGGTGGTCTCTGGGTAATGACGCCCGGCCTGACGGGCTTCGCCCTCGCCGCCGGAAGCAGGTGTGGCCGCAGTGAGGCTGATCGCCTCAATCTGAAGTGCACCACCGGTCGAGAGGTCTGGCAGGTTGTCTACGGCCGCAACCGCAAGCCCCTTCGCAGGAACCGCGGCTTCTGCAGTCGCCTGCGGACCGCCATCGGCATGTTGCATAACAAGACCGATCGCGAGTGCGCTACAGAGGGTGGCCGCGCTCATCAAGGCTGTACGTTTGCTGATCATTACCGACTCCTTACCCAAAAAGGTTAAGGAACCGTGACGCAGAAAGGCGACCAATTGATGGCCGCCCCTTGCTGAGAATCTGGCGAAAGCATGCAATTTTCACTGTTTTCGCCAGACTATGTCACCTGTCCGGCGCCTCAGCTGAGGCTGCCATGGCAGTGTTTGAACTTCTTGCCAGACCCACAAGGGCATTTGTCATTGCGAGATGGATTGCCCCATGTCGAGGGATCGTCTTCAACAAACCCATCGGCTGGTGCCTCTGGCGACGCAGCGCCAGCAGCGGCCCTTTGCAGTTCCGCCTGCTGGGCGGCCAGCTGCATCATCATCTGGCGCTGCTCTTCTTCGCTGATGGGGCGCACATGTGCGAGCTGCTGAGTGACGGTTTCACGCAGCGTATCGAGCATGGTTTCAAACAGCTGGAAACTCTCATTCTTATATTCATTGAGCGGATCACGCTGCGCATAGCCCCGGAAGCCCACCACAGAACGCAGATGTTCCAGCGTCAGAAGATGTTCGCGCCATTTTGCGTCGATGGTCTGAAGCAGAACCTGCTTTTCGATATTGCGCATGGTTTCAGCACCAAACGCTTCGGTCTTTTCTGCCATCTTGGCATCGCTGGCGGCGACCAGACGTTCGCGGATCTGCTCGTCATCGACGCCTTCTTCGGCAGCCCAGTCGACCACGGGGACATCAAGCCCGAGTTTCTCGCGGACCTGCGCCTGCAGGCCCTCGCTGTCCCATTGGTCGGCATAGGTCTTGGCCGGCATATGCACATCGAGAAGATCGTCGATCACCTCATGACGCATATCACCGACAATTTCGGACAGATCTTCAGCAGCCATGATTTCGCGACGCTGGTTAAAGATTACCTTGCGCTGATCATTCATCACGTCGTCGAATTTCAGAACGTTCTTACGCATGTCAAAGTTGCGGCCTTCGACCTTTGCCTGGGCGCGTTCCAGCGACTTGTTCACCCAAGGGTGAATGATCGCCTCGCCCTCTTTCATGCCAAGGGTCGACAACAGCTTGTCCAGCCGCTCTGACCCGAAGATGCGCATCAGATCATCTTCAAGGCTGAGGTAGAACACGGTGCGACCCGGATCGCCCTGGCGACCGGAGCGACCGCGCAGCTGGTTGTCGATCCGGCGGCTCTCGTGGCGTTCGGAAGCCATCACGAACAGGCCACCTGCGTCCAGAACACTCTGCTTTTCCGCGGCATGTTTGGCCTCTTCCTCGGTGCGCAGGGCAACCGGGTCGGCATCGGGCTGGGCGTCCAGCGCATCCAGCACCTTCAGCTCCACATTACCGCCCAACTGAATGTCAGTCCCGCGGCCGGCCATGTTGGTAGCGATGGTCACAGCGCCCAGACGACCGGCCTCCGCCACGATCTTGGCTTCCTGTTCGTGGTGACGGGCGTTCAGCACGTTGTGCTTGATGCCCTCTTTCTCCAGCATCTGGCTGAGCAGCTCGGATTTTTCGATCGAGGTCGTGCCCAAAAGAACAGGCTGGCCCTTTTCATGGGCCTTCTTGGTCTCTTCAATCATCGCACGGTATTTCTCGACAGCCGTGCGGTAGACCTGATCGTCCTCATCCTTACGAGCGATTGGTCGGTTGGTTGGAACCTCGACCACACCCAGACCGTAGATCTCGGCAAATTCCTCGGCCTCGGTCATCGCTGTGCCGGTCATCCCGGACAGCTTGCTGTAGAGGCGGAAGTAGTTCTGAAAGGTCACGGAGGCCAGCGTTGTGTTCTCGGGCTGAATCTTAACCTCTTCCTTGGCTTCGATGGCCTGATGCAGACCCTCGGAAAGGCGGCGACCGGCCATCATCCGACCGGTGAATTCATCGATCAGCACCACCTCGCCATCGCGCACGATGTAGTCCTTGTCGCGCTGGAACAGCTTATGCGCCCGCAGCGCCTGGTTGACGTGATGTACTACCGTAGTGCTCTCAGGATCATACAGTGACGCTCCCTCTTCCAGCAGGCCATGGGCGATCAACTGCTGCTCGAGGTATTCGTTGCCATCCTCGGTGAAGGTCACGCCGCGGGTTTTTTCGTCCAGCTCATAGTGATCATCACTCAGGAGCGGGATCATCTTGTCGATGGTCGAGTAGAGTTCCGAGCGATCTTCCGCCGGACCTGAGATGATCAGCGGCGTACGCGCCTCGTCGATCAGGATCGAGTCGACCTCATCCACAATCGCGAAATTATGGTGTTTCTGGAAAACCTGATCGAGGCTCGGCTTCATGTTGTCGCGCAGGTAGTCAAAGCCCAGCTCGTTGTTGGTCGCATAAGTGACATCGCTCTGATAGGCAGCCATCTTCTCTGCATCAGGCTGGCCGGACCAGATCACGCCGGTGGTCATGCCGAGTTGCGCAAAGACCTTGCCCATCCACTCGCTGTCGCGCTTGGCGAGGTATTCGTTCACCGTCACCACATGCACGCCCTTGCCGGTCAGCGCATTGAGATAGGCCGGGAAGGTCGCAACGAGGGTTTTACCCTCACCGGTCTTCATCTCGGAAATATTGCCCTGGTGCAGAAAGATGCCACCCATGAGCTGCGTATCAAAGGCCCGCAGCCCCAGCGCACGCCGCGCCGCCTCGCGTACATTGGCAAAAGCCTCGGGCAGAAGGTCATCCAGGCTCTCGCCGTCACCGGCGCGCTTGCGCAGCTCGGCGGTTTTGTCCTGCAACTCCTGATCGCTGAGTTTCTCGAACTCGGGCTCCAGCGCGTTGATCTTGGCAATCAGCGGCCGTGTCGCCTTGATTTTGCGGTCATTCGGCGTGCCGAAAACCTTTTTGGCGAGTGTTCCGATACCCAGCATGTGTTCTCCAACCGTCCTGTCATTGGCCCCTGGCGTTGGCAGGCTTGCCCGCCCCGCTTGCAACTCATAAACAATGATGGAACAGCGGTCCTGTCAAAGGCCTCATGGCGATGTAAGGTCCCGCAAATACGGTGTCAACGCTACGCCCAGCCGTGGCCAGAGAATAGGAAGAATTCAATGCGCAAAGGTCTCACTTATTTGTCGGGGCTGGCCCTGACGGCCGCCTTGACACTGCCCATACCCGCTGTGGCCGAACCACATGCCAATACAGTGGTTGCAAAGGTGAATGGCGAAGAGATCACGATTGGTCACATGATCATCGCCCGCGCGACGCTGCCGCAGCAGTATCAGCAGCTGCCGGATGATGTTCTCTATGACGCAATTCTGGACCAGCTGATTCAGCAAACCAGCCTGAAACAGGAACTGAATGGCGAGGTTCCGAAATACGTCGAACTCTCCCTCGAGAACGAAGCCCGTTCGCTGCTGGCCGCTGATGTCATCGAAAAGGTGATGGAGGGTGCCGCCTCCGAACAGGACCTTCGCGCCGCCTACGACGAGAAATACACCGACGGAACCGGCGGTGATGAATTCAACGCCTCGCATATTCTGGTCGAGACCAAGGAGGATGCAGCCGAAATTCGCGCCGAGCTGGAGGCTGGTGCTGATTTTGCCACTCTAGCGCGCGAACGGTCGACCGGTCCCTCCGGCCCGAACGGTGGGGAGCTCGGCTGGTTTGGCAAGGGGCGCATGGTCCCGGAATTTGAAGAAGCCGTCCTCGCGATGCGTACCGGTGACGTCTCCGAACCGGTTCAAACCCAGTTCGGCTGGCATGTGATCAAGCTCAACGAACGGCGCACCTCTGCTGCGCCTACCTTTGACGAGGTCCGCGAAGAGCTTGCAGCGCAGATGCGCCAGGACGCGGTAGAAGAGCGCGTACTCTCCCTGACCACCTCGGCAACGATTGAACGCCCTGAAATCGAAGATCTAGACCCCGCAATCCTGAAAAACCTTGACCTGGTTAGGAACTGAAAATGGCACTGCCCCGCTCTCCGCTTGCACCAGACCATTTCCCCGAGCTGCCGGAAATCACCGGTGTTAGATTCGCATCGGCAGCCGCCGGCGTGAGATACAAGGATCGTACGGACGTTATGCTCGCGGTGATGACACCCGGAACGGCCGTCGCCGGCGTCTTTACCCGCTCCGCGACCCGCTCCGCCCCCGTTCTGGACTGTCAGGCAAAACTCGCTTCGGCAGAAAACGACACCGCGCATGGCGCGGCGATCCTCGTGAACTCCGGCAATTCTAACGCCTTTACCGGGCACTATGGTCAAACCTCGGTTGCCGAGATCACCCGCAGTGTAGCAGAATGCACGGGAGTTCCGGCCGCACGGGTGTTCACCGCATCAACCGGAGTCATCGGCGAACCACTACCGCACGACCGCATCGTCGCCCAGATCGCGGCGCTGAAGGATGGGTTGGACGCCACCGCCATCGAAGCTGCTGCCGGCGCGATCATGACAACGGACACCTTTGCCAAAGGGGCCAGTGCGAAAATCGAGATCGACGGAAAAACCGTCTCTATCGCGGGGATTGCCAAGGGGTCAGGTATGATCGCCCCCGACATGGCGACCATGCTTGTCTATATCTTCACAGATGCGAAGATGCCGCAGACGGCGTTGCAGGAGCTTCTGTCGCAAACCTGTGACCGGACCTTCAACTGCATCACGGTGGACAGCGACACATCGACCTCGGACAGTCTGATGCTCTGTGCCACTGGCGCCTCTGGCGTTGATGTAACCGGACATGCTGAATTCGCCGAGGCGCTGGAATCAGTCATGCTGGACCTGTCGCATCAAGTGGTGCGCGATGGTGAGGGCGCGACCAAATTCGTCGAGATCCAGGTGACCGGCGCGATGAATGACCACGACGCCAAGGTTCATGGCCTGTCGATTGCCAATTCGCCGCTGGTCAAAACGGCCATTGCCGGGGAGGATCCGAACTGGGGCCGCGTCGTGATGGCAATCGGCAAATCCGGGGCAGCCGCCGACCGGGACAAGCTGTCCATCTCCTTTGGCGATGTACTGGTCGCCGAAAAAGGCTGGGTGTCGCCAAACTATCGCGAAGCAGCCGGCGCCGCCGAAATGAAGAAGTCGGAGATCGTCATCAAGGTTGATCTGGGATTGGCAGAGGGGCAGAGCACTGTTTGGACCTGTGACCTTACGCACCAATATATCACCATCAACGCGGACTACCGGTCATGAAGACCGTACTGGTATCTGCGGTTGCACTGATTGATATCGAGGGGCGCGTGCTGCTTGCTCAGCGCCCCGAGGGCAAGTCGATGGCGGGTCTGTGGGAATTTCCCGGCGGCAAGGTCGAGCCCGGTGAAACGCCCGAGGCGGCGCTGATCCGCGAACTGGAAGAGGAGCTCGGCATCAACACCTGGGCGTCCTGTCTGGCACCGCTGACCTTTGCAAGCCACAACTATGAAGATTTTCACCTGCTGATGCCGCTATTTGCCTGTCGTAAATGGGAGGGTATCCCGCAGGCGAAAGAAGGGCAGACACTGAAATGGGTCCGCGCGCAGAACCTGCGTGATTACCCCATGCCGGCGGCCGATGTGCCGCTGATCCCGATCCTGCGGGACTGGCTCTAGTTCCGGCCTGCCCGGTTTCCCACACAGAACGGCTTAGCCGCCGCCGCGTCCTGCGGCGGTATCCTTCACGTGCATCAATCAATCATTAACTTTTTTCGTTAACCCTGAGAGCCAACAGGCAGCGTAATGTCGGTATTTCTGACGGCAAGAGGCGGTAGCGATCATGATCAGAACGATTAAGCAGGGTGCATTTATCTTCATCCAAGGCACATTTGTGCGCAGCTTGCCCGATGGCAAGATTTCGGTGCGCGTCGGTAGCAAAACCTACGAAGGTGAACCGGTCGGCCGCGCCGCCTGATCCCCCACACTCTCCTTAGCAGACTGGTTTCTCCTCCCTGAACCAGCCACGAAAAAACCCCGACCTGGTTTGGCCGGGGTTTTTTTATTCATGCTATGATCGTGGATCAGTCGAGTGTGCGGGTCACTTCTTCACGTTCGAAGATCTCGATCACATCACCCTTGCGGACATCATCGTAATTCTCAAACGCCATGCCGCATTCCTGACCGGACTGAACCTCTGCCACTTCATCCTTGAAGCGTTTGAGAGTTTTCAGCGTACCTTCGTGGATCACAACGTTGTCACGCAGCAGGCGGACGCCAGCGGAGCGGCGCGCCACACCTTCGGTCACGAGACAGCCCGCAACCTTGCCAACGTTGGATACCTTGAAGACATCCTTGATCTCTGCATAGCCGATGAAGTTCTCGCGGATCTCAGCTGACAGCAGGCCGGACGCCGCCGCCTTCACATCGTCGACGAGGTCATAGATGACCGAGTAGTAGCGGATCTCGACGCCCTTCTGGTTGGCCGAGTTCCGTGCCGATGTGTTGGCACGCACGTTGAAGCCCATGACAGGAGCACCAGAGGCCTCTGCCAGACCGATATCGCTCTCGGTGATGGCGCCAACGCCGGAGTGCAGCACGCGAACACGCACTTCGTCGTTGCCGATCTTCTCCATCGCCTGAACGATGGCTTCGGCAGAGCCTTGCACGTCAGCTTTAACCAGGATCGGCAGCTCGGAGACATTTTCATCCTCCTTGGCCTTCTGCATCAGCTGTTCCAGCGTGGTCGCGGCACCGGCCGCTGCGCGCTTGTCCTTGGCGGCCTGGGCGCGGTACTCGGCGATCTCGCGGGCCTGCGCTTCGGTTTCGGTGACGTTCAGAACGTCGCCTGCTTCAGGTGTACCATTGAGACCCAGCACTTCGACCGGAACCGAGGGGCCAGCTTCCTGAACCCGCTCACCCTTGTCATTGATCAGCGCACGGACCTTACCGTACTGCTCACCGACAACAAAGATATCACCCTGACGCAGGGTGCCATTCTGAACCAGCACCGTGGCCACAGGTCCGCGACCCACGTCCAGCTGTGCCTCGATCACGGCACCTTGAGCCGCGCGATCCGGATTGGCCTTCAGTTCGAGGATTTCCGCCTGCAGCGCAATGGCTTCCAGCAGCTCGTCCAGACCCTGACCAGTTACGGCAGAGACTTCCACATCCTGTACTTCACCAGACATCGCTTCCACGACAACTTCATGCTGCAGCAGATCGGTGCGGACTTTCATCGGGTCTGCGGCCGGCTTGTCGATCTTGTTGATCGCCACGATCATGGGAACACCCGCCGCCTTGGCGTGGTTGATTGCTTCGACGGTCTGCGGCATCACAGCGTCATCTGCAGCCACAACAAGGACCACGATATCCGTGACCTGCGCACCGCGCGAACGCATAGAGGTAAAGGCCGCGTGGCCCGGCGTGTCGAGGAAGCTCAACACAGCCCCGCCTTCGGTTTTCACCTGATAGGCACCGATGTGCTGGGTAATGCCACCCGCCTCGCCTGCAACAACCCGCGCGTCGCGGATCGCATCCAGCAGAGACGTCTTACCGTGGTCAACGTGACCCATGATGGTGATCACAGGAGGACGCGGCTGAAGGTCATCTTCCTTGTCCTTGACCTCTTTGATGACGTCTTCAACATCCGAATCAGAAACACGCACCACGTTGTGGCCGAATTCTTCGATGATCAGCTCGGCGGTATCCGCGTCGATGGTCTGGTTCTGAGTGACCATCATGCCCATGTTCATCAGCGATTTGACAACCTCGCCGACGCGCTCGGCCATCCGGTTTGCCAGCTCCGAGACGACAATCGCCTCGGGCAGCTGGACGTCACGAATAACCTTTTCACGCTCGACCGAGCCCATGGCCTTCTGGCGTGCGCGCTCTTGCTTACGCTTCATCGACGCCATGGAGCGCTGACGACCACCTTCACCACCGGTCGCCTGACCAAGTGTCAGCTTACCGGAGCGACGGCCACCGCCTTCGTTGCGGCCTTTGGCATTGCGGTTCTGCCGGTCATCACGTTCGCGATCCCCCTTACGAGGCTGCGAAGATGGGCCCGGCTCGGGACGGGCCGCAGCCGGTTCCGACTTTTTCTTTTCGGCATCAGTAGCCGCACGCTGCGCAGCAGCCTCAGCTTCGACACGCTTGCGCTCTTCTTCTTCAGCCTTCTGGCGGGCACGCTCTTCAGCTTCGCGCTGTTCACGTTCCTTGGCTTCCTGTTCAGCCCGGCGGCGCTCACGCTCTTCGGCACGGGCCTTTTCCTCGGCTTCGCGCTGCTGCGCTTCTTCTACTTCGCGGGCCTTGGCGGCCTGCAACGCCTTCAGGCGGCGCGCCATCTCTGCATCGCTGATGCCAGCCGGACGCCGCGATGCGTCACCGGACGGCGTCGCACCTGAGCCCCCCTTGGCCGCGGTCGGCTTGGGGACCACAACGCGTTTGCGCTTGGTTTCCACCACGACATTCTTGGTCCGACCGTGGCTGAAGCTCTGTTTCACATTCCCGGGCCGGGACCCACCACGAAGACCCAACGTCTTTTTGCCGTCACTATCGCTCATAAAGCTCTTTATCCTTCCGTGCGGCCCTTGCCGCCCACCGTTTCGCGCAAACCTTGTAGTCGTTGCGCTTCCTCTACAACACGTTTGCCGAGTCCACCAGAGGCCAGCGCCGCATGTATCACAGTTTGGCGCCCAAAGGCCATGCCCAGCTCATCCGCAGTGAGGCATCCGATGAATTTCCCACGGTGCGGCGTGCTCAATTTTGATTTGCCCCGTCCTGATCCATCCGAAGCCTGGATCAATACGCGGGCGTGTTCCTTGGCCAGCCAGTCTTTGACCTTCTCATAGCCAGAGACCGCATCACCCGACTTGCGCGCCAGGCTGATCAGCTCGATCAGGCGCCGCAGCACCTGACCTTTGATTTCATCCACCAGCCCGTCAGGCACCGTCACCGGCGCCTTGAAACCGCGGGCAAAGAGTTTCTTCTTTACCGCAGTTTGGAGCGCTGCCTCGGTCGAGGTCACATAGACCCCGCGCCCCGGCAGCTTTCCCATCACATCAGGAACAACCTGACCTTCGGGGCCAACAACAAAGCGGATCAGCCCTTCTTTGGGCTGGATCTCGCCTGTTGCCAGACATTTTCGCTCCGGTCCGTCGGACCGGTCTTTGTCACTGCCACCGCGTGTCATTGCTATCCTCGCTGCGAGGCCTGAGTTCAGGCCTCGCCCTCTTCTGCTTCGCCGTCTTCGATGTCGGCATCGTCTTCAGCATCCGCTTCCAGTTCGGTGGGATCCACCCAACCCAGCAGAACGCGGGCGGTCATGACAAGAGTCTGAGCATCTTCCAGCGACACATCAAATGGTTCCAGAATGCCGTCATCCTTGACGCGCTCACCCTTGTTGGTGGTCCAACCGCCGGCCAGCTCCCAGTCAGCGCAGGTAGCAAAATCTTCAAGCGTCTTGATGCCATCCTTGGCCAGTGCCTCAATCATTTGGGGCGTCAGACCATCAAAGTCAATCAGGCTGTCCTCGGCACCCAATGCGCGGGCTGCATCAATCGCCGCTTTCGCCTGCGCTTCCAGGTAGTCAGCCGCACGCGCCTGAAGCTCCTGAGCGGTGCCCTCGTCGACACCGTCAATAACCAGCAGCTCATCCAGCTCGACATAGGCAACTTCTTCGAGGTTGGTAAAGCCTTCGGAGACCAGCAGCTGAGCAAAGAATTCGTCCAGATCCAGGGTTTCCATGAACAGCTTGGTACGCGCCTCGAATTCCTTCTGGCGGCGGGCCGATTCCTCTTCCTCGGTCATGATGTCGATATCAAGCGCGGTCAGCTGCGATGCCAGACGCACGTTCTGACCACGACGGCCGATTGCCAGCGACAGCTGCTCTTCGGGGACCACAACCTCGATCTTGCCCGCTTCTTCGTCCAGAACAACCTTAGACACTTCCGCAGGCTGCAGCGCGTTCACGAGGAAGGTCGGCTGATCTTCGTTCCACGGGATGATGTCGATCTTTTCACCCTGCAGTTCGTTGACCACGGCCTGAACGCGCGAACCGCGCATACCGACACAGGCGCCAACCGGATCGATGGAGCCATCATAGCTGATCACAGCAATCTTTGCGCGCGAACCCGGATCACGGGCAACCGCCTTGATCTCAATAACGCCATCATAGATTTCAGGCACTTCCATCTTGAACAGCTCAGCCATGAACTCCGGCGCGGTCCGCGACAGGAAGATTTGAGGGCCACGCGGCTCGCGGCGCACATCCTTGATATAGCAGCGAATCCGGTCATTCGGGCGGTAGCTCTCGCGGCCGATTTTCTCGTTCCGGCGCAGGATCGCCTCACCCGCACCCACGTCAACGATGACGTTGCCGTATTCTTCACGTTTGACCAGGCCGTTGATGATGGTGCCGGCACGATCCTTGAACTCTTCGTACTGACGATCTCGCTCAGCTTCGCGCACCTTCTGCAGGATCACCTGCTTGGCGGACTGGGCAGCGATCCGGCCCATCTCGACAGGGGGCACTTCCTCGACGAAGACATCGCCAACCGAAGGATCGGCCATATACTGCTTGGCCTGTTCAACAGTCATTTCCGCCTGGTAGTTTTCCAGCGCGTCATCTTCGACCACGGTCCGCACGCGGGTAAAGGTCGCACGGCCAGTCTTGCGGTCAATGGACACACGAATGTCCATCTCACTGCCGTAGCGGCTCTTGGCGGCCCGCGCCAGGCTCTCTTCCATCGCATCGACAACCAAACCGGGGTCGATCATCTTTTCGCGCGCCACGGCTTCTGCGGTCTGCAGAAGCTCCAACTGGTTTGCTGATGTGATAGCCATTACTTTTTCTCCTCTTCGGACCCATCGGCCTCGATTTCGTCGAATGCGTCTTCTTTCAGGGTGCCGGCAGCCTTGCGCTGACGCAGCATTTCTTTGATCAGATCATCGGTAAGAACCAGTTTGGCATCGCTCAACCAGTCGAATTTCAAGCCGATGGTAACAGTCTCGCCATGTTCTTCGATATTGATCAGAACCTCGTCATCCTCAACACCGGCCAGCTCGCCCTTGAAACGGCGGCGGCCGTCGATCAGCTCGCTGGTCTCGATCTTGGCCTCATAGCCCTCGAACATATCGAAGTCTTTGAGACGGGTCAGCGGCCGGTCGATACCGGGGCTGGAGACCTCAAGCGCGTAGCTGTCAAGGATCGGATCCTCCACGTCCAGCGTCGCACTGACCGCGTTGGAGATCTCAGCGCAGCCATCCACCTCGATGCCGCCTTCAGGCTTGTCGGCCATGATCTGCAGGGTGGTCGTCTTGCCAGACATCAGCCGAATACGCACCAGCTCAAAACCGAGATCTTCAATCACCGGGGTGATGATCTCGGCAAGCCGACGGTCGATGGCTGCCTTGGCTATCAGGTCATTGGTCATACGAATTCCAGATCTGTGATTCGGGCACAAAAAAACGGGCGCGCGGCCCGTTGAACTTTCCGGTGGAGCTGAGGGTCAAACCCGACGCGCCGCTGTTACGAAAGGCATATACGCCGGATCAGGCCAAACTGCAAGAGGCAGTTCCCCTGACCCATGTTCTGTGCGGACCCAGGCTTGCAAATCGTGCAGATCAGAGGCGCCACCAGCGTTCCGCAATTCGACCATCGTCCAAAGCCGACCGAGTGCCTATCGTCCGAGGCATACCAACATCCCGCCGGGCTGCCAGCGCCATGTCATCAACGGATGGATGGTAGTGAAAACTGCCGCGCGAGACGAGACCTTCGGGTGCTGGCAGGGCTGCGACATCGACATATCCATCCCGCAGCGCCTCAGCCCGCACGGCGGCATCGGGAATCACGATCAACTCAACCGTATCGACCCAACCGGCCTGACCGGATTTGTAGTGCCCCCGCACCCGCGCCGCGCGGAAGTCGCGCCCAGAGCGCGCGCGCTCCACCCTGTAGCACCCGGTCCCGTTTGCCGCTGAGAGGTCGCCTGAGGTTTCCCCGCCGGCGGCAATCGCAAACCGGCCATCGGCCAATAAATAAGGGAGATGCGGATTGGATGCGCCCAGCACAATCTGGATGCTACCGGGCGAGAGTATGTCGATTTGAGCAGCGCCATCGCCGATATCGCTGCCCAGCAGGCTTGCCGCCACATCCGCCGCCCGCACCGGTGTTCCATCGTGAAACGTCACATCAGCGCGAATATCGAACTGCCAGACCCGCGCATCGGGGCTGCTGCTCCAGCGACTGGCCAGCTCAGGCCGCAAGGAGCCGTCAGGGCCAATTTCCATCAAGGTGTCAAACACGGCCCCACGAGCAACCTGATCCATCAGCCCACCGTCTCGCGGTACCGCGAGACGAAGGATCCCGCCCTGCCGCGGCGTATCAGCCAGCGCGGCCCCGGTTGCAGCCAGCAGGGCAGCCGCGGCGCCAGATGTGAACAGCGCACGCCTGTCGATCCGTGTCATGGCTCCTGCTCCTCTGCAATCTGGTCCATTGCGCGCACCAGCTCGGCGCTGATTCCCGGTTCGGACAGAGCATGGCCCGCATTGCGCACCATCTTCAACTCGGCATTTGGCCACAGCTCTTTCAATCTCCAGGCGGAGGTCGGCGGACAAATCATATCATACCGCCCCTGCACGATGATGCCGGGAATATGCGATATGCGCCCCATATTGGCAAAGATCTGACCATCGTAGTCGAGAAACCCGCCATTGATGAAATAGTGATTCTCCAGTCGTGCAAAGGCGCGCGCGTAGTCGCCCGGGCTTTCGCCCGATGTGCCGTTGGAATGGATCGAGGCCAACGCGTTCTCCCATGCCGACCAAGCCCGGCCGAACAGGATCTCCTCAGCCATATCGCCGGAAAACAGCCGTCTGTTATAGGCGGCGATCAGATCGCCCCGCTCACCATCGGGGATCATCGAGACAAAACGCGACCAGGTCTCCGGCCAGAAACGGCCAGCACCACCACCGTAGAACCAGTCCAGCTCTGACTTGGTCATCAGGAAGACGCCGCGCAGGATCAGATGGCGCACCCGCTCGGGATGGGTCTGGGCATAGATCAGCGACAAAGTTGCCCCCCAGCTCCCGCCGAACACCATCCACCGCGACAGCCCCAGAAGTCGGCGGATGATTTCCATATCCGCGACCAGATGCCAGGTAGTATTGTCAGCGCAGGAGGCGTGCGGCCGCGACCGTCCGCAACCGCGCTGATCGAATAATACAATCCGGTAGTGGTCAGGGTCGAAATACCGCCGCATGGCCGGGCTGCTCCCGCCACCCGGGCCTCCGTGACAGACCACCACAGGGATACCGTCCGGATTACCGCTCTGCTCCATATAGATATGGTGGCCCTGCCCCACATCGACCATCCGCTGATCAAAGGGTTCAATGGGCGGGTACAAATACTGCACTGCGCGCTTTTGATACGGGTATTTGTCCATTACTGACCTAACTTAGTCCTGAATGATAAAAGAACACACGGAGACAGGAATGCAAGCGCCTCAATCCACGGTAGACCCGTCCGAGATCGCAAAATTTGAGGCCATGGCCGCCGAATGGTGGGATCCCACTGGAAAATTCAAACCATTGCACATGCTGAACCCCTGTCGGCTGGACTACATCACCCGGCAAATCGCTGGTGAATTTAATCGCAACCTATCCGATCAGGCGCCCTTTTCCGGACTGCGTATTCTGGACATCGGCTGCGGTGGCGGGCTTCTCAGCGAACCAATGGCCCGTCTGGGTGCCGATGTCGTCGGCGCCGACGCCGCAGCGGGCAATATTCCAGTTGCTCAGGTTCACGCCCAGCAATCCGGTCTGGACATCGACTATCGCCACACCACGGCCGAGGCGCTGGCAGAGGCGGGCGAGCAGTTCGACGTGGTTCTCAACATGGAGGTGGTCGAACATGTTGCCGATCCGCTCAGCTATCTGACTGCCACGCAGCAGCTGCTCAGGCCCGGTGGTCTGCAAATCTGTTCAACCATCAACCGCAATCCCAAAAGCTACGCGATGGCCATTTTAGGCGCCGAGGTTGTCATGCGATGGCTGCCGCGCGGGACACATGAATGGTCGAAGTTCATTACACCAGACGAGCTGTTCGAGCTGCTCTCAAAGGCGGGGCTGACGCCTGTCGATCGGAAGGGTTTTGTTTTCAATCCGATCTTCTGGAGCTGGTCGCTGTCGGACCGTGATTTAAGCGTAAACTACGTGACAGCCAGCACAAAGCCTCGCTAAGCGCGGAGGCAAAAGCCCTGCCCCTATACTTTAGGATAGGCAATCATCCTTCTGCGTCGTTGGGCCGCTACCTTCTACGTGGTAGACCATAGATAGGGTCAGATGTTGCTGACCTGTCACCGAGTGAATGCACAGAGGCCCTTGTTCCGGGCCGCCCTGTCGTTAAGCCTACCACTCACGGACCAGCCTGACGGGGGGCACCAAGGACGTCTGTTCGCAGACGTCCTTTTCCGTTTTACAGGATTGGGGCCCTGCGCCCGTAGTCGCCAATCAGTCGCGACTTCCCAGCTTAATGCGGAACTCTCGCAGGATCGGCAGCGCGGATTTGACCCGGTCACCCCCCAGTTCCTCAACCACTTCGCGGATCATCGGAACAATGCTGGCCAATGCGGCGTCGCGCGCCTGTCGTCCCGCCGGGCTGATGGCGACCATTTTGCGTCGCGCATCATCCCAGTCTGGGCGGATATGAACGTAGCCCGCCGCTTCCAGCTTGCTCAATGTATTGGTCATCGCCCCACGGGTCACGTGAAACGCCTTGGCCAGCTGAGCGGGCGACCGCTCAACTCCGGTACGTGCGAGATGGTTCAATACCGAGAAATGCGACAGTTCCATTCCCTTAGGCAGCACTTGTCCCAGCCGGGTCCGCGCCAGCTGATCTGCCATCAGAATTTCGCTGAACAGCGAAACCGCAAGGGAATTGGTATCGTCCATCAGGGGCCGTCGAATTCTCGGTCATGAAACAGGGAAGGAACCTGTCGACGCGCTTGTGCCACTTTTTCAAGGTCAAGATCAATGTAGGTGACCCCTGGCTCAACGCCGCCATCGGCCAGAATTTCCCCCCAGGGTGACACCACCAGAGAATGGCCATAGGTGCGTCGCGACTTTCCCTTGGTTGCCGGATGGGTGCCCGTCTGAGCAGCCGCAAGCACATAGCAGCCCGTCTCGATTGCACGCGCCTGAAGCAATGCGTGCCAATGGGCCGAACCGGTAACAGGCGAAAAGGCTGCGGGCGCCAGCAGCACCTGAGCCCCTGCTTTGGCCAGACGCCGATGCAGATAGGGGAAGCGTACGTCGTAACAGATGGTCATTCCCAGGGCTGCAAATGGAGTCTGTGCAACCACAGCCTGACGGCCCGGGCGGTATCCATCCGACTCGCGGTAAGTTTCTTCAGGCGTGACATCCACATCGAACATGTGGATCTTGTCATAGCGCGCAACAATCTCACCGGCTGGATCGATCAGAAACTGGCGATTGGCAAACCGTCCATCGGCATCCGTCGTCTTCAACGCGAGGGATCCGAGAGACAGCCAGAGACCGCGCTCCTCGGCAGTTCTGCGCAGGGCCGCCAACGTCGGATCATCCCCTTCATGATGGAGGACCGACGTCTGGTGGCTGCGACTTCCAGAAAGGCAGTTTGTCACTTCTGGTGTCAGTACAAAACCGGCGCCAGCGGCAGCGGCCTCGGCAATCATCTCCTGCGCCATCACCAGATTCTCAGCTGGCTGGTCGCTTGACGTCAGTTGAAGCAAGGCCGCACGCATCTGTTATATCCTCCGATGGTCACCGATCTTAATCACCGCGCCTCAGGTTGCCAGCAGCGGATCCAGCTTGCCGGACCGATCCAGTGCATAAAGATCATCGCATCCACCGACATGGGTCTCGCCGACAAAAATCTGCGGAACGGTACGCCCACCATTGGCACGCTCGATCATTTCGGCCTTGCGATCAGGATTAGCCAAGACGTCGATTTCGTCGAAGCTTACGCCTTTCTGGGTCAGCAGGCGTTTTGCGGCATGGCAAAACCCGCAGAGCGGGGAAGTGTAGATTTCGACCGGTTTCATTCGGGTCTCCGTTTGAAAATATTCAGTGGCTTGGCCCTGAACTTGGGCAGTCCATGATAGAATTGCCAGCCCCAGCGCGTTCAGATCACGACTGCGTGACCCTTGCAAGCACGGCGATACGGACCGCGCTTGCGCCTGCATCAAGGCAAGCCTCGCTACAGGCCGCAAGCGTGGCACCACTGGTCATCACATCATCGACCAGCAGGACGATACGCCCGTCAATCTGTGCGGCATGTTTCGGATGCGCCGAAATCGACCGCGCCAACGTTGCGTAGCGCTCGCAGCGGCCCTGCCCTTCAAGCGAAGGCGTACGGCGAACGCGCCGCAACAGGTCCGGGCAGTAGTCCAAGCCAGCGTCTCGGGACATTTGTCGGGCTAGCAGATCAGATTGATTATAGCGGCGGCGCAGAAACCGCGACCAGTGTAGCGGCACTGGCGCCACCAAGGGATCATCCACAAGCAAACTGGCAGCCGCCCGCCCCAACCAGCGCCCTGCAGGCCGGGCGATTTCAGTTCGATCCCCGTGTTTCAGGGCCAGTACCAGCCGCCGGGCCGTGCCCTCATAGGTCAGCGCGGCGCGTCCTTCCTGCCAGGGCCGTGGGTGATCCATACACTCATCACATTCGAGGCGAAATCCGTCCTCCTCCCCAATCAAAGGGACTCCACATCCATGGCAACAGGTTCCATGTATGAACGGTGTCTCGCGCCAGCAGGGGCCACAAAGTCCGAAATCGCTGTCGACCCACTCACCGCAGGCCAGACAGCGCGGCGGGTAGATCAGCGAAACAGCCGTTTGTATCCGCGCCTTCAACATCCTAAATAGCCCTCATGACCAAAGCCACGACGCCCCGCCCGCAGCTCTTTGACCGCAGCGCACTCGCCGCCCATCGCAGCCGCCTGACCCCAGAAGCCCTGTTCCTGCACGACATCGCACGCGATGAGATTGAGGATCGGCTCTCCATGGTTAACAGGAGCTTTACGCGCCCAGCGCTGGTGGCGCCTTTTGCGCAAGGCTGGGACAGCTGTCTGCCCGATGCCAAACATGTCGCGGATGACGAGACATTGGATCTGGCGGTTGGCGCCCATGATCTTGTGGTCCATGCCATGTCACTGCACTGGGCCAATGATCCGGTCGGACAATTGATCCAATGTCACCGGGCCCTGACCGAAGACGGCTTGCTGCTGGTCGTGATGCTGGGCGGCCAGACCCTGCATGAATTGCGCAGCGCCCTGGCCACCGCCGAAACCCGCCTTTCCGGCGGGCTGTCGCCCCGCGTGGCCCCGATGGGCGAAGTGCGCGATCTGGGTGCGCTGTTGCAACGGGCCGGATTTGCGCTTCCGGTGGCGGATGTTGTGCCGCTGACTGCAAAGTACCGCGACCTGTGGCACCTGATGCACGAACTGCGCGGCATGGGCGAAACCAATGCCATGACACAGAGGCAAAAGACCGCAACCACGCGCAAATTGTTCGCTGACACTGCGGATATCTACCGGTCCACCTACGCAACGGAGGACGGTCTTTTGCCTGCAACCTTTGAACTGATTTGCCTGACCGGCTGGTCCCCGTCCGACACCCAGCAAAAACCGCTGCGCCCCGGATCGGCAAAGGCGCGACTGGCGGATGCGCTGAAGGTGCCGGAAACACCGCTGCCAAAGTAGACAGAACCAGCCATAGGTCTATCCTATGGCTCTGGTGGAATGATCCAATTGGTCATTTCCGCCGTATCTTCATATAGCTAGGGCGGACCAACGATCCGCTGACCGTTTACCGCACAGGACCCTGATAGATGCTGGACGCCACTGCCCCCGCCACCTGCCCCGCTCATGCGCCGGCAGACCACCCCAAGATCGCCCCGGCGAAGGTCGGCGTACTGTTGGCCAATCTGGGCACCCCCGATGACTATAGCTACTGGCCGATGCGCCGGTATCTGAGCGAGTTTCTCTCGGACAAGCGTGTGATCGACTATCCTGCCTGGAAATGGCAGCCGCTGTTGCAACTGATCATTTTGGCCAAACGGCCGTTTTCATCGGGAGCGGCGTATAAGTCCATCTGGAACCATGACAAGGGCGAAAGCCCCCTGATGACCATCACCAAGGAGCAGACCGCCGCTATGTCGGAAGCGCTGCAGGAGCGGTATGGCAAAGAGGTCATGGTGGATTTCTGTATGCGCTACGGCAATCCCTCAACCAAATCCAAAGTGCGGGCAATGGTTGAGGCCGGCTGTCAGAAAATCCTCTTCGTCCCGCTTTATCCGCAATATGCCGGGGCCACCTCGGCCACCGCCAACGACCAATTTTTCCGCGCCCTGATGGAAGAAACCTGGCAGCCCGCCGCACGCACCGTCGCACCCTATTTTGACGATCCGGCATATATCGACGCCCTCGCGCGTTCGGTGGAGAAAGCTTATGCCACCGCCGAGAAAAAACCCGAAATTCTGGTTGTATCCTATCACGGGATGCCCAAGCGCTATCTGATGCAGGGCGATCCCTACCATTGTCAGTGCCAGAAAACGACGCGCCTCCTGAAAGAACGTCTGGGGTGGACCGATACCGAAATCACCACCACGTTTCAGTCGGTGTTTGGCCCCGAAGAATGGCTGAAGCCCTATACCGTGGATCACGTCGCCACTCTCGCCAAAGAAGGCAAGAAAAACATCGCGGTGATCGCCCCCGCCTTCTCGGCAGACTGCATTGAGACGCTTGAGGAAATCAACGAGGAAATTCGCGAAAGCTTTGAGCACGCGGGCGGAGAAGATTTTCTCTATATCCCTTGCCTGAACGATGACGCCGAGCACATTGACGCGCTGTCCGGCGTTATCCAACGCAATCTGAAAGGGTGGCTGGACTAATCGCCACTCCCCGGTCCAAATAGCCAAAACGCCCCGGCCAACGGGGCTGAGGATATTTGAACAGGGACCTCTCATGACCGCATTGAACCTGGCCGAATTGCATTGGGCCGATGCCCTGAATAATCACTGGGGCATCACCGCTGACCTGGCACGGTTGGACGGGGAATATGACCTGAACTTTCGTGCAATCGCCGAGGATGGGCAGGGCTATATTTTAAAGGTCATGCGCCCCGGTTGCGCCCCTGATCTCGTCGAGATGCAAATCGCTGCGCTGGCGCATCTCCATCAAACTGACCCGGATCTGCCATGTCCACGCGCCGTGGCAACCGCCGATGGTGCGCTCTGCCTCGATCTTGCAGACGAAACCGGGGTTGAGCGCCTGGTCTGGCTGCAAACTCAGCTGCCGGGCCGCTGCTATGCCAAAAGCGCGCCGAAATCATCCGTTCTCATCAGGGAAATCGGTGCCGCGCTTGGAAGCATCACCCGCGCGCTCAAAACCTTTGACCATCCCGCGCTGCTACGCAATTTCAAATGGGATCTGATGTCTGCCGACTGGGTGGCAAGCGATCTCGACTGCATCGCAGACAGCAAACGCCGGAGCCTGATTGCTGCGATCTGCGCCGATTTTATAGAGCTGAAGCCGGTGCTTGGCTCCCTGCCAAAACAGGCGATTCATAATGACGCCAATGACTACAACATTCTCATTACTGGCACGCTATGCCAACCACGCCATGTCGGCGGTCTGATCGACCTTGGCGACATGTGTGCTGCGCCGCGAATCTGTGATCTGGCCATTGCAGCTGCGTATATCGTGCTGGATAATCCCCGACCGCAGGCTGCCCTGTCCGCGCTGATAGAAGGCTACCACGCCGTCAATCCGTTGACCGAGACCGAACTAGATCTTCTCTGGCCTCTGCTGCGGATGCGTCTGGCCGTCAGCGTCGTCAATTCCACACTGGTGGCCAAAGACAATCCCGATGACCCCTATGTGACCATATCGCAGGGTCCTGCATGGCGTTTTCTGGAGAAACCAAGTGAGCATCCGGCCCTGATTTCGTCCCGGCTGAGAGCGACCTGCGGCCTTTCGGTGGTCGATGGTGCCGACCGGGTTATTGCCTATCTAGAGAAATATTCCGGTGAGTTCGCTCCTCTGATGGGACGCGATTTGACGGGTCTGCCGATGGGGTCTCTCTCGGTCGAGACATCAACCTGGCCGCAGAACCCTTTTGATATGCCGCTGGCCGAGGCTGCCGAAGTCGGGCGAGAGTTTTCCGGCGAAAACGGTGCCGACTGGTGGCTTGGATATTACAACGAACCACGGCTGATCTATACTGCCCCAGCCTTCCGCAAAGGCGCGTATAAAGCCAGCGACCGGCGTACCGTCCATCTCGCAGTGGATGTTTTTGCCCCCGCCGGTCAGACGCTCTACGCCCCCCTGGAGGGTGAGGTCGTGGCGGTGGAGAACCGCGATGCTCATCTGGACTACGGCGGTGTTGTCATCCTGAAACACCATACCGACACCGGAGAAGAATTTTATACGCTCTACGGTCATCTTGACCCTGACTGCTGTACTCAGCTTTCGGTTGGCGACCCGGTCGCCAAGGGCGCGCCGTTCTGCCAGCTCGGCGATGCAACTGAGAACGGCGGCTGGGCTCCACATGTGCATTTCCAACTGGCGCTATCGACCAAGGGAATTGAGGCAGACTGGCCCGGAGTGGCGGATCCTGACGACCTCTTGCTGTGGAACGCACTTTGCCCAAACCCTGCACCGTTACTGAACCTGCCTGCGGAGAAAACCGGATATGAACCGACTGACAAGCGCCGGGTTTTGGCGGATCGAAAAGCACATTTCGGCAGCAATCTCAGCCTGACCTACAGCGATCCGGTCATGCTGCTGCGTGGGTGGAAACATCATCTGTTTGACGAAATGGGCCGCCCCTATCTCGATGCCTATAACAACGTGCCGCATGTAGGCCACGCGCATCCCCGCGTTCAGGCGGTTGCTGCCGATCAGTTGAAACGCATGAACTCCAACACCCGGTATCTGCACCCGGCACAAACCACCTTTGCGGAAAAGGTGCTGTCAAAGATGCCCAACCATCTGGAGGTCTGCTTCTTCGTCAATTCCGGCACCGAAGCGAATGAGCTGGCCCTGCGCCTCGCACGGGCGCACACAGGTGCCAAGGGGATGGTAACGCCCGATCATGGCTATCACGGCAACACCACTGGCGTGATTGACGTTTCCGCCTATAAGTTCAATGCAAAGGGTGGCGTGGGCCCGTCTGACTGGGTGCAGTTGGTCGAAGTTGCCGATGAATATCGCGGATCTTATCGGCGTGATGACGCAGACCGCGCGCAGAAATACGCGGACCTAGTGGATCCGGCCATCGAAAAACTGCGTGCAACCGGTCATGGGGTGGCTGGCTTCATTGCCGAGACCTTCCCGTCTGTCGGCGGTCAGATCATTCCGCCAAAGGGCTATCTGCCCGCCGTCTATGACAAGATCCGCGCCGCAGGTGGTATCTGTATCGCCGATGAGGTTCAAACCGGTCTAGGACGCCTTGGTGACTACTACTTTGGCTTTGAACACCAAGGGGCCAGCCCCGATATCGTGGTACTCGGTAAACCAATCGGCAACGGCCATCCCCTGGGTGTGCTGGTAACAACCCGCGCCATCGCGGACAGCTTTGCACAGGGGCCTGAGTTCTTCTCGACCTTTGGCGGTTCCACCCTGTCGTGCCGCATCGGTACCGAAGTGCTGAATATCGTCGATGAGGAAGGGTTACAGGAGAATGCGCGGGTGCGTGGGGCCGAACTGATCGAAGGCCTGCGCGAACTGCAATCCCGTTATCAGTCGATCGGGGATGTGCGCGGCATGGGATTATTTATCGGTGTCGAACTGATCCGCAACGACGGATCAGAAGCGACGGATATCTGCGCCTATGTGAAGAACCGCATGCGCGATCATCGCATCCTGATCGGTAGCGAAGGGCCAAAGGACAACATTCTGAAAATTCGCCCCCCGCTGACGATTGATGCAGAGGGAATCGAGGTGATTCTCGCATCGATGAACAGCATTCTGTCCGAAGTTCACGACGGTTGAGCCACCCTGAACCAAAATTGCATTCCCCGGCCCATGTCAGGTCGGGAGACATGAAAAAAGGCGGTGGAAAATCCACCGCCTTTCTTACCGTTCTGAGACAAGCAATTAGTTGCTTGCAACAGCTGCGCCAACCAGAACCAGCAGCAGCAGCGGCAGAAGGATGCCGCTGGAGGAGCTTTCGGTCTGCTCAACAATAACCGTCGGCTCAACAATCGGCTCAGCCAGGTTGCCCGCGGAAGCGGTCGAAGCAGCAGCAGTCAGAGCAGCAGCGATAACGAGTTTTTTCATGTTAACCTCCAAAAATATGCGCAGTTCAGTCCACCCGAACCACGCGCCCAAGACTTACCTCGTGATATTTTTCTAATCAGCAAAATCGCGACATTGCAATTGCTTGTTGCATGATTCGGCCTCTGGAATGGGCCGATGTCGTCAAATTAGCAACACTTGAGTGCCCACTTTCGTTAGCGCAAACAGCTGCGAAATATGCTCGTTATAAAGGCCGATACAGCCGTTTGAAGACCTGCGCCCGATCTTGCGCGTGTCATGCGTGCCGTGGATTCGGTAATACTTCCAGCTGAGATACAAAGCATGGGTTCCAAGCGGATTGTCCGGCCCCGGCGGGATATAGGCAGGCCACTCCGGGTTGCGCTTGCGCATGTTCGGAGTCGGCGCCCAGCCAGGCCCATCGACCTTGCGGATAATCTGGGTCCGGCCGCGGCGCGTCAGATCATCAGAGAGCGGCACGGACGAGGGATATAGCTTGTAGGTGCTCTGGTCTTCCGACCAGAAATGCAGGGCGCGGCTGTCGATATCCACCAGCACGGCTCCATTGCGCAGATTGTCGAAATAGGGCCGCCAGTCCTTGGACCGGAACGCCGAGATGTTACGCTGAACCGGCGCCTCGGGCTCCGGCGGCGGGCGCAGCGGGTCAAAACCCTCCGCGGTCGTGTCCGTGGCATCCTGTGCCCAGACGTCGCTGGCAAGACCGCCGCCAACCAGCGATGCGCCGACAGAAACGGAACCGGCGAGAAATTGCCGTCTAGAGAAGGATTCGAAGGGGCTGCGGGTCATGACTTTTCCAAACTGCGGAGATATGCATTCGTTATGCCGTATCTTATGGCGCGAATGCCTCAGTCGCAAATCAAACAATCCCGCGACGGTCAATTCACCGCTGACATGTTTGCGCCTATGTCACAGCCGGGCTATTGCAGCCCCAGTCAACGAAGCAAGGTGTAGTATGACACGTGTATTTCTGATCCTTATCGCCGGGCTGATGACCCTTGTCGCAGCCTGTGCCCCTGCACCTGATGGCAGCACAGGCGGCAGCGTTTACCGGATCCGTAACGCCGACAAAGTACAGCTGCGGATGCTCGACTCGGTCAACGCCCTTCGCGAAGCGGCAGGCAAGCCGATTGTCCAGCTGAACCCCCAGCTGACCGCTGCGGCCGCAACCCATTCGCGCGACATGTCGGTCCAGAACCGTCCGTGGCATTTTGGCTCCGACGGCTCTTCCCCGCTCGACCGCGTTGCCCGCACTGGTTTCACCGGCACAATGATCGGCGAGACGATTTCGGAAACATATGAGACCGAGTTGCAGACGCTTACAGCCTGGATGGAACAACCGGCCACCCGTGCGGTCATCATGGACGCCAAAGCGCGCACCATGGGCTTCTCCTGGTTCCAGGAATCCAATGGCAAGATCTGGTGGACCCTGGTCATGGGTAGCTAAGCGCGCCGATCTAATCTTTACCTGAACGAAGAAGGCCCGATCGCTGCATGGCAATCGGGCCTTTTCTATCACGAGACGATCAGCGCTGGCACGGTTACAGTGCAGACGATCAGGGACGCAGGGTAATCAACGTACCGTCGCGCACCATCGCATAGATCTCTTCGATCTCATCGTTGCTGACCGCAATGCAGCCCGCAGTCCAGTCATCCACCCGCGCAGCGCGTTTGCGTTCCTTGGGGTTGTTTGGCTCACCGTGAATGAAAATCTCGCCACCCGGTTTCTTGCCCATTGCCGCCGCCTTTGCCCGGTCCTGTGCGTTGGGGTAAGAGATCCCGATGGAGAGGTGATAACGACTGTTGGGATTGCGCCGGTCGATCAGATAGGTGCCTTCGGGAGTTTTGCCATCGCCCTCGATCTGCTTGTGGCCCTGCGGTGCGAAACCCAGCTCCATTTCATATTCGCGCAGAATATCCTCATTGTGCAGAAGATAGACCTTGCGGGCGCCCTTATTGACAACAACCGAGGTTACCTCGGGGCCATAATAACTGCGGAATTTGCTGGGGCCGGAGCTACAGCCCGCCAGCCCAAGGGTCGCCGCGGCGCCCAATCCGAATGTACGTCTATCCATTATTCTAGGTCTCTGCCTGATTTGCCTCATTTTCCAACTACTATCTTCGGTGGAAAATTCAAAATCACTTCTTCTCGTGCGGCGGTTGCAGCGTCGCGATTTGCTGCTCGATTGCCTCCAGCCGAGCCAGAACCAGATCCCGATAAGCGTCCGTGCGTTCGCCCTCTTCCTCGTGATGGGCATCCTGCATCGAATTCACGATCAGGCCGACCAAGAGGTTCACAACCGCAAAGGTGGTGACCATGATAAACGGCACGAAGAACGCCCAGGCATAGGGGTAGATCTCCATGACAGGGCGTACGATGCCCATGGACCAGCTTTCCAAAGTCATGATCTGGAACAGGGAATATGCGCTCAGCGCGAGATTACCGAACCATTCCGGGAAACTGTCCGCGAAGAGTTTCGTCGCGATGACGGAGCCGATGTAGAAGATGATAGCCATCAGCAGGAAGACTGAGCCCATGCCCGGTAGCGCAGTAATGAAACCCTCAACCACCCGGCGCAGCCGCGGCGCAACGGAGATGACGCGCAACACCCGCAATATGCGCAGCGCCCGCAGGACGGACATCCCCTGCGCCCCAGGAAGAAAGGCGATGCTGACGATCACAAAGTCAAAGATGTTCCAGCCGCGCAGGAAAAACCGCAGCCGCTGTACCCAGAGTTTTGCCAGCAGTTCAACGACAAAAATCCCCAGGCACAGCTGATCGACAAACAGAACGATCGTCCCGAACCGGGACATGATCGTATCAGATGTCTCCATTCCCAGCGTCACGGCATTGATCAGAATCACCACAGTGATGAAGTTGCCAAAACGATCACTGGCGATAAGATCGCCAAGCCGCTTGTTCAGGGTTTGTTTTGCACTGATGCTCACCGGTTCTACCCCACGTACGAAAAGCTGGCCGCGAGTTCCGTATGCGAGGACCAGCGGAATTGATCGACCACCTGTACCCAATCCAGCCGATAGCCGCCATCGGTCAAAATCTTCGCATCACGGGCAAAGGTGACAGGATTGCAGGAAACATAGGCAACCCGTTTCGTACGTGCTGCAACCAGCTGAGTGGCCTGGGCCTCAGCACCAGCGCGCGGCGGGTCAATCACTGCAGCGTCAAACTCCGTTCCAAACGGATTCAGATCCTCCGGCAGCAACGGGTTGCGAAACAGATCGCGGGTCTCGGTGGTGACTTTCTTCAAGCCTTTGGCCTGCCGCCAACCGGCATCCAATGCGCGCAACATGGCGCTTTCACCCTCGACAGCGTGGACCTCAGCGTTTTTCGCCAGTGGCAGCGAAAAAGTCCCGCAGCCGGCAAATAGGTCGACGAGACGTTTTGCCCCCGCGACAACCTCCTCGACCGCCGCGAGCAAGGCCGCCTCGCCATCACGGGTAGCCTGTAGAAAGGCACCCGGCGGCGGGCAGACATGTGCCGGACCAAAGGGTTGAGTTGGCGGCTGTTCCATACCGATCAGCTCATCCTCCCAGGTCAGCCTTGCAATACGATGCGCGTCGACCACCTGCGCCAACGCGATCCGAAGCGCGCCATCCAGCGGCTTGCCGTTGGTCACCAGTACATCAACGCCAACCTCCGAGAGGGTCACCGTCACCGAAAGCGGTGCCTTGCGGCTAGCGCCAGCCATGGCCAGTGCCTCCGCCATCGGCACAGCAGCCAGAAGCTGTGGTGCCAGCAACTGGCAATCGGGTATCTCGGTAATCACCCCGGACGCGCGGCCATGGAATCCAGCCATCGCCCCTTTCTTGGTTCGGCGCACTGACAGCGTGGCGCGACGGCGCGATTGTGGCGGTGAGGTGTGGATCGGGCGAAACGCCGTCTCAATCCCCTGGGCAGCCAGCGCATTGCGCACAATATCGACCTTCCAGCCCGCGACAAAATCATCTGTCGCATGTTGCAGCTGACAGCCACCACAGGATTTATAATGCCGACAAGGCGCCTGGACGCGTGCCTCTGACGGGTTCTCGATGCGGATATCCGTGAGCTGGTGCCCGTCGCGAATACCGCTGACGGTCTCTCCCGGCAGGGTGCGCGGCGCAAAAAGCGGGCCCTCGGCGACTCCGTCCCCCTGATGGCCAAGACGAATGATTGTGGCTGTGGTTCTAGCTGCATGTGTCATGGCCGCTGCATACCCTGCGACTGGCCCGCGCAAAAGAAAAATGCGCAGTCTGCGTGTGAACGACCTTTGTACGGGCGCTCAGCACTTCCTATTCCGCCGCATCCCACGATCGTCGAGTGATCGGATCGACCTCATCATCATCGCCTTCGGTCCGAATGAAGCCGCCGGATTGCCGCGACCAGAACTTCGCGTAAAGACCGCCTTGCTTCAGCAGTGCATCATGGGTGCCCACCTCCGCAATCCGACCTTGATCCATGACGATGATCCGATCCATTTCACTCAGCGTCGACAGGCGGTGTGCGATGGCCAGAACCGTCTTGCCCTGCATGACCCGCTCCAGCGCCGACTGAATCGCCGCCTCCACCTCGGAGTCGAGCGCCGAGGTCGCCTCATCCAGAACCAGAATGGGTGCATCCTTCAGAATGGCTCGGGCCAGCGCGATCCGCTGACGCTGGCCGCCGGACAGTTTCACACCCCGTTCGCCGAGATGGGCATCAAAGCCGCTGCGGCCCTGTGCATCCTCCAGGTCAAGAATGAATTCATGAGCCTCCGCCTTTTTAGCGGCGGCAATAAGCTCCAGTTCGCTGGCGTCCGGCCGACCGTAAAGGATATTGTCGCGCGCCGAGCGATTGAACATTGCGGTTTCCTGCGTGACCATGCCGATCTGGCTGCGCAGCGAGTTCTGCGTCACCTCTGAAACGTTTGTCCCATCGATCAGGATTTGGCCGTTTTCCCCGTCGTAGAGGCGCAACAGAAGCGACACGAGCGTGGATTTCCCCGCGCCGGAAGCCCCGACAATCCCCAGTTTTTCACCCGGTTCAATTGTCAGGGAAACATCCTGAATACCGCCGACATCGCGCCCATAGGCAAAGCCGACATTTCGGAATTCAATGCGTCCACCTTTGGTCCGCAGCGTCTTGGCGGTGTCTTGATCCTCAACCCGGTCAGGACGCGTTAGCGTCTTCATGCCGTTTTCGATTTCGCCAATGTTGGAGTAGATCGCCATCAGAGTAAAGCTGACCCAACCCGTCATCTGCGCGATCCTCACCGACACCGCGCCCGCCGCAACGATATCACCTTCGGTCGCCATCCCGTCCCGCCACAACACAAGCGTAGCACCAATCAGCAGGACAGGCAGCACTCCTGCCAGAGTCATCAGACAGAACCGGAAGGTCGCCGACAGATAGCCGAAATGAAGCGCCTTGTTACGGAAATCGGCCATCGAATCCTGTGCCGTCCGTTCTTCAAAATCGGCATGGGCGAACAGCTTCACCGTCTTGATGTTGGTGATCGTATCGACCACCTGCCCGGTAACCATAGCCCGCGCGCCAGCCCGGGCCGCAGACCGCTTTCTGATGCGCGGCAGAAACCAACGGATTGTGGCAAAATACCCGACCAGCCAAACCACGAACAATCCAGTGATCCGCCAGTCAATCGCCCCTAGCAATGCCAGCGCGCCAAGCAGTGATGCCAGCGCGAAGGCGACGACATTGATCACCTCAACCGCGACCGACGTCACCGCATTGGCAGTCTGCATCTGCTTCTGTGCGATGCGACCTGCAAAATCATCATCGAAGAAACGCACCGATTGCCCCATTGTCCAACGATTGAGACGGGACAGCACCAGCGGATTGACGTTCGGCTGCACAATAATTGCGTTGGACGCCGCAGAGAGGCCAAAAAGGATCGGCCGCAACAACAGGAAGAAACCCAACGCACCGGCAAGTATCACCAGATTACCTGCCGAGAAGAACCGGTCCGGCCCGCTGGCTATCGCCGTATCTATCACCAGACCCAGAATATAAGCCGTGACCGCCTCCATTCCCCCGGCGAGCGCCGAAAAGACCGCAGCCACCGTGAGCATTGGCCAGGCGCCGGACAGACACCATCGCAAAAAGCGCCCCAACTGATCTGGTGGGGCGCCGTCGGCCGGTTGAAATGCGTCGATCAGATTGCCCAGTTTCATTCTGCTGCCTCAATGTTCAGGAAGCCGCCGGATTGCCGCGCCCAGAACTGGGCATATAGGCCCTCTGACCGCAAAAGCACGTCATGGGCGCCCTCCTCGACAATACGACCGTCATCCAGAACCAGAATACGGTCCATCTGGGCGATGGTGGACAGACGGTGGGCAATCGCTATCACCGTCTTGCCTTGCATCATCCCGTATAGCGTTTGCTGGATTTCGGCCTCAACCTCTGAGTCCAGCGCCGATGTCGCCTCATCCAGAATCAAGATAGGTGCATCCTTCAGGATTACCCGAGCCAGTGTCACTCGCTGACGTTGCCCGCCTGAGAGCTTCACGCCCCGTTCACCGACATGCGCATCGTAGCCCCTGCGGCCTTCGGGATCCTCTAGGTCAAGGATGAACTCATGCGCCCGCGCTTGCTTTGCGGCCTCGATCATCTCGGCCTCGCTGGCGTCAGGCCGACCATAGAGCAGGTTGTCTCGCACCGATCGGTGCAATAGGGCACTGTCCTGCTGCACCATCCCAATCTGGGCGCGCAGACTGTCCTGTGTGACGGTACGGATATCTTGCCCGTCGATCAGGATCTGCCCGCCCTCGGGATCGTAGAACCGCAACAGCAGTTTCACCAAGGTCGATTTCCCGGCACCAGACCGCCCGATCAGGCCGATTTTCTCTCCCGGACGAATGGTCAGACTGACCTGATCCAGACCGCCAGAGCCGCGCCCGTAATGATGGGACAGCTGCCGGAGCTCCATCTCCCCATCGCGTAAATCAAGCGGCTTGGCATCAGCTGCATCCACCAGATCAATCGGCTGGGCAATGGTTTCCATCCCCTCGGCCACGACACCAAGCTGCCGGAAAAACGTGGTCAGCGCCCACATGATCCACCCGGTCATAGCATTGAGACGCAGGGTCAGCGCCGTAGCAGAGGCAACAACCCCGACCGAAGCCTGCCCCTGCATCCACAGCAGGATCGCCCAACCGACCACCCCAACGATCAGCAGGCCATTCAGCGTCACCAATGCGGCATCCATGATTGTATAGAGCCGCATCTCCGCCTGGAACGTCTTGCGCGTACGCTCAATCGCCTCTTTGGCATAGGTCAGTTCGGTATCGTGATGGGCGAACATCTTGACCGAATGAATGTTGGAATAGCTGTCAACAACCCGACCGGTCACCGTGGATCGGGCGTCGGAGGCGGCCTGGCTGGCTGGCCCGACGCGGCGCACTGTCCAGCGGATCAGCATCGCATAAAGCGCAAACCATACCAGCAGGGGCATCATCAGCCGCATGTCCGCCAACCACAGCAACAGAGCCGCGCCAGCCAGATAGGCCAATGCGAATGTGATCGCATCAAAGACCTGAAACACCACCTCACCAGCGGCAGGCGGTGTCTGCATTATCCGGTTTGCGATCCGCCCGGCAAAATCATTCTCAAACCAGCCAACCGATTGCCGCAATACATGCTTATGTGAACGCCAGCGGATCAAAGTCCCGAAGTTTGGAAGGATAGCGTTATTCAGCAACAGCACATCCAGTAGCTGCAGCAGCGGCCGAATGGTCAGGATAAATACAGCCAGCAGGATCAACTCTGTCCCGTGAGCCTGCCAGACATCGGCCGGTTCACCGGACAACAGGTCCACAACCCGTCCCATGTAATGGATCAGACCGATTTCAACGGCTGCGACGATGACCGACATAAACGCGGTGGCCGCAAAGACCTTTTTGAAGGGCTGCGAATAATCTTTCAGGAACGGCCACAGTCGCCGTGGCGGAGTGTCGGTTTCCGGGTAATCACAATAGGGGTCGATAAGGTTTTCGAAGAAACGAAACATGCGGGTGCTCCAATAATTGAGCATATGGAATAGTCATGCGAACAAAGGCCATCGCCGTGGCCCCTCCGACAGACGTCGGACAGGTCAGGCGTTAATTGCGCCAGATCCCGTGATACATGCGTATTCCTCCCGTCATAAGATGGTCCCATATGGGTAGGAAAAAAATTCCACTCTGTCACCCCTTTTGACGCGGTGGGCGACGCACGACAATCAGCACGTGCGCTTCAGGCCAGTCCCAGCAGCTCTTTCCGCGTCAGGGCAAACCCGGATCTGATCCATTTATCACGCAAGGAGTTGAGCTCCGCGCCAAGAGCAGGCCCCTGGAGTTCAGGCATCAGATCCTGCGCCGACACGGGGAATACGGCGGACGCGCCAAGATTGATTTCAGTCTCTAAATCAGGCGAAATCGGCATCTCAAGCAGGGCAGATCGCAACAGGATCACGCTGCGGGCGATGGCCGCCCCATGATAATAGGCAAGGGCAGCCGGACTTTGGGTTCCTTCAACTTCTTTGCGAAGCAAGCGTATCTCGGCGGCCTGAGATTTGCTCAACCTCAGAACCTCGCCCGGAGCGCTACCGCCGAGCGCTGCAAGACGGCGAATGGGATCGGGGGCGGACCCCTCTTCCAGATGGATCAACGGTGCCAGGGCGCGATCATCGCTGCCCGGCAGAATCAATGCGAGCAATCCGATTTGCCGCATAATCGCAATCGCCGGCGCCGGATCGGGGGCTGCAAGAAGCTTCAGGATCTCACTTCCGACACGCTCACGCGATAGGGTTGCGATGCCATTCAGGTTGCTCGCGATCGCCGACAGGGCGTCCGGATCAAACCCAGCATCCAAATCTCCGTACCAGGCGTGGAATCTGAAATACCGAAGCGAGCGCAGATAGTCCTCGCGAATGCGGTGTTCGGCAATGCCGATGAACCGAACAATCCCCGCGCGCAGATCCGGAAGACCGTTCAGGGGATCAACCAGTTCCCCATCCGGGCGAGCGTAAAGCGCATTCATGGTAAAGTCGCGTCGCGCCGCATCCTCCTCGATACGATCCGCAAATGCGACGACAGCGCGACGACCGTCGGTAGCAACGTCACGACGAAAGGTGGTGATCTCATAGGGCGTACCGCGATGCACCAGTGTTACAGTGCCGTGATCGATACCTGTTGGTATGGCTTTGATGCCGGCCTTGTCGGCCAGTTCGATAACCTGTTGCGGCAGCGCGTTAGTGGACAGGTCGAGATCTGAAACCGGCGCGCCCAATAGCGCATTTCGCACACATCCGCCGACGAAATAGACCTCCGCACCGCCCTCGGTCAGCACCTCGCAGACGCGCTGGACAGCCGGATCATCAAGCCAGGGCGCGGTCAGATATCTCATGACTGCATCCGGTCGGCGAGGCCGCGCAGCATTCGCGCGGTTGCGCCCCAAATGTAATAGGGACCGTATGGAACAGCGAAGTAGTTCCGCCGCACCCCACGCCAGCGACGCGACTGGATCTGATAGCGAGACGGATCGCAGAGATGTGAGAGTGGGACACTGAAAACCTCGGCAACCTCGCCAGCTTCGGCCTTGATATCAAAGGTCTGATCAATCAGGGCCACCACCGGCGTCACCATGAACCCGGTGACAGTTTCATGCGCAGGTAGCTGACCGACAATCTGCGGAAGATCACTCGGCAGCCCGATCTCTTCCCATGCTTCACGCAGGGCGGCATCGGTCACGCTTGCATCACTTGCGTCCTGCTTCCCACCGGCAAAAGCGATCTGGCCGGGATGATGTTTCAACGCCGATGAGCGTTTTGTCAGGATGACCTGCGGCACGCCCTCAGCGATGCTGATCGCCACCAGAACGCCTGCCGGTCGCAATTTACGATCAACAGGCAGAACGACGTCCGGGTTCAGATCAAAATCGGATGACCCTCCCCCCTCAGCGCCCAGCGCAGCGGTCAGCTTTTCTCGCAGATCAGGCACTATCGCCCTCTGCCTCATCCGTTTTATCGGCCTCAAACCCCAGCGTCGCCGGATCAAGATCATAATGGGCGCCACAGAACTGGCAATCGGCTGTCACGCGGCCTTGGTCAGTGGTCATCGTTGCGATGTCCTTGGCGGAGTAGATCGACAGGCTTGCGCGTACCCGCTCGGTGGAACATGTACATCCGAATTTGACTTGTTGGGCATCGAAAACCCGCGGTTGTTCCTCGTGAAACAATCGCAGGAGCAGATCTGTCGGCGTTACCGATGGGCCGATCAGCTCCATGTCTTCGACGGTCGCAAGCAGGTGCATCACACGGTTCCAGTTCTCGCCCTCTTCGCCGTTCACCAGATCTTCAGCCACCAGCGTATCGCCAGAGCCGGTACCATCGGCAACAAACGGAGACGCCTTTGGCATCTGCTGCAGCATAATCCCCCCGGCCCGCCAGTGCTCCGGCACACCCGGCTCGGCGGAACGGCCAAAGCTGAGCGAGAACCGCGTTGGCAGCTGCTCGGACTGGGCGAAATAGGCTTCGGCACAGGCGGCCAGCGACCCGCCCGCCAGAGGGGTGATCCCCTGATAGGGTTTCATCCCTTCACCCTGATCGACAAGAATCGCAAAATACCCTTCACCCACCTGATCAAAGGGGGCGCCATCCGTCAGCCGTGTTTCATCATAGCTGGCATAGGCGCGGATCCGGGCCGGCTCGCCTTCTGCCTGGGGGGCATAGTAGTCGGTCGCGATCATCCTCACCGCACCTTTGGACTGCACCTGCAAGGACAGTTTCCATTGCAATTTGACTGTCTGACCAATCAAAGCCGTCAGCAATGCCATCTCGGCCACCAGCGCCTCGACGACAGGTGGGTAATTATGCTGCTTCAGAATACCATCCAACACACCGTCCAGCCGCGCAACGCGGCCGCGCATGTCCGATACGTCAAGCTGGAAGGGCAGGACGGTATCGTCCCACGCGATTTTCGATACAAGTGTCATGGGGTTTCCTTACGCGCCGTGGATTGGCATATCGGGCCTATATAGGGTTTACACCATCAGAGTGAAGAGGTCAGCGCCGTGATCAGACGTTTTGGCGATACGCCGGATAAATCGAAAAGATACCGGCGCAGGCCCGGCGTCTACGCTCTCTTGCCGCGAAATGGCAAGCTTCTGGTGACCTGTCAGCCGGATCCAAGCCCGGATATTCAGCTGCCCGGAGGCGGCATAGATCCGGGCGAATCACCTATTCCTGCATTGCACCGCGAGGTGATGGAGGAGACCGGCTGGACCATTTCCTCCCCCCGCAAGCTGGGGGCATTCCGCCGGTTTGCCTATATGCCGGAGTATGATCTATGGGCTGAGAAACTCTGCCATATCTATATTGCGCGCCCGGCCCGGCAGATCTCAGACCCGAGCGAACCACTGCATGAAGCGCTCTGGATGCGAGCGGATGTCGCGCAGGAGATGCTCGGCAATGCCGGTGATCGCCACTTTGCCGGATATATCGCGCGATGGATGGGACAAAGCTAGAAATCGGCCGAAGATTGGCGAGCGACCCGGTGAAGGCTCAGCTTACGGGCCTTCATATTCGAATAGGGTGGCGGATACATCATCCTCCAAACCGTATTGCGACGACATCACCTGTGTCAGGTTCCAGTAGAGATCGTCGAGGAATTCCTGGCCGGTCTGATCCGAGTTGCACTTGCCGATCAGATCCACCAATCCCTCGGCCTCGAGCATCTCGCCATTCTCCAAACGCGCCTCAGTAAAACCGTCCGAATACAGCAGCAGCCTGTCGCCCTTCTCCATCACCACATCTTCTTGGGAATAGGTGATATCTGGCACCAGCCCCACAGGAACGCCGCCCTTCCCGATGAACTCTGTGCTGCCATCCTTGCGGATCAGCAATGGGTGCGGATGGCCGGCCTGCACCATCTTCAACACGCCGCTGCGCAGATCGACGATGCAATAGGCCATAGTAAAATACTCTTCGATCCCGGTGTCGGCGATCAGCCGGGCATTCAGCAGGCTTGCAACTTCTTCAGGTTGGCGAAGAGCGTAGAAGCGGTTGAATCGCTTCTCCATGCCGACGTTCTGATCGAAATAGGTCGACGACAAATAGCCGCCAAGTCGCGCCGTCATCATTGCGGACGTAATGCCATGACCGGAGACATCGACCGAGTAAAAGCCAATCCGGTTCACCCCGGGTGAAAACATGCCAACCAGATCACCACCGATATGACCGCAGGGTTTCAAGAGCAGGCTGACAGTGGATGACCCGAATTTTCGCGACAGTTCTGGAACCAGCGATTCCTGAATTTTGCGCGCCTGAATCAGATCCTTGTCGATAGCATCATAGACCCGCTGCAATTCATCCAGCGTATCCGAGACGATCCGGTTCTTCTCTGAGAGTTCTCGCTGCATCCGCAGGATACGCTCACCCGCAGAGATTCTGGCGCGCAGCTCGTCCGAACTGACAGGTTTGGTCAGAAAATCATCCGCGCCGGCATCCAGCCCCTGCGCCACCTCGTTCTTTTCACTCTTGGAGGTCAGCAGGATGAAATAGCTGTAGTTATCCTGCGATTTGGCCCGGAACGCCCGGCAGAACTCCAGCCCATTCATTCCCGGCATCATCCAGTCGCTGAGGATCAGATCTGGCGGATCGCTCTCGCAGATCTCCATCGCGACCTCGCCGCTTTCAGCTTCGACGACGTCGAATCCCCATTTCTTCAGTGATGCCACCAGGATTCGTCGCTGCAGACGGCTGTCATCGACCACCAGGACACGGCGGATCGAATTGGTCGTAACCTCTTGGTTTATTTCGATCGAACTGTCTGGCAACACCGAGTGAACCCCACAAAAAACGGCGCAAGATACCTTAAACGCAAGTCACTATCGCGCTCTTCGCTTAACAGGAAGTGAAGTTTGCGAAATATGGATCTAGCCTCGCGTTAAACGGTGATTTACGAGTTTATAAGTAAAGCAATCGTAAAATGCGATATCAAAACAAGGATTGCAAAGATGATTGATTGGTCACGCGCGAAGGAGCTGCACGAGGAAGTCGGCGCTGAGGACTTCTCTGAAGTTGTCGAGATCTTCCTCGAAGAGGTCGAAGGCGTCATCGAAAAGCTGAGATCCCCGGATCTGACCACCTTGGAACAGGACCTGCACTTCCTGAAAGGCAGCGCCCTTAATTTGGGCTTCTCTCAATTCTCCCGCCTCTGTCAGGAAGGCGAGCGCCGTTCGGCACAGGGCGAGGCAAAGGATGTGGACACAGCCACGATCATCGCCAGCTATGAGGCATCAAAAGAAGAGTTCCTGCGCGACATGAGCAGCAAGCTCTGAGCCAGCACCTCCTCAGATCACGAATTGCGCCAGGGTTTCATCGCTGGTGATGTCGGTATAGGCAAAGCCGGCAGCATCCAACCGGACGTAGAGATCAGCGAAATTCTCAGGTCGCTTGGTTTCTATACCAATCAAAACCGAACCGAAGTTGCGCGCTGATTTCTTCATATATTCGAACCGGGCGATATCATCCTCTGGCCCCAGAATACCCAGGAACTCCTTCAGTGCCCCGGGTCGCTGCGGCAAGCGCAGAAGGAAATACTTTTTCAACCCCATATAGCGCTGTGCTCGTTCCTTCACTTCTGGCAACCGCTCGAAGTCAAAGTTGCCGCCCGACGTGAGACAGACCACCGTCTTGCCACGGATCCAGGAGCGTACATCGCGCAAGGCCTCGATCGCCAGCGCCCCAGCCGGTTCCAGAACCACACCTTCGACGTTCAACATCTCAAGGATGGTCGTGCAGATCCGATCTTCGGCAATCGACAGGACGTCCGGCAGGGGCACATGTTTCAGCACCTCGAACGGCCGCTCACCGATGCGGCCAACTGCGGCGCCATCGACGAATGTGTCGACATGGTCCAGTGCTACGGGGTGTCCAGCAGTTAGCGCCGCCCTCAGACATGCGCCGCCAGAGGGTTCTGCAAAAAGACAATGCACCTTGTCGCCGAACCAGCGGGCCACGCCCGACGACATGCCACCACCGCCCACCGGCAGGATCACATGATCGGGAACGGCGCCCAGCTGAGCCTCGATTTCGACCGCGATGGAGCTCTGGCCTTCGATGACATCATCATCATCAAATGGTGACAGAAAATGCCCGCCTTCCGTTGCACACCAAGTCTGAGCTGCCGACAGTGTGTCGTCAAAATAGTCGCCAACCAGATGGATTTCGACGTTGTCGCCGCCAAACATGCGGGTCTTCTGGATCTTCTGCTGAGGGGTGGTCACCGGCATAAAGATCACCCCGCGCTTGTCCAGCTCGCGGCACATAAAGGCAACGCCCTGCGCATGATTTCCAGCTGACGCACAGACAAACAGCGACTGGTCCAGCTGCTTACGCATTGCATTAAACGCACCGCGGATCTTGTAGGACCGCACCGGGCTCAGATCTTCTCGTTTCAGGTAGATATCCGCATCGAACCGTTCCGACAGCAGCGTGCTGCGCTGCAGCGGCGTGGCAGGGAAAATCGCGCGCATGGCCTGTTCGGCGGCCCGGGCCTGGGTCTGAAAATCACTCATGCCACTTGAGTGACCCAACCCCGCCCCCAAGACAAGGGGGCAGGATCAAAGCATACTGAAGAATACCGCAGATCAGATCGCACGTTTCTCGACGTAGTAGCCGTAAAGCGTCGTGAGAGCACTGATATTCAAGATCGCAAGCACGACAGAGAACGCTATCTCAAGAACCATCGCGATCAGTACAGCATCGGCCACAAGGAACAGGATCAGTTCAGCCACGAGCTGCAGACCAAAAAGACAGAGGCCAAGAACAAACAACGTACCAAATGCACCGGTGGTCAGTGCCAATGACTCGCTCACACCAATAGGCTTACCAAGCGCCGCCGCCGGCAGGACCAATGCAAACCTGAACATGAATATCGCAATCAGCGCGCCAGCGGCCAATAACAGGTATAGGCCAAGCATCCCGAGACTCTGGATCAAGGCCGGCCCAATTAATGCCAGGACAGAGAAGAACAGCATTCCGATAAAAAACAGCTTGATCAGACCCAAGATATAGTTGCCCATCTCCGCCTTATGCAAAGCTGGAAGCCAGCCGCGAGGATGCTCTTCCAGCAGAATGTAGCGATGCCAGGCCACCACGGTCCACGTGCCAATCAAGCCAATCACAAGCCATAGTCCAACGATGCGCCAGAGAACTGAAAGGAACATGTTGCGGTCAAACCCGCGCGCCTGAAGCCCAATATCGCCTAGCAAGCCACCGATGGCCAAATAGGCAATCCCCATGGCAATCAGCGAGGGAACAAGGAAGATCCGCATCAGCTGCGGGACGTTCCGCTGCACCATGCTTACCGAGTGTAGAAATAGCGTCCAGCCAATCATTTATTCAAACTCCAATACTGCTCAATCGTTGCACGCGACTACTATGCGGACACTCCGGTTCCGATATGGGGAAAACCTTGCTCTTCTGTCAAAAACCGGATAGGCCGCTGGCGTTCTGATCAAGAGGAAATCCCATGTCCGCGCCCAAGAAAGTTGTCCTCGCCTACTCCGGCGGCCTTGATACGTCAATCATTCTGAAATGGCTGCAGACCGAATACGGTTGTGAGGTTGTGACCTTCACCGCCGATCTCGGCCAGGGTGAGGAACTGGAACCTGCCCGCCAGAAGGCAGAGCTGCTGGGCATCAAACCAGAGAACATCTACATCGAAGACGTACGGGAAGAATTCGTGCGGGACTTCGTCTTCCCGATGTTCCGCGCCAATGCCGTCTATGAAGGCCTCTACCTGCTGGGCACCTCCATCGCGCGTCCGCTGATCTCCAAGCGTCTGGTCGAGATTGCCGAGGCAACCGGCGCCGATGCGGTTGCTCATGGCGCCACCGGCAAGGGCAACGATCAGGTCCGGTTCGAACTGGCGGCCTATGCGCTGAACCCCGATATCAAGGTGATCGCCCCCTGGCGCGAATGGGATCTGACCTCGCGCACCCGTCTGCTAGAATTCGCAGAGGCGCACCAGATCCCTGTGGCCAAGGACAAACGTGGCGAAGCCCCCTTCTCCGTGGATGCGAACCTTCTGCACACCTCCTCCGAAGGCAAGGTGCTGGAAGACCCCGCCGTTGCAGCGCCTGACTATGTCTATCAGCGCACCGTCCACCCGGAGGATGCTCCGAATGAAGCTGAATTCATCGAGATCGGCTTTGAAAAAGGTGACGCCGTCAGCATCAACGGCGAGGCAATGTCACCCGCGACCATTCTCACCAAACTGAACGAATACGGCGGCAAGCACGGCATCGGTCGTCTCGATCTGGTCGAAGGCCGGTTTGTTGGCATGAAATCCCGCGGCATCTATGAGACACCGGGTGGCACCATCCTCCTCGAAGCCCACCGCGGCATTGAATCCATCACGATGGACCGGGGCGCAATGCACCTGAAAGACCAGCTGATGCCGCAATATGCCGAGCTGATCTATAATGGTTTCTGGTACTCGCCCGAGCGCGAAATGCTGCAAGCCGCCATCGACCGCAGCCAGGAACATGTCACCGGCACCGTACGTGTTAAACTGTACAAAGGTTCCGTATCCACCGTAGGCCGCTGGTCAGATCACTCGCTCTACTCCGAAGCACATGTCACCTTCGAGGAAGACGCAGGTGCCTATGATCAGAAGGACGCAGCGGGCTTCATCCAGCTCAACGCGCTGCGGCTGAAACTTCTCGCCTCTCGCGAGCGCCGGTTGAAGAAATGAGCGACCGCGTCGATATCGAAGATGATATAGACGACGATCTGACCGAAGAGATGGAGATGTTCGTCGAGGCGCAGGACACCGTTTGGAACGATGTCCGCGCCGAACTCTCCGCCGGTAAAAAGACGAGCCACTGGATGTGGTTCGTCTTTCCCCAGCTTGCTGACCTTGGCCAGTCCCATATGGCGCAACTCTACGGGATCGAGGATCTGACGGAGGCCACCGCGTATCTGGCCCATCCGGTCCTGAACGCACGGTTGACCGAGGCGAGCGAGCTGCTGCTCACCCACAAAGACCGCAGCGCCGCGTCCATCCTCGGCGAAACTGACGCCAGGAAACTCTGCTCATCAATGACGCTCTTTGCTGCCGTTCCTGGCGCACCAGATGTGTTTTCACAAGTATTAGAGACGTTTTTCGACGGAACCCCCTGCCCGGTCACCCGTAGCAGCCTGTCTTGAAAGCTGACGTAACCTCCCCTTTGGTCACCCTTGCCTGCTGACAGACGGATGCCTAACCCTTGGCGCAAAGATACCGAGGGGGAGACGATGGCACTTCAACCGCTGGCGGATGGTATCCGCGCCGGGCTGACCGGGAAAAACTTTGACGGTTCGTTGAAATTCGATTGCGGCGACGATGGCGTCATCGTTCTCGCAGATGGCGATGCCACGACAGAAAACCGTGACACCGACTGCACCATCCGCATCAGTACCGAAAACCTGAAGAAGCTGCTCACCGGAAAACTGAACCCGATGACCGGCGTGATGATGGGCAAACTGAAAATTTCAGGTGATATGGGGGTGGCAATGAAACTGGGCAAGCTGATCGGCTGATCACGACGCAGCCCTGCGGCCTGTCATCTTTCCAAAAAATACTCCGGGGGTGAAGCGCCGCAGGCGCGAGGGGGCAGCGCCCCCCTGGTTCCCTTCCGTCAGATCTTTGTCGTTTGCAGCTGCTCGTAATAGGGCAATGCCGCTTGCAGAACCGGTTGCAGTTCATCCGGAACCTCGGGCAACGGTCCTTCTGGTCCTGCGAATTTCGTCGACTGCCAGACAGATCCATACCAATGTGCTGCCCAGATGCCGTCATCCTTGTGTCCGCCCATGGGCCATGACAGCATCTTCGGGGAAAACGGCATCTCGATCCTGTCACAGAGCCGTTCCAGCATCTGCGCGGGATCTCTGCGAATATCGTTGCTGTCCAGAACCACCGGACTCTGACCCCAACTCTGGACCAGATCGAGCAATTCCGCCTGCTGGCGAAACCCTATGTCATCCAACGTCGGATTTTCCCGTTTCTCCGCGTAGGAGGCAATGACCCGCGCCGGATGGCGGATCAGAAACACATTTGTGACCTCACGCATCCAGTCACGGGGTATGCCCTCGATCATATGCTGCGTCATGTGCTTCTGATAGAAAAACGGTTTTGCAGCCGGGACCGGCCCCAGCAACAAATCCACGACCGCCGCCGGCTCCTGTGGCTGGCTCTCCAGGATCTCGGCGCGCATTGGGTGCTCCAGTCCCGTTTTCGCCAGATACGCCGCATAAAAAGGTTCATCCACCACAGCGCAATCGCCGCGATTGCCAAAGGCATACATCATTGCCGTCGACAGATTGCGCGGCCCTGACCACATCGCGATCCGCATCAGGCGCACTCCCGCGCGATGAGATCCTTGTAGAGCGAGCGGATCCGCTCGGTCACAGGCCCCATGGCACCCTCACCGATCTGGCGACCATCGATCTCGCCCACGGGCGTCTGCGCACCAAAGGTTCCGGTCAGGAAAGCCTCATCCGCGCCGTAGGTATCCACCAGTGAATAGTTGCGCTCAAAGACAGGGATGTCGTTGGCGCGGCACAGGTCGATCACTTTCTGTCGGGTGATCCCGTTCATGCAGTAGTCACCGGTCGAGGTCCAAACTTCACCTTTGCGAACGATAAAGAAATTGCAGGCGTTCGTCGTGTTCACAAAGCCGTTCGCGTCCAGCATCAGCCCTTCGTCGGCGCCCGCCTTCTCGGCTGCGATACAGGCCAAGATGCAGTTGAGCTTGGAATGCGAATTCAGCTTCGGATCCTGCGTCATCGGCAGTCCGCGCAGATGTGGCACGGTTGCCAGCCGGATCGGGCGCGGCAGGTGAGGGCGCGAATGCTCCATGATGATGGTGAAGGTCGGTCCCTGCTGCGACAGCGAGGGATGTTGAAAAGGCCGAGTTTTCACGCCGCGTGTCACCATCAGCCGCGCATGGGCATCTGTGGTCATACCATTGGCTTTCTGCGTGTCCAGCACGACCTGTTTGACCTGATCAGGGGACATGCCGATATCCAGATCAATCGCCTTTGCGGCCTCGAACAGGCGGTCCAGATGCTCATCTATGAAGGCCCAGGTCCCATCATAGAGGCGCAGCCCCTCCCAAACGCCGTCACCCAGCATGAAACCGCTGTCATAGACGCTGACCTTAGCGTCAGCTTTCGGAACAATCTCGCCGTTCAGATAGATCAGGATCTCTTCGTTGCGCTGATCTTCTTCCGCTTGGTGCGTACTCATTTTCTTGGTCATCTGCTCCTCCTGCGAGGCGCACGCTAGAAGCATTGGATCCCATTTCCAAGCGGTAACTTCCCGTCACCAAGCTGTGACAAACCATGTCATGTGATTGAGCCCGAAAGAGCCCTGAGCCACAGTAGAGCAACGATGGAGGCCATGATGCGTTCGACCAAATCCCTTAGACCAATCGTACTGACCTTGTTCATGGTGCTGGCCGTGGCCTTGAAAGGTCATCAGGCCCATGCCCAGAACGTCGAAACCCTGACCGTGGCGGGTGGCTGCTTCTGGTGCGTGGAAAGCGATTTTGAAAGCGTTCCAGGGGTTCTCTCGGCAGTATCCGGCTTCACGGGCGGCAGCGTGCCATCACCTACGTACAAACAGGTCACCGCCGGCGGCACCGGTCACTACGAAGCGGTTCAAATCCGGTTTGACCCCAAAAATGTAACGCGCCAGCAGCTGCTGTCCATGTTCCTGAGGTCAGTTGATCCGACAGATGCCGGTGGTCAGTTCTGCGACCGCGGCGACAGCTACAGAACGGCCATATTCGTCTCTGGATCGGATCAGAAATCTGCCGCAGAGGCTGCCAAGGCCAAGGCGCAAGCAGAACTCGGTCACGCCATCGTCACACCGATCCTTCCCACAACGGCATTCTATCCCGCCGATGCCTACCATCAGGATTATTACAAAGGGAACCGGCTGGTGCTCACGCGATTTGGTCCCAAACGTCAATCGGAGGCGTATAAGCGATATCGGCAGGCCTGTGGTCGCGATGCAAGGGTATTGCAGCTATGGGGGGCCGCAGCGCCTTTTGCCAAGCAGCACTAGGTGCGGCACCATGGATAACTGCACGAAAAAGGCGCGGTGGAACCCGCGCCTTTTTCATATTGACTGATTACTGTGGTCAGAAACTTGCGTCTTGCACCTCTTTCAGGTCGGGGATCACATCGGCGGTGCCTTTGCGGGTGACCATCAATGCAGCTGCGCGACTGGCCTGCGCCAAGGCCTGCGCCATCGGCATGCCACGGTCCAATCCCGAGAGCACATACCCCGTGAAAGTATCTCCGGCACCCGTTGTGTCGACCGGAACAACCGAATGCGCTGCAACATCGTGGGTTTCACCACTCTCGCACGCATAATGGCGCGCGCCCTTGGACCCCAGAGTCACGATAACATCTGACACGCCCAGCGCTTCGGGCGTCTTGCCGGTCGCTTCACGCAGCTGTTCAGCTTCGACCTCGTTCAGGAACAGATAGTCGAGATACGGCAGGACCGCCTGGACTGCCTCTGCATCAAAAGGCGCGGCGGCATAGGCAACCTTCAGGCCAAGATCGCGACCCATTCGTGCAGCCTCGGCCTGCATGTTGGTCTCGTTCTGCATCACCAAAATGTCGCCCGCACTCGCCTCTGACAACGCAGAGCCGACCTGATCTTCGCCGATCTGACGGTTGGCCCCGGGAAACAGGATAATCTGGTTCTCGCCCGACGGATCAACCGCGATGATTGCATGACCGGTCGGCACCTCCAGCTGCGCAATATGGCGCGTGTCGACGCCATATTCCAACAACCGCGTGGCGGCCCAGGCCCCGTCCGGTCCGACCGCGCCAAGATGGCAGACATGACTGCCTGCGCGCGCGGCGGCCACAGACATATTTGCTCCCTTTCCGCCCAGGAACTGCTCCAGCCCCTCCGCCGCAAGAGTTTCCCCCGCAGCTGGCATGTGAGGCAGCGCATAGATCATGTCGGCGTTGATTGAGCCCAAATTCCAGATAGCCATGAAATCACCCGATGTTGCAGGCAGCCAGAACCGCCATGTTCAGAATGTCGTTTGCAGTCGACGTGGTGGAGCAGATCTGGATCGGTTTATCAACACCGGACAGGATTGGACCAACAACCGTCGCGCCCCCCATTTCCTGCATCAACTTGACCGAGATCGACGCAGAGTGCCGCGCAGGCACGATCAAGATATTGGCCGGACCAGTGAGACGCTGGAACGGATATGCCTCCTGTGCCTTGGCGTTCAGCGCCACGTCGACCGTCATTTCGCCTTCGTACTCAAAATCAACGCCGCGCTTGTCCAGAACTGCCGGCGCGATGTGCATTTTCTCGGCCCGTTCGGAGACCGGATAGCCAAAGGTCGAGAAGCTCACAAACGCAACCCGTGGCTCCAGGCCCATATGACGGGCCACCCCGGCCGCATGTTCGGCGATATTGGCGAGATCATTCTCATCCGGCCATTCATGCACCAATGTATCACCGATCAGAACGATACGACCCTTGTGCAGCAGTGCGGTCACACCAGCCGATCCATTTGTCGCATCCGCATCAAACACATGGTTGATCTGGTCCAGCACATGCGCCGACTTCCGCGTCGCACCGGTGACCAAGCCGTCACCATGCCCGTGCGCAAGCATCAGGGCCGAGAACACATGGCGATCACGGCCAACCAGCCGGTGAACATCCTTACGGTCAAACCCCTTGCGATTCAGCCGCTCATAAAGAAAGTCCTTATAGGTTTCGAAATGCTGAGTATTGGCCGCGTTCACGATTTCCAACTCACGAACCGCATCCCCCAGCCCGGCTGTTTCCAGCTTGCTACGCACATCATCGGGGCGTCCAACAACCAGCGCCTTACCAAAGCCGGAGCGTTGATACATCACCGCCGCACGCAAGACGCGGGGATCGTCACCTTCGGCAAAGATCATCCGCGATTGCGCTGCGCGTGCACGCGCGTTCAATCCGCGAAGGATCGACTGAGTCGGATCCATCCGACCACGCAGGCCGTGCTCATAGGCATCCATATCTATGATCGGCCGACGCGCGACACCAGTGTCCATACCAGCCTTGGCAACTGCTGGCGGAATGCGATGGATCAAACGCGGATCAAAGGGAGTCGGGATGATGTAGTCACGGCCAAAGGACAGCGATTTCCCATAGGCCAGCGCCACCTCATCCGGCACATCCTCACGCGCAAGACCTGCCAGAGCATGGGCGCAGGCAATTTTCATCTCGTCGTTGATGGCGCGCGCATGAATATCCAGTGCGCCGCGGAACAGATATGGGAACCCCAGCACGTTGTTCACCTGATTGGGGTAGTCTGATCGGCCTGTGGCGACGATAGCATCAACGCGCACTTCATGGGCTTCTTCCGGTGTAATCTCCGGATCCGGGTTTGCCATCGCAAAAATCACCGGATTGTCGGCCATGGATTTTACCATGTCCTGTGTGACCGCCCCTTTGACAGAAACGCCAAGGAACACATCCGCGTCCTTCATGGCCTCTTCCAGGGAGCGCAGTTCCGTCTTGACGGCGTGGGCTGACTTCCACTGGTTCATACCCTCGGTACGCCCCTGATAAATCACGCCCTTGGTATCACAGACGATACAGTTCTCATGCCGCGCGCCCATAGCTTTCAGGAGCTCGATACAGGCAATGCCGGCAGCTCCGGCACCATTGAGGACGATCTTCACATCCTCGATTTTCTTGCCAGAGATATGCAGTGCATTGATCAGGCCGGCCGCGCAGATCACAGCGGTACCGTGCTGATCATCATGGAAGACCGGGATATCCATCTCTTCCTTGAGCTTCTGCTCGATAATGAAACACTCCGGCGCCTTGATATCCTCAAGATTGATCCCGCCAAACGTCGGCCCCATCAGGCGCACCGCCTTGATGAACTCATCCGGATCCTCGGTGTCCAACTCGATGTCGATGGAATTCACATCCGCAAATCGTTTGAACAGGACCGACTTGCCCTCCATTACCGGTTTGGATCCAAGCGCACCCAGATTTCCCAAACCCAGCACCGCGGTCCCGTTGGAGATCACGGCCACAAGGTTGCCCTTGTTCGTATAATCATAAGCCGTCTCCGGGTTCGCGGCGATCGCCTCGCAGGGCACAGCTACACCGGGCGAGTAAGCCAGCGACAAATCGCGCTGCGTGGTCATCGGGACCGTTGCGTTGATCTCCCATTTTCCGGGTGTCGGTTCCAGATGGAAGGCAAGCGCCTCTTCGTTGGTAATCTTGGCTTTGGGCATTGGCTTTGGGTGTCCTCTCACTGTCCCAAGCGTCATAGCTCAGCACGCGCATCATCTCAACGAAGTTGCGTTTTCACCTTTCGTCGCAGTCGCCTGATTTGTAAGGTCGCGCCAACCAAATCCCCCATTTTACGGAGCCGAACTTTGTCCACAGTCACGCCGATGATGGCCCAATACCTCGACATCAAGGCGCAGTACCCGGATGCCCTCCTGTTCTACCGCATGGGTGATTTCTACGAGATGTTCTTCGACGATGCCGTAAACGCTGCCGAAGCGCTCGACATTGCGCTGACCAAACGCGGTAAACACGAAGGCGAGGATATCCCGATGTGCGGCGTGCCCGTCCATGCGGCGGAGGGATACCTGTTGACGCTGATCCGCAAAGGCTTTCGTGTGGCGGTCGGTGAACAGCTCGAAAGCCCCGCAGAGGCCAAGAAACGCGGGTCCAAATCCGTAGTGAAACGCGATGTGGTGCGACTGGTCACACCCGGCACCATCACCGAGGATTCCCTGCTGGAGGCGCGTCGTCATAACTTTCTGACCGCCTATTGCGAATTGCGCGACCAGGCGGCGCTTGCCTGGGCCGATATCTCGACGGGTGCATTTCACGTGATGCCCGTCGCGGCCGTGCGACTATCGCCCGAACTGGCGCGTCTGGCCCCTTCCGAACTGATTGTGGCTGATGGCCCAGCGCTGGATCATCTGCGTCCCATAGCTGACGACCACCAGATCCCCGTGACCCCATTGGCCAAGTCCAGCTTCGACAGCAGCGCCGCTGAGAAACGTATCTGTGATCTGTTCAAGGTCTCTACGCTTGAGTCATACGGCACCTTCAACCGCGCCGAGATTTCGGCGATGGGCGCGGTGATCGACTATCTTGATATCACCCAGAAGGGCAAATTGCCCCTCCTCCAGCCACCGGTACAGGAAGCCGAAGACCGCGTCGTGCAGATTGACGCCGCAACCCGCCGCAGCCTGGAACTCACCCGCTCGATGACCGGGGGGCGAAGAGGCTCATTGCTTTCAGTGGTTGATCGCACGGTGACGCCCGCCGGTGGGCGTCTGCTCGAACAACGGCTGTCCAGCCCCTCCCGCAATCTCGACGTGATCAGAGCGCGGTTGGCGTCTCTGGACTTCATCGTCGAGCAAACGCAGCTGGGCCAATCTCTGCGGGCCACCCTGCGCAAGACACCTGATCTTGACCGGGCACTCTCCCGCCTTGCGCTTGAGCGAGGCGGCCCCCGAGACCTCGCCGCCGTACGCAATACGCTGATCCAGGCGGAGGCGATTTCCAATCTCTGCGCGACGATGGAGATGCCTGAGCTGTTGCAGCAGGCACTCGCTGGCCTGACCGGGTTTGATGATCTCCTCCCCCTCCTTGACGCAGCGCTGATCGCAGAACCGCCACTTTTGGCGCGCGACGGCGGTTTCATTGCCGAAGGCTACGACAGCGATCTGGACGAAGCCCGCACCCTGCGCGACGAAGGGCGGTCCGTCATTGCGGCCCTGCAAAAGAAATACTCGGACCACACCGGTATCACCTCGTTGAAGATCAAGCACAATAATGTGCTGGGCTACTTCATTGAAACCACGGCAACCCATGCCGAGAAAATGCTCTCTGCCCCATTGTCAGAGACATATATTCATCGCCAGACCACCGCCAATCAGGTGCGTTTCACCACTGTCGAACTCAGTGAGATCGAAACACGCATCCTGAACGCGGGCAACCTCGCCTTGGAAATAGAGAAACGGCTCTATACAAGGCTTTCCTGCGCTATTCTCGACCATGCCGCGAGATTGAATGCTGCCGCGCGCGGGTTGGCGGAACTGGATCTTGTTACAGCGCTTGCCGATCTGGCCCTAGGTGAGAACTGGCAACGACCATCGGTTGATAACTCCCGAGCCTTTGACATCACCGGTGGACGGCACCCAGTTGTGGAGCAGGCCCTGCGCCAGCAGGGTGGAACTTCATTTGTGGCAAATGACTGTGCACTCACGGCCAACGGTGGTGCCGCGATCTGGTTGCTGACCGGCCCGAATATGGCCGGCAAATCAACCTTTCTGCGCCAGAATGCCTTGATCGCCATACTCGCGCAAATCGGCAGCTATGTACCCGCCGACAGCGCTCATATCGGGCTGATCAGCCAATTGTTCAGCCGTGTCGGTGCCTCTGACGATCTCGCACGGGGCCGGTCAACCTTTATGGTGGAAATGGTCGAAACCGCAGCAATCCTCAATCAGGCGGATGACCGGGCGCTGGTGATCCTCGATGAAATCGGACGCGGCACCGCAACCTATGACGGCCTCTCGATTGCCTGGGCAACACTGGAACACCTGCATGAGGTCAACCGAGCCCGGGCGCTGTTTGCCACCCATTATCACGAGCTGACCCAGCTCGCCGGCAAATTGCCTGGCGTCGAGAATGCCACGGTTTCAGTCAAGGAATGGGAAGGCGATGTGATCTTCCTTCACGAAGTGAAGAAAGGCGCAGCAGATCGCTCCTACGGGGTACAGGTGGCCCAGCTCGCAGGGCTCCCGGCAAGCGTTGTCACCCGGGCCCGCGATGTGCTCGACATGCTGGAGGAAGGCAGCCGCAGTGGCGCCGGCAAAATTCAGATCGACGATTTGCCGCTGTTTGCAGCCGCCCCGCCTCCGCAACCGAAAGCTCCGGCAGGCCCGTCACAATTGGAACAGCTCCTGGGCGACATCCACCCTGACGATCTCTCACCAAGAGAGGCGCTGGAGGCACTCTACCGCCTGAAGGAGGCCGCGAGCTGACATAGAAAAGCGGCCAGCTTGGATCACCAAGGGCCGCTTGTCATCTTTCCAAAAATACTCGCGCCGCAGGCACGGGCCATAGGCCCGCCTACGACCGCCGGTATCAACCTGCCGGTGTCGAAGACACGCCAACCTGCGCGGGGCGCAGAAGACGGTCGTGCAGCATGAACCCCTCGGCAGATACCTGAATGATATCGCCGGCTTTGGTTCCCGGAACCGGAGCTTCGAACATGGCTTCATGCACCTGCGGGTCGAATCTATCGCCCACTTCCGGCGCGATCACCTGCATACCATGTTTTTCAAACACGCCGAGCAGCGCCCGCATGGTGAGCTCGACGCCTTCGATCAGCGCTGCAGAAACTTCACGCTGCTCATCGGTCGCCGCTTCAATCGCGCGTTTCATGTTATCGTATACCGGCAGCATGTCACGTGCCAGTTTGGACCCACCGTATTGCTCAGCTTCGCGACGCGCCTTGTCGCCGCGCTTGCGGGCGTTTTCCGCATCCGCCAGCGCGCGCATGAAACGGTCTTTCAGTTCATCCCGTTCGGCACGCAGACTGTCCAATTCCAGTGCAGCATCATCATATTCTTCAGTCTGCGCAGAGAGCTCTTCCGCTTCGGCTTCTGTGATGTCGTCCAAAAAATCGTCGTTCTTGGGCTCTGCCATATTTCACCTCTAAGTCCGGTCGGAAAGAAGCTTCCCGACCAGTTGCGCCGTATAGTCCACAATCGGCACGATCCGGCCGTAATTCAGGCGGGTCGGGCCAATGACACCCACCGCACCAATGATCTTTCGATCCGCGTTCATATAGGGAGACACCACCAAAGAGGAACCCGAAAGTGAAAAAAGTTTGTTCTCCGAACCGATAAAAATGCGCACACCTTCGCCATCCTCGGTCAGCTGGAGAAACTCCTCGATATCGCGCTTCCGTTCGAGGTCATCAAACAGGTTTCGGATCCGGTCCAGCTCCTCAGCCGCCCCCCCTTCCGACAGCAGATTCGCCCGGCCGCGCACAATCAGTCGCGCCGTATCGCTGCCCTCATCCTCCCAGGCCGCCAGACCGCTTTCGATCATTTCACGGGCCAGAACGTCGATCTGCTGCTGACGGGCCTTGATCTCTTCCTGTATCGCACCGCGCACATCGCCCAATGTGCGCCCTTCGATCAAAGCGTTCAGAAAATTTGCCGCCTCCCGCATCGAACTTGGCGTTTGCCCCGGCGGTGGCGTGAACAGACGATTTTCCACGTGGCCGTCTGAGAACACCAGCACGACCAGAGCGCGATCATGGGCCAGGGTGACGAATTCGATGTGCCGGATCTCTGCCTCGTGCTTGGGCGTCAGCACCAGAGATGCTCCCCGTGTCACGCCTGATAGCGCGGAGCCGACACGATCCAACATACCTGCAAGACCTGCGGACCCGGTCCCGGAATTCGTGCCCATGGTTTCATCAATTTTTTGACGATCCTGATTATTGAGATCACCGACCTCCAACAGACCATCAACAAACATCCGCAAACCGACCTGTGTTGGCACCCGCCCGGCACTGGTGTGCGGACTGTTCAGCAACCCCAGATGCTCCAGATCCTGCATCACGTTACGCACCGTGGCGGCGCTTACCTTCTCGTTCAGGGAGCGCGTCAGGGTACGGCTGCCAACCGGATCTCCCGTCTCAAGATAGGATTCCACAACAGCGCGGAACACGTCCCGCGACCGGTCGTTCATATCCTTCAGAATGTCACTACTGCTGTTCATCGCACTCTATGTGTGGTCGCTGCCGTTTCTGCGCAAGGCTTCGCCCGCCCCTACCCTTGTCATTAAAGAGCGCAGCATCAAAAGGTCAATCATGCTTGCATCGTCAACCCTGCGGGCGCTATCCCGATTGGTAAGCAAACAAAGGATGACCCATGCGACCCTCTGGACGAGACTTGAACCAAATGCGCGCCGTTTCCATCGAAACAGGCTTCACCAAACACGCCGAAGGGTCCTGCCTTATCAAAATGGGCGACACCCATGTGCTGTGTACCGCAACCATCGAGGACCGCGTTCCGCCCTTTATCAAAGGCACCGGGTTGGGCTGGGTCACCGCAGAATATGGGATGCTGCCCCGCGCCACGAACACCCGTATGCGCCGTGAAGCCGCAATGGGCAAACAGGGTGGCCGCACTGTCGAAATCCAGCGCCTCATCGGTCGTGCCCTGCGCGCAGGTGTTGACCGCGTCGCGCTTGGCGAACGGCAGATCAGCATCGACTGCGATGTCCTCCAGGCAGACGGCGGCACGCGCTGTGCGTCGATCACCGGTGGTTGGGTGGCATTGCGGCTTGCAGTGAACAAACTGATGAAGACAGGTGAGGTCAAGATAGACCCGCTTGTTGATCCCGTCGCGGCCGTTTCCTGCGGTATCTATGCAGGCCAGCCTGTCCTGGATCTCGACTACCCGGAGGATTCCGAAGCCGGCGTCGATGGCAATTTCATCATGACTGGATCGGGCCAGTTGATCGAAGTCCAGATGTCCGCCGAAGGATCCATGTTCAGCCGTGAGCAATTGAACACCCTGATGGATTTGGCGACCAAAGGCACCGCTGAACTGGCCGAGATGCAAAAGGCAGCCTGCGCATGACACGTAAGTTTGCCGGCGACCGCCTGCTTGTCGCCACACACAACAAAGGCAAGCTGGAGGAGATGAAGCATCTCCTCCAGCCGTTTGGCGTCACGGTAATTGGAGCCGGCGAAATGGACCTGCCCGAGCCGGCCGAGACAGAAGATACCTTTGTCGGAAATGCGCGGATCAAGGCCCATGCCGCCGCAAAGGCGACCGGCCTACCCGCCCTGTCCGATGACTCGGGTATCACCATTGATGCGCTCGACGGCGCCCCCGGAGTGTATACTGCCGACTGGGCAGAAACCGGTGACGGACGCGATTTCATGATGGCAATGACGCGTGCCCATAACGAACTGGAAGCGAAACAAGCCCCCCACCCGCGGCTCGCCCAATTCCGCTGCACTTTGGTTCTGGCCTGGCCAGATGGTCATGATGAGGTCTTTGAAGGTGTGATGCCCGGACAACTCGTCTGGCCCATTCGGGGCAAGGACGGCTTTGGCTACGACCCAATGTTCCAACCTGATGGTCATGATCAGACCTGCGCCGAAATGGATCGCTGGGCAAAGAACAAGATCAGCCACCGCGGCCAGGCCGTTGCTAAATTCGTCGAGGCTTGTTTCGGTGGATGATTGGCGCAACGGGGGTTTTGGGCTTTATATCCACTGGCCGTTCTGCCAGGCCAAATGCCCCTACTGCGATTTCAACAGCCATGTCACGGCGCAGATTGATCAAACCAGATGGGCCGCCGCCTATCGCGCAGAGATGCTGCGCGCTGCTCCAGAGCTTTCTGGTCGTGTATTGAACACTATCTTCTTCGGAGGCGGTACGCCGTCGCTGATGCATCCGGATACTGTCGCCTCCATGATCGAAACGGCGCGTGAAATATGGCCTTTTTCCAATGACATAGAGATATCGCTTGAAGCAAATCCGACCTCGGTCGAAGCCGGTCGCTTTGCTGGCTACCGAGATGCCGGCGTCAATCGGATTTCTATGGGTATTCAGTCACTTAACGACGATGACCTACGCCGCTTGGGGCGTTTGCACAACGTCGCCGAGGCGCAGAAGGCGTTTGATGTGGCTCGAAACTGCTTTGACCGAGTCAGTTTCGATCTGATCTATGCCCGACAGGGCCAAACACTCATCGACTGGCGACAGGAGCTTGATCAGGCACTGTCGATGGCCATTGATCATCTTTCCCTGTACCAGCTGACAATTGAGGAAGGTACCGCCTTTGGGGATCGCTATGCCAAGGGCAAGCTGCGGGACCTTCCCAGTGATGACAACGCAGCAGACATGTATCTAGCGACACAAGATATCTGCGACAGTCATGGCTTGCCCGCTTATGAAATCTCCAATCATGCACGCCCCGGTGCGGAGTCCCGACACAATCTGATCTATTGGCGGTATGGTGATTACCTTGGTATTGGTCCGGGCGCCCATGGACGCCTCACCATTGGAGGTCAGCGATATGCTACTGAAACCTATCTTCAACCCGGTGCCTGGCTCAATGCCGCCGAACGCACAACTGGTGAGACCAGCCGCACGCAATTGACATCAGAAGAGTCTAGCGCCGAATACATGATGATGGGCATGCGGCTTGTCGAGGGGCTAGATAGTGATCGTTTTCAGGAAATCTCCGGCCGATCACTTCCTGCTGAACGTATCTCAGACTTGGCAGATATCGGTATGATCGAGATTTCGGGCAACCGTCTGCGGGCAACCGATTCCGGTCGTGCAGTCTTGAATGCGGTCCTCCGCGAACTGTTGGTGGAGTGATCGAATGAGGGTTCTATACGCCACGCTCGGAATGCTCTGTGTTGGCCTGGCGCTACTGGGTGTTGCCCTCCCACTTCTGCCCACAGTCCCCTTCCTTCTTCTTGCAAGCTTCTTCTTTGCCAACTCTTCCGAGCGCCTGCATGACTGGATCATCAGTCACCGCTTATTCGGCCCCATGATTCAGGACTGGCACGAAAGAGGAGCGATTCGCCCGGCCGCAAAAAAAGCGGCAACCCTATCGGTTGCCGCCGTTTTCAGCCTATCCATTCTGCTGTCTGCCCCTTCACATGTCCTGATCATCCAGGCCATTGTCCTAAGCGCAGTGATGGTCTATATTTGGACGCGCCCTAACGGCTGAGACGTCCGCAAAGATCATCCAACTCATCCAGAGACGCGTAGCTGATAGACACAACCCCGCTCTCGCCACCAGTACGATGGTCAATCGACACCTTCATACGCAAGGCAGCTGATAGATCAGCTTCCAACGCACGGGTATCGGCATCCTTCTCTGCAGACTTCTTCGCCGAGCGAGAGGTCGCAGCCTGAAGACCCGCTGCATCCTTCTTCACCAGAGCCTCAGTTGCGCGAACCGACAGACCGCCCTTGACGATTTTCTTGGCGAGCTCTGACGCGTTGTCTGAGGTGATCAGAGCACGAGCATGACCGGCCGACAGGCGGCGCTCCTGAACCAAGGTCTGAACATCATCCGGCAAATGCAACAGCCGGACGAGATTTGCAATGTGACTACGGCTCTTCCCTAATGCCTCGGCCATTTTCTCCTGGGTATGGCCAAATTTATCCATAAGCTGTTTATAGCTCTGCGCCTCTTCCATCGCATTCAGGTCGGACCGCTGAATGTTTTCGATAATGGCGACTTCCATCATCTCGACATCCGAGTAATCCCGAATAATAACTGGGACCTCGTGCAGCTGAGCGCCTTGCGCGGCGCGCCAACGACGTTCGCCGGCAACAATCTCGTATTGACCGCCTGGGCGCGGGCGCACGATCAGCGGCTGCAATACGCCCTTTTCCCTGATTGACGCCGTCAGATCGTCCAAATCCTCCTGTAGGAACTGGCGACGCGGCTGATCCGGGTTCGCGATTACTTTTTCAATCGGCACCATGACTTCGGTGCTTCTGACTGCCTGTTTTTCTGTGCTAACAGGTTCCGGGTTCACATCCGCCATTAGAGCTGACAAGCCTCTTCCCAATCCTCTGGGTTTGTTTTTCTTTTCTGACATTACTGCGCCTCCAGCTGTGGTCAGGCTGCGAGTTTCTGATGTCTCGCAATCAGTTCTTCTGCAAGGGCGCGATACGCATTCGCCCCAAGCGAGTTTGTGTCGTAGTTCAGCACCGGCAGCGCATAAGACGGCGCCTCACTGACACGTACGTTACGAGGGATCTTCGTTTCGAATACCAACTCCCCCAAATGACCGCGAGCGTCCTGCTCAACCTGCTGAGACAGATTATTCCGGCGATCAAACATGGTAAGGACAATCCCCTCAATACGAAGATTGGGATTGGCGGTTTGACGCACCTCACGGATGGTCAACATCAGCTGAGACACCCCTTCCAGAGCAAAGAACTCACTCTGCAAAGGAACGAGAACCGAATCCGAAGCCACCATAGCATTAACCGTCAATAGGTTCAGCGATGGTGGGCAGTCGATCAGGATATAATCCCAGTCGTATTCATCCATTGCCGGCTGACGAAGTGCATCGTGCAGAAGGAAGCTGCGCTTTTCATTGGTGAAAAGCTCGATATCAGCCGAACTCAGATCGACGGTAGCAGGAATAATGCAAAGATCTTCGATCTCAGTCTCTCGAATGACATCGCTCAATGCGACATCATCAACGAGAAGATCATATGTCGTATGGGTTCGGTCAGCTGCTTCGATACCTAAACCTGTAGACGCGTTTCCTTGCGGATCAAGATCGACCACCAAAACCCTGTAGCCGGTTTCTACCAAGGCCGCCGCCAAATTGATTGCTGTCGTGGTTTTGCCAACTCCGCCCTTTTGGTTGGCGACTGCAATAATACGAGGCCCAGCCGGCCGGGACAAATCAGACACGCGTCACTCCCCTGATTTCTAGTATAACCGCCTCGGGTTCAGTCCAACTACTAGTAGATTTCAGGTCGAATTGCCATTGGCTCCTCGCGTTATCCACTTCTTTTTTCCATTGCACTCCTTTGGAAAGCAAAGCAATTCCACCGGGATGAAGATGATGTTCGGCAAAACCAAGAAGAGTCGTCAGATCAGCCAGAGCGCGGGCAGACATGACATCGGCGCCGATTGATGGAACCTTTTCAATTCTCTCAGAAACCACTTTTGCCGTCGCTCCGCATTCCCTAATAGCCGTGCGCAGAAAGGCGCATTTCCTTTGATCGCTTTCAATCAGCGTGATCGAACAATCAGGCGCCCGCTCAGCGGCAATGATCGCTACAACCACCCCAGGAAAGCCGCCGCCGCTGCCGATATCGACCCAAGTCTTCGGAAATTCAGTCAGCTCACAAATCTGGATAGAGTCGACGATATGCCGGTCCCAAACACTGTCCAGAGTGGATTTTGCTACGAGATTAATCTTGGGAGACCACTTCTTTACCAAACTTTCATAATGCTTAAGGCGATCATATGTTTCACGTGAAACATATGACTTTCCAATTTGCATTTCAGTCATCTCAGGCGGTCCTACCCTGGGTCACAGTACTGCCACGCCGGAGCCTGGCAAGGATCAAAGCAAGCGCAGCTGGTGTCATGCCATCCACACGACCAGCCTGCGCGAGGGTTTCAGGCCTTGATCGCTCCAACTTTCCGCGCAACTCGTTCGAAAGCCCTTCGAAATCATAGGTAAAATCAGCGGGAATAAGATATCCTTCGTCGCGCTTCATCGCCTCGATCTCGCGCTTCTGACGGAGGATATAATTCGCATAGAGAGCGTCCCGCTCGATCTGTCGGCGAATAGGCTCCTCGCACTGCTCCAACTCGGGAAGCAAGCGCAGGATATCTTCAAAAACGACATTCGGGAACGCCAGCACATCCGTGGCAGTTCGCCGGTTCCCGTCCTGGTTCACAGTTACGCCGGCCTCGTTGATCTCCTTTGGCGTGAATTGACGGCTATCCATCACGTCCCGCGCAGCTTCAAGCTTCTCCATTTTTTTGGAGAAGGCAGCGTGGCGGCGTTCTCCCACGCAACCCAACTTGATGCCAATACCTGTCAGCCGTTGATCAGCATTATCGGCGCGAAGTGAAAGACGAAACTCAGCCCGCGATGTGAACATGCGATAGGGCTCAGTTACGCCATTGGTTGTCAGATCATCGACCATCACGCCTATATAGCTTTCAGAGCGACTGAATGTGACCGGATCGTTTCCTTTTGCATAGCGCGCCGCGTTCAGACCAGCCACTAGCCCTTGAGCTGCAGCTTCCTCATAACCCGTCGTGCCATTGATCTGGCCGGCTAGATACAAGCCTTGATGCGATTTCAGCGCCAGATCCAACCCAAGCGCGCGAGGATCGACATAGTCATACTCAATTGCATATCCTGGCTGCAGTATTTCGGTTTCTTCCAATCCGACTATCGAGCGCACGTAGCGCTCTTGGACATCCACCGGCAGGCTCGTTGAGATGCCGTTTGGATAAACGGTATGATCATCCGCACCTTCCGGCTCAAGAAAGATCTGATGGCTTGTCTTATCGGCAAAGCGCACAATTTTATCTTCGATGGATGGGCAATATCTGGGCCCTACCCCTTCAATATGGCCACCATACATCGCAGATCTGGCAAGATTATCCCGGATGATATCATGTGTGCTTTCATTGGTGTGCGTGATCCCACACACCACTTGAGGCGCTGAAATTGACTTACTCAGGAAGCTGAACAGAGTGGGATCTTCATCTCCAGGCTGGCCTTCAAGTCTATCCCAAGCGATTGTCCGACCATCCAGTCGCGGCGGAGTGCCGGTTTTCAATCTTCCCAGGCGAAGATCAAAACTGTCCAGCCGCTCTGCAAGCCGCACTGAGGGCTTATCACCCATTCGGCCGCCGGGCCTGGAGACGTCCCCGATATGAATGACGCCTCTTAAAAACGTGCCTGAAGTCAGGATCACGGCCTGGCTGAAGATTTCACTATCATCGGCGAGACGCACACCCTGAATGCGGTCACCGGTCATAAGAAAGTCGATAACTTCACCGATGACGATATCCAGATTGGACTGATCCTGAGTTTCGGCGAGCATTTGCAGGCGGTAGATTTTACGATCGGATTGCGCTCTCGGCCCCTGAACCGCAGGGCCTTTACGTCTATTCAGCAGTCGAAACTGGATACCGGCCTTATCTGCAACACGCCCCATGACGCCATCAAGGGCGTCTATCTCTCGGACAAGATGCCCCTTCCCCAATCCGCCAATGGCGGGATTACAGGACATCACACCGATGCCCTCCTTCGTCAGGGTCACGAGTGCGGTCCTCACACCCATGCGGGCTGCTGCATGTGCAGCCTCCGTGCCGGCATGACCACCGCCAACAACAATCACATCATAATCTGGATGTTTCACGTGAAACACTCCTCATTTCCCCAAGCAGAAACTTGAGAATATTTCGTCCAGTAGATTCTCAACACCGACCCGTCCCACAAGCATCTCCAAAGCACGGATAGCAGACCGGATATCCTCCGCTGCGACATCATAGTATTCAGGTCCATCGGCTAAGATCATCTGTGCCGAGTTTAGACGATCAGATGCGGTTCGCATCGCTTCCTTGTGACGCGCACGCGTTGCAATACCAGCTTTTCCGGCCCTGTTCTGTAGGATATCGGTGATAGCCACTATCAAAGCCTCGACGCCCTGCCCGGTTTTTCCAGATATCGCCAGCACATCCTGATGTTCTTCGGCCAGGTCGACTTTTGGAACCACCACAATATCGTCAGGCTCGATGTCGATATCAATAGCAGCAGGATCGTCGGTCAGAAACACGCGAAGGTCTGCTTCTTGAGCGCGCTTCTTTGCAAGTTTGATGCCGATCCCTTCAACATGGTCGTCAGTCTCCCGCAAGCCGGCGGTGTCGAGTAGCGTCACAGGGAGACCCGCCAGATCCATCCGGACCTCGATCACATCACGCGTCGTACCCGCATATTCAGAAGTAATGGCCGCCTCACGGCCGGCGAGCGCATTGAGCAAAGTCGATTTTCCGACATTTGGCGCGCCGACAATAGCAACTTCGAATCCATTCCGAATACGTTCAGCAATTTGAACACCTGAAATCTGCGGCTGCAAATCAGCAGCTACGCCGGCGAGCAGCCCCGCAACCTCGGCGGTTACATCGACAGGGACATCTTCATCAGCGAAATCAATGGTCACTTCAATAAGTGAGGCTGCGCGAATGAGATCCTTGCGCCACCGCTCGGCCAGGTCTGCCAAGCCGCCGGCGAGAACGGCTTGCGCCTGGACACGCTGAGCATCCGTCTCAGCCTCGATAAGATCCGCCAGCGCTTCAACTTGAGAAAGGTCGAGCTTACCGTTTTCGAGCGCACGCCGAGTGAATTCGCCCGGATCCGCAAGGCGCACATCATCGAACCTACCCAGAAGCTCAAGCATCGCGGTTACAACAGCTGTACTTCCATGAACCTGGAATTCAACCGTATCCTCACCGGTAAAGCTGTTGGGGCCGGCAAATGTCAGGATCAATGCCTCATCAATCCGAGCGCCAGCCTGATCGGAAATCACCCGCAGACTACGCCCAGGACACGGCAAAGCACCGCCACTGATAACAGAAGCGGTGTTGATCGCCTGAGGACCTGACAATCGAATAACCGAAACGCCGGCCTTCCCCTGAGCGGAGGCCAGCGCAAAGATCGTGTCCATCGGAACCTTCCTTTCGTGCCGGCCCGGGTATTAGGTGTTCATTGAGTCGAAGAATTCAGAATTTGTCTTTGTTTGCTTCAACTTAGACAACAGAAACTCGATTGCGTCAGTGGTCCCCATCGGGTTGAGGATACGGCGAAGGACAAATGTCTTGGCCAGGTCACCCTTATCAACGAGGAGGTCTTCTTTCCGAGTACCCGACTTGAGAATATCAATTGCCGGGAAGACGCGTTTGTCCGCAATCTTACGATCAAGGACGATTTCCGAGTTACCGGTACCTTTGAATTCTTCAAAGATCACCTCGTCCATACGGCTGCCGGTGTCAATCAATGCGGTGGCGATGATGGTAAGCGAACCGCCTTCTTCGATATTCCGCGCCGCACCAAAGAATCGTTTCGGGCGCTGCAGGGCGTTTGCATCGACACCACCGGTCAGAACCTTACCAGACGATGGTACCACAGTGTTAAAGGCCCTACCAAGTCTTGTGATGGAGTCCAGAAGAATAACTACATCTCGTTTATGCTCCACAAGACGCTTCGCTTTTTCAATCACCATCTCGGATACGGCAACATGCCGGGTCGCTGGTTCGTCGAAGGTTGAGGAGACAACCTCACCTTTCACCGACCGCTGCATATCTGTGACTTCTTCCGGACGTTCGTCGATCAGCAGAACGATCAGGTAACACTCAGGATGATTTTTCGCGATGGAATGCGCGATGTTCTGCAGGATCACCGTTTTACCGGTCCGCGGCGGTGCCACGATAAGAGAACGCTGACCTTTACCGATCGGCGAAACCAGATCGATCACACGGGCAGACCGGTCCTTGATGGTTGGGTCTTCGATCTCCATCTTCAGCCGTTCATCAGGATAGAGCGGCGTCAGGTTGTCAAAGGCGATCTTGTGGCGCGCTTTTTCGGGATCTTCAAAGTTGATCTTGGTAACATTTGTCAGCGCAAAATAGCGCTCGTTTTCCAGCGGCGACTTAATCTGACCCTCAACGGTATCGCCCGTCCGCAACGCATACTGACGGATCATGTCAGGCGAGACATAAATGTCATCAGGACCCGGCAGGTAATTCGCTTCAGGAGAGCGCAGGAAACCAAAGCCGTCTTGCAGTACCTCAAGCACGCCATCGCCGGCGATTTCCCAGCCTTCATCTGCGCGTTCACGCAGGATCTGGAACATCATCTCGCCCTTGCGCATCGTGGAGGCGTTTTCGATCTCAAGCTCTTCAGCCATCGACAGAAGATCCTTGGGGCTTTTTGCCTTCAGATCGGAAAGGTTCAGGGATTGAACGGTCATATATATACGGCCTTTATTCTCCCCCTGTAAACTGGGGAGCGGTGTCATAGGTATAAGGAAGACACGAGTGCCCGGACGGGCCCGTTAGGGCGCATACATAAGGGGTGTTCCCGTTTGAGTCAAACCCCCGCTCAGAACTTGAAAATGACTGATATGACGATGACCACCATCAGCAGCGTCGGGACCTCATTCATCATTCTATAGCTGCGACCGGTTCGGGTGTTCTGCCCGTTTGCGAAGTCCCGGTGACGGAACAACAGCCAGTGATGGAACCAGGTCATCCCCAGAACGCTCAGGCCCTTGCTCCAGGGCCAGATAACGCTCCAGTCCACCAACCCCGGCGTAAACACCATTACGAGGCCTGCTGCCCAGCTGACGTACATGGCGGGCCGCATGATGATACGAAGCAGCTTCTCCTCCATCATGACAAAGATCGGAAGGCTCTCTGGCACCTTCTCTGCCTGTTCCACGTGATAGACAAAAAGACGCGGTAGATAGAAGAGACCAGCCATCCAGCTGATCACGGCCATGATGTGCAGCGATTTGGCGTAGGGATAAATTTCAAACAGTAGATCGCTCAGATCCATGGTCGGCCTCTCGGTTCCCTCTCTTCCCTTAAAATATAAGTATTTTAAAAGGATGATGTTTTAGTAGTGCACCTGAAATACGGTGGATAACTGACTCATCCACTGGCTTATCCCTGCTCTGGATAACTTACCAGCTTTACCCCCAGCGACATGATGACTCTTGCCGGCAGGCCATAAAAACAACAGGAATACTGTGCCGGTAAGCTAAGTTTGATTTGGGGATAAGCTTGGGGTGAAACCGGAGCAACTGAGATATCCACGATTTGGAAGTTATCCCTATCCTCTCAGGGCGAATCTGCCGGCAAGCAAATGGGGATTTTGAGGTTCTCCACGGCTTGCGAAATGGCCGAAATTTCATACAAACCGTCCAAGGCCCATCACACTCTTGCCCACGGGGTTTTCCACATGTCTACCCACATCGTTCTGGCCTCTGGGTCACAAATTCGCGCCCAGCTCCTGCGACAGGCCGGCGTTCCTTTCGAGGTTGCCGCCGCCCGCATCGACGAGGAGGCCATCAAATCCGCGCTCCTGGCCGAGGAGGCCAAGCCGCGGGACATCGCCGATACGCTGGCAGAAGCGAAGGCGCGCAAAGTCAGTGCCAAGTATCCCGGGGCCCTTGTATTGGGCTGTGATCAGGTGCTCGAGTTTGATGGAAAATTGTTATCAAAACCAAAAGATTCGGATGAAGCTTTTGCGCAGCTGAAAATAATGCGGGGTCAGCGACATATGTTATTGTCCGCTGCGGTCATCTACCGCGATGGTCAACCGATGTGGCGGCATGTTGGGCAGGTGCGATTGCGGATGCGGTCCAGCTCGGATGCCTATCTTCGCGGTTATGTGGCGCGTAACTGGGACAGTATCCGCCATGCTGTTGGCGGATATAAACTTGAGGAAGAAGGGGTGCGGTTGTTCAGCACGATCGAAGGGGACTACTTCAATGTTCTTGGGTTACCCCTCCTCGAGCTGCTCAACTATTTGGCCCTGCAGGGAGTGATAGAACAATGAGCGACGCACGCATCCCTCTGGCTGGTGTGATTGGCAATCCAGTGGCGCATTCGCGGTCGCCACTGGTCCATGGCCATTGGCTTAGAACGCATGGCATTGCCGGTCACTATGTTCCGCTGCATGTTGAAGCCGATCAGCTGGAAACTGTTGTGCGCAGCCTGCCAATGATGGGATTTGTTGGGGCCAACGTCACAATTCCTCATAAAGAGAAGATCATGGATATCGCCGATCAGGTGACGGATCGTGCGACATTGATCGGCGCGGCCAATACGTTGATCTTCCGACCTGATGGGTCAATCCTGGCAGATAATACAGACGGATATGGCTTCATTACCAATCTGCATCAATCCGCTCCTGACTGGGATCCAGCATCAGGTCCGGCGGTCGTCTTTGGCGCTGGCGGCGCCAGCCGTGCCGTGATTGCCTCCCTGTTGGAAGCTGGCGTCCCCGAGATCCTGCTCAGCAATCGAACGCGGGAGCGGGCAGACCAGTTTCGCAGTGAGTTCGGATCGCGGATCCAGGTGGTGGATTGGGTGCAGGTTGGCAACGTCGTCGAACAGGCCGCGCTGCTCGTGAATACGACCTCACTGGGAATGATTGGAAAGCCGCGCCTGCGGGTGCCGCTGGATGGCCTGCGCCCCGGCACGGTTGTGACCGATCTGGTCTATACTCCGCTGAAGACGGAAATGCTGAAATGGGCTGAGGATATCGGCTGTACCACGGTAGATGGTTTGGGGATGCTGTTGCATCAGGCTGTACCAGGGTTCGAACGGTGGTTTGGCAAACGACCGGAGGTCGATGAAGCCACACGTGAGGCCGCGTTGGCATGAGCTTTGCACTGGGGCTAACCGGATCCATCGGAATGGGAAAGAGCGCAACCGCGCAGATCTTTGCCGATGAAGGATGTGCGGTCTGGGATGCCGACGCAGCCGTTCATCGCCTATACGATGCAGATGGAGCTGCGGTTGCGCCGATAGGCGCGCTGTTCCCGATGGCCATCGCCGGCGGGCGGGTGGACCGGGCACGTCTGCGTGAGATCATCGCCGGCGATGCAAGCGCCCTGCCCCGCATCGAAGCAATCGTGCATCCGCTTGTCGCCGCTGACCGCGAGGCTTTCAGAGCATCGTCGTCGCATGATGTTCTGGTCTTCGATATTCCCCTGCTGTTTGAAACCGGGGGTGACGCAGGCATGGATGCGGTGGCCTGCGTGTGGATCGACGCTGAGACGCAGCGCAGCCGGGTCATGGAGCGCGGCACAATGTCGGTTGAGCAATTTGAACAGATCCTTCAGAAACAAATGCCGATAGAGGAAAAGAAAGCGCGGTCGGATTTTCTGATCCAGACCGATACGCCCGACCATGCGCGCGATCAGGTGCGCGCCATCCTTGCCCAGATCAGAAAGCAGGTTGCAGATGCGTGAAATCGTCCTTGATACCGAGACAACAGGATTTGATCCGTTTTCTGGCGACCGCATCGTCGAGATCGGTGCGGTTGAGTTGCTCAATCACATGCCAACGGGCGAAACCTTTCATGTCTATATCAACCCCGAACGTTCCATGCCGCAGGACGCGTTCAAGGTGCACGGCATCGGGCCGGATCTTCTTGAACCGCCACAACAACCCGGCCCCGGTGCGGTGACATTGCGCGACAAACCGGTATTTTCGAAAGTCGGGCAGAAATTTCTGGATTTCGTGCGGGATTCCAAAATGGTCATCCACAACGCCGCATTCGACATGAAATTCCTGAATGCCGAGCTGGACTGGATGGGCCTGCCAAAACTGCCGATGGATCAGGCAATTGACACGCTTGCCATAGCGCGCAAGCGTTTTCCTGGGTCGCCGGCGACACTGGATGCGCTCTGCCGTCGGTTCAATATCGACAACAGCAATCGTATGTTGCATGGCGCGCTGCTCGACTCCGAGATTCTGGCAGATGTCTATCTTGAACTGATTGGTGGTCGGCAGCCCGATTTCGGCCTTTCAGCGTCAAGCGATAAGGCGCGCAGCGGGACTGTGATAACAGAGGACTGGCGCCCTACGGCAAGGCCGACACCCCTGCCCGCACGACTTACCGCAGAAGAACAGGAGGCGCATGACGCGTTTGTTGCGAAGATGGGTGACGGAGCACTGTGGATCAGCTCCGGCAGCTGACCCCCCGCGCCCGCGCGACTGCCAGCCAAAAAACGCCGCGGTTTCCCAGCGGCGTTTTTTGTCAGCGGGCCAAGGGCGCCGCTGTATGATGCTTACTGCGGTTTGTCGGCGGCAGCTGCGTCGGCCTGACGACGTGCCAACTCGTTGCGATAGATCGCGACGAAGTCGATATTGTCGAGGTTCAGCGGCGGGAAACCACCGTCGCGGGTCACGTCAGAGACGATGCGGCGCAGAAACGGGAACAACATGCGGGGGCATTCGATCAGCAGGAACGGATGCAGCTGGTCTTCCGGCACGCCGACAATGTTGAAGATGCCGACATATTCCAGTTCCAGAACGAACAGGACAGCATTGCCCTCCTTGTCCTTGGATTCGATGTTCAGCTTGGTCATGACTTCATACTGATTTTCGGCCTGACGCTTCTTTGCATCAAGCGCAACCTGTACGCTCACATCGGGCTTAGCGTCGGCGCCGACGCCTTTTTGCGCCATGACGTTTTCAAACGACATATCGCGGATGAATTGACCCAGGATATTCATCTGGACTTGCGGCTGCTGCACGCCTTCTGTTGCGCCGTTTTCGGCCATGAAGCTACTCCTAAACTATGTTTCGCCTGTGCTTAGCAGCTTGGCGCACGTATCTCAACGGGGTGTCACGCGAGCCGCTTACCTCTTGTCATCGACCCAACCGGATGGGCCATTGCGCGGTCTATCCCGAGTGACGTCCTCGTAGTCGCCGTCAATGATATCGCCGGGCCTACCGGAGGAGTGACCGCCGGGGTAATTGCGCCCCTGCATGCTCCCAGGACCCATTTGGAACCGTGCAACCGTCACTTTTGAACGCAGGTACCGGTAGACGGCCATACGGATCTGCGGGACAAGCAATGCAAAGCCGACTGCATCAGTGAAAAATCCAGGTGTCAGCAACAGCGCGCCGGCAACGAGGATCATCGCACCATGCGCGAGAGGTTCCGTGGGGTCATTCAACCGTTCAAAAGACGTGCGCAATTGGCCCAATGCCAGCCTACCCTGCGTTCGCACCAGCCAGGTTCCCAAAACCGCTGTCAGGACCACAATGGCCAGCGTGGGCCACAGGCCAATCGCGCCACCGACCTGAATAAAAAGTGCGATTTCGATGATCGGAACCATCAGGAAGGCCAGAAAAAGATACATGCGGGGTTTCCTCAGAACTTGCGCGGGACGGTGGACTTGCGCCGACCCGTCACCTACATAAGGTTGGAACGCTTTAGTTTCAAACGAAGCATGAACATCTACCGTAGAGGTTGTTATGGAGTCGCCCGTGATTCAGCTGTTGGTTTTGGCCGGTATTGCCGTGTTTTTGATCCTGCGCCTGAAGAGCGTTCTTGGCACCCGTGAAGGGTTCGAAAAGCCGGCCCTGCCTCAATCAGATCGCCAGAGCCGCCGTCCTGAGCTCGAGGTAATCGAAGGTGGGCCGGACCATGACATCATTGACTATGTCCCTGAGGATAGTTCGCAGGCCAAAGACCTTGCCGCAATGAAGAAAGCCGAACCCTCCTTTGAGGTACGGGATTTTGTGCAGGGCGCTCGCGGTGCCTACGAGATGATCCTGATGGCGTTTGAACGAGGGGATCTGGACGAAATCGAACCGTTCCTCGCGCCCGATGTCTTTGAGAGCTTTGTCACCGCTGTTTCGCACCGCGAAGATCAGGGGCTGACCATCGAGGCGGAATTTGTCGGCGTGCGTGAAACGACCTTGACCGATACCAGCTTTGATCCGGCTACAGGCAATGCAGAAATCACCATGAGGTTTGTCGCGGAACTGACCTCCGTCGTGCGGGACCGTGGCGGTGATATCGTCGAGGGCGATCCCAAGGCCCTGAAACGCCAGAAGGACACCTGGGTCTTTGGCCGCACCATGGGCAGTGCGGATCCGAACTGGCATCTGGTCGCCACGGACGCATGATGCACGGGCTCCGGCGGGCACTCTGTGCGCTGGCCCTTGGGGCTGGCGCATATTTGTTCCCGCAGGGCGGGCAGGCAGAAACGACCTATACAATGTTGTCCTTTGCTCAGCTTGAAGGCTGGGCGGAGGACGATCATGAGGAGGCGCTCGGCGCCTTCCTGCAGACCTGCCGGGATCTGGACGATCCGGATTGGCGCGCGCTTTGTGCGCTTGCGCGTGAACAGGATCCGCAATCTGCGCGCGGGTTCTTTCAGCTGCTTTTTCGCCCTGTCCTGATCGAGGATGGCACGCCGGCGTTGTTTACCGGTTACTTCGAACCTGAGCTGTCAGGCGCGCGCAGGCCCAGCTCCCGGTATCGGTATCCGGTCTACCGGCAGCCGCCGGAGGCGCGCAACTCCAGCCAATGGCTGACACGGCGCGAACTTCTGACAAGCGGCATCATGGAAGGGCGCGGGCTGGAGATCGCCTGGGTCGATGATCCGGTCGAGCTGTTTTTTCTTCAAATCCAAGGATCCGGCCGAATTCGCCTGTCGGATGGCTCCTCGATCCGGGTTGGCTATGGCGGCGCCAATGGTCATGAATATCGATCCATTGGCACCGAATTGGTTCGCCGTGGGATTTATAATATCCATCAGGTCAGCGCTGCGGTGATCAAACGCTGGGTGCGGCGCAATCCGCTCGCCGGCGAGGATTTGCTGATGCACAACCCCTCCTATGTGTTCTTCCGTGAGGTGAGCCGTATTCCAGCCTCTGCCGGCCCGCTGGGCGCGATGAACCGGTCGGTGACCACATTGCGCAGCCTGGCTGTTGATCCGAAATATACGCCACTGGGGGCACCGGTCTGGCTGGAAAAGGATGGTGCTAAACCTATGCGGCGCTTGATGATTGCGCAGGACACCGGCTCCGCCATAAAGGGCGCGCAGCGGGCCGATGTGTTCTTTGGCAGCGGGGATGAGGCGGGGATCGAAGCTGGCAAGCTACGCGATCCCGGTCGCATGGTGGTGCTGCTTCCGATCCAGCGAGCCTATGCGCTATTGCCGGGGGATTTCTGATGAGCCGCCGCAAACTGACCTCCGAAGAAATAGACCTCTGGCACCGGGTGGCGCGTCAGGCCGAGCGGCTGCACCCTAAAACACGTACTGCGCCAGCCACCGCTCCCCTGCCCAAGCCCAGGCCGAGCAAATCGCCTCTGCCACCGCAGGAGAGGTTCACGCCAGAGCCGTTCGAACTGGGTTCCAAAGCCATATCCCAGCCGACCAGACATGATCTTAAGCCCAGTGTGACAAGGGGGCTGATTTCTGCGCCGATGCAGATGGATGGCAAAGCCTACCGCAAGATGAAACGTGGCAAGCTGAAACCGGAGGGGAAGCTGGACTTGCATGGAATGCGGGTCGATGCAGCCCACCCTGCGCTGGTTCGGTTTGTCCTGTCAGCCCATTCTGCGGGCAAGCGGCTGGTTCTGGTGATCACCGGAAAAGGCAAAGATCGAGATGAACCCGGACCGATGCCTGTTCCGCGTGGCGTCCTGCGTCATCAGGTACCGCAGTGGCTGTCACTGCCGCCACTGTCGCAGGTCGTACTTCAGGTGACCCCGGCCCATGTCAGCCATGGTGGCGGCGGTGCCTATTACATCTATCTTCGGCGACATCGCTGATTGGTGGACTAACTCAGCGATCTTCACCGCGATACACATTGGCCTGATAGTTTTCCGAAAGCGTGATTTCGACCGCGTTGTCTTCCTTTTCGACAACCAAACGACCGGGGAACAGCCGCTGAATCGACACGGCGTCACGGTCAAAGGCTGCTGCGGTCTGGCGGGCTGAATTCAAGATCGACAGCACTGCCGGCGAGGTCGCGGCTACGAAATGCCCGGATTCCGCCGTATCGGCATAGGCGGTGGTGTCGACCACTTCGATCGGCAACTCAGAGACATCGTCCAGTGATTTCAGATTGCCAAGCCGACCGCGGTTATGTGTTCCGCGCAGTCGCTGCGACAGGTTCAATACGTTATCCTTGCGCGAAACCATGACGACGAAGGGCTGTGGAACCGGGTCAATGCGGCGCATCTGACTGCGGAAAACCTCAACGTCGAGATCCGGGGACATCAGGATCACCGCGCCGAGGTTCTTGCTGCTCCAGCCTGGTGTTTTGATTTCCATCTGGCGCATGGTTTCCATCACCAGCTGCGATCCCATGGAATGGGCGACCAGAACGACGCGGTTTGACGCACCGGGCTTCAGATTGCGCAGGAGCTGCTCCAACCCGTCACGTGCAAACAATACGCTATCGCCATCATAGGCGTAGCCCAGCGGGTTTCCTTGGCTGGGCCAGGAATAGATGATCGTGGCGCCGGGGATATTGATATCGTTGCTCAGCTGAGCAGCCCGGAACGCCGTTTCAGCCTGGGTGGAGTTGAACCCATGCACAAATACGGTGATATCACGCTCCCCAACCGGGTAGTTATCCAGCTCCCGCGCGACGCGATTGTTCAGTTCCGCCATATCGGCAACCTCTTCCCGGCCCGCCATGGTGAATTGCGTTTCGGGATCGGGTTCAGCATAGGCAAAATCCAGCTGTCCCGGTGAATGGTTCGGCGGGATTGAGACCGTCAGTTCCAGTAGGCGCAGCGTATCGGATCGCTCCGCGCCATAGGTTCCATTTGGAAGGGGCCGGCGTGTCGTTGCGCCAAAAATGGTCTTGGCTTTGCCGATTTCCAAGGCTTCCGGCACAGTTGGGGTAAAGGATCTGTCGGTGCAGCCTGCTGCCACGATCAGAACCATGCTGATGCTGAACAGGACTCGTGAAAAATTCATGCGAGGGGCCATCTATTAACAATAGCGGCAGGCTACTGGCGGCCTGCCGCTATGTCCACAGATCGGGCAGATGCCCTGACGACCGTTAAAGCACATAGCGGCTGACATCAGCCGATTTGGTCAATTCACCGAGGTTCTTGCGGACAAAAGCAGCATCTACAACGACCGTTTCACCCGACCGATCCGGCGCGCTGAAAGACAGCTCCTCGAAGACACGTTCGATCACGGTATAGAGTCGCCGCGCCCCGATGTTCTCGACCGTCTGATTCACCTCGGCCGCGATCTTGGCGAGTGATGCGATGCCATCGTCGGTGAAGCTCACGTTGACATCCTCTGTCCCCAGAAGCGCCGTATATTGCAGAGTGAGCGCATTGTCGGTTTCGGTCAGAATGCGGACGAAGTCTTTCTCGCTCAGGGCACGCAGGTTCACGCGGATTGGCAGTCGCCCCTGCAATTCTGGCAGCAGGTCGGAGGGTTTCGCGATGTGAAACGCACCGGAGGCAATGAACAGGATATGGTCGGTCTTCACCGGGCCATGTTTGGTCGAAACGGTCGTTCCTTCGATCAGCGGCAGCAGGTCACGTTGCACACCTTCTCGGCTGACATCGCCGCCCCTCGCATCCTGACGTGCGCAGACCTTGTCGATCTCATCCAGGAAGACGATCCCGTTCTGTTCAACGGACTCCAGCGCCGCCTTGGTGAGGGTTTCGTCGTCAAGCAGCTTGTCCGCTTCCTCACCAATCAGGATGTCGTAGCTGTCTGCGACGGTCATTTTCTTGCGGGCCGTCCGACCACCCATAGCTTTGCCGAACAGATCGCCAAGGTTCATCATCCCCATGTTGCCACCGGGCTGACCGGGGATTTCGAACATGGAACCCATCGGGTTCGAGCTGTCGGCGACATCCAGTTCGATGACAGTATCATCCAGCTCGCCTGCTTTAAGTTTTTTACGGAACATCTCGCGGGTGGCGTCGCGGGCATCCTCGCCGGCGATGGCCTGGATGACTCGCTCCTCCGCCGCTTGGCGGGCCTTGGCCTTGACGTCCTCACGCATGTGTTCGCGGGTCTGAACAATGGCGATATCCACCAGATCACGGATGATCTGCTCTACGTCGCGGCCGACGTAACCGACCTCGGTGAACTTTGTCGCCTCGACCTTGATAAACGGCGCGCGGGCCAGTTTGGCCAGACGACGGGAAATCTCCGTTTTGCCGACGCCGGTGGGCCCGATCATCAGGATGTTCTTGGGATAGACTTCATCCCGAAGATCATCGCCCAGCTGCTTGCGACGCCAGCGATTGCGCAGCGCGACGGCTACGGCACGCTTTGCATCGGTCTGGCCGATGATAAAGCGATCAAGTTCGGAAACGATTTCGCGAGGGGTGAGATCAGTCATGAGGGGTCCGTTTCAGTGGGCGGGCGGCAGCCGGTCAAGCGGCAGCACCCGTGAGAGGGGGGAAATCAGCAGGGCCCGGATCCGCGCCCAGAACGCGCCGAGGATCACCAGGAACAGGCCCAGCACGAGAATGGTGGTCGCAGCGCCATCGCCGTCAAACACTGTCGCCGCGAGGGTGACGCTATAGCCGATGGCCGCAATCAGAAATGAGCGCCGGTCAATGATGATCGCGACCACGGCAAATGCAAACAGCACTGCCATCAGCGCCAGATTGGCCTCGGAGGTGCCGCTGTTAAGCAGGCTGAGCGCGATCGTATTAACCAGCGCCGGCGCCGCAACAACATGCAGCCAGAAGCCCTGCGCAGAGCGTCGTGTGACCCGATGCGGGTCGCTCAGGTCAAACATCATTGCGACGGCAAACACAGCGAGACCAACCAGCAATGTCACCCAGGCAAACGGGCCCGACGCAGAAAGCAGGAAGAGATCGCCAATGCCCGTCAGGCTGCCCGACTGATTTGCGGCCAGCATTAGGGCCAGCGCAAAGACACCAAGAGCGATCAGAGCCATGGCAAAAGGGACCCGAAAGCGCAGCCAGTAGACCGCGATGGCAACCGTTGTCAGCCCGAGGGGCAAGGGCAGGCTGCCATAGTCACCTTGCATGACCATGAACACCTGCGAAAATTCAGCCGTAAGTCCGACGCCTGCATTCAGCGTCCAGAGGATCGACAGTGCAATCGCCGGCGCCACCATGCGACGACGACGGATGAAATATTCGCTCAGCAGCCAAAGCACGACCGCGCCGATGATGGAGGACATGGTGGCTTTCTCAACCAGCCCGCCCAACCCTTCGGCCATGGAGATACCGGTAACAGCGGCCCAGCCCGTCGACAGAATGATCAAACCGATCACGATGAAGATCTCATTGAACCCTTTGAACAGCTCAAACGGCTCATCGCCCGGTGCCAGATTTTCACGCGCACCGCGTCTGCTGTGGGCCAGCGCCATAAGCGAGGCGGCCTGCGCCTCGCTGAGAAGGCCGGCACCAACCGCAGCCCGAATGTCGTTTTGATCGATATGGCTCATATCAGTCCTTCTGGCTGATCCGTTCGACTGTCAGACGTCCATTGGTGTAAACGCAGATATCAGCCGCGATGGCCATTGCGTCACGGGCCACGGCTTCGGCGTTGCGGTCACTGTCCATCATGCCGCGGGCAGCGGCCAGCGCGAAATTTCCACCCGATCCGATGGCGGCAACATCATGTTCTGGCTCCAGCACATCCCCGGCGCCGGTGATCACAAACATATCTGCCCCGTCGGTCACGATCAGCATCGCTTCCAATTTCTGGAGATATTTGTCGGTGCGCCAGTCCTTGGCCAATTCCACGCTGGCACGTGCGAGTTGACCGGGGGTGGCCTCAAGCTTGGCTTCAAGCCGCTCAAGCAAGGTGAAGGCATCGGCAGTGGAGCCGGCAAAACCCGCGACGACATCGAAACCTCCGGGCGACAGGCGGCGGACCTTGCGCGCCGTTCCCTTGATCACGGTCTGCCCAAGGGAAACTTGCCCGTCGCCGGCAATGACGACCTCGCCATCCTTCTTCACGCCGATGATTGTCGTACCGTGCCAGCCCGGGAATTGATCGTCTGCCATCGTGTTCTCCTTGTTTCCAGGCCTATATGGGCACTGGTCTTTTGTACCTCAACCGGGTGCTATCCGCTGCGGGTGCCGGGGATCAAGCGAATAGGCGCCCTGGCCGCGCCCTGGCTATGATCTTCTTGCAACGACCGACCGGACGGTTTTCACAAGTGGTCATCTGATGATCATCGCAGAGCCGACAATTTGTGCCCTGATGCGGGTATTTTGTTCAGGTGAAATGGAACAGGTGTTCGTCACGACTGGAACGCGCTGGGAGAGTTGCCTTTATCTGGGCAAAGCGCTCGAAATTCATGCTATGCAAAAACTGCAATTCGGAGCTGTCGAACCGGCAATTGTGGGACTCGGCAGGCCACCCTACATGAGGCTCACAACCGACATGGTGTCGGCTGGTTCTCATAAGGAATGCGCAAATGGCTACCACCGCAAACATCCATGCGCCGCTCGGAGCAGTCACCGTACTCCGCCTGGTGGACGCAGTCTACAACGCCAAGTCTTCGATCGTGGCTTGGAAAGAAGCACGTGACACCCGCAAGGCTCTGTCCGCGCTGACCGATACGCAGCTGGAAGACATCGGTCTGACCCGCGCGGATATCGCAAAGATCTGAGGACGCCCATCCTCAGTCACAAAGATGATTTGGCCGCTCCTTCCAGGGCGGCTTTTTCTTTTGCGTAGGATCACTAGGCCATCAGGAGCGTAGCCGGTAGCGCCCTGCCTGATCCGGGAGCCAAGCCTCAATAGCGGCGGTTGCAATAACATGTTTGCCGCCATCGGCATCATCAACCACATCCAGCCCTCCGTGTACGGCGCGCACTGTCGCACGCCCGCGGGGCAGATCGCCTGCCACCAGATCGCAATCTACCTTATCCGGTTCCTGAACGCCGATGGTAACCTCGACACGCATTTCGGCATGATCAATGCCCAATTTGGCAAATAGCGTGATTGATGAGTGGTGCAGCGCGTCCTGCACGGCGCGCCGGGCGGCTTTGGTGTAGTCCTGCCCGTAGAGATCGTTGCCGGTTCCCATCTCCAGAATAATGCGTTTCTCAGTCATGCAATCGGCTCCATATCAAATGAAACGATGATGGCGGCGTTGGCGATGACGGTCTGGCCGCCGCCCGGCTTGTCAATATCAAGCCCTCCCTCGCTCACGTGGATGTCTGGTGTACCATAAGGAAAGATCTCACAAAGCGCCGCCCGATCTACGGCCTCAGGGTTCTGCACGCCGATTTCAGCGCGGATTCGCATTGCTTCCTTGGGGAAATCGAACAGCTCCGCAACATTGACGGAGTTATGCCAGAGCGCGTCTCTGATTGCTCGTTTGGCGGCCTCGGTATAGTCATTTCGCCGCAGCGACGTGCCCATGCCAAATTCGACCAGTACCCGTGTTTCAGCCATGATGCGGCTCCTGTCCATTGGGTTGAAACCTAACCATAAAAAAGGCGCCCCGATGGGACGCCTCTGATCTCTTCGGCCTACCGGCGGTCTTAGATCGACTCGTCGATCCAGCTCTGCAAAGCAGCCTTGGGGGCCGCACCTGAGCGGTTGGACACGACCTGACCGTCCTTGAAGATGAACAGCGCAGGAATACCGCGCACGCCCATGGCCGCTGCGGAGTTCGGGTTGCTGTCTACATCGACCTTGGCGATCTTCACCTTGTCGCCATACTCAGCGGCCAGCTCTTCCAGAGCGGGGCCGATTTGTTTGCAGGGACCGCACCATTCGGCCCAGAAATCCACCACAACGGGGACTTCGGAATTTTTCACTTCGGCGTCAAAAGTGGCATCGGTTACGGCGACGGTGGACATGGGCATGTCTCCCTAAGAGTGTGGCAGTTCGGCTGTGAACCTATGAACGGCTTAACGGATCGTCAAGGTATCTCGCGGCGCTTAAGAGCGGATGACACAATATCGTGTGGCAAGGCCATCAGCGACGCAGTGCGGGTCCAGAGCAAAGCCGTCTCGATCTGCCGATCCGGATAGAGCGTGGCCAGAGCATGGGCGTAGGCCCCCATCTGCCGCAACAGCCCCTCCGGGCAGGTCTCAGGACGGCTCGGCACAGTGGCATTCGATTTGAAATCAATTGCCAGCACACGTTTTGGGGTGACAATCAGCCGATCAATCACACCGTGGATCCGGCGACCATCCAGATCCGCTGATACGGCGACCTCTGCCAGGGTATCCGGGGCAAAGATCTCCTGCAATTCCGGTGTGGTCAGGACCCGCGTCGCCTCAGCCAATAGTTCAGCGGTGTCTTCGTGACCTGCCAGCAGCGTCTCAGCCAGTTGCGGCCAGATCTCCTTGCTGGTGCCGGGCAGATGTTCCAGCAATCTGTGGAGTCGGCTGCCGCGCGCCTTGGCGGCTTCTTCATCCTGACCCAGATCGCCCGGTAAGGCCTTCGCTCCGCCGAGATCCGATGGGCTTAGCGTTGGCACGGGCGGCGTGTAGGGGGGGGGTGCATGTCGGAACACATCCGGCAGCTGCGGCTGGAGAGGGACGACCGGCGCTGCAGAATGAAACGGCAGCCCGTCCCAATCGCCGTGTTGCAGGCGCAGCCCCTCACCATAGCTGGTCTGATAAGGGCTGGCACCTGCCTCTCTCAACGCGCGCTCAACCATCTGGTACCAGCTGTCACCGTCTTTGGACAGCTCGCCGGCAGCGGCGACGATCAGCCATTTTTCCGCCCGTGTCAGCGCCACATAGAGCAGTCGCAGCCGTTCGTTTCTGGCCTTGTCCTGCGCCGTTTCACGGGCGCGGTGCATCACTTGCGGCATCAGGGCGCTGGGCAGTTTCCACATCGGCCCGGCCTCAGCGCGCATGATTTCATCGTCGCGTGGCGGCTTGCGTTTGGCTGTGTCGGGCAGGATCACGATCGGCGCTTCCAGCCCCTTGGATCCATGCACTGACATCACCCGGATCATATTGCCCGCCGCCCCCATCTGGCGTTTGATTTCCAGATCATCGGCCTGCATCCAAACCAGAAACCCGGTGAGGCTCGGGATATCGGTGCGCTCGTAGGCGAGCGCCTGGCTGAGCAGGGCGTTGATGCCATCCTCCGCCTCGGGCCCCAAGCGGCCGAGCAGGCGCTGGCGACCACCGTGGCGCGTCAGGATACGTTCGATCAGGTCATAAGGGCGCAGAAAATCGGTCTGGCCGCGCAGGTCGTCCAAAATTGCCATCGTGTCTGGATATTCCGCCGCCCGGTCGCGCAGAGCGGTCCAGAGGTAGCTGCCGCCCTCACGACGGTGAGCCAGATCGAACAGGGCCTGTTCGTTCCAACCAAACAAAGGTGATTTGAGGGCGGCGGCCAGTGACAGCGAATCCTCTGGCGTGGCGAGAAATGACAGCAAAGCGGCCAGATCCTTTACCGCCAGCTCGGCCCCGATTTTCAGTCGGTCCGCACCGGCAATAGGCAGTTCAGCCTTTTTGCAGGCACGGATGATCTCCGAAAATAATTCGGACCGGCGCTGCACCAGAATGAGAAAGTCACCTGCTTGTACAGGGCGGCGCTGAAAGCTGCCGCGCTCAGGGCCATCCTCGGGTAGCGTGACCTTGTTGTCGATCATCTCCTTGATGGTATTGGCGATCTGCTCGGCCAGAATGACCGTGTGGTGGCGGGCGCCGGGGCGATCTACCGGATCGGTCCAGTCACGCTCTTCCTCTGTGTCGATCTTGTCGACGACGGGCCAGAGGTCGACCCGTCCTGGCAGTTCTGATTTGAACGCGCGGTGCAGCGCGTCACGGTGAAAACCTGCGCCAGGGCTGTCCTTGAACACCAGATCGACCAGCCCCAGGATCGCTGCGGAGGAGCGAAAGGAGAACTCCAGCGCTGCATTCTGCAATGCACTGCCGGTTTCCGCTAGCCGGTCGGCAAACTCAGCCTGCATTCGGTCAAAGGCGTCAGGATCGGCCCCCTGGAATGAGTAGATTGATTGTTTCTTGTCACCGACAACAAAAATGGTTCGCTCGACGTCGGATCGTGCGCCCTCGCCGGCGGTGAACTCTTGGGCCAGTTTTTCGATGACATCCCATTGCACCGGGCTGGTGTCCTGAGCCTCATCGACGAGGATGTGGTCAATCCCGCCGTCCAATCGGTAAAGAACCCACGCCGCAACAGCCGGATCATTCAACAGCTGCCGGGCCTTCAGGATCAGATCGTCGAAATCCAGCCAGCCGCGCAGCTGTTTGCGGCGATCATATTCAGGCAGGAATACCGCAGCAAAATCGTGCAAAACCAGCGATTTCTCGACCGCAGCCAAGGCAAGACGCTGGGCGCGTGCCGCCTCGACACGTCGCATCAGCGGTTCCAGCTGATCCATCAGCGCAACGTTGTTTTCGCGCAGCTTCTTGGTGGGAAAGGCGTCGATCTTGGCACTGAAGGGCGCTTTGGCTGCCGCCCCCGTCAGGAAAACTGACTCAAGGATCGGCAGGTCTGCACAGGTTGGCTCCGTTATCTTGCGCAGCTTGGCTGCTGCCTTGATATCCGTGCTGCTGCCTTGCTCCAGCATGGTGCAGGTTCGCGCCAGAAGATCCCCTTCACCCCCGAGAAACACGCCGTCTTCCAACGCACCAGTGTCAAATCCTTCAGGCAGATCAAACAGCGTCAAAAGCCCTGCTCGATCGAGCGGCGCATCAAAATCAGACCGGCGTTGGCATATGGCAGCGGTCAGAGTCTCGAAATCGCTGTCTGTCACTTGCCGGGCCAGCTTACCAATCAGATCAGCCTCAAACCGATCGGCGCTTTCTGCGATCGCCTCCACAACCTCGGCCCGCAGCAGCACTGCCGCGCGGTCGTCCATCTCTGAAAACTGCGGACTGACGCCTGCCTCCAGCGGAAAACGCCGCAGCAATGAGGCGCAGAAGGAGTGGATTGTCTGGATCTTCAGTCCACCGGGTGTCTCGATTGCGCGCGCGAACAGGGTGCGGGCCTGCGCCATTCCCTCCGCAGAGATTACATCCTGCGCACCCAGCTCCGTAAGCGCCGTGGTCAACGCCTCATCGCCGAGCATGGCCCATTCACCAAGCCGCTTGAACAGCCGGTTCTGCATCTCGCTGGCGGCGGCTTTGGTATAGGTCAGACAGAGGATATGCTGGGGTTGCACGCCGCGCAGCAACAGGCGCGCCACCCGGTCGGTCAGCACCTTGGTCTTGCCTGATCCGGCGTTTGCAGCCAGCCAGGTTGAGGCGTCCGGGCGGGCGGCCCGGAACTGCGCTTCGGAGGCGGCATCGCGGGCGGTCATGTCAGAATCTCCGGTTCCGGCGTTGCGCTTCGGTCCCATTCGCCGTAGCGCGCCAGATGGTCATAATCGCCGGTCTGAGTGTCCTGAAACACCATGCGACGGCTGCTATATCCTTGATCAGGCTTAAAATATGCACCGATCAACTTGCTCAGTTCCTCCCAAACCTTGCCGGGAGGTTCGTCCAGAAGCGGGGCTGCGACCTCTTTCAGAGGGCTTTTGAGACCAAGGAATATGGCGCGCTCCACCCTGCCCTCACCATAGCGATCAAAGGCGCCGCGTTCCGCCATCGCAGCTTCAATCAGCAGCTGTTTCTCGAACGCTTTCTGTTGGTTCTCGGATGGTGGATCGCCGGTCTTATAGTCAAAAAGATGCAGGCCTCCACGTTCATCCACATCAATCCGATCTGCTGTGCCAGCAATTTCAAAATCAAACGGTGCCACCCGTACCGCACCAGAGACCTCGAACCCGGAGGGGCGTGCGTTGGCCTGCCGCTGGCGCTCACCATTAATGAAATCGTCAGCGATACGTTCCAGCCGGGCCAGCCAGAGGCTGCGCGCGATGGCCCAGGGCACCTTGGCTTCCAGATGAGAGGCGGCGATTGCGAGAAAATTTGGCACCGTCAGCTGGCTTGGGTCGGCAACAGTGGCCTTGATGAAATCTTCCAGGATCTTGTGCAGAACGATGCCGCGCAGCAGGGCGTCGGGTTCCTGTACCAATGGATCGAGTGGGCGCAGCTTCAGCACATGCTTGGCATATATCGCGTATGGATCGCGGATCAGCCGAGGGATTTCAGTGATGGTCAGGCGCCGCGGGCGGGCAGCAACGGGTGGGCGCGGTGCTGGACGTTTTGCGGGATCTGTCGGTACCGGTGCCTCAAGCGCGTCGGCCCAGCCGAGCCATTCCTGCCCGCGTGCCCGCATCTCCGCCAGTGCCGCCGGGCCGCCCTGCCCCGGCAGCCCGGACAGCAGATTGGTCATTCGGTTGAGCCAGCGCGACGGCACCGTATCCGCCTCATCCGACCGTTCGGAGCGGGTCATCCAGACCTGAGGGGCGGCGACCGCCTGTTGAAAATCATGGGCTGACAGTCCGATACGCCGCTCAGGAAGCAGCAGGCCCGCCTGATGGCGAAGCTGGCGGTTGAGCCAAGGATCGGGGGTGGCTGCCTCTGGCCAGCTGCCTTCATTGAGGCCACCGAGGATCACCAGATCGGCGCCCTGCACCCGTGCCTCCAGCGTGCCCCAGATCAGGATGGAGCCATAGGGTGCATCCCGGTCGCGGACCTCACCTTGCGACAGCAGCGCCCGCAGGAGATCGGCAAAGTCCCGAGCTGTCATTTCGCCGCCATATCCAGCCTCGGCGCGCAGGTTGTCCATGATTTCCAGCGCCTTGCGGCCGGCTTTCTTGTCCCACAGGCCACCGCTTGCAGCGTCCTGACTGCCCAGACTTACCGCCTCTGCCAGCTGCCGCAGGGTATCGACCCACCGGGACAGTGGCTGCGTTCCGCTGATGGGTTTGTCGGCAAAGCACTGGGACAGCCAACCGGTCCATCCCGGCATCAGGTCGCGCCCGACTTCAAATGCGGCAAAGCTGTCGGCATCCGGGAAGGGAGGTCCGTAGCGGCGCAAGCGCAGTTCCAACTCGCGGGTGTGGCGCAGGTGATCGCCGCGCCCTGCCCCATCGTGGCAGAGAGGATGCTTCAGCAGGGTCAGCAGCGCATCGCAGGTAAGCGGTTTACAGAACAGCTCGGCAATATGGCGCAGAAAACGGCCCGGCGGCGACAGTTGCAAGGGCTGACCGGCGGAATCATCCGGCAGAATATCCCAGCGATCCAGCGCTGCGGCCACCTGTCTGGTCAACATACGATCCGGTGTGATGAGGGCGGCGGTCTGACCATCCTCGGCGGCTTGGCGCAGGCGCAGCGCGATTGCCAGTGCCTCCGCACGCGGGTTGGGCGCTTCGACCAGGGTCATCTCGGCGGTGGCCCGGTCGATGTCGCGCAGTTCCGGTCCTTCGCGCATCCAGGCATCGGTGACCGGCGCTGGGCGCAACGCCAAGGATACCAATCTGTTACGGGCAACGGAGGCTGGTGATGTTGCGACCCATGGGAGAACATCATCCGCAGTCATGTCCAGATCGCGCATGATCTTGAAGAACCGATATTGCGGATGATCCTCGGACATCAGCGGGTCATCAAGATGCTCCCAGACATGCCGGGGCTGCTGGTCATCAAATCCTGGCAGGATCACGGCGCCCTGCGGCAGCCGCGCAATGGCCTCCATCAGCATCAGTGTGGTGCCGCGCGATCCGGTGGAACCTGCGAGGATGACAGGGTGTTCGGGCGGCTGCTGCTGCCAGTCTTCGATCAGATCCAGCACAACCTGCCGCTGGCGGGCCTGCGCGTCCATCGCGTTTGCATGGGTTTCTGCGAATTCATCTGCGATGGCGATGAACTGCTGCGCACGCGCCCAATGGCCCGACATATCGGAGACATCGAGTGATCGAATGGTGTCAGGGCTGACCCCTTCGCCCTGCATTTCGTCGAACAGTGCTGCCAGACTGTCGGAGAGATCGTAAAGCGAGGATCGCGCAGCCAGATCCGGCTGGGCATCCAGCAATTTGGCGATGAGCTGCGACAGCTCAAGTCGCCGCCGCAGCGGCGGCAATGCTGGCGGCAGACCACGCAGCGTCGCGCGCATATCAAGATCCGTGAGCAGAGAAATCTTGGGCAGCAACAGCGCTGGCCCTTGGTCAAACAGATCCCGCACCCGGCGCGCCATACGGGAGGTGTTGACGATCAGCTCCACCTTCGCCAGCGCTTCCGGTGGTGCGGCTCGGCTGCGTGTGATTAGCCCCTCAACAAGGGCGCGCGGGAAATCGACGCCGCAGGGAACGGCAAAGAGGCGTGGCGTGTCTTGCGGCTCAAATCTCATCTTGGGCTATCAGTTCCTCGGCCAGGGGGATCCCCTCGGGGGTGCCGACATCGCACCAATGACCGGGATATTCCAGCGCAAACAGGCGGTCCTCCTGTGCCATCAGATCCCAAAGTGTGTTCAGTGAGAAGACGGTTTCTTCGATCTCTGCCAATCGGTTGGTGCGCAGAAGTTGTACGCCGCCATAGACCAGATCGCCGCCCCGCTGCAGGCGCCCGTCACCATCGGTATGAAAGTCGCCACCACCGCTGCGCCCTATGGTACGAGCAATGGGAATACAGGCCAGCAGCGCGTCCATGCGTTCCGGATCCCAGGCAGCTCTTAGCAGGCGCAACGGGTTTGGCCCGCGCCAGACCACATCGGGATTCACGGTATAGACCGGCCCGTCTGGTGCGCCGAGCAGCGGCAAGGCCTGTCGCAGTCCACCCCCGGTATCAAGGATTTGTGGCTGTTCGGGGCTGATCACCACTTCACTGTCGGCAAGGTGGCGGGCCAGAATGTCGCCCTTATAGTGGCTGTTGGCCACTATCACAGTCGGTGCAACCTCTCGTGCCATGTCCAGAGCGCGATCGATCAAAGGACGGCCAGCGACCGGGATCATCGGTTTTGGCTGATCTGCGGTCAGATGGCGCATCCGGGTGCCAAAGCCCGCGGCGAAGATCATGACGGGATATCTGGGGTCTGCCATCAGCCGCGCAACCGGTCGAGGACCTCAGGGGTGGGCACCGGCATTTCACGATGCAGGAACTCCGCAAGCGGTGCCATTGCCGGGTGGTCGAGGCCCCGATGAAAATGATCCCACACACGCGGGATCAGATCGACGTATTGCGGTTTGCCATAATCCCTGCCCAAACGCGCAAAAACACCCAGAATGCGCATATTTCGCTGCACACCCAGCACGGTATATGCCGCGCGAAAGCTGCCTTCGTCGACACCGGTCGCGGTGACGTAGCGATCCATCATCTGCATCTCGATGGCGGCAGGCACATCCCTGCGGGCGTCCTGTAACAGAGACACGAGATCATAGGCCCGATGACCCGCACGGGCGGCCTGGAAATCCAGCAATCCGACTTTTGCGACGCCGGTGCGCTCGGGCAGCCAGATCAGGTTTTCCGCGTGATAGTCCCGCTGAACCAAAACAACGTCACCTTTGATCGTGCGGCGCAGGATATCCTCGAACTGGTCGGTGAAGCGGGCAAGATGCTCAGCCGACGTCTCCTCACGGATCACATCCCGGTATTTTTCAAACGCGAGGCCGGATAGTTCTGCCATCAGTCTGGGTCCCAGCGGCTCCAGCTCTGGCATCGGGGCGTCATGCAGGGCGATCAGAACATTGGTAGCGGCCTCATATAGCGCGCGTTCCTGTGCCGGATCATCGCGCATCACACGCGCAAAGAGAGCATCGCCCAGATCTTCGATGATCAGGAACCCGTTTGTGCGGTCTTCGGCCAGAATCTCCGGTGCGCTCAGTCCCTGGTCGCGCAGGTAGGTCGCAATCTCCACAAATGGAGCAACATCCTCGCCCTGATCAGGCGGGGCATCCATCAGCACAACAGAGGTGCCATCGTGATGGCGCAGCCGTTCATAGCGCCGGTTGGACGCGTCGCCGGCCAGCGGCTCGCGCGTCCAGTCCTGCCAGGGGGTATCACTCAGAAAGGTTGAGATGAGATGGTTTCGGTCGGTCATGTGGAAATCTGCTTCATCAGGGTGTCCCAGCGCGGATCGCTCCATCGCAGGGTGGCGGTGCGGGCATCGTCATGGTCTGGGTCCAGCGCCAACGAAACATGCAGCGCGTCGCTTGGCGTGAGTTCCTCTAGGCGGTCCGGCCATTCAATAAGGCAAATAGCTGTTTCAAAAGCCGCAATCAGACCCAGCTCTTCGATTTCATCGAGGGCTGACAGACGGTAAAGATCGGCATGCCACAGCTCTCCGCCGGGCAGCTCATAGGTCTGAACCAGAGTGAATGTGGGCGAGGGGACATCCTCGGGCACGATCATCTGAGATTGGATCAGGCTGCGGGCAAAATGGGTTTTACCGGCGCCGATGACGCCTTCCAGCAGCAGGCAATCGCCACCATGCAGCTGGGCACCAATACGGGCGGCAAGCACGGCGGTGTGGTCGGGTGAGGGGAGAGGGATTACGAGCGTCTGGGTTGTCATGGGGCGACAATGCCGCCACGCGCGCAAGGCTGCAAGCTGGATCGAAAAAGCCCGGTATCGAACCGGGCTTTCCTGCTGATCGAAGGGCCGCCTACAGCGCTATTTTTCCTGCTTGGTAATCGCAAACCGCTGTTGGTCCACCGGCGCCGGCGCCGGGTCGGGGGAGCGGAAGCTGACCATGGTTGCCCCGTTCTGGATGGCGGTCACCTTGCAGATCAGCGGGGTGCCGTTGCGCAGCTGCACGTTTGCCCACCAGGGGGTGCGGCTGTCGCTACCTGCAACGAAATCGCGAACTTCTCCCCAGGCCGGTGTTGCGGCGCACATGTCCTGCCATACCCGACTGGAGTCCATGATGGTGATTTTGGCAAAGCTGCCGTCGGGATCCATCTGCCACAGATCGTGATAGGCGGCGTTGGAGAAGGTCATGGTACCGTCATTTGCAAAAACGGCGATGGCTTCGTCCATCTGGTCCATGATCGACTGACCCATTTCAAGCTCGGAACGGAACTGGCGGGTCAGGGTGATCTCGGCGGTGATATCCTCAAACAGGAAGGCAATCGCCCCATCCGGATGCGGGCGGCCAGAGACGGAGTAGACTGACCCCGATGGCAGCGACCATGTTTCCTGATAGCGGCCCTCGGCCGCAGCTTCCAGAAGGTCGGCCATCTGATGGCGCCAGCTGGAGTAATTCTTGGGTTCCGGCATCATGCGTTGATCGCGCAGCCGGTCAAAGAAGGTCAGCAGGTTCGGCCGCGAGCTGAGGAAATTGGCGGGCAGGGCGGTCAGGTCGATCAGCACCGGATTGAACAGTACCAGCTGACGATTCCGGTCAAAAATCGCAAGACCGATAGAAAGCTGGGCAAATGTCTTTGCCAATGTCTGGACGAAGTTGCGCTGAGCGATTTCGGCGTCAACAACCGCATTCACATCCACCGCGTGGCACAACCAGCCGGCTTCGGTTTCGGTGGTCGAGATATTGTACCAGAGCTTCTTCTTGCTCTCGGGCATGGGGATCGAAATCCGTTCAGGTTTGCCGCTGGCCATCGGGTCATCAAGATTGGTGAACAGCGGTTCCGAGAAATCGACGTTGCGGCCACGGAGCTTCTGGCTGAGATCGTCATAGGCAAGATTGGACCAGGTAACCGCACCGTCATCGGATTGCAGCCAGACAGGGTAGGGCGCCTGATGCACCGCTGAACGCAGGGTCGTAAGCTCCTGGTCGATGCTGTGATTATGCTCCTCGGATGTCGTGCTGCGAAGCTGTACCCGGGTGACACCATCAATCCATTCGCAGAGCGCCTCGCGGCTTTCGGCATTTGCCGTACCCGAGAGCACCAGCGGTCCGACATCCTTCAGAAAGCCGGGAGACTGCGGCAGGCCCGGATAGCTGCGGGCCAATTGTTCTCGCAGGTTGGCCCAGCTGAAGCTCTCCGCCTGTTCGCCCACGAACCGGCGCGCGCCGGAGGACCAGCCGATCAGCGTCGTGTCATCAAAGAGAAACACCGCATCAGAGCGCCCATCGCCCTGCAGCAGATCCTGCTCAAAGCCCTTGGGTTTGGGGTTCGGAGACAGCCACCAGACAGCTGCTGCGGCCGTAGCCGCACAAAGCGTTGCCAATACAAGCCAGTCGGTCGATAGGATCTGCTGCATGATGTCCGTTACCCACAAGTGTTTTACTCTCCCGACCGATGTTTCCCGATAATGGTTAAATGAAGTTTAATTGGTTGCCTAAAAGTGAATAGTTAAATTTCTATACGTTTATTTTCCCCGATGGGAACGGCATTTTCGCCCGTCAGAGCGTCAATCTTGCTTCGGGGCCAGCTGACCTGCACCAATGCGCCACAACGTTCCGGATCACGGGGCAAGGTCTGATTGGGATCGGATCCATTTGCGAAAATCAGCTGAGCGCCGCTGCGTTCCAGCAATGTCTTGGCGATGAACAGTCCCAGACCCATGCCCTCATACTCGGGACGCTGGCGCCGGTCGCTGTCGCTACGACGCCGCCGCACGAAGGGGTCGCCGATCCGGCCCAGCAGATGTGACGGGTAGCCCCGACCATCGTCGCTGATGCGCAGGGTAATCGTCTCATCGTTCCAGCTGGCATCGATCCAGACTGTTGTTCGGGCAAAATCCACCGCGTTCTGCACGAGATTGCGCAGGCCGTGAATGATTTCCGGCTGGCGCAGGATGGTCGGATGCTGGGGATCGCCATCGCTTTCCGGGGCTTCCTCGAAGATCACGGTTTTGCCCCGGTACATATGCGGTTCTGCCGCCTCGTTTATCACGGTGGAAAGCGGGGCCTGGCGCAGATGCAGATCATCCTTGCCGGCGCGCCCCATGCCTCTGAGAATATCGCGACACCGGTCCGCCTGTTCACGGATCAGGGCGGCATCTTCGCGCAGGTCGGGCCGGTCATCCAATTCGTCGATCAACTCTGCGCTGGCCAGTTTGATCGTGGCCAGCGGTGTGCCCAACTCATGGGCCGCAGCGGCCACAACGCCGCCCAGATCGGTAAGCTTCTGTTCGCGCGACAGAGCCATCTGGGTCGCGGCCAGCGCATCCGACATCGAGCGGATCTCGGCGCTAATCCGGTAGGAATAGGCGCCAATGAACAAGACCGCGATCACGATGGCAGTCCAGTTGCCAAAGACAAAGATATCCGGCACCCGCAGCACAAACCCCTGCGGCGTGCGCAGCGGCAGATGAAATTCCGCAAGCAGTGTTACCAGGATGATCGCGGTGGCACCGATAATCAGGGTCGAGCGCAGCCGCATCATCGAGGCGGAAATCGTCACCGGCCCCAGCACCAGCAGCGCGAAGGGGTTGTTCAATCCACCGGTCAGATAGAGCAGGAAGTTCAGCTGCAGGAGGTCAAAGAGAACCATCAGGAAGTTCTCGAATTCCGAGAGGCGTTTGTTCTGCGGGAACAGAATGATCGCAATGAGGTTGCCCAGAACCGAAACACCAATCGCGATATAGCAAAGCACGAGCTCCAGCTGCAGATTATAGAGCTGCTGTGCCACGGTGATGGCAGAGACCTGACCAGCTATCGCCACCCAGCGCAGCAGGATCAACGTGCGCAGGCGAATCCAGTGGCTCCGTTCCTGCCCGCTCAGCAGGTCAATATTTGTCGCGCTCATACCGCACTCCGTGCCGAGGGGATGGAGCCATTTTGTTTGGCCCCGGTCGGGATCTGGCTGACATATGGCCTGCTCTGGAACAAGACGAAACCAGACTGTCGCAGTATCCTCGCATTCCTGGCGCAGACAGACAATTGATCTGCTTTGGCGATGGCCTCCTTATACGGTGACTGTCGCCGGGATCGCCCGAGGCTGCGCTGATTTGTCCGTCTGGTCATTGGGGTAAGGCCTGCGATAGGTCGACTCCCGTGCAGGATCGCTGGACCACTTCTGGCCGATGCGCGGCGGCTGCTTCGCTCCGCCCGTTGCATCGCCTGAGATTCTTGGTAGGTCTGGCGCAGCCTGATGACCCATCTAATTCTTGCGCAAAGTGTGATCTCATGACCCGTCTCTATGCCATCCTTGCTGCCGTTGTTGTCGCTGCCCTGGTAGGGGGAGCCTGGTTTGCCACACGCGGAGGAGGCGCGGGTGATGACTTCGCCGAATGCCGCGCCAGTCAGATCGCAGGAGGGTCCGATACAATCGGCGGACCGTTTGAGCTACTGAACGCCAAGGGTGAGACGGTGACGGATAAGGATGTGATCACCAAGCCTTCGCTGGTCTATTTCGGCTATACGTTCTGCCCTGATGTCTGCCCTCTGGATGTTGCCCGCAATGCCGAGGTCATCGATCTGCTGGATGAGCGTGGACAGGATGTGACACCGGTGTTCATCTCCATCGACCCGGATCGCGACACACCTGAGGTGGTGGGTGATTTTGCCGCCAATCTGCATGAACGGATGATTGGTCTGACGGGATCACACGAACAGGTTAAGGCCGCCAGCCGCGCCTACAAGACCTACTACAAGAAACATGACGGCGACGAAGACTACTATCTTGTTGATCACTCGACCTTTTCCTATCTGGTTTTGCCCGAGCAGGGATTTGTGGAGTTCTTTCGCCGTGACGAGACACCGGAACAGGTTGCTGACAAGGTCGGCTGCTTTCTGGAAAACCTGTAATCCTGATGAAGGTTTGACGTTTCGGAGGCGAGACGTAATATCAAGCCTCACGACCTGATAACATTGCGGGGGAGACCGACAGCATGGGCGAAGCTGCTATGCAGGAAATAGGACCGGACAAGACGCTCTTGCTGGTCGATGATGACGAACCCTTTCTGCGGCGCTTGGCCAAGGCCATGGAAAAACGTGGCTTTGAGGTGGAGACAGCAGGATCTGTCGCAGCAGGCAGCGCCATAGCCACAGCCCGCCCTCCAGCCTTTGCGGTGGTCGATCTGCGGCTAGAGGACGGCAACGGGCTTGATGTGGTGGAGATCCTGCGAGAGCGCCGCCCCGACAGCCGAGTGGTTGTTCTGACTGGATATGGTGCCATTGCGACAGCCGTTGCAGCGGTGAAGATTGGTGCGACGGATTACCTGTCAAAACCTGCTGATGCGTCGGACATCATGAACGCGCTGCTCGCCAATGAAGAAGAGCTGCCGCCGCCGCCGGAAAATCCAATGAGTGCGGATCGTGTGCGGTGGGAGCATATTCAGCGGGTCTATGAACTATGCGACCGGAATGTATCGGAAACCGCGCGACGGCTGAACATGCACCGGCGCACGCTGCAGCGCATTCTCGCCAAACGCAGCCCCAAGTGAAGCGAAAGCCTCTCCAGATCGGGAGAGGCTTTTTTCTTGGGATCAGAGCAGTGCCAAGAGATCGGCGTGCCGGGTGATGTAATCTTTGCGGACCTCGACCGGTGGTCGCAGGCGGATGGAAAGCCCTTCCATAAGCGTTTGATCCGGCTTTCCAAACAGACGGTCGGCTTCGCTGCGGGAAAACCCGGCGATCTCGATTGCTTCCATCCAGGCGCTGATCCGATCTGCTTTCTTGATCTGGGCCTTGACCGTTTTAGGTAATACGGCAGGCAGACCAAAGCGGATATGAATCGCAGTCGTCAACCGCTGGTCCAATTCGCCGTAACTTGGGCCAACGGCATTCTTTACCGGCGAAATCATGTCTCCGATGACATATTCCGGCGCGTCGTGCAGCAGGGCCGCCAGCTTCCATCGCACCGGCGCCTTCGTGTTCAGGCGACCGTAGATCGTCTCCACCAGAAGCGAATGCTCTGCCACGGAATAGGCAAAATCACCAATGGTCTGGCCATTCCAGCGCGCCACAAAGGCCAGCCCATGGGCAATATCCTCGATTTCGACATCGACCGGAGTCGGATCAAGCAGGTCAAGGCGGCGACCGGAGAGCATCCTTTGCCAGGCGCGCGGAGGTTTGGGGGGCATGGTCAGTCTCTTCCTTTGGCGGTGGGTTCTGACTAGCCGGTGAGTGCGTGCAGCGCAATTGCCGGCACGGCGCCTAAGGCAGGCCGCCAACGGTGTTCCCGAGCCTATGTGGCGGCAGGATCACCTGCTGAGCACACATGGACACCACGAACAGTTGACCGGCCGGGATTTGATACCGGCCGGTTCTGGCCCCATATTTATAGGTACGACAGGGGCTCTTGCCTCCTTGGCAAGCCTCTTTCGTCGCTTAGGCACATGCGAAAGGAGATTGTCATGTTTAAACGTCTTGCCTGCACCTCGCTTATCTTTGGGATGCTTGCGACTGCGCCGCCGGTGCTTGCCGCTGGCTGCAGTCCCCGCGATCACCTGGTGGATCGTTTGCAATCCTCATACGCCGAGCGGTTGACTGCTGGCGGGCTGCAAGCCAGCCAGCCCGTTTCCACCGTGATCGAATTCTGGGCTTCAGCAACAACCGGCACTTTCACCGTGCTGGTTTCCCATCCCAACGGGTTGAGCTGTGTGGTGGCCTCCGGCACCGGGTTTTTTCAATTGACGGAAGACCCCAGGCCGCAAGGAACCCCCAGCTGACCTGTCCCCCCGGACCGTTGGGAAGGTCGGGGCGCACGACCTCCGGTCGCTGCGCCCCGGCGCTTTCGGGCATCTTCGTTGCTTATAAACCATTGCGGTGTTACCTGCTGCGGTAGACAAAATGTAACCGGAATGGAGCACGCAATGGCCGGGGATTATATCGTCAAGGACATCGCGCTGGCCGAGTTTGGCCGCAAGGAACTCGACATCGCTGAGACCGAAATGCCGGGGCTGATGGCCCTGCGTGACGAATATGGCGACAGCAAGCCGCTGAAAGGGGCCCGGATTGTCGGGTCGCTTCACATGACCATCCAGACTGCGGTTCTGATCGAAACGCTGGTGGCGCTGGGCGCGGATGTGCGCTGGGCCTCCTGCAACATCTTCTCGACCCAGGACCACGCTGCGGCCGCAATCGCGGCAGGCGGCACGCCTGTCTTTGCGATCAAGGGCCAGACCCTTGTAGAACATTGGGATTATCTGGATCGCTCGTTCCAGTTCCCTGAAGGCGCAAACCTCATTCTGGATGATGGTGGCGATGCAACGCTTTACGTGCTGCTTGGCGCGCGCGTAGAGGCTGGCGAAACCAATCTGATCGAAGTTCCGACCTCCGAAGAGGAAGAAGCGATCTTCAACCAGATCAAAAAGCGTATGGCCGAAAGCCCGGGCTGGTTCACCAAAACCCGTGAGGCGATCAAAGGTGTTTCCGAGGAAACCACCACCGGCGTTCACCGTCTTTATGAGCTGGTGAAAGAAGGGCAGCTGCCCTTCCCGGCGATCAACGTGAACGATTCGGTCACCAAGTCGAAGTTCGACAACAAATACGGCTGCAAGGAATCGCTGGTCGATGGTATCCGTCGCGCCACCGATACGATGATGGCAGGCAAGGTCGCCGTAGTTTGCGGTTACGGCGATGTGGGCAAGGGCTCAGCTGCCTCCCTGCGCGGCGCCGGCGCCCGGGTCAAGGTCACCGAAGTGGACCCGATCTGCGCCCTGCAGGCCGCGATGGACGGTTTCGAAGTGGTCCTGCTGGAAGATGTAGTGGACAGCGCCGACATCTTCATCACCACCACCGGCAACAAGGATGTCATCCGCATCGAGCATATGCGCGAGATGAAGGATATGGCGATTGTTGGCAATATTGGCCACTTCGACAACGAGATCCAGGTCGCCAACCTCAAAAACCACAAGTGGACCAACATCAAGGAACAGGTCGACATGATCGAGATGCCCTCGGGCAACCGTCTGATCCTGCTCTCCGAAGGCCGCCTCTTGAACCTTGGCAACGCGACGGGCCACCCGTCTTTCGTGATGTCGGCCTCTTTCACCAACCAGGTGCTGGCGCAGATCGAACTGTGGACCCGTGGTGAGGCCTACAAGAACGATGTCTACATCCTGCCCAAGCACCTGGACGAAAAAGTTGCTCGTCTGCACCTGGACCGGATCGGTGTGAAACTGTCGAAACTGGCCCCCGAACAAGCGGCCTATATCGGCGTCAAACCCGAGGGCCCGTTCAAGCCTGAGCACTATCGCTACTGATCCTATCTTCCTTCTGATTTTCGGAATGAAGTAAACGTACAGAACACCCCGCCATCGGTGGGGTGTTTTCTTTTATGTGACTGATTTTTATTTGCCTTTTAATAGGTCTGACCTAGCACGCACCGCGCGCGAAAACGTTGTTTCGCGCTCAAAAGTTCCAATAATTTAATGTCGAGATTCCGGAAAAATCCGGGAACGTATTCGAGCGGCATGACGTTTGATTTCCGTACTTCAAACGAAGGAGAAAACGACATGACCGAACTGAAAACCAAAACCCGTATTCTTGCTGGTGTGACTGCTGCTGCCCTGATGGCTGGCGCTGGTATTGCGCAGGCTGGCACCTCGGTGCCGCGTGGCGAAAGCAAGGCTGACACCCAGATCGAAACCGTTGGTGGCCAGGAAACAACCGGCAGCGTGTCGCTCGACACCACCGAAGGCACCACCGTTCCGCGTGGTGAATACAAGGTAGATAGTGGCGTTGAGACCGTGAACGGCCAAACTCCGGCGGATGGCGATGAAAACGTCAATGTAAGCTCTGACGCTTCCACCACCATCCCGCGCGGCGAATATGATGCCTCGGATGCCGCTGGTGAACCTCTGCCGCCACTGGATGAGATGACCGTCGCTGATCTGGTCGGCAAAAACGTCTTCTCCGCGACCGGCGAGAATGTCGGTGAGATCGACTATGTGATCGAACAGGACGGTAAGATCGCAGGTGTGATCGGCGTCGGCGGTTTCCTTGGCCTGAATGAATACACCGTTGCCGTGCCGTTGTCCGACATGGATTTCACCCGCAACGGTCAGCTGAAGCTGAGCACACGTACCGAGGCGGCTCTGCGCTCGATGCCGGAAATCGACGAAAACATGATCAAGCCGCTGCAGGATGATCGTCTCATCGGTGACCGCGTATAACGCGACTCTGCCACTTTGAATCGGCACCTGATTGAGGTGTTGTGAGATGGCTTTGGCGCCCCTCATCCGAGGGGCGCCATTTCTGTCGTGTTCGGCGATTGTTCGTCGTTTCGCACAGAAATGAGAGTTTACCGCCGAAATTCCCGGTTGCCCTGTACCGTTCTGCGACTAAGCTGCTGGAATAAGAACTGATCAGGCGCAGTGCCTGGCGATACCAGTAGTTCCGCTGAGTAACATGGGAGAGAGAGTTTTGGGAAAACGCGACGATCTGATCGAGCAATATGCAAGTGATCTGAAAACCAAATGTGGCATGGATCCGGATATGGACCTGCTCACCAAGGTCACCATCGGCTGTGGTCCGGCCATCTATGACGCCGACGCATCCACCGTAGCCTCCAGCCAGCCGGCAGAGCTGGAGACCGTCAAAAATAACTTCCTGATCAAGAAATTGGGCCTGTCCGATGGGCCCGAGCTGATGTCTGCAATCGATGGCGTGATCGAGACCTACGGGAAGTCTGAGCGGAACAAATACCGCGCAGTCGTCTACTATATGCTGACCAAGCACTTCGGGAAAGAATCCGTCTACGGCTGATCAGATTGCCTGAAGACCGCTGAGGATCGCCCGTCGGAAACCCCCGGCGGGCGCTTTTGGTATGTCATGATGTACGGTGGGGCGGCTTCTTCTAAGTCGTTGTGTCATTGGTTCGTGGAGACACCGGGATTAACCGACATCACGGCGACACGGAACATGCCCCGGTTGTACATGTATTGCATTTTACCTGTATTGCCTTTGCGGAATCACCGCTGGTCGGCCTATCTTCTAGATACCGGTCAGGATGGCTAGGATCACAGATTTACGAACACGTGTGGTGGAATTGGAGCACGTGGGGTGAAAGGGAAGATCCTGTCATATGATCGGATCTTCCCTTTTTTGTGCATAGCGTTTCGCCAGCGAAGGGCGTCAGAACAACGTCAGCACGATACCAATCGCACCGCAGGCCAGCGTAGCGTAGCCGCCATCAATCATTGACAGGCGCAGCGGTCTGACAGCGTAGAGGTTATTGATCATGATCCATGGGGTGATGAAAAACAGCCCTACGCCCAGCCCACCGACGAGGCCACCGCCCACGGTATCAATCCCCGAAAGGGCAAAGACATGGCGCATCATGCCCGCAACAATGAGCTGAAGCACAAAGGTAGCAACAAAAACCGCCGGTGTTTGCCCACCTGTCGGTTTGCCGTTTTCATCGCGAGGCACCTTTGCCGCCTGCATCCAAGGCTCAGCCAGCACGCCATACCAGACCGCGCCCAGAACAAAGCCGGCAATCGCGGCTGCGATAACATTCAGTATTTCCATTGCACTCTCCCTGATACCAGCGCCAGCCTGAGAATTCTGTCAGATCAACCGGGATCTGTCTCCCCCAACGCGCAGATATGGGCCCATTCTTCAGCGGTGACAGGTTGTACCGAGAGGCGGGAGTTCTTGACCAGAACCATGTTTTCAAGCCGCGGATCGGCTTTTATCTTATCAAGTGTCACCGGTTTGGAAAAGCTGCGAACCGCTTTGATATTGACGCATTCCCAGCGCGGGTCATCCGTGGTGCTGTCTGGGTGGGCCTCGGCACAGATTTCGACGATCCCGACCACAGATTTCTCCTTCATCGAGTGATAAAAGAACCCGAGGTCGCCGATTTCCATGTCGCGCATGAAGTTGCGCGCCTGGTAGTTGCGGACGCCGTCCCACTCCTCACCCGCGCCACCTTTGGCTAGCTGATCAGCCCAGCCCCAGGTGGAGGGTTCGGATTTGAACAGCCAATAGGCCATCAGCCGACGACCTTTTTCCAGGTGATCAGCTCAACCGCTTCAAACAGTCCGGCCTTTGCATAGGGGTCGCTATCCGCCCAAGCCTGGCCCGCAGCCATGTCTTCGACATCAAGGATGATCAGCGAGCCGACCATGCCGCCGTCTTGATCCAGTAGCGGTCCCGCCTGCGCAACAACGCCGGTCTCCTCGATATAGGCCAGATGCGCGGCACGGTTGTCCATCCGGGTCTGCAAATGATCAGGTTTATCGCGCGCGATCAGGGCAATCAGCATGTCATTCCTCTTTTAGTGGTCTTGAAAGCAGTTGAGCGGTGGCATCGGCAATCGTCAAGCGCTGATCGAGCAGGGCGACGACGATAGCGGTGATAGGCATGTCCAGTTGCCGCGCCGTGGCCGCGGCATGAACCGCGCGTGCCGTGGCGGCGCCTTCGACTGTGATATTTGGATCGAAAGCCTCGCCGCGGCCGATGGCAAGCCCCAGGCGGTAGTTTCGCGACAGATCAGAGCTGCATGTGAGCGTCAGATCGCCAAAACCGGAGAGACCGGCCAGTGTCTCGGGGCGGGCCCCTGTGGCCAGCGCCATACGCTGCATCTCGGCATATCCCCGGGTCATCAGCGCGGCGCGGGCGCTATCGCCCAGACCGGCACCAATCACGGCGCCGCAGGCAATTGCGATAACATTTTTCAGCGCACCGCCAATCTCTGCGCCAATCGTATCTGTGGTGCGATAGAGCCGTAGGGTCTTGGTGGTCAGCTGTTGTTGTAATTCCCTGCCGGTCTCTGCGTTGCCACAGGCCAGCGTAAGGGCCGTTGGCAGGCCCCGTGCGATGTCAGCGGCGAAACTGGGGCCGGTCAGCAGCGCCGTTCGGGCCTCGGGCAGGCAGTCACGGATCACCGCCAATGGACCAAGCCCGGTTTTGAGCTCCATCCCTTTGCAGCAGGCCACAAGCCCGCGGTCGCGCAGTAAAGCGGCGTGAGCGGTTATGAACCCGCGCAGCGTCTGCATTGGCACCGCAAGCAGCACCGTTTCGGCCTGTGCGGCGCGTTCCAGATCGTTTGTCACCGTCAGCTTGTCCGGCAGCGCAGCATCTGGCAGGCGCCGACTGTTGCGGCGGGTTTCCTGCATCTGCAGCGCCTGGTCGGCGTCGCGCGCCCAGAGGGTGACCGGCCCGTTGGCTGCCAGCGATATCGCCAGAGCAGTGCCAAAGGCACCGGATCCGAGCACGGAAACACTCATGCCTTTGCTCCTTTCTTGCCGCTGCCCAACATGGCAGGGCTGCTTTGGTCCAGTGGCCAGCGTGGTCGCGCGGCAAGGTCCATGCCGTCGCGCTCGCCATTGCGAAACCGTTCCAGTCCGGCATAGGCAATCATCGCGGCATTGTCGGTACAAAGTGCCAGCGGCGGGGCTACGAACCGGGCGTCGAACTCGGCACAAACTGTCTCTAACGCGGCTCTAATGGAGGTATTGGCCGCGACACCTCCGGCAACGGCAACCGTGCGCGTGTCGGGGATCTCCTCGAGGTAGAGCCGGATCGCCCGGCGCGTCTTCTCGGCCAGAACATCGGTGACAGCTGCCTGAAATCCGGCGCAGAGATCGGCCCGATCCTGACGTGTCAGACCGCCTTTTTCGGCCACAACCTGATCGCGCATCCGCATCAGCGCAGTCTTGAGGCCGGAGAAGGACAGGTTACAATCTGGACGATCCAGCAAAGGGCGGGGGAAGCGGAAACGACGAGGATCACCGGTCTCCGCCTCAGCCTGTACGGATGGTCCACCCGGTTGCGGCAGACCCAGAAGGCGGGCGGTTTTATCGAAAGCCTCACCCGGAGCGTCGTCAATGGTGCCGCCAAGCCGTCTGAAATCGGCAGGCCCACGAACGATCAGGTACTGACAATGGCCGCCGGACACCAGAAGCATCAGATAGGGGTAAGGGACCGCATCGGTCAGCCGTGGAGTCAGCGCATGACCGGCAAGATGGTTCACGCCAATCAGGGGCAGCCCGCTCGCGGCGGCCAACCCCTTTGCGCACATGACCCCGGAGATGACGCCGCCAATCAGCCCGGGACCTGCGGTGACCGCGATGGCATCCATATCCGACAATCTCAGGTCGGCGGCAGCCAGCGCATCCCGAACGCAATGATCAAGTTTTTCAGCATGAGCGCGGGCCGCGATCTCCGGCACGACGCCTCCAAAGGCACTGTGAAGCTCGGTCTGGCCGAAAACGATGGAAGACAGCACCTCCGCCGGGCCGTGTCCCGGATGGCGCACTACCGCTGCCGCCGTATCATCGCAGCTGCTTTCCAATCCCAGCAGGGTGAGGTCTCGTGTCATGGCGTTACCGTTGCATCATATCCCCGCTGGGGCTACCACCTATGGCAGTGGCGAACAATCCCGAGGGGCGTGTGATGGTCGGCCTATTGATGACACGCCCCCGCGCGGCGGCGGAACGGTTCGTTGCGGATCTTCCGGCATCCACCCGCTCGACGATGCAGGTGATCTACGCACCATTGCTTGATGCGCAGCCCGTTGATGTGCAACTGACTTCGCCCGTAACCGATCTCTATACTAGGGATGTGGTTTTTTCTTCCGCCAATGCAGTCCGGTTTGCCCCTAAGCCTCAGTCAGGTCAGCGGGCCTATTGTATCGGAGACCGCACGACCGACGTCGCCAGAGCAAAAGGGTGGCAGGCGAAATGCTGTGGGCAGGATGCCGATCAGCTGGTCCGGACGGTGACAGAGTTATCACCTGAAACCCCACTCGTTCATCTTCGCGGTGTCCACAGCCGCGGTGATATCGCAAAGCGGCTTTGTCAGGCCGGTATCAACTGCCAGGAACATGTAATCTACGATCAGGTTCTGCTGCGCTACGACGATCAGTCCCGTGCGGCGCTGGATGCGCAAGCCTCGCTGATCGTGCCGCTTTTTTCGCCGCGCACTGCGGTGCAATTCGTCAAATTGGCACCATATCGCGCAGAGCTCCATCTGATCGCCTTCAGCAAAGCAGTGGCCGAGCCTTTGAACGTATTGAAATGCAAAGACTTACAGATATGTAACTCTCCAACGGCGAAGGATATGTGCGCATTGGTGCGTGATGCCGCAGCTGGTCTGGCGCGGGTTGAGGGTGGACCATCGGCACAGTAAGTTTATTGCCGAGTTGATGTTATGAGATTTTTAGAATCGAGGGGGATGTCGGCGTGGCTGACAAGAAAACATCCGATGAGATGCGGGCCGAGAGGGGCCAGTCGTCTGTCTCCAAGCTGGACATCGACGAAACCGCAGCTGGCGACGATCCGTCCGAGCTGGTCGAAGCGACGCAAGCTGAGGACACCAAATCCGAGGTGGATTCAGAGGCCGAAGACGTGCAGCCAAGCGAGCCGGTAAATGCTGAAACCGGCGCTGTCTCTGATGATCAGCGCGATCAACTTGACCCGCAGCAGGCAGAAACTGCCGAACTGGCCGAAGCCTCGACTGCGGAGACCGCTGCTACGGAGCGCAGTGCAGATGATCTGCCCCCCTTCACCCCACCGGCGCCCGAGGTTGAGCGTATCGTAGAGAGACGCGGCGGTTTTGGCGCAGCGGTTCTGGGAGGGGTCGTGGCGGCTGGGCTTGGGTTTGTGGCCGGGCAGTCGAATGTGCTGGACGGCTTCCTGCCCCCGTCGTGGCGCAGCGCCCCTTCGGTTGATGCCACGGCTCTGGAGGAGCTTCAGGAGCGCCTGAACACAAGGATTTCCGAGCTGGAAGACCGGATTGCCGCCACCGCTGACGATCTGAATCTAGCACCGCTGGCGGAACAGCTGGATACGCTGAAGCAGGAGGTGGCCGCGCTGCAATCCGGAGCGACCGCCGCAGGTGATACCGGTCTCGCGGACGCGCTGGATAGTCTGGCGATCCGCGTTGATGCGCTGGAAAGCCGTCCGATCACGGACGCGGCTAGCCCAGAGGCTGTTGCTGCCTTTGAGGCGGAACTGAACAAGCTTCAGGACAGCTTGGCTGCACAGCGGGCCGAGGTCGAAAAAATGGTCGATGAGGCGCGTGCAATGGATGCAGCCAGCGCCGAGGCCGCCCGAATCGCCAGTGCGCAAACAATTGTCGCGCGGCTGCGCTCGGCGCTTGATGCGGGGACAAGCTTCAGCGGTCTGCTGGATGAGCTGCGGGCGGTTGGTGTGACGCCGCCAGAGGCGCTGGCAGGCTCTGCAGAGGCTGGCGTCAGTACCCGCTCCAGCCTGCGCGATGGGTTTGCCCCGGCTGCACGTGAGGCGCTGGCTGCGGCACGTCAGGAAGCCAAGGGAACCGGCGGTATCGCCGCCTATATGCGGCGTCAGCTTGGGGCACGTTCGGTCGCACCGCGCGAAGGGGATGATCCTGATGCCGTTCTGTCCCGTGCCGAGGCGGCCGTCCAGAATGGCAATCTGCAAGACGCACTGATGGAACTTGAGGCCCTGCCCGAAACCGCGCTTGCGCCGCTCGCTGATTGGCAGGCTGCTGCACGCGCGCGCCTCTCGGCGGTTGCTGCCGTGAATGAACTGGCCCAAAGCCTGAACGCCAAATAAGGAAGCTGCCATGCTCTGGTCATTGTTGAAGATTCTCGTTTTCGTCGCCATCGTGGCGGTGCTCGCCTTTGGTGCCACATTGCTGACGGAAACCGCTGGTGGCGTTCAGATCACGGTCGCCGGCACCGAATACACCCTGAGCGCATTGCAGTCGGTCATTGCGCTTGCAGTTCTGGTTTTTGCCGTTTGGGTTGCATTCAAACTTCTCTCACTTCTTCTGGCGACGCTACGGTTCCTTAATGGCGATGAAACCGCGATTTCGCGCTATTTCGACAAGGGGCGCGAGCGCAAGGGCTATCAGGCGCTATCCGACGGGTTGATGGCGCTGGCTTCTGGCGAAGGGCGGTTGGCAATGGCCAAGGCTGCGCGCGCGGAGAAATATCTTGAAAAGCCGGAGCTGACGGATCTGCTGACAGCGCAGGCTGCGGAACTGGCAGGCGACACCAAGAAGGCAGCGGAGGCCTATAAGCGGCTGGTGAGCAACCAGTCCACCCGCTTTGTCGGGGTGCGCGGCATCATGAAACAGAAGCTCTCCGAAGGGGATACCGATACGGCGCGTCAACTGGCCGAGAAGGCGCTTGCTCTGCGGCCCAAACACGAAGAGGTGCAGGATACGCTGCTGACACTTCAGGCGCGGGCGCAGGATTGGGCTGGTGCGCGCAAGACGCTAACGACGAAGTTGAAGACCGGCACCCTGCCGCGTGACGTCTACAAGCGCCGCGATGCGGTGCTGGCCCTGTCCGCCTCTCGCGCGATTGTCGAAGACGGGGCGACCGTCGAACAGCAGGAACAGGCGATCGAGGCCAACCGGCTTTCGCCGGATCTGGTCCCCGCGGCGGCCATGGCGGCCCGTGCCTATCTGGCGCGCGACAAGAAGCGCTACGCCATCCGGGTTCTCAAAAAAGCCTGGGAAGCGCAGCCGCACCCGGATCTGGCACATGCCTTTGCCGAGGTCGAGCCGAATGAAACCGCCGCGGAGCGGGTGAAACGCTTTGCTCAACTGTCGCGGCTGGCGCCGCAGCATGATGAAACCCGGCTGGTGATGGCCGAGCTGCATATCGTCGCCGAGGATTTTCCAGAGGCCCGTCGTGCGCTGGGCGATTTGGTCGAACGAAATCCCGATGCACGGGCGCTGACCTTGATGGCGGCCATCGAGAAGGGCGAGGGTGCCTCGGACGCGGTAATCCAGGGCTGGCTGGCACGGGCGTTGAATGCGCCACGCGGACCACAGTGGGTCTGTGATACCTGCAATCATATCCACGCGGAATGGGCGCCGGTCTGTGAAAACTGTTCTAGCTTCGACACACTCAGCTGGCGCCGCCCTGAGGCCCCCGAGATTGTCGGCGCCACTGGTGCGCAGGTGCTGCCCTTGATCACAGGCACGCCGGAAGGGGCCGCCGGACCTGATACAAGTGACATCCCCGAGGTCGAATTGCTGGAAAGTGACGATCCGGCGGCGGTACCGGATCCAGACAGCCCAGCATCCGACGCTTCCGAAGAGCCCAAGGGGAAATTCCAAGGCGCGAAATAGATCTTTTCCAAGCGGCGCGCCAATGCTAAAGCGCGCCGCACAGACCGCTGCGGGCCCTGACCCGCGCTGGTCGCCGCTGTAGCTCAGATGGTAGAGCACGTCATTCGTAATGATGGGGTCGGGGGTTCGAGTCCCTTCAGCGGCACCATACCACCACCGGCAAAAGATCATCGCGGCAGGATCGTCCGACTTAATATCGGTGGCCGATCTATAGCCGCGATCAATCAAAAGACCGCAGATATCTGCCAGACCCCCTGTTGCATTGGACCTGCTCCACGCCAAAGCGGAGCCAATTGCCGGTGCCAGAGTTGAGTTTGCCTGCCGAAACCCCTATCTCGGGGCCAAACCCGTTGTACCTGCCAGACAAAGGATCGCGTCTCTTGGCCAATCACCTTTACCAGAACGACCTGCCCGACGGGCTTGATCTCGGGCCAGTCGTTGCGATCGACTGCGAGACGATGGGTCTCAACCCGCATCGGGACCGGCTTTGCGTTATTCAGATGTCAGGCGGTGACGGCAATGCGCATATCGTGCAGGTCTCCAAGGGGCAGTCCGAAGCCCCCAATCTCTGCCGGATGCTCAAGGATCCCAACGTGCTGAAACTGTTCCATTTCGGCCGCTTTGATATTGCGGCCATGTATCACGCGTTTGGAGTGCTGGCGGCACCGGTGTATTGCACCAAGATTGCCAGCCGCCTGGTCCGCACTTACACGGATCGCCACGGGTTGAAGAACCTGACTCAGGACCTGATCGGTGTCGATATTTCCAAGCAACAGCAGATGAGCGACTGGGGGGCGCCGCAACTGACCGATGCGCAGCTCGACTATGCCGCGTCCGATGTCCTGTATCTGCACCGGCTGCGCGCGGCGCTGGACAAGCGTCTGGATCGGGAAGGTCGCAGCGAAATGGCGCAGGCCTGTTTCGATTTTCTGCCGATGCGTGCCAAGCTGGATCTCGCCGGCTGGCCCGAAACCGATATCTTTGCACACTCATGAGCAGCGCAGAGACATTCCTCGCCACCGCGCGACAGGTGATCACCGACGAAGCCCGTGCTCTGGATGCGCTGGCGGACAGTCTGGATGCACGCTTTGCCGAGGCCGTAGACCTCGTGCTTCAGGCCGAAGGGCGGATCATCGTCAGCGGTATCGGTAAATCCGGTCATATCGGGCACAAGATCGCCGCGACCCTGGCGTCTACCGGGACGCCCGCTTATTTCGTCCACCCCGCCGAAGCCAGCCACGGCGACCTCGGCATGCTGTCCAAAGGTGATGTGGTGCTGGCGATTTCCAACTCTGGTGAAGCGCCTGAGCTGGCAAATCTGCTTTCGTTCACGCGTCGCTTTGGCATCCCGCTGATCGGACTGTCCAGCCGGATGGACAGCACCCTGATGAAAGAGGCCGATGTGCATCTGCAAATCCCCGCCATGGGCGAGGCCTGCGGTTTTGGCATGGTGCCCTCGATTTCGACGACGCTCACTCTGGCGATGGGCGATGCGCTGGCCATCGCCTTGATGAAGCACAGGGATTTCCGACCCGAAAATTTCCGCGCCTTCCACCCCGGTGGCAAGCTGGGCGCACGACTGTCGAAGGTTGACGACCTGATGCACGACGGGGCGGCCTTGCCGCTGGTCAGCACCGAAACCCCAATGCCCGATGCGCTGATCGAAATCAGCCAGAAAGGATTTGGCGTTGCTGGTGTCACTGATGCGGGCGGTGTGCTGCAGGGCATCATAACCGATGGCGATTTGCGGCGGCATATGGACGGGCTGCTGGAAAAATCCGCCGCCGATGTCATGACTCACAACCCGACCACCATTGCTCCCGGCTCGCTTGCGGAAGAAGCCGTCGCAATCATGAATGACCGCAAGATTACCTGCCTGTTTGTCGTCGATCCCGATGCAGAGACGGCAAAGGCCGTCGGACTGCTGCATATCCACGATTGCCTGCGCGTCGGGCTTGGCTGAGGGGGGACGCGGCGAACCATGGATGGCTATTCCCGCCTTGTGGCCTATCTGAAGGTCTTGCTGCCGCTGATGGCCCTGGCGCTGATGTCGACCATGTTCCTGATTTCACGCGGCGTCGAAACAGATGCGGTGATCCCCTTCGCCCAAGAAGATCTGAAGGATCGCACCCGCGGACAGCAGATCACCGCGCCGTTCTTTTCGGGAACCACCGCGCAGGGTGATGAAATCATGGTAACCGCCGCCCTGGCTCGCCCGGGTGGCCCAGACGCGCCAGCAACCGCAGTGAACCTCGAAGCCGAGATCAGGATGACCAGTGGCGGCCGCTTCCTGCTGAGTTCGGACACAGGCGCCTTGCGCCCGGATAAGAATATGGCAAACTTTCGCGGCGATGTTGAAATCCTGTCGAGCGACGGTTTGCGGGTCATCACGCAGGAATTAAACGCCGCTCTCAATGGCGTGCAGGCGGACAGCCCAGGACCCGTTCAGGCCAGTGGCGCGATGGGCGATCTGACCGCAGGCGCCATGCAGATAGATACAAAAACCGAGGGCGGGCCGGTACATATGGTTTTCAACAAAGGGGTCAAGCTGCTATATGACCCGCAACAATCAGAAAGATAACCTGTGTTGTATCTGCGTGTATTGATGTTCTGCCTGCCGGTCGCCCTGTTCTCAACGGGGGTGTCGGCGCAGTCCGCGTCCATCGCATTCGGCTCGATCAAGGCTGATCCGTCGCAACCGGTGGAAGTCACCGCAGAGACATTGGACGTGAATCAGGCTGACGGGTCAGCTCGGTTTGTTGGCGACGTTGTGATCGTGCAGGGTGTTATGCGATTGTCGGCCGACAACGTTCTGGTGATCTACAAGCAGGACGAAACTGGCAAAACCGGCGTCGAACGGCTGGAAGCCACCGGCAATGTCATCCTTGTAAACGGTCCCGACGCGGCAGAGGCGGAGAGAGCCGAATACACCATCGACTCCGGAACCGTGGTGATGACGGGCAATGTATTGCTCAGTCAGTCCACCGGGACGCTGACGTCCAATCGCCTTGTTGTGAATCTGACTACTGGCACCGCCAGCCTGTCTGGCCGGGTGAAAACCATTCTGAACGGCGGCGGCGACTGATGGCCGCGCCCGCATTGACAGTCACCGACGGCAGCTCAGGTCTGCGCATCGAAAAGCTGCGTAAATCCTACAGCAAGAAGGTCGTCATCCGCGATGTCTCCATGTCATTGGACCGGGGTGAGGTCGTTGCACTGCTTGGGCCGAACGGCTCAGGTAAAACCACCAGCTTCTACGCGATTGCTGGTCTGGTATTCCCTGAGGCTGGCTCGGTTACCATCGATGGGCAGAATGCAACCACGCTGCCGATGTACCGTCGCGCGCGCATGGGCATTGGCTACCTGCCGCAGGAAATGTCGATCTTTCGCGGCCTGTCGGTGGAAGATAATATCTCCTCCGTGCTCGATATTGCGGTGAAACACGCCCACAAACGCCGCGAGCGTCTGGAAGAACTGCTGTCTGACTTCTCGATTGAGCATCTGCGCCGGGCGCCGGCGCTGGCGCTGTCTGGTGGTGAGCGTCGCCGCGTCGAAATCGCCCGCTGTCTGGCTGCGGATCCGAAATATCTGCTTCTTGATGAACCTTTTGCCGGGGTCGACCCGATCTCGGTCGGGGATATTCGCCATCTGGTTGGTGATCTGAAAAAACGCGGTATCGGCGTGCTGATCACCGACCACAATGTCCGCGAAACACTGGAGATTGTGGACCGCGCCTATATCCTGCATGATGGCAAGGTGCTGATGTCCGGCACACCGTCCGAAGTGGTCGAAAACGAAAATGTGCGCCGCGTCTATCTCGGGGACAATTTTCGGATCTCTTGATCCCTACGGACACGGTCCAGCTGCGCAGTGACATGCCGGGTCTGCGCCTTGCCGCCCACCTTTGACAGCAGCGCGTCGTCAACCATTCGAGAACAGGTGGAAACCCGCCGCCTGCTCATAAATGGGTAACCGTTTGACGCCGATTTGCATTGACTCTCTCGCCTGGTTGTCATCGAATTGACTCATGGCAAACCCGCAGTCCGATGCTGTCCTCGCTCCAGCCTTGTTAACAAGGCCCAGACGAATGCAATCGACTGTCTTGCCTAAATCCCACTTTCAGAACTGAAGCGAGAGCAGCCGGGCTTGGCCCGAGTTGGGTTTTGAGGGTCTATTTGTGAAGGAGATCACATGCGTTACCAAATCAGCGGAAAACAGATCGACATTGGCGAAGCGTTGCAGTCCCATGTGCAATCGGAGCTTGGCGTGGCGGTCGCGAAATATGCTGAACGCCCGACGGACGCTAATGTCGTCTTCTCGCGGTCTGCGCATGAATATGTTTGTGAAACGACCGTGCACCTGTCCACTGGTCTGACCGCGCAAGCAAAAGCGCATGCCACTGAAATCTATGCCGCATTTGAGGATTGCTGCGAAAAGATGGAGAAGCAGCTGCGTCGCTACAAGCGTCGGCTGAAGGACCATCACCGTGATCGGAGCGAGCCGGTTGAACTCTTCGGCGCAAGCTCTTATATCCTCGCCTCTGAAGACGCCGGCACCGAGTCTGAACCAGAATCATTGCAGCCTATCATCGTCGCCGAGATGGAAACGCAAATTCCATCCCTTTCGGTTGGTGAGGCCGTGATGCAAATGGAACTAGCAGGCGCCCCGGTTCTGGTGTTTCGCAAAGAAGGCAAGGACGGCCTGAACGTCGTCTATCGTCGTGAAGACGGGAATATCGGGTGGATCGATCCGTAACCTGTCACGGCGTTTTACGTGAGTTGAGCGGAGCTATTGAAGTATGCAGATCTCTAACATCCTGAAGCCTGAGGCCGTACGTGTCTTTGGCGCTGCATCCAGCAAGAAGCGTCTGTTTCAAGAAATTGCAGATGTTGCTCAACTCGCCTACGGGCTCCCCGCGCAACCAACGGTCGAGGCTTTGCTGGATCGCGAAAGCCTTGGCCCCACCGGTGTGGGGCACGGTGTTGCCCTGCCACACGCGCGCCTTGATGGTCTGGACAAGGTTGTCAGTGTATTCCTGCTGCTGGAGACACCGCTGGAATTTGGTGCGGTGGATCGCCAGCCGATTGATATCGCCTTCGCGCTCTTTGCACCGGAGGATGCCGGCGTTGAACATCTCAAAGCGCTGGCACTGGTATCGCGCACGCTTCGTGAACAGAGCTTTTGCACCAAGCTGCGGGCCAACCCTGACCCGGCGACGCTTCATACCATCCTGACCGAGGATCAGTCGGTTCAGGCGGCCTGACGTAGCACACGGGCGGGCGGGCATGTCAGCGCGCCCAGGCGTCAAATCCGAACAATATGTAATCGCGCTGGTAGACAGTTGCGATCTGCGCCTCCAGCGTGTCGTCATAAATATCCTGAAGACTATACGGCTGGTCGACCCCGGGTGGGTCCGGGGAGCTGGCTTTGGATTGGCCAAGCCACCGGGCAAGATCAGGCAAAGTCGTGGCCAGATCCTCTTCGCGTAGGATCAGATCTGGCGATTGAACAGCTGAAAACCCCGCAATTGTCTGCGCCTGAGTGGCCCAGCAGGCATCGGTGCGAAACCCGGTCTGCCCTGAAAGATTGGCACCAATCACCTCGACAAAACTTGCAAAAGCCGTTCGATGCTGTTCGCGGGTATAGGACCCATGTGCAGGGTCCTTGGGCAGCGGAACCTTAAACTGTTTGCGCAGCAGATTACGGATCTGGCGCAATGTTCCTGTCTCTGACCCGAGAATACGCGTGCAAAAGACATGATGCAGCCGGGCCGCCGGATGACGCAGAACGGTGAGGCTGCGGAACCCGGGATGGCCGCGCTTCCATTGCCGCAGCTGCTTTTGGTTCATCCCCTCAATCAAGGCGCCATCGCCGTCTGGTTCCTGCCCGGCCATCCAGCTGCGTATGACATCCGTCGGACCACCGCTGATCGGCAGATACAATAGCGGCAGCTGCTGCCCCGCGATGTAATCAGGCACTGCCGGGCCGCGCCGCGGTTCGAAATTCGGGGTCCGAGAGAGGTTGAAACGATCCAGCCGCGCCATCGCGCGGTCAAGCTCCGAAGGATTGGCGACCTTCTCTTCCAGCGCAGCGGGGTTTTGCGGTTTGAGACTATCGTCAAGCTGCGCCAGCCGGGCATCGACACCCAGCCACTTTGCCAGACCGTTGATCACCTCCAGATCCTGAAGATCCTCATAGGCCAGATAAAAGGCTGTCTGGCCAGACCTTTGCAGCCGGTTCAGCAATGTAAGCTGAAAACCCTGCAGCTCGGCAACGTGATGGGCAAATTCCTCCGCATCGACCGTCGCCAGCCCGTCCTTGCGGCGTTTCACGTTTGTCAATTTCCACTGGCCGGTGCTGCGCGCGATCTTATGCGAGACATAGCTGTCTGCCGGGTTCCGAGTCAGGATGATTTTGGCACAACGTGGATCGTCAAGCAGCGCGTCCAGAATGCGCGGGTCATGGTCGTGGAAGTAGCGAAAACCGTTCAACGCGCCCTCGGCGTCGCGGATCTGCGACAGAAATCCCAGAACGTCACTGTCGCGCTGTGCTTGTGTCCAGCCCAGCGTCGTCTCGCGGTTGGGATAGCTGATAAAATAGGGGTTAAAGGCCTCGCCGTGACAGGTGACGCCCTCAAGAGCGTTCAGATTGGCTTCGAGAAAATTGGACCCGGTCCGCATCTCCGCAAACACAACAAAGTAGTCAAAGTCTTGGGTCATGGTTCGCTATTGCACCAAATAGGGTTTGCGCGGCGTCTTCGGCATGTTCAACGGCCCCTGTTCCGCCGGGAAATCGCCCATCAGATAAGGGTGCATCCCCTGGTTCTTCAGATTTTGCAGAAACTGACCAAATCCCGCCAGATCCACCATCCTTGGCGCCGTCGTCAGATGGCGCTGCGCCTGTGCACCGAATTCATCCAGAATGGTTTGTAGGGGCTCCATCGGAGATTCGACAAATTCGGCCATCGACCAGATCCGCACACGCGCCTTTACGTATTTGGAGCGGAGAATTTCGATATGTTTCGCCTCGATCTGCTGCAATCGTGCCGCTTCACGTCGCAGGTCGGAGAAATTCCTGTTGGACCGGAACAGGGGCACCGCCCAGGCACCGGAAATCACCGAAACCTGTGCATTGGGGTCGCGCGCTACCAGCCAATTGATACTCTGATTGTCCTGCGGTCCAAACTGGAAACATTGCCGTTCACCACGGGTGTTCCAGATCAGATTGGTCAGAAACCCCTTGGGATGATAATCCCGTAGCTTGGCACTGTCGCTCAGACCGCCGTTCATCAGCGTCTGGCGGTCAGCAAATTCCACCCGCTCGGGGGCAAAAAGATGCCCATGAACCTTTGCGCCGGTGACCTGGGTCAACCACTCCTCAAAATTTTCGAACAGCTCTGCAAAACCCTGAAACATCGAGTAGGGGTTGCAGGTGATGCCATTCTCCAGCCCATTGGCCGGAAGGCGGCTTTGCATATAAAGGCCGGGACGACCGCGGGTGCGCCGCTCAACCGCCTTGGAGAAAATCCGGTCTATCTTGCCCGGATTGGGTTCCGAGGTTTTCATCAGATCCGGCTGATCGCCCAGAAACGTCGAATAGAGCCGATCCGCATGAGGCCAGATTTTCCGCGCGACAAAGCAGTCGGACCGACGCAGCAGTTGCAGATGGTCGTCGTAGAAATTATGCGGCTTGCCCTGAAAATCGAACTTGGACAGGGTCAGTGACCGGCTTTCGATATTGCTGGAATAGAGTCGAACGAGGGTTTGGTAATAACTCTCATCCGGGATCCAGACCTTGCGAAAATACCGGTCGTAGCGCGGCCGGTCTGGGTCTTCCAGAATCGCCGAGAGTGTCTGCCGCGTCAGGCACCACCACTGACTGCCCATATGAGGCACCAGCCCGTCGGGGATCCTGCGCTTGATGCCCAGCTTGCGCTGAAGCGAGACATATTTGTCAAAAAGGTAACGGCGTTTCTTCCACGAGAAGGGAAAGCGCAGCGTGAACCGTTCCACATCTAGCCCGCCGACAATCCATGGCACATCGGCAGTGGTCGCGCTTTCGATGAAGTCGGTGCGGGGCCGGGCGGCAAGATAGTCCACCAGGTCAGACACCGGGCGCAGCGGCAGGCAGGACCCCGAAGCAAGAAACACATGCCGCACCGAGGGATATTTTGCCAGCATCAGCCCGGATGCGGATTGAGAGGCTGCGACGATGCCCCAGGTCCCCCATTCGCAGCGATGCCGCCGCGAAAACCGCACCATTGGATCACCTGCAAATGCGGCCTTGAAGGCAGAATATGTTGCCTGAGGGACCTTCTTATCAACGTGCAGAACAACGGGGCACCCGCCTGCGACCCAATGGCGCGCGACCTGTTCGGCCCGGTCCAGTGCCGTATGGACCAGCAAGACGATGCCAACCGTGCTCATGCCCAGTTGCCCTTGGACATCAGGCCAAGAATCTCCAGCTGGCGCCAGTTGATGTATTTCTCGCTCCACTTGCACCAGAGTTCTGGCTGATCCTCTACGGCCTTGGCGTAGGCTTTGTATTCGGCCGATCCCGCATAATGCTGTTCACGCAGCATCTCTTCCTCGGCCTTGGTCACAAACGTGTGGAGGAATTTTGTGTGCAGCAAGGCGCCGCTGGCCTTTTCACCACCATCCGTTTCATAGACCTGATTGAGGCCGCGTGGCAGCAAGGCATGGGTCGAGCTGACATAGGTATAGCGGCGATCCCATTTCACCAGCGGGATCTTGTTCAGCGCCGGTGCTTTCTTTGGTTGATCGGCAAAAAACACACGCGCCCGCGGCCCTCCCTGGATCCACAGGTTGCCATAGATCGGATTGCGCTTGATCGAGTAGTTGCCGCTGTCGAACCAATTGGCGATTTCGAGCGGATCCTGTCCGGCGCGATAGGGAACGGCATCCAGTTTCCCTTTTGGATAGACGTCAATCAGCATGGCCGAGAAACTACGGATCGCAGAATTGTCGAGCCAGTCGGTCAGTGCCCGTAGCGGACGACTGTCGCAGAACGGGTAGATGAACAGCTCATCCGGGTCGACGACCAGCACCCAGTGACCATGGGCGTAGCGACGTTTCAGATGGTTCATCCAATCAATGCCGAAACCGGCACGCTTGTAACTGGCCACTGTGTGCCAGACCGAGACATCGGGCTGGCCTTGCAGATATTCGCGCGTGCCGTCGACCGATCCATTGTCTACGACGAGGAAATGATTGACGCCCAGTTTGCGATAGTAATCGAGGAAATATGGCAGCCGGATCTGTTCATTGCGCAGGGTTGTCACCAGCAGTATGTCACCGGGCCGGATCTGATCGGTCTGATCCTGAACCGCTGACAATTCGCGGGACTTGCGCATGGCACGCAGGATCCGGCGTTTCCGCCGCAGCCGCATGCGATAAGACTCCCAAAGGCTCAAGACTGCTTCCATCCCCGGTTGCAAAGGTGCCGTGTCGGACTGTCGTCAACCCGACCGCATCACCGCCAGCGACATTCCGCACAATATGCCATGTAAGCTATTTGGAAACAATGAATTTGGGATTGACGGTGTTGTTGCGAAATGGCTCCCGCAAAGCCCCTCAGGCGGCTGCGAGGCACGCGTCCAGAGCTGCCCGTTCCAGCCGATAGGCGCGGCTGTCCGCCTCACCGTCGCGTTCGTCGCGCCACCGGCAATAGGCCACCATGCGCCAGTGGAACCAGGGTTTCAGCTCCAGGTAGCGCGCCACGACCTGCGGATCAGGGTAGGCCGCCAGGAATGCCGCCTCCTCAACTGCAGATAACGGTGCACCGCGATAGACTTGCTGCATTGCCGGAGACAGGAATAGCGCGACGTCCTCTGCCGGATCCCCGATCTGTGGGCATTGCCAGTCGATCAATGTCAGCTGCCCATCGCAGGTCACTATGTTGCCAGGAACCGGATCCCCGTGGATGAGTCTAGGGACGCCAAGCGGTGCGACAGGTCTCGTGGGTTCAATCCGCAACAGGTCATTGCCCATGCGACAATGGCCCAGAATGGTGCGGGTCTGGGCGGCAATCTCTGCGCTGCCAGATATGCCGTTTGGAAGATCTGGAATGACAGGCTGTGTGTGCAGACGTCCCAGCAGTTCTGCCACATGGGTGGTACCGGAGGACCAGGTCACCCCGGGCGAGTGTTGATAGGCCAGCCAGTCGCGCCCTTCGAACTGACCCGCGGCCAGCGGAGTCGGCACCATGCCAGTGCGGTAAAGCGCGCTGAGTGCCGCCTGCTCGCGTGAGGGATCATTGGCAAACAGCGGGTTGGCATTGCCTCTGCCATAGAGCTTCACAACAATACCGCCCAACCGCCAGACCCGGTTGGAGCGACCGCCCAGCAGCGGACATGGCGCAGCGTCGCTCAGGCCGAGGCCAGCGAGATGCGCAAGAAAACGTGTTTCGAACTGTGTCCGATGGTGTTGCAGGTCAGGCTCCGTCGCTATGGTCTGTGTTACCACACAGTCCAGGTCTTCGGTGCCATTATGCGTCAGACTGCAGGTGCCGTAGGTTCACGCAATGCTGTCACCGATGACGCCAAAATCGCCGAGCCGCCCTCAAGGATCAAGGCCACTTCGTTGCCCCGCATCTGAGTTTCTTTCACCCTAGTATAGGTCTCAGCAGTATCGGAGAGAACGATTTCACCGTTTTTCTGGCTTTCCAGCGTGAAACTATAGCTGCCAGCATCAAACGCGTACCCGTCATCGTCAATACCCTGCCACTGATACGGCTCGGCAGTGACCGGTAGGCTGATCCGCTGAACTTCCTTGCCGCTATCATCCTTGACCACCAGGTGAACAGTGTCCGCGATCTGGGCTGGATTGGGCGACACGGTGACAGGATTGGTCCCGTCAAAATAGGCAGGCGCCGCAGACCGTGTTTCCATACCGACCCAGCCCGACATAGCTGCCATATTGGCGAGACCCAATTGGGCCTGGATACCTTCCAGAACCTCATTGCCCTGAACCTGCTGCTCGACCATGGAAAACTGTGCCAGCTGCGCAGAGTACTCTGTCGAATCAATGGGTTCCAAAGGGTCCTGATATCGCGCCTGCGCCGTGAGCATCTTCAGAAACGTCTCAAAGTCAGAGGCAATTCCGGTGGCTTTTTTCGGTTCCGGCGCGGCGGTCGCTGCCTGTTGCTGTTGCGGTGCCGCAGCACCCGATACAGTTGTCATCGTCTTACATCCTCATATCAAGCCCAACCTCACCGAGGTTGAGTGATTGTGTCATCGGTTCTACGGGGAGATCGGCCATCTCTTCCTCGCCACGCCCTGCGGATCGACCCGCTGGGGTATGGGAGGCGTCATGGCCACCGCCCTGATTGGAGGTCTCACCGCCTGAGAACTGGAACGAGATATCCTCAAATCCCATGCGCCGGAATTCATCCGCCAGTTCGTTGATATGGCGGCGCATCAGATCGCCGGTTTCGGCGCGTTCGGTCTGGATCATGACGCTGACGCCGGTATCCGTGACTGAAACACGCATATTCACATGCCCCAGCTCCTTGGGATTTAGAGCAACGTCAACGTTGCGATCCCCTTTCATCGCGAGGGCTTCGGCCATCTGATTCGCAATCAGACGAGGGGTTTCCGGCTTGTGAACGGTTCCCGGGCTCACGGTTGCCTCGGTCAGCAATTGCGCCAGGCCTGGTAGTTCCATTCCTGTGCTGCCGCCTGTGACCTTGGCCCCTCCGGCCTCTGCTGAGGTCAGCGAATCAAGCGCTAGCGCCGAAGTGGCGTTGGCGCTAGGCATCGCGGCAGTCAGGGCCCCGGCACCAAGGCCGAAGCGGGCCGTCGAATAGGTGCCCTGCGGGATATGTCCAGCGGTCTGAGCGGCTGTGTTCTGCTGTATCTGCTCAGACGCGGCGCGCCGGGCTTCAAATTTCTCTCGTACGGGCGGCGGTGCTGCCTCTACCGGTATCGGTGTTGCCGTCCGCTGTTGCTCGACGGGCTGGGTCTGCTGCGCCGAAGGGGGTTTAACCGCCTCCTTTGCCGCTTCAGACTGCGGTGCCGTTGCAGCCAGCGACTGCGCGGTTTTTTGCTCCGCCTGAGTACGTGCTGTGGACTGCGCAAGGGCATCAGTGCCTGCAGGCTGGCGGTTCAACCCTGCACCGGTGCCAGGCACCTCGGGCGTCGCTGTGCGGTGATCACCGGTCAATTGTCGATCCGCCTTGGCTTCGGCGCTCGTCGGATCGCCCTTCAGCGCAAGCTTTTGATTCGCCTCTGCCGCGGCGCGTTCCGGCATGCTGGCTGTCTCAGACTGCGCCCCTTGAAGCCCTCCGTTGCGGGGATCACCCACCGCCTGTGCCCCAGCTTCAGATTGTTGGATCATCGCAGCGGATCCGGCAGTTTTTGCAGCATCCGAGGCTGCTTTAAGGTTAGCAGCCTTATCATCCGACGCGCCGTCAACCGTTCTTTCGGATTGCATCGCCTGCTTGCCGCTTTCGGCATCGGGATCAGATGATCCATCGGTCTGATTGCCGCTCTGGCCGATCGCCATTGGCGCAGGATGCGCGCTGGGCACCTCATGCTGTTCAGCTGTCGTTTCCGGCTGAACCATCACGATTTTGGGGTCTTCAGAAATCTGTTCTTCGCTCGACGTATCTTGCCGGGCTTCGTCGATGGGCGCCTCTGCGTCACCATCTTGTACGATTTGATTCGCTTTTTCCGAAGCGCCGGACGCTGAGGTCTGCTGTTCTGCGAGTTCCTCAACCTCGGTCACCGCGGTTTCTGCGCTATCCGAAGATTTTGCAGTCTCTGCCATAACCGCGTCAAAGCTTGCGCCTTTACGCGATTTTGCCGATTCGCCTTGCTGGATCTTCTCCGATCCCTGCGCTCCACCAGAGGTGGGAGTCGTAAGTGCGTTGATAAACATTGGCTTCCAGACATTCTATCTCGATCCATGCACCTTAACGCCAATCGGTTACGGCAATTTTAACCGATCATCCGCCAAAATAGAAAAAATCGAAGCAATTTCGACGTCTCAGAATGAGGTACATCATGGAACAGATTGCTCAACTACCGGCGCTACAGCGCCCCCAAGCGATCAAACCGCCACAAGACCCGCTGCGCAAAGCAGCTCAGGAACTTGAGGCGACCTTTCTTACAGAAATGTTGAAATCCGCAGGCCTTGGCGAAAGCCGCGAAACCATGGGCGGCGGCGCGGGCGAAGATCAGTTTTCCAGTTTTCTTGTGCGCGCACAGGCGGAGCAGATCTCCAAAGCAGGCGGTATCGGCCTGGCAGAATCACTTTATCACGCATTGAAAGAGGCACAGACCAATGACTGATCAGACACCGCAACAACTGATTGAGGAACTCGATTCCCTGCTTGATGCCGAACGCGCGGCATTGGTCAGTGGCAATCTGCAGGCGCTGGAGCCGCTGCTTGCAAAAAAAGAGGCAATCATCACGACGCTGAATATGACAGCCGATCTGGAGCGCGAGGCTCTGGAGCATGTCCAGGGCAAGGTTTCGCGCAATCAGGTACTGCTCGATAGCGCGATGGAAGGTATTCGGGCGGTGGCTGCCCGGATGGCCGAACTCCGTCGTGTGCGCAAGGGGCTGGATGTCTACGATCAGTCGGGGCGGAAAACCCGCTTTGCGACCGGGGGCACACCCAGCTTGGAAAAACGGGCATAACCAGCCCAATTTAGGGAAAATTCTAGCAATGGAATTTCCGGCATTAGCACTCCTTTAGCACATAGTAGGCCAATGTCACTTTGCACCTTCCAAAGAGGGTGGCGCGGAAGCCGGACGGCGGAACGCATAGTCAGAAAGACGTCAGAGAGCGCCCTTCGGGGCAGGGAAACCAGAGGTCAAAACGCCTCTAATCAAAGGAATACATGCTATGTCCAGCATTCTGACTAACAACGGCGCAATGGTTGCACTGCAGACCCTGCAGTCCGTGAACAACAGCCTTGACGAAACGCAGAGCCAGATTTCGACCGGTAAGCGTATCGGTTCGGCCAAAGACAACGCGGCCGTTTGGGCGATCTCCAAGACCATGGACTCCGACATCGCCGGCTACAAGTCGGTACAGGAATCCCTGGGCGTTGGTGAGGCAACTGTTGCTGTTGCTCTGTCCGGTGCCGAGCAGATCGTTGAAACTCTGACCGAGATGAAGCAGCTGGCGATTTCCGCGAACTCGGAAAACGTTGACCATGCTAAGATTCAGGACAGCATTGCCAAGAAGGCGGCGCAGATCGAATCGATCATCGACTCTGCTGAATTCAACGGGGCCAACCTGCTCGATGATACGGTCACCACTGCACTGACTGTTCTGGGTGGACTGGATCCGACCGCAGATACAATCACTGTGACCTCGATCGACTCGGCAGCAAACATCAGCACAGCCGGTATCACCACCATTACCGACGTTGCCACCGCGGCTACTGCTCTGACCGATATCGAAACTATGTTGGGCAACGCGATTGATGCGGCAGCTCAGCTGGGTGCGGACTCCAACCGTCTGTCCGACCAGGGCATGTTTGTGTCGAAACTGTCCGACTCCCTGACAATGGGCGTCAGCACCATGACCGACACGAATATGGAGGAATCCTCTGCAAGGCTGAAGGCGCTGCAAACCCAGCAGCAGCTGGCGGTGCAATCATTGTCGATTGCAAACCAGGCGCCACAGACCCTGATGCAGCTGTTCCGTTAATGACGGCTTGATCTGGGGCGCTGTTGCGCGCCCCAGATCCCCTATCGCAGAGAATCTGTAGATTACATGTTAGGATAACACGTGAATGCCCTTCTAAAGGCGAAGAGCGCCTATTCGGCGGCGAAGGCCCCGACCCGAACTGCAAAGAACCTCGAATATGAAGTCATTGCCCGAGTAACACGTCGCATGGTTGCGGCCGCACAGAAAGGTAAGCCTGGGTTTACCGAACTTGCCGCAGCGCTCACCGATAACCGTAAACTCTGGTCGATCTTTTCAATCGAGGTTGCAAGTCCAGGGAACCCACTCCCGGATGAACTAAAAGCTCAGTTGCTCTCGCTTGGGGAATTTACCCATCAACACACCAGTAAAGTCTTGGCCCGCAAAGCGGACGTGCGGCTGCTGGTCGAAATCAACACGGCCATTATGCGTGGCCTTCGCAGCGGAGCGTCCTGAATATGAGCGGATTGGTCCTGAAACTTGCCCCGAAAGAGCGGGTATTGGTGAATGGTGCAGTAATTGAAAACGGGGATCGGCGCAGCCGGTTGTCGATCGTAACTCCGGATGCAAATATCCTGCGCCTGCGCGATGCCATCCATCCCGAAGAAGCCAACACGCCGGTACGTCGCGTCTGCTACGCCGCGCAGCTGGTCCTGTCTGGCGATGTTAACGGCGAGGAAGATCGCTTGCAGATGTTGCGCCGGATTGAAGAGCTGAGCCAGGTCTTCACCGATCCGGACAGTCGCGCCTCGCTGGCAGAGGCCACTGATGCGGTTCTCTCCGACAACCATTACCGGTGCTTGAAAGCGTTGCGCACCCTCTTGCCACGCGAAGACCGGTTGATGGCAGTGCGCCCATCATGAGTTCTCAGCCGATTATGCCGGAAACGGCATCGTCGGCTGGAATTGTCATCACAGAGAATGATCAGGCCGCCTTGGGCCTGTGAAGCACAATCCAGGTGTGGGCGTGAAAGCAGGCGTCTCACACAGAATTTGAGTTCGAATATTCTGCCTCGCCTCATGTACATATGGTGATAACGGCAGACACCCCAGTCAAACGGCGGACATCCCGATCAGATCCGCTGGCTCAGAGCGAATTGCTCGTCCCTCGGATCGATTGGCAGACGCAGCATCTAACGGCATCAGCATCAATTAGATCACTTGCGTGGTGCAGCGGCCCGCCCAGACCACCTCAATGTCGCTATTCTTATCTGTAGCGGCGGGGCGCATTTTACCAAATGCTTGATCGATATGGCAGATGTCGGCGGCCTTTCATCTGCGACAGATTGCTGTGATGCTGATCACTTCGCCTTGGATAGATTTCTGGTTGGAGCGCGTGCACACAGGATAGCTATGCGCCCTGTTCTGGACCGTGCGCGGCGTCTGAAGCAGGTTCGATATCCCTGACATGAGGCATTGGCGCAGTTTTCAACCAGCTGGAGAAGCTGCTGCTCCGTCCCGTCAGAACCCGGCGCGGCCTGTGCGGATCACAAACCTCTCCATACGTCAGTCTGCTCACAATCTGCATCTGCTCGCAGGACGTCGTCTTGACTATGCGGTCGTACTGCTGGCGTCCGTCGATAGAAACCGGGGTACAAGATTGCCCTATCGGATCGCCACGGCGCGTCGCATCATCAGCATCAGGCGGTTGAAACTGCTCTGTATCCCTTCCGGGTCTGCTCTACCGAAAAAGGAATCCAACTCAGGCCAGAGCTTTACGGCCTGATCAAGTGTGACGTCGTTGCCCTCGGAGTAAAGGCCTGCGCGAATCATAACTTCGGATTGCTCATAGGCGCCCAGGTATTTGCGAACATCCAGAATCGCTGCATTCTCGTCAGGCGATGCAGCGGCCGGCAGGCTACGGGAGACGGAACGCGAAACGTCGACAGCCGGAAACCGCCCCCGCTCCGCGATTTCGCGGTTGAGCACGATGTGACCATCAAGGACGCCTCGCAGAATATCGGCAATCGGCTCATCCATATCGGAGCCTGCAACCAGAACACTGAAAATAGCTGTGATATCCCCCTGATTCTCGTTCCCGGGACCGGCTCGTTCGCAGAGGCCGGTGATCAGCGGAGTGACCGAAGGCGGGTATCCACGCAGTGCCGGAGCCTCGCCGGATGAAACGGCAATTTCTCTATGTGCCTCGGCAAACCGGGTCACCGAATCTGCCAGGAACAAGACATTTTTCCCCTGGTCGCGAAAGTGTTCAGCAACCGCCATAGCCGACCAGGCGCAGCGACGGCGAACCAGCGCCGACTGATCCGATGTGGCCGCGACGACCACCGCACGCTTCATCCCCTCGGCACCCAGCACGTCCTTTACGAAGTGGTTGACCTCGCGTCCGCGTTCGCCAATGAGCGCAATGACAACCACATCAGCTTCCATATTCTGCGCCAATGTTGACAGCAGCGTGGATTTCCCCACACCGGATCCGGCAAAAAGTCCGACACGCTGACCTTTGACAATCGGCAGAATCGTATTGAACACCGCCAGCCCAGTGGCGAGTCGTTCTCCCATCGGGCGACGTGAGGCGGCTTTGGGCGGAGAAGCCATCAGATCCCGCGTGGCTTCGCCGCGCATGAGAGGACGTCCGTCCAATGCTGCACCAAAGGGATCAATCACCCGGCCGATCCAGCTGTCAGAGGGCGCAAAATCCGGCGTCGGATGCAGAAGTACAGCATCGCCAATCGCCACGCGATCTGGCGCTGTATCAGGTAACATGCTGACTTCACTGCCAGAAATTCTCATGACCTCGCCCTGCAACGGGTCGCTTCCGGCTCTGCGCAGAATCAGGCGGTCACCGATACGTGCCTGGCCGTTCAACCCCGATACCGTGATTGCACCACCTGATATTTCCGACACCCGACCCACCGCCGAAGACAGTCTTTTGTTCGCCAAATCCTGAGTCAATGCGTTGATGGCTGAGATCATGTTCTGGTGTCTCCAACTGTTCCTGAAAACAATTTCTAAAGGAATTGGGGTTAAGCCTTGATTGAAATTGATCGAGGGAGAAGCCCCGGTGTTTAAAGAACTGAACGTCTTTAAGATTGCCTACTCAATGGCGACCCATGCAGGGAAGCGCCAGGCATTGGTGTCACAGAACATCGCCAATGCCGACACGCCAGGCTACCATGCCAAGGATATCAAGCCTTTCAAAGAGGTATACGCTCAGGGTTCGCGCCCCGGCGACATGATCGCCAGCCGCTCCAACCATCTGAACGGTGCCTCAGGCAATGGGATGGACTGGGCTGTGACCCAGACCAACAACAGCACTGACCCCAACGATAATTCCGTCTCGATCGAAACCGAAATCCTGAAAGGGGTCGAGGTGAAGCGGCAGCATGATCGTGCTTTGGCGATATACAAATCGTCGATGAACGTTTTGCGCAGCAGCCTTGGCCGGAACTGAGGAGGTTAGATCATGAGCGAATTTTCCAAGTCCCTTTCCGTTTCCGCAAGCGCACTGAAGGCACAGGCAAGCCGTCTGCGCCACGTGTCGGAGAATATTTCCAATGCGGACACGCCCGGTTATCGCCGGAAGACCGTCCCGTTCGAAGCGGTGCGCGATCTGCGCACGGATGTCGAGAAGGTCGAAGTTGGTCCGGTGCGTCTGGACCGGTCAGACCTGGAGCAGATCTTCGATCCCTCGCATCCGCTGGCTGACGACAGCGGTCATTACGAAGGGTCCAACGTCGATCTGATGATCGAGATTGCCGACGCCCGTGAAGCTCAGCGCAGCTACGAGGCCAACCTCAAGATGTTCGAACAGGGGCGGCAGATGTCGTCCTCGCTGATGGAACTGCTGCGCAGATAACATCGAAATTTTCTGAAACACACTGACATACTTGGAGATCCAGAATGGATATTCGCAGTCTTTCCGCCACAAACGGCTATGCCGCAGCGCGTCCCGCAACCAAAGTTGACCCCGAGCACGCGCCAACAAGCGCCGAAGCCCGGATCAAGGCCAGCTTTGAGGAATTTGCCGGCACGCTCCAACAAAGCGAGCAGGTCTCGGTCACCGCCATGACCGGCAACGGCGATCCGCATGCCCTGGTACAGGCACTGGCACAGACGGAGCTTGCCGTGGAAACCGCAGTGACCGTGCGCAACAAGGTCGTCGAAGCCTATCAGGAAATCCTGCGGATGCCGGTGTAAGCCGATGATGAGCGAAGGGCTTTTCTACGACACTCTGCGCCAGGCTCTCTGGGCTGCGGTCATGATGTCGACGCCGGTTCTGCTGGTCGCGCTGGTCGTCGGCCTCGCGATCGGCCTGTTTCAGGCTCTGACATCGGTGCAGGAAATGACCCTGACCTTTGTCCCGAAGCTTACCGCCATTCTTGTCGTTTTCTGGATGACCATGGGGTTCATGACGCAAACCCTGGTCGCCTTTTTTGATGGGCACGTTGTGCCGCTGATTTCAGGAGGTCTGTAATGGGAGACACCGGTTACACCACCTTGTCCCGCCAATCCGGTCTGATGCGCGAAATGCGTGTTGTGGCAAACAATATCGCCAATTCCGCCACCACCGGCTACCGGGCTGAAGGCTTGATCTTCTCGGAGTTCATCCAGTCTGCCCCCGGCCAGGAATCCCTGTCGATGGGGCGGGCCAACATCCGTAACACCTCCATGGCACAGGGGGCGCTGACCCAATCCGGCGGTGACCTCGATCTCGCTATTGAAGGCGACGGTTACTTCATGGTCGAAACTCCGATGGGTGAGCGCCTGACCCGGTCGGGGGCGTTTTCAACCAACGCCGAAGGCGATCTCGTCACTATGGATGGCCATCGGGTTCTGGATGCGGGCCGGGCGCCGGTCTTCATTCCGGGGGATGCCAAGTCGATCAAATTCGGCGCCGATGGCACGCTGAGCGCGGACGGTCGCGCCCTTGGACAGATCGGCATTTTCAAGCCGGAAGAGAATTACCAGATGGTCCGTGAAGACGGGGTTATGTTCCGTGTTGATGGAGAAATCGAAGTGGCCGGAGAAGCGCGCGTGCTTCAGGGCTTTCTCGAAGGCTCCAACGTCAATGCCATCTCTCAGCTGGCCCGCATGGTCGAGATTCAGCGTGCCTATGAAATGGGCCAGAGCTTTCTTGAGACCGAACACGAACGTGTCCGCAACGCCATCAAAAACCTGACTAAGTCGTAGGAGTACCCCCATGCGCGCCCTCAAGATCGCCGCAACCGGAATGACCGCGCAGCAACTGCGTGTAGAGACGATTTCGAACAACCTCGCCAATATGAATACCACTGGTTACAACGCACGGCGTGCGGAGTTTGCGGACCTGCACTATCAGCAGGTGACGCGGGCCGGCACGGTAAATGCCTCTGATGGAACCGTGCTGCCAACCGGTGTGCAGGTCGGTCTTGGTGTGCGTGCCTCGGCGATTTCCATTCACCTGGCCCAGGGTGCCCTGACCCAGACCGGCAACGATCTGGACGTCGCAATTGACGGGAAGGGCTATCTGGAGGTTACCCTGCCGTCCGGCCAATCCGCCTACACCCGTGATGGCGCGCTCAAACGGTCGGCCGAAGGGTTGATTGTCACCTCCGACGGGTTCACCGTGTCGCCGGATATCACCATCCCGACCGATGCACGCAATGTGTCGATCAATGCCGAGGGCGAGGTCTATGCCTATTTCGACGAGGCCGCCGAAGGTCAGTTGATGGGACAGCTGACACTTGCCGGCTTCTCCAATCCCAAGGGTCTCGAAGCGCTGGGCAGCAACCTCTTTGTCGAAACCGAAGCCTCCGGCGCAGCCAGCGTGGCGACGCCCGGCGAGAATGGTCTTGGTACTCTGCGCCAGGGCTACCTGGAGGCCAGTTCCGTCGATGCCGTGCGCGAGGTCACCGAGCTGATCGAAGCGCAGCGCGGCTATGAAATGAATGCCAAGGTCATCTCTGCCGTCGATCAGATGATGGGCGCAACCACACAGGTCCGCTGATGAAACCGATCCTCGCCATTATGATGCTGCTCTGCGCCCAACCTGTCTGGGCCGATATACTGGTCCCCGTGCGCACCATCCGCGCCAAGGAAATCGTGACGGCCGAGGATCTGGTTCTGAAACAGGCCGAGGTGCTGGGCGCGATCTCAGATCCTGCTCTCGTGATCGGGCAGGAGGCGCGCGTGGCACTCTATGCGGGGCGGCCGATGCGTCCCGGTGATGTCGGCCCTCCGGCCATCGTCGATCGCAATGATCTGGTCACCATTCGTTTCAAACGTGGTGGACTTACCATCCTCGCCGAGGGCCGCTCGCTTGGCCGTGGCGCAGATGGAGAGGCCATACGTGTCATGAATTTGTCGTCACGCACAACCATCAGCGGACGGATCGCCGCAGATGGAACAGTTGAGGTAAACTGATGAAAAATAGAATTTATTTGGCAAAATCCGCCCTTGCTGGTGTGATCATGCTCAGCGCCTGCGGACGGCTCGACCATGTTGGCAAGCCTCCCACGTTCAGCCCGGCAAATGAATCGCCCGAGCATGTCGCCATGCTGTTTCAGGGGCTGCCGGTCGATACCCAGACACAGCGTCCGGTCGACCAGGCCTCGCTCTGGAGCGGCTCGCGTCAGTCGCTGCTTGGGGATCGGCGGGCAACCAAACGGGGCGATATCCTGACGGTCGTCATCGAGATTGACGAAGAGGCCGAAATTTCAAACGACACCAAACGGTCCCGCTCCGGGTCCGAGAGCTTGGCGCTGCCGCAGCTGCTGGGCCTGCCGCAGCGGATTGACCGGAAATTGCCGGACGGTGCCACGATGGCTGATGCCGTCGATATCGGCAGCAGCAGCAGCTCGGGTGGCAAAGGGTCCGTGAAACGGAGCGAGAAACTGGAACTGCGGGTTGCCGCGACTGTGGTCGATGTCCTGCCGAACGGTGTTCTCTCCATCAACGGTACGCAGGAGCTGCGCGTCAACTTTGAGATGCGCGAATTGCTGGTGACCGGTTATGTCCGCCCCGACGATATCAGCCGTCAAAATGAGATCACCTACGACAAGATCGCGTCCGCGCGGGTCTCATATGGTGGCCGCGGCCAGATCACTGATGTCCAACAACCGCGTTACGGCCAGCAGGTGCTGGACGTGATCCTGCCATTCTGAGGCCTGCACATGCTGTCAAAACTACTGCCTGTCATTCTACTGCTGGTCGGAACTGCCGGAGGTATCGGCGCCGGGATCATGATGGCTCCGGCACCGGCCCCAGAAGACCACGCTGAGGATAGCGGCGAACATGCCGAGGAGATCACTCCGGAGCTGCCGGGTGATGAGGAAGAGCAGCGCGAATACATCAAGATGGCGAACCAGTTCGTGGTTCCCGTTGTCGAGCGCGAACAGCTGTCCTCGCTGGTGGTGGTGTCGCTCAGCCTGGAAACCAAGGCTGGCATGAACGAGAAGATCCACGCTTATGAACCCAAGTTGCGGGATATCTTTCTGCAGGTTCTGTTCGATCATGCCAATATGGGTGGCTTTCGCGGGGCCTTCACCCGATCCGACATGTTGACACCGCTGCGGACCGCGCTGCGTGAGGCCGCGCAGAAACAACTGGGCAAAGATATCTATGACGTCCTGATTGTAGAGATGTCGCGACAAGACGTCTGACCAATGCACTACCGAAAAGAGAAAGGCCGGTTCATTCGAACCGGCCTTTCTCTTAGATGCCATCCTGTGTCAGGTGGCTCAGTCCATATTCATCAGGCGATTGTGCAGTTTCTGCGCCTTGTCTTTCTTGACCCTCAGGCGCTCTTCGATCGCCATTGTCTCCACCGCGTGTTTGCGACCGAATGCCTTGCGCAGATTGTCCATTGCCCGCAGTTTCTGTGCCGTGATCTGCGCCAGTTCCATATTCAACTCTCGACGGGCGCGGGTATGCCAGCCCTGCCACAGAAGATCGGCACCAAGCGCTTTCATTGCATGGTCGGAGCTGGCCAGATCGCGGCTGTCTTTGATCTGCTGGTCCAGCTTAGTCAGCTGGCCGCGCACGCGGGCTTCCGCATCCAGAACCGGCTTTACCTTGGCATGTTCCTGCAGATACAGGGCTTCGGTCACATCGGCCATCTGATCGAGCATTTTCTGCTTCATCACACCATCCCCTTGGCCCGTTGGCGCATGTTCTCCGCAAAGCGGATCGCGGCGGCAACCGGCGCATAATGCTCTTCGTGAATTTCCTCGCCGATCTGAACCGCGGCATGCAGGGCGCGCGCGGTCGGCGGATCGCTATGGATCGGGACACCATTCTCATTGGCAACTTCGCGAATGATAGCAGCGACTTCATCCACCCCCTTGGCCACACAGACAGGCGCCTGTCCTGGTGCACGGTCCCATTTCAATGCGACGGCGTAATGAGTCGGGTTGACGATAACGACATCTGCCTTTGCCACATCTGCGACGCCTTGGCCCATGGCAATCTGATGGGCCTTTTGTCGGCGGGCGCCCTTTAGATGCGGGTCGCCTTCGGACTCTTTGCTTTCGTCCATGATTTCCTGGCGGGACATCATGTTTTTCCGATTGTGCTCTGCCTGCTGAAACGCGGCATCGATGACACCAATACCCAGCGCGATGATCAGCGCGAGGATGAGAAACTCCAGTGCCAGCTGCGCCATCATCATCACGACGACAAAAGCACCGGTGGCAGAAGACGCGATCATATCCGGCAGCCGATAGTTCAGGTAGACACCCATGCAGACCGAGTAGAGGATCAGCTTTACGGTGCTCTTGAAGAACTCAAAAAGGCCCGAACGCCCGAATTTATTCTTGGCGTTGGAAATGATCGAGATCTTTGAGAGTTTTGGCTCCAGCTTGCTGGGAGCAAAAACCAGGGCCCGCTGGGCGACAATGGACAGGAAAACAGCGGCCATAGGGACGATAAAGATCGGCAGACTTGAGGTCCCGACAGCCATCATGATCCCGCCAACCGGCACGGTACCGGCGCCGTTGAAGAATAATTCTGCCAGCCGGTCGGGTTGATCGAGAAATGACATCAATATCGTGCCGATTTCGGCGACAACGTCTGCCCCCGACACGTAAATCGCGATGATCAGCCCGAGATAGGACGCCGCCACCGACAGGTCGGTAGATTTTGGAACTTCACCTTTTTTCCGAGCTTTCTCAAGCTTCTGCGGTGTTGGTTCATATGACTTGTCTGAGTCGTCGTCGCTCATGGCATCCCCTCACCCGGATTGGCAAAGAAGCTCATAAGCGCGGTGCTCCAGATATCCAAGATCATTGGGCTGGCAACCATCAGGATTGCGAGACCTCCGAAGGTAACCACCGGCGCACCGACAAAGGCCACCATCAGCGCGGGCATGGCGCGGTTGATGACACCCAGTGTCAGATTGTAGACCATCGAGCCGATCAGGAACGGTGCAGCGAGAGAGAACCCCATCGCAAAGGCGCGCGAAACACGGTGTACACCCCAATCCGACAGGCCGGATGCCGCCGGGAATTCACCCACCGGGAACATCATGTAGCTGTAGATTATGAATTCAGCCACACGGATATGAAGACCCAACATGACCGCCAGCGCCAATCCCGAGATCAACAGGACGGCGCCAATAGCGGGCATTGGCTCGGCACCGATACCGCCCAGAACCTGTGCGAGAGACGTCGACTGCGCGGCAATTGTTCCGGCGATCTGGATTGCATGAACAAACATGCGGATCGCGACCCCGAGGGCCAGACCAACAACGGCTTCACTCAGCGCGAGACTGGCGTAATGCAGCGGGCTGGCCGGTTCCGGCAGCAACGGCAAGGCCGGCGCCACGATAAATGTGAACGCCAGCGAAATGGCCAGTTTGATCCGCACCGGGACATATTTTTCGCCAAAGGCGGGTAGTACGGACACCATGGCCGCAACCCGCAGAAAGACGATGGCCCCATGCCAAAAGCCGGCGCCCAGAAGGGCGACCAGCTCAGGCGGCAGAAAGCCAATGCTCATGCCGGAACCATGCCTACCAGGGCAGGTCTGGCCTCAAGTCCGATTTCCTCGAAAGACAAAACCGGATTGAGGATGCCGCGTGATTTCAGGATTGTCCGCAGGTATCGACGACGCCGGGTCGAGGTAACAACCGCTGCAAAAACACCCTGTTCGGTCGTACTGTTCAGTCGGTCGCTCAGCCCCTCGGCCAGTCGGTTGAACTGATCCGGCGGCAGCGCGATATCGACGGCGCCACCCTGAGCGTCGATCTGGTAGGTAGAGAAGGTCTCTTCCCATTCCGGGGCCAGCTGGATCAGCGGAATGGTCCCATCCTCGCGCTTCATCTCACCAACCAGCTGGAAACCCAAACGTTGGCGCACATGCTCACAGATGATCTCGGGCTGGTTGGTATGGAGGCGTGCCTCGGCAATCGATTCGAGAATGAGAGGCATGTTGCGGATGGACACCCGCTCCTCCAGAAGCAGACGCAAGACGCTGTGCAACGTGTCCATCGGCACCTTGTCCGGCACCAGTTCGTCCAGCAGTTTGCGATTTGCCTCGGCGCGGAAATCATCTGTCAGCTCGGTCATTTCGTTCAGCAGGCGGCGCAGGGATTTCAGCGTCAGCAGACGCGGGAAGTTCTGCTTGATCACTTCCAGCAAATGGGTGGCCAGAATTTCCGGTGCGGTGACGATTGTGGCGCCTGAGAGCGCTGCATCTTCCTGGCTCTTCGAAGATATCCAACGCGCAGGTGCACCATAGACAGGTTCTGTCACATCGGTGCCGGGCGGCAGGGCTGCGTGATTGTCGGGCATCAACGCGAGCACCATTTCGGGATGCAGAATGCCGCGCACCTGTTCCACCCCTTGCACTTTGATCACATAGGTGCCGGTCATCAGCTCAGGCTCATCCGTCAGGCGGATCTCCGGCAGGATAAGCCCAAAGGTGGTTGCCACATGCGTCCGCATATTGGCAATGCGGGCATCCAGCCCGGTCCCGGCATCCAGAACCATGCTCACCAGATCCGGTGCGAATTCCAGGTGCAGGTCGTCCAGATCGAGGATGTCACCCAGCGCCCGGTTTTCCTTCGGCTCCATGACTTCTTCGATCCGCTCGTCCATATCCGCTTCTTCGCGGTCCTTCATGTTCTTGCTCATCTTATATGCGGTGTATCCCAGTACAGCGCCCCCCACCATGAAGGGGATAAACGGCAGACCCGGAACCAGCGCAAACAGCGACATGAGCACGGCAACGGTTGCCAGAGCGGCCGGATGTTTGCCCAGCTGATCGGCCAGCGCGATATCGGTCGAGCCCGTCGCACCGCCGCGGGCCAGCAAGAGAGCTGCCGCAATCGAGATGATGACCGAGGGGATCTGAGATACCAGACCATCGCCAACCGTCAGGATCGCATAGGTTTCAAATGCGGAAACAACCGGCATGTCGTGAACAAGCACGCCCATGATCAGGCCCATGATCAGGTTCAACAGGGTGATCAGCAGGCCGGCGATTGCGTCGCCTTTTACAAATTTGGACGCACCGTCCAGGGAGCCGAAGAATGTTGTTTCGCGTTGTTCCACCTCGCGACGCTCGCGCGCTGTGGCGTGGTCAATGGCGCCGGCCGACATGTCGCTGTCGATTGCCAGCTGCTTGCCTGGCATCCCGTCCAGTGCAAAGCGGGCGCCGACCTCGGCCATCCGCGCTGCACCTTTGGTAATGACCATGAAGTTCACGATCAACAGCACCCCAAAGACAACGAGGCCAAGGAATACACTGCCCCCCATGACGAACTGAGCGAATCCCTCGATCACCCCGCCTGCGGCATCGGTGCCGGTATGGCCCTGACCGATAATCAGTTTTGTCGAAGACACATTCAGCGACAACCGCAGCATCAGAGAGGCCAGCAGGATCGTCGGGAATGATGAGAAATCCAGAGGCCGCTCGATAAACAAGGTGATTGTGAAGATCAGGATCGCAAGCCCGAAGGAAGCCGCGAGACCGATATCCAGAACCCAGGCTGGCATCGGCAGAATCATCATCACGATAATCGCCATCAGCGCGAGTGCGAGCAGCACGGTGGGGCTGAACAGTTTTTGTATATCAATATTTGGCACGGAAATTCAGCCCTTATTTCAGTACGATGAGAGCCTGCGCGGATGCGCCGCTGCCCGTTAATGGGACCAGTGAGCCCAATCGAGCTGCGCCGGAGGGCGCTGCGCCTTGGGTGATCAGCGGTGAGGGATTGTGAAGCATGGCGAGCGGTTGCGGGGCAGAGAAGGTGGCCCGTTTGCGCTCCACCGGCAGCGCGGCAACGGTCTCGACTGGCTTCAGATCAGCCCGAACCCGATCGAAACGTGCTGTATAGCGATTTGCATAGGTCGGCGTGCGCGAGTGATAGGCGCCGGCCGCCTGGGACCAATCGCCGAATTCATCATGCAGTTCGCGCAGGAAGCGCGCCGCATATTGCGCATTGGCAAGTGGATCGAACATTTGGTCAATCGAGTCGAACGCCTGACCATGCCATTTGAAGTTGATCTGGAAACACCCGACATCAAAGCTGCGCGCGCCGCGCTTGAAGTGCGAGAAGACATAGGCTCTCGCCTCATCTTCGGTCTGAAACCACTTACCGGCGCCTTCCATATTGACCGTCCACGGCCATGGCTGAAGCCCTTGTTTGCCGCCACGACCGGTTTCCGTTCTGGTAATCGCGCGCAGAACGTCCAGTGGCACGCCCTGATCACGTGCCGCGCGCCGTGCGGCGAGATCACATAACGCCGAAACCTGCGGTGAGGACGCATGTCCGGTCTGCGGTTTCAAAAACACCAATAGCCCCAGCGCCGCACAAAAAAGCGCAGGCCATACTGGCAAACTGACTGTGCAGCGGGCACATCGCCGCTGTTGTCTGAAAAGAAAGCTCAATTTCGGCATTCTGCCTGTCCAAATGAGGATTCACCCTAAGTCCGAGCCTAAGACCAGAGCATTGACAAACCGTTATCATCAGATGCGCCAAGACCGCCGGTGAGGCGGTCCTGGTATCTGTCAGCGTGGCAGAAAAGATCGTTGTCAGCTATGATCCGTCTTCGGAAAGCTCTGGCTGCCGCGTCACCTTCTGCAGCAGATCGGCAATACCGCCGCGTGTTCCCTCGCTGCTTTCGACCAGGGCCCTCGCATGAGCTAGGGGCGGCAAACCACTTGGTTCTTTTGCAGTTTCTTCGATCTGTGTCGTCACCCTCGCGACTCCGCCAAACTGCTGCGCAACATCAGCATCAATGGTTGCAAGATTCTCGCGATCTTCCGAGTGCCAGAAACCGCGCGCCGCCGCATCCTCTTCGTCTTCTTCAAGAAGATATTCGCCAGCTCTTGCATATTCACCGTTTCGCCACAGCGCTTCGGCGCGCAGCTTATTTGCTTCAGACCCGGACAGCCCCATCAGCTCCACCAGCGCGGAGTGCGGTTTGTCCATCGCGAGTGCTGCCTTGGCCAGAAGCAGGCGTCGTTTGGCGTTGCCGGGTTCCATGGCGAGCTTCTTCAGGATCGACTGTGCCTGCTGCGCAAACCCGAGATCAAGCAGCCGCTGAGCCACGATATCGGCAATCGGAGCTACCTCGGCCGGGGTACCATTGGCCGCAATGACCAGCGCATACTGCAGGAATGTCACATCATCTGCGCGTTCCGTCAGCAATGTCAGAAGCGGTTCCAGCGCGGCAGTGCGCGCTGCAGGACCATCACGTCTGCTCAAGGCATCCAATTCGTTGAAGCTGTCATGGAACTGGCCGGTCAGGGCCAATGCCGAGACCACGGCGCGGCGCAAGTCCATGCCCAGTGGGCTATCGCGATTCTCGACCTCATAGGACGCGGCAAGATCCGGGACATCCGGCGACAGCGCAGAGCGCTCGGCAAAGCTGAGATCAATCAGCTCAATCAAGGCACGGGGGGCGTTTTCCGTCCGCTCCGCGACCTCCTCCGTCAGCTCCTGAGCCACGGTTTCGACGTCACCTTCCAATTTGGCGATTTCGGCTTCGGCCAGATTGATTTCGGGCACGTGGTCGACGCCGGTACGATCAACCGAACGCAGCGTGGCGCCCGCCAGATGAGGGTCACCGGCCTTTGCAAAAAGCGTGCTGACCCGCGGGCCGACCTGGACCCGCAAATGTGGTGGCAGCTTGGCAAAGGCCTGCTGGATTGCATCCGTCTTTGCGTTTTTCTTGATCGTGCCATCGGCCAGCGCTGCCCAAAGCGCCACTTCGCTGTCGCAGACCTGTTGCCCGGCGAAGGCGTGGTTTACGCCAAGGTCCTGACCGTCCAGCACAGCCCCCATCGCGGTCAGCGCCACGGCATCATCATGTTCCGCTGCGCCAGACGGCATCATACGCAAGATCGCCTGTGCCTCAGCACCGAACCCAAAAAAGAGATAGGCCCGCGCCAGGGTTAGGACGGCAGCCGGATCGACATCGTCGAATTCACGCACCAGTTCAGCCCGAAGCGGTGATATCTGGTCAGAGAATGGCTCATCAGTGCCCCATTCATGGATGGCAAGCTGTGTGCTCGACAAGCAGTGTGTCGGCTGATTGGAATCGCCCGAGCGGCGCGCAACCAGGCCGGTTTCGCGATCCACGGAGGACGTGACAGAGATCTGGTCCAGCGGATTAAGAGGGCGATCACGGCTGCTCAGCGGGTCAAGGATATGTCCGGCGGGACCATCGTGAACTTCTACACCAACAAGCTCCAGAAGGCCCTGATTGGTTGCCCGGCTGATCTGTTGCAACAGCCGCTGTTCAGATTCGTTGACTGTGGCTGCGCGCTCCGTTTCTGACAGGTCGAGCAGCATATCGGTATCAACCTCTACCGGGACCGGTGTTGGTTCCGGGGCTGGCGCGGCGGCAACACTTGTGCCCCCGGCAGGATTTGCTTCAATGTTTGTGTGGGGTGTCCGGTTCAGATTGAGGGGCAGCACCACGGCTGATGGGGCGTCCGCCACAGCTACGGGGAGGCGCTGTACCGGATTGGGCCGGTCGGAGCTGTCGGACGTGACGCCGGCTAGATCGAGTGCGGCGCGTGCATCAGCAGCCGCGCGCGCGGCTAGATTGAAGCGATAGCCTGCGCTGTTGAACGTGCCGGGCAACAGAGGCAAGGGCGAGCCTGCGATGACACGCCGCTCGGCCCCGGCGGGGCCATCGGCGATATCGATCACCAGATACCCGTCCTTCTGCACGAAGGAGGTCACCTCACATGCGCAACCAAGCTGTAGGTTTAGCGGTTGTCCGGGGCCGGCCTGCGACACAGATTGCAGGCGCGTCCGCGGAATAAGATCGAAGATTCGGGATGTATCAAACACCACTGTTGGCGTTTCAATGACCACCTGCGCCGATTGGCCTGACTGACGCAGCGACCATGGCGCGCCATTTGGAAGCCGCATGACCAGCCGGGAAAACCCGTCATGCTCTCCCGAACGGGCGACCACCGTCTGGGCATCCACAGATGCCGCAGCCAGGGTAAATGCTGCAAGGGTCAGCGCGCGCCACATCATGCTGCGTCCTGTTTCACCGACTTCAACGCGTCTTCCAGCTCAGAGAAGCCGGGGCGAATATGCGACGGGGTGTTCTGACGTCCGACTTCGATGCAGATCGCTGCGGCATGATTGTGCAGATTTGCCACCAGAACTTCTCGGATGAGGGAGTAGAAATGCGCATCTTCCTCGGTTACCGACTTCACCTTGCCGGCGAAGGGGCCAACCAGACCGTAGGCCAGGAAAACGCCAAGGAATGTCCCGACAAGCGCGCCACCAATCAGCTTACCCAGGACTTCCGGGGGCTGGTCGATCGAGCCCATCGTCTTGATGATCCCGAGAACCGCCGCAACAATCCCAAGCGCGGGCAGCCCGTCTGCAAGTGTCTGAAGCGCATGGCTGGAATGCAGCGCGTGATGAAGATTTGCCTCGATGCGCTTTTCCAGAACCTCTTCCACCTGATGGGGGTCGTCATAGTTCATCGAGGCGGACCGCATGGTATCACTGATCAGGTTCACCGCCTCTTTGTCGGCGAGAATCTTGGGATACCGGTTGAAGACCGATGAGTTCTCGGGATCCTCGATATGTTGTTCGACCTCAACGGGATTGGCCCGCGCGATCCGGATCAGAGAGAACAAGAGACACAGAAGATCGCGATAGTCGTCGGCCTTCCACTTGGGACCCTTGAACACTTTGCCCATGTCCTTCAGCGTGTGTTTCACGCCGCCGATGTCATTGCTGATCAGAAAGGCCCCGATACCGGCGCCGCCGATCATCATGAATTCAAACGGCAGGGCCTTGATGATGATTGTCATCTTACCACCGGCCAGGAGATATCCCCCGAACACCATGACAAAGATAACCACGATGCCTACAATACCGAGCATTAGGTCCACTCCGAATTTCGTTTGTTTCTACAAGTTTAGGCGATTCACGTTAAAAAAGCCTGAGGAGCAGCGCTTGCTTACTCCTTTGGAACAGACCCGTTGCGACCCGCCAGGACCACGCTGATTGTATAGGCTGCCTGCGGGCTGAGCCCGGCCATGATGCCTGCGGCTGCCTCAGGGCGCATGCGCGCGAGGAAACCAGCTGCAAATGCCGGATCCATCTCCTCAAACAGCGCTGCTGATTCCTTGGGTTTCATCTGCTCGTAGACCGCAGTCAGACGCGTCAGATCCCCTTCTGTTGCACCATCGGCGAGAGCCAGTGTCGATTTCAGCTCTTCCTCCGCCTGTTCCAGCGCAACAAGCTTCTGTTCGATTGCATCATCTGCGATCTCGAGCGCCTTCATGCGATCTTCAATCTCGGCCTCGCGCGCAGACAGTGCAGCTTCGCGCTCCTGAAAGGCCGCCAGCATGTTCTGGAGCTCTGCCGATGACGGCATCGACTTACCGTTCAAGGTGCCTTTCGGCTCATCCTTCAGAGTCGATTCGTCCTGTAGGTTTGCAACTTCCCGGGCGATCGCCGGTCCTGCCTCCAGCCCGAGGCGCACAATAGCGGATCCCATCAGCAAGAAGGCCAGCATCATGAGCGCACCGCTGCGTGTCCGCTTCATGCGCGTTGCTTTTTTTGGTTTTGCCTTCGGGGCTTTGGTCTGTGCTGTCTTGGCCATTATGCTACCCGGCCCTGCGAACGGTTGTGGCGGACAAACATCAGCCCTGCAGGTTTTGCAGGCTCAGGTTCCGGTGCCGCTTCTGGCTCGGCATCGGCTTGATAAGCGGCGGCGAGCGCGTCGTTTTCTTCGGCAGCTGCGGGTTCGGGTGCCTGTGCCTTAGGCTCAGGCGCCGCAACTTCGGGCATGTCGTGCATGGATGCCATCATCAGCTCCAGGCGTTGTGCAACCGATTCGGCCCGGCCGGTCAGCTGGTCCAGAGCCTTGCTCGATCCATCCGATACATGGCGTGCTGCCAGCAGTGATTTATTCAGGTCATCGACCTGGGCGGAGAGCACGGCAACCGCTCCTCCCACACCTTTCTCCAGGTCGTTGAAACGCTTCAGCCGTCGCGAGAGCACCAGGCAATAAAAGCCTGCCCCCATGGCCCCGGCCGCAAGCAGGATATCTGCAATCAGTTCCATCCCGTTCTCCTAGTTCAATACGAAGTCCATAATCAGCAGATCACGCACCCGGCCCTGGCCGGTTGCGATATTGATCCGCCGCAGCATCTGTGCGCGCAGTTTCGGCAAGGCCATCGGATCGGTCAGATCCTCCAGTTCCAGTGCCCTGAGATAGCTGTTGAGAACATCGACAACACGCGGGAGGATTTTTTCGACCTCGGCCCGATGGGCGAGATCAACCTCCAGCTGAGAGCGGAATCGAAGGTGTTTTAGCCCACTTGCCTTGCGCAAGGTGATCACAATCGGTTCCATTTCGATAAAGGCGAGATTGGCGATATCCTCCGCCGTCTCACCGTTGTCCACGCCTTCTGGCGCCACTTCGGTCGCATCCACCCCTTCTGGGGCTGCGCTCTGACCAAAGGGAAGAAGGCCTGACTGGACAGCGAAGAATCCCCCACCGGCACCAGCAAGCGCAAGAACAACCCCAATGATAAGGGGCAGCTTGCTCTTCTTGGCCGGGGCGTCCTGTTCTGTGTCTACTACAGCGTCTGTCATGACTATCCCTAATACGTCGTGCCTCATCTTCTTAGCTTGCGGACACTAACCGAATGTTAAGGGCAATCCGGCAAAAGGGTTGCACATCGGACAGAATGCCGGTGCTACGGAGGTTAATGTGCAGCAGATCAAGAATGTCTGGGCAGGTTTGGACACGCGAAAGCGCCTGATTGCCGTGGGGGCCACGGTGATCGTGATTCTCAGCGTCCTGGCGATGTCCCGTGTGGCGAATACGCCCACGATGCAATTATTGTACGCCGGGCTGGAAAGCGGCTCGGCTGGGGATGTGGTGCGCGCGCTTGAACAGCGCGGCACAGAATATGAAGTTCGCGGGGGGTCAATTTACGTTGCGGCCTCAGCGCGCGACGAACTTCGCATGACATTGGCAAGCGAAGGCCTGCCGGCAAACGGCGGACGCGGATATGAGCTGCTCGATTCGCTCAGCGGCTTCGGAACAACATCACAGATGTTTGACGCCGCCTATTGGCGCGCAAAAGAAGGGGAATTGGCCCGTACTATTGTGGCCAGCCCGCATGTGACCCAGGCAAGGGTGCATATTGCCAATACGGGCTCGAACCCTTTCCAGCGCACGGCCGAACCGACTGCCTCTGTGTCGGTTGTCCCGATGGGCTCGCCCATCACGCCGGCCCAGGCCAATGCGATTCGGTTTCTGATTTCCTCTGCCGTGACAGGTCTCGCGGTGGAGAATGTTGCGGTGATCGATGCCAATGGCGCCCTGATCGGCTCGCCCGAGGCCGCCGCAGCTGTTGGCGCGGGTACGGATGATCGCTCGCAGTCGATTCGCGAACGGGTCATGCGCCTGGTCGAAGCGCGCGTTGGTCATGGTAATGCTGTGGTCGAAGTCAGCGTCGAAACGGTAACAGATACCGAATCCATCCGGGAAAAGCGCATTGATCCCGAAAGCCGTGTCGCAATCAGCACCGACGTGGAAGAACGCGCGGATTCGTCTCAGAACCAATCGGGCGAAGTGACGGTTGCGTCAAATATCCCGGACGGAGACGGGGCCTCTGGCGACGGGTCGAAAGCCAGCACCAGTGCCACTCGTGAACGGGTCAACTATGAAATCTCTGAGACAGAAAAAGAGATTCTGCGTGGACCGGGTGCGATTAAACGACTGACGGTTGCTGTATTGCTGAATGGCGTCCAGACAACCACGGCAACCGGCGAAACAGTGATGGAACCCCGCCCGGAAGAAGAGCTTGGCGCGCTGCGCGAGCTGATCTCTGCCGCGGTTGGCTTCAGCGAGGAGCGCGGGGATGTCATCACGCTGAAATCGATGGAAATGCCTACGGTAGAGCCGCAAGGCACCGTTGTCAGCGCCTCCATCTTTGACAACATCTATCTGGATGCAATGTCGCTTATCCAGATGGCTGCCTTGGCACTGGTGACGCTGATCCTTGGTCTCTTTGTCATTCGTCCGATCCTTTCGAACCAGGCCAGCGTTCCGGCCCTGGGGGCACCGACAGGCGACGCCATGGACGAATTGCCGGCACTTGGCGGAGGCGGTTTCATGTCCAATCCGAACCTCGGCGCCGATCTCGCGCTGGATGGTGAGATCGAGAACAATGAAACCGGCCAGTTCGAACCCATGGGTGGCATGGGCATGGGCAGCGGCATGGGCATGGGTGACATGAGCGGATTGGGCGATATGGGTGGCCTGCCTGCCCTTGGCGGTGGCAGCGACAACCCCGTTGATCGCCTGCGCTCGATGATTGGCGAACGCCAGGAGGAAACTGTTCAGATTCTGCGCGGCTGGCTGGAAGAAAATGAGGAGAGAGCCTGATGACCATTGCCCATCTTCTTGAAGATTTTGCCATGGATACACCGGCGGTGCCGGTTGTCGAAGTCAACGAGGAATTGTTGGAAGAACAGCGTCTGGAATCCTACGAAAAGGGCTACAGCGCCGGTTGGGATGATGCGGTGACAGCGAAGGACAAGGAGAGCAAGCATGTCTCCTCGGAACTGGCCAGTTCGCTCGAAGATCTCAGCTTCACCTTCCACGAGGCGCAGACGCAACTGCTCGAATCGCTGGATCCGATGTTCAAGGTTCTGACGAGCGCTGTCCTGCCCGACGCAATGGCTGCGAGCTTTGGACATCACATAGTTGATCAGCTCACCGACATGGCCAAGAGCCAGGCGGATCAAGCGATCAATATTGTCGTCTCCCCCGGCGAGGGGGCGACGGTGCGTGCGCTTCTGACCAAGAGTTTCGCTGTACCGGTTCAGGTGCGCGAGGATGTCATCCTGAGCCCGGGTCAAGCCTATCTTAAGGTCGGCGGCATTGAGCGGGAAATCAACAGCTCGGCCCTGATCGACTCTATCCAGGATTCGATCGAGGCCTTCTCCTTTCACATAACAGAGGACAGCAAATATGGATAAGTCTGCTGAAATGAACCGGAAATCTGGCGATGCAGGCAATCCGTTTGTGTCGGTACCCGTTGAGGTCGTCGTATCGGTCGGCAAGGCGCGGCCGTTGATCCGTGATCTTGTCAACCTGGGCGAGAACGCGATTCTGACGCTCGACAAACGGGTGGAGGATCCCGTGGATCTCTATGTCGGCGACCGCCTGGTCGCCAGAGGCCAATTGGAAGAGCTGGAAGGCGAGCAAGCAGGTCAACTGGCTGTGCGCCTGACGGAAATCGCGGATTTGCAAAGCGGCCTGGGATGACACGCACTGCCCTTTTTGCCGTCGCGCTGGCCGCTATTCTGGCCCTCGGTCTGCCGGACCCTGCAAGCGCGCAGGATCTCAGCCTGTCATTGGGCGATGGTCAGTCAATCTCCGCCCGTTCGATCCAGCTGATCCTGCTGATCACCGTCCTCAGCCTCGCGCCGGGGCTGCTGATCATGATCACATGCTTTCCGTTTCTTGTGACGGTCTTGTCGATCCTGCGGCAGGCCATCGGTTTGCAGCAGGCGCCGCCGAATATGTTGATGATCAGCCTCGCGCTGTTTCTCACCTATTTCGTCATGGAGCCTGTCTTTACCGAGGCCTGGACCACCGGGATCAATCCGCTGATCGAGGAACGGCTGGATGTTGAAACCGCGCTTGAACGTGCTTTGCAGCCGTTCCGTGTCTTCATGGCGGCGCGCCTTGATCCCGATACATTCTACGCGATAGCGGATCTACGCCCGGCCACTGCGGGTATTGACCCAACCGCCGATGCGCCGCTGTCAACCTTGGTGTCCAGCTTCATGCTGTCAGAAATCGCCCGCGCGTTTCAGGTCGGCTTTCTTGTCTTTCTGCCATTTCTCGTGATCGACCTGGTGGTCGCGGCGGTTCTGATGTCGATGGGTATGATGATGGTCCCACCGGCCGTTGTGTCCATGCCGTTCAAACTCGCGTTCTTTGTCGTTGCCGACGGCTGGAGCCTTATCGCGAGTGCTTTGGTGCGCAGCTACTTCCCGTAGTTGGATATCGCCTTCCTAATCCTCCGGTCGCCATTGCGGCCGGGGGTTTTTCTGTGCCATCACCCTGAGCGCTGCCATATACTGCGGTCGCCCTCATCCTTCAGCACATCCTTGAGGGTTGATGACCGGGCTTTCCTCTCCCTCTCCCTCAGATTTAGTGATCTGGACCTCGGGCCCCGCTGATGTAACGCGCGGAGAGCGAGCCGTGCTGTCATCTCGGGCAATGTGCTGAAATGTCCAGGACCGCATCTCCCAGACCTCCAGGTTGTGACAATCACGAAGGTAGAGTTCAGTGACAGCGCATCTGCAAATCGCGGATCCGCAACAGCTCCATTACGACGAAGCACCCCCCGAAGCCACGTGGCTTCAGGGGGTGCTGGTCTTGTCTATCTTGGGGCCTCGCTGCTACCGAACTACAAATTCGGCATGCAGGGCACCGGCCGCCTTCAGGCTCTTGAGGATATCGATCATGTCCCGCGGCGATACGCCCAGGGCGTTTAGCCCGGCGACCACTTCGGACAAGGAGGTTGTTTCCGGAACTTCCGCCAGCTGTATGCCCTCCTCCTCTTCAATGGCGGCACCGGTGCGTGGGACGACAACCGTTTCGCCATCTGCAAATGGATTGGGCTGAACCACGAGGGGTGTTTCCTCGATCCGCAGGGTCAGATTGCCTTGCGCAACCGCGACACGTGAAATACGGACATCGCTGCCCATTACAATGGTGCCGGAGCGTTGATCCACAACCACACGCGCCTTGCGCTGCGGTTCGACCAGGATATTCTCGATCCGACCAACTGCATGGGCCGTTGACCGGCTATTGGTGCGCTGCACGTCAATTTCGACGGTCCCGGAATCCCGCATCAGAGCGACGTTTCGACCAAATTCCGCATTGATCGCCCGCTCGATACGGCCAGCGGTGGTGAAATCTGGCTCCCGCAGGGCAAGGCGCATGGACGTCAGTGACGAGAGATCAAAGTCGATCTCGCGCTCGACCCTGGCCCCCGATGGAATAACACCGGCGGTCGGCACCCCCTGGGTGACAGAGGCACCTTCACCCTCCGCGACCGCGCCACTGGCCAGAATGGTCCCTTGGGCAACGGCATAGATCTGACCATCGGCGGCATTCAGCGGCGTCATGACCAGCGTCCCGCCCAGTAGGCTTTTCGAATCGCCAATTGCGGACACCGTCACATCGACGGTGCCGCCAACACGGGCAAAAGGCGGTAAAGTCGCGGTGACAAACACCGCCGCAACATTCTTGGGCCGAAACTGCTCACCGGTGACATTGACGCCCAGCCTTTCGAGGATGTTCGACATGATCTCTTCGGTAAACGGTGAGTTGCGCAGACCGTCGCCGGTCCCGTTCAGACCAACCACAAGACCGTAGCCGACCAGATCATTGCCACGAACGCCGTCAAACTCGACCAGGTCCTTCAGCCGGATGGCATTGGCCTGTGCCATCGCAGGCAACATCAGCACCGTCAGCAGAAGTCGAATGAGCTGCATCATGACAGGAACCTCATCAGAGACAGCTGTGATGTTCGCGCGGTGACAGTAAACAGGCTTTCCAGTTGGAACTGCGCCTCGTCGAGACGGGTTGCGGTCTCATATGGGTCGGCTTGGACGAGTTCATTGAACACCAGGCTCAGGCTGGTCTGCGCCGCGCCATTGCGTGTTGCCGTCTGCTCGATGCGCCCTTCAACAAAACCAAGATCCGATTGCATCTGCGTCAGTTGAACCTGGCTTTCACGCAGCTCTACCCCGGTGCTACGCAACAGTTCGAATTTCACGTTCGAACTGAGGCTCAGGCCGGGTTCATTTACCAGTGTCGCAATCGCGAGGCTCTGCAATGTCTGTTTGAACGCAGCATCATTGGCCTTCAGAGAGACCGTGACCTCTTCATTGGGCCCGATTCTCACCGGGTCCATCAAATCCGAAGAGCCCTGGTACATCACTGCATCAAACCCCAGCGGATCGGCAAACCAGTCCTTGACGGCCTGGACAATATCCGGGGCGGTGCTCAGCAGGGATACCTCGGTCACCAGTGCGGACATCAAGGTGTTGAGATCGGCGAGAGGCTTGGCTTCGGTATCATTGCCGGCGAACAGGCTGCGGCCGGCCGCTTCTCCGTTCAGCGACCGGATGGCTTCCGTCAGGAACACCTCTGCCTGGTTGGACAATTGCTTCGACGTTTCGTCATTCGGCGAGGTGGTGACGGAGAAGATGTCACCGGTCAGCGTGATGACGTTATCGGAGATCAGCTCAATATTGTTCTGCATCGAGGATGCGAACAGCGCGGCCTCGGTATTTGCCACCTGAAAGGACTTGAGCCGGTCAAGGCTTCGTTCGACGTCGGACAGATAGGTGAGATCGCCACCTAGTTTCTGTGTCAGCTGCGAGGTTTTACCCGAACTCAATTCCTGCGTCAGGGTCGAGATGTCGTTCTTCAGACCCACCGACCGATTGCGCAGGAACAGATGTTGAGCCATGTCCCCATATGAGTTCATAATCATTCGTTAAATCCTCAGAAGCGTTTCCATCAGCTCATCAACGACGGAGATCATTCTGGCGTTGGCCTGATAGACTTTTTCAATCACGATAAGGTTTTGCAGTTCAGCATCACTGTCGACGCCCTGCGCCAATTCGCGCTGATACATTTCGGTATAGGTTGCCGCCGCGAAGGCGACATTCTGTTCTGCGGAATTTTCACTCTGTGCAAAACGCGACAGCAGATTCGCGCTCAGCGTGCTGGCATCCAGATTTGCGGTGCCGAGGCCGACGGACGATACCAAGCGCTTGGCGTCGAGCGCATCGGCATATCCGCGCAGAAGCGTTGCATCGCCGGCATTCCCGGGCGCCGCTGCATTGAGACCATCCCGCAACCGCCAAGTTTCAGCCTGTCCCTGCATCGCGATCTTGTCGTTCAATTCAATACGGTTGGCGATGCCAACAGTATTGGCAGGGTCAAAGAACGCACCTTGATCGGTGAAAATCCCGGGATCGGTGGCGCCTAAAGTCGGATCCAAGGTTGGATCCTGGAAGCGTTCGACGAGATCTTTTGCCATCGCATCGAGATCTTCCTGAGCTTCCACGGTCAGAACGTCGCGCACCTCGAAATGGGCCGCCAGAGTCCCGCCGCGAATTGGCCCGCCGGGGCCGGTTGCAACGTCGATACCGTTGATTTGCAGACCGGAGAGCAACCCGTTGCCGAGGGTCATGTAAGGCAGGGTATCGGCCTTGCCATCGAAACTCAGCTCAGCGGCCTGACCATCCAGAAGCACGGCGCCGCCTTCTGAGAACAGGGCGACCTGCCCACGGTCACGGTTCACAACCTTGACCGGGATAATCTGGTTCACCTCGTCGATCAACAGATCACGCTGATCGAGAAGCGATGCGGAATCGGATCCGGTGGACTGACTGACTGCAATTTTTGCGTTCAGTCTTTGCAGCTTTTCCAGCGATTGATTGACGGTATCAACTTGCACGTCGATGGCCCTGTCGGCGGCTGTGCGCCGATTGCGCAGCCCTTCGGCCGCATCGGAAATCGACCGCACCAATTCTTCAGCCTGGATCGCAAGATCGTTCAAGCGCGGCCCTGAATCCGGACGGGAAATCACCTCGATCAGACCGGAGTCAAAGTCGGTCAGCCGCTGTGTGATGGAATAGGGGTCGTCGGCGCTGCCCACCAGCTCGGTCATACGACCAAAGAAGGCGGATTTCACCTCGGCAACGCCGACCTCTGAATTGGCGGATCGCACGCTGGACTGCAACGCCGGATCGTTGATCCGCTGGACGTTGCCGACCTTCACCCCGCTGAAACCGTCGCCGGCGCTGGTAAGCGCCAGACTCCGGCGCGAATATCCTGGTGTCAGGACATTCGACAGGTTTTCGGAAACAACCGAGGTTGAGCGGCCAGCCGCCGTCAGCCCGGTCATTGCGGAATTGAGAGCACTTGTAATGGACATGGATCATCCAGCCTTTGCGCGAATGTGGATCAAAGGAGAAGGCGCTTATCAGCGCTTGATGTTGGTGGTTTCCTGCAACATCTCATCCACGGTCTGAATGACCTTTGCGTTCGACGAATAGGCGCGCTGGGTCTGGATCATGTTGGTCAGTTCCCCCGCAACATCGGTTGCGGACTCTTCACGCGCATAGCCCAGGATATCGCCTGTCGGACCCTCACCAGCATTCCAAAGGAAATAGGAGCCGCTTTCGCTGGATGGCATATAGGTCTGGCGATCCATCGCGATCATACCGTTGGGATTGGGCAGATCGACAAGAGGTACCTGATAGACCACTCGGCTGACGCCGGTGTCATAATTGGCATGCACATATCCGGCTTCGTCGATTTCCACGCCGGTGAAGTTACCTACCGGGGCGCCGTCCTTTGAAATGGAGGCGGGTGCGAAGGTATCCGACAATTGGGTAAGCCCGTTGTCATCCCCCAAGGTGCCGATATTGATCTCCATCGGGCCGCCTGCAACAGACACGATGATCGAGCCGGTTGCCGGGTCATAGGCCCCACCTGTCGTGGCCGTGACAGCATTGAGAGCGCCGCCGGAGGTCCGGTTGTCATCAAAGGTCAGCGTATATTCACCAATCGCAGTGGCGCCGGTGGCCGTATCGGTAATGATCATCGTCCACTCGTTCGACTCGCCTGTTGCGGGAACGGTGGGAACAAATTCGATCTGCAGACTCTCCGACTTGCCGAGGTTGTCATAATACTCGATCGACAGGTTTTCGCTGGTACCAGCCGACGTGGATTCGGTTGCGGTCGCAGGCAGGTTGACACCCAGAGACATCTCGGTTGTCGGCTCACCAGACAGTTTGTTTACATTGAAACGAACCGGTTCCAGCGCATCGGAGGTATCGCGCGGGTAGGGTGGGATCGTACCATCGGACTGTGCGGGCCAGCCCATCAGGACGAGACCGGATTCAGTGGCCAGCAGGCCATCGGCGTTGGTCCGGAACGATGCAGTGGTGGTCAGCATCATCTGCGGATTCGCAGCGCCTGTCTCGACCTCGTTCATGGATGTCACCGGCAGCATACCGCGGCCTCGGACCGCGAGGTCAGTCGCATTGCTGGTCGACACCAGCGGGCCCCGCTCATCAATCAGGCGGACGTTGGTTGTCCGCACGCCCCCGGCAGAATAGGTGCCGCCAGACGAGCTCATGACCATCGAGTGGAAATCGGTCTGGACCCGCTTGTAGCCGGCGGTTGAGGAGTTTGCGATGTTGTCGGAAATGGAGGCCAGTCGGCTGGCATTCGCGGTAAGCCCGGCAACACCGGCATTAAGCGAGGAAGAAATCGTCATGGATACGCCTTTCTGCTGCATCGAATCTTTCTTGATGCAACAGCTAGCCGATTGCCCATTAACGGGCGGCTAACAGATAAAATTGTCTGATCTGTTCGCCGCCCGTTTTTGGGGATCCATGGGTTATTTGCGCAGAAGGATGATTTCGACCCGATTGTTTCGCGCTGCCATCGGATTGCTATCCGCCAGTTTGCGATCGGCATGTCCCGTCACCCGGTGCATCCGCTTGGACTTCGTTCCACCTGATTCGAGCATCACCCGGGTCGCGTCAGCTCGTGCATGGGACAGTTCCCAGACCGGATTATTGGCGACAACGACCGCATGTGATCTGATGTGGCCGCCGATTGCGATGTTGTTTTCAACAACGCCGGTGACGCGTGAAACCATCTTCACGATGTCGCGGAACAGGAGGGTCGGTTCGGCTGTACCATCTTTGAACAGCGGCGAATCCTCGGTGTCGAAGAGTTCGACTACAAGGCCTTCGTCGGTGACGCGGGTAATGATGTGCTGCGCCATCTCGATCGAGACCATGCTTTCGCCGCCACGCCCCTTCAGCTGCTCTTCCAGGGCTCGGAACTGCTCATCGGCAGCCTCGCGGTCCTTGTCCTGTTCGACGCCGGAGTCACCCTTGGCCTGCTGGGCGTCTGCGGGGTTCACATCGGTCGCACCGGTACCGTTCTGGGGCTGGATTTCCTCGGTGAACATGCTGTCCCCGCTGAAAGCCCCGTTGCCGCCGCCGGAGACCCGGCTCAGCGGAATGGATGGCGAGAAATAATCCGCCAACCCTTTGCGTTGTTTCTCAGTCGTTGCATTGAGCAGCCACATCAACATGAAGAACGCCATCATAGCCGTCACGAAGTCCGCATAGGCGACCTTCCAGGCTCCACCGTGGTGACCATGGGCACCACCTGACTTTTTCTTCTTGATGATAATGGGCGCCACATTTCCTTGTGCGCTCATAATCCACCACCTATTTTCACCCACTACCGGGATATCAGGCGGTGTCTTAAGTGAGGCTTAACAGATAAATTTGCCGGCAGTTATGGCCGCCAAAGCCCCTCTTTTACCCGTAATTCGGACGGATTCTGTGCCCATTTCGTGAAATGGGCACCGCCACCAGATGCCATATTGGCGGCGGTGTAGTGCATCAGGCCTCCAGCAGAATCGCGTCGTAAGAGTCGCGGAGCTTGTTTTTCAGCACCTTTCCGGTGCCACCTAGCGGCAGCGCATCGACAAAGATGACACGGTCAGGGATCTGCCAGCTTGCTACCTTGCCCTGGTAATACTCGCGCAGATCGTCCTCGGTCACGTCAGGGGAGCGTTTTACAGCGATCACCACCGGACGTTCGTCCCATTTGGGGTGTCTGGCTGCGATTGCCGCTGCCTGAGCGATACCGGGATGGGACATCGCGATATCCTCCAGCTCGACGGTCGAGATCCATTCGCCGCCAGACTTGATGATGTCCTTGGAGCGATCACGAATGATCATATAGCCATCGGCATCAATTGTGGCGACGTCACCGGTATCGAACCATCCATCTGCCGTCAGCGCTGTATCCTCGGCGCGGAAATAGCTGTCGATCACCCAATGACCGCAGATCTGCAAATTGCCCTGCGTCTGTCCGTCATGAGGCAGAACAGCGCCGCTGTCGTCTACGATGCGCAGATCGACACCATACATGGGGCGGCCCTGTCCTTCGCGCAGCTTCGCCTGCTGCTCGGCGTCCAGCTCATTGTGTTTCTGAAGCAGCTGGTTCAGCGTCCCGATTGGGCTTGTTTCCGTCATGCCCCAGGCATGCACCAGATCAACGCCGTATTTGTCACGAAATGTGGGGATCATGACCGTTGGCAGGGCAGAGCCGCCGACAATGGTGCGTTCCAGGCTCTCGGCGGTGCATCCGGTCTCCTCCAGCCCTTTCAGCAAACCCATCCAGATTGTGGGAACACCCAGCGCCACGGTGACCTTTTCCGCATCAATCAGCTTGGCCAGGCTCGCCCCATCCAGATGCGGCCCGGGCAGTACCAGCTTTGCCCCAACCGCCGCGGTCATGTAGGGCGTCCCCCAGGCATTCACGTGGAACATCGGAACAACTGCCAGAACGGTGTCCCGCGCCCGCAGGGCGATACCGTCGGGCTGGTTGCCGCCAAGCGTATGCAGAACGCTGGTGCGATGGGTGTATTCAACCCCCTTGGGATTGCCGGTCGTGCCGGAGGTGTAACACAGGCTCGATGGCAGGTTTTCATCCAGATCAGGCCAGGAATACGGGGTTGTTTCCATGTCCAGGAGCGCATCGTAGAACAGCACGTCTTCGATCTGGGCTGCGATCTCGGCGTCCGGAGGCCCCATCACCACGATATTCTGCACGGTGGTCAGATGCGCGCGCAGCTGTGCCACCGCCGGAACAAAGGTGGTGTCGATGAACAGGACCTGATCTTCTGCGTGGTTTATGATGTAGATCAGCTGCTCCGGTGTCAGCCGCGGGTTGATCGTGTGGCAGACAAACCCACCCCCGGAGACGCCGAAATAGATTTCGAGGTGGCGACGATTGTTCCAGGCGATGGTGCCGCAACGGGCGCCCTGCGCGATGCCCAGCCGTCCCAGGGCGGCCGCCAGCTTGCGGGCGTTGGTGTCGATGTCTCCCCAGGTGACATGCACGGTTTCGCCCGAAGTCTCGACAGATGTGACCGTGGTCCCGCTATGGAACCGCCCTGCATGTTCTATCAGCGAGCCTATAGTCAGCTGTTTGTGCATCATCTTGCCAAGCATCTTCGTCTTCTCCGAATTGAAATGTCAGGCGCGGGCCAGGGCACCGCGTATAATATCTGCCGCTTTCTCCGCGATCATGATGGTTGGCGCATTGGTGTTGCCGCCAATCAGGCGCGGCATGATCGACGCATCAACCACCCGCAGCCCGTCCAAACCATGGACCCGGAGCGCGGGATCCACCACCGCAAGCGGGTCGGTTCCCATTTTGCAGGTGCCAACCGGATGATAAATCGTATCTGCCCGCGCGCGTATGTGCTGTTCCAATGCGGCGTCATCGACCTCGCCGTCGATAAACAGCTCCTTGTGAATATAGCCCGCCAGCGGTTCTGCCGCCATGATTTGCCGGGTTTTGCGCACCCCCCTGATAAGCACGGCCATATCATCGGGATCAGCGAGAAATTGCGGATCAATCCGTGGCGGTGATGTGGGATCGGCACTGGTCAGGCCGACCGTGCCGCGCGATTTTGGCCTCAGCACGCAGATATGGCAGCTGAACCCATGCCCCATGTGCAGCTTCCGGGCGTGATCATCCACGATGGAAATCACAAAATGCAGCTGCACATCGGCACGCTCTTCGGATGGGTCCGTTTTCAGGAACGCGGCCCCTTCCGCAAAGGGAGTCGCAATCATACCACGCCCGGTTTTCCGCCAGTTCCATATGTGGCGCAACAGTGAGATACTGCCGGGCAGGGAAATGCCGAAATTGTCGCGATCCTTGGATTTATAAGCCAGTGTAAAGTCCAGATGATCCTGCAGATTTTGCCCCACCCCGGGCAGTTCATGGACCATGTCGATCCCGTGCGGGCGGATATCCTCGGGTCGACCAACGCCGGAGAGTTGCAGCAGCTGCGGCGAGTTGAACGCTCCACCGCAGAGCATCACCTCGCGGCGGGCGCGGACACTATGCTCAGTGCCGCGCAGCCGGTAGCTGACGCCAACCGCACGTTTGCCGTCGAATATGATCCGGGATGCCTGCGCCCGCGTGATCACCTTCAGATTCGCGCGGTCCATCACCGGGTGTAGATAGGCCGCCGCCGCCGAGCAGCGCTCCCCGTTGCGGTCAGCTCTGTGGAATTGCGTCACCTGATAAAGGCCGATGCCCTCGTTGTCGCCTGTGTTGAAATCCTCGCAGTGTCGGATCTGCAGGGATTGGCCGGCCTTGATAAAGGCATCGGTGATCGGGCGGGGCGATTTCTGGTTGCTGACCTGCAAGGGGCCGGCTGCACCATGCAGATCATCGCCGCCGCGTTCGTTGTTTTCGGCTTTTCGGAAATAGGGCAGCACCGAGTTCCAATCCCAACCGGGACATCCCAATGCGGCCCATTCATCGTAATCGCTGGCATGGCCGCGAATATAAAGCATGGCATTGATCGCACTGGAGCCGCCCAGGCCTTTACCGCGCGGCTGATATCCGCGTCGCCCGTTCAACCCCTGTTGCGGCACGGTTTCATAGGCCCAATTGTTGATTTTGGGGCGTCCCGGTAGCATCGCGACCACAGCGGCAGGAGCGCGAACCAAAAGCCCGTCACCGCGCCCGCCGGCTTCCAGCAGGCAGACCGTGACGGTTGGATCTTCGCTTAGTCGGGCAGCCAGCGTCGATCCCGCAGAGCCTCCGCCGACGATCACATAATCCGCCTCCATCACGCTCTCCCCCATGTCCAGCACGAACAGCTCTCCCCAGCTGCCAGAGGATGAGCGCTGTTTTTACGGGGGCTGTCTACTCTGACGGTACGTCATCGCGCAGGCGCCATAACACGCCAAAGGCGTGATCAAGCATCGAGAAAAATAGGGGATATGGTGCCCAGGAGAGGACTCGAACCTCCACGTCCATACGGACACTAGCACCTGAAGCTAGCGCGTCTACCAATTCCGCCACCTGGGCAGGTGTCGTGAGGGGCGTATAAGCAGAAGCGACGGGGCCGTCAAACGGAAAATTCACCTGCTTACAGCTGGCGGTTTTTCGGGTCTGGCGCGTGGTGTATGAAACCGGTCGGCAGCCGACAATCGACATATCGCGCCTGGAGTGTGGCTCCCTATGGGGGCCTTGTTCTATTCACTGTCGGGGATATGGTGCCCAGGAGAGGACTCGAACCTCCACGTCCATACGGACACTAGCACCTGAAGCTAGCGCGTCTACCAATTCCGCCACCTGGGCAGGTGTCGTGAGAGGCGTATAAGCAGAAGCGACGGGGCCGTCAAACGGAAAATTCACCGCTGCGATATGTTCTGTTCTGACGATGGTATTCACAGAAAACAGCTACCTGTGCAGAGCTGCTGAGTCGTCATGATCTGCGCTCTCCGATCTGATTTGAAATCACCGATACGATCCGCTGGCGTCGCCAAAGCATCATAGCAAGGGAGATCAAATCGGGCGTTAAGCAGCCATATCTTGCAGCGTTGCACCTATTGCCTCGACTTTGGTCGATTTGCGCCTTGTTCCAAAGGGCGCGGGGCGGTAAATCGAAGCAGCAGCTAAGGTAGGAGCCAAAAGATGTCCAAACTGGTCACGATCTATGGCGGGTCCGGTTTTGTCGGCCGTTACATTGCGCGCCGCATGGCCAAGGAAGGTTGGCGTGTGCGGGTGGCCGTGCGTCGGCCGAACGAAGCCATGTATGTCAAACCCTACGGTGTCCCGGGGCAGGTTGAGCCTGTGTTGTGCAATATTCGCGACGATGCGTCTGTTGCGGCGGTGATGCAGGGGGCAGATGCAGTGGTGAACTGCGTTGGCATCCTGAACGAACTGGGCAAGAACACCTTTGATGCGGTTCAGGCCGATGGCGCTGGTCGAATTGCGCGAATCGCTGCTGCACAGGGCGTCGGAGCCATGGTGCATGTCTCGGCCATCGGTGCCGATGAAGACAGCGACAGCGATTATGCCCAGTCCAAAGCGGCCGGGGAGCGGGCTGTTCTGGAGCATATGCCCGAGGCCGTGATATTGCGGCCGTCGATCATCTTCGGGGCTGAGGATCAGTTCTTCAACCGTTTTGCCGCGATGGCGCGCCTGTCGCCGGTGCTGCCGATTGCCCATGCCGACACAGAATTCCAGCCGGTGTACGTCGACGACGTTGCCAAGGCTGCCGTAGCCGCGGTTGTCGGGAAGGCAAAGCCTGGCGTGTATGAGCTTGGCGGCCCCGAGGTGAAGAGCTTCGGCGCACTGATGCAGCAGATGCTCGATGTGATTGACCGTCGGCGCCTTGTGCTGTCGCTGCCGGGCCCGATTGCGAAGCTGGTCGCGCTTGGCTTTGATATTCTGCAGTTCGTCAGCTTTCAGCTGTTCGAGAACAAGATGCTGACCCGTGACCAGCTGAAGAACCTCGAGAACGACAATGTGGTTGCCGAGGGCGCAAACGGGTTCGAGGCGCTGGGCATCCACCCGGTTTCATTGGCGTCTGTGCTGCCGGACTACCTGTGGAAGTTCCGCCCGGCTGGTCAGTACAGTGAGTTGATGGATTCAGCCCGCAACCTGCGCAACGACCTCTGAATTCGCTTAGAGGTCAAGGTCGGCTAAGATTTGAAAGGCGCGGGTTTGACCCGCGCTTTTTTGGTTCTGATGGCCGGATCCGGTCGATCAGGCCTGATAGGCGATCATCAGGAGAATCGCGCCCAGAACGACGCGATAGATCACATAGGGTGTGAAGCTGACCGAGCGCAGCATGCGCATCATCAGCGACAGGGCAGCAAGGGCGGCCAGCATTGAGAGCGCCGCAGCGATAGCTGCATCGCGAATGAGTGCCGGATTTGCCTCGACGGCGACTTCGGCACCCAGCAAAACACCAGAGGCCACGATTGTTGGGATCGACATTAGCATTGACAGCCGTGCTGCGTCGATCCGGGCGTAGCCCAGCTGGCGGGCGCCCGTAATAGTGATGCCCGAACGGGAAGTGCCGGGGATTAGCGCCAGCATTTGCCACAGCCCCATGATCAGCGCATCTCGTGGCCCCCAGTCCGCGCTTTCCTTGTCGGTTGGGCCGAACCGATCTGCCACATAGAGTACCACGCCAAAACCAAGCATCGTCCAGCCGATGACTTTCATCGACCTGAGTGCGTCGCTCCATCCGCTGAAATGCAGAAGGGCGCCAAACAGGACTGTAGGGATGGTCGCGATGATCAGCCCCATCGCCAGCCGTGCCCCGGGTGTATCGAGGTGTCCTATGAGGGCGCGCGGCAGACCGATCAGCCCCACCCGCACCTCTTTCCAGAAGAACAGGACCACGGCGACCAGTGTTCCGACGTGAACGGCGACGTCGATAACCTGCCCCTGATCGTCGAGCCCGGTCAGCCCTGGCAAAAGGATCAGGTGCCCGGATGAAGAGACGGGCAGGAATTCCGTGATGCCCTGAATCAGGGCGATAAGGATCAGCTGAAAAAGCGGCATGATATAGGTCCGATTGGGGTTCCGCAGGGATGGCAAAGAACGGTCTGGGTGTAAATCCGTTGATTTCATTGGCGGGATAGCGTTAATGGTCCGTATCGGACCTAAAATGTCTGTACATTTCTGCTGGAGAAGGTATCAGGACATAACTGCTGACATATTAGGTCAGCAAAGTTGACTTTTAATTCGCTCCGCTCCGATGGATCATTTATCGCAGCCAGCCCAACATGGAGTCCGCCCCGTGGCCAAGCAACCGATGCTCAAATTCGTGCAGATCGACCGCGACATGCCCAGCAAACGGGCCGCAGAAGATCGCCGGGAAGATTTCGACGAAATCTACGCAGAATTCGCGGCCGCCAAGGCCGAGGAACAGGCCAGCCGTTGCAGTCAATGCGGTGTACCTTATTGCCAGTCGCATTGCCCCCTGCACAACAACATTCCCGATTGGCTCCGCCTGACTGCCACGGGCCGCTTGCACGAGGCCTATGAGATCAGCCAGGCGACCAATACCTTCCCCGAAATCTGTGGTCGTATCTGTCCGCAGGATCGCCTCTGCGAAGGCAATTGCGTCATTGAGCAGTCCGGCCACGGTACTGTCACCATCGGTGCCGTCGAGAAATACATTACCGATACCGCCTGGGACAAAGGTTGGGTGCAGCCCATCGCCCCGGCGCAGGAACGTGGCGAATCCGTGGGGATCATCGGGGCGGGTCCGGGCGGCCTGGCCGCAGCAGACATGCTGCGTCGCGCAGGCGTGAAGGTCACCATCTACGACCGCTATGATCGTGCCGGTGGCCTGCTGACCTATGGTATCCCGGGTTTCAAGCTGGAAAAGGACGTCGTGATGCGCCGCAACCAACTGCTTGCGGATGGCGGTGTTGAATTCGTGATGAATTGCAACGTGGGTCAGGACATCTCCTTTGACGATATCCGCGCCAAACATGATGCGGTGATTATCGCCACCGGCGTTTACAAATCCCGTGATCTGGAAATGCCGGGGTCAGGTTCTGGTGGCATCGTAAAGGCGATCGACTTCCTGACCGTGTCCAACAAAGCGTCGAATTTCGGCGACAGCATCGAGGAATTCGACAACGGCACCCTGAACGCCAAAGGCAAGCGTGTCGTTGTCATCGGCGGGGGTGATACGGCTATGGACTGCGTGCGGACCTCGATTCGTCAGGGTGCGACGTCGGTCAAATGTCTCTATCGCCGTGACCGTGCCAATATGCCCGGTTCGCAGCGCGAAACCCAGAACGCCGAGGAAGAAGGCGTGGTCTTTGAATGGCTGTCCGCGCCCAAGGGTTTCACCGATGAGGGCGGCAAGGTCGCTGGCGTGATGGTACAGAAGATGCGTCTCGGCCAGCCTGACGCCTCGGGCCGCCAGGCTCCCGAGATCATCGAGGGCGCCGATTACATCGAGCCTGCCGAGCTGGTGATCAAGGCGCTTGGCTTTGAGCCGGAAGATCTGCCGACGCTCTGGGATCAGCCGGAACTGCCGGTCACCCGCTGGGGCACCGTAAAGGCTGCATTCCAGACCGGCGCGACCGATCTAGATGGCGTCTATGCCGTTGGTGACATCGTGCGCGGCGCGTCTCTGGTGGTCTGGGCCATCAAGGACGGGCGCGATTGCGCTGAGGCGATCCTCGACCGTTTCAACACCGCCGCCAGCAGCCTGGCCGCCGAGTAAACAGATTTCTACCGGGCAGGTGCCGCCCTTAGGGGGCCGCCCACCGGAACGGGAGCATGACATGACAAAATATGATGCAGAATGGGTTCGCGCCGAAGAGGCAAAGCGTCAATGGATGGCCGAGAACGGTCTTTATGCCGAGGAGGAAGAGCATTCCTCCTGCGGTGTTGGCCTTGTTGTCTCGGTCAACGGCAAGCGCAGCCGCAAGGTGGTTGAGGCCGGCATCAACGCGCTGAAAGCGATCTGGCACCGAGGTGCAGTTGATGCGGACGGCATGACCGGCGATGGCGCCGGTATCCACGTTCAGATCCCGGCACCGTTCTTCTATGATCAGGTGCGCCGCACCGGCCACGAGCCGCGCGAAGATCAACTGATGGCGGTAGGCCAGGTCTTCCTGCCACGCACGGACTTTGGCGCTCAGGAACGCTGCCGGACCATCGTGGAAAGCGAAGTTCTGCGGATGGGCTACTACATCTACGGCTGGCGCCATGTGCCGGTGGATGTCACCTGCCTCGGCGAGAAGGCCAACGCCACCCGCCCTGAGATTGAGCAGATCCTGATCTCCAACTCAAAGGGTGTGGACGAGGAAACATTCGAGCGCGAGCTCTATGTTATTCGCCGCCGCATCGAAAAAGCCGCTGCCGCTGCGCAGGTCGGCCAGCTCTATATCGCGTCGCTGTCCTGCCGCTCGATCATCTACAAGGGCATGATGCTGGCCGAGCAGGTTGCCGTGTTCTACCCCGACCTGATGGACGAACGGTTTGAAAGCGCCTTTGCAATCTATCATCAGCGCTATTCCACCAACACGTTCCCGCAGTGGTGGCTGGCCCAGCCCTTCCGCATGCTCGCCCATAACGGCGAGATCAACACGCTGAAAGGCAACATGAACTGGATGAAGAGCCACGAGATCCGTATGGCCTCTTCGACCTTTGGTGACTATGCCGAGGATATCAAACCCATCGTCGCCAGCGGGTCCTCCGACTCCGCGGCACTGGACTCGGTGTTTGAAGTTCTGGTCCGCGCCGGTCGCTCGGCGCCGATGGCAAAGACCATGCTGGTTCCCGAAAGCTGGTCCAAGCAGGCGGTGGAGCTGCCGCAGGCCTGGCGCGATATGTATTCCTATTGCAACTCCGTGATGGAGCCTTGGGATGGCCCGGCCGCGCTAGCGATGACCGATGGCCGCTGGGTTTGCGCCGGTCTGGACCGCAACGGCCTGCGCCCGATGCGCTACGTGGTCACCGGCGATGGTCTGGTGATCGCAGGCTCCGAGGCGGGCATGGTTCCGATTGACGAGGCCACCGTGGTTGAAAAGGGTGCGCTTGGTCCGGGTCAGATGCTGGCTGTCGACATGAAGAAGGGCAAGCTATTCCACGACACCGCGATCAAGAACAAACTGGCCTCCGCGCTGCCGTTTGGCGATTGGGTGAAGAAGATCAACGATCTGGACAGCACCCTGGCCACCGTTACCGAAAAGCCGTTGTTCAGCGGGGACGCACTGCGCCGCCGCCAGATTGCCGCTGGCTATACCATTGAGGAACTGGAACAGATTCTTGCGCCGATGGCCGAGGACGGCAAGGAAACTCTTGCCTCAATGGGGGATGATACGCCGTCGGCAGTGCTGTCTAAAATGTACCGCCCGCTGAGCCATTTCTTCCGCCAGAACTTCTCTCAGGTGACCAACCCGCCGATCGACAGCCTGCGCGAATACCGTGTGATGTCGTTGAAGACCCGGTTTGGTAACCTCAAGAACGTGCTGGATGAAGACAGCTCCCAGACCGAGATCATCGTGCTGGAAAGCCCCTTTATCGGCAATTCCCAATGGGATGAGCTAGTCAAGAACCTGAACGCGCCGCTGGCTGAAATCGACTGTACCTTCGCCCCCGGCCAGGGGTCTCTCAATGCGGCGCTGGCCCGTGTCCGCGCCGAAGCGGAGGAGGCTGTCAGCTCCGGGGCCGGTCACATTGTCCTGACCGATCAGCATTCGGGCGAGGGCCGCGTGGCGATGCCGATGATCCTGGCGACCTCCGCGGTGCATTCGCATCTGACCCGCAAGGGCCTGCGGACCTTCTGTTCGCTGAATGTGCGCTCTGCCGAATGTATCGACCCGCATTACTTTGCGGTGCTGATCGGCTGTGGTGCCACCGTTGTAAACGCCTATCTGGCCGAGGATTCGCTGGCTGACCGTATTGAGCGGGGCCTGCTGGATGGCAGTCTGACCGAGAATGTCGCCCGTTACCGTGAAGCCATCGACCAGGGTCTTTTGAAGATCATGGCGAAAATGGGTATCTCGGTGATCTCCTCCTATCGTGGTGGTCTCAACTTCGAGGCGGTGGGCCTCAGCCGTGCGATGTGTGCGGAATATTTCCCCGGCATGGTTTCCCGGATTTCTGGTATCGGTGTCACCGGCATTCAGACCAAGCTGGAAGAAATCCACGCCAAGGCATGGTCGGGCGGTCAGGATGTCCTGCCCATCGGTGGCTTCTACAAGGCGCGCAAATCCGGCGAAACCCACGCCTGGGAAGCGACCTCGATGCATATGATGCAGATGGCCTGCAACCGGGCCTCGTTTGAGCTGTGGAAGCAATATTCGGCAAAGATGCAGTCGAACCCGCCGATTCACCTCCGCGATCTGCTGGACATCAAGCCTCTGGGCAAGCCGGTGCCGATTGAAGAGGTCGAGAGCATCACTTCGATCCGCAAGCGCTTTGTCACGCCGGGGATGAGCTTGGGCGCGCTGTCGCCTGAGGCGCATAAGACTCTGAACGTCGCAATGAACCGCATCGGTGCCAAGTCCGACTCCGGCGAGGGCGGCGAAGATCCCGCACATTTCGTGCCGGAGCCGAACGGCGACAACCCGTCGGCAAAGATCAAGCAGGTGGCGTCGGGCCGCTTTGGTGTGACCGCTGAATATCTGAACCAGTGCGAAGAGCTGGAAATCAAGGTGGCCCAGGGCGCCAAGCCCGGCGAGGGCGGCCAGCTGCCGGGGATGAAGGTCACCGACCTGATTGCCCGCCTGCGCCACTCGACCAAAGGTGTGACCCTGATTTCGCCGCCGCCGCACCACGATATCTACTCGATCGAGGATCTGGCGCAGCTGATCTACGACCTGAAGCAGATCAACCCGCGCTGCAAGGTGACCGTGAAACTGGTGGCGTCCTCGGGCGTTGGCACCATCGCGGCCGGCGTGGCCAAGGCAAAGGCAGACATCATCCTGATCTCCGGCCATAACGGTGGCACCGGGGCCTCGCCTGCGACCTCGATCAAATATGCTGGCCTCCCGTGGGAGATGGGCCTGACCGAGGCGCATCAGGTGCTGAGCATGAACAACCTGCGTGACCGGGTGACGCTGCGCACCGATGGCGGTCTGCGCACCGGCCGCGACATCGTCATGGCGGCCATGCTGGGCGCCGAGGAATATGGTATCGGCACCGCTGCGCTGATCGCCATGGGCTGCATCATGGTGCGCCAGTGCCAGTCCAACACCTGCCCCGTGGGCGTGTGTACTCAGGATGAGGCCCTGCGCGGCAAGTTCACCGGCAATGCCGACAAGGTGGTAAACCTCATCACCTTCTATGCGCAGGAAGTACGGGAAATTCTGGCTTCCATTGGCGCGCGGTCGCTGGAGGATGTTATTGGCCGGGCCGATCTTCTGGCGCAGGTGTCGCGTGGCTCTGCCCATCTGGACGACCTCGACCTGAACCCGCTTCTGATCACGGTCGATGGCTCTGCCAATATCGTCTACAACCGCGATAAGGAGCGCAACCCGGTGCCGGATACGCTGGATGCGGAGATCGTACGCGATGCCGCCCGCTTCCTGCAGGACGGTGAGAAGATGCAGCTGTCCTATGCGGTGCAGAACACCCACCGGACCGTGGGCACCCGCACCTCCAGCCATATCGTCCGCAACTTCGGTATGCGCAACACGCTGCAGTCAGACCACCTGACGGTAAAGCTGCAAGGCTCCGCCGGGCAGTCGCTCGGTGCCTTTGCGGCCCCCGGTCTGAAGCTTGAGGTCTCCGGGGATGCCAATGACTATGTGGGCAAGGGTCTCTCCGGCGGAACCATTGTGGTGCGCCCGCCGATGGCATCGCCGTTGAACGCCAGCGAAAACACCATCGTCGGCAATACCGTTCTCTATGGTGCGACGGCTGGCTATCTCTTCGCAGCCGGTCGTGCCGGCGAGCGGTTCGCGGTTCGTAACTCAGGGGCGAGCGTGGTTGTCGAGGGCTGCGGTGCCTGTGGCTGTGAATACATGACCGGCGGGATCGCGGTGATCCTGGGCAAGATCGGCGCCAACTTCGGCGCGGGTATGACCGGTGGTATGGCCTACATCTACGATCCCGAAGGCAAGGCAGAAACCCTGATGAACATGGAGTCACTGGTGACCTGTCCGGTGACCGTGGCCCATTGGGAAGATCAGCTGAAAGGTCTGATCGAGCGCCATCTGGAGGAAACCGGCAGCCGCAAGGCCGCTGAGATCCTGCAGCATTGGGAAAATGAGAAGGGCAATTTCCTGCAGATCTGCCCGAAGGAAATGCTGAACAAACTGCCCCAGCCTTTGGCGATCGAGGCAGCAGCCGTTCCGGCGGAATAGGCCCCGCCACTTCCTCTGCATGTGCCTTGGATGGGCTCCGGTCGCTGCTGCGGTCGGGGCCTTTTCACCTCCGGGCGCTTGCTCTGGGCAATCTCTTGCGGGCCAAGGGATTTCGCGGTTGGAGCAGGCCCGTTCTGTGCCGTATAGAGACCCTATGGCGAAGGCAGGAAAATCAACCGGGGCATCCAAGGCTCCCCCCAAGGGCAAAGCCCGCAGCAAGGCAGCAGCCAAGGGTACACCCCGCGCAAAGCTGTCACCGCGTCGTCTCCTGCGTCGCTGGCTGGGACGGGCTGCGCTGGTCTTTGTTGCGCTGACCCTGCTGCCGATTCTGCTGTTTTCCGTGATCAACCCGCCGATCACCCATACCATCTGGTCTGAATATCGCCGTCTTGGTGATATTGACCGCGAATGGGTTCCCATCGAACATATCGCTCCGGCCTTGGGGCGTTCGGTTGTCGCCGCCGAAGATGCCCGGTTCTGCCAGCATTGGGGCCTTGATGCCGAGGCCATCCGCGCGGCAATCGCCGAAGGCGGCCAGCGTGGAGGGTCGACCATCTCTCAGCAGGTGGTGAAGAATGTCTTTCTGTGGCAGGGGCGCAGCTGGTTCCGCAAGGCGCTGGAAACACTGATGACGCCGATGGTTGAGGCGGTCTGGAGCAAACGGCGCATTCTGGAAGTCTACCTGAATGTCGCTGAAATGGGCGAAGGTGTGTTTGGCGCCGAGGCGGCCGCGCGGCATTATTTCGGTGTCGGTCCGGATGAGCTGAGCCGCAGGCAGGCTGCCCTTCTGGCCACCGTTTTGCCCAACCCCAAAGAGCGTTCGGCAGCAAAACCCACCGCGTTCATGCGCAAGCGGGCGGCGCAGATCATGGATGGGGCGGCCACCATTCGCGCAGATGGCAGGGCGGCCTGTTTCGAGGATTGAAACTTCTGGCGCTTTTAGGCATTGCTGTCTGATCCCAGCCACCCGCAACAGGAGATCCGCTGTCCCATGGCCCGCCTCTATCATGTGCCCCTCTCCCCCTTCTGCCGCAAAGTGCGCCTGTCCCTGGCCGAAAAGCGGATCGAGGTCGAGCTGGTCGAGGAACGCTACTGGGAGCAGGAGGCCGATTTCCTGCGCCGCAATCCGGCGGCGAAGGTTCCGGTGATCCGCCTGGATGGCAAGCTGATGGCCGAAAGTGCCGCGATCTGCGAATACCTTGAGGAAACCCGCCCGGAACCCTCGTTGATGCCCAGCGATCCCGATGGTCGCTACGAGGTGCGCCGCCTGGTCAGCTGGTTCGATGATAAATTTCACCATGAGGTCACCTCAAAGCTGCTCTATGAGCGGGTGAACAAGAAGGTGACCGGGCAGGGCTACCCCGACAGTGGCAACGTCAAGGCGGGTGCGCGGGCGATCAAATATCACCTCGACTATCTGGCCTGGCTGCTGGACCATCGCCGCTGGCTGGCTGGCGATCAAATGACCCTGGCAGATTTCGCCGCCGCCGCGCATCTGTCGTCGTTGGACTATATCTCCGATGTTGATTGGAACCGGTCCGCCGTGGTGAAGGACTGGTACGCAAAGATCAAGTCACGCCCGGCGTTCCGGTCGATCCTTGCCGATCAGATCCCCGGTTTCAGCCCACCGGCCCATTACGCCGATCTGGATTTCTGATAGACACGGGCAGAAGGGGGCTGTCTGCCCCCTCTTGAGTCCCTTGGACTCAATTCACCCCCGAGGATATTTCTAGCCAGATGATAGCAACACACGGCATCAAGGACAGGTTGGTGAAACAGGCCCTTGCCGAGGGGTTTGTGGCCTGTCGGATCTGTCGTCCCTGGGATGTGCCGCAGGTGCCCGCTCGGCTTCAGGCGTTTCTTGAAGCGGGATATCACGGTCAGATGGGCTGGATGGAGGAACGCAGCCACTGGCGCGGCGATCCAGCCCAGCTCTGGCCTGAGGCGCGCTCTGTGATCATGCTGGCTGAAAGCTACACGCCAGAGGTGGATCCGATGGCCGTTGTGGGGCAGGCAGAGCGCGGCGCGATTTCCGTCTATGCGCGCAACAAGGATTATCATGATCTTGTGAAGAAGCGCCTGAAACGGCTGGCACGCTGGCTGATCGCGGAAGCCGCGCGGGCGGATGAGCCTGCCGAGGTCAAGGTATTTGTCGACACCGCGCCGGTTCCGGAGAAGCCGCTGGGCCAGGCGGCGGGCCTTGGGTGGCAGGGCAAACACACCAATCTGGTCAGCCGGGACTGGGGCAACTGGGCCTTCATAGGCTCTGTTTTCACAACATTGGACCTGCCTGCCGACGCGGCAGAGCGCGACCATTGCGGATCGTGCCGGTCCTGTCTGGCGGCCTGCCCGACAGATGCGTTCCCCGCCCCGTATCAGCTGGATGCGCGGCGTTGCATTTCTTACCTCACCATCGAGCACAAGGGCCCGGTCGATGAGGAGCTGCGCGCCAAGCTGGGCAACCGGATCTACGGCTGTGATGATTGCCTGGCGGCCTGCCCCTGGAACAAATTTGCAGTCGCCGCCAGCGATATGCGCTATGCGGCGCGACCCGAGTTCGAGGCTCCGCAGCTGGCGGAGCTGGCTCGGCTGGACGATCCCGGGTTCCGGGCGTTGTTTTCCGGTTCCCCCATCAAGCGGATCGGGCGAGATCGCTTTGTGCGCAATGTGCTTTATGCCGTCGGTAACTCCGGCCTGTCGGCCCTGCGGCCCGTGGCCGAGGCTCTGGTCGCGGATCCTGACCCGACTGTGGCGGATGCGGCCCGCTGGGCGGTTCAGCGACTGAGGTGACGCAAACAGGATGGATCGTCGCGGCAGCTTCGCTAAACCGATGACCAGGATCAAGATTAAGGCGAACGGAGGACGGGCATGGCGCTTTTGCTTGGGGTGGACACGGGCGGAACCTATACCGACGCGGTATTGATCCGGGATGATCGCGATGTGCTGGCAAAGGCCAAAGCACTGACGACGCGGCAGGATCTGGCCATCGGAGTTGGAGAAGCCGTCGCTGCCGTACTTGCGCAGGCGCAGGTAGCACCGTCAGAGATCGCGCTTGCAGCTTTGTCCACGACGCTTGCGACCAATGCGCTGGTCGAAGGGCAGGGGGGCCGCGTTGCGCTGATCTATATCGGGTTCGGCGAGGCGGATCTGGATCGTCACGGCCTGCGCGAGGCGTTGAAGGGCGACCCGGCGCTGGTGCTGGAGGGGGGGCACAGCCATTCCGGTAGCGAGGCGGCGCCCTTGGACAGGGAGACACTGCGCGCGTTTCTCCAGCGCGAGGCCGTATCGGTCAGCGGTTTTGCCATTGCCGGCCAGTTTGCGACGCGCAATCCAGCGCACGAGCTGGAAGTTGCCCGGATCATCGCAGAAGAAACCGGCGTTCCGGTGACCTGTTCGCACCAGCTGTCGGCGCGGCTCAACGGGCCGAAGCGGGCGTTGACAGCTGTGCTGAACGCGCGGCTCATCGGAATGATCGACCGGTTGATCGGGCGCGCCGAATCCCGCCTGAGCGAGCTCGGCGTGACTGCTCAGATGATGGTTGTGAGGGGTGATGGCGCCTTGATGTCGTCACAGCAGGCCCGTGCCCGTCCAATTGAAACCATCCTGAGCGGCCCGGCTGCATCGCTGGTCGGTGCCCGCTGGCTGACCGGCGTCGAGACTGCGCTTGTCAGTGATATCGGCGGCACCACCACCGATGTCGCATTGATCGAGAACGGCAAGCCCAAGATTGATCCGGCCGGCGCCGAGGTTGGCGGCTATCGCACCATGGTTGAGGCCGTGGCCATGCGCACCAGCGGCCTGGGCGGTGACAGTCAGGTGCATCCGATCGCTGCCGGTATGAGTGGCGGTGTGACCCTTGGCCCGCGTCGCGTGCTGCCGATTTCCCTGATCGCCGATATGTCCCCTGAGGTGGTTCATGCAACGCTCGACAGTCAGCTGCGCGCAGTGACTGTCGGCGAATATGACGGGCAGTTTGTTCGCGCGATTCCGGGACAGACACCAGTGGGGTTGAGCGACCGGGAGGCCCGGGTTCTGGACCGGATCGGGACGCAGACACATCCGCTGGGCGCCGTGCTGCACACCCGGATCGAGCAGGGCGCGCTGATGCGGCTGGTGGATCGCGGCCTGGTGCAGATCGCCGGGGTCACCCCGTCCGATGCCAGCCATGTCCTTGGACGGCTTAGCAGCTGGGATGGCCATGCAGCGCAGAAGGCGCTGACGCTTTTTGCCCGCCGCCGCGTGGGGTCGGGGGACCGGCTGGCACCGGATGCCGTGACATTGGCACGGATGATCGTAGATCAGATGACGGAACAGACGTCGCTCACCCTGTTAGAGACTGCTATTGCCGAAGACGCTCCGGCCTTTGGAACCTCGCCGGATCAGCTTGCCCGCCATGTTCTGATGCAGCGCGGGCTGTCCCGACATCAGGGGCTGGTCGCTCTCAGCGCTGGCCTCAATGTCGATGTCGTCGGGCTTGGAGCCTCGGCGCCCAGCTACTATCCGGCGGTCGGGACCCGGCTTCATTGCCGTATGATCCTGCCGGAACACGCAGGCGTGGCAAATGCCATTGGCGCGGTGGTGGGCCGTATCACCATGCGGCGCAGCGGCACGGTTACCGCACCTGAGGAAGGCCGGTTTCGCGTCCATCTGGAGAATGGCCCGGAGGATTTCACCGGTTCGCAGGAGGCTCTTGAGCGGTTGGAAGCCGAGCTGCGGGCCGAAGCCCGTGCCGCCGCAGAGGCCGCAGGCGCGCAGGATATTTCCATCCAGGTGGACAGGGATATCCGCATCGCCGAAGTCGAGGCGCGGGAGGTTTTTGTCGAGGCCTTTCTGACGGTGGAGGCGAGCGGTCGTCCGCGCATTGCCCACGGCTGACCGGCAGAACATGCGCAAGGCAGCAAAAGGCCCCGCCGATTGGCGGGGCCTTTTATCTAGAATGCCGGATATCGCATGGTCAACCGATTACTCGGCGGCGGTCTCGTTCCTGCGGGGCAGAACCCAATCCGGGCGCGCAAAGTGGCAGGTGTAGCCGTTTGGCTGCCGTTCCAGGTAATCCTGATGCTCCGGTTCGGCCTCCCAGAAATCGCCAACGGGTTCGACCTCGGTCATCACCTTGCCGGGCCAGAGACCTGACGCATCGACATCCGCAATGGTGTCTTCGGCAATTTCTTTCTGGCGGTCGTCAACATAGTAGATCGCAGAGCGGTAGCTCATGCCCAGATCATTGCCCTGCTGATTGACCGTGGTTGGATCATGGATCTGAAAGAAGAACTCCAGCAGCGTGCGATAGCTGGTCTGGCTCGGGTCAAAAATCACCTCGATCGCCTCGGCATGGGTGCCGTGGTTCTTATAGGTCGCATTGGGCACATCGCCGCCGGAATATCCAACCCGGGTGCTGATGATACCGGGGCGCTTGCGGATCAGGTCCTGCATGCCCCAGAAACACCCACCGGCCAGGACGGCGCGTTCTGTTGTGCTGCTCATCTAATATCCTCCACTTGATCGATATAGTCGCCGTAGCCTTCTGCCTGCATATCGTCCAGATGGACGAACCGAAGGGAGGCCGAATTGATGCAATAGCGCAGACCGCCGCGATCTGCCGGGCCGTCCGGGAACACATGGCCCAGATGGCTGTCTCCATGGGTCGAGCGGACTTCGGTGCGGATCATCCCCAGGCTCCGGTCTTCCAGCTCCTGAACATGGGCGGTTTCGATGGGTTTGGTAAAGCTGGGCCAGCCGCAGCCGGACTCATATTTGTCTGACGAGGCAAACAATGGCTCACCGGAGACGATATCCACATAGATACCCGGCTCCTTGTTGCCCAGCAGCTTGCCGGTGCCGGGGCGTTCGGTGCCGGATTGCTGGGTGACGTAATATTCTTCTTCCGAGAGGGCCGCAATGGCGTCCGGGTCTTTGGAATAACTGCGCATCATGTCCTCCGATCTTGGCTGTTCAGCTGTAAATGGTGTCCTTCGGGGCAAAAGCAAAGCTGTATTTCATCCGCTCGCGTTTGTGTGTGACGAAAGAGGCAGGGCACATGTCATCCTCAGGGGCGCTGCTGCGCCGATTGCCGCGCCAGCTGGACCGCCAGAATGCCAAAGGTGACGATACCGACGCCGATCAGGTCCAGCAGCCCCAACTTTTCGCCCAGCAGCAGACTGGCAACAGCCACACCGAAGACTGGGTTGAGAAAATGGAAGGTGGCGGCCCGCACGGCACCGATCCTGTTCAGCAGCAGAACCCAGATGAAGGTCGCCGTCAGCCCCGGCACCAGGGTGGTGTAGAGAAAGGCCAGCGCCAGCGGCCAGCTGGGGGTGAGCCGGAAGGTTTCCACCATCGGTGCAACTGCGAACAGCACGGCAGAGCCGACCAGCATCTGCAACCCCACCACCATCATGAAGTTGCCACCCGAGGTTGCCCCCCGCAGCGCCAGGGTGGCCAGCGTCAGGGCCAGAACACCGATCCCGCAGAGCGTGACGCCAAAGAGGTCGACACCCGCGCTGATGCGGGTTCCCATGATCAGGGCAACCCCCACCACCCCGGCCAGCAGCCCGGCAACACCCAGCCGGGGCAGCCGCTCACCATAGGCCAGCCAGAGCGCGATGGCGACCAGCATCGGCATGGTCGATGCGATGATCGCGGCCAGCGAGGCTTCGATGGTTTCCATGGCGACGAAGTTGAGGCCCAGATAGAGCGCGTTCTGGCAGATGCCAAAGACGATGGTGGCGCGCAGCTGGCCGCGTGTCAGACGCCAGCTCTGGCCCATGTAGCGGGCAACAGCGACACCGATCAGGCCGGAAATAAGAAAGCGGAAGGCAAGCGAGTATAGCGGCGAAGCATCGGCGACGATGATCCGAGCCGAAGTAAAGGCAGACGACCACATGAAGGCAAAGGCCAGCCCCATCGCCAAAGCGCGCAGATCCATCGACATATCCCCCTGCCGGTCCGGTGCCGCAGCCCGTTCGGGTGTGGTCGCGATATGTTTAGCAAGGCAAGCATTCGCTGGGAACCGAATTCGGCTGGCCGGTCGGGGATCTTGATTTTTCTGGAGCTGCGCTGTTCAGGCACAAAAAAAGGGCCGCCCGAAAGGCGACCCGAAACACGGTCAACCGTGCCTTGACCCTTAGCCGTTCACGCTGTCTTTCAGCGCTTTGGCGATGGTCATCTTGACCACTTTATCGGCCTCTTTGGTGAATTTCTCACCAGTGGCCGGGTTGCGCACTTCGCGCTCGGGGCGCTCGCGGCAGTAGATCTTGCCAACGCCGGGCAGAGTCACGGCACCACCGCCGGAAACTTCGCGGGTGATCAGCGCGCAAACGGCGTCAAGCGCAGCGCCTGCCGCTTTTTTGTCGCTGTCCATCTCTTCAGCCAGTGCGGCAACAAGCTGGGTCTTGGTCATCGGTTTGGACATTCTTAGGTCTCCTTGTCACTGCCCGAGTTATGGGGCCTCATCGCGTAACTCTAGCGTTATGTTGTGGCCGAACACAACGAGTAGTGTTGTCAAAAACCCCATAAAATAGGGGTTTTTGAAGAATTAGCGGGAAAATCACCCTCAGAGAAAGGCTGTTTCGTCAAAGGAACGCAGTTTTCGGCTGTGCAAACGTTCCAATGGCATGCCACGCAACTGCTCCATCGCCTTTATCCCGATCTGCAAATGGCGGGCAACCTGGGTGTGATAAAACTCAGATGCCATCCCCGGTAGCTTCAGTTCGCCATGCAGCGGCTTGTCCGACACACAGAGCAGCGTTCCATAGGGCACCCGGAAACGATAGCCATTGGCGGCGATGGTGGCGCTTTCCATATCCAGCGCGATGGCACGGGATTGCGACAGTCTCTGCACGGGGCCGGATTGATCGCGCAGTTCCCAATTGCGGTTGTCGATGGTGGCAACGGTGCCGGTCCGCATGATCCGCTTCAGGTCGTAGCCTTCCAGCTCCGTCACCTCGGCCACCGCATCCTCAAGCGCGACCTGGATTTCCGCCAGTGCCGGAATCGGGGTCCAGATCGGTAGATCGTCGTCCAGAACGTGATCCTCGCGCAGATAGCCGTGCCCCAGCACAAAATCGCCCAGCGTCTGAGTGTTGCGCAGCCCGGCACAGTGACCGACCATCAGCCAGGCGTGCGGGCGCAATACCGCGATATGGTCGGTGGCGGTCTTGGCGTTCGACGGGCCGACGCCGATATTGACCAGCGTGATGCCCGAGCCGTCCTGCCGTTTCAGGTGATAGGTCGGCATCTGCGGCAGCTTCGCAATCGGCGGGATCTCCGCGTCCGCGCTGGTGATTTCATGATCGCCGGTGCTGACAAAGCTGCTGTAGCCAGAGTCCGGATCCGCCAGCTGCGCACGGGCGTAGGCTTCGAATTCGGCGACATAGAACTGGTAGTTGGTGAACAGCACGTGATTTTGAAAATGCTGCGGGTCGGTCGCCGTGTAATGCGACAGCCGGGCCAGCGAATAATCAATGCGCTGCGCGGTAAAGAGCGACAGCGGACCAATATTGTCGGGCGACTGATAGGTGCCGTTTACAATGTCGTCATTGGTGGTGGCCAGGTCCGGCACGTCGAAGACATCGCGCAGCGTGAAACCGGCAGCGCCTTCCTGTGGGACCGTCAGGCTGGGATCGGCCGCCACGGCAAAATGCACCGGGATTGGCGTATCTGAGACAGCGATGGTCACCGGCTGTCCGTGGTTGCGGATCAGCAGGCCGATTTGCTGGGTCAGGTAATGCCGGAACAGATCCGGGCGGGTCACCGTGGTTGCATAGGTGCCGGGGGCCGAGACATGCCCATAGCTCAGTCGGCTGTCGACCTGTGCAAAAGACGACGTGGTAAAGCGGATCTCAGGGTAGAATGCGCGGATACGCGGGGTGGTCCCGGTGCTGCCGACGGAGGGACCATCGGTCAGGATGCGCGAAAACTCGGCGCATAGAAACTGCGTCGCCTCACGGTACAGCTGCTCCAACCGGGCAACGGCCGCCGCGGCATCTGTAAACTCTTCTGCTGCCGGAAGCTGCGGGATCTTAACTGTTGTCATGATTATGCTCGATCACTGAAAAACGGGGCACTCTGCCATCGGATGACGGGGTGGCTCTGGAATGGACACGGGGGCCGGCCGACACGCGCCGGGGGTCAGGACGGCCCGGCGCTTGCGATGACCGGTATCTTCTCGAAGCTGCGCACATCCACCAGCCCCAGATCGGAAATTCGCAATTCGGGGATCACCACCAGCGCCAGTAGGGAATGCTGCATATAGGCGTTGTTGAGCTTGCAGCCGCAGGTCTCCATCGCCTCAACCATCTTCTGCGCCTTGGCGGCAACCTCCGTCGCGGGGCTGTCGGACATCAGCCCGGCGATGGGCAGCTCAACCAGAGCCAGCTCCTGTCCTTCGCGGAAGATGGTGATGCCGCCGCCCACCTCGGCCAGACGATTGGCCGCCAGCGCCATCTGCGCGCGGTCAGTGCCGACCACGATCATATGGTGGCTGTCATGCGCCACGGTGGAGGCCATCGCCATCTTGCCGCTGTAGCCAAAGCCGGAGACAAAGGCGTTGGTGACGCCACCCGTCGCCCGGTGGCGTTCCACCAGCGCAATCTGGCAGATGTCGCCCGCCTCGGCCAATGTGGCCTCGACCAGCCCGTCCTGCACCGGCAGCTCTGCCTGTAGCGCTTTGGTCGGGGCCTGGTTCTCAACCACACCGATGACATTGGCGGTGATCACATTTGCGCCCTCAGGCGCGGCGATCTCAAAATCCTGAGCACCCAGCTGATGGCCCAGATGCACCGTGCCACGCGCGGTTTCGGGCCAGTCCAGATGCGGGCAATCCACGGTGATCTCGCCATCCTTGGCTACGATCTCGCCACGGGCAATCACCAGCTCGATCGGCAGGGTCTTCAGATCGGAGGTCAGGATCACATCCGCGCGCCGACCCGGGGTGATAGAGCCGATGTCACGCTCCAGCCCGAAATGCGTCGCGGTGTTGATCGTAGCCATCTGCAAGGCAATCAAAGGGTCACAGCCGCAGTCAATCGCGTGGCGCACCACCCGGTTCATATGGCCGTCATTGACCAGCGTGCCGGAGTGGCAATCGTCGGTGCAGAGAATGAAATTGCGCGGATCCAGTCCCTTTTCGGTGATCGCGGTGATCTGCGCCTCAACGTCATACCAGGCCGAGCCGAGCCGCACCATCGCGCGCATCCCCTGTCGCATCCGGGCAATCGCGTCCGCCTCGCAGGTGCCTTCGTGATCATCCGCCGGACCGCCGGCCACATAGGCTGCGAAATCCGGCCCCAGATCGGGCGAGGCATAATGCCCGCCAACGGTCTTGCCCGCGCGCTGGGTTGCGGCGATCTCTGCCAGCATCTTGGGATCGCCCGCTGCCACACCGGGAAAATTCATCATCTCGCCCAGCCCGATGATGCCCGGCCAGCTCATCGCCTCGGCCACATCCTCGGGCGAAATCTCATATCCGGTGGTTTCCAGCCCGGGCGCTGAGGGCGCGCAGCTCGGCATCTGGGTAAAGATATTGACCGGCTGCATCAGCGCCTCGTCATGCATCAGGCGCACGCCTTCCAGACCCAGCACATTGGCGATCTCATGCGGGTCGGTGAACATCGAGGTGGTACCATGTGGGATCACCGCGCGGGCGAATTCTGCGGGGGTCAGCATCCCGCTTTCGATATGCATATGTGCATCACAGAGGCCGGGGATCATATAGCGCCCATTGGCCTCGATCACCTCGGTGTCGGGGCCGGTGCAATAGCTGGCATCGGGGCCGACATAGGCGATGCGCCCGGCCACGATGGCGATGTCATGATCGGGCAGTTGTTCGCGGGTGTGAACATTGACCCAGACCCCCTGGCGGATCACCGTGTCCGCAGGGCGGCGACCTGCCGCAACTTCAATCAATTGGGGGGCTACATCGGGCCAGCTTGGGAATGCGATATCTGTCATGGCCCAATTGTTCTGATAACCCGCGCAAGCGCAAGACCCCTTGCGCGCTAGCGCAAACAATAGCTGCTTTTTGCAAATCAAGAAAACCACCAGCCTGCGTTGCGGCTGCTATCTCCGGGTGCGGCGCAGGTCTCTTGGCGTTGTGGCAAAGACGCTGCGAAAGGCGCGGGTCAACGCGCTGGGGTTCTCATAGCCGCAGCGCAGGGCGATCTCCGAGATGCTGAAATCCGTCTCTAACACAAGCCGTCTTGCCTGTTTCAATCGCAGATGCCGATATAGCGTCTGCGGCGTTGTGCCCAATTCGCCCTGCGTGCGACGTGCCAGATCCCGCAGGCTCCGCCCAACCCGTCGCGCGACTTCGCCCAGCGGGAGCGGGGTTTCCAGATTGGCCTCCATCACCGCAATTGCACGCCCGACAGAGGCGCTGCGCACGGGTCTGGATGTCCCGGTCCCCCCTGGCTCGCCGCTCAGGAACAGGGTGGCAACATCCAGTCGCAGGGCCTGCCCGTGCTGTCGCGCGATCATGTCGAGGATCCCGTCAAAGGCCGCCATCGCGCCTGAGCATGTCAGCCGGTCCCGGTCCCACAGAAACCGGTGCATCTCGGCCTGAACGGTCGGAAACGCCTCGGCAAAGGCGTCGATCTCCGCGCTGTGGATGGTGGCGCGGTAGCCATCCAGAAGCCCGGCCTCAGCCAGCAGCCAGGCACCGGTATCGAATCCCGCCAATACGCCATAGCGCCGCTGCGCCGCCCGCAACCCGCGCGATGTGGCTTCGGTTGCATGGCGGAGATAGCGGTAGCTCGGCATGGCGATCAGCATATCGCCCTCAGCTTTGCTCAGCGGCGCCTGCGCGCTGACCTCCATCGCCGCCGATGACATCGCGGTATTGCCATCAAGCGTCACGAACCGCCAGGAGTACAGCGGTCGGCCTGCAAACGTGTTGGCGGCCCGCAGCGGCTCCACCGTATTGGCAAGGCAATGGCCAGAGAACTGATCGAACAGCAATAGGTCGATCTGCTGCGTTGCAGCGTGTGGTTTCTTCCAGTTTGGCACGAAAATGTCCGATGCTGCACGATACTGACCGTATCCAGCCCTAGGCTCAGGTCAACGTCAACAGGGATCCCATCACGGGGGAGCAAGACATGCAATTTGGTCTGTCTGAAGAGCAGGCGATGATCGTGGAAACCACGCGCGCCTTTGTCACCAGGGAGCTCTATCCTCACGAGCTGGAGGTCGAACGCAGTGGCCATCTGCCGATGGAACGGGTCCGCGACATCCAGGCCAAGGCGATAGAGGCCGGGCTATACGCCGCCAACATGCCCGAAGAGGTGGGGGGTGCCGGCCTCGATACGCTGACCTGGCTGCTCTATGAAAAGGAGCTGGGCCGCGCCAATTACGCCCTGCACTGGACCTGCGTCGCACGCCCCTCGAATATCCTTCTGGCCGGCACGCCGGAGCAGAAAGAGAGATACCTCTACCCCTGCATTCGCGGTGAAAAATGGGACTGTCTTGCGATGACCGAACCGGGGGCTGGCTCTGACCTGCGCGGTATGACCGCGACAGCGCGCCCGGACGGCGATGACTTCATTCTGAACGGGACCAAGCATTTCATTAGCCACGCGGATATCGCGGATTTTGCCATCGTTTTCATGGCCACGGGAGAAGACGACACAGCGCGCGGCCCGAAAAAGCGGATCACCGCCTTTTTCGTCGACAAGGGCACGCCGGGGTTCACTGTCCGTGCCGGCTATCGCAACGTAAGCCACCGCGGCTATACCAATGCAGTGCTGGAGTTTGACGACTGTCGCCTGCCAAAAACCGCAGTGCTGGGCGAGGTCGACAAGGGTTTTGATCTCGCCAACACCTGGCTTGGCGCCACCCGTCTTCAGGTGGCTGCGACCTGTCTGGGCCGGGCCGAGCGCGCCTTTGATCACGCGGTGTCCTACGCCGCAGAGCGTCGCCAGTTCGGCCAGCAGATTGGCAAGTTTCAGGGCATTTCCTTCAAACTTGCGGATATGGCAACAGAGCTGAAGGCCGCCAACCTGCTGACCTGGGAAGCCGCTTGGAAATTCGACCAGGGCAGCGTGACCGAGGCCGACATGTCGATGGCCAAGCTGAAAGCAACTGAAATGCTGGCGATGGTCGCGGATGAGGCGATCCAGATCCATGGCGGTATGGGGCTGATGGATGAACTGCCGCTGGAGCGCATCTGGCGGGATGCTCGGGTGGAGCGCATCTGGGAAGGCACCAGCGAAATCCAGCGTCACATTATCAGCCGGGAGCTGTTGCGTCCGCATGGTGGTTGAAAGCATGGCGGCGAACGGTCTCAGGCTCTACCCGGACGCGTCGGGCGGGCGGGTCAGTTTTCGCCTTCGGCGAGGATATTTAAGGCCAGAAGATGCAGAAAGGGTCAAGCCCCCGGAAGGGCGCTGCCGCAACCGGGGGCCATCTCCTGGCGCGGTCATCGGCGTCCCCGCCTGTACCGCCTGTCGAGGCTCGTCGATTCTGGTTAATGAAACCCTACCTATCTTCTGGCTCCAAATATCCTCGCCGAAGGCATCGGGGCCTCTGTTCAGGCGGGAGCCGTGGCAATGATACGTGACTTCAGCACTTTGTTTCGGCCCTCTTCCATCGCGGTGATCGGTGGCGGTGCCTGGTGTCGTCAGGTGATCGAACAATTGCAGAAGATCGGGTTTTCCGGCCAGATCTGGCCGGTGCATCCGAAGGCTGCGGAGGTCTGCGGCTTGACTGCGTTTGCATCGGTGGATGATCTGCCCGCCGCGCCCGATGCCAGCTTTATCGGCGTCAACAGACACGCCACCGTCGAAGCGGTGGCGGCGCTCTCTCGCCGGGGGGCTGGGGGGGCGGTCTGTTTTGCCTCCGGTTTTCGCGAGGCCCAGAGGGAGGCCGGTGATGGGGCCGACCTGCAGAACCATCTTTTGCAAGCGGCGGGAGAGATGCCCATCCTCGGCCCTAACTGCTATGGGTTCATCAACTATCTGGATCAGGTATTGCTATGGCCGGATCAGCACGGTGGCGTGCCGGTGGAGCGCGGCGTGGCAATCCTCACCCAGAGCTCCAATATCGCGATCAATCTAACCATGCAGGCGCGTGGGCTGCCGATTGCTTATGTGGTTACCGTTGGCAATCAGGCGCAAAGCGATATCGCACAGATCGCGCGCGGCCTGCTGGAGGATCCGCGCGTAACCGCCATTGGCCTGCATATCGAAGGTGTCCGCGACCTGCGTGCCTTTGAAACGCTGGCGCATCAGGCGGCCGCCTGTGGAAAACCGATCGTGGCGCTGAAGGTCGGACGCTCGGATCAGGCGCAGGCGGCGACGCTGTCCCATACGGCGTCGCTTGCCGGTCAGGAGGCCGGCGCCGATGCGCTGTTGCGTCGCTGTGGTGTGGCACGGGTGGATGATTTGCCGGTATTTCTGGAAGCGCTGAAGGTTCTGCATGTGCTTGGCCCGCGCGCCGGATGCCGGGTTGCGACGATCAGCTGCTCCGGGGGTGAAGCGAGCCTTGCTGCCGATCTCGGGCAGGCGCAGTCTGTGGTCTTTCCGCCGTTGTCCGACGGCCAGCATCAGGCGCTGCGCGCAGCCCTGGGCCCGATGGTCGCGCTGGCCAATCCTCTAGACTACCATACCTATATCTGGCGGGATGTGCCTGCGATGACCCGGGCGTTCAGCGCCATGGTGCATCCTGATCTGGATATGGTGATGCTCATCGTGGATTTCCCACGAGCAGACCGGTGTTCGGCCGAAGACTGGGCCTGCACGGTTGAGGCCGCAATAGCAACGCGGGCGCAAACCGGTGCGCCAATGGCCATGGTCGCCAGTTTGCCAGAACTGATGCCCGAAGAGACCGCGCAGCGGCTTCTGGCGGCGGGCGTGGTGCCACTCTGCGGCCTGCGAGAGGCCATGGGCGCGGCGGCGGCGGCCAGTCGTATCGCGGTGCCATCTGATTTGCCCCTGGCCCTTCCAGGTCCGGACTCAGGGGATGGCGACGCCAGTTTGATCCCCGAAGGCCTCGCGAAACAGCGTCTTGCGGCGGCCGGTCTGCGGGTTCCCCGAAGCCACAGGCTAAGCCGTGATGCGCTGGCAGAGAGCCTGCATGACATCGCGTCTGGGGTGGGGTTTCCGCTGGTGCTGAAGGGCGAAGGTTTCGCGCATAAGAGCGAGGCCGGGGCAGTGCGGTTGAACCTCCACTCGCCTGAGGCGGTCATGGAGGCGGCGCAGGAGATTGGCGCGGAACAATTGCTGCTGGAGGAGATGATCACCGGGACCGTGGCCGAGCTGCTGGTGGGGGTCATCAGGGATCCCGCCCATGGGTTCGTGCTGACGCTGGGTGCCGGTGGGGTGCTGAGCGAAGTGTTGCAGGACAGCCTGTCGCTGTTGCTGCCGGTGCATGAGGACATGCTGGAAGAGGCGCTGGATCAGCTGCGCATTGCCCCGCTGCTTAACGGGTATCGCGGCGGCCCTGCGGCGGATCGTGCCGCAATTCTGCGCGCGATCCGCGCGGTTGAAGGCTATGTGCTTGCCCATCTGGACAGGCTGGAAGAACTTGAAATCAATCCGCTGATCTGTACGACCAGCGATGCCATAGCAGCGGATGCACTGCTGCGAGAGAGGGAAACCACCGATGACTGACACCCCCATTCGGACCCGCCGCGATGGCGCCATTCTGGAGATCACCCTGGACCGTCCAAAGGCCAACGCCATTGATCTGAAAACCAGCGTGGCCATGGGCGAGGTGTTTCGGGATTTTCGCGATGACCCCGACTTGCGCGTGGCAATTGTGACCGGGGGAGGCGAGAAATTCTTCTGCCCCGGCTGGGATCTGAAGGCCGCCGCCGACGGAGATGCGGTGGATGGCGACTATGGTGTCGGCGGCTTTGGGGGCCTGCAGGAGCTGCGCGATATGAACAAGCCGGTGATTGCGGCGGTGAATGGCATCGCCTGTGGCGGTGGTCTGGAATTGGCGCTGTCGGCGGATATGATTCTGGCCGCAGATCACGCGACATTTGCCCTGCCAGAGATCCGGTCGGGCACGGTGGCCGATGCCGCATCAATCAAATTGCCCAAGCGCATTCCCTATCACATTGCCATGGAACTCCTGCTGACCGGACGCTGGTTTGACGCCGAGGAGGCGCACCGCTGGGGGCTGGTGAACGAAATCCTGACTTCAGATCAGCTGATGGATCGGGCCTGGGAGCTGGCGCGGCTGCTCGCCTCCGGCCCGCCATTGGTCTATGCCGCGATCAAGGAGATTGTCCGCGACGCCGAGGATGCGAAGTTTCAGGATGCGATGAACCGGATCACCAAACGCCAGCTGCGCAGCGTTGATATTCTCTATGACAGCGAGGACCAGATGGAGGGCGCGCGCGCCTTTGCTGAGAAACGCGATCCGGTGTGGAAGGGCAGATAAGGCGCCGATGCGGCAGATGACCCCGCTGTTGTCCTGCGATCAACCTCAGCGCAGCCTAGACCCGGTGGGCGCTATTAAGTGTGGGCCCCGGCCCACAGCGAACGTCAGCATAGCTGTGTCGCATCGGATCCTGCATAGCCTCAGCGCTGCGCTTTGAGAGAGATGCGCTGCACAATGCAGGCTGCTCCTAGACCTTGGTAAACACCGCAATCAGCGCCTTGTCCGTGCTGTGGGCGCCGGTGGCTTTGGGACCGTAGATGGCCACCTCCGGCAGGGTCAGCCCACGGATCCAGCCGCCCTTCTCAAGACGTTTGAGAGCCGCAGCAAAGCCGCAGCGGGCGGAAAAACGGGCATTGATGGCAAGCGCAAACACCGACCTCGGTCGGGCAAGGCGCAGGATACCCGGCAGAACCTCTGGTCCGACATGGCCGTGGGTGAAGGTTCCAGAGGAGACGACACCGGCATATGTGTCGCGTGGCACCGGGACGCCGGTGGTCAGATCCGCTTCGATGATATCGCGGTAGACATCCTTGCGCAGTGCCTGTGCCAGCATTTCAGGGCTGATATCGGTCGCATCTATCGGAGCAATGCCCTGCCGCTCCAGCGCGACGCCGCAGAGCCCGGTTCCTGCGCCGACATCCAGAACAGGGCCGCGCCCGTCGGCGGCAGCGAACAGGCGGGCCACCTGATCCGGCAGGATGTAATCCGATCCTGCGGCAAAGCTGCTGTCGTAGCTCTCGGCCCAATCGGCATAGAGCTGCCGGGAGTGCTGCGGCGTCTCCAGCCCGTAGGCGGCGGCCAGCGTGATCTGTTTTTGCGCCATGGCCACAGGAAATGCGGTTTTGACGCTTGAATCAAGTCTTGCACCCGCACAGGCTCGCGCGCATCTATGGCACATGACAAAAACGCTTCTCTGTCTTGGCCTTGGCTATTCCGCCCGCGCATTGGTCCCGCAGCTGCTTCGGGCCGGTTGGCGGGTCATAGGCACCACCCGATCCGCCGAGGATGCGGAGCCTCTTGCAGGCGTTGAACTGATCACCTGGCCCGGTGCCCCCCTCTCGCTGGATGGGGTGACGCATATCCTGTCGTCGGTGGGACCGACCGAGGCAGGAGACCCGGTTCTGGCGGAACTGGCGGATGCGCTGGCAGCCGCCGCCCGTGGCGACACTTTGGAGTGGGTCGGCTACCTCTCCACCACGGCTGTCTACGGTGATCATGATGGCGCCTGGGTGGATGAGGACACAGCCGTCACCCCTTCCAGCCAGCGTGGCCGCTGGCGTGCCGCGGCTGAGACAGGCTGGCAGGCCATCCCCGATCTGCCGCTTCATATCTTTCGCCTCGCTGGGATCTACGGCCCCGGACGCGGCCCCTTTGCCAAGCTGATGGCCGGAAAGGCACGCCGTATCGTGAAACCCGGTCAGGTGTTCTCGCGCATCCATGTGGACGATATCGCACAGGTTATCGCCGCTTCCATCGCACAGCCTGATCCCGGTGCGATCTACAACCTCTGTGATGATGATCCGGCCCCGCCACAGGATGTGCTGGGCTTTGCCGCCGAGCTGCTGGGCCTGCCGATCCCTGCCGAAGTCCCCTTCGATGAGGCCGGTATGACCCCGATGGCGCGCAGTTTCTATGGCGAGAACAAGCGCGTCAGAAACCAGCGTATCAAGGACGATCTGGGGGTGGAGCTGCTTTACCCAACCTATCGAGAGGGCCTGCGCGCGGTCCGCGCCGCCGAGGACCTCGAGACCTTCGTCCCGCCGCAGGAAACGACGGGGGTGTAGCGATCAGTCCCGATCCCTCGGAGCTTTTCCTATGAGTTGAGACAATGAATCGATCACTCTGTAGAAACCGAAGGTTCCACCTTGAGTAATAGCGTATACGACGCCGAGCGCTATGATTGTCCAGAAGCCTTGCCCGTTCCACACGGCTATGCCGAGAAGAAGTAGTAGTACAATCGCAGCAAGGACCATTACGCTGAGGGTTGCATATGCCTGATGCTTGCCAAAGAAGAAGCGACCTGCTTCATTCCTTTCCGAACGCTGCCTTGCGTCCTCGTTCATCCTTTTGATGAAGCCAGGATCGTGCTTTTCGACTTCGGCCAGAAACAAATCTGGACGTTCGGTGTAATTACTTATCAGTGCCAGCCAGTTGGCGTTGTCCGTAGGAAGTTCTGGCGATTCTTCTGGAAGAATCTCACCGTCCTTGGGCCGTTCTGAACCATCTTCGTTGTCAGCCAAACAGTTTCTCCAGCGTACGCTTGTGGTTTAGCGCGCGAACGAAGTTTCGATGCAACTTTGATGGCAGTTCATGGTACTCAACCGCCCGAGTGTTTGTGCACAGGATATCCCAAGCATCTTGGGCGAGGTGAGGATCAAGTGTTACAATGTTCTTGAAAGGGGCATTGTTCCCCCACTCACGTTGAATGACACTATGAACATGCCGAGAGCTGTGAGAAAATATTTTCTCATTTATCTTCAGCTTAGTCATGTTTATCTCCCGTGCACTATTGAATATATATGGGGATGATTTGCAAGATTGACAAATCCATTTTTGCTCGCCGGAGGCAGGTAAGCTATCAAGAAAAAGGTAACATACTCTTAATAGGTGCGGTGACAATACTTGGTTGTGTTGTTCGCATCTAGCTAAATCAGGGTTTAGGCCCGCTTCTCTCCAATCGTCGCCACGCCCAACACGTCCAGAACCTTGGCTTCGATCTGTGGTGCGTTCATCGCCGCCACCTCATACATATCCGCGGGGCTGGCCTGGTCGATGAAGGTGTCGGGCAACACCATGGAGCGGAATTTCAATCCGCTGTCAAAGACGCCTTCCTCGGCCAGAAGCTGCGCCACATGGGAGCCGAAACCGCCCACTGCGCCTTCTTCGATGGTGATCAGCGCCTCGTGATCAGCGGCCAGCTGCAGGATCATGTCGCGGTCCAGCGGCTTGGCAAAACGTGCATCCGCAATTGTCGGGGTGATGCCTCTGGCGGCAAGCGCCTCGGCGGCCTTTTTCACCTCACCCAGCCGGGTGCCAAAGGACAGGATCGCCACGCGTTTGCCCGCTTGGATCATCCGGCCCTTGCCGATCTCCAGCACCTCCGGCACCTCGGGCATATCAACACCTTCGCCCTCACCGCGGGGGTAGCGGAAGGCAATCGGGCCGTCATCATAGGCGGCAGCGGTGGCTGTCATATGGGCCAGATCGGCCTCATCAGCGGCGGCCATCACCACCATGCCCGGCAGGTTGGCCATATAGGCAATGTCGAAACTGCCAGCATGGGTCGCCCCGTCCGCACCGACCAGACCGGCGCGGTCGATGGCAAAGCGTACGGGCAGGCGCTGGATCGCCACGTCATGCACCACCTGATCATAACCGCGCTGCAAAAACGTGGAATACATCGCACAGAAGGGCTTCATCCCGCCGGCGGCCAGCGCGGCGGCAAAGGTCACGCCGTGCTGCTCGGCTATGCCGACGTCAAAGCAGCGCGAAGGGTAGCGTTCGGCCATCAGGCTCAATCCGGTGCCATCGGGCATCGCCGCCGTGACGGCGCAGATCTTGTCATCCTCAGCCGCCAGCCGCACCAGCTCCTTGCCAAAGACCGAGGTATAGGAGGGCGCGTTGGAGGGCGCTTTCTTCTGTTCGCCGGTCACCATGTCGAATTTTGCGGTGGCGTGGCCCTTGTCGCGGGCGCGTTCCGCCGGGGCATAACCTTTGCCCTTCTTCGTCAGCACATGGATCAGGATCGGACCGGTGGCGCGCGCCTTCACGGTGCGCAGGACCGGCAACAGCTGGTCCATATCGTGACCATCAATCGGCCCAAGGTAAGAAAAGCCCAGGCTTTCAAACAAGGTGCCGCCCACCGCCATGCCTTTCAGCATATCCTTGGCGCGCTTGGCGCCCTCGCGGAACGGTTCGGGCAGCAGGGATGCGGCCCCCTTGGCCACCGCTTTCAGTTCCTGAAAGGGTTCTTCGGCATATAGGCGCGACAGATAGGACGACAGCGCGCCAACCGGCGGCGCAATCGACATTTCATTGTCGTTCAGAATGACAATCAGCCGCTTGCCCAGATGGCCTGCGTTGTTCATCGCCTCAAACGCCATGCCGGCCGACATCGACCCATCGCCGATGACGGCAATTGCATCGCCGCTGCCTTCGGGAATGACACCGCCCAGATCCCGTGCCACGGCAAAACCAAGCGCAGCGCTGATCGAGGTGGAGCTATGGGCCGCGCCAAAGGGATCAAAGGGTGATTCCGAACGTTTGGTGAAACCGCTCAGCCCGTCCTTCATCCGCAATGTGCGAATGCGGTCGCGGCGACCAGTCAGGATTTTATGCGGATAGCACTGGTGCGAGACGTCCCAGATGATCTTGTCGCGGGGCGTGTCAAACACCGCATGAAGCGCGGTGGTCAGCTCGACAACACCCAGACCTGCGCCCAGATGGCCGCCGGTGACGGAAACGGCGGAAATGGTTTCCTGCCGCAGTTCCTGTGCGACCTGCGTCAGCTGTGCATCGCTCAAGGATTTCAGATCCGCCGGGCGGGTGATCTGATCCAGAAGAGGGGTCTGGGGCCGGTCTGACATGGCAGCTCCTTGAGCGTTTGGCGGGCGTTTGGCTCTGACGAGGCGCGGTCTCTTGCGGCTCAGCTATCGCGCGAGATAACGAAGCGCGCGGTTTCCTTCAAGGTTTCGGCGGCATGACCATAGGGGGTCAGCGCCTCACAGGCCTGTTCCATCAGGGTTCTGGCGCGATCCTTCGCCGCGTCCAGCCCCAGAAGAGACACAAACGTGGCCTTGCCCGCTTCCGCATCCTTGCGCACGGCCTTGCCGACCTTGGCAGCATCGCCTTCCACATCCAAAATGTCATCGGCAATCTGAAAAGCAAGGCCAAGCGCATCGGCATAGCGTCGCAGCGGGCTGTCATCCGCCCCGGCCATGACCGCGCCAGCGGTCGCGGACCAGGCAATCAGGCAGCCGGTCTTGCGGTTCTGCAACTGGGTGATCTGATCCAGATCCAGCGGCCGCGCAGCGGTTTCAGCGGCGATATCCAGCATCTGACCGGAGACCATACCATCCTTGCCGGAGGATTGCGCCAGCCCGCGGATCAGGGTCAGCGCATGGGGTCCGATCTTGGGATCGGCAAGCAGCTCAAACGCAAATGTCTGCAGACTGTCGCCCGCCAGAACCGCCATCGCCTCATCCCATTTCCTGTGAACGGTGGGCTGGCCCCGGCGCAGATCATCGTCATCCATGCAGGGCAGATCGTCATGCACCAGCGAATAGGCGTGAATACATTCGATCGCCAGCGCCGCTTCAAGCGCGGCCTGTTCGGCAACCCCATGCAGGCGCGCGCTTTCCAGAACCAGAAACCCGCGCAGCATCTTGCCGCCGGTGATGGCATAGCGCATGGCCGCATGCAGCGGATCATTGCCGCCCAGCCGGGCCTCCATATGGGTGGTGATCCGGGTCTGGGCTTCTTTCAGCGCCTGGGCAAAGGGCCGGCTCTGCGTGTCTGCGGCGGCGCTCATGACTCAGCCGGCATCCAGCGGCTGGGTCCCGGTCGGCGTGCCTGCGGCATCTAGCGTGATTGCCGCCACCTTTTCCTCGGCCCGCTTCAGCTCGTCCTCGCAGCGCTTCTTCAGCGCGGCACCGCGCTCATAAAGCGCAATGGACGCATCCAGCGCCACATCGCCGCGCTCCAGCTGATCCACCACGGTTTCAAGCGCGCGCATCGCCTGCTCAAAACTCAGCTCGTCAACGGGTGTTTCTGGACTGGTGGTGTCGGTCATCTGCCTGCCTCTATCAATTCTTCCACATGGGCTTTGGCCGCTGCGGCCAGCGCGTTCAGATCATATCCACCTTCCAAAGTCGAGACGATACGCCCCGCGCAGGTCTCCGCCGCCAGCGTGCAGAGTTCGCGGCTGAGCCAGCGGAAATCCTCGGTGCTCCAATTGAGTTCGGCCAGCGGATCATCCTGATGCGCGTCAAAGCCGGCGGAGATGACGATCAGCTCCGGCTTGAAGGTCCGCAGCCGCGGAAACACCTGATCGACATAGGTCGACCTCATGTGCACGCCCCCTGATCCGGGTGGCAGCGGCAGGTTCAGGATCTGGCCGTGTGCGCCGTCCTCCTCGGGGCGACCGGATCCCGGCCAGAGCGGCATCTGCTGGCTTGAGATGAACAGCGCCCGCGACTCATCCCACAATAGATCCTGCGTGCCATTGCCGTGATGCACGTCGAAATCCACCACCGCCACACGCGCCAGCCCATGGTGATCCAGCGCATGTTTGGCCGCCAGTGCGGCATTGCCAAAGAAGCAGAACCCCATCGCGGTCTCCGTCTCGGCATGGTGGCCGGGCGGGCGTACCGCGGCAAAGGCGTTCTGAACCTCGCCCGTCAGGACCATATCGACTGCGCGTACAGCTGCCCCCGCCGCGCGAAAGGCGGCATCCAACGATCCGGGCGACAGGAATGTATCGCCATCAATGCGACCAAACCCCTCCTGCGGCAGGCTGCGGCGCAGCTCCTCCAGATAGCTCTTTGGGTGAATGCGCAGGATATCGTCTTCCGCCGCCATCGGCGCGGTGACCCTGTGCAGGTCCAGCCCCGCCAGCGCATGCAGCACATGCTCCAGCCTCGCCACCCTCTCGGGATGGCCCTCGGGCGTCACATGCAGCAGGCAATCTGCGTGGGTTAACAAAGCGGTCGCCATGGCGCGTCCTTTTCTTCTGGCCGGAAATATCCCCGCCGGAGGCATGAAATCGCCGCGCAGCGGCTCCGGAACTCTGGGCCTAATCCGGTGCCAGCATATATCCTGCGCCGCGCACCGTCTGCAGATATTGCGGCTGCTTCGGGTTGGGCTCGATCTTGCGCCGCAGCCGGGTGATCTGCACATCCACGGCGCGTTCCTGCGCCTGACCACGGTCGCGGCCCAGATCCTCGACCAGTTTGGTGCGGCTCACCGGCTCGCCCGGACAGGCGGAGAAGATCTTCATCAGCTGGTTTTCGGTGCCGGTCAGTCGGATCAACTCCTCACCCTGCCACATCTCGCCGCGCTCAATATCATAGCGGATCGGTCCCAGATGCAGCACTTTGGGCGCGGCATCCTGGGCCGTGGGCTCAGGCATCCGCCGCAGGATTGCATTGATCCGCAACAACAGTTCTTTTGGCTCGAACGGTTTGGACAGATAGTCATCCGCGCCAGCTTCCAGCCCCTCGATCCGGTCATCCGTTTCGCCCTTGGCGGTCAGCAGCAGGATCGGGGTGCTCAGGGTTTCGCGCAGCGACCGGGTGAGCGAGACCCCATCCTCGCCCGGCATCATCACATCCAGGACGATCAGGTCGAAATCCAGCCCTGACAATACCCGCCGCGCATGAGCGGCATCGCGGGCGGCGGTGACCAGAAACCCGGCGCGCATCAGGAACTTCTTCAGCAGGCCGCGAATGCGCTCATCATCATCGACAATCAGCAGATGGGAATCGAACCGGGTCATGTGCCACTCTCCCGCAGCTTGGCATAGGCGCGCCGCATGTCGGCGTCCATCATCGCTTCCAGCACGCGCTTGAAGCCCTGCACCGCTTCCGGGCCGGCATCCTTGTAGGCGGTGCGCATCCGGGCGCGCTGCGCATCCGAAAGCTTGGCCTCCAGCGCACGCCCCTTGTCGGTCAGAAACAGATGCCGCTCGCGCTTGTCGGTGACCCCGACCCGGCTTTCCACCAGACCATCACCGATCAGGGCCCGCAGCACCCGGTTCAGCGACTGTTTGGTCACCCCCAGAATGCTCAGCAGATTATTGACCGTCGTGCCCGGTGCTCGATTGATAAAATGGATCGCCCGGTGATGTGCCCGACCATAGGCCATCTCAGCCAGAATACGATCCGGGTCTGCGGTAAATCCGCGATAGGCAAAGAACATCGCCTCAATGCCCTGCCGCAACTGCTCATCCGTCAGAAACAGCAGGCTTTCGCCGCCAAATCCCTGCCCCGGTCGCCCTTCTGCCATGGGTCTCTCCCCTGTTGTGTTGAGGCCATTTTAAGTCAGCGTTGTTGACATTCCAAGTCTGAAGATGTATCGAATCGCAGGTTTAGCGCAACATTATGTCCGAACCGGTCATATAATGCGCAACTTCTGGAAATTGGGCGAGGCATTAGGAGGTGCGCCATGGCGGGTTATGATGATCGGGACGGTTTGATCTGGATGGACGGGGAAATGGTCGACTGGCGCGATGCCAAGGTCCATATCCTCAGCCACGCGATGCATTATGCCTCCTCCGTCTTCGAGGGTGAGCGCGCCTATAATGGCAAGATCTTCAAGAGCCGCGAGCATTCGGAGCGTCTGGTCGCCAGCGCAGAAGCGCTGGATATGCCGATGCCCTATACCGTGGATCAGATCGAAGCCGCGAAGCAGGAAACCCTGAAAGCCAGCGGATTGCAGGATGCCTATGTGCGGGCCGTCGTCTGGCGCGGCTCGGGCGAAGACATGGGTGTCGCTTCGGCGAAGAACCCGGTGCGCATGGCCATCGCGGTCTGGGGCTGGGGCGCCTATTATGGCGATGCCAAGATGCAGGGCGCCAAACTGGATATCGCGGAATGGAAACGACCAAGCCCGGAAACCATCCCGGTCCACGCCAAGGCGGCAGGTCTCTACATGATCTGCACCATCTCCAAGCACAAGGCCGAGGCCAAGGGCTGCTCGGATGCGTTGTTCATGGATTACCGTGGCTATGTGGCGGAGGCGACCGGCGCCAATATTTTCTTCGTGAAGGATGGCGAAGTGCATACGCCGAAACCTGACTGTTTCCTGAACGGCATCACCCGACAGACCGTAATCGGTATGCTGAAGGATCGCGGTATCACCGTGCACGAGCGCCACATCATGCCGGAGGAACTGGACGGGTTCGAACAGTGCTGGCTGACCGGCACCGCCGCCGAAGTCACCCCGGTTGGCCAGATCGGTCCGCACAGCTTCGAGGTGGGCGAGATGACGCGTGAGATCGCCAAAGCCTATGAGGAGCTGGTGCGCAGCTGACCCTGCGCCCGGAACGCCAGATCGCTGTTAAAATGCAAAAGCGCGGGGAAAACCCCGCGCTTTTTCCGTATCAGCCCCTTTGGGGGCCGTGGGCATGGTGCCGGGATCAGACCAGCTCGGTGGTGACGGTCACATTGCCGCGCACCGCGTTGGAGTAGGGGCAGATCTTGTGGCCTGCCTCGGTCACCGCCTTTGCCTCCTCGGGGGAGAGGCCGGGCAGGGCCACCTTCAGTGCAACGGTGAGACCAAAGCCGCCTTCGTCGCGCGGGCCAATGCCGACCTCGGCGTGGACCGACACGTCATTCGGTACCTTGGCGAGGCTGTCGTCCTGAGTGGTCGCGAATTTCATCGCGCCGATGTAGCAGGCCGCATAGCCGGCAGCGAACAGCTGCTCGGGGTTGCTGCCCTTGCCGCCGCCACCCATTTCCTTGGGCGGATCCAGATCAAAGCTGAGGTCGCTGTCGTGGATGCTGGCTTTGCCATCGCGGCCACCGGTTGCGGTTGCTGCGGCTGTGTAGACGGGAGAAACACTCATGATGGGATCCTTTCCTGTGTCACTGTCGAAGTAAATTACATCGTGTGCGATATAAATGGATCCTCCGGCGCAAAGGTCAAGTCCTTGAAGAAGGATCGTGCACGATTTAAATTGCACCCATGACCAATACGCCAACATCCCCCATACCAGATACGCCGGATCTCCTGTGCTTTGCGATTTATTCGGCAAACCACGCGCTGACTCGGCTCTATCGCCCGTTGCTGGCGCCGCTGGGGCTGACCTATCCTCAGTATCTGGTGTTGATCTCGCTTTATCACACCGATGGACAGACCGTCGGCGCGTTGGGCCAGCAGCTGGACCTGGAAACCAATACGCTGACACCACTGTTGAAGCGGATGGAGGCTGCGGGGCTGCTGGCACGTGTGGCCAACCCCGAGGATGATCGCAGCCGTCTGGTGCAGCTTACAGCGCGGGGGCGGGATCTGGCGGATAACGCAGGCGAGATCACCTCCTGTATCCTGAAGGAACTGGGGGGCGACCTGCAGGATCTGCTGGACCTGCGGGACCGCATCAACGGGTTGCGCGCCCGTCTGGAGGCGGACTAGCCGCCAGCCTCAACCCTTGGGATCGGTAACCGACCGCGCCTTGCCGCGTTCCAAGCCCAGACGGCTCTCGCGCCAAATCACCAGCACATTGCCCGCGATCACCAGCCCGGCACCGATCAGCATCACCAGCGTCGGCAGCTCATTGAACCAGATATAGCCCAGCAGAATGGCAAACAGCATGGAGGAATAATCGTAGGGCGCCAGCATAGACGCCGGGGCAAACCGATACGAGGAGGTGACCAGAATCTGCGCCACCCCGCCAACCAGCCCGGCGCCGATCAGCAGCGCCAGCGTAACGGGGTCAGGCCAGACCCAGCCAAAGGGCAGCGTGCATAGCGACAGGATCGAGGCGGTCAGCGAGAAGTAGAACACGATGGCGGCCGTGTGTTCCGTCATCACCATACGGCGGATATGGATCTGTACCAGCCCGCGCGCCACCGTCGCGATCAGGATCAGGATGGCCCCCAGGGTCGCGGTATCGCCCAGATCTCCGCCCCCCAGTCGCGGCCAGAGCATCACCAGAACACCGATCAGACCGATGATCACCGCGCTGATCCGGATCAGCCGGATCCGCTCCCCAAGCAGAAGTGCGGCCAGAATCAGCGTGAAGATCGGCGTTGCATAACCAATCGCGGTGACTTCGGGCAGTGGCAGCATCCCCAGCCCCATGAAGGTCATCCCCATCGCCGTCGTTCCCAGGATGCCACGCAGGAAATGCCCTCCGGGCCGCGATGTTTTCAAACCACGCGGCAGCTGGCCGCGCAGGGTCAGCCAGATCAGGATCACCGGAATGGCAAAAAACGATCGGAAGAACACCGCCTCACCCGCGGGCACCACATCCGATGTCGCCTTGATGATCGCCGACAGCCCGGTGAACAGGGCAATGGCCGCCAGTTTCAGCGCAATGGCACGGCCCGGTTGATGCGATGTTAAGGATGTCACCATGCGCAGACCCTGCGCCTGCGGATCAAAAAGTGCAACGGGTTGATTTTGCCACCCGGCTTTGTCCAAGGTCGCGCAGGGTCATGAAACCCAACCGCACCGCCGCAAGGAGCCCCTGAATGTATGACGCAAATCCCCTGATCCACCATCTGCGCGCGGCCTCTCTTGGTCGCGAGGATGCCGTATTCGCCACCCGTCCCGGTGCCGATCCGCTGCGCTATGGGGATCTCTTCGCCGGGGCTGAGCGTATGGCGGCGGCGCTTGTTTCACGTGGAGTCCAGCCGGGGGATCGTGTCGCGGCGCAGGTGGAGAAATCCCTTGCCGCGATTGAGCTGTATCTGGGTACGGTGATGGCCGGGGCGGTGTTTCTGCCGCTTAACCCTGCCTATACCGATGCGGAGGTGGCCTATTTCATCGGTGACGCAACGCCGCGCGTCTTTGTCTGCGATCCGGCGCGGCGTGAGAGTTTGCGCGCGGTCGCGGGCGAGGCAGCCGTGCTGACGCTGGATGGCGAGGGGCAGGGCAGCCTTGTGGAGCTGGCAGCGGGGCAGGCCGGGTTCGATCCGGTGGCGCGGACCCCATCGGATCTGGCGGCGATCCTCTACACATCCGGCACCACGGGCCGGTCAAAGGGGGCGATGCTCAGCCATGAAAACCTCTATTCCAATTCACTGACCCTGCGGGATCACTGGCGCTTCACCGCTAAGGATGTGCTGATTCATGCGCTGCCGATATTCCACACGCACGGGCTGTTCGTGGCGACCAATGTGGCGCTTCTGGCGGGGGCGCAGGTGGTGTTTCTGCCCCGGTTCGATGCCGAGGCCATTCTTGCAGCTCTGCCGACATCGACCGCGCTGATGGGGGTGCCGACCTTCTATACGCGGCTGTTGGCGCAGGCGCAGCTGACCCCGGATCTGACGGCCAATATGCGCCTGTTCATTTCCGGCTCGGCGCCGCTCCTGGTGGAGACCCACGAACAGTGGGAGGCGCGCACAGGTCATCGCATTCTGGAACGCTATGGGATGACGGAAACCAATATGAGCACCTCAAACCCCTATGATGGCGCACGCATCGCAGGCACTGTCGGCCAACCGCTGCCGGGGGTGGAGGCGCGGGTGATGCTGGAGGGAAAGGAGCTGCCGCAGGGCGAAATCGGCGTGCTGGAAGTGCGCGGTCCGAATGTGTTCCAGGGTTACTGGCAGATGCCGGAGAAAACCGCCGAGGAACTGCGCCCGGATGGCTGGTTCATCACCGGCGATCTCGCGAAGATTGACGACAGCGGCTATGTCACCATCGTCGGCCGGGAAAAGGATCTGGTGATCTCCGGTGGCTTCAACGTCTACCCAAAGGAGGTTGAGACCCTGATCGACGATCTGCCGGGGGTGTTGGAAAGTGCGGTGATCGGCGTGCCGCATCCCGATTTCGGCGAGGCCGTGGTGGCGGTGGTGGTCCCGACAGAGGAAGGCACCGATGCTGCGGCCCTTCAGGCGGCTTTGTCCGGGCAGCTGGCAAAGTTCAAACAGCCCAAACATGTCGCGCTGATGCAGGAGCTGCCGCGCAACACGATGGGCAAGGTACAGAAGAAAGCGCTGCGCGAGCGCTTTGCCGGGCTTTTCACCTGATTTGGCCGTCACCCCCGTCTCGCGTCTGATCTTGGCGGCGAGACGGAGACAGGATCAGCCGCCGATGTGGCCCTGGTTTTCCCCCACCTGACCGCGATGCAGCAGCAGGTGATCGAGGATCACACAGGCCATCATCGCCTCCGCCACCGGCACCGCACGGATGCCGACGCAGGGATCGTGACGGCCCTTGGTGATGACTTCGGCGGCGCTGCCATCCTTGCGGATCGACTGGCGCGGCGTCAGGATTGATGACGTGGGTTTCACCGCAAACCGGACGACAACATCCTGCCCGGTGGAAATCCCGCCCAGAATGCCGCCGGAATGGTTCGACGAATAGATCGGCTGACCATCATTGCCGAGAAAGATCTCATCGGCGTTTTCCGAGCCCTTCAGACGCGCGGCGTTCATGCCTTCGCCGATCTCGACGGCTTTGACAGCGTTGATCGACATCATTGCGGCGGCCAGATCGGTGTCCAGCTTGCCATAGATCGGCGCGCCAATGCCTGCGGGTACGCCACGGGCGACAACCTCAATCACCGCGCCAACTGAATCGTGTTCCTTGCGCAGCCCCTGAAGGTAGTCTTCCCAGTCCTGCACTGCGCCCGCATCTGGGATCCAGAAGTCATTCTGGTCGATGGCGTCCCAGTCGAACCGGCTGCGGTCGATCTCCATCTCGCCCATGCGGGTCATGTAGCCTTTGATCTCCAGCCCTGGCACCAGCGATTTGATCGCCTCCCGAGCAACACCGCCAGCGGCCACGCGGGCCGCCGTTTCGCGGGCTGAAGACCGGCCACCGCCGCGATAGTCGCGGTTGCCGTATTTCTGAAAATAGGTGATGTCGGCGTGGCCCGGGCGGAAGGTCTGGGCGATATCGCCATAGTCCTTGGAGCGCTGATCGGTGTTTTCGATCATCAGCTGGATCGGTGTGCCTGTCGATTTGCCCTCGAACACACCGGAGAGGATTTTCACCGCATCGGGTTCGTTGCGCTGGGTCATGTTCTTGTTCTGACCGGGGCGGCGTTTGTCGAGCCACTGCTGCAGCATCCCGGCGTCAACCGGGACATTGGGGGGGCAGCCGTCAACCGTCGCACCCAGAGCGGGTCCGTGGCTTTCGCCCCAGGTGGTGACGCGGAACAGATGGCCAAAGCTGTTGATCGACATGGGCGCGGTCTCCTTTGCGAAAGTGCTTAGCGGGGGTGGGCGGCACCCTCAAGGGGTTTCCTGTTTCGCAGCGCAGGGCGGGGGCGCTGCCCCCGCCGCCCATAGGGCGGCTCCCCCGGGATATTTCCAGCCAGAAGATGGGGTGGGTTAACCTTGCAGAAAGGACAGCCAGACTCCCCCAATGTTTCGCGTGCGAAACAATTGGTCAGCCTTGCTGTCATTCTAGTGAGGGGTGCGGGCCGGCTATCGCTTGTCTTTCAGCTGTCCGGCCCCTAGGGTGCGCGCCACCTCGGGGTGCGTCATCGACGCTGAGATCACACCCGTAGAACCTGAACCGGCTAGAACCGGCGGAGGGAAGGTATGGAATGGCTCCACCCTTGCCCCACGTCGCATTGGAGGCCGCATTGGAGGATGCCATGAAACATCTTGTACTTGCAGCGGGACTGCTGGGCGCAACGGCAGCCTATGCCGAAACGCCTGAACTTATTGTCTACACCTACGACAGCTTTGTCTCTGACTGGGGTCCCGGGCCTGCGGTGGAGAAAGCCTTTGAGGCGACCTGCGGCTGTGACCTGAAACTGGTCGGCGCAGGTGACGGCGCGGCGCTGCTCGCACGGGTGAAGCTGGAAGGGGCGCGGTCCGATGCGGATGTGGTGCTGGGGCTCGACACCAATCTGACCGCAGCGGCGAAGGCGACCGGTCTTTTTGCCGAGCACAGCATCAGCGCCGATTATGCACTGCCGTTCGAGTGGGAAGACACCACCTTTGCGCCCTATGACTGGGGGTATTTTGCCTTTGTGCATAATGCGGATGCCACGGCACCGAAGAGTTTTACCGAGCTGGCTGAGAGCGATCTGAAAATCGTGATTCAGGATCCGCGTTCCTCCACCCCCGGCCTTGGCCTCTTGATGTGGGTGAAGGCTGCCTATGGCGACAAGGCCCCTGAGGTCTGGGAGGGGCTGGCCGACAATGTGCTGACCGTGACCAAGGGCTGGTCGGAGGCCTATGGGCTTTTCCTGGAGGGCGAGGCGGATATGGTGCTCTCCTATACCACCTCGCCGGCCTATCACCTGATCGCCGAGGATGACGCCAGCAAGGCGGCGGCGGTCTTCGATGAAGGTCACTACATGCAGGTTGAGGTTGCCGGCAAGCTGGCGGCCAGCGACCAGCCGGAACTGGCTGATCAGTTCCTGGCCTTCATGGTCAGCGATGCGTTCCAGTCAATCATTCCGACCACCAACTGGATGTATCCGGCGGTGACGCCGACAGCTGGCCTGCCGCAGGGGTTTGAGACCCTCGTTGCGCCGGAGAAATCGCTGTTGCTGGGTGCAGAGGAAGCGGCGGCGCTGCGTGATGCGGCGCTGGAAGAATGGCTGACCGCGCTCAGCCGCTGAGATCCCGCTGGGGGCTGGGCGTCGCGGCCCTGGTCGCGACGTTCATCCTTGGGGCCTTGGCCGCTGTTATCCTGCGGGCCGAGGTCGGGCGCGGTCTTGGGGTCGCCGATTGGGCCGCGATCCGCTTTACCATCTGGCAGGCGGTTCTGTCGGCGGTTGTGAGCGTGACGCTGGCGGTGCCGGTGGCGCGCGCGCTGGCGCGGCGACGGTTTCGCGGGCGGCGGCTGCTGATCGCCCTGATGGGGGCGCCGTTCATCCTGCCGGTGATTGTTGCGATCCTCGGCATTCTGGCGGTGTTTGGCCGGTCGGGCTGGCTGAGCGATCTGCTGGCGGTTTTCGGGCTTGGACCGCTGCAGATCTATGGTTTGCACGGCGTTGTGCTGGCTCATGTGTTTTTCAATCTGCCGCTGGCGACACGGCTGATCCTGCAAGGCTGGCAGGAAATCCCGGCGGAGCGCTTTCGCCTTGCGGCGCAGCTCAATGCCGGACCATTGGCAATGTGGCGGCTGCTGGAGGCACCGATGCTGCGGCAGGTGGTGCCCGGTGCGCTGGCGGTGGTCTTTGCGATCTGCCTTTCCAGCTTTGCGGTGGCGCTGACGCTGGGGGGCGGACCACGTGCCACCACCATCGAACTGGCGATTTATCAGGCGTTCCGCTTCGACTTCGATCTGGGGCGGGCGGCGATGCTGTCGGGTGTTCAGCTGTTGCTGACCGGGGCGGCGGCGCTGGTGGCGCTTCGCGTTGCCAGCGGCGAAGGATTCGGAGCCGGGCTGGACCGGCCCGTGCGGCGCTGGGATGGCGAGGGGCGCTGGGCGCGGGGGCTGGATGCGATCTATCTGTCGGGGGCGGCGCTGTTCCTGGTGTTGCCGCTGAGCGCCATCGTCATCGCGGGGCTGCCGGGGCTTCTGTCGATGGGGGCGTCGGTCTGGATGGCGGCGGCGACGTCGGCGTTGATTGCCGGGCTGAGTACGCTGGTTCTGCTGCTGATCGCCCTGCCGATGGCAATTGCCGTGGCGCTGGGCCGGGGGGCGGCGGTGGAGGTTGCCGGGCTGCTTGGTCTGGCGGTGTCACCGCTGGTGATCGGCACCGGGCTGTTTATTCTGATCTACCCGGTTGCCGATCCCTTTGCGCTGGCGCTGCCGGTCACGGCATTGGTCAATGCGCTGATGGCGCTGCCGTTTGCGCTGCGCATTCTGATCCCCAGAGTGCGCGAGATCCTGGCGCGCTATGGCCGTTTGTCGCTCTCTTTGGACATGCGCGGCGGGGTGTTCCTGCGCCGGGTGCTGTTGCCACGGCTGCGTCCTCAGCTTGGCTTTGCTGCGGGACTGGCGGCTGCGCTGTCGATGGGCGATCTCGGAGTCATTGCGCTGTTTGCCGATTCTGAAACCGCAACGCTGCCCTTGCAGGTCTATCGCCTGATGGGAGCTTACCGAATGGAGGCAGCCTCGGGCGGGGCGCTGTTGCTGCTATGCCTGTCGATGGGGGCGTTTTACATATGCGACCGGGGAGGTCGGCGTCATGCTGAAACTTGATCACTGCAAAATGGATAACGGCGGCTTTATCGTGCGTGCGGATCTGTCGGTTGCGGCGGGTGAGCGGGTGGCGGTGATCGGTCCCTCCGGCGCGGGCAAGACAACGCTGATCGAGGCGATTGCCGGTTTTGTGCCGATCATCTCAGGGGGGCTGTCGTGGCAGGGGCGCGCTTTGACGGATGTGAGACCGGGTGCACGGCCGATTGCGATGTTGTTTCAGGACGGCAATCTGTTTCCCCATCTGAGCGTGGCGCAGAATGTCGCGCTGGGCATTCGCCCGAACCTGCGGCTGAGCCGCGAAGAGCAGGACAGGGTGCGCGCAGCGATTGCCCGGGTCGGACTGGCCGGAATGGAAGAGCGCAAGCCCGCCGCCCTGTCCGGTGGTCAGCAAAGCCGGGTGGCGCTGGGACGGGTGCTGGTGCAGGGCCGCGATCTGCTGCTGCTGGACGAGCCGTTTGCGGCGCTGGGGCCCGCGCTGAAGGCCGAGATGCTGGATCTGGTGGCGGAGCTGGCTCAGGAGACCGGGGCAACGGTTCTGATGGTCAGCCATGACCCGGCGGATGCGCGGCGGATTGCGGATCAGGTGATACTGGTGGCGGATGGCGTGGCGCATCCGCCGATGGCGACGGCGGAGCTACTGGACAATCCGCCGCCGGTGCTGAAGGCCTATCTGGGCTGATCGCTTGGCCGGGCCTGTAGCGGCCCGACCCGCGCTGCGTCGTGCCCCGTTTAGGCGCCAAGCGCCTCCTGCCGGGTTCTGACGATCATCAGCGCAGCATTGGCGGCCTCGCGTCCCTTGTCGACAAAATGGGCGCGGTAGATGGCGTTGTGGTGATCGGTTTCCTGATAGTGGTGCGGCGTTAGCGAGACGGACAGGACGGGCACGCCAGTCTCCATGCCTGCCTGCATCAGGCCATCCACCACAGCCTGTGCCACGAAGTCATGGCGGTAGATGCCGCCATCCACCACAAAGGCGGCGCAGGCGATGGCGTCGTATTTTCCGGTCTTGGCGAGATCCTTGGCCAGCAGCGGCATTTCAAAGGCGCCGGGCACATCAAACACGTCGATCTGCTCCGCCGGGATCAGCTGCTGAAAGCCCTCCAATGCGCGATCAACGATATCGGAATGCCAATGTGCCTTGATGAAGGCAAAGCGGGTGTGTGTCATTGTGGTATCTCCTATAGGTTTGACACGTCACCCAAGGCGATCACGAGTGATGAGGGCACACGTCCCCCGTGGCCCTGTCACACGTTCTCTTTCATCCGGACTATGACCGTCGGCTCTGGAGTTACACCAGATCTGCTGGACATCATTTCCAGCGCGTTCACAGCCCGAAAAGGGGGAACCGGTTGTCGGTTCAAGCTGTGACGGAACTCAAAATGACCGCTCGCGGGCTTACGGGGACATGCCCGCTTACCGCCGGTGGGGAATTTCGCCCCGCCCTGAGAACAGCGCGAACATGGCCGCTCGATATGGCAAAGGCAAGAGGAAGCGTGACCGAAGATGCCGAAGGGGGTGGTCCTGCCGTGAGGCCAGGCTAGAGTGTGCGCAGCCGCGCCCCATGTAAGACATGGTATCATCGTCGTGGATCTGTCTCCAAACCCCGTTCAGAAGGATTTCCGCAATGAAACTCTATCACGCGCCCACCTCCCCCTATGTGCGCAAGGTCATGGTGGTGCTGCATGAAACGGATCAGCTGGCGGATGTCGAGCTGATCCCGGTGGCCACCACGCCGATTGCCCCGGCGAGCGACCTGAAGGCCGCCAACCCGCTGGCCAAGATCCCGGCGCTGGAACGCGCGGAGGGCGCGACGCTGTATGACAGCCGGGTGATCTGCGCCTATCTGGCAGAGCGTGCGGGTGGGGCGCTTTATGAGGGCGGCTGGGACACGCGGGTGCTGGAGGCCACGGCGGATGGCATCATGGAGGCGGCAGTGCTGCTGTCCTATGAAAAGCGCCTGCGCCCCGCGGACAAGCAATGGCCGGAGTGGATCGAAGGGCAGAGCGGCAAGGTGCTGGGCGGCTGCGCGGCGCTGAACGCGCGCTGGATGGCGCATCTGAAAGGATCGCTGCGGATCGGGCAGATCGCTGTGGCCTGTGCATTGTCCTATGTGGATTTCCGGCACCCTGACATGGGCTGGCGCAAGGGGAACGAGGCGCTGGCGGATTGGTTCGCCGAATTCGATTCGCGCCCGTCGATGCAGGCGACGCGACCACCGGAAAGCTGAGATCAGGCGCGGGCGCTCCCCTTGAAATACGGCGTGCCCGCGCAAATATGTGAGGCTGTTTGCAACAGTTGCGCATAATTACTTGCGTGTGCGTCCATCTGCGCGCCTATGACCGCTGGACGAAAGCCCTTCTCCCCGCTAGATACCCGCGATGAGTCACTGCGTTCATTGCGCGGTGTATGCGCATGTTTGCCCTAAACGGGCGCTGGAATTGGAGAAAACCTCGTGTCCCACGCAGAAGACAACGAAGGAACCCGGAGAGATTTCCTCTACTACGCCACTGCCGGCGCCGGGGCAGTGACTGCGGGCGCCGCTATTTGGCCCCTGGTCAACCAGATGAACCCCTCGGCTGACGTTCAGGCTCTGTCCTCGATTATCGTGGACGTGGCAGGTGTGGAAGTCGGGACCCAGATCTCGGTTATGTTCCTTGGCAAGCCGGTGTTCATCCGCCGCCGCACCCAGGAAGAGATCGAAGCGGCACGTGCTGTTGATCTGGCCGACCTGCCCGATCCGGTTGCCCGGAACGTCAACGCAGGCGATGTGCCGGCCACCGACGAAAACCGCACCATGGACGAAGCTGGCGAATGGCTGGTCATGATGGGTGTCTGTACCCACCTCGGCTGTGTGCCGCTGGGTGATGGCGCTGGCGAGTTCAATGGCTGGTTCTGCCCCTGCCACGGGTCGCACTACGACACTGCCGGTCGTATCCGCAAAGGTCCCGCGCCCGAGAACCTGCCGGTTCCGACGGCCGTGTTCCTTGATGAAACTACGATCCAACTGGGATAAGGGAGACATTCATGTCCGGCATTCCGCACGATCATTATGAGCCGAAAACCGGTGGCGAGAAGTGGCTGCACAGCCGCCTGCCCATCGTTGGCCTGATCTATGACACCATTATGATCCCCACGCCCAAGAACCTGAACTGGTTGTGGATCTGGGGTATCGTCCTGGCATTCTGCCTGGTCCTGCAAATCGTCACCGGTATCATCCTGGTGATGCATTACACACCGCATGTCGATCTGGCGTTTGCCTCCGTTGAGCACATCATGCGCAACGTGAACGCCGGCCATATGATCCGCTATCTGCATATGAACGGCGCATCGCTGTTCTTTGTCGCGGTCTACATCCACATTTTCCGGGGTCTCTACTACGGGTCCTACAAGGCACCGCGCGAGATCACATGGATCATCGGCATGCTGATCTACCTGATGATGATGGGCACCGCCTTCATGGGCTATGTTCTGCCCTGGGGTCAGATGTCCTTCTGGGGGGCGACCGTGATCACCGGCCTGTTCGGCGCCATACCCTTTGTTGGTGAAGCGCTGCAGACATGGCTGCTGGGCGGGCCTGCCGTGGACAACGCCACGCTGAACCGCTTCTTCTCGCTGCACTATCTGCTGCCTTTCGTGATCGCGGCGCTGGTCATCGTGCACATCTGGGCCTTCCACACCACTGGCAACAACAACCCGACCGGTGTTGAAGTGCGTCGTGGCTCCAAGGAAGAAGCCAAGAAAGACACGCTGCCGTTCTGGCCCTATTTCGTGATCAAGGATTTCGTAGGTCTGGCGGTTGTGCTGGTTGTGTTCTGGGCGATCGTCGGCTTCATGCCGAACTACCTGGGCCACCCCGATAACTACATCGAAGCCAACCCGCTGGTGACCCCTGCACACATCGTTCCCGAATGGTACTTCCTGCCGTTCTACGCGATCCTGCGGGCCTTCACCTCGGAAGTCTGGGTTGTGCAGATTGCCTCCTTTGTGACCGGTGGCATCATCGACGCCAAGTTTTTTGGCGTGCTGGCGATGTTTGGTGCGATTGCCGTCATGGCGCTGGCGCCCTGGCTGGACACCAGCCGCGTGCGCTCGGGCCGGTACCGCCCGCAGTTCAAGTGGTGGTTCTTGCTGCTGGTCATCGACTTCTTTGCCCTGATGTGGCTGGGTGCGATGCCTGCGGAAGAACCCTATGCGTCGTTCTCCCTGATCGCTTCGGCCTATTGGTTCGCCTACTTCCTGGTGATCCTGCCGCTGCTGGGCGTCATCGAGAAGCCGCTGGCGATTCCCGAGACCATCGAAGCGGATTTTGATGCCCATTACGGCAAGAAGTCTGGCGCTGACGCCACGCCGGCCGAGTAATTGAGAAGGACAGCAACCATGTTGAAAAAACTAGCCATTGGTGCCGCCTTCGCACTGTCCCTGGCGCCTGCCGCATCCTTTGCGGCGGGAGGCTCGGGCCATGTCGAGGACTATGACTTCTCGTTCGAAGGCCCGTTTGGCACCTACGACACCAACCAGCTGCAGCGCGGTCTGCAGATCTACACCGAAGTCTGCGCAGCCTGTCACGGGCTGAAGCTGGTGCCGTTGCGCACCCTGGCCGATGAAGGTGGCCCGAACCTGCCAGAAGAGCAGGTCCGCGCCTATGCGGCCGAGAACTTCTCGGTTTACGATCCGGTGGAGGATGAAGATCGTCCGGCCAAGCCGACCGATAACTTCCCGGAAAACAACAACGCAGGCGCGCCTGACCTCAGCATGATGGCCAAGGCACGTGCGGGTTTCCACGGCCCCTACGGTCTGGGTCTGAACCAGCTGTTCAAAGGCATGGGCGGTGCGGAATATATTGCGTCGCTGCTGGCGGGATATAAAGAGGCACCGGACTGCGCTCCTGAAGATTTCGCAGGCCATTACAACACAGCCTTTGCATCTGGTGGTTATCCGGACGAATGCAAGATCTACGAAGAGACCGAAATCGAACAAGAGGACGGTACGGTCAAGGTAGAGAAAAAGGAAGTTGGCCGCATGGCGCCGGGCAGCTGGATTGGAATGGCACCGCCGCTGTCGGATGAGCAGGTTGAGTTCGTCGATGGCCACGCCAACGATGTGGAAGCCATGTCGCAGGACGTCGCGGCCTTCCTGATGTGGACGGCAGAGCCGAAAATGATGGCGCGCAAGCAGGCCGGTTTTGTCGGCGTGCTGTTCCTGACGCTGCTGTCGGTGCTGCTGTATCTCACCAACAAGCGTCTGTGGGCGCCGCACAAAGGCAAGAAAACCAGCTAAGCCGGTTTTCCTGAGCAATTACGAACCCCCGCATGGTGTGACCCTGCGGGGGTTTTTCGTATTGGGGGCGCTGCCCCTCTGCCCTGCGGGCATTCACCCCGGAGTATTTCGGGAAAGATGACAGCGGGCGGTGCGTCCTGATGTGCGGCTAGCGGAAAAACCCGGAGGCGGGTAGCGGCTGGTTGATGCGAGTGAGGATGTCGCGCGCAAGCTGTTCGGTGTCGCGGGTGCCGTCGCACTCCAGATCATACCGCATCCCGGCATGGACATGAGCGGCATCCGCCGCGGCGCTGCCCGGCGGCCTGTCACCCCGGCGCTGCTCGCGCTGGTGCAGCGCGGCGAGAGAGGGGCGCAATCCGACGAACAGCATTTGGTGGTCCGCCAGCAGGTCCTGCAACTGGCTGTGCCAGCCGGGAGTGTCGAGGATATGTTCGATGATCAGATCATTACCGGCGTCGGCAAAGCCTGTAACTGCGCGATGGAACCCGTCAAAGAAGGCGGGGCGGGCCGCTTGCCAGTCGGGATAATCGACCTGGCGCCAGGCGCCGCTGCCGCGCAGGTGATCAATGGAGAGGTGCAGGAAGGGGCGGGGTGACTGGCGGCGCAGTTCTGCTGCCAGGGTGGATTTGCCGCTGCTGGAGGGGCCGTGAAGGAAGAGGATGAGGCTCATGATCCTGCCATCCTCCGGCATCGATGCGGGAGGGGCAAGACTGTCTTCGCAGTAGGAGTGGCACCCAGAGTGCTGCCTGTGTGCGGCTTCAATGCGTCGACGCGCGGCCTCAGGCAGTGAGCTGGGTTCCCCTGATGCCGGTGGTGGTGGTGGCGACGATCTCGCCCTCCACCTGCGGGGTTTCAAAGCTGACCTCGGTGAATTGCTCGGTGCGGCCCATGTGCGGGTTTTCCATCAGGATGCGATGCCTGCGGCCGATCTGCGCGGTGAGATGGGCCTGTACCTGCACGTCACCGGCGGCGCGCAGACGGGCGGCGCGCTCCTTGATCACCGTGCCATTCACCTGATTGGGGATCTTGGCGGCCGGGGTGCCCTCGCGCTTGGAATAGGGGAAGACGTGCAGCCAGGTGAGATCGCAGTCGGTAACCAGTTTCAGCGAGTTCTCGAAATGGGCGTCCGACTCGGTCGGAAAGCCTGCAATGATATCGGCACCAAAGGTCATCTCCGGGCGCAGGCGGCGGGCGTCTTCGCAGAATTTGATCGCGTCATCGCGCAGGTGGCGGCGGGCCATCCGTTTCAGGATCAGATCATCGCCGTGTTGCAGCGACAGGTGCAGATGCGGCATCAGCCGCGGCTCTGTGGCGATGGCCTGCATCAGGTTCTCGTCCACCTCGATCGAATCGATGGAGGAGATGCGCAGGCGCGGCAGGTCCGGCACCAGTTTCAGGATCCGCATCACCAGATCGCCCAGACGGGGCGTGGCGGGCAGGTCGGCGCCCCAGGAGGTGAGATCGACGCCGGTCAGGACAACCTCGTTATAGCCCCGGTCCACCAGCCGCTTGATCTGATCGACCACCACACCGGCAGGGACGGAGCGGGAATTGCCGCGACCATAGGGGATGATGCAGAAAGTGCAGCGGTGGTCACAGCCGTTCTGGACCTGCACATAGGCGCGGCTGCGGGTGCCGAAACCGTCAATGAGATGGCCTGCGGTCTCGGTCACCGACATGATATCGTCGACCTGCACCTTTTCCGTGGTGCCGATGAAGTCCGGTCCCTTGGCGATCTGCTGCCAGGTTTTGGCCTGCATCTTTTCGGTGTTGCCGATGACGCGGGTGACCTCTTCCATTGCGGCAAAGGTCTCCGGTTCGGTCTGGGCGGCGCAACCGGTGACGATGATCGGCGCCTCCGGGTTTTCACGGCGCAGGCGGCGGATCTCCTGCCGTGCCTTGCGCACGGCCTCGGCGGTGACGGCACAGGTGTTGACCACCACGGCGTTGCTGAGCCCTGCCTGCTGGCTGAGCTCTTTCATCGCTTCGGTTTCATAGGCGTTCAGGCGGCAGCCGAGCGTGGTGAATTTGGGCGCGCTCATGTTGAGAGGCTTTCCAGAAAGTCGCGGGTGAAGCTGCCGTCGAACACGTGGCAGGTCGGGCCGGTCATCCAGACGCCATCGTCGCGCCAGTCAATCCAGAGCGTGCCGCCATCCAGATCTATCTGCACATGGCGACCGGTCAGCCCGCGTCGCGCTGCGGCCACTGCGGTGGCGCAGGACGAGGAGCCCGAGGCCAGGGTGATGCCGACGCCGCGTTCCCAGACGCGCATGCGGATGTGATCTGTGCCGACCAGATGGGCGACCTGCACATTGGTGCGTTCAGGGTAAAGCGGATGATGCTCGTAGCGCGCGCCAAATTCGGCGAGAGGGATCAGCTCGGCGTTTTCGACAAAAAAGGTGCAATGCGGATTGCCCATGCCGGTGGCGGTTGGCGCCCCCTCAATCGGCAGCTCCAGCGTGTCCATCTGCTCTGCCAGCGGGATATCCTGCCAGTCCAGCTGTGGCTGGCCCATGTTGACGGCGGTCAGCCCGTTTCCTGCGTCTCTTGCATGAAGCAGGCCGCGATCGGTGGTCAGACGCAGGGCCTCGCGTCCGGTCTGCTGCATCAGGTAGCGGGCCACGCAGCGGGTGGCGTTGCCGCAGGCGGCCGAGGTGGATCCATCGGCGTTGTAGAAGGTCAGATGTGCGTCTTCCTCGCCGTGGGTGATGACGGTGAGCTGGTCGAATCCCACGCCCATCTGCCTGTGCGCGATTCCGGCGGCCATGGCCGGTGTGATGGGCCACGACATGTCACGGGCATCCACAACAACGAAGTCGTTGCCGAGGCCGTGCATCTTCATGAAGGGCAAGCGGGTGTCTGATCCTGTGGTCATTTCGCGCATATAGACCTCCGTCGAAGATGAATCCAGCCTTGTGGCAAGAAAGTTGAAAAAAGGGGTTGACCGTCTCAGCCCTTACCCCTAGATACGCCGCCTATCGGGACAGCATGACTGACACGGTCGCGCCGCTCCGAAGCAAATTAAGTGCTTGATCCTTTTGGATTATGTCCTTAAAGAGCGACCAGGGAACAACACGATGTTCCGAAGAAGAAGTGGGCCGTTAGCTCAGTTGGTAGAGCAACTGACTTTTAATCAGTGGGTCGCAGGTTCGAATCCTGCACGGCTCACCACTTCCTCCAATAAGATCAATCCACTGAACATTCGTATTTGTACTATGCCGGTAGATCTCGGCCAGAGCGCCGAGTGAATACTGTATTGAAGATCCGCCTCCTTTGATTGCTCGGAAGCAGCACGTTTCCCATACTGCTATAGTTACATTGCCTGTTCTCAGACGGGACGCCAGCCGCCTTAGCACAGTCGAGCCCTCCTTGGCTGTGACATCTAGTCCGAAAGCCTGGAAGCAGAGGGCGGGCTATGCGGTTGCCCGCGCAGCCCGCCTGCGGTCGATCAGTGAACCTACTAGGTGAAGACGATATTGCTATGTAGGTCCTGTAGCTGCAGATTCAACAGGGTTATGCTGTCACCATCACCGAAGTCGAAAATCACGCTCCCTGACACGTCATTTGCATAGCCAAGCGCATCCTGCTCAGTAGAGAAACTGAACCCGCTCAGTAAAAGCGTGTCATTGCCGAGGCCAAAATCGGTGATCCGGTCGGCGTCTTCTCCCTTCGTGAATACAAATGTGTCGGCACCGTTGCCGCCGGTCAGAGTATCGTCGCCGGAACCGCCGTAAAGCGTGTCCCGGCCGCTCTTGCCATTCAGCACGTCGTCGTCCTGATTTCCCAGCAACTTGTCGTTGCCAGTGCCACCAAAGACTGTGTCGTTGCCCTTGCCACCCAGCACTCGGTCATCACCATCTTGACCGCTGATATGGTCATTTCCGGTATTGCCATAGACAGTGTCATTTCCGTCACCACCTGTCATGACGTCATTGCCGCCCTCACCACGCAGAATATTGGCGCCAGTGTTGCCGGAAATCGAGTTGTCCGCCTCATTGCCAGTGCCATTGATGTTGGCACTTCCGGTGAGGGTCAGGTCTTCGATATGTGCGCTGTGAGCAGTCAGATCGAAAGTTACTGAGCTATTGACCCGGTCCTGACCTGCGCCCGCATTTTCGGCCACCTGGTCTGCGGCATCGTCCACCCAGTAGGTATCGTTGCCTGTGCCTCCTGACATACTGTCGGCGCCGGTACCTCCATTCAGAGTGTCATTGCCGGAACCGCCGTAAAGCGTGTCCGCACCTTCTTTGCCATTCAGCACGTCGTCGTCCTGATTTCCCAGCAACTCGTCGTTGCCAGTGCCGCCAAAGACTGTGTCGTTGCCCTTGCCACCCAGCATCCGGTCATCACCATCTTGACCGCTGATATGGTCATTTCCGGTATTGCCAAAGACGGTATCATTACCTGCACCGCCTGTGATGGTGTCGTTGCCACCCTCACCACGCAGTAAATTGGAGCCGATGTTGCCCGCGATTACGTCGTTGCCAGTGCCACCTATGGCATTTTCGATCAGCGAACGCCTGTCACCATTATGGAGAAGTGCATTGTAGATATTGCCGCTAGCGTTATATCCATATCCCAGATGGGCCGTCTGTTCAGCGCTGAAGCGTGAGGATTCGCCGGGGTTCAGATCAATGTTTAGATTCTCGGCGTAGGCTGAAAGATCATAGGTGTCGACGCCGCCCCCATCCCAGATGGTGGCGAAAATCCGGTTGCCGACCGCATCGATTGCAATTTCACCATTGACCAAAGTGTCGCCTGAATTGGGGGACCACTTGTAGACTGTATCGTTGCTGTTGGTGGTGTAATCGGCACCATACATATGCTGCAGGGCCGCGATATCCAGCATCATGTAGGTTTGTGCAAAGCTCGAGGGTTCATTTCTATATCCACCTAGCGGGCTATTTTCGTAGCTCAGATAGCTCATGATCGTGTATTCCATGTGGTCGTACTCAGATGGAACAACACCGAATCCGTTAATGTTTTCATGTGAATGCGTCAGTCCCAGAGCATGTCCGGTTTCATGCAGCACAGTATGCCAGGCGTAGTTGCCCGCTGCCGGGGATCGGTAAACCGTGTTTCCAAACCAGACGTCCCCTGCGGTTGGACTGTTTTGCGGGTAATATCCATGAGCACCGAGAACATCGGGTGAGGACGTGTTGCCGTACCGAATAGCCTCCGGGCTGGTCGTATCCGGTGTTGCGTCATGCTCAATATTCAGCTTTGTAATACCTTCAACAGAAAAGCCCCTTGCTGCGGCGGGGCCGAGATCAGAGTCCAAAGCGAATTTGATCGCAGATTTCTGCAGATCGGAAACCTCTGAAAACGCAGCTGCCTCATTATAAGAAGCTGAATAATTATAGACACCGGGCTCAGACGGGTAGGCATAGTGAATAGTATCATCGCTCCATTTTTGCCCAAAAAACAAGCCGTCGACTCTTTGATCTCCGATCTGGAGAAATGATGAGACAGAGTTCAAACCTTTAGCCATGAAATTTTCCTTCAAGGGGAATTGCGTCAGTAAATGAGTTGTCGCGTCGGAAAACGGGTCAGCCTTCCCGTGACTATGTCGATGAATGCATAAATATAGATAGACATGTCGTGACATTAAAATTCACAGATGAAAGCAACCAGAAGGAGACAGCGTGCCCGGCGGCTCAGCTCTACTATCGTCAGGCGTTAGGGTGCGCAATACAAACAACGCCCAGCCATGAGCCCGGTTCTGCAACGCCTGGCGGCAATTGAGACAGCGCTGGCCGGTACGCCCTCCACCGCAAAAGTCATCGGCGCCCGGGGCACTGGACAGGTCGCCCTCAGCGCTTCTGTCCGCTGCGTCTCTATTGCGCCTGCTTGCGGTACTGTTGCACCGGCAGGCCGCCGACGCCCCAGTCTTCCAGCGGAACCTCGTCGATCACCACAAATGTGGTTGCCGGGGTCTTGCCCAGAATATCCTGCAGCAGCCCCGTCACCCCGGCGATCAGCTGCGCCTTCTGGTCTGCGCTTGGGCCGGTGCCTTCGGGGCCGCCCTCGCGGGTGACTTTGATATTCACATAAGGCATCGGTTAGTCCTTTCGCGGAACATAGGAAAACACTTTGGCCACGATACGCCATTCGGCACCGTAGCGGACAAGGGTCAGCAGGTCGTGGAAATCCCGCCCCATCATGGTCATCCGGGCGCTGACACGGGCCAGCCGGTCGCTGGCAAAGGCGATCTCCAGAATCTCCTCCTCGCGCGCCTCACCGCGTTCGGCCGGCGGCACACGCCCGTCGACGCGGGCCATGTAAGTCTCAAGATCCAGAAAAAGTTCATCGCCTTCGGTGGCGCAGACATAGGCCAGCTGCGGGTGAAAAACCTTGCGCAGCAGGGCGCTGTCGGCTTGATGGAGGCCCTCGAAATAGGCCTCCATCAGGGCGCCGACCTCATTGTGGGCGGCAGGCGTCATTGGATCAGGCCCTCTGCGCGCATCGCCGCCTGGGCCGACGGGCGGGCAGCACTGCGGCTGACAAAGGCGGCCAGATTGGGCCAGCGGGCCAGGTCGATGCCGGTGAAGTTCGCCCAGTTCGAGACCACGAACAGATAGGCATCGGCCACCGAGAACCGGCCCTCGACCAGCCACTCGCGGCCATCCGCCAGCTGGGCCTCGATGAAATCGAACTTGTCCGCAACCGCGCTGCGCGCGTCGTCCTTGCCGGCTTCGGACGTGCCCTCGCGGAACAGCGGGCTAAAGGCCTTGTGCAGCTCGGTCCCGATCCAGTTGAGCTGTTCCTGCATCCGGGCCCGGCCCAAGGTGCCGGCCGCCGGCGCCAGACCTGCCTCCGGATGGCTGTCCGCGATATACTGCAAAACCGCCGCCCCTTCAGTCAGGACGCTGCCATCGTCCAGGCCCAGGGCCGGAACATAGCCTTTGGGGTTGATCGCACGGTAATCTGCGCCGCTTTCGGTCCGCCCCGCCGCGGTATCGACGGCTTCGATGTCAAACGGGCGGCCGGTTTCATAGAGGGCGATATGGCTGGCCAGCGGGCAGGCACCGGGTTTGTAGTAGAGTTTCATGACAGTCTCCTGTTGCAGTGATGCCCTCTGACTACCTTCAGATATGATTGATTGATAATATTGTGTTTGCAGCATAACGATTAGGCAATCTGATCATGTTGGAAGCCGATGAAACACGACCAGCTCCTTGCCCTCGAGGCCATTGTCGCAACCGGCACCTTCCGCGGCGCGGCGGAGCGTCTGAATAAATCCCAGTCGGCCATCAGCCATGCAATCCGCCTGCTGGAAGAGGAATTGGAGCTGGAGCTGTTCAGCCGCGAAGCCTACCGGCCGTCTCTGACCCCGGCGGGCGAAATCTTCTACCGCGAGGCGTCGCGGGTGCTGCGGCAGATGCAGGGGCTTCGATCTACCGCCGCCCGGCTGCGCGCCCGCGAAGAACCGGAACTGACGCTTGCCGTCAGTGCCACCATGGATCTGGACCCTTTGCTGCCGGCGCTTGCGGAGACCGGGCGGCGCCACCCTGCGACCCACCTCCGGCTGCGCATGGAAATGATGGGCGGCCCGATTGCCCGGCTGATGGAGGGCAAGGCGGATATCGCGCTTGCGTCGCTTGACGGGGTGCCGCTGGACGACGTGGAGGCAGAGCCGGTTGCCGAGGTCACGATCCGGCCGGTGGCCAGCCCCGCCTTGAACCTGCCCGTCGGCCCCCACGCCTTGTCGGCATCCGAAATGCAAAGTCATGTGCAGGTGGTCGCCGCCGGCACCGGCGGCGCGGCGCATGACCAAAGCCGCGATCTCTTGTCCGGGAGCCTGAAATGGACGGTGTCTGATCTCGCGGCCAAGAAAAAGGTGATCCTCGCCGGGCTTGGCTGGGGCGGTCTGCCAGATCACATGACAGAGGAGGAGCGGCGTTCCGGGGCTTTGCTGTCCCTGAACTTGGACGGGTTCCCGCTGCGACGGACAGTGATATTCAAGATGCGGCGCAGGGAACAGCCCATTGGGGTTGTTGCCGAGGAACTCTGGAACAGGGTCGGTGCGGCTGTCTCAGCTGCGAAGCCGGTTGCCGCAGACACAGCAAGGCGCTAAGCAGGAGGCAGGCACGGTCCGAGTTGCGAGGCGAATGTGAAAGCTGTTTCTGGATGTCCCGGTGCTATAGGCTTGATCAGGAAGCGCTCTCTCTCCTTCACGCTGCTGCGCGTGATCCGCTACCATCAAAACTCCGATCATATCGCGCTTGGCACCTTTCTGGAGCAGCTTGGCGACAGGTCCTTCGGATGGGCAATCTTGCTGTCGTGCCTGATCAATCTTCTTCCTTTGCCTCCAGGGTCAACCCTTGTCACCGCTCTGCCGCTCTTGTTTTTCTGCGCGCAGATGGGACTGGGATTTTCCAGCGTCCGGCTGCCGCGACGTATCGCGCGGATCCGGTTTTCCGGCACAGGCATGCGCCGTATCGTGCTGCGCTTGCGCCCCGTGTCGCGGCGGCTGGAACGGGTTGCCCGACCGCGCCTGCGGGCGGTGTTTCAGCCACGAAGAGAACAGCTGACCGGAGGCCTGCTGTTTCTGGTTTCCCTGGCGCTGTTCGTGCCGCTGCCGCTCAGCGGTTGGTTTCCAGCAATTGCCCTGTTTGTTGCCAGCATCGGGCTGCTGGAACGGGATGGGATCATCGTGCTGGCGGGTGTCTGCGCCGGGATGTTGTCGATTGCCTTGACGGTGTTTGTGGGCGCTTCGATCCTGATCGGGGCGAACAGTCTGATACACTAACGTTTTTCTGATGAACAATCGAATGCTGTTGCGCTGATAGGTGCGATCGCAGCGGTAGCGCAACGCCTTCCGTGTTCACGACATTTGCAAGACTTGCCTCAAGGGAATGATCTGTGGTCGCCCGATCCTTAGGCGCGCTGTCTTTGGCGAGTGCGACCGCCAGCCTGTTTCATTTTGAGACGCCGGTGATCATCGAGACGATTTCATTCTTGTCCGTCTTGTCTGTCTCGCGGATCCCGATCTGCTCGCCGCGACGCAGGACACAGATACGGTCCGACAGGCGGAAGACCTGATCGAGACTATGGGAGACGATGAAGATTGCGAGGTTGCGTGCTTTCAGCGATTCAACTGTTGCTTCGACCCGGGCGGTTTCAGCGACGCCAAGCGCGGCAGTGGGTTCGTCGAGCAGGATTAGTTTTCTTGCCCAATGCGTTGCGCGTGCGATTGCGACACCCTGGCGTTGTCCCCCTGAAAGGTCGCGAATCGTAGCGGATGCGGACGGGATGCGCACATCCAGTTCACGAACAAGCGCGTCCGTTTCGGCGATCATTCTCTTGCGATCAAGCAGCCGCAGCGGCCCCTTCACGGGTTCACGACCAAGAAAGAGGTTCATATAGACAGTCTGTTGATCGGCCAGTGCCAGATCCTGATAGACAACCTCTACCCCCCGTTCCCGAGCAACTGAAGCGTCAGGAAAGTTTGCTGGCTTTCCATCCAGAAGCATCTCGCCTGAACTGGGTGTGTAGACACCTGAGATCATCTTGATGAGAGTTGATTTGCCGGCGCCGTTGTCGCCGACAAGTGCCACGACTTCACCTGCGAGCATGTCGAGCGAGAAATCCTGGATCGCCGTGACTCCGCCAAAGGATTTGCGGATATTTCTGAGTTGAAGAACCGGGGTCATCTTGTCGCATTCCGGATTCTGGGCCAGGGTTCTGCCTGCCCGTAGCTGTTTTCGATCGACACCACGCGCGGCTTGCCCTTCGATACGCCCTCGATGCCGACCGAGTGGGCGCGGGTGACGAAGGCCTGGCCGCGGAAGCCGAAAACGACCGTGTCACCGGGTGCGGGAGCGTTGGCGCCTGTGGCGTCGATCATCCCGTAATAGTCAATCGCAGATGGTGGCGGGATCTCGACGCATCTCAAATCAGTAGTGTCTACGCTGGGGGATGTGGTGACCAATGCCTTGATGTCATATTCGGGAAAGACCGGATCGACATATAGACCTCCGCCGAAGCAATAGGCGCGGCCGCCATGAAGGTGGCTGACCTCGCTGAGGTAGAGAACAGCTGGCATCTCAGGCAGATCCTCGACGGCATGGAGAGGTGTCGTGCCGTGCAGCCCGTTGCCGGGTTCGACCTGGGTTGCTCCGGCTTCAGCAAGCGCCTCAAGTGTGACAAGAGATGTCGTGCCGGGTGCGTTGATTTCGATCTTGTCAAAGCCCGCGCGCTGCAGAGCATCAGCGGTCCGCTTCAGGGTGCCAAGGTTTGGTGTATGTCTAATCTTGCCTGTGGTGTGGTCATAGAGCTGCGCAGGAAACGTGGTGATGCCAGCGAAACGCGCGCCGCTCAGCTGGGACATCCAGCCTGCGGCTGCGACCGCATCCTCCGCGGGAAACCCACCTTCATGACCGCGATAGAATGTATCTCCGGCGGTCTGCACACGGGCAAGCAGTGGTTGTTCGCGTCCGGCTGCCAGTGCGGCCTCTGCCGCCTCTGCCGCCTTGGCCTGCGAAAACACGGTCCAGTAATCGGGCGTAAGTTGTCGCGCTGCCATCGCGGCTTCTGCGCGCGGTACCTGCACGAGATGGCCGAGGTGCCCGATTTTCAACCCGGCGTTATGGCAAGCGATGGCGCAAGCCATATCGACAGCAACCGCGCGATCAATGCCGCCAGCCATCACGGCGCGGCAAAACCCCGAGTTGCGGCTCACCTGCTTGGTCATCGCGAAGACCTTGAGGTCAAACTTATCGGCTTCCGCACGGATCAGGCGTGCGTTTTCTGCAACCGCGTCCAGATCAAGAACGTAAGAGTTCGCGGGGATTTCGCCCGTCCTGTGCAGCATCTGCGCGGCGAGGACGAAATCGGGATTTCGACGGCGAAGGACATCGAGGAACATGTCTGTTTTCCTTTCAGCGGTTCGGTTCGCGTAGTGAAACGGCGACGGCGGCCAGAACGATCAGGCCCTTGATGATCATCTGCCAAGAAACAGATAGCCCCATCAGGATCAGCCCGTTGGACAGCATGCCCATCATCAGGCTTCCAACGAGCGCGCCAGGAACGCTGCCTCGTCCGCCGTTCAGGGCGGTGCCGCCCACGATGACGGCGGCGATGACAGTCATCAGATCGCTTTCGCCCAAGGTGTAGCGGGCTGACTGGAGACGTCCGGCATAAAGCAGACCAGCCAAGCCGGCGCAGGCCCCGGATACCATAAGCACCGACAACCGCAGGCGAGCGACGCGGATGCCCGAGACAAGGGCCGCGCGTGGATTGTCGCCGGTTGCCAAGACATGGGCCCCATAGCGCGTTTCACGAAAAACTAGATGTCCGATCAACAGCGCTAGAAAGGTCCAGATCACAAGCGAGGGGATGCCGAACAGTTTTCCGCCGCCAAAAATGCCGATGAAAGCATCGGCGGTGACCGGGATGGATTGCAAATTGGACAATTCACGCGCGATGCCCGCTACGACACCCATCGTGGCCAATGTAACAAGGAAGGAGGGAAGCCGGGCATAGGCGACGATGGCCCCGTTGACAAAGCCCACCGCCATGCCTGTTGCCAGCCCTGCGGCGACGCCAATAGGCCAGGGCGCGACCCGCATGACCATCGCGGCGACGATCGCCGAAAGTGCGACCGCGGCACCGAACGAAAGGTCGATCTCGCCCGCTGCCAAGACAAAGACCAGTCCAATCGCGAGCACCGTTGCCGGAGCTGTCTGTAAGACGATGTTCGTCAGGTTCTGGGGGGAAAGGAAGCCACGGTCCCAAAGCATCGCGGCAAAGAAGAGGAAAATGAGCACGAAACCCGCATAGACGATCAGCCCTTGCAGAACGGCCCGGTTAGGAAATTTTGGCGACATGGTCTCCGTCCAATTGCGGGAATTCATCTGGGCCTGCGCCCGGATCGCTCCGGGCGCAGCGGGGGTAGATTATTGCTGCGCGTCGAGAACCGATTGCGGCGCATCCAGATTCAGCGATTGGTTCCAACCTTCGTTGACATTTTTGGCGGTAACCGAGACGGCCGGTGCAACGACAAAGGGCGGGTTGTCGAGGTCGAGAACCCCGCGCGCCCCGGCAGCGGCCATGGCGCGCCCGAGCTCATAGGCCTCATCGGCAACGATGCCGACGACATTGCCGCCCTTGACCATATCGAGAGCAATCGGCTCAGACAGGTCGAGCGTCACGATACGGGTTGAGCTGTTGCCGTTTGCGCGCAGCGCGGCGAGCACACCTTCGGCCGGACCTGCCCATGTCACGTAGATCCCACCGATGTTGGGGTTCTGCAACAGCATGGCATTCGCGATTTCCTCTGCCCTTGCGGGATCGCTGATACCGGCCTCGGCGACAATCTCCATCCCGGGATAGTGGGTTTCGATCGTCGTCTTGAAGGCATTGTCGCGCTGGTTCGTCACGTAGTAAGCGGCGTCGTGAAAGATCCAGCCCACGTCGCCTGTGCCGCCTATCGCGCCCGCCAGAATGTCGGCTGCCTGCTTGCCCATCTGGAACAGATCGTCGGTCACGATGGCGGCATAGTCGGCAGGATGCTCGTAGCCGGACGGGAGGTTGGAAAGGAAAACCAACTCGACACCGGCGTCGCGTGCTTTCTTGAAGGCCGACGCAGATGCCACGGGGTCGAGCGGCAGGGACAAGATGATATCGGGGTTGAGCGCGAGCGCGGTTTCGATGTCCGCAAGTTGACGCGCACTGTCAAAGCCGGCTGATGTCGTGGCAACCACCTCGATACCAAGCCGGGTGAATTCATCGGTTGCGCCTGCGGTAACCGCGTTCACAAAGTCGGATTGATCGTGCCAGAGCAGCGCCGCCCTAAGGCCCCGGGATTGCAGCTGGCTCGCCTGCGCATCATCAACAATCACAGTCGAGGAGGGGGTTGCCGCCTCGCCCGAGGGTCCGACGGTCTGGGCCGATGCAGGCATTGCCATGAAGGCAAGTACCGACAACGATGCAAGAAGATTTCTGGAAGTGCAATTCATGGTCTCTCTCCCTGTTGTGGCCCCTGTGTTCAGTCGGACCGAATTCCACATGTGAGTGCGATGAAGGCTGCGAAGGCGACAATCCCGTCGTGGTAATCCTGCAGGGGAACGCGTTCGTGGTTCGTATGGCAGATGCTGATATCGCCAGGTGCGCAATAGACAGTCGGTACGCCGAGCTTTGCTGTCAGAAAGGGCATTTCCGACCAGAAGGGCGCACCTTCAACTGCACCGCGATCGGGCCGTACGGCCGCGATGGAAGCAGAGAGCTGCCGGACCATCTCATGATCGGCTTCGATCCCGGCCGGGGAGCCGCCTAGCGGATGGTCGCGACCGGCGGTGAAATCTATTTTGACGCGGATGTCCTCAGCAATTGCGGCGCGGATCACGGCTTCCAGTTCCGAGGTGGCGGCATCAAGGTCGTCACCGGGCAGAAGCTTGCCAATCAGCGAAAAGCGGCATTCTCCGGGAACAGCAATCAGCCCCCCGGCTTCAAGCCCCGTTACAAGGATGTTGCTGCGCCCCAGAAGCGGATGGCTGCCAGCGGCCGAAATTCGATCCGAGTGATCCCAAATCGCCTGAAGGACCTTGTGCGCGGCCTTCAGGGCGTCGCGGCCGAGCTCCGGTCGGCCAAAATAGGCGGATTGGCCCGTCAGCACGATCTCCGCGATATAAAATCCGATCTGCACCGGCAGGATCTGCAGGCGGGTAGGTTCGACATAGACCGCCAGATCCGGACGCGGCAGTCCGCCCGCCAGCACGCTTTCTGTCCAATGGCGAACGCCTGCGCTTTTTCCGCTGCCGGGTTCGCCGCTTTCCTCATCTCCGACAAATGCGAAAGACACCGTTCCCAGAAGGCGGATACCCGCCCGGTCCAGAAGATCGAGAGCGGCGAGCGATGTGCAAATGCCAGCCTTGAGATCGGCAGCGCCGCGCCCCCACAGTTCGCCGTCGATGATTGTCGCGCCAAAGGGGTCCTGTTGTGGTTTGCCAGCCCAATGATCGCTCCAGTTGCCCGGATGAACAACGTCCGTATGTCCGATGAAAAGAAGGTCAGGACCATCGCCACCCTCGCGCCGTCCTGTGATGTTCGGCCTCCCTGGACTGAAGTCTTCGACCGAGGGCGACAGCGATAGACGCTCCATTTCGGGACGCAGCATGTCAACCATCGCGACCTCGTCCCCAGTCACGGAAGCGGCGCGAACAGCCCGGGCCAGCAGATCGTTGACCACCGCCCGGTCAAGATGTTGGCTCAGGAGCGTGATCAGGGGGCCATGCGCCGTCATTCTGCGGAACCCGCAAGTTTGCCCTGTTTCGGGGTCGGCAGAGTAATGACCGCGCCGGGCGCAGATTTGGCGAACAACTCGGTATGCAATTCGGTCAGTCCAACAGCGACGGCTCCGCTCAGCGCGGCGTGATGGCCGAGTTGGGCAGGTTCGATCCTGATCGGGAAAGGAAAGCAGCGCTTCAGCTCATCGCGGGTCGCGGTCAGGATTTCGGGACGGGACCCAATTGCTCCGCCGAGGATGACCACCTCGGGCGCCACCACGGCGCCAATTGCCGCAACTGCCCGCGCCATTTGAGTTGCGACTTTATCGAGGACTTCCCGAGCCGCGACCTCACCAGACGCGGCGGCATCAAATATCGCCGGTACGTCGACATCTTTACCAGTTGTGGCGAGATATGCCGCGCGAATGCCATGCGTGGCCGACACTCGTTCGAACGCCCCGACCCGCAGGGATTCTTCCTCGAAAGGATCAGCGCCGAACGGTAGATAGCCAAGTTCCCCGGCGGCTCCTGATGCGCCTCTTACAAGCGCTCCGTTTACGATCAGCCCTGCGCCAACCCCGGTCCCGAACGCGATCAGGGCAACGTTGTCGATGCCATGGCCTGCGCCAAGCCAGTGTTCGCCGAGTACTGCGAGGTTAACGTCGTTCTCAAGCAGCGTCTTTGTGCCCGTTGCCTCTGATACCGCGGCCCGAAAATCGATCTGATCGATTCCGGCAATATTGGGGGCGAAGTTCACCTTTCCGGATAGGACGTCCGGCACACCGGGGCAGCCGACCACTGTCTGTCTGACAGTGTTGGCGGCCACATTTCCCTCGCCGATGGCGCGGCTGACCAGGTCTCCTATTTGATCGGCCACATGACGCCCGCCATCTGGATGAGTGGGGGCTACGACCTCGGCGACAATAGTACCAGCGAGATCGACGATCGCGACGCGCACCTTGGTGCCGCCAAGATCGACCGCCGCCATAAAGGCGCTTTCCGGTATCAGTTCATAGGTGGTCGCCGTGCGGCCGACATGACCAGAGGTCCGGCCCGTCTCGCGAATCCAGCCTTCGCTTTCAAGGATACGAACCAACTCGGAAACTGTCTGCTTCGATAATCCTGTCTGCTTGGAGATTGAGGCGCGAGAGATCGGACCGCAATGGATGATGTCCTGCATGACCGAGTACAGCGCCACCTGCCTGGAAAATGAGGTTTGCTGGGTCGATTCCATACATCACCTATTAGTTCGTTCTGCATATGAACTAATAGGTGGCTGGTTTGAGTGTCAAGCGACAATTGCCGTTGTGCTGGTGCTCACGAGGTGGTCCGGGCGATGACTCGATTGCCGGTAAGCTGCGTCCCGCGATCGGGCGGGTGGATCATCCGGTTGGGGGTCGCGCTGTTATGGTGAGGTTGCTAGGGTGCGGCATCTGAGTTTGGTGGCCGGTGGTGACCTGCGGGAATCGCGAGGGTCTGGCCGGTTCGATTTCCCCCAATCCGAAGGGTCTCTACCATGTCTAAGCCGTTGTTCGATCTGCCGCCGGTGCCTGCCATTCTGCTGGAGGGGCGCGAGGAGGTCTGGCCGGTTGGCCGCATTTTCTGTGTTGGGCGAAATTACGCGGCCCATGCTGCGGAGATGGGGGTGGAGGTCGACCGGGAGCAGCCGTTCTATTTCACCAAGTCGGCCTGCCACGCGGTATTGAGTGGCGCGGAGCTGCCCTATCCGCAGGGGACGGAGAATTTTCACCACGAAATGGAACTGGTCGTCGCGATTGCAGCGCCGCTCAGGGATGCGACGGCCGCAGAGGCGCGGGCGGCGATCTGGGGATATGGCTGCGCGCTGGACATGACGCGCCGGGATCTGCAATTGCGCGAACGCCAGAAGCAGCGCCCCTGGAGCCTGGGCAAGGATCTGGAGGGCGGCAGTGTCTTTGCGCCGCTGCGTGCGGCATCGGAATGGGGGGAGCCTCAGACGCAGCGAATCTGGTTGCGGGTGAACGGAGAGATCCGTCAGGACGCCTCTCTCGCGGAGCTGATCTGGTCGGTCGAGGAGATTCTATGCCATCTTTCTGGGTATTATCATCTGCGGCCGGGGGATCTGGTGATGACGGGCACGCCGGCGGGGGTTGGTCCTGTTGTCGCAGGGGATCATATCGAAGGCGGTATTGATGGGCTGACATCTGTGCGGCTGTCGCTGCGATAGGCGAATATAGCGCGTCATGTGATCAGCGCGGCGAATTTAGCGATCAGATGCAACCATGCCGTGATTTGTGTAACTTGAATACTTCTTGTTTGAAGATTTCTGTAACGTATTTTTGTTTCATCGATCCGGCAGGCTGAAGCATTTTCGCGAAATCATGCAGTGCAGATACATAATCATCTGTTGATGGTTACAAATGCACCTAATAGCTGAGGGTGTCAGGGGGCGTTTACGGCTGGATGGCCGGATAGGCTGTGCGTTGGGTTTGTTGCATCAGGGGCATCTGATCGCGATAGTTACGAAAAGACATAAGGTCAGAGGGAGGAAACATATGACCACTCGGAGACAACTACTTGGCGCGGCAGGGGCCGTTGCACTCATGGTGATGGGCGCGACCTCGGCGATGGCGCAGGAGGTGACGCTGAAGCTGCACCAGTTCCTGCCGGCGCAGGCAAATGTGCCCAAGCTGATTCTGGATGTCTGGGCCGACAAGGTCGAGGCGTCTTCGCAGGGGCGTATCAAGATCGACCGCTATCCGTCCATGCAGCTGGGTGGCAAGCCACCAGAACTGATGGATCAGGCCATTGATGGCGTGGCAGATATCGTCTGGACCGTTGTGGGCTATACCCCCGGCCGCTACCCTTCGACCGAAGTGTTCGAACTGCCGTTTATGATGACCAATGCGCGTGCGGCATCGCACGCCTATTGGGAAATGTTCGAGGAGCATATGAAGGATGGTGAATTCAAGGATGTGAAGATCCTTGGCACCTGGGTTCACGGCCCCGGCATCATCCATACCACGGATCCGGTGGAGCAACCGGATGATCTGCGTGGGATGAAGATCCGCGGCGGTGGCCGTTCGGTGAACGCGCTGCTGACGGAACTGGGCGCAACCCCGGTGGGTATGCCGGTTCCGGCTATCCCGGAAGCCCTGTCCAAGGGCGTGATCGACGGCACCACCATTCCGTGGGAAGTCACCACCGCGCTGAAGGTGCCGGAGCTGGTTGAGAACCACACGGAATTCACCGGCCGCGCGCTCTATACGCTGACCTTTGTTCTGGCGATGAACAAAGAGAAATATGAGAGCCTGCCCGATGATCTGAAAAAGGCCGTGGATGAGAACTCCGGTCTGGAATTCTCGGTCTTTGCCGGTGGCACCATGGCTGATGCCGATGATCCGGCGCGGGAGTTCGCACTGGATGAGGGCAACAATGTCATCACGCTGGATGAAGAGCAGACCGCGATCTGGCGCGAAGCCGCGAAGCCGATCTACCAGCAGTGGCTCGACGACATGAAGGCAAAAGGCATTGATGGCGACGCGCTGCTGGAGCAGGCGACCTATCTGATCGACAAATACACCGCTCAGCATAACTAACTGAGCGCAAGACTGGTGGACCTGTGCCTGCATCTGTCGCAGGTCCACCCCACCTGAAAGGGTAGGCTTTCCATGCACAAGCTGATGATGGGACTGGCCAGAACAATGGCCATGGCGGGCGGTATTGTCTTATCGCTTCTGATCCTGCTGACCTGTCTGTCGATTGCCGGGCGGTTGCTGAACGGGGGGCTGCATGGCGCCCTGATGCAGAGCATCGCGCCGGATCTGGCCGAGTGGCTGATCGCCATCGGTGTCGGGCCGATCAATGGTGATTTCGAAATTGTCGAGGCAGGCGTCGCCTTTGCGATCTTTGCCTTTTTGCCACTGTGCCAGATCACGGCGGGCCATGCGTCGGTGGATATTGTCACCAACAGTTTCCCGCGGCGGGCCAAACGGTTCCTGCGGATGGCGACTGAGATCATCTTTGCGGCTGTGCTGGTGCTGATTGCGGTGCGGCTTGGCGCGGGGATGCTGAGCAAGTTCGAGAACGGCGAGACCTCCTTTCTGCTCGAGTTTCCGGTCTGGTGGGCCTATGCCGCCAGTCTGGTCGCGGCCAGCGTGGCCGCCTTGGTGGGCCTCTATATGGCCGCCGTCCGTACGATTGAATTCATGACTGGCCGCATCCTTGTCTGGGACGGCGTGGAGGGCGAACAGTGACTGCGCTTGAAATCGGGATTGCCTCATTTCCCGTCCTGATGATGCTGATTTTCCTGCGGGTTCCGATTGGCCTTTCGATGTTTCTGGTTGGGCTGGTCGGGCTGATCATCGTGACAGATGGCACTCAGGTGGCCTTTGGCCGGATGAAGAGCGAGACCTATTCCACCTTCTCCTCATATTCGCTGACCATCGTGCCGATGTTCCTCTTGATGGGTCATTTTGCGACGCTGGGTGGCATGTCCACGGCTTTGTTCAAGGCGGCTGAAGGCTTCCTGGGGCATAGGAAGGGCGGTGTTGCCATGGCAGCGATCGGGGCCTGTGCGGGCTTTGGCGCGATCTGTGGCTCCTCGCTGGCCACGGCGGCAACCATGGGACGTGTCGCGCTGCCTGAGCTGCGCAACTATGGCTATGCTGGGGGCTTCTCCACGGCGACGCTGGCGGCAGGCGGTACGCTTGGCATTCTGATCCCGCCCTCTGTGGTGCTGGTGATCTATGCCATCCTGACAGAGCAGAACATCGCAAAGCTGTTTCTTGCCGCCTTTATCCCCGGTATTCTGGCCGCCATTGGTTATGTGATTGCGATTTCTGTCTATGTCCGGGTTTTCCCCGGCAGCGCGGGGACGCGCCCCCCGGTACCCTGGGGCGAGCGGTTTGCGGCGCTGTTCCACGTCTGGCCGGTTCTTCTGGTTTTTGGACTGGTCGTCGGCGGGATTTATCTGGGCTGGTTCACGCCGACCGAAGGCGCTGCGGTTGGTGCCTTGGGGACCGGGCTGATTGCCTGGCTGAACGGTGGGCTCAACCGTGAGACCCTGACCGATAGTTTCATGGTGACGGCGCGCTCGACCGCGATGATCTTTTTCATCGTGCTGGGTGCGGGGTTCTACAACGGGTTTCTGGCCCTGACCAAAGTCCCGCAGGAGCTGGCTGATTTCGTGGTCTCCCAGGGTCTCAGCCCCTGGGTGGTGCTGATGCTGATCCTCGCCTTCTATCTGGTCTTTGGTTGCCTGATGGACAGCCTGTCGATGATCCTTTTGACTATCCCGATCTTTTACCCGGTTATTTCCGCGATGGATTTTGGTCTGGTGAACCTGCCCGCGATGCAGGCCGATGCGGCGATGGAGGTGCTGAGGGCTGGCGTGCCACAGGGGATGGGGGCTGAAATGCTCGCCTCGATCCAGGAGGCGATTGCCACTGGCACCGAACTGACCCGCGACCAGATGAAGGAGCTGGGCATTCGTGTGACCAAGGGCATGGCGAACCGGCTGGAGACAGAATACGTCGCCATCTGGTTTGGCATTCTGGTTCTGATCGTGGTCGAGGTTGGCCTGATCACCCCGCCGGTGGGCATGAACCTGTTCGTCATCAACGCGATGGATCGCACTACCCGGATGGTCGACACCTATAAGGCGGTGATGTTCTTTGTCGCCTCTGACCTGATCCGGGTTGTGATATTGGTGGCCTTTCCAGTCATCACGCTGTTGCCGTTGATGTTGATGCGCTGAAAGTTGATGATCCTGCAAGGTGGCCATCCGTCCCGGCGGGTGGCCGTTCCCATTGTGAACACCGTGACACCCCAGAGCCGAGGCCCAGAATGACCGACAGCCAGACCCCTGACTTTGTGCATGAAATCCGCGTCGGCTGGGGTGATTGTGACCCGGCGCGTATCGCCTATACCGGTCATCTGCCGGGGTTTGCGTTGCAGGCGATTGATGCCTGGTGGGAGCAGCAGCTGGATGGTGACGGCTGGTATCAGATGGAACTGGATCGCGGTACTGGCACGCCCTTTGTGCATATGAGCATTGATTTCCGCTCTCCCGTCACGCCGCGCCACAGGTTGGCCTGTGCTGTCTGGCCCGTCGCGCTGGGGCAGAAATCCGTGACCTTCCGGGTGGAAGCGCGGCAGGACGGTGTTTTGTGTTTTGAGGGCAAATTCGTCTGCGTCTTTATCGAGCCGAGCGATTTCAGCGCCAGGCCTGCGCCCGCAGATTACCGTGCGGTGATTGAGCCGTCGCTGCGCCCCGACCTCGCCTAGGGCGCGTTTTGCCCGGTGTTAGAGTCGAACTCATAGCGGATCGCGTTGCCAGCCATCCGCAAATGTCACCCGCTCCATCTCTGTGAACCGGCGAATTCGTTCCAGTTCGGCCTCCAACCGGTTCTGCCGTGCCGGAGACCATTTGATGCCCAGTTCGGGCCAGAGCGCGGTGATATGTAGACAGCCCGCCAGATCACCCGCCTGCCGGTGTGCCTTCATGTCGATGCGGCCGACCAGACGGTCCCCCTCCATCAGCGGAAAGACGTAGTAGCCGTAGCGTCGTTTCTCGGCGGGGGTGAACACCTCGATCCGGTAGTGAAACCCAAATAGGCCCTCCGCGCGTTTGCGGTCGCGCAGGGCAGGATCAAACGGGCTGAGGAGGCGCATTCGGCCCGGTGGTGGCGGCAGGGCGGCGGCCTGCCCGACGGCGCCGGGGCGGGCAAAGACACGGCGGCTGCGCCCGTCCGAAAGCGTGATATCCAGAGGTTCGATCTGCCCGTCCGCCAGCGCCTGTTTGCACCATGCGGCGCATTCCGCCGGTGAGACCGTCGCCCAGAAGGCAGCCAGTTCACCCGAGGTGGCAAAGCCGAGACGGTCCAGCGCCGCATTGCACAGCCAGTCCAGCGTTTTCTCCGGGTCGGGCGACCCTTGGGCGGGGAGGTGACGGGTGTCGATAACCCGTTCGCTCAGGTCGTAGCGTTTCTGAAAGCCACTGCGTCCGACCACGGCCAGCGCGCCGGAGCGCCAGAGGTATTCCAGCGCGGTTTTTGATGGATGCCAGTCCCACCAGCCGCCGGATCCCTTGGCTTCATCCTTGCCCACGTCGGAGGAACTGACTGCGCCGTGGTCGCGAATGTGGTCCAGAACATGCTGGAACTTCGCCTCATAGCCGTCGCGGCGCCAGTTGCGGTATCTCTTGCGCAGAACCTCTGCGTCGCGCCGAAACCGCAAGTGCCAATGCGGGTAGAACTCCATAGGTAGAACGGCAGCGTCATGGGTCCAATGTTCGAACAGGCGGCGTTCCTGTTCATAGAGCCGTTTCAGCGCCGCAGGGCGATAGCTGGGCCTGCGGGAGAACAGGATCATGTCATGGGCGCGGGCCACCGTGTTGATGCTGTCCAGCTGAACAAAGCCAAGCCGGGTGATCAGTTCCAGCAGCGCATCACCCTTGGCAGGCCCGCTGGGTTGCTCCAGCAGGGCGTGCCGATCCATGAACAGGCGCCGCGCGGCCCGATTGTCCAGCCGCGCAACCGCCATCAGCGCCGCTTGAGCGTATCGCCGAAGGTGATGGTAGGGGTCAGGGTCACGTGTTTTTCGATCTCCTGATCCGGGTTATCCAGCTGCGCGGCGATGATCTCTGCCGCCTTGCGTCCGATTTCCAGACGGCAGGCGTCCATCGTGGCCAGCTGCCGTGGCAGCCCCTGCAACAGCTCCACTCCGTTGAACCCGGCAAGACCGATCTGACCGGGGATGTCGATCTTCTGATCCATCAGGTAGAGCATGCCACCCGCGCCAATCATGTCGTTGGAATAATAAAGGAAATCCAACTCAGGCGAGCGTTCCAGCATCTCCTGCGTCATCTCGCGGCCCTTTGCGAGGGCGGAACCGCCGGAGTAGAAGGCGCGGTCTTCGATCTCGACCCCTTCTTTTGCAAGCGCCTCGGTGAAGCCTTCAAACCGTTTGCGGGCGCGATGGTCCAGCGGCATCTTGGTGCCCATGAAACCGATGTGGCGATAGCCGGCTTTCAGTATGGCCTTGGCCATCTCACGTCCAGCGCGGCGATGGGAAATCCCCACCATCGCATCCACCGGCTTGCCATCGGTATCCATGATTTCCACCACCGGAATACCAGAGGCATTGAGCATGGCGCGCGCCGCCTCCGTGTGCTCCAACCCGGCAATGATGACGCCAGAAGGTCGCCAGGATAGCATCTCATAGAGGACTTTCTCCTCTTTCTCCGGCTGGTAATCGGTCACGCCGACCACAGGCTGTAGATCCGTGTTTTCCAGCACTGAGTTGATGCCGGTCAGCACCTCTGGGAAGACCATATTGGACAGCGACGGGATGATCACGGCCACCAGGTTGACCCGGTTCGAGGCAAGCGCACCGGCGATCTTGTTCGGGACGTAGCCAAGTTCCTTTGCGGCGCTCAGAACTTTTTGTCGGGTTTTTTCCGACACATCGCCCCGGTTCCGCAACACGCGACTGACGGTCATTTCTGAAACCCCGGTGGCTTCGGATACGTCACGAAGGGTGAGCGGGCGCTTGTTGTCCGTTGTCACGTCGATGGCCTCACATTGTTGTTGTTGTTACGTTAGCGCAGACAGAGCGCGCTGCACAATGGGGCTCAGCCGTTGCAAAATCCAATTCCACAGGATTGTCTTGCCATGGTGGGTTTGCTATCGCGTAAACAGGCTGGCCCTGATCAGGCCCCGTGGCTCAACTGGATAGAGCAGCCCCCTCCTAAGGGGCAGGTTGCAGGTTCGAATCCTGCCGGGGTCACCAAATAGCACGGCTGCCTGTCTCAATCATGACATTCAGCAGGTGCGGGGGCGCCGTGCCTTGTTCTGACGCGATGTCGATCCCGTTGACAGGGCGCTGTCGGATTGACCTCTGCGCGATGCGAGTTAGCTCAGGCAGATGAAGTACTGGTTGATAATCGGCCTGGTTTTTCTGGGGGCCTGCGGGCGCGGGGTTCCTGAGAATGCGCGCATTGTTGTGGCGGGCGACTCCGTAATGGCCTGGAACCGAAATGACAGTGGATCCGTTGCGGATCGGCTGGAAAGTCGGCTTGGCGAACCGGTTGGCGATGTCTCGCTGTCGCTTGCGCGGGTGACCGGCGGGCGCGGGGCGTTGAACATACCCACGCAGCTGAAACAAGTGTCAGCGGAGTGGGTTGTGCTGAATGGCGGTGCCAACGACCTTCGCAGCCGCGATTGTGGCTGCAAGGTTTGCGATGTCGAACTTGACCAGCTGATTTCCGCGAGCGGAACGCAGGGTGCCATCCCGGAACTGGTCTCGGATCTGCGCCGTCGCGGATCGCGGATCATCTGGCTCGATTATTACACCTCTCCGCGATACGCGGGTACGGTCTGTGTTGCGCCCTACCAAATTCTGGAGGAACGGCTGGCGCGTATGGCGGCAGCGGATGCGGGCGTGACGCTCCTCGATATGGATGCGGTGTTTCGCCCCGACGACCTGTCGCTTATTGCGCCTGACCGGATTCACCCGTCGCTGCGGGGGTCGGATCTGATCGCAGGACAGGTTGCGCCGCTGCTGAGGCGGTGACAGGCGAAGATCCTGTGGATCCCGGGGTTGCCACCCCGACGCCCCGGCCGGGAGCGGTCGGGATTTGATATCGGGGCGGCGGGGGGCAGCTATCGACGCGCGATCAATCCTCGGTGCTGAGACCGGAGAGGAAGAAGTCCTGACCGAGCTTGGGATTGCTGGCCAGACCTTCGACCATGTCTTCGTAGTATTTTCGTTTGATGGCGCGGCTTTCCTGCTTTTCCAGGCCATGACCTGTGAAGGAGGCGATGCGTGCGGTTTGATTGTCTTTCTTGACCCGCAGCGCCCGTGCCACTTTGTCCGGGTAGCGCTTCACCAGGGCGCTGCGCAGCGCCCAGGAGTATTTCGGTGAGAACGGAGAAATCCAGTCGATGAACCAGAGCCGGTCACCGCTGTTCCAGCGATCCGGGTCGAGGTGGTTTGGATCGAGGATATACGCCGCCTCCGTCTCTTCGTCGAGCAGCGCCCAGCTGCAATACGCAACTGGGAAACCGTCTCTTTCGACTATGTAATATTGCTGGCTGGCGATCGCAGGCAGGATAAACCCTGCCTGCTGGCTGACCCTCCAGTCCCGGTGCAGGACGGAATTGGACCACAGCCAGGCGATCTTGCCATAGGTCTGGAAGTTCTGTTGAGAATCCATGGTCGTTCTTTCCTGCTTCCGGTCAGCTGTGGTCACGGCGTTAGACAAAGACAAAGGAGTTTGCCCCCAGCTCGTCGATTTCCACGCCATGAAGGTCGATCAGGTCGCCATCCGAGGTCTGGATACGGGTGTGGGTCTCCTGACCATTTGCACTTGCGACGACCGAGATGTCAAAATCAGCCACGGAGCCGCCAAAGTCAAACATCAGCTTGTCCTCACCAACGGTGAAATCGGTGATCCGGTCCGTGCCGTGACCTGCGCGGAACACAAAGGTATCGAAGCCTTCGCCCCCGGTAAGCCGATCATTGCCAGCGCCCCCCTCCAGCAGGTTTCGCCCTGCTGTGCCGATCAGATCATCATCGAAGTCGGAACCGATGACGCCTTCGAACCCGGAAATCTGATCGCCGGCGATATAGTTCGTTGGCGACGGGATCAGCTCGGAGGTTTGTTGGGCCAGGTTGATACGAACGGCAGTCGAATGGCCCTCATAGCTCAGAACATCGAAGCCTTCGCCACCATTCATTGTATCGGTGCCTTCGCCGCCGATAATGGTGTCGTCGCCTTCCCTGCCGTCGATCAGGTCGGCCCCGGCGCCGCCATCAAAATAGTTGCCACCGGCATTACCTCTCAGAATATCCGACTGGCTGGTTCCGACAACACCTTCAAAATTGCTGACCGTGTCGCCTGCAAGCCATTGGCTGCCATTCCAGTATTGCGCAAACTGTTGATGCCCAGGTTGGGTCGAGGCGAGGTCGAACTGGATAGCAGATGCTTCCCCTTTGTAGCTCGCAACATCAAAGCCGGCGCCGCCGTCCAATACATCCAATCCGGCGCCGCCGACGATGACGTCATTGCCCGCCTTGCCGGAAATCGTGTCCGCCCCGGCGCCACCTTCCAGGTAATTGGCATCGTTGTTGCCGATTAGCTTGTCATCCAGAGAGGTTGCAATCACACCTTCGAAATTGCTGTAGACGCCGGCAGTCGTCAGAAGCACCTCTTCTCCGGTGTGGGCGTCATTGTAACGTACGTGCTCTGAGTGCTGGCCGATACCCAGCTCAAATTTGATACCGATTCCATAGCCTTCGCGGCTGTAGAGATCAAAGCCGGTGCCGCCGTCGATTGTGTCATCCGACAAGCCGCCATCAATGATGTCATCGCCGCCCTTGCCGTCGATATTGTCCTTACCTGACGAGCCAATGATGATATCATCGCCCTCAGTCCCGTTGATGCCGGTCAGAGAGTTTCGATCGACATCGCGAATATTCAGGAGTTTGTTCAGGTCGAACAGGCCGTCGTAGCTGAGCAGTGCACCGCCGCTCTCTGCGTCCGTTAGTTTACCCAGCTCATCGCCGAAACTGCTGGTTTCATCTCCGTTTTGAGGCGTCTTCCAGACGTCGTCCGAGTTGCGGAAGGCGTGGTAATTGGCCCGCAGCGTGGTGAAATAGCTGCTCGGTGACGCAGCTGACGTGCTGTCAAAGCTCCCCAGCGCACCATGGCGGAAGTCGACGTTTGCGCCGTTCGAGTAGACGACGTTGACCCCGAACGAGTCTGCACTGCCCGCTTGTTGAAGGATTGCATTCAGATCAGCTTTTGCCAATCCATCCAGAGTGGTCCAGCTATCTGTGTTGGTGCTCAATGCCTGGCTGCTGGTCCTCAATCCCTGCGGTGCGACGAAGTAGTCCTCGACCGTAAAGGAGAAGTCTTCACTAAGCGAGATGACCAAATCGTCGCCATAGGAATTGAACCAGATCTCACGGTCGTCGCGAACGTGGATGTTGAGGAGGTCGCCGGCGATATCTTCGGCCTCTGGCCCGGTGATCAGATGATGGCCCCGGCTGCCGCCCCCGAAGTTGGCCGGGAAATAATTGACGTTGTAGATGTCCCGCCCTTCTCCGCCGACGATAATATCGTTGCCGCTAATGAAGTCGTCATAGGTGAAGTGATCATCGCCCGCGTCACCATACAGGTAGTCGTCCTTCGATGATCCCTCAATCGTATCGTTGTGTTCGGTCCCGAGGAGCGCAACCGACCCGGAATCCCAGGCGACATCGACGCTGATATCCAGCTCGGATGTGGTGCCATCTGCGTTGACATTGGTGATGCCGTTATTGATCGCAGCCCGGTATTCGGACAGGGAATGGACGATGGTATCGCCCTCAGCGCCCTCGGTGTCCAAAACGATATGCGCGGCTTCTGTATTCCAGACATTGAGCCTTTTCAGTGCAGTATCATCCGTGCTTCTCAGGATATTCGTGAGCGACGCCGCGGTTTTTGTAACCTCCTCATCCCGGTTTTCGGTCACCAGAGGAATCAGGGCTTCTGCCATTTCGGTCGCGGTCTGTTCGCGGATCTGGTCGACCTCAAGCTCATCGACAAAGCGCTGCAATGTCTGGCTGCTGACCCCGATGGTATCTCCATCGTCTTCGCCGCCATCAATATAGAGCTCGTCTTTCTGGCCGTTCCAGTAGCTTTCCAGAAGTGCGTGTTTGAGGTTGATCAGATCGTCGCCCTCGCCGCCACCAACAACCTGAATTGAGGCGCCGACATCAATGCGGTCATCGCCGCCGAAGCCAAAGACCTGTTCAAGCTGTGTGGAGGTGTCGAGAAACATGAAGTCGCCCAGCGAGGAGCCATGCAGGATTTCGATATTGCTGAGGGTGTCGGAGACTGAGTGGATGCCACTGCGCTCGGCAAGCTCAACTTTGCGGAATTGTACAACCTCGGTGCGTTTGCCGTGGTTGGCAGTCTGCGAGTCGATGGATTCCTGATAGTATTTCGAACCTGCCGTGAGGTTCTTCGAGACATAGGTGCTGTCGCCGGATGCGCCAATGGAAAGCCCTCTCGAAAGCTCGCCACCTGACAGCCGCGCGTAGGAGGCGGTATCCTGCCCGGTGCCACCGTCGAAGGTGACCTGGCTTTCATAGGCGAACAGCGTGTCATCACCACCACCCGCGTTGATTTCGATCCCGACCTCCATCTTGTTGCCCATACGGTCTTCGGCGCTCGACACCACCTTCGACATGTTAAAGGTGGTCTGATTGTCGCCGTAGTCGCGGATATCCCAGCCGGACAGGTCGGTAATCTTGAGCGTTGTCTGATACTCGTTCTTGCCGGTCTCTTCGCGGCTGGTTTCCTCGGTGCCGGCGGAGAACAGCGGTGTTGTGAAGGTCAGGTAGGATTTGGCGCCATTGGCATTCGGCAGGTTGATAACATTGATATCGCTGCCCTCGGTCGGGGTGAGGCTGCGGTTGCCGGTCTGCCAGCCATTGTTCGTGAAGGTTTCGACGTAGTTCTTGGCGGTCTTGTTCAGTTCGCCACTGGTCTTGCTGATGGCCGACAATTCGATATCGGTTACATCCAGACCCTGGCCGCCAAGCGCAATCACCTGGTCGACATCGTCGTCCGCGATCAACTCGCCGAAGAACTCGGTGTAGTGGGCCTTGGTTTTTTCCTGTTTCTGATCAAAGCTGCCGTCGAAGAACTCTTCGACAGTCTGCGGATTGCCGTTCTCGTCAGTTCGGATCTTGGCGGCATATTTGTCGGCAATTCCTTCAAGCGCAACCTGTTCAAAGGCACCAACAATTGCCGAAATCGCACCACCAATCAGACCCACCGCAGCGGCGATCGGGGCGCCCACGCCGGTTGCCGCAAGTACGCCCGATGTGACGCCGGTGATGACGTCGAGCCCGGTGGTCACGCCATAGAATGCGGCTTCTGCGTCTTTGGATTCCTGGAGAAGGTCGCTCAGCAGGCCGGAGCTGTAGGTGTCGGCCTTCTGAATCGCGTCGATCCGATCCTGTTTCTGGTCAAATTCCGCCCATTTTGCCGGGTTGATCGCACCTACTACAGACCCGATGGCGCCGATAACCGGTACCGCCTTGCCAAGCACGTTAGCGGCCTTGCTGCCTGCCTTGACCGCAAGCTCTGCGATGCCGAGCACGTTCTCGACGGCCGCAAAGGCGAGCGCGGTTCCCTGCAGGCCGACCTCTGCCTGTACGACTTTGCGGGTTTCATCCGGCAGGTTCGGGTCGGCAAGAAGCTTAGCTGTGGGCACAAAGCTGGCTGCTGCGCCGCCAACCAGTGACAGTGCCGCAAAGCCCTTTGCGCCCTTAGCAAATTTCAGATGGCCGGCAGCATCCAGGATGTCGCCGCCAGCGCTGAACACGGCTTCACCCAGGAAGCCTGCGTTAGCAGCATGGCCTTCGGGCGTGTTGTCGGGTTTGACGGCGAAAGCGGAGATCGCCTGACTGCTGCTCAGTAGATTGACTCCGGCCTTCAGCGAGGCGGTGCGGACGGTGCTGCTGTATTCCTGGAAGCCTTCTGTCTTCTCTCGGAGGCTGATCAGCTCAAGGGATTCACTGGAAATGGCTTCCAGCTCGGCCTTTGCATCTGCGGCAAGCACATCGCTGCCGGTGTAGGTCTCCGCCGCGTATTTCTTGTATTCTTCCAGCTTATCTTGCCGGGCGATTTCGAGGGCATCAATGCGCGCTTGCAGATAGTTCGCGTGGCTTTCGCTGTGGTCGGCGATATCGCCGCCCTTCTCAAATGCAGCAAGGTCGGTTTGCAGTTTTTCGGCTGCATCAAGAACGGTGCTGGTCCGGTAGATCTCTTTGCTGACCTTGTCGGCCGCTTCGGCGTCGAAATCCGCATGGTTCGGATCACTTAGGCGGTCGTGCTGCGCCCGGAGCACGTCCAGGTCGACCTGAAGCTTTGATATGTCGTCGGTGACATTACCCTTGATCGAATTGATGAACTGTTCGTTGGTATTCGCCAGTTCGCCAGCAGCATATTGTTGTTCGATGGCGGCGACGATCTTGCCGACAATTTTCAGATCTTTTGCGATGAACTCAGCCCATTGGGCTTCAAGATTGTTGTCCTCATCGTCGTTCACCAAATCCTTACCGGCGATCTTCCCTTTCAGGCTTTTGACCAGATTGTAGTTCCAGTTCGAGTAGTTGGTCGCCTTGCTGATGGCTTTGACTTCGGGAATGCCCAGCCCGGTTTCCAAGAAGGTCTGAACGGTGTCGCGGAACGACTCCCGTGCCTCCGGTCCCAGGTCCGAAAAGATCGCATCATAGGCGATGACAGAGGTTTCCAGAATTGCGGTTTGTTCTTCGTTCAGCATGTATTGCGACCTTTCTGACGGAAGCAGCCTGTAATCCAGTTTCGCTACGGTTGTGCCGTGCTTGGACACGCATAGGGATATTCACGCGCGCGGCTATATGGCCAAATCCTTGAACTGGATAAGGCCAGTTTGCGCTTGGTTCGAATAACGCGCTTATGTTCAGGGGGTTACCGGCATCTATTCGATCAGAATTATCTACAGCGTGAAGAGGGAAAAACGCGGAGGGCCTATTCGTCGCTACAGGCCTCTGCCGCAGTTCTCAACTGAAGTGACGCATTTTGGTTTTCTGTAACATGTTCAGTGATTTGGCGAATCAAATTCGCCCATGACGGGAATCATCTGCGCGTTGTTGTCACCATCACACCGGCAGAGTTTGCTGCCGCTCTCCGTCTCTGATCAGCCTGCTGGGGCCGCCCAAAGACCGGCCGCCCACCAGGTGCCCAGCCCATGGCTTCAATATAGTTTGACACCCTAATAAGGTGAGTTGAGATTTGTAAATCGCGAGACGGCTAGCCGAGTCCGCCAAGGGTTTGGATCATCTCTCGGATCACTCCGACACCGTCGCGGGCCTTCAGATTGGCAAACAAAAATGGGCGATCCCCGCGCATTCGTTTTGCATCGCGCTCCATCACCGATAGATCCGCACCGACATGCGGGGCAAGGTCGGTCTTGTTGATGATCAACAGATCCGAGCGGGTGATCGCCGGCCCGCCTTTGCGGGGGATTTCCTCGCCTGCGGCGACGTCGATCACATAGATGGTCAGATCTGCCAGCTCGGGGCTGAAGGTGGCAGAGAGGTTGTCTCCGCCGCTCTCAATCAGGACAATCTCGAGATCCGGGTGGCGCTCCCGCATCTCCGCGACCGCGCCGAGGTTGATCGACGCATCCTCGCGGATGGCTGTGTGAGGGCAGCCGCCGGTTTCAACACCCAGGATCCGGTCCTGCGGCAGGATCTGCAACCGCATCAGGGCCTCGGCGTCCTCCTGCGTGTAGATGTCATTGGTTATCACCGCAATGGAGTGGCTGTCGCGAAACACCTCGCTCAGGGCTGCGGTCAGGGTGGTTTTGCCCGCGCCAACCGGGCCGCCAATTCCAATGCGCAGGGGGCCGTTCAATGTGCTCATGTGCGAAAGATCCTTGAATGCTGTGTTTCGTGTTTCATCGCGGCAATGTCCGCAAGAAAGCAGGTGGAGGACAGGCGCTGGAGGTCACCATCCCCGGTTTGCTCTGCGATCTGCTGGCAGAGCGGCGCAAGGGCGTGGAGGATAGCCTGTGCGTCGCTTTGCCCGATGGGGGCAAGGCGCTGAGCCGCCGCGACGAGGTTTGCGGTGAATGCGTGCAGGTAAAGCGCCGTTGTGGCCTGCAAGGGCATCGAACAGCAATTTGCCGCAAAGCCGACAGCTACGGGATAGGTGAGCCTTGCGGCAACGTCTCGGTCGGTTCCGGGCCAGATGCTGCGGGTGATCTGGCAAAAGGCTGCGCCCTGAAGATCGGTTTCGCGGAGGCGTTCCAGGGATGGTGCATAGGCGCGGCATTGGGTGTCGATCCGCTGCACGGTATCGGCGTCCGGGGCGTGATAGGCCGCAGCGAGGAACAGCGCATCCGACCAGCCGCCGCCGTCGCGCAGAACCGTTGCGATCCAGTCCTGCACGTCGGCAGCCGAGCTGACCGCGGCGGAGGTCATCGCCCATTCCAATCCGTGGGAATAGCTGAACGCCCCCACCGGGTAGCCGGGAGAAAACCACTGCATCAGGGTCAGCAACTGTGCCTCAGTGGGCATGGGGCTGCCCCTGAGCGTCGCCATGGGAATGGCTGTGGGTGCGGCCATGACCATAGGCGCCGCCCTCGGGGGTGAAGGGTTCGACCACATCGCGCAATGTCGCGCCGAGTTTTTGCAGCATGTCGCGGATCACATGGTCGCGCTGGATCAGCAGACGGTCCGCGTCGATCTGGCAGGGCATATGGCGGTTGCCGATATGCCAGGCTAGGCGCAGCAGGTGATCGCCGGTGACCTCCAGCAGCGGTTCGTTTGCCGGGTGCACGCCGATTTTGCGGCCATCGTCCAAGACAAAAGCATCGCCCATGTCGAGCGACAGCGTGGAGGGGAAATCGACCAGAAACCGCAGGCCACTATCAGAGGTCAGCACCCTGCGCCGCAGGAAACGATCCTCGTAGCTGAGGGTGATCCGGTCGTCGGCATCATGCGCGTGGACCTTGTGTTGGCTGAGGGGGAGTGACATGGGAAGGCTCCGTCAGAAAAGGAAATAGCGCTGGGCCATGGGCAGATCATCGGCCGGGGCGCAGGTCAGAAGCTCGCCATCTGCACGGACCTCATAGGTTTCGGGATGGACCTCGATCTTGGGCAGGGCGGTGTTGAGTTTCAGATCCGATTTGCCAATGTCGCGGGTGTTTCTGACCGCGCAGGTCTGTTTGGCGAGACCAAGGTGCTGGGCAATCCCGCCTGCCTGCGCCGCTTCGGAGACAAAGGTGACGGAGGAGTTTTCCACCGATCGGCCAAAGGCTGCGAACATCTGCCGGGAATAGACCGGCTGTGGTGTGGGGATAGACGCATTGGGGTCGCCCATCTGCGCCATTGCAATGGACCCGCCGAGCAGAACCATTTCAGGCTTTACCCCAAAGAAGGCAGGATTCCACAACACCAGATCAGCGCGTTTGCCGACCTCGATACTGCCGATTTCATGGGCGATACCATGGGCGATGGCCGGGTTGATCGTGTATTTGGCAATATAGCGGCGGACGCGGAAATTATCGTTTTCTCCTGTCTCCTCGGGCAGGCGTCCGCGTTGCTTTTTCATCTTGTCGGCAGTCTGCCAGGTGCGGATCAGAACCTCGCCCACCCGACCCATCGCCTGACTGTCCGAAGCGATGATCGAGAAGGCGCCCATGTCATGGAGGATATCCTCTGCCGCAATGGTTTCGCGACGGATGCGGCTTTCGGCAAAGGCGACGTCTTCGGGGATGGACTTGTCGAGGTGATGACAGACCATCAGCATATCGAGATGCTCTTCGATGGTGTTGACGGTAAAGGGGCGGGTCGGATTGGTAGAGGAGGGCAGGACATGCGCTTCGCCGCAGATCTTGATGATGTCCGGGGCATGGCCGCCACCCGCGCCTTCGGTGTGGAAGGCATGGATGGTGCGCCCCTTCAGCGCTGCGACCGTGTGTTCAACAAAGCCTGATTCATTCAGTGTGTCGGTGTGGATCATCACCTGCACGTCCATCGCGTCCGCTACTGACAGGCAGCAGTCAATGGCGGCGGGTGTGGTGCCCCAGTCCTCATGCAGCTTCATCGCGCAGGCCCCGGCAATGATCTGTTCCTCAAGCGCGCGGGGCTGTGAGGCGTTGCCTTTGCCCGCAAAGGCCATGTTCATCGGAAAGGCGTCGGCGGCCTGCAACATGCGCCCGATGTGCCATGGCCCCGGCGTACAGGTGGTGGCGAGGGTTCCATGTGCGGGGCCGGTGCCGCCGCCGAGCATGGTCGTCAGCCCGGAGTGCAGCGCCTCCTCGATCTGCTGCGGGCAGATGAAATGGATGTGGCTGTCAAAACCGCCAGCGGTCAGGATGCGCCCCTCGCCCGCGATGATCTCGGTTCCCGGCCCGATGACAATCGTGACACCGGGTTGAGTGTCCGGGTTGCCTGCCTTGCCGATGGCGGCGATGCGCCCGTCTTTCAGACCCACATCCGCCTTGTAGATGCCGCTATGGTCCACGATCAGCGCATTGGTGATGACCGTGTCAACGGCCCCCTCGGCGCGGCTCGCCTGAGACTGGCCCATGCCGTCGCGGATGACCTTGCCCCCGCCGAATTTCACCTCTTCGCCGTAGCTGAGCACGTTGCCGACACCGCTGGCTTCGGCGATCAAATCGCGCTCCACCTCGATAGTCAGATCGGTGTCCGCCAGACGCAGACGGTCTCCCACCGTGGGGCCAAACATGGCCGCGTAATCGGCGCGTGAAATCTGGGATGGCATCAGAGATCCCCCATGATGGCGGCGTTGAAGCCGAAGATCCGTCGCGCGCCGGATATCGGGATCAGCTGTACCTCGCGGCGCTGGCCCGGTTCAAAGCGCACGGCTGTGCCGGCAGCGATATCAAGACGCAGGCCCCGAGTGGCCTCCCGGTCAAAGTCGAGAGCTGGGTTCGCCTCGGCAAAATGGTAGTGCGAGCCGATCTGTACCGGGCGGTCACCGGTGTTAGAGACCATCAGGACGGTGACCGGACGATCCGGGTTGAGGTCCAGACTGCCCGCGGCGGGGATCAGTTCTCCCGGGATCATTTGCGCCGCCACAGAAGACTGGCGCAGCCGATAACGACAGTCGCGACCAGAGCCGCGAGAAGCCAGGTGTCCGCACCGTGCGGGTGAACATGCGCGCCGCCATGGGCGAGCGCGGGGCCGCCAGCCAGCAGCAACAATGAGAGGAGCGTGGGTCGCAATGTCATGGGTCTGGGTCTCCTGAATGTGAATCAGCGAATGGGGTTGTGGACGGTGACGAGCTTTGTGCCATCGCGGAATGTTGCCTCGACCTGAATGTCGTGGATCATCTCGGGCACGCCTTCCATGCAGTCGTCGCGGGTGATGACCTGCGCGCCGGCTTCCATCATGTCGGCGACTGATCGGCCGTCTCGTGCACCTTCGACAACGGCGTCGGTGATCAGGGCAATTGCTTCGGGATGGTTCAGCTTGACGCCGCGAGAGAGGCGTCGTCGGGCAACCTCTGCGGCCATGGAAATCAGCAGTTTGTCTTTTTCACGCGGGGTCAGGTTCATGTCAGATCATCCAAGGTCGGGGAAGAGGGGCGCCGCGAAGATCACGGAGGATCGGCAACAGGAGCTGGCGCAGGACATAGCTGTCCGCTGCGAGGGCACGCATGACCAGCAGGTCTGAGCCGATCAGGCTGGCCCCGGCGGTCGGGCCAAGCTGCGCGCGCAACGGGCCAAGCCGCCCGGCAGCGTCCGGTGCAACATAAATGAGCGTTGCGATGGCTCCGGCGCCGTTTGCGGTTGCGGGTCTTGCCAGATGGGCCGCGATGTCACCATCGAGGCTTACGTTATCCAGAAACAGCGGTGCGCCTGCGCGGCGGATGTCAATGCAATCACGCAGGCTCGCCTTGGTAAGGGTCTCGCCCATTGCCGCCCGCCCGAAGATCAGCGACTCGCATAGCAGCAGCCGGGCGTCTTCGTGCAGATCGACCGTCAGAGTCCGATCCAGGTTGCACCCTTGAAACAGGATGGTTTCCTGGGGCAGCCAGGCAAGGCTGGCGCGAGGCTCGACACTGAGCGAGTTGCGAATTGTGCCCGTCTCTCCGGGTTGCGCCCGATAGGCCCGTTCCGCCGCCTGGGTGGTGAGCGTAAGAGAGGTTCCGACGCGCGCGGTGGCGCTGAGTTCAAATTGATCTCCGCCAGTCACACCGCCCGCTGTATTGACCAGAACCCCCTGAAGATCCGCGTCATGGGTGCGCGGGAACAGCAGCTTCAGAGAGCCCGCCTGACGGAGTCCGGCGAGGACCGATGTGTTGCCGCGCCGCTTGGAGGATACCGAGACCGTGCCGATGGCGCGCGGCGGGGTCGGCTGGCTCGGCCATGGTTGCGTCTCGGCCGTAGGAAGGCGCGACGCCCTGGAATCACCGGAACAGGCGGTTTGCCAAGGCATCAATTGGCGCTGGGATGAAGGTCTAGGCGTCATGCTGTCGATTTCATCACAGTGCGGATCTGCCGCCAGTTCAAAGCGAACAGTTGGCTGTTCCGCGGCAAGCCCTGCGCAAAATAGAGGCCAATTGTGGGTTTGGTGATCAAAAAACAGGCTGTTGCGCGGTTGGCGGCGGGCGTTTTTCGCGCGTCGTTTGCGAAACTTGCTGCGATGCAGAATGCTCAGCCCATCCACGAGAGCGAGGCTCAAACATCGTGGATGTGTGACGACCGGAGGAATTTGCGATCTCGCCAGCCGCCACACGGATGCAACACGAAGCTGCCCGCCACAGGTAGGAAATCCGGCGCCCCGGCGCAAGGGATACACCTCTGTCCGGGCGAGGAGAGACTGAATGATCACCTATAAATCTGTTCTGGCGACGACAGCCACCTGCACTGCGCTGGGTTTGGCGACCATGGGAACTGCGGTTGCGGCGGCTGATTGCCCAATAAAGGTGGGTGTCCTGCATTCGCTGTCTGGGACGATGGCGATTTCCGAAACAACGCTCAAAGATACCATGCTCATGCTCCTTGAGGATCAGAACGCCAAAGGCGGCGTCCTCGGTTGTGAACTGGAACCGGTTGTGGTGGATCCTGCGTCCAACTGGCCCCTGTTCGCCGAGAAAGCCCGCGAATTGCTGAGTGTGCATGAGGTCGATGTGATCTTTGGCAATTGGACCTCGGTGAGCCGCAAATCGGTGCTGCCGGTGATCGAAGAGCTGAACGGCCTGTTGTTCTATCCGGTGCAATATGAGGGCGAAGAAAGCTCGCGCAACGTGTTCTACACCGGTGCTGCGCCGAACCAGCAGGCAATTCCGGCAACGGATTACTTTCTGGACGAGCTGGGTGTGGAGAAATTCGCGCTGCTGGGCACCGATTATGTATATCCGCGCACCACGAACAATATCCTCGCCAGCTATCTGAAGCAGAAGGGAATCGCCGAGAGTGATATCTTTGTGAACTACACTCCGTTTGGTCATTCGGACTGGTCCAAGATCGTTGCCGATGTCGTGGCGCTGGGCGCAGATGGCAAGAAGGTGGGGGTGATCTCCACCATCAACGGCGATGCGAATATCGGGTTTTACAAAGAGTTGGCGGCAGCCGGTATCAGCGCTGACGATATCCCGGTTGTGGCGTTTTCTGTCGGGGAGGAGGAACTCTCGGGTCTGGATACTTCCAATCTGGTCGGGCATCTGGCGGCCTGGAACTACTTTCAATCCGCCGAGGATGACGCCAACAGCGCCTTTGTCGCGAAGTGGAAGGAGCGGATGGGCGAGGACCGGGTAACCAACGATCCGATGGAAGCCCATTACATCGGTTTCAACATGTGGGTGAATGCGGTGACAGAGGCCGGCACCACAGATGTCGATGCTGTCCGCGCGGCGATGTACGGGCAGGAGTTTCCGAACCTGACCGGTGGCACGGCGGTCATGCTGCCTAACCACCATCTCGCAAAACCGGTACTGATCGGTGAGATACTGGACAACGGGCAGTTTGATATCATCAGCCAGACTGAGGAAGTGCCCGGCGATGCCTGGACAGATTTCCTTCCCGAGTCGGCTGTTCTGACTTCGGATTGGAAAGACCTCAGCTGCGGTATGTACAACACCGAGACCAAGAGCTGCGTGCAGACTCTGTCCAACTACTGACCTGGCAGGATCGTAACGGAAGGGGGGATTTCCTCCCTTCCAACCCTCTCTTCCCTCCTCGAACGGAAATGACGCCTATCATGACACGGTTTTTTGCCGCTGGTCTGTTTGTGCTTTGGGGCTGCTTGGCTGCCACGGCGCAGACAGCGCCTCAACTGGCCTCGCCTTCGCCTGTTGCATCTGCACCATCGAATACAGGGGTTCAGGACCTCCTTCAGTCGCAGTCCGCCTTGATTGTCGCCAGTTCGCGGCAGACGATCGAACCCGCGATTGATGCCTTCGCCGAAAGTGGCCTCGCGCAGGTTCAGGCTGTCTTGCAGCTCTGGCAGGACAAGAAACTGGTCCTGCGGACATCCGACCACGTGTTCTTCAGGGCCGAGAAAAACGCTGATGGGCGCTATGATCTGATTGACCTCGACAGTGGCGCAATGGTCGGGGTGGCGGATAAGGGCGATCTCAAGCTGATCAAGCCCAACTCCGGCGTGCGGGCGATGATCGGAACGGCGCTGGTTCGGTTCCAACTGGAAGACCCGGATCTGTCGATACGACAGGCGGCAGTTACCTCCATCGGGCGGGACCCGTCAGCCGCGGCGCTCATGCCGTTGCGGGCCTCAATTGCCAGTGAGACCGATGAGGATCTGCTGGCCTTAAAGCGGCGTGCGGAGCGCCTGTTGACCATTCGCTTTGGTACCGATCCAAAGGCACGTGTTGGCGCAATTGAGGAGATGTCCGCCGATCTGGGGGTTGATGTCCGCGCGACATTGAACCCGCTGTTGCAGACGGAGTTGCAGATCCATTCCTCGGGTGCGCCGACGGGTGCAAATGTCGCGGCCGAGCGGCGTATCGGGCGCGGGATCGGCGCGGAGGATGCCTATGCCGCACTGGTTGCCCGCGATCTGGCACCTGCGACGCTGGGGGCCGACGAGATCAGGTCAGCGTTGGAGGCCAATATCGCCGATGGTCGTGTGGCCGGTATTCCATTGGCGCAATTGTCTGACCCTGCAATGCGGCAACAGGCCTATGACGGTCTGGTGGCTGCCGGTCTGGCCCGCCCGGCCCCAACCCGGGAAGAGATGGCTGATGCAGTCGCAGGCTACCGGTACTTTGACATCTATGAGGAGTCCTCCTTGGCGGTGACGGATGCCGCAGAGACGGCACTGGCGCGCATCAACAGGCAGGTCGGTTTCAATCAGGCGGCGGATCTCACTCTGGATGCCATGTCTCTGGCGTCGATCTATTTTCTGGCGGCCATCGGTCTTGCGATCACCTTTGGCGTTATGGGGGTCATCAACATGGCCCACGGCGAATTCATCATGATGGGGGCTTATACCGGCTATGTGGTGCAGCTGTTCATCTCCGACCATACGCTGTCCATTCTGGTGGCGATTCCAGCGGCCTTTGCGGTGACCTTCGGAGCGGGGATTGCGATGGAGCGTCTGGTGATCCGCTGGCTCTACAATCGGCCGTTAGAGACGCTTCTTGCGACATTTGGTATTTCCATCGCATTGCAGCAGCTGGCCAAGAACATATTCGGGACGCAGGCGCGCCCGCTGACCGCACCGGGATGGCTGGACGGCGCGTGGATCATCAACGACGTCGTGTCCATCAGTTATATCCGTATCGCGATCTTCGTGCTGGCGTTGGGTTTTCTTGGGCTGTTGCTGTTCATTATCCGGCGCACACGCCTGGGGCTGGAAACCCGTGCCGTCACCCAAAACCGAGGCATGGCGGCATCCATGGGGATTAATCCGGACCGGGTGAATATGCTGACCTTTGGCCTGGGGTCCGGCATCGCGGGCATCGCGGGCGTTGCAATCGGGCTCTTTGCCAAGGTGACCTCCGAGCTGGGCAACGACTACATCGTCCAGAGCTTCATGACCGTTGTGGTCGGCGGCGTCGGCAGTATCTGGGGCACCCTGGCCGGGGCGGTGATGATCGGTTTCTCCCAGAAGGGCATCGAATGGCTGAACCCGTCCAACACGCTGGCGGCACAGACCTATATGATTGTGCTGATCATCATCTTCATCCAATTCAGACCGCGCGGAATTGTTGCCCTGCGTGGCCGCGCGGCGGGGGACTGATCCATGCAGCGTTCGTTTATTGCCCGCAATCCATCGGTGTTGGTTTTCATTGCCGTTCTGGCGCTGTTCACGCTGGGAATTACCCTGCTGTCCGAAGGGTTGGGGGCCGGGTTTGTTTCCACCTCCATGATCAAGACACTGGGCAAGACTCTCTGCCTATGTCTGGTAGCGATCGCGATGGATCTGATCTGGGGCTATGTCGGGATCCTCAGCCTGGGGCATTTCGCGTTTTTCGGGCTGGGCGGCTACATGATCGGCATGTGGCTGATGTATGAGCGTACGCGGGATGCGGTGCTCGGCTCCCTGTCGGATGCGGTGCTACCGCCAACCCAAGGCGAGATACATGATGCGATCGCACATCAGATCTTTGGTGTCGTCGGGGGGGACAGCTTTCCGCTGGTCTGGGCCTTTGCCGACAGTCTGGCAGTGCAGCTCTTACTTGTCGTGGCGGTTCCCGGGCTGCTGGCGCTGGTCTTTGGCTGGCTGGCCTTTCGCAGCCGGGTCACGGGTGTCTACCTGTCGATCCTGACGCAGGCGATGACATTGGCGCTGGCGCTATATCTGTTCCAGAACGACAGCGGATTGCGTGGCAACAACGGGCTGAGCGGGCTGCAAAACCTGCCCGGTCTGACTGATGTGCCGCAGTCGCTGGTTTCGATCTGGTTTTTCTGGGGCTCGGCCCTTGCATTAGGGCTGGGCTATGTGACGGCTGCCTGGGTGGTTGGCGGAAAGTTTGGATCCGTGCTGCGGGCGATCCGCGACAATGAGACCCGGGTCCGGTTTCTGGGCTATTCCGTTGAGGGCTACAAGCTGGTGGTGTTCACCGGAACCGCCTGTGTCGCGGGCATTGCAGGTGCGCTTTATTACCCGCAGGCCGGCATCATCAACCCTGCTGAGATGGCGCCAATCGCGTCTATCTACCTCGCGGTTTGGGTCGCCATCGGTGGACGTGGCCGACTTTACGGCGCGGTGATTGGTGCCGCACTCGTCTCGCTGCTGTCCAGCTGGTTTACTGGCGGTCAGGCACCGGATGTTGACCTCGGGATTTTCACTATTCGCTGGGTTGACTGGTGGCAGGTTGTCCTGGGGCTCGGGTTCGTTCTGGTGACGCTGTTTGCGCCCAAGGGGATCGGTGGATTGCTTGACCTGATCCAGCAACGCAGAACGATTGCAACTGAACCCGGTGAGCAGGAGGTCCAGCGATGAATCCGCTTCTGGAAGTCTCAGGTATTTCGGTCAGCTTTGACGGGTTTCGCGCGATCAACAACCTGTCGTTCAGGATTGGTCCGGCGGAGCTGCGCGCGATTATCGGACCAAACGGTGCGGGCAAGACCACCTTCATGGATATTGTCACCGGGAAAACTGCGCCCGATAGCGGCAGCATCATCTGGGATGGTCGTCGAAGATCGGTGTTTGCCGGTTCCGAAGCGCGCATTGCGCGGGACGGCATTGGCCGCAAGTTCCAGAAACCGACGGTCTTCGAGGAACAGACAGTGCAGGAAAACCTGCTGCTGGCATTGAAGGCGGACCGCGGCCCGTTTGCCGTGTTACGTTATCGCCCCAGCTCGCCGCATCTTGGCCGCGTTCAGGAACTGGCTGCGGAGGTTGGTCTGGCCGATGCCTTGCACCGTTCCGCCGGGGAGCTGAGCCATGGGCAGAAACAGTGGTTGGAGATCGGCATGTTGCTGGCGCAGGAACCACGGTTGCTGCTGGTGGATGAACCGGCGGCAGGCATGAGCCCGGAAGAACGTGAACAGACCACGGCTATCCTGGTCGCAGCGGCCAAGACGCGTGCGGTTGTCGTCGTGGAGCACGATATGGACTTTGTGCGGCGCCTCAACTGCAAGGTGACGGTTCTGCACGAAGGCGCGGTCCTCGCCGAAGGATCGCTGGATCATGTGACCGCCGATCAAGCTGTCATTGATGTTTATCTGGGGCGCTAAAATATGCTGAAGCTGGAAAATATATCGCTGCACTATGGGCATTCGCAGATCCTGCATGGGATTTCGATTGAGGTGAAACGTGGTGAGGTGGCCTGCGTGATGGGGACGAATGGCGTGGGAAAGACCAGCCTGATGAAGGCGATTTCCGGTCGCCATCCTCGATCCGGTGGAGAAATTCTGCTGGACGGCGACCCATTGCGGGCTGCCTCATCCTATCAACTGGCGCAAAAAGGCATCGCTTATGTGCCGCAGGGGCGGGAGATCTTTCCGTTGCTGACGGTGCTTGAGAATCTCGAAACCGGGTTTGGCTGCCTGCCGCGAAGCGATCATCAGGTGCCGGATCGGATCTACCAGCTGTTCCCCGTTCTACACGATATGCGTCATCGCCGTGGAGGCGATCTCTCAGGGGGGCAACAACAACAGCTTGCCATTGCACGCGCATTGATCACGCGTCCGAAGCTGCTGCTGCTTGATGAACCGACCGAGGGGATCCAGCCGAATATCATTCAGCAGATCGGAGATGTAATCCGGCATCTGCGCGACGAGCGCGAGATGGCGATTGTTCTGGTCGAGCAATATTTCGATTTTGCCTATGAGCTTGCAGATAGATTTGTCGTTCTGCGACGGGGGCGCATCACAATGTCCGGGGAGCGTGCCGACATCAGCCGGTCCGACCTGCTGGCAGGTGTTTCCGTCTGAACCTTACCGGGTCTCTGCTGTCGCGGATTGGTCCGAGGCCGGTCTGTCTGGTTAACTTGCACAAAATTTGGCACGGTCATCAGGGATTTTGAGCGTGCTGATATCTGTATCCGAGATGTTTTTCCGGTCGATATAAGCTGCTGGAAAAAGCTTTGACAGGCTGCAAGCATTTGAAATGTTTGAATCCTAATTCGTCTTTGCGATGGATTTAGATTTTCTGAAATTCGCTACATTTTATTCGAAGTGCCTGAAGCACTGTAATTGAGTAGTCTTGACCAAATGCGCGACGCCGACATGGGGACGAGGGGGCTTGGATGCACCTTCGAGACGGCGTCGGCGTGGGACAGGAGATAGGGGAGCAGAACTGAAACCGAACGGCTGCGCGTCCAGCAGAGCCTAGGTTGTGCCGAAGGGCCAGCATGGGATCTGCCGATCTGCCCGCGTGACCGCATATCGAGCCTTGCGCAGCACCTTTGCGTGCGCTGCGCACAACCCGCCACCCGAGCGCCAGGTGATACGGGGAACGACAACAACGGCGCGCGACACGGAACAGGGAACGATTATGTCAATCAAGCCACCATTTACCGAGTTGGAGATCGAAACAGCTCCATCCGGCTTCTACGAGGGCCACAGCCTTCCTATCGCGTTGATCAGTAAGATCATCATGACGACGCTGGTCCTCTGGGCCTTGGTCTGGCCAAGCAAAGCCAGCGGAACCCTGTCCTGGGTGAACAGCGAGTTGCTGAACGGATTCAACGCCTTCTACATCATCTCCGTGGGACTGTTTGCCTTCTTCCTGTTTGTTCTGGCCATTCTGCCTGCAACCGGCAACAAGAAGCTGGGGGCGGCTGATGCGACGCCGGAATTCTCCAATTTCTCGTGGTTCTCGATGATGTTTGGTGCCGGGCTGGGCGTCGGGCTAATGGTCTTTGCAACGGCGGAGCCGCTGGGCCTCTGGGGTTCCAACCCATTGGTTCTGTCCGGCGAGGTCGCAGCAAATACCGAGGAGGCGGTCCAGTCCGCCTATCGCTACACCTTCCTGCACTATGGGTTTCACGCCTGGGCGATCTACGTTCTGACCGGCCTGTCGCTGGCTTATTATGCCTATACGCGCGATATGCCGCTGACGATCCGGTCGGCCCTGACGCCGTTGCTTGGCAAGGCTGCAAATGGCTTTATCGGCCATCTGGTTGATGTTCTGGGTGTTGTGGCCACCATTCTTGGCGTGTCCGTCACCATCGGTTTTGGTGTCAGCCAGTTCGTTGATGGCGTCTATGCGGTTTCAGGGATGGAATGGCTGATGAACGGAGATGCCGAAGCGCCGAAACCGAGCACCGTTGGCCTGCTGTCGGCGCTTTTCGTGATCATGGGGCTGTCGATTCTTTCTGCAGTTTCCGGGGTTGGTCGCGGCATCAAATATCTCTCCAACCTCAATCTCGTACTGTCGGTTATCCTGCTGCTGACCTTTGTGTTCTTTGGGTCGTTCTTCTTTGCGATGACTAAATTCGGCAGCGGTCTGGTCGATTACATCCTGCATTTCACTCAGATGTCCTTTGGTGCCTATGGGCCGCAATCGGCGGATGCCTTTGCGACGGCTCTGCCGGAGGCCGCACAGGCGCTTCCTGCGGAAGATATGAGCTCGGTCTACGGTTCGGCAACATCCCCCTGGGGGTCGCTGGGCGGCTTCACCGAAGGGCTGCCGGCGTCGGCGGCAGCGCTGGATGCCGATGCGATCTATGCAGCCGGGGAACCCGGTCGCCAGTTCGGCTGGCAGGCAGGCTGGACCACATTCTACTGGGCCTGGTGGATTGCCTTCTCGCCCTTCGTCGGTTTGTTCCTGGCACGTATTTCCAAAGGGCGCACCGTGCGTGAGTTCATTCTGGGCTGCGTGATCGCACCTGCCATCGTCTGCTTCCTGTGGATGACCATTCTGGGCGGCACCGCGATTGATCTGGAACTGAACGGTACCGCCGCAGGGTCGATCATCGGGGCGACCAATACAGCCAAGCTGTTTGTGACGCTGGAGCAGATGATTTCGGGCGGCTTCCTGTCTGCCATCACCGTGATGTGTGTTGTGCTGATCATGACCTTCCTCGTGACCTCAGCGGATTCGGGTATTCTGGTGATGAACACCATCATGTCCGGTGGCGAAGAGGAAACCGGGATCAAGCACCGTATCATCTGGGGCTTGATTCTGACCTCGGTCATCGGGGCGCTGATCATCGCTGGCAACAGTGGCGCGGCTTCCAATCCATTCGGAGCCTTGCAAAACGCTATGATCATTGGCGCACTGCCCTTCACAATTGTCATGGTTTTCATGATGATTTCACTGGCCAAGGCGCTGTATCGCGACAGTTTGCGGGCAAAGGCAGACTGATCCCGACCCTCATTGATTGCTTGTTAGAAAAGGTCGCGCCTCGGCGCGGCCTTTGTCATTCCGCGGGGCGGTCTTTGACCTGAGCAGTATGAGTTTTGCTCATGGGTGCCTGCTGTAATCTCATTGGTAAGACTGGCGCATATCGGCGATAAAGCCCCTGAGCAATAAGGGGTAGGCCATGGATCGCGCCGAGATCGTACATCAAAATTTCCTTGATCGAGTGGTCGCAGGTCGCCTGCCCCCGGGGCCGTCGCCTGTGGGGGACCTTTGCAGCAGTGATGCGGTCGCGATCTTTCGCGCGCAGGTCCTGAGCCGTGCCCTGGACCGCACCAGTCGGGCCATGCAAAAGGCTGGGCAGGGTTTCTACACGATCGGCTCGTCCGGTCATGAAGGAATGGCGGCGGTTGCGCGGGCCTTGCGCGCTGATGACATGGCCTTCCTGCACTACCGTGACGCCGCATTTCAGATCGCCCGGGCAGATCAGGTGCCGGGTCAGAGCATTGCCTGGGATATGCTGCTGTCCTTTGCCTGTTCTGCCGAGGATCCGACATCGGGCGGGCGGCACAAGGTGCTGGGATCCAAGGCGCTGATGATCCCGCCACAGACATCGACCATTGCCAGCCATCTGCCCAAGGCGGTCGGCACGGCCTATTCTATCGGTGCCGCGCGACGGCATGATCCAGAGCACCGGGTTCTGCCTGACGATGGGCTTGTGATGTGTTCCTTCGGCGATGCCTCGGCCAATCATTCGACGGCACAAGGAGCGATCAATACCGCCTGTTGGGCGTCTGTGCAGTCGACACCTTTGCCGCTGCTGTTTGTCTGTGAGGACAACGGGATTGGCATTTCGGTCAAGACTCCGAAGGGGTGGATCGAAGCGTCGATGTCGCATCGACCGGGCATGCGCTATTTTCAGGCCGACGGGCTGAATCTCCACGACACCTATGCGGTGGCCGGGGCAGCTGCCGACTACGTTCGTCGCTGCCGCAAGCCTGCTTTCCTGCATCTGCGCACCGTGCGGCTCTACGGTCATGCAGGCGCAGACGTGCCGACCACTTACCTCAGCAAGGCAGAGGTTGAGGCGGATGAGGCCAATGATCCGCTGCTGCACTCCGTGCGGTTGCTGTCGCAATCCGGAGCTTTGTCACGGGAAGCGGCACTGGAGATTTACACTGAGACCTGCGCGCGGGTTGAACGGATCCGCACAGAGGTCGTCACCCGTCCGCATCTGAGAACGGCAGGGGATGTCAGTGCCAGCCTGATCCCACCAAAGCGGGTCTGTCGCAAGACGAACGGGCCAAGCGGTGAGGTGCGGGCAGAAATTCTGGGCAGCGATCTGCGTGCTCAGACGGACCCCCAGCCGATGAGCCGGTTGATCAACTGGGCCTTGACCGACCTGATGCTGGAGCATCCTGAGCTGGTCACTATGGGCGAAGATGTCGGCCGGAAGGGTGGCGTCTATGGCGTCACCCAGAAGCTGCAACAGCGGTTTGGCCCGGACCGGGTGATTGATACCTTGCTGGACGAGCAGTCGATTCTTGGGCTGGCCATCGGCATGGGACACAACGGATTTGTCCCGATCCCGGAGATCCAGTTCCTGGCCTATCTACACAACGCCGAGGATCAGATCCGTGGCGAGGCCGCGACCCTGCCGTTTTTCTCTAACGGCCAGTTCAGCAATCCGATGGTGCTGCGGATCGCCGGTCTGGGCTATCAGAAAGGCTTCGGTGGCCATTTCCACAATGACAATTCGCTGGCGGTCCTGCGCGATATTCCGGGCATCGTGATTGCCTGTCCCTCGGACGGGTCCGAGGCCGCGATGATGCTGCGCGAGGCCGTGCGTCTGGCGCGAGAGGAACAGCGCGTCGTGGTCTTTGTCGAGCCGATAGCGCTTTATCCGATGCGTGATTTGCATGAGCCGAAGGACGGCGGCTGGATGCGTCTCTATCCCGCACCTGACCAGCGGATTACGTTGGGAGAGGTCGGGGTGCATGGCGATGGTCAAGACCTTGCCATCGTGACCTATGGAAATGGCCGTTACTTGGCGACACAGGCCCAGTCCGAGCTGAAGGCCAAGGGCGTTTCTACCCGGGTCGTCGATCTGCGCTGGCTCGCGCCGTTGCCAAAGGAAGCGCTGCTTGCGGCCACGGCAGGATGCGACAACATCTTGATCGTCGACGAATGCCGCAGCACAGGAAGTCAGTCGGAGGCGCTGATGGCGCTGTTCTATGAGACGGATGGCGCGCCGATGGCACGTGTCGTGGCGGAGGATTGCTTTATCCCGACCGGTCCCGCCTATGCTGCAACATTGCCGTCAAAGGAGAGTATCGTCGCAGCGGCGCTGCGGCTGACAGGAGCTGACACATGACCCGCACCGCTGTTCTGATCTGTCCCGGACGTGGCACATACAACAAAACGGAACTTGGGTATCTGGCGCGTCACCACGCCGACAAGCAGGCTCTAATTGGATCATTTGACGCAATGCGCGAGGCCGCGGGCCAAGAGAGTGTCACTGCGCTGGATGGTGCTGAGAGATACGCGATGTCCAAATACACGCGCGGCGATGTAGCCTCTCCGCTGATCTATGCCAGCGCGATTGCGGATGCGCAGTCACTCGCCGAAGACATTGATGTCGTGGCGGTCACGGGCAATTCGATGGGCTGGTACATCGCGCTGGCCGCCGCCGGTGCGCTCAGCCCTCAAACAGGGTTTGAGGTGGTCAACACCATGGGTCAGCTGATGCAGCAGCATCTCATTGGCGGGCAGCTGGTCTACCCCTGTCAGAGCGACGACTGGCAGTTGGATAGGCAGCGCAAGGCAGAGCTGCTTCAGCTGGTGCGTGACATAGACAGCAGGCCTGATCATCACCTGTCGCTGTCAATCAATCTGGGCGGCATGCTGGTGCTGGCGGGCAATGCCGACGGTCTCGATGCGTTTGAACAGGCTGTGCCGCAGGTGCAGGATCGCTTCCCCATGCGATTGACCAACCATGCCGCGTTCCATACCGACCTACAGACCCCGGTCGCTGCTGAAGGCCGGTCGCGACTGCCGGTGGACCTGTTCTCTGCGGCAAAGAAGCCATTGGTCGACGGGCGCGGGCAGGTTTGGTGGCCTGGCGGATATTCACTGACGAGCCTCAGGGACTACACGCTGAATGCGCAGGTCGTTGAGCCTTATGATTTCACTCGCGCGGTGCAGGTCGCGGCGCAGGAGTTCGCGCCGGATCTGTTTATCATCACCGGACCGGGGGCAACGCTGGGCGGCGCTGTTGCGCAGTCGCTGGTGCAGATCAACTGGCAGGGGCTCGGTGGCAAGGCTGCGTTCAAGGCGCGGCAGGCGCAGGAGCCGCTGGTTGTAGCAATGGGGAACGAGGCGCAGCGCCTGCTGGTCAGCCGTTAGGACGCGGCGAGCTGGTCGGCATCCATCGCCACGGAAACGGCGAAAGCCTCAACCGGGCGGGAGACATTGTGCAGCGATACCGAGCCAAGCGGCGTCGCCTGTTCCGGGGTTTCCAACAGGTCGCGGCTGACCACAATCGTATGGCCGCAGGATTTACCATAGTCGCCAAGCCGTGCGGCGATATTGGCGGCCTGACCGATGACGGTGAAATCCAACCGCTCACGGGATCCGACGTTGCCGTAGGTGACACGACCGTAGGCGAGACCGATGGCCGATTCACAGCGCCGCTTGCCCTCTTCGTCGCCCATTGCGTCCAGTCCGGCAACAATTGCCCGCGCCGATTGCAGGGCCTGCGCGCGTGCCTCATCGGGTGCGTCGCCGGCGGGGAACACCGCTAGGACCGCATCGCCGATGAATTTCAGCACCTCGCCGCCGTGTTCATGCACGATCGTCGATACCGTTTCAAAGAAGCTGTTGAGTAGCTCGATATAGGCGCTGCGGCCCAGGTCCTCCTCAAGCCGAGTGGATCCACGCAGGTCGCAGAACATAATGGCGGCATCAATGTCATCGCCATCACCACGCCGGATTTCCCCACCCAGAACCCGCGCGCCGGTTCGCTTGCCTACATAGGTTTCCAGCAGGGACTGTGCGTTCTCCCGCTGCATGAACACTTCATAGTACCGGGCAATAACCGCAGAACATTCGAATATCAGCCCCAGGTTTTCGGTCGAGAACCCTTTCGGATGATGGCTGGCAACCGTCAGCACGTTTATCCTCCCATCGGAGAAGGGCAGCGGCATCGCCACGTAATCGGTTGCGCCCTCTTCCCTCAGATCGCTGAGGATCGGAAAGGCATCGCTGGGCTGATCCAGATCCAACCGCTGCCGGATGCCGCCAAGCCCGTTGGAAACATGGCGCAGGGGACTGTTCTGAAATGCCGGGTGATCGTGGATTTCATAGCTCGGGGCGTAGGTCGTGACCTTGCCGGAGGCGCGGCTCCAGATGAAGTTCTTGCCCGCGATCATCGGGTGCAGGGACCAGGCCATCACCGAGAGGCGCGACAGGTGAACACCATGTTCGACCAGTTTCTCCGACAGGCTTTGGGTGAATTCCTCAGGTGTCGGCAGATATGCAGCTTCGCGCAGCAGCCAGTCGATCAGCGGTCCTGAAATATTACCGTATTCCGGGACCTCCAGCTGATTGCTGCCAAGGTCGATCTCGACGCGCGCTTCCGGCATAAAACTGACATGGCCTGCGATGCCGGAAGCCTCAGGCAGAGCATCGTCATAGGACCAGGCGGCATTGCAGATGCTCTGTTCGCCAAGTTCCAGATCCTGATAGCCTGCAGTTCCCTTAAACGGGCAGAAGGTCTGGTGCCCGTTGGCAGGCGTCAGGCAGGTGTGGATATCGTCACGGGGAAAATAGATGGCAGCAGGTCGGCGGGTCTCATACATCACCTTGGCACGGGTGCTCTGGGCGATGATCCTGCCACCTAGCCGCGCCGTAACCGGGCCGCGCAGCTCCTCTACCATAATTCCATATGCGGGTCTTGCGGTGCTGGCGCGCATGTTCATGAGGGCTGTTCCCGGGTGGACTGACAACAAGGGATCCATGTTGCCTGGTTTTCTACTATGTGGTGGTTTCCCGGCAAAATGCCAGAGCTGCACAGGGAATTGATCCATTGGATAAGGGCAGAGGTCCCTGTCAGTATGCGGTGGCGGGATTGGTGACCTCCCTGCGCACGGGGGGTCACACCATGCGGATCACATCCTTGCTGATCGACAGGACATAGCCGCGCTTGGCGATATTCTTGACCAGAAGCTCGCTGACCATCTGATTGCCCAATGTATCGCGCAGCCGCTTTATCCGTGTCGCTCCTGCGGCCTCTTCGCAGTCAACAGAGGGGCGGCCAGATATCATCGCCTCGATCTCCGCACCGGAGAGGACATCGTCATCAAGCCGGGCCTCGGCCAGAACTGCGAGCGTTTCCATCGCTGCGGCGGTCAGTTTGAAGCCCATGGTATTGAGGTAGACGGTGTTTTCTTCGCGGCTGATCAGCAGTTCAGTCACTTGGATGCCTGCGCGTTCGATCTGGACCATGCGCCGGTTCAGCATGACCAGCATGGCCAGAACCACCAGCGCAGCCACCATCATCATGGTGGCAAAGACCATCAGCACAAAAATTACCATCCGATAGCTGGTTAGCGTATCGGCAAAGGCCGTGCCGGACTGGGCGAGGATCTCAAGCAGCTTGATCTCGGCCTGCGTGGTAAGGTCGTTTTCCACAAAGACCCGCTCGACCTTTGCGTTGAAAGCGTTGGCATCGGGAAGCGTCAGCAGCAGCACGGTACCGGCAATCGCCAGCAAGGCAACGATGGCAGTGATCCCCAATGCGATGACGCGGCTTCCCGCCGCGCGCACCTCAGAAACGGAGAAAATAGGGTCCGGCATCTGTTTTCCTTTGTTCCAGCCCGTCGGGACCAAAAATGGACAGAACATTGAGCAAGGTCCAGCCCGCTGCCAACAGCCGGTCGGAGATTTCGGCCTTGGCGGCCGGCTTGCTGCAGCCGCCGCCAAGCTGGATCACGCCGTAATGCAGCCGCAGCGGGGCATCCTGTTTCGCCTTGTAATCGGCGTAACACTCGGCCGCTGCGGCCGGGCTCGTATCGCTGAGCATACCAATGGCAAGACCGGCAATCAGAGCTGTGGAGATAAGGAGGTTTTTCATACCCTCACACTGCGCATTTGTCGCGGGATATTCAATAACAACAGGCGATTGCGGGTGGTGATATTCGATAACAAGGCGCCGTTATTGCCTGTCCGCACGGTTCCGAACCAGGCTGATTGCATCGGCCATTTGGCCTCATGTTTTCAGAACTTCAGGAAGGACATCCCATGTTTCGCAGCAGTCGCATTGATGTAAATGCCAAACCGCATCGCAAATTCATCACGCTGATCGTTGCCGCAGCAGTCGCGGTGACCGGGTTTTCCGCGGCGCCTGCACGGGCGGATGAGGATGTTGCCAAGGTGCTGGCGGGTCTCGCCGTGCTTGGCATCATCGGTGCAATCGTGAAGAACAATCGCGATGATGATCAGCCACAGGTCACCCGTCCGCATCGTCCGTCACATGGCAAGCCGTATCGGCCTCATCATCCCAGACCGCTTCCGCCGCATGTGGCGCGCTATGATCTGCCGGCACAATGCGTGCGCTATTTCCCGCGCTACAGCCAAAGCCGGACTTTGATGGGGCAGGGCTGTCTGCGCAAACAGTACGGATTTGAGCACACCCTGCCGCGCGCCTGCCAGGTGACCTTCTGGAATGGCAAACGCAATCGTGTCGGCTATCGCCCGGATTGCCTCAAGGACCGCGGCTATCGCATTACCCGTCGCTGAGGTCGGCGGGACCTGGGTTCGAGCAGACTTGGGGGCTTCGGCCCCCTCTTTTTTGCGCGGTATCTGCGGTCGGACTTGAAACCCGGCTTAAAACCCGGTCAGACCAAGGGATGGATTATCCCGATTACACATTGGAAGCGGCCGCCCGTGCGCGTGGCCATATACGTATTGCAGGCGTGGATGAGGTTGGGCGTGGCCCGCTCGCCGGACCGGTGACCGCCGCTGCGGTCATCCTGGACGCCGACAATATTCCCGAGGGGCTGAACGATTCAAAGAAGCTAAGCGCCAAGCGGCGCGAGGCGGTCGAAGCGTCGATCTTTGCGCAGGCCGAGGTTGCGATTGCTCATGCCAGCGTCGAAGAGATTGATTCCCTGAACATTCTGCGCGCCTCGCATCTGGCAATGGAGCGGGCCGTTGCCGCCCTGGATCCGGCGCCGGATTATTTGCTGATCGATGGCAATCTGATCCCCAAGGGTCTGCTCCAGACGTCGGAGTTCGTGATCAAGGGAGACAGCAAATCAGTCTCCATCGCGGCGGCATCCATCGTGGCAAAATTGGCCCGTGACCGGATCATGGTGGATTTGGCGCAACAGTTTCCCGGCTATGGCTGGGAGAAAAACGCAGGCTACCCGTCCAAACAGCACCGCGACGCGCTGGTGAACCTGGGCGTGACCCCACATCATCGGCGTTCCTTTAAGCCTGTCCACAACATATTGTATCAAGAGTGAACCTCATCACCTTGTTCTAAAAAACAAATTGACCTCGAATCCACGATGACTCATCCTGTGGACAACCAAAATGAGCGCAAAAATGCGCCGTGGTTATCGAGGCAGAGCAAATGAACAAAACACTTACACGGGGCGCCGCGGCGCTCCCGCTAAACGCGATCCTTGACGGTGACTGTATCGACGTGATGTCCGGTCTGCCGTCAAATTCGATTGATCTGATTTTTGCGGATCCCCCCTATAACCTTCAGCTGAAGGGGCAATTGCATCGTCCTGACAACAGCAAGGTCGATGCGGTCGATGACCACTGGGATCAGTTTTCCAGCTTTGGCGTCTATGACGAGTTTACCCGTGCCTGGCTTAAACAGGCGCGCCGTATCCTGAAGCCAAACGGCTCCATCTGGGTGATCGGATCGTACCACAACATCTTCCGAGTCGGCACAGCGGTGCAGGACGAAGGCTTCTGGATCCTCAACGATGTGATCTGGCGCAAGTCGAACCCAATGCCGAATTTCCGTGGCAAGCGTTACACCAACGCGCATGAGACGATGATCTGGGCCTCAAAATCCGAAGGCGCAAAATATACCTTCAACTATGAGGCGCTGAAAGCGCTGAACGAAGGTTTGCAGATGCGTTCGGACTGGGTCATGCCGATCTGTACCGGCCATGAGCGGCTGAAGGATGAGGCCGGCAATAAGGCGCATCCGACGCAGAAACCCGAGGCGCTGCTGCACCGCATTCTCGTTGGCTCGACGAATCCGGGCGATGTGGTGTTGGACCCGTTCTTTGGCACCGGCACCACGGGCGCCGTGGCAAAGATGCTGGGCCGTGAATTTATCGGAATCGAGCGCGAAGCCGCCTACCGTGAAGTTGCCGAAAAGCGCATCAAATCCGTACGCAAGTTCGACCGCGAAGCGCTGCAGGTCTCTGCCAGCAAACGTGCCGAACCGCGCGTCCCCTTTGGTCAGCTGGTCGAGCGCGGCATGTTGCGCCCGGGCGACGAGCTTTATTCGATGAACCGTCGGCACAAGGCAAAAGTGCGCGCAGACGGCACGCTGATCGGCGACAATATCAAGGGATCAATCCATCAGGTCGGAGCGCATCTGGAAAACGCGCCCTCCTGCAATGGCTGGACCTACTGGTGTTTCAAGCGGGACGGAAAGACCGTGCCCATCGACGTGCTGCGCCAGCAGATTCGGGCAGAATTGCAAAACTGACCCCACCCTTTCACAACCTGTGTGAAACCGCAGGCGCTGTCGCATTGTCGACGGCGCCAACCTTGCCCCGCCGTCATGGCGGGGTCTTTTCGTTTCAGCGCTGTCGGTTCAAGGGGTGCATCCGTTGGCAGCTGCCGTTAGTTTGACGCAAGACCGGCGCCAATGGATGGATACATATCATGGCAGTAACCGCCTCCGCCCCCGCTCCTGCCTTGGATAGCGACGAAGCCATTTTCAGACAGGAGAGCCCCTATGCGCTGGATGCGCTAACAGAGCACAAACGCAATGGGCTGGAGCTTGCGGTGCGGGCGCGCTGGATCGCCATGGCCGTAACGGCGGTTTTTCTGATCTATGTGAACCCCAAATGGGATGTGCTGTATTATCACTTTATCCTTGCGTTGCTGTGTCTGAACGGCTGGCTGATCCGCCGGGTTGGACGGGTTGGGCAATCACGGCTTGAGATGCTGCTGATTTTTGCCGATCTGTCGATCATGACCATCGGAATGGTTCTGCCAAATCCGCTGAGTGTCGACGATACGCCGCTGCCTATTCAGTATCGGTTTGGCAATTTCATCTATTTTTTCATCATACTTGCCGCGGGGACTCTGGCCTATTCCTGGCGCACGGTGGTTGCCATCGGCATCTGGACCGCAGTCATCTGGCTATTTGCGGCGGTCATGGTCTGGTGGCTGACGGATCCGGTGCCCGGCCTGACCGAACGGGTGCTTGAGGTTGTGGGCTATGATCCGACCATGGCTGAATTTCTCGATCCGAACAGCTTTCTCCTGCATCAGCGCCTGCAGGAGGTTATCGTGTTCTTTCTGGTGGCAGTGACGCTGGGTATATCCTCAAAACGGCTCTACGCGCTGATCCAGAATAATGCTGGTCTTGAGCGTGAACGGGCCAATCTGTCACGGTATTTCTCGCCCAATGTGGTGCAACAGCTGTCGCAAAATGATGAACCGCTGAAGCAGACCCGCCGTCAGGACGTGGCCATTCTGTTCATTGACATTGTCGGGTTCACCCGCCTAGCGGCCGAGCGCGACGCCTATCAGGTGATTGACCTCTTGCGCGATTTTCATGGCCGCATGGAAAAGGAGGTGTTCCATCATCATGGCACGCTGGACAAGTATCTGGGCGATGGTTTGATGGCGACCTTTGGTACACCGCTGGCTGGTCCGAGGGACGCAAGTAACGCCCTGGCTTGCGGGCGGGCCATGCTGGCGTCGGTAGCGGAATGGAATGCCGAGCGACGCCGCTACGGCGAGGCAGAAATCCGCGTTGGCATCGGTGTTCACTATGGTGAGACGGTGATTGGCAATATCGGCGCAAACCGGTTGGAATATGCGGTGATCGGTAACGCGGTGAATATTGCAGCCCGACTGGAGGAGCGCACCCGCGAGATGAACGCTCAGATGGTGATCAGCGAGACCCTGCGGCAGCGTGTGCAGGACGAAGGCGGCGCCAGAGATCTGCAAGCAGGTTTCGTGCAGCACGGCGCATCTGAACTGCGTGGGCTGACCCGACCGATGACACTATGGGCGCTGCCCCGCTAGGTGTCCGCTAGGCGCGCGGGCCTGCCGGTGTCGGGTCGGGGCGGTCTTCGTGGCAACGGGCCGCATTGTAGGCGCTCCAATCGGTGATGTCAGGATAATACATCTGCCGCCAGCGCCGCACTCGCGGGTTCATGATCCGCCGCCACAGCGGTGGTATCATCGCCGCAACTGTCATGACCGGATAGCCGTAGGGTAGCTGGGGAGCATCGGCTGATGTGTGGTTCTGAAGCAGGGGAAAGCGACGATCGGGTTTGTAGTGGTGGTCGGAATGGCGTTGCAGGTTAATCAACAGCCAGTTTGACGCCTTATGGGCTGCATTCCACGAATGGCGCGGCATCACAGGCTCAAATTTGCCCCCGCCCAGATATTTGCGCGTAAGACCGTAGTGTTCAACGTAGTTCACCAGTTCCAGCTGCCAGATCGCGACACCGGCCTGGACCAGGAACAATCCTACGCCGAGCATCCCGCCCAGCACAAAGGCCATCAGCAGAAACGCGGCTTGCAGCGCCCAATAGCGAAAGAACGGGTTGCGCCGGTCAGTCCAAGGTAGGTTGCGGCGCGCCAGTTGTGCTCTCTCAGCCCGAAACGCAGACCGCCAGCATTGCCACAGAACACGCGGATAGAAACGATGGAAGCCCTCGTTGTAGCGCGCTGTGACCGGATCGCGGGGTGTGCCGACATGGCGATGATGCACGAGCAGATGCTCGGATCTGAAGTGAGAATAGAGCACCATTGCCAGCAGGATATCCGCCAGCCAACGCTCCAGTCTGCTCTTCTGGTGCATCAATTCGTGGCTGTAGTTGATCCCTATTGTGCCGCTGAGGACGCCAACACCGAAGAATACCCCGAATTTCTCCGCTCCCGAGAGATGATCGGCGCCAGGCACGTAGATTAGCATGGCAATCAGGAGCAGGACCTGCACCGGAACCCAGGCAATGGTCAGTGAAGAATACCAATGAAGATCTTCTTCGGGTGTGAGCGGATCCGCGTTTTCAAGATTAAGCCCGAAGACCCCGTCCAATGCCGCAAAGAGATACCAGGTGACGAAGGGCGGCAGCAGGATGAGCCAGCCACCATAAAGAGCGGCGAGCCCGACCAGCGGCACCAGCAGAAAGGACAACCAAAAGGGCAGGGCGGCCTGCCAGCTGCGCAGAGTCTTGGCGGATATCATTCCAGTACAGCCTCATTCAGGTCGGGCGCGTTCGTGGTCGACTATGCGCCCTGCCCGGATAAAAGAGAAGGCATCAGCGCCCCTTCCAGAGATCGAAGGCCTTGCGCATCACCGTCGGCAGGTCGGTGGGTTTGAAGTCATGTCGTTTTATCACGCGCTGACTGTCCTGCGGTGTGAAACCCGGTGGCAGCTCCGCCAGCATGACCTGCAGGACCAGGTGAAAATGGGTGAAGGTGTGACGCACCTCCGCCCCCAGATCCTGCCAATCGGCCTCAAACGGTGGGACTGGGGCCGGATCGTCGTTCCAATCACTGCCCGGCCAGCCCAGCATACCGCCCAGCAACCCCTTGTCCGGGCGCTGCTCCAGCAACCAGTCGCCATCGCAGCTGCGTGCCAGATAGACGATGCCAAGGCGGGTTGGCTTGGGTTTCTTGGGGGTTTTCTTTGGCAGTTCCAGAGCTGTGCCAGCCGCACGGGCAGCGCAGGGGCTGCGCCATGGGCAGATGCCACAGGCCGGATTGCGCGGTGTGCAGATCGTCGCGCCGAGATCCATTACCGCCTGAGCGTGGTCGCCCGGGCGCATTGCTGGGGTCAAGGCTGCAGCTTTCTCTTTCAGCTGGGGTTTGGCCGCTGGCAGGGGAGTATGGATATCGTAAAGCCGCGCCATCACCCGCTCGACATTGCCGTCCAGCACGGTTTCCGGGCGGTCAAATGCGATCGCCGAAATGGCGGCGGCGGTATAGGGGCCGATGCCGGGTAGGGCGATCAGCCCGTCATAGGTATTCGGAAAGGTGCCACCGTGTTCCTCGGCCACCACGCGCGCGCATTTCAGCAGATTGCGTGCCCGTGCGTAATACCCAAGACCTGCCCATTCCCCCATGACATCTGCATCCGCCGCCGCCGCGAGATCCGCCACCGTCGGCCAGCGGCTGGTGAACCGGTGGAAGTAGTCCTTGACGGCAGCCACAGTGGTTTGTTGCAACATGACCTCGCTCAGCCAGATGCGGTAGGGATCGGGCCAGATACCGGCGGCGCGATCCGACGGGCTGACACGCCAGGGCAGGCTGCGCGCGTGCTGGTCGTACCAGTCCAGCAAATCACGGCTCTGCGGGTGGCTCTCGCTGTTGAGGTCACGCATTCTTTATCCTTTATGGCCCGGTTTCGCTGGTTCTCGCATGGCAGCCCTTTACAATAGGGCGAGCAGTCTAGCAAAACCACGGTCATGGCAGTGCAACGGACAAAATCTCGCGGGTTCAAGCGAACATCGCAGCTTCTGAACGATCAGATTCGCAAAGCCGGCGAAAGCCGGGGCTTTGCGGTGTCGCGCCTGCTCACCCATTGGGAAGAAATTGCCGGTCCCGACATCTCCTCTATCGCGCGCCCGGTCAATGTGCACTACGGGCGCGGTGGATTTGGAGCGACGTTGACGTTGTTGACCACCGGTGCCCATGCGCCGATGCTGGAAATGCAGAAAGAGCCTCTGCGCTGCAAGGTGAACGCGGTTTACGGCTATAACGCAATTTCCAAGGTCCGGATTACTCAGACCGCGCCCACTGGCTTTGCCGAGGGGCAGGTTTCCTTTAAATACGCTCCGAAGGTCCGCAAGCCCCAGGCGCCTGATCCGAAGGACGTAGCGGCGGCAGCCGAGGCTGCGACCGGGGTCGAAAGTGATGAATTGCGCGCAGCGCTTGAACGGCTTGGGCGCAACGTGCTGACGAAACAGAAAACTCTTAGAAAGGGGTATGAATGACCCGTTTGATGTCCGGCATCTTTGCCTCCGCTGTCGTTGCGGCGGGTGTCTATGGTTATGCCGCATTGCAAGGCGGCACCTCTCTGCCCGGCAACCCGCTGGTTGGGGCGGCCTACGCGCAAGATGCAGAGGTTGATACCTCCACCATCGTCGAGATGGTGCAAGGTGCCGAAGATGCTCCGGTAACGCTGATTGAATATGCGTCCTATACCTGTCCGCATTGCGCGAATTTCCACCAGGGTGCGTACAAGCAGCTGAAGCAGGATTACATCGACACCGGAAAGGTGAAGTTCATCTACCGCGAGGTCTATTTCGATCGCTATGGCCTTTGGGCGTCGATGATTGCGCGCTGTGGAGGACCTGAGAAGTTCTTCGGGATCAGCGACCTGATCTACAAGGGGCAATCTGATTGGGCCCGAGCGGGTGGCGCGACCGAAATCGTTGATGCGCTGCGCAAGATCGGGCGGCTCGCAGGTCTGGAAGAGGAACAGCTGGAGGCCTGTCTTCAGGATGGGACCAAGGCCCAGACCCTCGTCAACTGGTATCAGGAAAATGCGACAGAGCATGGCATCGAGTCCACGCCGTCGTTCATCCTGAACGGCAAGAAAGTGGAAAATCAGTCTTATGAGGCGTTCAAAGCGCTGATCGACGCCGAACTCGACGGCTGATACCCCTTCCTTTGGGAAAATGCAGATAGGAAAACCCGCCCGGTGACCGCGGCGGGTTTTTTGCAATCTGCTGCCAGACTGGATGAGAGTGCACCGTGTCTTCTTGCCCGAGTGTTATGGAGGCGGTGGAGCGACCTTGCGGATTTGGGCCAGAAGCGCGTCATCCTTGTCGATCTGCAGGCGCACCGGTAGCGTGATCACCTTGTTGCGAAAACTCTCTGGCAGCCGGACCGCGTCTTTTTCGGTGGTGACCATCTGGGCACCGATCAGCTTGGCTTCGGTTTCCAGCCGGGACATCAGGGCAGTGGACAGGGGTTGATGATCGTCCAACGCTTCACTACGGCGCAGATCCGCGCCAAGGTCACGCAGCGTCTCGAAGAATTTCCGTGGATGACCAATTCCTGCGAATGCCAGCACCGGCGTCCCCTGCCAGGGCATTCCGGTTTTCAAAGGCTCCAGTGCGCCGGAGTAATGTGGGCATGTCTTCAGGGCATCGCTCCAGGCTGACTGGAACCGTGCCTGCGCCTCGGGTCGGCCCAGCGACAATACCAGATCGGCGCGCGCAAGACCCGTCGCCACCGGCTCACGCAGTGGACCGGCGGGCAGGCAATGGCCATTGCCAAACCCACGCTCCGCGTCGACGACGACCACGGAAAGATCCTTGTGAACACTCGGGTTCTGAAAGCCGTCATCGAGCAGTATGACAGTCGCACCCGCCGCGGCAGCCGCCTGCGCACCGGCGGCGCGATCCTCAGCTTTCCAGACCTCTCCAAAGGCCGCCAGGAGCAGGGGTTCGTCGCCAACCTGACTGGCGCGATGACGGCCCGGATCGACCTGCACAGGACCGGACAGAGAGCCGCCATAGCCACGGGTCACCACATGTGGCTCATGCCCCATATCCCTGAGCCGTTCGAGAAACCAAATGACCGTTGGCGTCTTGCCGGTGCCACCGGCGTTGATGTTGCCGACACAGATCACCGGAACAGCCACCCGTAGCGCGGCGCCCTGCGCCAGGCGTCTGGCGGTGGCATATGCGTAGATCCGGCCAAGCGGCGCCAGCAAGGTCTTGCGAATATCGAAGTCTCCGGCGGGCTTGTGCCAGAAGTCAGGAGCTTTCATATCGGTCCTCTCGCTTGTCCAGCAACTCCTGGACGCGATCCATAAGGTGGTCGGTCATATCGGCGCCTTCTGTGACGATCTGCCAGCCGGCAAGCGCCATCTCCGCCGCCCGATCAGGGGCCGACAGGCTGAGCACGCCCTGCGCAAGATCTTCGGCATCGTTGATTTTCAGCGCGGCGCCAACCTCTGTCAGCCGCTCATATAAGGCAGCATATGTGCCAAGACCCGGCCCATGCAGGATCGCCGACCCGAGTGCTGCGGCATCCAGCGGGTTCTGTCCGCTTGCGTGGCGGGGCAGACTGCCGGCCAGCAGACACAGTGGCGAAAGCCGGTACCAGAGACCGGTGTCATCGGAAGAGCTGAGCAGGACTTGAGTGTATTCATCAGGCTCTTCGCCGCTGTCCCAATCGGCCAGCTGCAGGCCGCTGGCGATGATCGCATCGCGGGCCTCTGCGAGGTCCTGTTCATCGCGGATCGCGATTACCAGGAGCAACCGATGCAAAAGCCGCAGTACGCTGCGATGTGCCGTCAGGATGGTTGGCAGATCACCCAGCTCGGTCTGCGCAGAGAACCAGACCGGACGGCTCCCCAGCTGGGCCTGCATATGGGTAAGCTCATCGCTGTTGCAGCCAGGGGGCGTGGCCGACAACCGCAGGGGATTGGTCTGTTGGATCCGATCTGCAGCGACACCGAGCCGGAGCATCTGCGCTCGGGCCTCATCTGACGGGGTCATGATTTCGCTGAAGCGGTCGAAAAGCCGACGGCGCTGGTCCGGCAACCAACGACTGGTGCGATCGGGCAATTCTCTCGCTTCGATATCAACCAGTAGGCTGTCGATCTGACGTTCGCTCATCTGGCGCATCAGTCCACGACGGAGGTCTCCCCCCGACCAGATAAGCAGATCGGGGCGCCAGTGATCGAGAAACATCCGCACGTCGGCCGGGGTGTCATCCGGCGGTGGTCCCGCAGCGAGGTCGCAGCCCTCGACCAGTGGCCTGTTCGTGATGTCGCGGCTCCACGTCACCAAAACAGACAGATCGGGTCGAAGCGATTTCATACGGTTCCCGACATCGCCGAGAGCCATGTACCGCTCTGTCGTGGAGGCGTGGATCCACAGCACTTCGCCTGCGGGACGGGCAGGCCAGCGGAGGCTGCGGTCGGATGCGGCGGAAGGTCTCGACATGGCTACGGTTTTCCTGCTGCGCGCGGCTGTCAGAGCGGGCGAAGGCCGGGACCCTTCGGATCGAGCGCGGCAATCAGTTGTTCGTGCAGTCGCGGCGGCGCAGCGACAACGCCGTTGAGCGTAGGGTGAGGGTTGTTGAACCGCAAGCCGACGCCGAACCTGTCGCTGCACAGCCCTCCGGCCTCGCGCAGGATCAGGTCACCCGCTGCGATGTCCCATTCCCAACTGGGGCGCAGGGTCAGCATGGCATCAAAGCCCGCATCCGCGACCCGCGCCATTCGGTAGGCAAGCGAAGGGCGATGACTGCGATTGAACGCGGGTACCATGCCATTGTGCCAGTGTTCGGGGTCCTGCAGCGGTCTTGCCGCCAGAACATTTGCGGCGTTGAGGTCATCCTGTCGGGAAACCTCGACTGCTGTGCCATTGCAGGTCGCGCCTTGTCCAAGTGCTGCGCAATACATCAGCTCGCGCTGGGGCAGGTAGATGACTGCCGCCGTGATCGTCCTGTTATGCGCAACCGCCAGCGAATGGGCCCAGGTCCGAGATCCTTCGGCGAAACTGCGGGTGCCGTCGATAGGATCGACGATAAAGATCTTTTCACGGTTCAGACGTGTGCTGGTGTCTTCGCTTTCTTCAGACAGCCAGCCATAATCCGGGCGGGCGCCGGGCAGCACGTCGGCAAGCAGCTCGTTGACGGCGATATCAGCTTCCGTCACTGGCCCGCCACCGTCTGGTTTCTCCCATTTCTGCGCTTCGGGCCCAGAGTAGCGACAGGCGATATCGCCTGCCTGCTCTGCGGCGCGGATCAGCAGGGAAAGATCAGTTTCCGGCAAGGGTCATCCCCTCGACCAGCAATGAGGGCACAATGCGGGACAGATGGGTTCGCGCGTCATTGGCTGGAACAATACCGCGCAGCATGTCGCGCAGATTGCCTGCAATCGTGCATTCATTGACGGGATAGGCAATCTCACCGTTTTCCACCCAGAAACCGGCGGCCCCGCGAGAATAATCGCCGGTATTCGGGTTGATGGTGGATCCAATCATCGACGTGACCAGAAGGCCGGTGCCCATATTGGCAATCAGATCGGCGCGGCTATCGGGACCTTGGGTCAGCGCGATATTCCACTGCGATGGGGATGGCACCGAGCCGACACCGCGTGCAGCGTTGCCAGTGCTTTGCATTTCCAGCTTGCGGGCCGATGCGAGATCGAGCGTCCAGCCGGTCAGCATCCCGTTGTCGATAATGGCGCGGCGCTGCGTCGGCAGGCCTTCGCCATCGAAAGGACGCGATCCGGCAATCCGGGGGCGAAAGGGGTCTTCCGTGACGCTCAGATGCGTCGGCAGAATCTGATCTCCCAGAGCGTCCTTCAGCCAGGAGGACCCGCGGGCGATGCTCGCACCGTTCACCGCAGCCAAAAGATGGCCGATCAGAGAGGACGAGACGCGTTCGTCGAACAAAACCGGGTAGCTGCCGGTTTCCGGTTTGCGAGCGCCCAGCCGTTCGACTGCGCGCTCACCAGCCTGTCGTCCGATGTCATCAGCCGGCCGCAGATCTGCCTGGAAGGTTCGGGAGTCGCCGTCATAGTCACGTTCCATGCCGGTTCCGCTTCCTGCGATGGCGGTACAGGAGATCGAGCGGCTGCTGCGTTGGTAGCCACCGGAAAACCCGTTGGTCGCGGCCATATGGACCTTATGGCTGCCGTATCCGGCCGCCGCAGATTGTACCTGGGTTACCCCCGAAACGCCGAGGCCAGCCGCCTCAGCCGCCAGTGCATCCTCTTGCAAGGTGGCAGGGGCCGGTTCGTCGCTGGGATCAAAGAGCTCCAGCGCGGCGAGATCCCAATTCTGCGCAAGCTGGTGCGGTTCGGCCAGACCGGCATAGGGGTCCTCGGGGGCCTCGCGTGCCATGGCGACAGCGCGTTCCGCCATGGCCGTCAGGGTTTCGTCCCGCATGTCCGAGGCCGAAACGCAGGCCTGACGTTGCCCGACAAAGACCCGCAGGCCCAGATCCACCCCTTCGGACCGCTCGGCATGTTCCAGCGTGCCCTGACGCACTTCGATGGAGAGAGAGCTGCCTTCTGCCACCATCGCGTCGGCGGCATCGGCCCCCGCCTTGCGGGCGGCATCAAGAAGAGCGTGGCTTAGGCTTTCGGGGGTCTGGGTCATGGGCACCTACATGGGTTGAACATCACCTAGAGCTAGCCAGCGCAGCGAGAGGCTGCAAGGGCGCAGACAAAAAAAGGGGCCGCAATTTGCGGCCCCGATCATCCAGTCAGTCAGGTGCTGTGGTTACTTGATGCGCTGGCCGTTCGCCTTGATCTGACCATCCTCTGACACTTCGATCTTGGAGGTCAGCGTGTCCTCGCCATCGCCGGGAACCGCCAGCATGCCCATCATCATGCGCGCGCCCATGGCGTCGCTGTCCGAAACCAGACCCATTCCGATCAGCTTGTCCAGCAGCGTGTTGGCGCCCGTCAGCGTCAGGTTTGCCTCACCAGAAGGTGCCGGCATGCCGTCGAAGCTTTCCAGATCGTCATTGTTGAAGGCAAAATCCCCGGTGCCGGTCAGTTTTGCGCCTGCTACGGAGACTTCGAGCGCATTGACGGTCAGCGCGTGCAGCTCACCCGGCGCCTGTTCGCCGTTTTCCACCTCAGCCATGGCTTTCGGGTCAAAGAAATCGAAGGCCAGTTTTGCCTTGCCTGCCAGATCTAGCGCAACGGTTGCGGGATCGTGAGGCAGGGCACCGGTGGGATCCACCATACCCCAGAGCATTTCCGGCACGTCAAAGTCGCGCAGCAACACACCGAGGGCGAAATCCTGCTCTTCGTCGGATTGAGCAATCGGCATGGTCAGTTTGAAGGCGGCTTCGGCCATGGACAGCGCCAGCGGGAACGGCAGGTCCGAGCTGGTGATATTGGTTTCGGTGCGGTTCTGTTTGACGTCATAGGTCAATCCGTCGAGGCCCATGCTGAAGCCAATTGCTCCGCCTTCGGAGTTGCTATCCAGCGCAAAGGTATCGGTACCATCCTGGCCGCTGATTGCGCTGTTGCCACTTACAAAGTCAAATGTACCTTCAGCGTTGAAGCCACCGCGCAGCAGCGCCGCCATATCGTTGGTTTCCAGCCCTTCGGGAACAATTGTCGTGCCCGCGAAGCGCACACCCTGCATCGCCCCTTTGAAAGAGCCGCCATCGTTGGTTTCAGGCACCTTGATCGTCGCGTCAAAGTTCAGCGATTCACTGGTCATTGTCTGGTTGTAGGCGCGGACGTCAGAGTTGGTCATGACAGTTTTTGTCACAACATCCGCCAGCGTCATGGTCAGCTGTACGGTTTCGGCAGGGATGTCTTCGTCCGGGATCTTCAGATCCGTCACCGAGATTTTCATCAAGCTGCTGGCATAATCATAGGTCATCTCATCCGCGTCGCCGGAAACCAGCATCGGGCTGCCGTCGTGGGTGTAAACAATGGTCCCGCTCGCGACACCCTCCGGGCCGTCCATTTTGAACATCATCGGCATGTCTGCGGGCAGCATGATATTGACTGTGCCATCACCGTTTTCGACGAACTTGATGTCGGGGAGGGTCAGCGTGCCGCTGGTGTTTTCCTCCATGATTGGCATGGCCATCGAGATGTCAGAGACGGTCAGCGTATCGCCGGACATAGTCTCGGTGCCATTCACCGTGTAACCGGTGGCCGTCATGTAGGACTTCCAGTCCGACCAGACATCTTTTGCCGTTACATCTGCCAGGGCCGCCTGCGCAGAAAACGCCATAACAATCGCAACACCGCTGCTGCGGGCGAGGAAAACGGACATAAGTATACCTTTCGTGGTCTATTTTGCGCCATGGTTGGCCGGAGGAGGTGCCGGGTCAAGGGGGCATCCCACTGGACCGTTCCCCCTAACCAGTCTACCACATTTCAAAACAGGGATTTGGAGATTAATAGTATGGAGATCAAGGGCAAGACAGTTGTGATAACCGGCGCGAGCCGGGGTATCGGTGCCGATACGGCCCGTGTGTTTGCCGCTGCCGGGGCCAATGTGGCCTTGCTGGCAAGGAGTGAAGACAGCCTCGCCGAGCTGGCAAAAGAGATCGGCGGAAAGGTGCTGACCTTCGCCTGTGACGTGGCCGACTACCAGGCTGTAGCGGCCGCTGTCGCGCAAACCGAGGCGCAGTTTGGGCGGATTGATATACTGATCAACAATGCCGGTGTGGTCGATCCGATTGCCCGTCTTGAAGCGGCCGATCCTGACGACTGGGCCCGGCTGATCGACATCAATGTGAATGGTGTATTCAACGGAATGCGTGCGGTCCTGCCGGGGATGAAAGCAGCGGGTGGTGGAACAGTCCTGACCGTCAGCTCGGGTGCTGCGCATAACCCGGTGGAAGGCTGGAGTGCCTATTGCGCCTCCAAGGCGGCTGCCGCGATGCTGACCCGGTCCCTGCATCATGAAGAAGCGGCAAATGGGATTCGCGCCATGGGGCTGTCTCCGGGCACCGTAGCAACGGAAATGCAGCGGGTGATCAAGGCCAGCGGCGTCAATCCGGTCAGCCGGTTGGATTGGTCAGATCATATTCCGGCCGAGTGGCCGGCACGGGCTCTGCTGTGGATGTGCAGCGCGGCGGCGGACGACCTGGTCGGAACCGAAATCTCGTTGCGTGATGACGGCATCCGCAAGCAGGTCGGCCTGATATGATCGACCTCGACATCGGAGAGGACGGTCTTTGGACGGTCACCTTGAACCGGCCGGACAAGGCCAACGCATTGACCGTTCAAATGCTGGAGCAGCTCTGCGATATCGCGGCCCGCGCGCAGGGCGCGCGTGGGCTGATCATCACGGGGGCTGGCCGTGTTTTCAGCGCCGGTGCGGATCTGGATGCGGCGCGGGCCGGTCTTGCCACATCGCCATTGTGGGAGCAGCTGTCGGGAGCCATTGCCGACCTTCCCTGTCTTACCATTACTGCGTTGAACGGCACTTTGGCGGGCGGGGCAAATGGGATGGCACTGGCCTGCGATCTGCGAATCGCCGTGCCAACTGCGAAGGTGTTTTACCCGGTCATGAAGCTTGGCTACCGCCCGCAACCCTCTGACGCGCGGCGCATGTCGGCGTTGATCGGTCCCGCGCGCACGAAGCTGATCCTGGCCGCTGGACAGAAGATCTCCGCCGAGGAGGCGCAGCAGTTTGGGTTGATAGACCGGATTGTGCAGCCTGAGGACTTGATGGAGACAGCCCGTGACCTGATGGCGGATAGCCTCGCCGCCGAGATGGATATGGCGCAGGCGATCCTGTCCGATTGCACACGAGTCTAAACGCCGGCTAGTCAGCGTTTCCGCCGTCCTCCCGGTACCCGCGACTGAAAGGACGGCGGGCGTTTTTGCACCCAGGCGATGAATTTTGCCAGCCGGGGATGTTGGCGCAAGGCTTCGACCGTATGGAAGGACCGCGCCAGTTCCGCTTCGCTGAGTGCTGAATGGATTTCCTTGTGGCAGATGTGATGCAGCAAAACCGTTGGTCCGCCCTTACCGCCCTTCAGCTTGGGGATTAGGTGATGCAGGCTTTGTGCGACCTCTCTTGGGATCGGACGGTGGCACAGCGGGCATATGGGATCGGCGTCGGCAGACGGTGACATTGGCGCAGTCTCTGAGTATGGCTGGTTCAACCGTAGGACATGCGCCTGTGTCGGTCATCGGCAAGGGCAAGCGCGCAAGGAACCGTCTATTTGGGACAGGAACTGGAAAACTGGGACGCCGTGATCATCGGTGCTGGACCTGCGGGTTTGCGGGCTGCCGAAGAGCTCGGGGCAGCTGGTCACCGGACGCTTATAGTTGATGCCAAACCCTCGGTTGCCCGAAAATTCCTGATGGCCGGTAAATCGGGCCTCAACCTGACGAAAGACGAACCACGTTCGATGCTGCTCAGCCACTACGGCGCGGCGGCGGACTGGCTGGCGCCGATGATCGCGGAATGTGATGCGGCAGAGGTGATGGATTGGGCGACGGGGTTGGGCAGCACCTTGTTCACGGGCACCACAGGACGGGTTTTCCCCAGCGAAATGAAAGCCTCTCCGCTGCTGCGGGCGTGGCTGGCCCGGTTGGACGGATACGGGGTGGAGCGCCGCACCCGCTGGCGCTGGCTGGGGTGGCAAGGTGACGCTCTGCAGTTCGACACACCGGACGGCCTGCGGCAGGTCACGGCCGGGGCGACAGTTCTGGCCATGGGGGGCGCCAGCTGGGCACGACTGGGATCCGACGGCCGCTGGGCAGAGACACTGGCCGCCGACGCTGTGCCGCTTGCACCCTTCCAGCCCGCCAATGCCGGGCTCTTGATCCTTTGGTCAGATCACATGGCCCAGCATTTTGGCGCACCACTAAAGGGTATCGCATTATGCGCCGGTGCGGTTCGCACCCGTGGTGAGGCGGTGATCTCCCGGCAAGGGCTCGAAGGGGGAGGGGTCTATATGGTCTGCGCCGCTGTGCGCGAGGGCGCAGCGCTGCATATGGATCTGCTGCCCGATCTGTCGCTGGATCAGGTCATCGCACGTCTGACCCGCCCGCGCGGCAAATCCAGTTTGTCGACCCATCTGCGCAAGGTACTGAAACTGACACCGCCGCGTCTGGCGGTGATGCAGGAATTCGCGCGGCCATTACCAGCGGAGCCCGAGACGCTAGCCCGGCTGGTGAAGGCTGTGCCGATCCGCCATGCCGGGCTGAGGCCGATGGATGAGGCGATTTCCACCGCTGGCGGTGTTCAGGCCCGGGCTGTTGATTCAGGATTGATGTTGCATGCGCGTTCCGGCGTGTTCTGCGCCGGGGAAATGCTCGACTGGGAAGCCCCAACGGGAGGGTATCTGCTGACCGCCTGCCTGGCGACAGGACGTTGGGCGGGGCGGTCAGCCGTCGACTATCTGGCCGGTAGTTACGCCACCGATGCCGCTACCGCCTGAAAGGCGGGACGTGCGCGCATGCGCTTGCTATAGGCCAGAAGGACGTCGCTCTCGATTGGGAACTTGGCGCTATAGGCCCAGTTCAGGCAATGGGTGCAGATGATGTCAGGTATGGTGAACTCCTCGCCCATCAGAAATGGACCAGCCATCATGTTTTCAAGCCGCGCGAGATTGCGGGAAAATTCCCACTTCAGACTGTCTTTGACCTCGGGCACTCGTTTGTCTTCGGGCAGAATGAAACTGTGGCGCGCCCCGGTCCACAGCAAAGCGTCCAGCTCGTCCAGAAGAAGATGTGTCATTGCATCCTGCTTTGCTCGCGCAATCGTGCCGGCAGGGGCGGTCAATTGCCCGTGCTTGTCCGCCAGATAGGTAATGATCGCTGTCGAATCGGTGATCACATCGTCCCCGTCCTTGAACACAGGGACCTTGCCGGAGGCGTTGAGGGCCAGAACCTCCTCGCTTTGCGGAGAGGCCGGGTTCAGCTCATAGGGCTGGCCCATTTCCTCAAGCGCCCAAAGCACGCGGTAACTGCGGGTCAGCTGTTTGCCGATAACGGTGTACATTTCGAGATCTCCCTGCGGTTTCTGTCCGAAACGGAACCGGGTTCCGGCTGTGGGGTCAAGCCATTCTCAAGCAGCCGTGATCTGGACGCAGCGTCTGGACCCGCCCGACAGCCAAGGGCTCACCCGACGCGGCTGAGACGCGCCAGTTGGATCAAGGCACGTTCCATCAACGCAAGAGCCGGTGCGGTCTGTCCGGCTGAGCGCAGCTGTAGATCGGTATCGGTCAGCAGGGTCAGCGCAGTTTCAAGTTTGAAAGCGCCCCAGCTCTGGGCCTGTCGCAGAAGCCGGTCGCGACGTTTTCCGTAGGCCGGCGGCCGCAAGCGCCCGATGCCCTGTGCTGGACCTCCGGGATCGGAGGCAATTGTGTAGAGGGTCCGAAAATGCCGGGTCGCGCCGATGCAAAGCGTTACGGCGTTGGTGCCCTGTGCCTGCAGACGACCCATGAGCGGGCCAATTTCGGCACCGCGCCCCTCTGCCACGATATTGAGCATATCATCGACTGCAGCTTCGGTGGATTGCGGCGCGATCGCCTGAATGTCTTCGAGCGTCAGCTGCGTGCTGTCCTCGTATTTGTAGAGTGCAAGTTTCTCAACCATGCGGGAGAAATCACCGGGTCCAATATCATTCGCGATATCGACCAGCGCAGACATACTGTCCACAGGGACGTCACGGATCCGGGCTTCGGTCAGGATACGTTCGATTTCGCTGCGTGATGGCGGATCATCATAGATCCCCGTGGCATAGGCGTTCCGGTGACTTTCAAAAGCCTTGCGCAGCTTGGACGTTGCCTTCAATTGTCCGGCCGTCACCACAATCTGCGCGTCGCCCGGCTGCCAGGCCTCAAGCGCTGCGATAATAGCTGGTGCTGCGGTGTCATTGGCTTCTTCGACAAATACCGCGCGGATGCCGGGAAAGAACCCTACGGCCTTGACCGCATCCATCAACAGGGCTGCGTCCTTGCGTAGATCCGCAGCCGACATCCGCGTCAGACGCATCTCTTCTTCTGCGGTTGGTCCCAGGAGCGCTGCCAGCATCTGCTGTCGCTTCAACGACACCCGCATGGCGTCGGGGCCGTAGATCAACAGGCCTGTCTTCGCCGGATCCGGTTTGGCGAAATATCCGTCCGCCTCGCGTGGGCTCAGTTTCATTTGGAAGCAGCCGGGGTCTGGCTCCTGCCGGTCTGGCCGAGATCAGCCGTGCTCAGCAGATCAGTCGTGATCTGATCCGCGAGGATCATCATGAGCCGCCGGTGAGCATCACGTTCACCGGCAAGAGTTTCAACAGTGGTTCCGGTTGCGGAATAGCCGGTGAAATTCTCGACGTCACCACTGGCGACGATGGTGCCATCGGACTGCCGTGTCAGCACATAGGCTGCCTGCCCGACGATGGAATAGCGGGTGATTTCATTGTCGGCAGTGATCGCCTGACCTTCGCTTCGGGTGCGCAGTTTCAGGTCCAGCGCATAATCTGCACCAGACCCGCGTCCCAACCGGCTTTCGAGATTCTGGACCAGGAAATAGGCGTCGGTATCATCCGTAGCGCCCAGCGTTTCCGGGGCTTGCACCCTTACCGCGCCATAAAGCACGGATCCGCTGCCACCGGGCGCGTAAACCGGAGTGAAACCGCAGGCCGCCACCAACAAAGAAGCGGCCAATGCGATGAGGTATTTTGGCCTACGCCACGACATTCACAATCCGACCCGGCACGACAATCACCTTCTTTGGAGCGGCGCCATTCAGCGCCTTTTGCACAGCTTCATGCGCGAGGGCGATTTTTTCAACCTCATCCTTGCCGAGGTCCTTGGCAACGGTGATTTCACCGCGGCGTTTGCCGTTGACCTGAATCGGCAGGGTGACGCTGTCTTCCACCAGCATCGATTCATCCGCAACCGGCCAAGGGGCCGTTGCGCACAGGCCTTCGCCCCCCTGATGGTTCCAGATGTCCTCAGCCAGATGCGGCGTCATCGGAGACATCAGCTGGGCCAGTGTCATGATCGCCTGTTTCTGCGCGGCAGCCCCGGCCTTGGATTTGGCAAGGGTGTTGGTGAAGCTGTAGAGTTTTGCAATCGCCGCATTGAAACCAAAGGTTTCAATGCTGAGGGTAACATCGCGGATTGCCTTATGCATATCGCGCAGCAGCTCATCGTCGCCCTCACCGCCAGCGCTCGGGTCCATCTCGCCGATGCGATCGCAGAGATTCCAGACGCGGTTCAGGTGCTTATGCGCGGCTTCTGCACCAGAGGCCGTCCATTCCACATCTCGTTCAGGCGGTGAGTCGGAGAGCACAAACCAGCGTGCCGTATCCGCCCCATAAGACGAGATGATGTGCAGCGGATCGACGACGTTGTTTTTGGATTTCGACATCTTGGCCGAGGGGATGACCTTGACCGTTTCGCCGGTTTCCTTGACCACAACCGCACCGTCGCGCTCCTCGACCTCTTCCGGGTAGTGGTAGATCGGGCGGTCATTCTCAGTGCGGCGCTCCGCGTTTTCATAGATTGCATGTGTCACCATGCCTTGGGTGAACAGCGCGTCAAAGGGTTCCTTGGCCTTCTCGGGCAGGTGACCGCAGATCTGCATGGCACGGGCAAAGAAGCGCGAATAAAGCAGATGCAGAATCGCGTGCTCGACGCCGCCGATATACTGATCGACGTTCATCCAGTAGTCGGCATCCTCCATCCGAGTCGGTGTTTCGGCGTCGGGCGCGGTGAAACGGGCGAAATACCACGACGAATCAACGAAGGTATCCATTGTGTCGGTTTCGCGCTGCGCAGGCTTGCCACAGGCAGGGCAGGCACAGTTGCGCCAGCTGGGATGACGATCCAGCGGGTTTCCGGGGATCGAGAAGTCAATCGCCTTGCCGTCTTCGTCATAGGGCAGCGCGATGGGCAGGTTTTCCTTCTTCTCCGGTACCACGCCGCAGTCCGGGCAATGCACCACGGGAATCGGGCAACCCCAGTAGCGCTGGCGCGACAGACCCCAGTCGCGCAGGCGGAATTTGGTGACACCTGCACCCCAGCCTTCGCGTTCGGCCTTGTCGACGGCGGCATTTACGGCCTCTTCACCAGTTTGCTCATCCGCACCGGCGAAGCCTTTGACATAGCGAACCTTCTCGGCCTTGGTCGGGACATAGGCCTCGGTCAAGGGGCTGTCATCTTCAGGGTTCTGGAACACCGGAATGATGGGCAGGCTGTATTTGGTCGCGAATTCGAAATCGCGCTGGTCATGTGCAGGGCAGGCAAAGATCGCGCCGGTGCCGTAGTCCATCAGAATGAAGTTCGCGATCCAGACCGGCAGCTCCCAATTCGGATCCAGCGGATGCTTCACGCGGATACCGGTGTCATAGCCCAGCTTCTCGGCGGTCTCGATGGCCTCTTCGGTCGTGCCCCCCTTGCGGCATTCGGCGACAAAGGCGGCGACTTCTTCCGAGTCGGCTTCCAGCGCCTTGGCAATCGGGTGATCGGGAGAGATGCCCACGAAAGATGCGCCGTTCAGCGTATCGGGGCGGGTTGTGTAAACCTCGATCGGATCGCCGCCATCGCTGCGGGTAAAGCTGAACTGAAGGCCGCGTGATTTTCCGATCCAGTTCTCCTGCATCAGACGCACCTTGGCGGGCCAATTTTCCAAAGTGTCCAGCGCGGTCAGCAGCTCATCCGAATAATCGGAGATCTTGAAGAACCACTGCGTCAGCTCGCGGCGCTCGACCAAGGCGCCGGAGCGCCAGCCTCGGCCGCCTTCGACCTGCTCGTTCGCCAATACGGTCATGTCGACCGGATCCCAGTTCACCACGGCATTTTTGCGGTAGACCAAACCTTTTTCGAGGAAATCGAGGAACAGAGCCTGCTGCTGGCCATAGTAGGATTCGTCGCAAGTGGCGAACATCCGCGACCAATCCAGCGACAGGCCCAGCGGTTTCATCTGTTCGACCATCGTGTCGATATTCGCGTAGGTCCAGTCCTTGGGGTGACCGCCGCTGGCCATCGCGGCGTTTTCAGCGGGCATACCAAAGGCATCAAACCCCATCGGGTGCAGTACGTTATGGCCGGTCGACAGTTTGTAGCGCGCGATCACATCGCCCATGGTGTAATTGCGCACGTGCCCCATGTGCAGTTTGCCCGATGGATAGGGGAACATCTCCAAGACGTAATACTTCGGTTTGTCAGCGGAGCGTTTCGCCTGAAAGATCCCGGCTTTTTCCCATGCGTCCTGCCAACGCGCTTCGATTTCCGGGGCAACATAACGGGGCATCAGAGCTGTCCTTCGTAGATAAAAACGCCAGGTTTGGGGCCTGGCGCTTGTGATAGTGATGTTTGCCCGCCTGTTCCAGAGGGCAGAAGAGGGGGATGCGCCGGGTTAAAGCTTGCGGTCGGCGATGCGCAGCTGGCGGGCCCGAGAGAGAATCGCATCCTCGATCGCGCGTGCTGTACTGGCGCTGACCGGGCCGTTGCGGGTCTGAAGCGACACGTTCAGCGAGCGGGCATCCAGTGCGGGATCCTTGATATGAACCGTTGCGCGATAGGCGCGCCCGCCACCCGGGGGAGTACCGTAACCTGTGACGATCACACCGGTGTAGGGTTCGACGGTTTGCAGCGGCAGGAAGTCCAGCACATCCAGCGTTGCGGTCCAGAGGTAACGGTTCACCTGAACAATCTGTTCGGCCTTCGTGGGTTTGAAGGCATCCCAGATTGTCGTGCCTTCTATGTTCTCCGGGTTACGCGGGTTGCCGCCAATGACGTTTTCATTATAGGCCGACGGGCCGCCGCGGTTCTTGCCGCCGAATGCGCCACAGCTGGCGGTGACAGCCAGAAGCGAGATGAGTCCAAGTTTCGTGAGCCAGCGCATGATGGGCAAGATCCGTTGCTATTCCGGTTGCGGACTAGTCCTAGCCAAGCGATAGGGCGGCAACAAGCCTATTCTTTAATAGACTCTCTCTGTGCGAAGCCGTTGATGCCGCTCGGGTTAAGATACTGTGACATGGTTGCATCAACTTCGGGCCGAAAGGATTTGCCGCCTGCGCCCAAGCTTGCGTAACGACCCCAAAAAGAGCGAAACGGAGGGCGTACTCAGACTTGTGCCACTCAGCGCCTGTTTGAGCTTGGACATTTAAACCCGAGGGAAAAACATGAAAAAGATTCTCTTCGCTTCGACTGCGCTGGTCGCCACCGCTGGTGTTGCAGCAGCAGACGTTTCGTTCGGTGGCTACGGCCGCTTTGGTATCGGCTACGTTGAAGATCGTACCGTTGGTGGCACTTCCGACACCGTGATCGTCAGCCGTTTCCGCATGAACATCGATGGCTCCGCTGAAACCGACGCAGGCGTGAAGTTCTCCGCTCGCGTTCGTATGCAGGCTGACGAAGATGCAGCTTCCGGCGAAGCAAACGCAGCTGGCCTGAACGGCGCGCGTTTCTCGGTTGAGTACGGCGGTCTGCGTGTTGACGTAGGTAACGTTGCTGGCGCAATCGACAACCTGCCCAACTACTACGGCAACGAGCCGGGCCTGGAAAACTTCGTTGGTCAGTACTCCGGCGTTAACTACGACTTCGTTGGTTACTCCTCCGGTGGCGCAGGCGTGAACGGCGTTTACGCTCGTTACGCAGTTGGTGACTTCGCTGTTGCTGCGTCCTACGACCAGGCGGCAAACGGTGGCGACGGCGACCGTTTCGACATCCACGCTGCTTACACCTTCGGCAACATCACTGCCGCTCTGGCATACGGTGAAACCGACAACGGCGCAGCAGACGACGACGACATCGTTGTTCTGTCGCTGGGCGGCACCTGGGGCGCATTCTCCGGCACCCTGCTGGTTGGTGATGAATCCATCGCGGGCAACGTTGCTCAGTCCGACACCTTCTACGGTATCTCTGCTGCTTACGACGTAAGCTCCGCAACTACCCTGACCTTCGCTTACGGCGACGGTTCCGGCGACGGCGACACCCGCAACGTTGGTCTGGGCGTGATCCACGACCTGGGCGGCGGTGTCTCCCTGCGCGGTGGTATCGGCGAGAGCAAAGTGGGCAGCGCCGACGGCCAGATGCGTGCCGACTTCGGTGCTCAGTTCAGCTTCTAAGCTGACCTGAACCACTACGGTTCTTGGGGCGGGCTCTTACGAGCTCGCCCTTTTCTTTTGTGCAGAAACCGTGTTTGTCTGCGGCAACATCTGACCATAGTGAGACTGCCCCATGTCGCTTCAGGAGATCCAATCCCGCATTCATACCGCCGAAGAAAAAGCTGGCCGCCCTCGAGGGTCGGTGCAGCTGATCGCGGTATCCAAGGTTCAACCCAACGACAGGGTCGCGGCGGTTCTGGAAGAGGGGCATCGCTGTTTTGGCGAGAATCGTGTGCAGGAAGCCGCCGGAAAATGGCCGGACTTCTCGACGCGCTACTCGGAACTGGATCTGCACCTGATTGGCCCGCTGCAGACCAACAAGGCGCGGCAGGCGATGGATCTGTTTCAGAACATTCATACTGTTGACCGCGCGAAACTGGCCAAGACCATCGCGCGGCTGGCGCAGGAACTGGGCCATTGTCCAAAGCTGTTCGTCCAGGTCAACACCGGCGAGGAGCCGCAGAAAGCCGGGATCCCTCCGGGTGAAGCAGATGCCTTCATTCGCGAATGTCAGGATATGGATCTGCCCCTCGAAGGTCTGATGTGTATTCCGCCCGCAGCTGAGGAACCGAGCCTGCATTTTGCTCTTCTCCGCAAGATCGCAGAGAGAAATGGCCTAACGGGCCTGTCGATGGGCATGAGTGGTGATTTTGAAACTGCTGTTGCGTTAGGCGCGACCCATGTGCGTGTTGGATCGGCCATCTTCGGTGCGCGCGCTTACGAGCTCTGATAGCCTGCGCGGCAACGTCTCAGCGCGCCAGCGGTGGCACCACAAGGCGTGTACCGGGCAGAACCAGTTTGGCCAGCCAGTGTAAATCCTGACGCGAAAAAGCGATGCAGCCCTCGGTCGGGAAGCCGGGGCGCCGCCACTGATGCAGGAAGATTGCCGACCCACGGCCGGGCTCGGCAACCGGCCAGTTCCAATCCGTGACCAGGACCAGATCATACAACGGGTCAGCACGTCTGAGGGCTTCATGGCTGTCGGAGTATGGCGCGCGGACGTGTTGGTTGTAATCCTCGGCGTCGGAAGCGTCGGACCACAGGTCGCCGGGCCCGATCGGCTCAGCCCAATCGGTTGGTGGTGCCATTCGGTCCGGTCGATAGAGCATACCGACGACAAGATGGCAGCCGATTGGCGTTGCACCATCGCCCTCGACCTTGTTCGGACTCAGCCCACCGCGCCCGATTGAACAGGGCAGGGTGCGTCCAGCAAAGCGCAGGCCCCTTGGGGTGAGCAGCATATCGGTTGACCGCAGGTCACGCGGGATGCCCGATCTCATAGCATGTGGCCGGATTTGGCGGCTTTTGTTGCGAGATATTCGCGGTTGAACGCGGTCTCCCCGACCTTCAGCGGTACCCGTTCGGTGACTGTGATGCCGGTTTTTTCCATCATGGAAATCTTGTTGGGGTTGTTGGTCAGCAGTCTCACCGAAGAAAAGCCCAGCTCCTTCAGGATTGCGGAGCCTAGGCGAAAATCTCTCTCATCATCTTCGAACCCAAGGCGATGATTGGCCTCAACCGTGTCAAACCCCTGATCTTGCAGGGAATATGCGCGCATTTTATTAGCAAGGCCAATGCCGCGCCCCTCCTGGTTGAGGTAGAGCAGTACGCCCTGTCCTTCGGCGCCCATCTGGTTCAGCGCTCCATGCAGCTGGGGGCCGCAATCGCATTTGAGCGAGCCAAGAACATCGCCTGTGAAACACGCGGAATGCAGTCGGGCAAGGACTGGAAGGCTACGGTCAGGTTTGCCGATTTCGATGGCATAATGTTCTTCCGCGCCATCTTCCGGGCGAAAGATGTGCAGCCGCCCGGCTTCGGCTGCAGCGATTGGAAGACGAGCTGCGGCGACGGGATGAAGCGGCGAACTTTCGACCATCAGCGGTGCAACTGCGGCGAGCGGCAGGGTTGTCAGCCCATGGCTCTGGGCGAATTGTGCGGGATGTTGCAGGGGGCAAACCACCGCGGCAGGCAACAGGCGGGCCGATTTGGCCAAGGCAATGGCCAACCGGTGCAGCTCTGCATTGCCTTCGCGACCGCTTTGAAGCGGGCCCTTCATCGGTGTGCTCAGGTCGTCAGCGGGGTCGGCAACGGCCTGAAGCCAAGACAGATCCGCTGAATTTGGAACGCTGATGCGGGCAACATCGCCATCATAGGCACGGGCCTTCAGAGTACTCGCCCGCCGGGCTGTCACGGCCAATGTCAGCGGGCCAAGCGTGCGCAGGCTCGCCAGTCGGGTGCTGTCCAATGGTTCAACCGCGACGGCCAATACCGCCTGATCGGGCGTGGTCAGGACGACCGGCAAGCCCATACGCAGGTCCACCCGCGCGCGGGCCAGTAGGTCGATCATCGTGGGCATCAGACTCATGCGGAAATCCTGTGGGTCATTGACGTCTTGGGGCGCGGCACCGCTGCGGTGAACAGTATTTAAGTAGTCATAAACGATGGAAAAGTGAAACAATTCCCGCCCCATGGACACGTCGGCGTGAAACTCTTGCAGCATAACTTGTGATCGGGCGGCGGACTGCGCATCTGTTGTGCACGGCACAGGAGGACAAGGTTATGGCCCAACTGAAGAAAATTCTGCTTGTAGACGATGATGAAGATCTGCGCGAAGCCCTGAGCGAGCAGCTGGTTATGACCGAAGACTTCGACGTGTTCGAAGCCGAGAACGGTCAGACAGCTATGGAGCGCGCAAAAGAGGCGCTTTATGACCTGATCATCCTGGATGTTGGCCTCCCCGATACCGATGGCCGCGAACTCTGCCGCCTGATGCGCAAACAAGGTGTGAAAGCACCGATTCTGATGCTGACCGGGCATGACAGCGATGCGGATACGATCCTCGGTCTGGATGCCGGGGCGAATGACTATGTTACCAAACCGTTCAAGTTCCCGGTCCTGCTGGCCCGGATCCGCGCGCAGCTGCGCCAGCATGAACAATCCGAAGATGCCGTATTTGCACTTGGTCCTTATACGTTCAAACCGGCGATGAAACTGCTTCTGACCGAGGACGATCGCAAGATCCGCCTCACCGAGAAGGAAACCAATATCCTGAAATTCCTGTACCGCTCTAACGAGGGGGTTGTGCAACGCGATGTGCTGCTGCACGAGGTCTGGGGCTACAATGCCGGGGTTACAACCCATACGCTGGAAACCCATATCTACCGACTTCGCCAAAAAATTGAACCAGATCCGTCAAATGCACGTATACTAGTCACAGAGTCGGGTGGCTACAAACTGGCCATCTGACACCTCAGCGCCACAGAATCGCCCGGTCTGGGAGGTACGGTGGTCATTGAGACAAGTGCGACGGCACTGACGAGAGATCCCGTGCATGTCCGGGTAATGACATGTTCCTCCCTGTTGGACTGCCGGGCCTAGTGCCCGGCTTTTTTTCGTTCATAGCAGCGCGAATGATGAAGATACGGCGATGATTTCGCCGTTTTCCCGATGCCATTTGTGCACTGGTATCACCGCGCCAGAGCGGGCAGTATCCGGCCAACAGCACAGACATTTGAGAAAGAGGCGCGCGATGTCGTTTACCCTAGCCACCTGGAATATCAATTCGGTTCGCCTGCGGGAGCCGATTGTCTGCAAGCTGTTGGCAGAGGAGGGACCGGATGTACTCTGCCTGCAGGAGTGTAAGAGCCCGGTCGACAAGATTCCCTTGGAGCAATTTGCCGAGCTGGGCTACGGCCATATGATCGCCCGCGGCCAGAAGGGTTACAACGGCGTCGCAATTCTTTCCCGGCTGCCGATCGAGGATGTCGGTGACAAGGATTTTGCCGGTCTTGGCCATGCCCGCCACATCGCGGGCCGTCTCGAAAATGGCGTTACCATCCATAACTTTTATGTCCCCGCTGGCGGCGATGTGCCTGACCGCGAGGTCAATGAGAAATTCGGCCAGAAGCTCGACTATCTTACTGATATGCGGGACTGGTTTCACTCTGAGCGGCCGGAAAAATCCATCCTTGTCGGAGACCTCAATATCGCGCCACGCGAAGATGACGTCTGGGATCACAAGAAGCTGCTGAAAGTGGTGAGCCACACTCCGATTGAGGTCGAACATTTCGCCGATGTCATGGAGGCGGGTGGCTGGTCGGATGTCACCCGCAATGATATCCCGGATGGGCGGCTCTACAGCTGGTGGAGCTACCGTGCCAAGGATTGGGATGCGGCGGACAAGGGGCGCCGACTGGACCATGTCTGGGCCAGCTCCGACATCAAAAAATCCTCCCATTCCAGTCGGGTAATGCGGGATGCGCGTGGATGGGAGAAACCAAGTGACCATGCGCCTGTCTTCGCGACATTTGACCTCTGACCGCCGATGATCGGTGGCGCTGGTCCGGGACAGGTTGCCGGCGCCACGGAATAGTGATTTTCACGCCGCTCGTGATTAGCTACACTGCCGCCAAAATACGCCCAGTGATTTACAAGAGGCAGAGGCAATGAGCAGAATCATAGGCGCCATGATCCTATTGCTGATCGTGGCATCCTGCGGAGGTGGCGGTGGCTCACCGCCGCGCAATCTCGACAATGCGTGCAGCATCATCAAGCAACGGCCCGAGTATCTGAAGGCGTTCCGCGCCACAGAGAAGCGCTGGGGTGTTCCCATGCATGTGCAGATGGCCATCATCCATCAGGAAAGCCGTTTCCGGTCCGACGCGCGCACACCGCACCGCTTTGCGCTAGGGGTGATCCCGATGGGGCGGCAGTCCAGCGCTTATGGCTACAGTCAGGCGCTCGATGGCACCTGGGACGATTATCGCAAATCTGCCGGCCGCCGCGGCGCCAAGCGCAACCGGATCAAGGACGCCACCGATTTCATGGGCTGGTATATGAACCAGACGCGGGACCGCAACGGTGTGTCGCTCTATGATGCGCGCAACCAGTACCTAGCCTACCATGATGGCCATACCGGTTTCGCCCGCGGAACCTACCGATCCAAACCATGGCTGCTGCGGGTTGCTGCCAAGGTACAGGCGCGGGCTGAGATGTATCAGACACAGCTTGCCACCTGTCGCCGCGCACGCTGACTGTTGCGATCATTACGACAAGAGACCCCCCGTCCGATTGTTCGGGCGGGGGGTCTCTTGTCTGACGTCGCCACTCTTTAGCGTGACGGGGCTGAACTGGTGTTGAACAGTTTGGAGGACAGCTTGACCCCGGTTTGCAGCCCGCCAAGGATCACCGTGGTCTTGCCGCCGGAACCATCGTGGATCACCCATTTCCGCAGCTCAACCGGGTTGTCGGTGAACATCATTTCGATACTGCCATATTCCGGGTTTTTAGGATCCTGCGCGCGAATAATCGTGGAGGTGCCATCGAAGCCGTGACCCACCACCATATTGGCACGGCCCAGGTTCACATTGCGGGCCAGGATCAGCGAAAGTGGCGTTCGGTTGAGTGGATAGGTCTCCGGCGGCTGGTTTGACTTCGGATCCTGAATCAGAACAGCGCCCGCGCCTGCAACCACAACCCCCTTGTTGGGCGGATCATATTCGAACCGCATCCGTCCGGGCCGGTGCATATAAAGCTTGCCGGTAGAGAGGCTACCATCGTCATTAATCTGGCTGAACGGGGCTGTCGCAGTAGAGATCCCGTTCAGATATTGCGAAACGTCGTTCAGGCTCAGTTTCTCGGCTGCCCATGCAGCCGGGGCACAGAGCGTCAGCGCTAGGGCGTAGGCAAGTTGTTTCATGGTTTCTAAATAGGGAGACATTGGCAAATGTGAAGAGGCGGGACCAATTGGCCCCGCCGTGAAACGACTATTGCTCGGGAACCAGAATTTCCCTTTTTCCGACGTGGTTTGCAGGAGAGACGAGCCCTTCTTCCTCCATCTGCTCAACAAGACGTGCTGCCTTGTTGTAGCCGATGGCCAGTTTTCGCTGGATATAGGAGGTCGAGCATTTGCGATCCTTGATGACGATCTGTACCGCCGTATCGTATAGCGCGTCCTCGGTATCGGTATTGCCACCGGTAGAGAGACCCAGCACCGCATCAATATTGTCGGCCTTATCGTCATCCGGGCCGTCAAGCACATTGCCGATATATTCGGGCGGTCCGAATTGCTTGAGGTGGTTGACCACCTCTTCGACTTCTTCATCTGACACAAACGGGCCGTGGCAGCGGGTTATCTTCGCGCCGCCCGCCATATAGAGCATGTCGCCCATACCCAGCAGCTGCTCGGCGCCCATTTCGCCGAGAATGGTCCGGCTGTCGACCTTGGAGGTCACCTGGAACGAAATCCGCGTAGGGAAATTCGCCTTGATCGTACCGGTGATCACGTCGACCGAGGGCCGTTGCGTGGCCATGATCAGGTGAATGCCCGATGCCCGGGCCATCTGCGCCAGACGCTGGATGCAGGCCTCGATCTCCTTCCCCGCAACCATCATCAGGTCGGCCATCTCATCGACGATGACCACGATATAGGGCAACGCCTCGGGCGCGAATTCTTCGGTTTCAAAGACCGGTTCGCCTGTGTCGTCGTCAAATCCGGTTTGCACGGTGCGGCTGAACATCTCGCCTTTGTTAAGCGCTTCTTTCACCCGGCCATTGTAGCCCGCAATATTCCGCACGCCCATTTTCGACATCTTGCGATAGCGATCTTCCATTTCGCCGACTACCCATTTCAGGGCGACGACGGCCTTTTTCGGATCTGTCACCACAGGCGAGAGAAGATGCGGAATGCCATCATATACGGAGAGTTCCAGCATCTTCGGGTCGATCATGATCAGACGGCATTCTTCGGGCGTCAGCTTGTACAGCAGCGACAGGATCATGGTGTTGATCGCCACCGATTTACCCGAGCCGGTGGTCCCTGCGATCAGCAGGTGAGGCATTTTCGCAAGGTTGGCGACCATGCTGTCACCGCCAATATCCTTGCCAAGCGCCAGTGGCAGCGCATGGGTGCCATCGCCAAAATCGCGTGACGCAAGAATTTCGCGAAGGACAACTTTCTCACGCTTGTCGTTGGGCAGTTCGATACCGATCACGGTGCGACCCGGCACGGTAGAGACCCGCGCGGATAGTGCGGACATGGAGCGTGCGATATCATCGGCCAGACCGATCACGCGGCTGGCCTTGAGACCCGGTGCCGGCTCCAGTTCATACATGGTGACAACGGGACCGGGGCGCACCGAGACGATGTCACCCTTGACGCCATAGTCATCCAAGACCGATTCCAGCATTCGCGCGTTTTCTTCCAGCGCCTCGTCACTCAGGTGGTGGCGTTCGATCTGTGCCGGGCTGGTCAGCAGCGAGAGCGGCGGCAATTCGAAATCACTGCTGGCATCTTCAAAGGCCAAGGGGGGCTGTGCTTCGGCCTTTGCGCGGGCCGATGGCTGCGGCGGCTTGCGGACTGGCTGTTCCACAACAGCCCGACGTGGCTCTGCCACCGGAAGTGTCACAGGGGGCGTTACGGGCGGGGCGACCGTCGCCGCTGCCGCATGAGATGCGGCGGCGCTTTCTGCGGTACGGCGCAGAACCTGCGCACCGCTGGCGTCTGGGGTCGGAGCGCTTGGCAGCCCTTCGGAGGCGACATGGTCGACGAACCCAGCTGACGCCGGATGCTCATATGCAGCACTATTGTACCCCGGGTGCGGCTCAGCATCGGGGGAATATCCGACCTCTGGTGCGGGTGGAACAGGCGGGACCGTTCCCATCGCCGCCTCCATAGCGTCCATCGACGCACCGGTCAGCGGTGGTTCGGGCGGCAGACCTTCGACGTTGTGATTAGGGTTGAAAATCAGGGGTTCCGGTCGACGTCCACGGCCCTTGGTCAGCGGGAAATCCACTTCGGGTGCCACATCAGCAGCGCGGCGCACGCGTACGGCACTGGCAATTTTTTCGGCGATCCGCTCATCGCCGGGAAGGGTGTCCAGATCCGCTGCCCTGCTCGCCTCACTCAGGACGGGTTCAACAAGTTCCGGTTCGGGCATCACTGGTTCGACCCGGCGGATGAGGTTCGGCACACGGGCAAACAGGCCAGTCTTTTCCTTGACCGGTTCGGGCTCATCTTCGTGGCGCATGTCAAATGCCGGTTCTACCCGGCCATAAGGGGCGGCTGCCGGCCCAAGCACCGGAGCACCAAGCGGCGGCGCTGCTGTGGGCCCGTCGTCGAACTCCAACGGCTCGAACATCTGCGGGTCGGTTTCGGTGCTGTCGACGACATCTGCCATCGCGACCGCTGCTGCTGTACGTTCGGCGCGGCGGCTTCGATAGTTGAGTGCTGCCTGCATGCCGCTTGCTGCGCCCCGGCCGAGGACACCGGCGATCGCACCGTAGATCAGAATGAGACCCACCAATACGAACCGCAGACCACGGGTGACTTCAGCGCGGGTAAAGCCGAGGACGGTGGCGCCCAGGCCCAACATTCCAAGCGCGGTGAGGAGTGAGAGGAATTTGACCAGAAAGATCAGCCCAACTGGCAGCAGGGCCAACAGCATCCCCAGAAAGGTATATCCGATCATACCGCCGAGACCGAAGGTATGCGCCGATTTCCAGGCGTCGGATGGGACCAGCGTTTCCAGATGCAAGGAGACCAGCAGCAGCCAGGGCAGCGACAGTAGCAGCGGCCACAGGAACCGGTCTTCGCCGCGATGCAAGATGCAGCGTCCACCCCAGACGGTCAGGAAGAGCGCGATCGCCCAGCTGGCCTTGCCAAAGAGCGTGATCAGAATGAAGGCCAGCGATGCACCGGTGCGACCCAGCATATTCTGGACCGGGGCGTCAGTCGACACCATCCAGTTCGGATCATCCGCCGAATAGCTGCCGATCATCAGGGCAACCATCAGGCCGAGGCCAATCAGCAGTGCGCCAATCAGTTCCTTGCCACGCTTCTCGATGGCCGCCTGCATGTTACTGTCCAGCAATGGATCGCGGCTGCGCGTCTGAAATGCCATGCCTACCTCGTTTCATCTTGTCCGTCGGGGCGTCCCGCTTCTTATGCGCGGATTTGGGCCCCATGGCTTTTTTATTTTGGCGCCGCTCGTTGAAAGGGGCGCATCGAATGGGTCATCAGTAGAGGCAGTTGCGCAATTTGCGCAGGGCTACCTCGGTCTGATCTGCGGGGGCGACCAGTGCCACCCGAATATAACCGGCGCCCGGGTTCTTGGTGCCGTTGCCCTGGGCCAGATAAGATCCGGGCAGCACCCGTACGCCGGTGTCCAGCCACAGTTTCAGTGCCGCCGCCTCTCCGTCCTCGACCGGTAGCCAGAGGAAAAATCCTGCCTCAGGTGCCATGTAACCGTCCAGCCCGTCAAAAACCTGATCCGCAATCCGGTATTTTGCCTGATAAAGCGCGCGGTTCTCCACGACATGCGCTTCATCCGCCCAAACTCGGGCTGCAGCGGCCTGTAGCGGTGCGGGCAGCGGGGCGCCGGAATAGGCGCGCAGCTGATGCACCCGCTTTAGCGTTTCCGGTCCGCCGACGATGAGGCCCGAGCGGAGACCAGCAAGATTGGAGCGCTTCGAGAGCGAATTGAACAGCACCACCCGTTCTGGGTCCGCACCCATTTCTTGTGCGACGCTCAGGGCACCGACCGGTGCGCTATCCCGGTAGATTTCAGAATAGCATTCATCGGCAAAGATGCGGAAATCATACTGCTCGGCCAGTTGGATAAGCCGGGTCCAGTAGTCCCGGCTGGCTACGGCACCCTGCGGATTGGCGGGCGAACAGATATAGGCGACAGCAGTGCGGTTTAGCACCTCGGGCGGCAGGCTGCTATAATCGGGCAGATGACCCGTCGCAGCCGTCGCGGGTACAAAAACCGGCTCTGCTGCAACCGAGATCGAGGCAACCATATAGACCTGATAGAAGGGGTTCGGGATCAGCACGACTGGTTTCTGGCCGTTTTTCTGTTCCGGGCAGAGCGCCATCGCTGCATTGTAGAGCCCTTCTCGGGTGCCGTTCAGCGCCATGACCTGTGTCATTGGGTCGACGCTGACATCATAGCGGCGCTTGATCCAGTCGCTGATGGCGCCGCGCAGCTCGGTGCTACCCTCGTTGGGAGGGTAGCTCTGAAAGCCGGCGGCGTTTTCGACGATCACATCCGTCACCCAGGCCGGGAAATCATGTTTGGGTTCGCCAATGGTCATATGCACCACATCGCCGCCCGGCGTGTGATGGTCCAACAGGGCCCGCAGTCGCGGGAACGCGTATGGCGGCAGGTTTGAAAACCGCTCCGGAAAATTCATGTGTTTGGCCTCAGGTCCGGGATCGTTAATGCCCCGTTCACAAACAAACTACAGAGCGGATCCCTCTGCGTCCAGCCGCGCGAAGGTGGGCTTGGCAAAATGTGGCTTTCACGCCAATGCCCACTCCACAGCTGCGCCGACGCGCAAGAGGGCCTCTTCGCAGTCAGGTTGCCCCAGGATCTGCAAGCCACATGAGGGGACGCCAGTGGGCAGTGACAGGCCACACAGTCCCATCAGATTGCCAATCCGGGTGTTGCGCAAGGCCATCAGATTTGAATGGATGTAGTAGTCGTGATCGTTCTGAAGCCGTTCGACATCAGGTGGCAGGATCGGAGAGGTCGGGCAGAGAACGCCGTCAAACCCTGCGGTGGCCAGATCCCAGTCCATTCGATACTGCTCCAGCTTGGCCCAGGCGGCGACATAGTCCGGACCGCTGAAACCGGCCCCGGAGCGGAACCGCTCCAGAATCTCGGGAAACATCAGATGTGGTGCTGCCTCGATCACATCTTTCCACAGGCCGTAGGCCTCCGCTGTAAAGAGGATCGCACTGAGCGACATGGCCTCCTTCAGCACAGGAACCTCCAGCGGGACAATATCTGCTCCGGCTGCGCGTAGTTTATTCAGGGCGTCGCTGTGGGCCTCGGCAATCTCAGGGGCCAGATCCTCCTGCGCCACGGTCCGCAGGTCGGCAAAGCGGCGTCCGTCCAAGGTGGTTCCGCGCAGATCGGGGCCATGGGTGCCCTCCAGCATACCTAGATAAAGCGCGGCGTCCTCGACCGATCGTGCCAGAGGGCCGACGGTATCAAACCTGAGGCAAAGCGGGACAACCCCTTCCAGGCTGATCCGGCCGGAAGTCGTCTTTAGTCCGACAAGATCATTCCAGGCCGAGGGAATTCGTACAGATCCCCCTGTATCAGAGCCTATTCCACAGGCCGCCAGACCAAAGGCGACGGAAGCTGCCGCACCGGAGGACGATCCGCCAGGGGCTGCCTGATCGTCATGGATGCAAGGCGGTGTTGCCTTCACCGGATTGAGACCGAGCCCGGAGAAGGCCAGCTCGCTCATATGTGTTTTGCCGAGGCAGACAGCGCCCATTGATGTTGCCGTCTGCAGAACCAGCGCATCGCGTTCGGGGACCCGCTCGGCTAGCAGATTGGACCCGGCTTCGGTTGTGATATCAGCGCTGTCAAAAAGATCCTTCCAGCTGATCGGAACGCCGTCTAGCAGCGACAACCGCTGTCCCTGCGCCGCGCGCAGCTTTGCCGCTTCGGCCTCGGCAAGGGCGCGGTCATGGGTGACGATGGTGTAGATCCGGTCGCGCTTGGGATGGGCGTCAATGGCCTCCAAATAGGTTCTGGTCAAGGCAACCGGGCAGATTTCACCTGCCTCAATGCCACGGCCCAGATCCGCTGCGGTTTGCGTCAGCCATTCTTGCATGTGCGCCTCTCCAAATTGCTCGGGATGAGGCGACGGTAGCGGCACCGCGCCCCATGGACAATCCCAATCGCAGGCGCATATTGCGGGGCATGAAAAACACAACCGACATCCTGATTGTGGGCGGTGGCCTGAATGGTCCGGCCCTGGCATTGGCGCTGGCCCAGACAGGCCACACAGTGACGCTGATCGACGCGCTGCCGCGCGATCTGCGCGACGATGACGGCTTTGATGGGCGCAGCTATGCGCTGGCGCTCGCATCACAGCGGTTGCTGGAGCAGATTGGCGTCTGGTCGCAGGTCGCGGACAAGGCCCAGCCGATGCTGGACATCAAGGTCACCGATGGTCGCGCGGGTCAGGGACCATCGCCGTTCTTCATGCATTTCGATCATGCCGAGATCGAAGATGGTCCTATGGGATACATGATTGAGGATCGCTATCTGCGTCGTGCCCTGCGCCGCGCGATGGAGGCGGATTCCGCAATCACGCTGGTGGATGAGCAGACAGTCGTCGCGCAGCATGTCGACGCCACTGGTGTGACCCTTACGCTGGCCTCTGGTGACGCGCTGCGTGGGGGAATGATCGTCGGGGCGGATGGTCGGCGCAGTGGCACCGCAGCACGCGCAGGTATCAAACGGACCGGCTGGGATTATGGTCAGACGGCGCTGGTTTGCGCCATTCAACACGAGGCGCCACACAACGGCGTCGCCCATCAATTTTTCATGCCCGCTGGCCCATTGGCGATTCTGCCGTTGCCGGGCAATCGGTCTTCCATCGTCTGGAGTGAACGGAGCCGGGTTGCTGAAGCGATCCAGGCCCTGGACGAGGCGGACTACCTTGCGGCGCTGCGCCCCCGATTTGGCGATTTTCTGGGCGAGATCAGCTTGGCCGGTGACCGTTTCACCTACCCTTTGAACCTGACCCTCGCCAATGCGTTTGTGGCTGACCGGCTGGCGCTGGTTGGCGATGCCGCCCATGGGGTCCACCCGATTGCAGGGCAGGGGCTGAATGCAGGGCTTCGCGATGTCGGCGCATTGGCGGAGGTGCTGACGGAGGCAAAGCGCCGGGGCGAAGATATTGCCTCTCCGCTTGTGCTTGCGCGTTATCAACAGTGGCGTCGCTTCGATACCGCCAGTCTGGCGGCAGCTACCGATGCGTTCAACCGGCTGTTTTCCAACGATAACCCGCTACTGCGCTTGGGGCGCGACGTTGGGATGGCCGTGGTTGGCGCCTTTCCGGGGCTGCGCCGCACCTTTATTCGTGAGGCAGCCGGACTGACCGGGGATCTGCCGAGATTGCTTCAAGGGCTGCCGATCTGAAGCTGGCCATGGTGCGGGTGCAAATCAAATTGGCCGGACAAAACTTGCCCGGCCACATCAAGATTTCAGCTTCAATCGCATTGCGGCAGGTATCGGCCTAGTCCAGAACGCGCGCCTCGCCCTCAAGCATGACAGGAATGCCATTGCGGATCGGAAAGGCCAGATTGGCCGCGCGCGATATCAGCTCCTGCGCTGAGGCATCGTATTCAAGGACCGTCTGCGTGCGCGGGCAGACCAGTGCCTCAAGCATCCGGCGGTCAAAGGGCGCCTCACTGGCTCCGGTGGAAGACGGTTCAATGCTCATTGCAGAATTTCCTCATGCGAGCCGCCGCGAAGGGCGAATTCGATCAATGTGACCAGGGTCTCGCGCCTTGTGGCAAGGCAGGGCGCTTCGAGCAAGGCCTGTTTGTCTTCGGGGTCGAAGTCGAGCATCATCGACAAGGAATTGATCAGTAGCTCATCCTCGGCGTCCTTGAGAGCATCCCAATCTGTCGAAAGGTTGCGCGATTCAAAGAAACGTTCGAGCAGCTCTAGAAAGCGGGCGCGGTTGAAATCGTCATCCGCCTCAACCCGGCCCAGATCGCGATGAAACCCGTCCCAGTCGACATCGCACCGCCGATATGGCGTGAACCCATTGATCTCGGTCTTGATCCGAAACCGTGAGACGCCGGACAAGGTAATCAGATAGCGGCCATCTTCGGTTTCCGAAAACTGCGTCACCCGTCCGGCGCAGCCGATGCTGTGCAGGCTATTGTCGCCGGTTTTCGACGGGAACGGCTGTATCATGCCGATCATCCGGTGTGGCGTCTTGAGCGCATCCTCCAGCATTTGCAGGTAGCGCGGTTCGAATATGTGCAACGGCAATCGCGCCCGGGGCAAGAGCAACGCCCCGGGCAGCGGAAACACCGGCAGAGTGTCGGGCAGATCAGCAACCTGTATCATGCTAGGGACTGTAGCGCTGGCGCCGCCCTAGGCAAATATGATGGAGCTGAGTTTGCGCCGACCATTGAGGACAATCGGATCGTTTGGCTTCAGAGCGTCGAAAATTGTGAACAACTGTGCTTTGGCCGCGCCGTCGTTCCACTCTTGGTCCTTGCGGAACAATGTCAGGAGTTCATCCACTGCGGCTTGGGTGTCGCCAGCTGCGTGCAGGGCCTGTGCCAGATCAAACCGGGCCTGATGGTCCTCGGGGTAGGCGTCCACGGTTGCGCGCAGTTCCGTCACGGGACCTGCATTCTCGGCCTGACGAGCCAGGGCGATCTGGGCATGAGCGGCCTCGATTTCTGCGGCATCGGAGATATCGGCAGGTGCGCCATTGAGCACCGCCTCCGCCTGGTCGAGATCTCCCATGGCGACGTGGGCGCGTGCCAGCCCCCCGTAGGCGGCGGCGCTGTGATCATCTTCGCCAAGCACGGCGGCGAAGGTCTGCGCCGCATCCGCGAAATCACCATCGGCTAGCATCTGCTCGGCCGCTTCGACAGCTTCGCCCAGCCCGCCGTCCGCGCTGCCACCAGCTGCTTCGATTGCACGTTTGATGAATGCGTCGATTTCAGATGGCGCTACGGCGCCTTGAAACATGTCAATGGGCCGCCCCTGAACAAAGGCGACAACCGTCGGGATTGACTGCAAAGGAAGTCCTTGCTGCGAGAGGGCCTGAACCAGACGCTGGTTCTGATCCACGTCGATCTTCGCCATGGTGACGGCGCCTTTTGCCTTGGTCACGGCAGCTTCCAGCGCGGGTCCAAGTGTTTTGCAGGGGCCACACCAAGGAGCCCAGAAATCGACGATCACCGGCGCGTGCATCGACGCATCGACAATGTCCTGCATGAATGTTGCCTCGGTCACGTCTTTGACCAGATCACCTGCGGGGGCCATATCTCCCGCGCCGCCAAGAATATCGATCATGCGCTTGCTCTCCATTTCCAACTTGCCCCCTATATGAAAGCTGGCTGCCCAGAAACCAAGGGTTCATCTGCGCAAAGCCCTGCACCCGAGCGCTATCGCGGCTGTTTGCCGAGGGCTCAGAAGGCGCAGGTATATGGCGACAGCATTGTTCTACCGTGAATGACACAGTGTTTCCGGCGAAACCGGGCCGTGGATTCGACATTTTCCCTTGTCGCAGAGTATCATGAGGCGATAGGAACAGCATTCATGCTTAGAACGCGCGCAAAATATAATCTGGGACAGGTTGTCCGCCACCGCAAACATCCCTTTCGCGGAGTTGTGTTCGACGTCGATCCAGAGTTTGCCAATACCGAGGAATGGTACGAGGCCATTCCCGAAGACAGCCGCCCGGTGAAGGACCAGCCGTATTACCATCTGCTGGCGGAAAACGATCAGACCTACTACGTGGCCTATGTGTCGGAACAGAACCTGATCGCCGACTATTCCGGCGAACCTGTGGGGCACCCCGATATTCCAGAGATGTTCGGCAGTTTTGACGAAGGCAGCTATGAGCTGCATTATCAACTGAACTGATATAAGCGGCAGGCGTTTGGACCTCAGCCTTATGAACTCCGCACTGGCGCGGCCAAAGTGCGAAGATCCATTTCTCTCAATTGCGGTCTTGTCGTGCGGTTTAATACCCCAGAGCGCAGCCATCTTTGCGAGGGTCGCTGGCACCTTCCAGCACACCTGAGCGATGAATCTGGATCGCCTGTGCTCCGCCAATTGCGGTCTCCGGTATCGCGATGTTGTGTCCCATATCCGCGAGCTCTTGTCTCACCGCATCGCTGTAGCCGCGTTCGATCTTCAGGGTGGCGCCATCGGCAAAGGCGCGGGGCAAATCGATCGCCGCCTGAGGATCCATGCGAAAATCCGTCATGTTAGAGACGAATCGCGCGTGACCATTGGGCTGATAGGCACCACCCATCACGCCAAAGGGCATGGTGACCGCGCCTTCCTTGCACAGCATTCCCGGAATGATAGTGTGCATTGGCCGCTTGCCGCCTGCCAGCATGTTGGGGTGGCCCTCTTCCAAGGTGAAACCTGCGCCGCGGTTTTGCAACAGAATGCCAAACTTGTCGGAGGCGATCCCCGATCCGAAACCGTGGAAGATCGAATAGATCAGCGAAACGGCCATGCGGTCCTTGTCGACGACAGTGATATAGATCGTGTCTTTATGCACTGCCTCACTGATCGGAGCAGGTGCAGCCATCGCGCGCTTCGGATTGATCAGTTCGGCCAGGCGCACCGCCGTTTCCGGCGCCAGCATATGGTCCAAACGGGCCGTGTGATCTGGATCCGCGATGAACCGGTTGCGCGCATCATAGGCGAGCTTTGCGGCTTCGGCTTCGATGTGAATACGTTCTGCGCCAACTGGGTTCATGCCTGCCATATCGAAATGCTTCAGGATATTCAGCATCAGAATAGCCGTGGCCCCTTGACCATTTGGCGGGTGTTCGACCAGCTCGATATCCTTGTAGCTGCCGACAACCGGTATGGTGACGTCAGCCTGCGTAGCGGCAAAATCCTCGCTGCGTTGCAAACCGCCGCGGGCTTGCAACGCAGCAATCATATCTTCGGCGACCTCGCCCGTATAAAACGCATCACGCCCGTCTTTGGCGACGCGCCGCAATACCTCGGCTTGACCTGGAGCGCGAAATATCTGCCCGATCCGCGGTGGCTCACCATCAAAAAGATACTGGTCGCGGGCGCTGCCCTGAAGCGTGTCGGCATCGTTCTGCCAGTCAAAGGCCACTCGCGGAGCCACCGGAACCCCAACTTCGGCATAGTGGATAGCAGGGGCAAGGATGGCATCCAGCCCCAACCGCCCTTCGGTATCGGAGAGTTTGCAGAAGGCGTCGATTGCACCGGGTATGGTCACTGCATGTGCGCTGGTCAGGGGAACCGCGCTCAACCCATCCGCCCGCAGCCCGGCCGCGTTGGCGGCCGCGGCGGCACGCCCCGATCCGTTCAGGGCCATAACCGGCGAGCCGGGGCGGGAGTAAAGAACAAAACAATCGCCACCAATCCCGGTCATTTGCGGTTCACAGATGCCAAGCAGCACCGCGCCAGCGATTGCGGCATCCATCGCGTTGCCGCCGCGTTTCAGAATGTCTATGGCCGCGCCCGCCGCCAGCGGATGAGATGTGGCGCAGAGACCATTTTCGGCAAAGACCGCCGACCGTCCGGGGAAGTGAAAATCGCGCATGGTGCCTCCTGTAACTGGAAGGCAGCTTAGGTCGCACGGACGCAAAGGCAACGACAAAGGAGGATGAAAGAGTCGCCGCTTTCGCTACGGCGCAATGCGGCAAGGCGCCGTTCCGGCGCAGATTATCTGCACTGGCGCCGCCTGTAGCCCGATGAACCGAGCGATAAAGAGGAGAGAGGAGGTCTGGTGTTCGCCGCCGGGTGGCCAATGTGCCGTCCGCATGGTGGCGCTGGATGCCGGAACTCGGGCGCTAGACGTCACGCGCTATTGGCGTTGCGCATCTGAATTTCGAAACACAGGGAAAGGTTGTTGCCGCTGTCATCTCGCTTGTATTGCACATCTGAGGTGAGTTCGCGGATCAGCAGCCAGCCAAAGCCGCCTTCTGGCAGCTGGTCGGTCTCAACAGTCAAGTCATGCGCGGTCGCGATCGGCAATTCGCCATCCTTGAACGGAGCGCCGCCATCGCCAATCGAGATCCACAGCTGGTCAGGGTGCAGATTGCACCGTATGCGGACATCCCCGATGTCCATGCCGGCATAGGCATGTTCGACAACGTTGTTCACCGCCTCAGTCAAGGCGATCTGCACCTCATCCGCCCGGGCTTCCGGGATGCCCATTTTGCGCAGCCGCGCCACAACATCCTGTACACCGGATCTGGCATCCAGTTCCGTTGCCGTGAACGTGCAGGAAAAGGTTTCTACCATAGTCTTTTCGCTCCGCGTTACAAACACGCGTGGGGTCAAGAATCGATGCGGGTGGCAGTCGTTGCGTCGCTCAGTGACGCATACAAATCAAAAACAGTATCCATTCGCGTCAGTCGAAACACCTTGTCGACCATCGGCGTCAGCCCGGCGAGATCCAGTTTTCGGCCCTGTCCGAGCTGCTTCATAGCAGCTACAATAGCACCAAGACCGCTGGAATCGATGAATTTTACTTCGGACAGATCAAGAATGACGCGATCAGGGCCATTTTCGGTGGTCGCGCGCATGTCTTCTTTGAATTGGATGGCCATCGCTGCATCAATGCGTTCGGCATTGACGGTCACGATCTGTGTACCATCTGCTGTTGTGCTCGTCAGGCTCATGAGTGTCCCCGCGTCAATATGTGTTGACGATCAAACTAGACGTCAATCCTTACGATTTTGTATGCACTATTTCGAGATTAGGAGGAATATTAGATGAAAAATGTAGTGATCGCAGGCGCGGCCCGAACCCCGATGGGAGGTTTTCAGGGCATGTACGACGGCGTCGCGGCCGCCGTCCTCGGCGGCGCTGCAATCCGCGCAGCTCTTGAGGGGGCAGGCGCCAGCACTGTGGATGAGGTCCTGATGGGCTGCGTCCTTCCGGCGGGCCAGGGCCAGGCGCCCGCGCGACAGGCCGGGTTTGCGGCTGGCCTCGGAGAAGAGGTGCCTGCAACGACGCTGAACAAGATGTGTGGCTCCGGGATGAAGGCCGCGATGATTGCTTATGATCAGATCGCGCTTGGGCAGACCGATACCATGGTTGCGGGCGGTATGGAGAGCATGACCAATGCGCCTTATCTTCTGCCGAAGATGCGCAATGGCGCGCGGATCGGGCACGGGCAGGTGGTTGATCATATGTTTCTCGACGGCCTCGAGGACGCCTATGACAAGGGCCGCCTGATGGGGAGCTTTGCCGAGGATTGCGCTGAGACCTATCAATTCACCCGTGAAGCGCAGGACGAATACGCGCTGACATCGCTATCCAATGCGCTGGCCGCACAGGAAAGCGGTGCGTTTGACGGTGAAATCGCAGCTGTCACCGTCAAAACTCGAAAAGGCGAGGTCGTGACGGATGCCGATGAGCAGCCGAAATCGGCGCGCCCCGACAAGATCCCGACGCTCAAACCGGCCTTCCGCAAGGATGGCACCGTAACGGCAGCAAATGCCTCCTCGATCTCCGATGGCGCGGCGGCCTTGGTTCTGGCCTCGCAGGAGGCTGCCGAGGCGCAAGGCTTGACCATACGCGCCCGGATCATGGGGCATGCAAGCCACGCACAGGCGCCGGGTCTGTTCACAACTGCTCCAGTCCCAGCAGCGAAGAAGCTGATGGAGAAGATCGGCTGGACCACCGATGATGTCGACCTGTGGGAGGTGAATGAAGCCTTCGCAGTTGTGCCAATGGCCTTCATGCGTGAAATGGGGCTGCCGCGCGACAAGGTGAACGTGAACGGCGGTGCTTGCGCGTTGGGGCATCCGATTGGGGCCTCTGGTGCGCGGATTATTGTGACCTTGCTCAACGCGCTGGAAAAACGCGGTCTCAAACGGGGGATCGCTGCCATCTGTATCGGCGGCGGCGAGGGAACGGCAATCGCGATTGAGCGGGTGTGAATGTCACCTTTACCAAAATACTCTCGGGGGTGAATTGACCTGAAGGTCAAGAGGGGGCAGACAGCCCCCTCTGCTACACTTGAGGAGGGCTGCTCTTGCAGGTCGAGTACGAAACACTTGCCAAGACTATCGCTGCACTGACTGAGGGCGAGACTGACGAAGTTGCGCTGATGGCAACCGTGACCTGTGAGGTCCACCACAGCGATGATCGGTTCAACTGGACTGGGTTTTATCGGGTAGTGGCGCCGCAATTGCTGAAGATTGGCCCCTATCAGGGTGGTCATGGATGTTTGCAGATCCCGTTTTCACGCGGCGTCTGCGGAGCAGCGGCGCGCAGCGGTGAGGTGCAGCTGGTCGCCGATATTGACGCCTTTCCGGGCCATATCGCCTGTGCGTCATCGACACGGTCCGAGCTGGTGCTGCCGGTATGGAACCGCGACGGAGCGCTGATCGGCGTGTTTGATATCGACAGCGATCAGCCGGATGCCTTCACGCAAGAAGACGCAGAGCAGCTGACGCTCATATTGAAGCGGGTCTTCAGCCGCGCCGGTTGATTCGGTGATCAAGGGGCGTTGCCCCTCGGCCTGACGGCCTCACCCCAGAGTATTTATGGAAAGATGACGAAGCCGGGCGCCTTTATGGCCCCGGTTTTTGTTTGTCAGGGCTGTTCATGAAAAAAGGCTTTGAAATTTCACAAAGCCAGTGCATCGTGAAAAAATGACCCGCTTTTTCATGGAGTCCCTGTGACAGATCAATCACCATATCACGCAACACTCGGTGCGGATCTGCGCGCCTTGCGTAAGGCGCGTGGCGTGACGCTTGCCGATCTTGCGGGGCGTCTTGGTCGGTCTGTTGGCTGGTTGAGCCAGGTCGAGCGGGATATGTCGGAGCCGTCGATTTCTGATCTTAGAGCGATTGCCAGCTCGTTGGATGTGCCGATGTCGATGTTGTTTGCCCATTCGGCGGCGCCGGTTTCAGAACAGGGGTACATTGTCCGCGCAGGCGCGCGCCGTCCGATGGGGTCGGGCGACGAAGGTCTGATCGAAGAACTGCTGTCGCCCGATCTGACCGATGACTTCGAGATGGTGCACTCCACCTTTCGTCCGCATTCGCGGATGCAGACCCCCGCCGACCGCCCGACGCAGGAGGTTGGCTACATGATTTCAGGCCGGTTGGACCTGCTGATCGGGGGGCGCAGTTTCACCGTGGGGCCCGGCGACAGTTTCCGGATCAAGGAAGAGCCGTACCAATGGGCCAACCCCTATGACACGCCGGCCGTCGCGGTCTGGGTTATTGCTCCACCGGTGTACTGATGAGTATTGATGCCTGGATCATATTTGCGTTGTTCTGGGCTGTCTTCGTGACCACACCCGGGCCGAATGCGGTGAATTGTATCTCCAACGGAATGGCCTTGGGGTTTGGGCGTGCAATGGTCGGTGTTCTGGCGATCCTGACGCAAGCGACGTTGTTCCTATTGCTGTCGGCCCTGGGGGTGACGACTCTGATCGCAGCCTCGCCCACCGGATTTCTGGTGGCCAAGCTGATTGGCGCCGGGTTTCTGATTTATCTGGGTTGGCGTGGTTGGCGCAACGCGACACGCCCGGTTCCGGCCACTGTCCGGCCCGCCCGTCACATCTACCTGCACGCCTTGGCGGTGGCCGTGATCAATCCGAAGAGCGTGGCGGGTTATCTCGCCGCGTTCTCGCAGTTCATCCAGCCGGACGTGCCGGTCTGGGACCAGATGCTGGTGATCGTGCCCACTGCCTTGGGCCTGACCACTCTGAGTTACACCGGTTTTACCCTGCTGGGTGCCGGCCTGGGAAAAGCTGCAATGAAAGCCGTCTTCAGCGTCTGGATCCGTCGCCTGCTGGCAATTTGTTTCATTGTTTACGGCGTTCTGCTCGGCGCGAGCAGCGCTCCCAACCTGGAGGTTGCAAGATGATCAAGGGGTCCTGTCTTTGCGGGGGTATTCATTATGAGACATCCGCCCAACCGCAGGGCGCCTCGATGTGTCACTGCGGCCAATGCCGTCGGCAATCCGGGGGTATATGGTCGTCGGCTCGCGTGCCGGAGGCAGAGCTGATGATCTCCGGCGAGGTGAGCTGGTACGCGGCCAGTCCGGTGGCGAAACGGGGTTTCTGCGCCCGTTGCGGATCGTTTCTGTTCTGGAAAGCTGAAGATGGGGACGCGATCTGTTTTTCGCTTGGCTCGGTCGAGGCACCTACCGGTGTCTCCCTGGAGAAGCATATCTTTGTTGCGGACAAGGGCGACTACTACGACATCGCGGACGGCGTGCCGCAAGAGGACTGACATCAGGGAGCAATCATGTCCGATTTTCCAAACAAGGCCCGTGTGGTCATCATCGGCGGTGGCGTCGTCGGCTGTTCGGCACTGTATCATCTTGGGAAGAAGGGATGGACGGATTGCGTCCTCCTGGAAAAGAACGAACTGACAGCCGGTTCGACATGGCATGCGGCGGGCAATGTTCCGACATTCTCGACCTCTTGGGCGATCATGAACATGCAGCGCTACTCGACCGAGCTGTATGCCCGCCTCGGTGAAGAGGTCGACTATCCGATGAACTATCATCAGACCGGCTCTATCCGTCTGGCCCATACCAAGGAGCGAATGCAGGAGTTTGAACGCGCCTGCTCCATGGGCCGCTATCAGGGCATCGGGATGGAGATATGGACGCCTAAGCAGGCCAAGGAGCGTTATCCGTTCCTGGAGACCCACGACCTGAAAGGTGTGCTGTGGGATCCGTCAGACGGCGACATCGACCCGGCGCAGGTGACGCAGGCGTTGGCCAAGGGCGCCCGCGACATGGGCGCGAGGATCATCCGCTTCTGCCCGGCAACCGGCGTCAGCCAGAAGGAAGACAAGACCTGGATCGTGCATACCGATAAGGGCGATATCGAATGCGACTATGTCGTGAACGCCGCCGGTTATTATGCCCAGCGTGTCGGAGAGTGGTTCAAGCCCTATGGCGGCCGCACCGTGCCGATGATGGTGATGAGCCACCAGTATCTGCTGACCGAGCAGATCCCCGAGATCGAAGAGCACACCAAGAAGACCGGCAAGAAGCTCCCGCTGATCCGCGACGTGGATGTGTCCTACTACCTGCGTCAGGAGAAAAACGGCTACAATCTCGGGCCATATGAGCCGAACTGCAGGGGCCACTGGATGACCGAGGACGACCGGATGCCGGACGATTTTTCGTTCCAGCTGTGGTCGGACGATCTGGACCGGATCGAGGATATCGTCACCGACGCGATGGAGCGGGTGCCGCTGATGGCGTCCACCGGCGTCTCCAGCGTGATCAACGGCCCGATTCCCTATGCCCCCGACGGTCTGCCGCTGCTGGGCCCGATGCCGGGCGTGGACAACGCGTTCGAAGCCTGTGTCTTTACCTTTGGCATCGCCCAGGGCGGCGGTGCCGGCAAGGTGCTGGCGGAGTGGATCGCCGACGGCCAGACCGAGTGGGACATGTGGTCCTGCGATCCGCGCCGTTACACCGACTACACCGACCAGGATTACTGCGACAAGAAAGGCATGGAAGTCTACGGCAACGAATACGCCATGCACTTTCCGCATCACGAATGGCCGGCAGCGCGCGACAAGAAAGTCAGCCAGGTGCATTGCCGCATCAAGGAGCTCGGCGGCCAGATGGGCGCCTACAACGGCTGGGAGCGCGCCAACTGGTTTGCAAAGGATGGTGACGACACCTCCGAGGAGGCCACCCATACCTGGGGCCGCTCCGGCCCGTGGCAGCAGCGGATCAAGGAAGAATGCGAAGCGGTCCGCGACGATGTTGGCGTGCTGGACCTGCCGGGTTTCTCCCGTTTCAACCTGGACGGTGAGGGCGCAGCCGAGTTTCTGCGCGGGATGATCACCGGGGGTCTGCCCAAGGCGGGCCGGATGAACCTGGTCTACTTCGCAGATAACCGCGGCCGTATCCTGACGGAGATGTCCTGCATCCGTCACGGTGAAGACCATTTCACTATGATCACCGCAGGCTCGGCCCAGTGGCACGACTTCGAGATCCTGAAGAAGGCGCTGCCCGAGGGCCTGACCCTGACCGACCGCACCACCGAATTTGCAACCATGATCGTCACCGGCCCGAAATCGCGGGAGCTGCTGGCGGGCATCTCGGATGCCGATCTGTCGCTGGGCTGGCTGACCCATCAGGAAGCCACGGTCGCGGGCAAGCCCGCCTTCCTGGCGCGGGTGTCCTTTGCTGGCGAACTGGGCTGGGAGGTCCATTGCGCCAACGCGCATCAACCGGAGATTTACGAGGCCCTGCTGGCGGGCGGCGCCAAGCCGTTTGGCATGTACGCGCTGAACTCCCTGCGCATCGAAAAGGGCTACCGCACCTGGAAGGGTGACCTGTCCACCGACTACTCGCTGCTTGAAGGCGGGCTGGAGCGGTTCGTCAAGCTGGACAAACCGCAGGATTTCCCGGGCAAGGCCGCGATCCAGGCCGAAAAGCAGCGCGGGGTGAAGAAATCCTTTGTCACCCTGATTGTCGATGCCGGGGAGGCGGACGCGCCCTATATGTCCTGCATCTGGAAGGATGACGAGATCGTGGGCGAAACCACCTCTGGCGACTGGGGCTACCGTGTGAATGCCTCCATCGCGCTGGGCATGGTGCGACCTGAGTTGGCGGTGCCCGGAACCGAACTGGAGATCGAAATCTACGGTGAGAAATACCGTGCGGTGGTTCAAAAAGACGAACCACTGTGGGATCCGGGCAATGACCGGCTCCGGGCCTGACCCTCGCGCGACCTCCGAGGGCCCCGCCCCTGGGGGACGTCGGTGGCAGGTTGATATCCTGCTGAGCGAAGGTTTCGTCTTGACGGAATTTTCCGCCGTGGTGGAGCCGTTGCGCCTGGCCAATCGGGTGTTGGCGCAGCCACCGTTCTCCTGGACCCTTCGCTCCGCAGCGGGTGGTCAGATCGGCTGCCGGGCGGGTGCCTTTGTCGAGACGGAGCCTTTTGCAAGCCGCGCCGAGGCGGATTGTGTTTTTGTTCTTGGCAACACGGATCCCGATTGCCCTGCGCTGTCGATGGGGCCGCTGATCAGCAAATACCGCGCGCGCGGAGCCAAAGTCTATCTGCTGGCTGAGGCGGCAAGCAGGTACATCCGCGACAGCGGAAAGCAGGGGGCGCTCCACACGACACATTGGGAAAACGCCACTTTGATGCGCGAACGTATTGGATTGTTTGACGCCAACTTCGCGCTTGCAAGCGAGGATGGTCAGGTTGTGACCTGTGCCGGAATGGGGTCGACGGTGGATATCGTTCTGGCCCTGATTGGACAGCTGACAACGGCCGCCGCCCAGGTGACGGTTGCCAATATCCTGCTGCATGACAAGATACGCGATTACGCATCGCTGCAACCCTTCTCAGGTGTGAAGCCAACGGTTACCGGTGATGCTGACCTCGATCAGGCCATTCGCGTGATGCAGGAGCACATCGAAGACCCGTTGCCGATCAACGAGATCGTGAATCAACTGGGGATTTCGACCCGATCGCTGGAGCGCAAGTTCAATACTTTTCTGGGCACCACTCCAAACGGGTTTTACCGCGAAATGCGGCTGAACAAGGCGAATAATCTGCTGCTCAACACCACTATGAGCGTGCGGGAAATCGGATTGGCCTGCGGATTCTCCAACGGGTTTTCGACCCTGTATAAGGCTTTTTTCGGCATTACCCCATTTGCCTTGCGAAAGTCACGACGCGCTTCCCAGTCCATGGAGCGACGTCGGAAACCCGCCCATTAGCGGCGGAGAATACAGCGGCAAGATTGGCGTTTTTCATACATTTCCTGTCGCCTGTCTGTGGCAGGGTCTGATCAAACGAGATCAGGAGACACAAGATGAGCGATCTTCCCAACAAGGCCCGTGTTGTCATTATCGGCGGCGGCGTGATCGGCTGCTCGGTAGCTTATCACCTGACCAAGCTCGGCTGGAAGGATGTGGTGCTGCTGGAGCGTAAGCAGCTGACCTCCGGCACCACATGGCATGCCGCGGGCCTGATCGGCCAGCTGCGCGCGTCCTCCAACATGACCAAGCTCGCCCGCTATTCGGCCGAGCTCTATTTGGGGCTTGAAGCAGAAACCGGAGTCGCGACGGGTATGCGTCAGGTGGGGTCGGTGTCCGCTGCCCTGACCAATGAGCGGCTTGAAGAGCTTTACCGCAACGCCGCCATGGCGCGCGCGTTTGGCGTGCCGGTGGAGGAGCTGTCGCCCAAGGAGGTGAAGGAGCGCTACGAGCACATCAATCTGGACGGCGTGACCGGCGGCGTCTGGCTGCCGACTGACGGGCAGGCGGATCCGGCCAACATTGCGCTGGCCCTGGCCAAGGGCGCCCGTCAGCGCGGCGCGCTGGTCAACGAGCGCATCAGGGTCACCGGCATCTCCAAACAGGGCCGCCGCGTTACTGGTGTGGACTGGGCCAGCGACGATGGCGGGGCGCAGGGCCATATCGAATGCGACATGGTGGTGAACTGCGCCGGCATGTGGGGCCATGAGGTCGGCCGCATGGCAGGCGTCAACGTTCCGCTGCATGCCTGCGAGCACTTCTACATTGTGACCGAGGGCATCGCCGACCTGACCCAGATGCCGGTGCTGCGGGTGCCAGATGAATGCGCCTACTACAAGGAGGACGCCGGCAAGATCCTCTTGGGCGCGTTTGAGCCGAACGCCAAGCCTTGGGCGATGAACGGCATTCCGGACAACTTCGAGTTCGACCAGCTGCCCGAGGATTTCGACCACTTCGAGCCGATCCTGGAGGCCGCCTGCAACCGGATGCCGCTGCTGGCGGAGGCCGGTATCCATACCTTCTTCAACGGCCCGGAATCCTTTACCCCGGACGACGCCTACCACCTCGGCCTGGCGCCGGAGATGGACAACTTCTGGGTCGCCGCAGGCTTCAACTCGATCGGCATCCAGTCCGCAGGCGGCGCAGGCATGGCGCTGGCGCAGTGGATGGAAGACGGCCAGAAGCCGTTTGACCTCGGCGATGTGGACATCTCCCGGATGCACCCGTTCCAGGGCAACAAGCATTACCTGTTCGAACGCTCGAAAGAGACCCTGGGGCTGCTTTACGCGGACCATTTCCCCTACCGTCAGAAGGCCACCGCCCGCGGCGTGCGCCGCACCCCGTTCCACTACCACCTCAAGGAACAGGGCGCCGTTTTCGGCGAAATCGGCGGCTGGGAGCGCGCCAACTGGTTTGCCAATGAAGGCCAGGAGCGTGAGTACCAGTACAGCTGGAAGCGTCAGAACTGGTTTGAAAACTCCGCTGCAGAACACCGCGCCGTGCGGGAAAATGTCGGCATGTACGACATGTCTTCCTTCGGCAAGATCCGCGTCGAAGGCCCGGATGCGGAGAAGTTCCTGAACTACATCTGCGGTGCCAATGTTTCGGTCCCTGCGGGCAAGATCGTCTACACCCAGTTCCTGAACCCGCGCGGCGGGATTGAGGCGGATGTGACCGTCACCCGCCTGAGCGAGACCGTCTATCTGGTCGTGACCCCGGCGGTGACCCGTCTGGCGGATCAGACCTGGATGATGCGCCACGAGGGCAGCCATAACGTGGTGATTACCGATGTCACGGCAGGCGAGGGTGTGCTGGCCGTGATGGGCCCGAACGCCCGCGAACTGATGCAGAAAGTCTCGCCCAATGATTTCTCCAATGAGGTGAACCCCTTTGGCACCGCGCAGGAGATCGAACTTGGCATGGGCCTCGCCCGTGTCCACCGGGTGACCTATGTGGGCGAACTGGGCTGGGAGATCTACATCCCGGCGGAAATGTCCGGCCACGCGTTCGAAACCCTCTGGGAGGCGGGCCACGACATGGGGCTTAAGCTTTGCGGCATGCACATGATGGACAGCTGCCGGATCGAGAAGGGCTTCCGCCACTTCGGCCACGACATCACTTGCGAGGACAATGTGATCGACGCAGGGCTCGGCTTTGCGGTTGCTACCGGCAAGGATGACTTCATCGGCAAAGCGGCGGTACTGGAACGCAAGGGAACCGGCCCCAAGGCCCGCATGGTTCAGTTCAAGCTGACCGACCCCGAGCCGCTCTTGTTCCACAATGAGCCGATCATCCGCGACGGCAAATACGTGGGCTATCTCAGCTCCGGCAACTACGGCCACACGCTGGGTGCCGCCATCGGCATGGGCTATGTGCCCTGCGAGGGGGAAAGCGCAGCGGATGTGCTGGGTTCGGTCTATGAGATCGACGTCTGCGGCGTGAAAGTGAAAGCCGAAGCTTCCCTGAAGCCGATGTATGATCCGAAATCGGAGCGGGTGAAGGCATAGGTCACCTCTAAGGGCCCCAGGGGGGGGGCGAGATCAGCGGGAGAATATGTGCGCAGTTCGCGCACTCTTTCCCCGGCGATCCGATAAGGCCGTCTACCATCGCCGACAGCAGTGTTTTTTGTGCTTCCGCTCTGTCAATTGCGCGCTGAGCTGTCATAAACGCGGCTCAGGGAGATTCCACGATGACCTCATCAGTTGAGAACAAAGACACGCCGCAGGGCCTTGCCTTTGCAGTTTCCGCCTATCTGATGTGGGGATTTCTGCCGATCTATATGAAAGCGCTGGCACATATGCCCGCCGCCGAAGTTGTCGCGCATCGGGTAATCTGGTCGGTGCCCGTGGCGGGTGTGCTACTCATTATCCTGCGTCGAACCCGTGATCTGCGCGCGGCGCTGACCTCGCCCAAGGTCTTGATGATGGGGGCGGTGACAGCGGCGCTGATCTCAGTGAATTGGGGCATCTATGTATGGTCGATTGCAACCGGGCATGCGCTTGATGCGGCGCTGGGATATTATATCAACCCGCTGTTCAGCGTCATGTTGGGTGCACTTTTGCTGGGAGAGAGATTGTTGCCGGCACAGCTGGTCGCAATCGGTCTGGCGGCACTGGCGGTGCTGGTGCTTGCCGTTGACGCCGGGCGCCTGCCGTGGGCTGCCATTGGTCTTACTCTCAGCTGGGGGTTCTATGCGTTCTTCAAGAAATCCCTGCCGGTCGGCCCCAATCAGGGTTTCATGCTGGAAGTGCTGATCCTGACGCCTCCGGCGCTGGGATATCTGCTCTATCTTACGGCCTCCGGTGACGCGCATTTCGCGGGAGCGTTCAGTGACACCGCGTTGCTGCTGGGCTGTGGTTTGGTCACAGCGGTGCCGCTGATCACCTACGCCAATGGCGCCAAACTGCTGCGGCTCTCCACCATCGGTATCCTGCAATATATTGCTCCGACGATGATATTTCTGGCAGCGGTGTTCATTTTTGGCGAAGATTTCGGTCGCGCGCGCATGATCGCCTTTCCGATGATCTGGCTCGCGCTGGTGATCTACTCGGTCTCATTGGTGCGGCAGATGCGCCGGGCCTGAGGGGCGGGCCGGGATGTCCAGGACAGTTCCGCGTTGATGGTCTCTGCCAAGGTTTCAGCCCAAAGAGAATAGGCGGCTGCCGACGGATGATAGCCGTCCTGCGCTGCCAGCGCTGGGTCGGGCGCCATCGTGAATGGCAGGTGGATGACATCGTGATTTCCTGCGGCCAAGTTGGATAGAACCCGGTCCAGCCGCGCCGCGTGGCGACCAAGGACCCAAGCCAGCGGTTGGGGAAGGGCTGGAAAATCTGCCATTGGTGGCACTCCTGACAAGACCACCAGCCTGACCCCAAACCGGCCCCGAAGGAGCTTGATCAGCGCGCACTGTTCCATGTGAAACCGTCGCCGCCGCGCAAGCCGGGTCACATCATTGACCCCCAATGCCAGAACCGCAACGTCAAAGGTCTGCGGCGGCAGCGCACGCACCCGCGCCAGAGCATCTGCGCTGCGATGCCCGGTTGTGGCCTCCAGCCGCCAGGTTAGATGCCGACCCTGCGTCAGGCGCGATGTCAGTTGACCGGAGAGCGCATCGTTCTGGCGACCGACACCGACACCAGCAGCTGAGCTGTCGCCGACAATCAACAGCCGTAGCGGCGTGCCCTGTCCCTGTTGGCCGAACCGAGGCCCCGAGGGTTCCGGTAGGTTCAGCGCCCTGCGCCGGACGTTAACTGCCTGCACCACCAGAAGCGGCAGCAGGACAATGCGGGCGATATGATCGATGCCGATCAGCTGAGCGCCTTTTGATATTGCAGAAATCGTGGGTCGGTGGTGACCCGTTCCATGATTGCGGCGCGCAGCACGCCGACGCTTTTATAGGGGCGCATGACCACCTCGAAATGGCTGATCAGGCCGTGCGAATTCAACGTGATCAGGTCAACGCCCACAGCATCGAACTCGCCGATCTTGCACTGGAACTCCAACGCCCAGTCGTTTCCGTCCCCCATGATCCGACGATAGCGAAAGTCACTGAATACCTGACCGACATGACCCAGAATCGCCGCCACTGGTGCGCGACCGGTCCATGTTTTCCAATAGGTCGGGGGCAGGAACTGCACATCCTCCGCCAGGAGATCTGCAATCTGGCTGTCGTCGCCTTTGGCAACAACCTCTTGCAGCCTGTTAATGGTCGGATGTGTCATGCTGCACCTCTCAGAACAGGGAGCCCGCGGTGAGGCAGGGGTTACCGCCACCCTGACGCTCCGCCAGATCCCGGGCAAGCACGACGTAGCGATACCTTGCCCTGCGGGCGCCGGATCGCTAGGGACGCGGGCATGACTGTTTCTAGCGATTATACCCCGCCGACGGATCCATTGGATATCCTGCATCATGACGCGCAGCTATTGGTGGTGAACAAGCCCCATGGTCTGCTGAGCGTACCGGGGCGCGGAGAACACCTTGCGGACTGTCTGCTCACCCGCTTGCAGGCAGTGTTTCCCGAGGCGTTGCTGGTCCATCGACTGGATCGCGACACCTCCGGCGTAATGGTGTTTGCGGTCACTCCGCACGCCCAACGCCATCTCTCGATGCAGTTTGAAAAACGTACCGCAAAGAAAGCCTATATCGCGCGCATTGGTGGCAGGCTAGAGCCGCGCAGCGGGACCGTCGATTTGCCGCTGATCGTCGATTGGCCAAACCGCCCGCGCCAGATGGTCTGCCATGACACTGGCAAGGAGGCGGTGACCGATTGGCGGGTGATAAGATATGAAGAGGCCGCGACACGTGTGCGTCTGACGCCAAAGACAGGTCGCTCGCATCAGTTGCGTGTGCATATGCTCTCGGTCGGACACGCCATTCTGGGCGATCCGCTTTACGCTCAGGGGGCTGCACTGGATCATCCACGCATGATGCTGCACGCAGAAGAGCTGCGTATCAAACATCCCGACAGCGGCGAATCGATGAAGTTCCGCGTCAAGGCACCGTTCTGATCGCAGCAGTTGCTAGACGCTGATCCGCAGCCAGTCCGGTGGCAGGATATCGGGGTTGTTCAGCTTGGGGTCGCCGAACCATTTTGCCGGTCCCGCAACCCGGCGCTTCGCGTTCTGGTTCAACCAGGCGGCCCACCAGGAGAAGGAGCTGTTGCCGATGATGTTATGCCTGCACAGGCTCATCAGGCGCATGTCCTCGTAGTCGGTTTCCGCGCCATTGAAATCCACCACCACCTTGTCACAGGGGAGGGGGAGGTTGTCCTTGGCCCACTGCGGATCGTCCGAAAATACATAGACCGTTGGCTGTCCCTCCAGCCCGTCCAGCACCTGTTGCAGCGCGGCTTCGTAATAAGACTGATCGCAAAGCACATGCGCCGCGAGCGTCAGATAATCGCCCCGCCGAACATGCAGCGAGATCGCGTTGCTCTCACTGATCCTGGCCGCCATCTCGGCGTTCTGCTGATTTGAGAAGTCAGGAAAGGTGAAGTCGCGCCTGATCCGTTCGGCGCACCCATTGAAATAGTGCTCGCTCTGCCAATAGCCGTGCAGATAGCTGTCGTCGCCCCAGTGTTCGAAATCTGGATTGTAGCCAAGGCCAGCTTCTCGTCGGAGTTTCGGTCCTGCACCCAGCCCCTGCCCGAGGCTGCGCCATACCGCATAGCGCAGTGGTTCGGTCTGGCGCAGCGGAGGCAATTTGTCCGGCGCCGCCAAATCAAGGTCGAAGACACGTGTCAGGACACCTTCGCCGCGCAGCTCCGCGCCACGGCTGTCCAGCGCCAGCGAGACCCCAAGCCGATCCGCCAGCGCGCGCCCGGCGGCATATTGGAACATCTGGTTGCCCAGTCGGCCGTGCAGGCGGGTGATAATCATCGTCGGTCCCTCGAAGAGCTACAGGGGCGTTCATATGCGTGAAGCAGTGTCGTGACCAGTCCCGCCCTCGCTCATCCGCCGTATCGCGCCTGCCAGTCACCAAGGGCTGCGATGCCGAAATCGGGATCCGGCTGATCCGGCATTGGTGCGAGGATCTCGATTGAATGCCCGTCAGGATCCTTGAAGTAGATCGAGAGCGCCGGCATCCAGCCCAGCACCACCGGCTCATCGGTTGGGCTGCCGTGAAAATCGAGCGGTATGATTCCCGCATCCGTCAACCGGTCACAGATGCCATCCATCGCCGCTACGGTACTGCGAAACGCCATGTGCAGCCGCAGTCCCATCGGTGCGGATCCACCGGCCCAGAGCCCCAGCATTCCCTGAGACTGACCGCCCACCCAGTAGAATGCGACCTGTCGTTCCGGCAGATGGTGGGCCAGCTGCAAACCCATGGTCCCTCCGTAGAATGTCATCGCACGGTCTAGGTCTTTAACCGTCAGATGCGTCTCATAGATTCCGGTCAGTTCCGTTTCGATATGTGTTTTGCCGGTAGCGTTATCCTGTACATGGATCATCTTAAGGCTCCGCTGAATGGTCAGGTAGCGACAGCCTGCAATCTCAAGTCAGGTTTAGATCAAGCGAAAAATCACAGCCGCGTGGCTTCGCCAGACGGATATCTGATGTCATCTGCTGATGGGGCCGGGGCGTGACAATCAGGTCAGCACCTGTTGTGCAGGCTGGCTTGGGTCTTGACCTCGGCCGATTGAACGGCCTAAGGCTGACGTAAGGGTCGGGGCCCTGCCGCTCGCGGTTGAGAAGACCATGGTGAACCCCCGCGCTGAAACTCCTGTCTTTCGCCCATCCATGTGATGCGCCAATGGCAATGCGGGCCCCATTTATCCGGCGCATCTTGTTGATTGGACAAGAGGCAAGAATGACAAATAGCCAGACAGATCTCCCGCCCATTGGGAGCCTCAAGCAGCAGGCCCGCAATCTGCGCGCTCAGTTGCAGGCACGTAACCACACACTCTCGCATAGCGCCGCGCTTGAGATGGTGGCCCGGCAATATGGCTACAAGGATTGGAACACGATCAGCGCCAAGGCTGACAGGCCACGCCCGGATGTTGCGCAGCAGGCGTTGCAGATCGGGCAGATCCTGAGGGGCAGCTACCTTGGCCAGGCCTTCACAGCCGAGCTGCGAGGGTTGCAGGTGTTTGCTGGCGGCGCCCGACGACGCGTTACCCTGCATCTGGAACAACCGGTCGATGTAGTGAAATTCGACAGTTTCTCAGCGCTGCGCCAGCGGATCACCGGAACCATCGGCTGGGATGGCCGCTCAGCTGAGTGTACCTCCGACGGCCTGCCCCAACTGGTGCTTGAACTGCCCAATTAGAGCCTGTTTTGCGCCGACATGAGGCGCTAGCAAAGCCCTGGTCCCAGCAAAGCCCTGATGCAGGAAAGCAAGGAGCCGCCCTCTGGGGGCGGCTCCTGTTGTTCTGGACCCTGAAAAATAGGCCTATTCTGCGGCCCAGCCGCCGACGGCTTTGACTTCCAGGAAGTCCTCGATGCCCCAGCTGCCGCCTTCGCGGCCGTTGCCAGATTGCTTCATCCCGCCAAAGGGAGATCCGGCGGAGCGGGATTTGCCGTTCATCTCGATCATGCCGGCGCGCAGTTTGCGAGCCATGCGATTGGCACGGGCCGCATCCTGTGTCTGCACATAGTTGGTCAGCCCGTAGGGGGTATCGTTGGCGATTTCGATCGCTTCTTCTTCGGTCTCGAAGGGGATAATCGACAGCACCGGGCCAAAGATCTCTTCGCGGGCGATGGTCATCTGGTTGTTCACATCGGCAAAGACGGTGGGCTTGACATAAAAACCCTGGTTCAGCCCATCAGGACGGCCGGTTCCACCTGCGACAAGGCGGGCGCCTTCGTCGATACCTTTCTGGATCAGATCCTGGATCTTAGTCCATTGCAGTTCGTTCACAACCGGCCCGATGTGGCGGCCTTCGCTGGAGGCGGGGCCAACCTCCACCTTGCTGGCAACAGCAGCAGCTTCTTCGACAGCTTTGTCATAGATGCTTTTCTGAACCAGCATCCGGCTTGGGGCGTTACAGCTCTGGCCGGTGTTGTTCATCATATGCAGGACACCGCGCTTGACGGCCTTGTCATCGGCATCTTCAAAGATGACGTTGGCGCCTTTGCCACCCAGCTCCAGATGAACTTTTTTCAGCGTGTCGGCTGCGGCCTTGGAAATCGCCGTGCCTGCGCGGGTCGACCCGGTAAAGGACACCATATCCACGTCCGGGTGGCTGGACAGCTGAGTGCCGACACCGGCGCCGTCGCCATTGACCAGATTGAATACGCCCGCAGGGAAACCGGCCGCATCCATCATTTCGGCAAAGATCATTGCATTGAGCGGGCTCTGCTCGGAGGGTTTCAGAACCATGGTGCACCCGGCAATGGCCGCCGCGCCAACTTTCAGTGTGACCTGATTCATCGGCCAGTTCCACGGCGTGATCAGCGCAGCGACACCAACCGCCTCGTGGATGATACGATCATTCGGGGCATGGTCGCCCAGCGGCGCTTCGAAGGAGAACGCCTTGGCCGCCTTGATGAAGTTGCGCAGATGCCAGCTGCCAGCGCCTGCCTGCTGGGTGCGGGCCATATCAATTGGCGCACCCATTTCGATGCTCATTGCCTGCGCCAGATCTTCAGTGCGGCTCTCATAGATCTCGATCAGCTTTTCGACCAGCGCGATGCGCTCTTCTACCGGAGTGGCCATCCAGCCCGGCAGTGCCGCCTTTGCAGCCGCGACGGCAGCTTCTGTATCCGCCGCACTGCCAAGCGAGATGACCGCGCAAGGCGCTTCGGTCGATGGGTCGATCACTTCGAAATCATTCGGGGCAGCCGGGGCGACCCATTGGCCGTCGATGTAAAAATCACGTTTCTCGATCATCTGTCGATCTCCCGATTGTCAGGGTGTGACGGGGCGGTGCCCGCGATTGGCGGACACTCTGTCACTGGCGTTTCGGATGAGCAAGGGGGGGATTTCATAATTTGATCAAATTTTGCAGCGGAATAATTTTCGCCACTTTGACCCTATATGGAACGGCGGTATGATGCCCGGCACCAATCCGTGCAGATGTTCCGATAGGGGCAGATTGACGCGTGGGGCGATCTTTTCGTCTGCCTGTCTCCCATCAAGGGTTTAACCTGCGCGCCGAGTGGTTAGGTTACTCACCAGATAGCATTCATTTGACAGCAGAGGAGAGACCCATGGGTTTGCGTATCAATGATGTGGTTCCGGATTTCACCGCAGAAACCGATCAGGGCACCGTCTCGTTTCATGATTGGATCGGCGACAGCTGGGCGATCCTGTTTTCCCACCCCAAGGATTTTACACCGGTTTGCACCACAGAGTTTTCTGCCGTGGCGCAGCTGGCTGATGAATGGGCTGCACGCAACACGAAGGTGATCGGTGTGTCCGTGGATGGTGTCGAAGACCACAAGAAATGGAAAGGCGACATCGAAAGCTACGGCAAAGCTGCGGCAGGCTTTCCGATCATCGCGGATGAAGGTCTGGCTGTCTCCAAGGCTTTCGACATGCTGCCGGCAGAGGCCTATCTGCCTGATGGCCGCACACCCGCAGATAGCGCCACGGTGCGGTCGGTCTTCATCATCGGACCTGACAAGCAGCTGAAGCTGTCGATGACCTACCCGATGACCGTCGGGCGCAATTTTGCGGAGATTCTGCGCGCGCTGGATGGCCTTCAGATGTCCGGCAAAGGTGTAGCAACTCCGGCAAACTGGGTTCCGGGCGAAGATGTCATCATCCCCCCCAGCGTCTCGAACGAGGATGCGAAGGCTAAATTTGGCGAGTTCGAAACGATCTTCCCCTATCTGCGCAAGACCAAAGCGCCAGAGTGATCTGTAGGAAGGCGTAGCGGGGCACGTAAGCGGCCCTGCTGACATGTCGTCATGAACAGGGGCCGTCTGGCCCCTTTTCTATTGCGGGTCTAACCGGGCTTTTGCGATCGCAAGGCGACCTGTGTCCGGTAGAGCGCGCGTTTCAGCTCCCGCGCAAGCTTGCCACCTGCTGGACGGGATTGGATGGTTGATCCGCCCAGGGCCTCGGTCAGCTCAGATGCGCCGTTTGGCCATATGGTATGTACTGGCTGGCGGTGAACCCAGTGCATCTGAAGGAAGGTGTCAACCGGCCGGTCCAGCGTCTCGCTTGCTTCCAGCAATCGGGCGGCGGCGGTCTTGCCCACCACCTGTGCCACGGTTTGCAGTCCGATGCGCCTTGGCAGAAACATGCGGGCCGCGCCTGTTTGCCCCACGACCTGCCGCACTGTCTCGCGCTGTTTGGCAGGCAGGCGGATGAAGTGATCCTTGTCGGCATGGTTGTCGACAAGCGCCATCGCGTCGCGCCAGAGCTTGGGGTCAAACGCCAGATCGTCCTCAACGATCAGTCCGAAATCATCCATGCCTTCCGCGATTTTCTGCCAGCATTTGCGATGGGATAGAAAACATCCGACTTCGCCTGCCCGCAGCGCGAAGGGGTAATGTGGCCGGTGCAGATCCCCATCGCAGAGAGGCACAAGCCCCGCCTGAAGCGCCGCCCGGCCGTTGACCGCCTCGACCACTTCCGGCTGCGGCAGCTGCGCCATCAGACGCGCCACATTGGGCGCGCGTTTCTGATCGTCGGCCATATGAATGATGTAGGATCTCATGGTCCCAGAGGTAGCGATCTTGACCGGTGGTGAAAAGAGGCGAGCAGGAACCAGCTGCCACTGAAACAAAGAAACCCCGCCATCTCTGGCGGGGTTCCGGGTGCTTGGAAAGGGAAGGCAGATTACTCTGCGTCTTCTTTCTTCTCGGCTTTGATTTCTTCGCCGGTTTCCTGATCCACGATTTTCATGGACAGGCGGACCTTGCCGCGATCATCAAAGCCCAGCAGCTTTACTTTCACTTCCTGGCCTTCCTTCAGAACGTCCGAAGGGTGGTTCAGGCGGCGGTTTTCGATCTGGGACACATGCACCAGGCCGTCACGCTTGCCGAAGAAGTTCACGAAGGCGCCGAAATCGACGATCTTCACAACCTTACCGGTGTAGATGGCGCCTTCTTCCGGCTCTGCCACGATCGAGTGGATCATGTCATAGGCCTTCTGGATCGCGGTGCCGTCGGCCGATGCGATCTTGATTACGCCGTCGTCGTTGATGTCGACTTTCGCGCCGGAGGTTTCCACGATTTCGCGGATGACCTTACCGCCGGAGCCGATCACTTCACGGATCTTGTCGGTCGGAATCTGCATGGTCTCAATGCGGGGCGCATGGACGGAGAACGCGTTGGTTTCCGACAGTGCCTTGGCCATTTCGCCGAGGATGTGCAGACGGCCGTCTTTGGCCTGATCCAGTGCTTTTTCCATGATCTCAGGCGTGATGCCTGCAACCTTGATGTCCATCTGCAGCGAGGTGATACCGTTCGCAGTACCGGCCACCTTGAAATCCATGTCGCCCAGGTGGTCTTCGTCGCCCAGAATGTCCGACAGGATCGCGTAGGAGCCGTCGTCTTCCAGGATCAGACCCATCGCGACACCGGCAACCGGTGCCTTCAGCGGCACGCCGGCGTCCATCATGGACAGCGAACCACCACAGACCGACGCCATCGAGGAGGAGCCGTTCGATTCGGTGATCTCGGACACCACGCGGATGGTGTAGGGGAAATCGGTCGGAGCAGGCAGAACAGCCTGCAGCGCGCGCCATGCCAGTTTGCCGTGGCCGATTTCGCGGCGACCGGGCGAGCCGACACGACCAACTTCACCCACCGAATAGGGAGGGAAGTTATAGTGCAGCAGGAAGTTGGATTTGAAGTTGCCGTGCAGCGCGTCAATGAACTGCTCATCGTCGCCGGTGCCGAGGGTGGTCACGGCCAGGGCCTGGGTTTCACCACGGGTGAACAGGGCCGAACCATGGGTCCGCGGCAGCAGGCCGGTTTCCGATTCGATCGCGCGCACATCGGTGGTCGAGCGACCGTCGATCCGCTTGCCGGTTTTTACGACGTCGCCGCGCAGAATGGCTGCTTCCAGCTTCTTCATGGCGGAGCCGAGGTTGGCGTCTTCCAGCTGTTCTTCGGTCAGCGATGCCTTGATCGCCTCACGCGCGGCGGCAACAGCGGCGGTGCGCTCCTGCTTGTCGGTGATTGCAAATGCAGCGCGCATCTGCTCTTCGCCTGCGGCTTTCACTGCGGCGAACAGCTCCGAATAGTCAGCAGGCTGGAAATCGAACGGCTCTTTGGCCGCGTCTTCCGCCAAGGAGATGATCAGGTCGATCACCGGCTGGATCTGTTCGTGGGCGAATTTCACCGCACCCAGCATCTCTGCTTCGGTCAGTTCGTAGGCTTCGGATTCAACCATCATCACAGCGTCTTTGGTGCCGGCGACAACCAGGTCCAGACGCTGATCAGGGTTCAGGCGCAGATCCTGCATGTCGTCAACGGTCGGGTTCAGGACGTACTCGCCGCCCTCAAAGCCAACGCGCGCAGCCGCAATCGGACCCATGAAGGGTGCGCCGGACAGGGTCAGCGCTGCGGAGGCCGCGATCATCGCAACCATGTCGGGATCGTTGACCAGATCGTGGCTCAGCACGGTGCACATCACCAGGACTTCATTTTTGAAGCCGGGGACGAACAGCGGGCGGATCGGACGGTCGATCAGACGCGCGGTCAGGGTTTCTTTTTCGGTCGGGCGTGCTTCACGCTTGAAAAATCCGCCGGGGACCTTGCCCGCAGCGTAGTATTTTTCCTGATAGTGAACCGTCAGGGGGAAGAAGTCCTGACCCGGCTTCTGCTGGCGGGCAAAAGTGACGTTTGCCATGACCGAGGTTTCGCCTAGGGTGGCAATCACTGTGCCATCGGCCTGACGGGCAACCTTGCCGGTCTCCAGTGTGAGCGTCTCTTCGCCCCACTGCATTGATTTCTTTGTAACGTTAAACATTCAGCTTATCCTAGCTGGGAGCACTCCCGGGCGTATCCCGGGTCTCCCGTTTGATGTGGCGGCCCCATTGCCGCCGACCCCTCTCTATCTTTCTTTCGACTGCCGGGGTCTTGGCAGCACGTCTCAGATAGGCCGCCCTTACAGGATTTTTCCACAGATTGAAAGAGCAAGCGCCAGGAGCCGTCGCAGCCTGTGCCCCGTTTGTCGGCATCGTTCGTGTCGGTCCTCCGCTATCTGGGCGTGGTTGGTGAATTGCGGCCTGCGTTAACCGGATCCTCAGCGTTTTTATGGAAAATTTGCGCAATCCAGAAGGGTAAGACGACGTCGACCCCAACACTTAGAACAGGTGCTGAATGAACGATTGGACTTCCGGCTATGTCGCCGAACTCGACTATACGCACGACTTTTTTCACGAGATGACGCCCTCCCGCCTTGCCTTCAGCGCCGTGTCTCGGGGACATCGGCATGGGCTGGACAGCGATGAACTGACCTATTGTGAGCTGGGCTGTGGTCAGGGCTTCACAGCCAATCTTCTGGCCGCAGCCAATCCGCATGTCGATGTCCACGCGATGGACTTCAATCCGGCCCATATCGCCGGTGCCAATCGCCTGGCCGCAGAAGCAGGACTGGCAAACGTCCACTTCTACGAAAGATCCTTTGAGGATTTTGAAGAAGAGGCGGAGCTGCCAAATACCTTTGACGTCATTGCGCTTCACGGTGTCTACAGCTGGATTTCGCGAGAGAACCAACAACGGATCACCGGATTCATCTCCCGTCGTCTGAAACCCGGTGGGTTGGTCTATATCAGTTACAACACGCAGCCGGGCTGGGCGCCATCTATGCCGCTGCGCAGGATTCTGACCGATCGCGCCGCGCAGGGCAGCGGTCCGTTGGAGCAACGTATAGAAGACGCATTGAATTTTGCCGAGCGGTTGAAACAGGTCGGAGCCGAATTTTTTGTCTCAAACCCCGGCCAGTTGAGACGGCTGAGTGAAATGAAAACCATGCCGCGAAACTATCTGGCGCATGAGTTTTTCAACAAGGACTGGACGCCATTCCACTTTGCCGATGTGGCGGAGGATATGGCGCAGGCCAAACTTGAGTTTCTCGGTGCTGCGAACCCGCTGGATCATGTCGATGACATCTGCTTGAGCAGTCCGCAACGTGCGCTGCTGGCGGAGGAAAGCAATACAAACAGGCGCGAGGGGCTGCGTGATGTTCTGCTGAATGAACAGTTCCGGGCCGATATCTTTTCGCGTGGGCATGTGCCGCATACGGAACGCGGCAGCGTTGGCGCATGGTTTCAGACTGGCTTTGCCCTCGCACGTCACTATGGATCCGGCCCGTTGAAGATCAGCTGGCGCAATGGGGATGTTGCGCTTGAGGCCGGTCAGTATGAACCTGTCCTGAGAGCTTTGGCCGAGGGGCATAAAACAGTTCGGGCCCTGCTGGAGCAGGGCGTGTTTGCCGATATGACCTGGGGCGAGATCACGCGGCTGCTGACGATCCTGACGGGGGCGGGTCATATCGTTCCCTGTCTGCCTTCAGAAGGCTATGCGGATCGCGCGGCGCAGTGCCAAGCATTTAACCTTGCAGTGTGCAAAAATGCTGAAGACAGCGAAAGACTGGGCTTCCTGGCCTCTCCTGTCACCGGTGGGGGGGTCGCGGTGGATCGCATGGAACAGCTGTTCCTCCTGGGCCAAAGCGAAGGGCAAACGGCGCCCAATGACTGGGCCGAATTTGCGTGGCAGATCCTTGGGCCGCAGGGGCAGCGGTTGGAGCAGGACGGGCGCGTTCTGACCCAGCCTGAGGAAAACCTGGCGGTCTTGCGCGCCCGGGCTCATGCCTTTGCCGCGCGCCGACTGGGCATTCTTACCGGGCTTGGCGTGAGCTTGATTGCCGCCGATCCGTTACGGTCTGACGCCGTTGCGCCAAAGGCTGCGCTATCAGGACGCAGCACGGCGGCCTAGTGACCGGGCAATTGTATAATCGGCCTGTGTCTCAAACACGAAAAACGCCCGCTTCCGATAGGAGCGGGCGTTGAATTTCAACCGTCTGGTCGTCGCTATTAGCGACGGATGCCCAGGCGTTTGATGAGGTCCTGATAGCGGGCCACGTCTTTGCCTTTGGTGTAGTCCAGCAGCTTACGGCGCTGAGCAACCATCTTCAGAAGGCCACGACGACCGTGGTTGTCCTTCTTGTGGGTTTTGAAGTGCTCGGTCAGGGTGTTGATGCGCGAGGTCAGGATTGCAACCTGGACTTCCGGGGAACCGGTGTCGCCTTCTTTGGTTGCGAATTCTTTCATCAGGCGGGCTTTTTCTTCAGCAGTGATCGACATCGGGGTCTCCTTTGAAGGTTTGTGTGAATGGCGCAGGCCGGGATGTCGTCCAGCACAGGCCCATGGAGGCGTCTCAGGCTCGGCCGCCTTCCGAAGAAAGCGGCATAACCATTGAACAGGTCGCGCCTATACGCAGATTCTCGGGAAATAGCAAAAGGTTTCGGTCGGGTGTGGGCCGGGGATGGGCGTCGGGCCTAAATGAACTGGACCTGATCAGCCGAGTGTCAGCCCGCTGCTGGCGCTGTTGGTGGCCAATACGCCAAACCGGAGCGCGGCATCCTGATCGACGACCAGAATGTCCGATGCCGACAATTGTTCTGGCCCGGTGACGCGCAGCGCCTCGATCCCGTCGATGGTCACGATATGCTCACCCGGTGCATCCGGGTTGTTGGTGACTTCCACGGTGGGCGCCTCCGGGCCGAATTGATCCCAGATCACAACCAGTTGATCCTCATCGACGTTGAAATCCGACATATCGATGGCGGCAGTGGGATCAGCCTCGTTACCGTCGCCGACTGCGCTCGCGTGGAACTCACCTGCTGCAAAAATGAGGTGGTCGGCCCCATCCCCCGTCGAAACGATATCACCGGCGCCCGCCAAAATCGTGTCATCCCCGTCGCCACCGTTGAGATAATCCGTGGTCATGCCATCGTCGCTGCCGATCAGGCGATCATTGCCGGTGCCACCAAACAGCGTATCCTTGCCCAGGCCACCAGTCAGGTGATCGTCGCCATCGTTGCCATGTAGCGCGTCTCGCCCGTCCGCCCCGGTCAGCGTGTCATTGCCCTGGCCGCCATGGGCCACGTCATCGCCATCACCACCATCGAGCTGGTCATGACCGAAATGGCCAAACAGCGTGTCGTTGCCGCTGTCTCCGCTCAGACTGTCGTCCCCGCCCTCTCCGTGCAACAGATCGTCACCGTGATGCGCCTCAAGCGTGTCGTCACCCTCACCACCGTAAAGGCTGTCGTCGCCCTCACCGCCCTGGACGGTGTCATCTCCATCGCGGCCGTTCAGCTGATCGTTGCCGCCCAGCCCCTGCAGGTCGTCATCCTGATCGCTGCCGCCGAGCTGGTCGCTGTCCTCTGTGCCGGCCTTCACGAAATCATCAAGTGAAACCATATCGGTTGCTGTGTCATCGGTCGCCCCGTCATTGTCTGCAGACCCTGTCTCAGAGGCGTCTGGATCATCGCCGCCCTCGTCAATCAACAAGATACCACCGACGGCGGCGACTCCCAAAATTGCAGCCAGCATCAACATTCCGGCGACCCCTCATGACAACACGCGGAACACCCGCATTATCAAAGTTGCACACGTATTGGTTGAACATCAAAGCAATTCAGAAGCGATGGTTAGCGAGGCCTTACCCGGTCAAGGGCAGCCAGCGTTCCGGCTGCTGGGTATAGCGGATGTAAAGCGGGTGCTTTGGGTGGCCGGCCTTGCTCAATCCCAGGTGAAACAGCGGTTTACCGGTTTCGGCGAGAGCACCAGCAACCCTGACCCCTTGCTGGCGAAACGCGCCATGGGTGCCCCAGGCGCAGATAACCCGATCCGCCCAGCCTGCGCCGTCCAGGATCATCGCCAGATTGTCAGGACCGACCGGGTCCGCCGCCCGTTTCATGTCACGCGGATCGGTGGCCCGAATGGCAAAGATATTGGTTGCGCGGAACCCGCCATACCCAAGGGCGCGCGCCCGCCGCTCGCAGCGTTCTATAGTGGGGTCATTCTGCACTTCCGTCGCGGTTGACGGGTTGAGCATGACAAACATCACACGCGGTCCCGCCGGGTCCCAGACACGGCTGAGACTATAGCGGTAGTGCTCACAGTCGGAATAGACCGCGCTGGAGGGGGCATCGCCCTTGGTGTGGCTGCGGTGGATCATGCGGCTTGTGGTGGCGGGCGTCCGGGCCTGTGTCAACCGTGGTTCAGCGTACGAACACACGGCTGGGGTGAAGCTCGCCGGATTTGTAATGACCAACTGCGACCGCAAGCCCATCCAGCGAGGCCCAAGCCTCTTCCCCGTATTCCACATCAGAGGCAAGCACCATTCCGGGATTGCCATTGCGCAGTTTCGCCGCGCCTTCGGGAGTGCAGGTCAGCTGCGGCAGATCCGCGAGACCTTCCTCCAGCGGGCGCAGAAACCCATCCAGATCCGGGGATTTGGCCATCTCATCCAGAGTTTCCAGGCTGATGCCATCCTCGGCATCAAACGGCCCGGACCAGATACGGCGCAGACATTTCACATGGCCATGGCATCCAAGTGCCGCGCCCAGATCCCGCGCGATCGACCGGACATAGCCGCCCTTGCCACAGGTCATCTCAAGCACGACATGGTCCGCATCCGGCCGGTCCACCAGGATCAGCTCCTCCACCCAGAGCGGGCGAGCTGCGAGCTCGATATCCTCGCCGTCGCGGGCGAGTTTGTAGGCGCGCTGGCCGTCCACCTTCACGGCTGAGAACTTCGGCGGCACCTGCATGATATCACCTAGGAATTGCGGCAGGGCCGCAATGATATCTTCGTCGCTCGGGCGGGTGTCGCTGCTGGCGATTACCTCGCCTTCGGCATCATCGGTATTGGTCGCCTGACCAAGCCGCACGGTAAAGGTATATGCCTTAAGTGCGTCGGTGATATAGGGCACGGTCTTGGTCGCTTCACCTAGGGCCACCGCCAGGACGCCGGTCGCCTCGGGATCGAGCGTGCCGGCATGGCCCGCCTTCTTGGCGTCAAAGGCCCAGCGGACCTTGTTCACAACCGCAGTGGACGTCAGCCCCGCAGGCTTGTCGACCACCAGCCAGCCGGAAATATCGCGCCCTTTGCGTTTGCGTCCCATGTCATACCCCAATGTCATCGTCGGTGAGAGAGGCGCGCGGGGTAGCCCAGCTGTCAGGGCCTGTCAATCGCGCGCAGCTCCGAAATCCACCCGCGTGGGGCCCGGTTTGCGTCGGCGCCCTGTACGGTCTCAGTTCGTGGTCGCATCCGGCTGCGTCCTGTCGGCCACGACGCCAACCACCGGCCCCATCATGAAGCCGGCATCACTCCGGTTGATCTGGGGCGCGTGCAGCCGTGAAATATTGCCGTCGAAATACAGCGCGCTCGGCAGGCCCAGGTGATCTCGGAACAGGCTGCCGAACTGGTGAAAGGTGACAGCGTTACGCGAAATCGCAAAAACCACCCGCTGCCCGTCGGCACTGGTCCCGACCCCATTGCGAATGAAATATGAGGTCGAGTCCGGTAGAAACCGCGGATGCAGCGCACCTTCAATCACCAGCATCGGGCCCGATTGCGTGGCATAGCGGCATTGCGGGCCGGTTTTGGCAAAGGTCAGCGTTTCGATCACATCCGTGCGGGTTTCGCCGATGCACAGCACGCCATTTGGCAGCAGGCCAAAATTTCCGGGGCCGGGCGTGGTGACCAGCCGCATCTCTTCGGCATCGCCGTCCTGATACAATCCAACCGGCGAGCGATCGCGGTGGTACATGCCTGCATTGGTGGCAAAGGGCAGCGTCTGCCCCTTGGCCTCCAGCTCGCTTTCGATTGTTGAGAAATGCCCGTAGATCTCGCCTGCATCATTCTTCAGAAACAGGCGTAGTTCGTCTTTCGTCACATCGACGTCGCAGATCGTGTAGCGGTTGCCGTCATAGGCGATGTCGCGGCAGTCCACTGCCGCAGCAGGCGCTGCCAAAAAGGCCAGCGCCACACCCATCGCCCAGCGAATCACTCGCCCGTGTCGCGGCGCACCGCGTCCTGCGACAGCATCCTGCGGGTGTCATCCATCCGGTCAAAGGTGTCGTCCAGCTGAAACCGCAGTTCCGGCGTGAACTTCAGCGCCAGCTTCTTGCCGATGATCCGGCGCAGTTCACCCTTGTTGCGGGCCATCAGCTTGAGCGTTTCCTCCTGCCCCTTGCCGCCCAGTGGCAGCACATAGGCGGTCGCAATACGAAGATCGGGTGAGGTGCGGACCTCGCCGACGGTGATCGACAGCCGGTTCAGTTCGGGATCATGCAGGTCGCCGCGCGCAAAAATCTCGGACAGGGCGCGGCGAATCAATTCGCCGACGCGGAGCTGACGTTGTGAGGGCCCGGTGCCCTCGTGGAGTTTGTTCTTAGCCATATATCCGATTTATGCCGAAAGCAGGGCTTTGCCAAGCGCAGCACAAGCGGTTAGGACAAAACCTGCACGAAACCGATCATCCGCGATCCAGCGCACAGACGAGGACCCCTGACATGGCAGATAGCAGCACGGATACACCCGGCATCGTGATCACCGGTGCCTCTGGTCGGATGGGCCAGATGCTGATCCGCACCATCATGGAGCACCCTGGCGCGCGTCTCGTTGGCGCGGTTGAGCGTGAGGGGCATGACTGGATCGGCCAGGACGTGGGCCTTGCCATGGGCGGGGCCGAGATCGGCGTCACGGTGACGGATGATGCGCTCGCAGCTTTTGCCAGGGCGCAGGCGGTGATTGATTTCACCAGCCCCGAGGCGACGATTGCCTTTGCCGAACTGGCGGCGCAGGCCCGAGCGGTCCATGTTATTGGCACCACCGGTATGAGCGATGCGCAGATTGCGCAGCTGGAACCGGCCTCGCGTCACTCGGTGCAGATGCGCGCCGGCAATATGAGCCTCGGTGTAAACCTGCTGGTACAGCTCACCAAGAAAGTCGCAGCCGCGCTCGACGAGGATTTCGATATCGAAGTGATCGAAGCCCACCATCACCATAAGGTCGACGCGCCATCGGGTACGGCCCTTATGCTGGGGGAGGCCGCCGCCGAGGGGCGCGGTGTGACGCTGGCGGATGTGACCGACAGCGGGCGCGACGGCATCACCGGCGCGCGCAAGCGCGGTGACATCGGCTTCAGCGCCATTCGGGGCGGCGATATCGTTGGCGAACACGACGTGCTGTTTGCCGGTCAGGGAGAGCGCATTGTTCTGCGCCATCTGGCAACCGATCGCGCGATCTTCGCCCGCGGCGCCATCAAAGCTGCGCTTTGGGGGCAGGACAAGGAGCCGGGCCAATATAACATGCTCGACGTTCTGGGTCTCTGAGCTTCAGCGCCGTCAGGGCGGATAACCCTAGAAACAGGCCCGACCTCGGTCTGTCAGGCGTTAGAAATCGATGGCGATGCCCTTCTTTTCCCAGTCGCCGTAGCGCGCGGGATCGGGGCCGTCCCGACCGCCAAGTTCAACCGGGCGCTTGGCGGCTTCGGCCTCAGCAGCTTTGCGCCGCTCCGCAGCCTCGGCCAGCGCGCGCTGCGCGGCGGGGGCCAGCGGCTGGGCTGCTACTTGGGTCTTGGATTTATTAGCGTCACTCATGCCGGCTTCCCTTGTTGTCGTTCTATGATATACGCCCGCGTCCGGCGTCGACAACCCATCGCGCCGCTGCCCCTATTGTCAGGAGACCCGCATGTCCAATGCAAGCCAAGCCCGCCGCCGTGCCATTCACCTGCTGGATCAGGTGCTGGGAGAGGGTAGGCTGTTGTCGGAATGCTACGCAGCGGGTGCGCTGGATAAACTGCCGGCAGAGGAACGCGCGCGCAGCCAGCGCCTGGCAACAGATACGTTGCGCAATCTCGAACGTGCCGACCGCATCCTGCAGAAACACTTGAAAAAATCGACACCGCTCACCGTGCACAACGCGCTGCGCATTGGCACGGTTGAGTTATGCCAGGGCGGGGCGGCGCATGGGGTGGTGAATGATATGGTGGGGATCATTTCTGGCCATCGTCGCCACGGAAAACTGAAGGGGCTGGTCAACGCGGTCTTGCGCAAGGTGGCAGAGCAGGGGCCGGCTGAATGGGCCAAGCTGCGGGTGCCACGCCTGCCGAAATGGCTGCGCAGCCCGCTGTCGCAGGCCTGGGGTGCTCCCGCGATGCTTGCGATCGAGGCTGCGCATCTGGCGGGCGCGCCGCTGGATCTGACCGCCAAACCGGGCGCCGACCTGTCTGCGCTGGACGCCACGAGGCTGCCGACAGGATCCTATCGCATCCACGGGTCCGTGCAGGTTTCTGGTCTGCCAGGGTTCGAGGGGGGCGACTGGTGGGTTCAGGATGCCGCCGCAGCGTTGCCCGCGCAGCTGCTGGCCGCCCAGCCCGGCGAATCGGTGCTTGATCTCTGCGCGGCGCCGGGTGGCAAGACCATGCAGATAGCCGCAGCTGGCGCCACGGTGACCGCCGTCGACCAATCCGCAGGCCGCATGGCACGGCTTTCGGAAAATCTCGCCCGTACCGGGCTGACCGCTACGGTGGTTGTCGGCGATGCCTTGGAGCAGACCGGTGCATATGATGCGGTATTGCTGGATGCACCTTGTTCGGCCACCGGTACGATCCGCCGCCATCCCGATCTGCCCCATGCCAAGGACGGCAGCGGCTTTGGCGCGCTGATTGAGTTGCAGGCACAGATGCTTGCCCATGCCTGGAGCCTCGTGAAACCCGGTGGACGGTTGATCTATTGCACCTGTTCGCTCCTGCCGGATGAGGGCGAATGCCAAGTAGAGGATGCCTTGGAAATGTTTCCCGACATGTCGGTTGGCACTCGACTGCAACAGCTGGACGGGATCGTCGCTGACTGGATCACCGAAGAAGGCGGCTTGCGCCTGCGCCCGGATTACTGGCCCGAGTTGGGCGGCATGGATGGGTTTTACATGGCGGAGCTGCGCAAGGCCGACTGAGACCGGCAACCCCTTGCCGATACTGCCCTGAGGTATCTGCCGCATTATCGGTGACTTGCCCGGTAACCGCCGCTATGCTCGGCGCAAAACGCCCCGGAAAATTTCTCTGGCGTGAGGCAAGAGAGCATGTCCCGATACGATAGAATGGCGCGGCGCGGCACCCGCCTTTTGAACCGCTATTACGCAAGGCGCGCCCGTCGGCAGCCCGGTGCCACGGCCTTTGTGTCGCAGCCTGAGCCGCGCACCATTGGCAGTTATGCCCGTGGGCGTCAGCTGGTGGCGGGCAATCTTCTGTTTGCAGGCTATCTCGTCGAATCGCCCACGACCGGTCTTTGGGATGTTGTGGCACCTGACCTCGCCTTTGATGCGGAACGCCACGGGTTTGCCTGGCTGGATGATCTGGCCGCTGTCGGTGATTTTCGCGCCCGCGAAAAAGCGCAGCTCTGGGTCTGGGGCTGGATCGAGGCTCACGGCAATGGCACCGGACCGGGCTGGTCGCCGGATCTGACCGGCCGCCGCGTGATCCGCTGGATCAATCATGCACTGTTTCTGCTGGCTGCGCGTGATGCAAAGCAATCCGAGGCATTCTTTGGCGCCCTGTCCCGCCAGACGTGGTTCCTGTCGCGGCGCTGGCAGGGGGCCTCACCCGGATTGCCACGTTTTGAGGCGTTGACCGGGCTGATCTATGCCGGTCTGGCACTCAAGGGGCACGAAGATCAGGTCGATCCGGCCCTGAAAGCCCTCGCCGAGGAATGCGCCAGCCAGATCGACGATCAGGGCGGGCTGCCGACCCGTAACCCGGAGGAACTGCTGGAAGTCTTCACCCTGCTCACCTGGGCTGCCGCGGCGCTGCAGGATGTCGGACGCGGGGTTCCACCAGCACAGGTCGCAGCAATTGAACGGATTGCACCGACCCTGCGTACTTTGCGCCACGCCGATGGCGGACTGGCGCGCTTTCACGGCGGCGGGCGCGGGCTTGAGGGACGGCTCGATCATGCGCTGGCAGCGAGCCATGTCACCAAGCGCCATGCCGACGGGCTTGCAATGGGCTATGCCCGGCTCTCCGGGCGGCGCACCTCTGTCATCATTGACGCCTCTGTGCCGCCCAAGGGGCGCGCCTCATGGAACGGTCATGCCTCCACGCTGGCATTCGAACTGACATCAGGCCGCCGCCCGCTGATCGTGAACTGCGGCTCTGGCGAAACCTTTGGCGTAGAGTGGCGCCGTGCCGGGCGTGCCACGCCGTCGCATTCGACGCTGTGCATCGAGGGCCACTCAAGCGCCCGTCTCTCCGCTCCGGAACGGGGGAGTGGACATGAGCTGATGACAGAAGCCCCGGATAACGTGCCGCTTGATGTATCGGATTTGGAAGATGGCTATCGGTTCCAGGGTGGGCACAACGGATATGAGCGTCATTTCGGCCTGACCCACGCGCGCACGTTGGAGCTCGCCATGGATGGCCGTGGCCTTGCGGGCGAGGACATGTTGCTGGCGCTGGACACGACGAACAAAAGACGCTTTGACAAGGCGATGGATGCCCATTCCCTGAGCGGCATCGGCTTTGAGATCCGCCTGCATCTGCACCCCGACGTGGACGCAGCCCTTGACTTGGGGGGCGCAGCAGTATCCATGGCGCTCAAGAGCGGGGAGATCTGGGTGTTCCGTCATGATGGGACCTGCGAATTGAAGCTGGAGCCCAGCGTGTACCTGGAAAAAACCCGCTTGAAGCCGCGTGCGGCAAAACAGATCGTTCTCTCCGGGCGGGCAATGAATTATGCCACGCGCATCCGGTGGACGCTCAGTAAGGCGCAGGAGACTGCCGTTGCCGTGCGAGACCTGAACCGGGACGACCCCGCGTTAACCGACTGAGCCTGAAAAGGACCGCCCTGCCATGACCGACCTTCACCCCGTACGCCGTGCGCTGCTTTCCGTATCCGACAAGACCGGGTTGATCGACCTGGGTAAGGCCCTGGCGGCACGTGGCGTTGAGCTGCTCTCAACCGGCGGGACGGCCAAGGCGCTGCGCGAGGCAGGCCTGACCGTGAAAGACGTGTCCGAGATCACCGGTTTTCCTGAGATGATGGATGGTCGGGTGAAGACGCTGCACCCGATGGTGCATGGCGGTCTGCTGGCGCTGCGGGACAACGACACGCATGTGGCTGCGATGGAGGAACATGGCATCGGTGCCATCGACCTTCTGGTGGTGAACCTCTATCCATTTGAGGAAACCGTGGCCAAGGGCGGCGACTACGACAGCTGCATCGAGAACATCGACATCGGCGGTCCGGCAATGATCCGCGCCGCCTCCAAGAACCACCTGTTCGTGAATGTTGTGGTGGATGTCGAAGATTACGAGCCACTGCTGGCAGAGCTGGACAAAAACGACGGCCAGACCTCCTATGGCTTCCGTCAGTGGCTTGCACAGAACGCCTATGCTCGCACAGCCGCATATGATGCGGCGGTGTCGAACTGGATGGCAGGCGCGCTGAAGCTTGAGGCACCCCGCCGCCGCGCCGTTGCAGGGCAATTGGCCCAGACCCTGCGCTATGGTGAGAACCCTCATCAACAGGCGGCGTTTTACCTGGATGGCTCCGCCCGCGCAGGTGTCGCCACCGCACAGCAGGTGCAGGGCAAGGAACTGTCCTATAACAACATCAATGACACCGATGCCGCCTTTGAGCTGGTCAGCGAGTTTGCCCCCGCTGATGGCCCCGCCGTGGCTATCATCAAACACGCCAACCCCTGTGGAGTGGCCCGTGGCGCAACACTGAAAGAGGCCTATCAGAAAGCCTTCGACTGTGACCGGACCTCGGCCTTTGGCGGTATTGTCGCGCTGAACCAGCCGCTGGACGGCGAAACCGCTCAAGAGATCGTCCAGATCTTCACCGAAGTCGTCATCGCCCCCGGTGCCTCGGAAGAGGCAAAGGCGATTTTCGCCGCCAAGAAAAACCTGCGTCTGCTGCTGACCGATGGTCTGCCCAACCCGCAGGATACAGGTCTGACCACCCGTCAGGTCTCCGGCGGTATGCTGGTGCAGGACAAGGACGTCGGCCACCGCGCCATGGACGACCTGAAGGTGGTCACTGAAAAGGCCCCGACTGAAGAACAGATGCAGGATCTGCTCTTTGCCTGGAAGGTGGCGAAACATGTGAAATCCAACGCCATCGTCTATGTCAAATCCGGCCAGACTGTTGGTGTTGGTGCAGGTCAGATGAGCCGTCTGGACAGTGCCACCATCGCAGGCGTCAAGGCGCAGCGCATGGCTGACGCGCTGGAATTGCCCGAAAGCCTCGCCAAAGGATCAGCGGTGGCGTCTGATGCGTTCTTCCCCTTTGCCGACGGCCTGCTGGAAGCGGCAGCGAATGGCGCGACCTGCGTTATCCAGCCCGGTGGTTCCATGCGAGATGACGAGGTGATCAAGGCCGCCAATGACGCCGGTCTGGCGATGGTCTTCACCGGCATGCGCCATTTTCGCCACTAGACACGGTTAACGCCGATCGGACCAGTTTGGTCCGGTCGGCCATCCGAAACCCAGTCAAGAGGAGCCGCGCTATGCGAGCCAAAGTTATGATCTGGGCAGCGGTATTGGCGTTGCTTGCGGATCAGATCAGTAAATATCTGGTGGTTCGGGTCATGGATGTGGCCAATCGCGGCGGCATTGACGTGCTGCCGCCGCTGCTGCGGTTCCGCTATGGTGAAAATACGGGCATCAACTTCGGCCTGTTCGGCGGCGGCACTGACACCACACGCTGGATCCTGATCGGGCTGTCTCTGGTGATCTGCCTGGTGCTGGTGATCTGGATCTCGCGCCTGCCTGCCAATGCCCGCGTCATGCAACTGTCCGCCGGGCTGGTCATCGGCGGCGCGCTGGGCAATGTCGTCGATCGGCTACTCTATGGCTATGTGCTCGATTTCCTCAATATGTCCTGCTGCGGCATCGACAATCCCTTTGTCTTCAATGTGGCGGACATCTTTATCTTTGCGGGAGCGGCCGGCTTGATCCTATTTGACGGGCTGCAGAAAAACCCTGCGTGACCTCGCTGGGTAAATACGATAAAAGCGGCTCAAACAGGCAGGAGTAACGGGTCATGCGGATCCCTTTTGGTGTGATTGTTCTGATGGGCGCGCTGGCCGTATCTGCCTGCGGGCAAAAAGGGCTGCGCGATCTGCGCCCCTCCGGAACCGGCCCGGATGAATTTATGGTCCTGCCTGCCAAACCGCTGGAAGAACCGGCCAGCTACAAGACGCTGCCGCAGCCGACGCCGGGCGCGGCCAACCTTACCGACCGCAACCCGAAGGGCGAAGCCGTCGCCGTGCTCGGTGGAAATGCCGCAGCGCTGGTTCCCGGTGATGGTGTCCCCGCCAGCGATGGCGCCTTGGTCACTGCCGCTAGCCGCTATGGCGTCGATCCCGACGTGCGTGCGGATCTCGCCGCGCGCGATGCAAAGAAGCGCAAGCGTGAAAACCGCACGGCAAGGTTCAAGCTGTTCCCTGTTGACCGCTACCAGGACGCCTACAAACGCGAGGCGATTGCGCCGGATGTGGTCAGCGAACGATTCCGCCGTGCCGGATTCGAGACCCCGTCGGCCCCGCCGGCAGAGTAACGCCGAGTCGGCAGTTTTCGGGGTTATGTGGCGATCACAAAAACGCCATTTCCCTTGCACATGCCCCCCTAGAGCGTAGTTTGATGCCAGCGATGTTGGTCCGTTTTATGGATCAATGCCAATGATATGTCGTCGGATCGGACCTGCTGCTTTGCACGCCCCCACACGGACAGGGTGGCGTATAGCATTGCCCATCGCGGGCAGGTGGCCCTGTCTGACCGGCTGCATTTGTCTATTTTGACGCTACCGGTCTACCCATTGCCGCTGGCGTACCGCAAAAAAGGAGATCACCAATGATCCCCCCTATGAAACCCGTGATCCGCCGGATCATCAGGGCCAGCGCGCTTGTTGCAGCCCTTGTGGCCATGGATTTGGCGACTCTGAGGTCCGGCAACTTTGTTCAGACGGCGCAGGCACAGGGCGCCGATGCGCCGAACGATGCAAGCGACATGGTCACAAGCTTTGTGCTGGACAATGGCATGCAGGTGGTCGTGATCGAGGATCATCGCGCGCCCGTTGTTCAGCATATGGTCTGGTACCGCGCCGGTTCCGCCGACGAACCTGTGGGCCAATCCGGCGTGGCGCATTTCCTCGAACACCTGCTGTTCAAGGCCACCGATACGATGGAGGCCGGAGAGCTGTCAGCCACGGTTGCGGCCAATGGCGGGCGGGACAATGCTTTCACCAGCTATGACTATACCGCCTATTTCCAGCGTGTCGCAGCGGATCGCCTGGGGCTGATGATGCAGATGGAAAGCGACCGCATGGTCAATATCCGCCTGACCGAACAGGATATCGAAACCGAACGCGAAGTCATTCTGGAGGAACGCAACCAGCGCACCGACAGCGAGCCGCGCGCGTTGTTTCGTGAGCAGTTGAATGCGGCGCAGTATCTCAACCATCGCTACGGGCAGCCGATCATTGGCTGGCGCCATGAGATGGAAGAGCTGGACATGGCAGATGCGCTGTCCTTTTACGGGACATACTACGCCCCCAATAATGCGATTCTGGTGGTCTCCGGTGATGTCGATCCCGCAGAGGTGCGTCGCCTTGCCGAGGAGAGCTATGGCAAGATCCCGGCCAACCCGGAGCTGCCCGAACGGCTCCGCAGCAAGGAGCCTCCGCAGACCGCTGCCCGCCGCATTATCTTCAAGGATCCGCGTGTGGCGCAGCCCTTTGTCCAGCGCTCCTATCTGGCGCCTGAACGTGACAGTGGTGCGCAGGAACGCGCAGCGGCGCTATATCTTCTGGCCGAACTATTGGGCGGCGGCAGCACGTCGTATCTGACCAATGCGCTACAGTTCGACCAGCAGGTGGCAGTCTATACCGGGGTTTTCTATTCCGATGTCTCGTTGGACGACACCACCTTCGACTTTCTGATCGTGCCGGGGGCGGACATCAGCCTTGAGGATGCCGAGGCCGCGCTTGATGCGACCTTTGCCCGGTTCCTCGAAGAGGGCGTCGATGAGGCACAGCTGGAGCGGATCAAATTGCAACTGCGTGCCGCCGAAGTTTATGCCCGCGACAATGTCGACGGGATCGCAAACCGCTATGGCCGGGCGCTGGCCTCGGGACTGACGGTTGAGGATGTGCAGGCCTGGCCCCGCATCCTGCAATCCATCACGGCGGATGAAATCATCGCAGTTGCCCGCGAAGTGCTGCGACCGGAGGTCTCGGTGACCGGCTGGATGATGCGAGATGAAGAGGTAAGCCAATGAAGGCGATAAAGCTCATCACGGCGGCAATGGCCGTCTGTTTCCTCGCCCTGCCTGTCTGGGCAGAGGTGAAAATCAAGGAAGTCACCTCTCCCGGTGGCATCACCGCGTGGCTGGTCGAGGATCACAGCATCCCCTTTACCGCGCTGGAACTGCGGTTTCGCGGTGGCACATCGCTCGACAAACCGGGAAAGCGTGGCGCGACCTATCTGATGGCCGGCCTGTTGGAAGAGGGCGCCGGACCCTTGCCTGCCCAGGACTACGCCCGCGCGCTGGAAAGCCTGGCGGCGGGGTTCTCCTATGATGCAGACAAGGATACCGTGTCCATTTCGGCGCAATTCCTGAGCGAGAACCGCAATCAGGCGATTGATCTGCTGCGTCAGACCATCCACGAGCCGCGCTTTGATCAGGATGCACTGGACCGGGTGCGTGCGCAGGTCCTCGCCGGACTGCGTTCCGATGCGAAAGATCCCAATGACATTGCCGGGCGGGTGTTCTCGCAGATGGCTTTTGGCGATCATCCCTACGGCACCGAAGGAAACGGGACCATCGAGAGCGTGACCGCCCTCACCCGACAGGACATGTTTGATGCGCATGAAGCGGTCTTTGCCCGCGACCGGCTCTACGTCGGGGCGGTGGGGGATATCACCGAGGCGGAATTGGGAGCGCTTCTCGATACTTTGCTGGCGGATCTGCCAGCGGAAGGCGCGCCAATTCCGGGACCGGCAGATGTCACCATCGAAGGGGGTGTGACCGTTGTTGACTACGACACGCCCCAATCGGTGGCGCTGTTTGGTCATATCGGCATCAAACGCGACGACCCGCGGTATTTTGCGGCCTATCTGCTGAACCAGATCCTCGGTGGGGGATCTTTTGACAGCCGCCTGATGTCGGAGGTGCGCGAGAAACGCGGCCTCACCTACGGTGTCTACAGCTACCTGGTTCCGCGTGATCTTGGTGCTGTCTACATGGGCTCCGTCGCCTCGGCCAATGGCAAGATCGCCGAGACGGTTGAGGTGATCCAGACCGAATGGGCGAAGCTGGCAGCCGAGGGTGTAACGGAGAAGGAACTGGCGGATGCAAAGACCTATCTGACCGGGGCCTACCCACTGCGCTTTGATGGCAATAGCCGGATCGCGTCCATTCTGGCGGGGATGCAGATGGATGACCTGCCCATTGATTACGTCGCCACCCGCAATGACAAGGTGAATGCAGTGACATTGGACGAGATCAACAAGGTGGCAGCGGAGATCCTGCTGCCGGATCAGCTGCACTTCATCGTGGTGGGTCGTCCTGAAGGTCTGCAATCCACCAACTGAGCTGGGCTTGCGGGATATCAAACGGAAAAAAGGGCGCTACCAGAAATGGTAGCGCCCTTTTTGCAGGATATGACGGGTGCAGCCCCTTTGGGCTGCACCCATCGGCTTATTCGCCGTAGGGGATCCAGATGTTCTTTACCTCGGTTGCGGCTTCGAGGAAGCGGCGGCTGTGGTCCGACGTCCAGTCCAGCGCCATGCCATTGTTGACCCATGTACGCTTGAGATTACCGGCGGAGGCAGCTTCGATCGCGGCGGAGAGGTCAGAGGAGGAGAAGCTCCAGACAGCATCTACATTGAGATGGGCGGCCAGCGGTTCGGCCAGTTCGGCGTGACGGCCGGTCAGGATATTGACGACGCCACCGGGCAGATCGGATGTGTCGAGCACCTGATAGAAGTCGGTCGCCGCCAGCGGGTAGGCCTCGGATGCGGCCAGGACCACGCGGTTGCCCATGGCAATGGCGGGTGCCAGCACCGAGATCAGGCCCAGCAAGGGGGCCTCATCCGCGCAGAGTGCGCCGATCACCCCAACAGGTTCCTTCATCGCCAGGGCCACACCGCGGATTGGCACACCATGGGCCTGCCCGTCGTATTTGTCGGCCCAGGCAGCGGCGGTGAACAGGCGCTGGATCGAGGTTTCGACCTCCTGCGCGCCTTGGGACTTGCCGGTCATCCGGTCGATCCGATCGGCAAATTCGCCAGCCCGCGCAGATAGGTTTTCGCCGATGTAGTAAAGGATCTGCGCGCGCAGATGGCCCGTCGTCTTGGCCCAGCCATTGGCCCCGGCTGCGGCTTCCACGGCGTTGCGAACGTCCTTGCGGTTGCCGAGGCCAACGTGGCCCAGCAGCGCGCCGGATTTGCCATGGATGGCTTTGGAATAGCCGCCATCCGGGCGCGCCTGCTTGCCACCGATATAGAGTTTTGCGGTGCGGTCCACGGCATCAACCGGTGCACCTTCACCGTCAAAACCCTTGATCTGGTCAAGAGCTTTGACCTTGCCCTTTGGCTTGGTGTAGGCGCCAAGCCCTTCCCAGCCGCCTTCACGGCCAAAGCCGCTTTCACGGGTGCCGCCAAATCCTGCGGCCGCATCAAAGAGATTGGTGGCATTGACCCAGACCACGCCGGCAACCAGTTTGGGGGCGATGTCCAGCGCGAGATTGACGTTTTCAGTCCAGAGCGTCGCCGCCAGACCGTAGCGGGTGTTATTCGCCAGTTCTACAGCCTCGGATGGGGTGCGGAAGGTGGTCGATACCAGAACCGGACCAAAGATCTCCTCCTGCATCAGCGTGTCGGAGGGCGCCAGACCTTCGATGAGGGTGGGCGGGTAGAAACACCCGCGCTCCGGCACATCGATCTGCGCCTGATACATGCGGCCGGCCGAATTGGCGGCAACCATCTCGCTGATGGTGGTCAGCTGCACCGGGTCGACAATGGCGCCGATGTCGATGCTCTTGTCCAGCGGATTGCCGATGCGCAACTTGTCCATCCGTGCGCGTAGTTTCCTGTGGAAACGGTCGGCGACGCCTTCCTGAACAAGAAGTCGCGAGCCGGCGCAGCAGACCTGTCCCTGATTGAACCAGATTGCATCAACGAGACCTTCAATGGCGGAGTCGATATCGGCGTCGTCAAAGACGATGTAGGGAGATTTGCCGCCCAGCTCCAGCGTCAGTGCCTTGCCGCTGCCTGCGGTGGCTTCGCGAATGCGGCGGCCGACGGCGGTGGACCCGGTAAAGGCGATCTTGTCGACTTCGGCCCCGACGATCATCTCCCCCACGGCGCCATCGCCTGTCACGATGTTCACAACACCCTTGGGCAGGCCCGCCTGACGGCAGATATCAGCAAACAGCAGGGCGGTAAGCGAGGTGTATTCCGCAGGTTTCAGCACCACAGTATTGCCCATGGCCAGGGCCGGCGCGACCTTCCACGCCAGCATCAGCAGCGGAAAGTTCCAAGGGATGATCTGCCCACAGACACCCAGCGCCTCACGGTCGGGCAGTTCGCTTTCCATCAGCTGGGCCATGCCTGCGTGATAGTAGAAATGGCGCTGCGCCAGCGGCACATCAATGTCGCGGCTTTCGCGGATTGGCTTGCCGTTATCCAGCGTTTCCAGAACCGCAAACAGGCGCGCGTGTTTTTGCATCAGTCGCGCGATGGCATAGAGATAGCGTGCGCGGCCGGCGCCGCCGAGGGCAGCCCATTTGCCCTGCGCCTTGCGCGCCGCGGCAACAGCGCTGTCGACATCCGACTGGCTGGCCTGGGTCAATGTGGCCAGAACCTCGCCGGTTGCCGGATTCTTGCTGTCGAACCCGTCGCCGGGTGCGGTGAAATCGCCGTCGATGAAATGGCCGAACCGGGCGCCCTGATCCACCAGCCAGGCCAGCGCCTCAGCTGCACTTTCGGGGGCGGGGCCATAGGTCATTGTGTCGAAAATCTCTTTGATAGTCATGTGTCGAGCCTTGTGTCTGTCGCTGCTTGCCCGGATCCGGAAGCGGGCCGGAGGCCCTTCAGGCATCCGGGGGTGGCATCTGAAGGTTAGGCCAGCGCGTGGCGGTAGCCGGCGGAATAGGCGCCGGTGACATGGTGTTCGAGCTGCCGTTCGATATCGCCCAGCAGGCTGGACGCGCCAAAGCGGAACAGATCCGGCTGCAGCCAGCGGTCGCCCAGCTCGTCCTTGATTAGCGACAGATATACCAGCGCATCCTTGGCCTTTGAGATCCCACCAGCGGGTTTGTAGCCAACGCGGTAGCCGGTGCGCTCGTGATAGTCGCGGATGGCGCGGATCATGACCAGGCTGACCGGCAGCGTGGCGTTGACGCTTTCCTTGCCGGTCGAGGTCTTGATGAAATCAGCACCCGCCATCATGCAGATCAGCGAGGCACGCGCAACGTTACGCAATGTGCCCAGCTCTCCGGTGGCGAGGATGGCCTTTACATGGGCGTCGCCACAGGCCTCGCGGAAGGCTTTCACCTCATCATAGAGAGCCTGCCAATTGCCGGACAGCACGTGACGACGGGAGATCACGATATCAATCTCCTTGGCCCCGGCCTTCACACTTTCTTCGATCTCGGCGAGGCGCAGGTGAAACGGCGACAGGCCGCCGGGGAAACCCGTAGACACGGCGGCCACCGGAATACCCGTGCCCTCCAGCGCGTCGACAGCGGTTTCGATCATGTCGTGGTAGACGCAGACCGCGCCGGTGGTGATCGGCTCCATGCCGAGCGCGGTCATCAGGTCGCTGCGCACAGGCTGGCGCGCCTTGGCGCAAAGCCGTTGCACACGCCCCACGGTGTCATCACCGGAGAGTGTGGTCAGGTCAATCAGCGTGATCGCCTTCAGCAGCCAGGCCGCCTGATAGTCTTTCTTGACGCTGCGCCGACCTGGCAGCGTGGCACAGCGACGTTCGATGGCGGAGGTGTTTGCCTCAACCCCAAGCGCCCAGTCCAGATCCAGCTCCATGCCGGGGTTACGCGGTTCGCCCACCTGCGGCAGCTGCGCGGTGTGCTCTGCAATTTGGCTTTCCATGCCGGGAATCCTCATTCGAGTTCGGTGCGAAAATCGCACGACCACCCAAGCTTGGCAAGCAAGGGCAGGGTTGTCTGGGGTAAAATTTTGACTGTTTGGACAAAAATTATCTATTCTTGCGAACCATTCTCATTTCTTTTTGCGAATAAGTCGCATTTTCATTGACAGGACATCGCTGAGCGCTCTTATTGATGTCAGATGACAATCAGAGGATCAGCTCCATGCGTTCGAAGCTCAGCACATCAATGAAGATCGTCCACAAGCTGGTGCTGGCTGCTATGATGGCCTTTGTCGGGCTCGTTGCCGCGACGTTCGGCAGCTCAGACGGCGCTGCTGCGCGGGCGGATGCCCCGCTGAAAGTGGTGGCAACAACCGGCATGATCGCCGATGCCGCCCGCCAGGTTGGCGGTGATGCAGTCGAGGTGCGCGCCCTGATGGGACCGGGGGTAGACCCGCACGCCTATCGGCAGACACGGTCCGATATCGTGGCGATGACCCGTGCAGATCTGGTGCTGTGGCACGGTCTCTATCTTGAGGCACAGATGGAAGAGTTCTTCCACGATCTGGCGCGCAAACGCACGGTGGTTGCCGTCGCCGACGGTCTGGACAAGGACAAGCTGCGCGGCCATGACGCCTATGCAGATAAATATGACCCCCATGTCTGGATGACCCCGGCCCTGTGGAAGGACATGGTCGCAGAGGTTCAGGCGGCGCTGAGTGATGCGCGTCCGGATCAGGCCGATCTTTTTGCAGCCAATGCAGCGGCGCATCTGGCAGAGCTGGATCAGCTCATCGCCTACGGCAACGACATCCTGGCCCAGGTGCCGGTCGAAAATCGGGTGCTGGTCACGGCGCATGATGCCTTTGGGTATTTTGGCCGTGACTTCGGGTTTGAGGTGCTGGGCATTCAAGGCATCTCCACCCAATCCGAAGCCGGCCTCAATCGCATTGGCGCGCTGGTCGATATGCTGGTGGCGCGTCAGATCTCTGCCGTCTTTGTCGAAAGCTCGGTTTCGGATCGTTCGATGCGTGCCCTGATCGAAGGGGCAGCGGCGCAAGGCCATGAGGTTCGCATCGGCGGAGAGCTGTTCTCCGACGCGATGGGCGCCGATGGCAGCTATGAGGGCACCTATGTCGGGATGCTGGATCATAATATGACCACTATCGCGGCTGCTCTTGGCGCCAAGGTTCCACCTAAGGGCATGTCCGGTCGCCTGTCCGGTGCCGGATTTTGAAGGGAACCGATGAGATGAGCGTGGAACTGGCCCGCGACAATGGCGCGCCCACTGCCGCTGAGGGAATCACCCACAGCCTTGACAGGTCGCCGCTGGCCATCAGGGGGCTGACCGTAACCTACGGCGAGAAGCCAGCCGTTTTCTCTGTCGATATGACAGTGGAGCCGGGACGGATGACGGCCATCATCGGCCCGAATGGAGCTGGTAAATCGACCTTGCTGAAGGCCGCGCTTGGCATCGTGCCGCCGGTTTCAGGGCGGGTGCAGGTCTTTGGCAAGCCGCTGGACAGCCAACGGGCCCGCATTGCCTATGTCCCGCAACGGGCCAGCGTCGACTGGGATTTCCCGACACGGGTGATTGACGTTGTAATGATGGGGCTCTACCGCGAGCTGGGCCTGCTGGGCCGCATCACCGGACGCCATCGCACCGAGGCGCAGGCCTGTCTGGACCGTGTCGGGATGGGCGATTTCGCCACCCGCCAGATTGGCCAGTTGTCCGGGGGTCAGCAGCAACGGGTCTTTCTGGCGCGCGCGCTGGCTCAGGGAGCAGATCTTTATCTGCTGGACGAACCCTTTGCCGGTGTCGATGCCGCGACCGAGAAGGCCATTATCGCGGTGCTGAAACAGCTGCGCGCAGATGGCAGGACAGTGGTTGTGGTGCATCACGATCTTGTCACCGTCGGCGAGTATTTCGACAATGTCTTCCTGATCAACACACGCAAAGTCGCAGAGGGTCCGGTTGCACAGGCCTTTACCGCCGAAACCCTGCAAAGCGCCTATGGCGGGCGGTTGGCCACTGCGCAGGTTGACCAGCTGGCCGTGGCACCCGGATCTATTCTCCCACAGAGCGGCGGGCCATTCTGATGCTTTGGGACGCCCTGCTGCTGCAAATGGGCTATAATGCGACGCTGGTCGCAATTGGCGCCACATTGCTTGGCATCGCCGCCGGCATCACCGGAACCTTCCTTTTCCTGCGCAAACGGGCGCTGGTCAGCGATGCCATCAGCCATGCCACCTTGCCCGGTGTCGGGCTTGCCTTTCTGGTAATGGTCGCGCTTGGCGGCGATGGTCGCAATCTGGCCGGTCTGCTCCTTGGGTCGGCGCTCTCGGCGATGGCCGGGCTGTGGTGCCTCAACTGGCTGACCCGCCGTACCCGTCTGGCCGAGGACGCCGCGATTGGCGCCGTGCTCTCCGTGTTCTTCGGGTTCGGCATCGTGATCCTGACGGTGATCCAGACGCTGGGGGTGGGCCGTCAGGCCGGGCTGGAGGGGTTCCTGCTGGGCTCTACGGCAGGCATGTTGTGGAACGATGCGCTGGTGATTGCGGGAGGTGGCGCGGCCACGCTGCTGTTGATTCTGCTGCTGCGGCGCCCGATGACACTGGTGGCCTTTGACCCTGAGTACGCCGCGTCACAGGGTGTCTCCGTCTCCCGTATCGACATGATGATGATGGGGCTGGTGATGGCTGTCACCGTTGTCGGGCTGAAAATCGTCGGCCTGATCCTGATCGTGGCGCTGCTGATCATCCCGGCCGTCACCGCCCGGTTCTGGACCGAGCGGTCCGATCTGGTGGTGCTGCTGGCTGGTGGTGCCGGCGGGCTGTCAGCCTATCTTGGTGCGGCGGTATCTGCATCGGCGCCGAACCTGCCCACCGGGCCTATCATCGTCCTGATGAGCTTTGGCCTCTTTGCCCTGTCGCTTCTGCTGGCTCCCAATCGCGGGGTGCTGGCGGCTGTGCTGCGCCATCGGCGGTTTCAGCGCCGGGTCCATCTGCGCCAGGGGCTGCTGGCATTGGCGCAGGATCAGGTGATCTATGAGCCGCTGACCCTGCGATTGCTGCGCCAGCGTGGCCTCTTACGCGCCGATGGGGTGCCCACGGAACAGGGCCGCGCCCGCGCCGCCAAGGCGCTGCGAGACGAACATCGCTGGGCGCTGGTGCGCAGCGACCAGACACATGAGGCGGCAGCGGCGCTATATGATGGGCTGCGCGAGATAGAGACGGTTCTGACTGCCGACCAGATTTCCGACATTGACCGCCGCATGGGCGGCCCCCGTGAGGTTCTGCCATGAGCGGCGCTGAATTTGTCCCGTTGTCCCTGACACCTCTGCTGATCGGTGTCTTTGCCGCCGTCGCCTGTGCGCTGCCGGGGAATTTCCTGCTGCTGCGTCGGCAGGCGCTGATTGGCGATGCAATCAGCCATGTTGTTCTACCGGGTATCGTTGTTGCTTTCCTCCTGACCGGGGTGATCGCAGCGGGTCCGATGATGCTGGGGGCCGCTGGAGCCGCCATCGTCGCCGTGGTTGTGATCGAACTGATCCGCCGCCTTGGCCGGATCGAGCCGGGGGCCGCCATGGGCGTGGTCTTCACCACCATGTTCGCAGGCGGGGTCTTGCTGCTGGAGCAGACCGATACATCGGCGGTTCATCTGGATGTGGAACACGCGCTCTACGGCAATCTCGAAAGCCTGATCTGGCTTGATGCCACCGGCTGGGAATCGCTGCTGGATCCGGTGGCGCTCAGCTATTTGCCGACCGAGCTGTTGCGCATGGGGCTGACCTTGATCGGGGTCACCGTCTTTATCGCTCTGTTCTGGCGCCCTCTTAAGATTGCGACCTTTGATGAGGGGTTTGCCCGCACGCTGGGTATCCGCACCGATCTGTTGGGGCTGGGGTTGGTGATCACTGCTGCAATCGCCGCCGTTGCGGCCTTTGATGCGGTGGGGTCGATCATCGTGATCGCGATGTTCATCTGCCCGCCGGCCGCGGCGCGGATGATGTCGAATCAACTGGAGGGTCAGCTGGGGTGGAGCGTCGGGTTTGCTGTGGTTTCAGCGGTTGTCGGCTATGTCCTGGCGGGCTATGGTCCGCTCTGGCTTGGCGCTGCGGACGCCGTAAGCGCCGCCGGGATGATCGCAACGGTTTCGGGTCTGTTGCTGGCGATTGCGGCACGGTTCGGCCCGTGCCGTCACCGGGCCGGGGCGCCAGCAGGGGTCTGATCAACAGGCTGCTGACTGCGCCCGACAGGACGGATTGCGGCTGGAAGAATCGCGCGGCGGCATGCTAAATATTGCGGCATGGCATATGCAGACCCCCAAATCAGCGACAGTTTACAACCGATCATCCGGCAGCTTGATGACAGTGCCATCAACCGCATCGCTGCGGGAGAAGTGGTCGAACGCCCTGCTTCGGCGGTCAAGGAACTGGTGGAAAACGCCATTGATGCGGGGGCCTCTCGGATCACCATCGACATCGCGGATGGTGGCAAGACGCTGATCCGGGTGACCGATGATGGCTGCGGCATGGCACCCGCAGATCTGCCGCTGGCGCTGTCGAGACATGCCACCTCCAAGATCGACGGCTCTGACCTGCTGAACATCCATACCTTCGGCTTTCGCGGTGAGGCGCTGCCATCGCTCGGCGCTGTCGGACGGTTGAGCATTACCAGCCGCGCCAAGGGACACGAGGCCGCGAGGATTCGCGTCGCCGGTGGCCAGATGGAGCCGGTGAAACCTGCTGCCCTGCGCGCAGGCACCGTGGTTGAGCTGCGGGATCTGTTCTACGCCACGCCCGCCCGGCTGAAGTTCATGCGCAGCGACCGCGCCGAGACCCAGGCCATTGGCGACGTCATCAAGCGGCTGGCGATGGCGGAACCATCGGTTGGCTTTACCTTGCGTGATGTCTCCGGCGGCGGTGAGGGGCGTGTGACCTTTCGCGCGGACCCGCTGTCGGGTGATCTTTTCGATGCGCTGCACGGGCGGCTCACGACGGTTCTGGGGCGCGAATTTGCGGAAAACGCGCTCAAGATTGATGCCACCCGAGAGGGGGTCCGGCTTTTTGGCTATGCGGCCTTGCCGACCTATTCGCGGGGCGCCGCGGTGGCGCAGTTCCTCTTTGTGAACACCCGACCGGTTAAGGACAAGATGCTGACCGGTGCCCTCAGGGCGGCTTATTTCGATTTTCTCAGCCGCGACCGCCACCCGGCAGCGGCGCTGTTTCTGGACTGCGATCCGGCGCTGGTTGATGTGAACGTCCACCCCGCGAAGTCCGAGGTCCGGTTTCGCGATCCCGGTGTGGCGCGGGGTCTGATCGTCTCAGCGCTGCGCCATGCGCTGGCGGAGGCCGGTCATCGGGCCTCGTCCACGGTTGCGGGCGCGACCCTGGGCGCGATGCGCCCAGAAGCCACCTCGTCAGATCCGGTCGGCGCTGGCGGCCCGCGGATCTACCAGATGGATCGGCCGTCAATGGGCGCGCGCAGCCTTTCTTATGCAGCCCAGCAACCAGAGAGCTTCGCACCTGCTCCCGCTCATCCGGCGCAATCGGTGTCGCCCGGCTTTGCTGAGCTGGCCAGCGCCTATAGCGGCCGTGTGACAGAGGCGCCCAAAGGTGCGATGGCCCCGGGTCAGCCGTCGGACAGACCCGAAACCTCCGCGCCCGGGGCCGAGCATCTGCCGCTTGGTGCCGCACGCGGGCAGGTGCATGAGAACTACATCATTGCCCAGACTGCCGACGGTATGGTGATCGTCGATCAGCACGCCGCCCATGAACGGCTGGTCTACGAGAAGCTGAAACGCCAGATGGCCGAGACCGGCGTCGCTGCGCAGGCCCTGCTGATCCCCGAGATCGTCGAGCTCAGCGAGGGGGATTGTGCCCGTATCCTGGCGGTGGCCGATGATCTGGGCCGCTTTGGTCTGGGCATCGAAGCCTTTGGTGGCGGCGCCATCGCTGTGCGTGAAACCCCGGCCATACTCGGCACTGTCAATGCCACAGCGATGGTGCGCGATATCCTTGATGAGCTGGATGATCAGGGCGAAAGCCAGCTGGTTCAGGCCAAGATTGAAGCCATCCTCAGCCGGGTTGCCTGCCATGGGTCCATCCGCTCGGGCCGCTGGATGCGCGGCGAGGAAATGAACGCCCTGCTGCGCGAAATGGAAGCAACGCCGCATTCCGGACAGTGCAACCACGGGCGTCCCACCTATGTCGAGCTGAAACTGGCCGATATCGAACGTCTGTTCGGGCGGAGCTGATGGAGTCGGTCCTGCTCTTTCTGGAGCGCGCAGAGCCGCAGATGCTGGTGCTTCTGGGGATTGGTGGTCTGATGATGGTGGGGCTCGTCATGCTGCTGCGCAGCCATGCACGCGCTGCCGCGAGCATGGACCCGATCGCACAGCAGATGGCTCATCTGGGACAAAGCGTTCAGCAGTTGCGCGGCGGGCTACAGCATGTCTCCGACGCGCAGGCCAACGCGCAGATGCAGATGATCCAGACCGTTGAGACCCGGCTCGGCGCTGTGCAGCAGCAGGTCAACGACCGTCTCTCCGACAACGCGCTGCGGCAGGCCCGCGCGCTGGCCGAGATGCAGGAGCGCTTGCAGGAGAGCCTGCACGGGTCGACCAAACGCACCGTCACCTCGCTCACTCAATTGCAGGAGCGGCTGGCGGTGATTGACAAGGCGCAGGACAATATCACGAAGCTGTCGGGTGATGTCCTGGGGCTTCAGGACATACTGGCAAACAAGCAGACGCGCGGCGCTTTTGGTGAAATCCAGCTGAATGATATCGTCTCCAAGGCGCTGTCCTCTGACAGCTATGCCTTTCAGCACACGCTGAGCAACGGCAAGCGCGCCGATTGCCTGATCCATCTGCCCAATCCCCCCGGTCCGATCGTGATCGACAGCAAATTTCCGCTGGAACCCTATGAGGCGCTGCGCAACGCCGAGACACCGGAGCAGCGCGCCAGCGCCGCGCGCCAGCTGAAGGCGGCATTGCGGGGCCATATCCGGGCGATTTCAGAGAAATACATACTGGAGGGCGAAACGGCGGATGGCGCGCTGATGTTCCTGCCCTCCGAGGCTGTTTATGCCGAACTCCATGCCAATTTTTCCGACATTGTGCGTGAGGGCTTCTCCGCCAAGGTCTGGATCGTTTCGCCAACCACCTGCATGGCCACGCTGAACACGATGCGCGCCATTCTCAAGGATGCGCGGATGCGCGAACAGGCCGGCGCGATCCGCAGCGAGCTGGGACTTCTGCATAAGGATGTCGAACGTCTGGGCGACCGGGTGGGTAATCTGGACCGCCATTTCGGCATGGCGGCAAAGGACATCGCGGAGATCAAGATCAGCGCTGACAAGGCCGGACGCCGGGCGCAGCGGCTGGACAACTTCGACTTTGAAGAAATTGCCCCGACATCAGCTGGCATCGGTCAGCCCCCCGATCCGGTGAATGTCGTTCCGCTGGGGCGTTCCGATAGCTGATGCAACAGACCACCATCGCTCCCCTGCTGAACACGGCCTCAATCGCGGCAGAGCGGCTGGTGTCGGTTCTGCGGATCGCGGTGACGCTGGGCCTGTTTGCCGTATTCGTGGTGACGATGTCGGGGGTGGACTTCAGCTCTCTGGCGCCCTTCCTGCATCGTCAGCTGCTGTTTGCGCTATTGACGATGTTTGCCTATCTGACCCTCGGTATCGTTACCTTTGCTGCGACGACATTCGGGTGGTTCCGGCCCTGGATGTCCTGGATTAGCGTGACGGCGGACTGTGCCTTTCTGCTCTTCAATGTCTGGTTCAGCCTTGAGAACAGCAACTACCCCGGAGGCGTGGCGCTGCTGCTGCCGCCGGCCTGGCTGGTTCCGCTGGTGCTGGCCTACGGTGTCATGCGGATGGACCCGCGCCTGCAGCTGTATACGACGGTTCTGCTGACCGGTGGGCTGGGGATCCTGATCTTCTGGCCGGTGACCCGGCTGGATGTGGGGCAGATGGGCAGTCTGTACAGCGTGCTGGACAGCCCGGCAAACGTGATGAAGCTGACAATGATCCTGCTGGCCGGATTGGTCATGGTTGTGGCGGCTGCGCGGATGCGGCGATTGTTTTACCGGGAGCTGACGGCGGCCGAGGCGCGCGCCAACCTGACCCGCTATCTGCCGGCGCAGGTGGCCGATCAGCTCGCGGATGGCGGGCTTTCGGCGCTGCAACAGGGCCAGCGCCAGCCGATGGCCGTGATGTTTGTCGATATTCGCGGCTTTACCCGCTGGTCGGAATCACGTGATCCGCAGGAGGTCGGAGATTTCATCACCGCATTCCGCAATGAGGTGGAATTCAGCGCCACCCGGCATGGCGGAATGATCGACAAATATATGGGCGATGCGGCAATGCTGCTGTTTGATGATGCGCCTGTGGCGCGCGGCGGCGCAAATGGCGCCGCCCGGGCTCTGGCCTGTGCGGCGACGCTGAGCGAGGCCATTCACCGCTGGTCGGACCGGCGCGTCGCTGCGGGCGAGCCGCCGGTGGACATTGGCATCGGCGTTCACGCAGGTGAGGTGTTTTCTGGTGTTGTCGGCAATGCGGCGCGGCTGGAATATTCGGTCTTTGGAGATGCGGTCAACACCGCCTCCCGCCTCGAGCAGCACAGCAAGACCGTTCCGCAGACCATCATTGCCTCAGCTGTTACGTTTGAGATCGCAGGTATCGCCCCCGCGCGCCAGCGTTGGGTTGCCCTGGCGCCGGTGACGTTGCGCGGGCGCAGCAGGCTGATCGAGATCTACGCCAAAGACAGCTGATCCGTCGCGCGCCGGCCTCCCCGGGGGCGCGGTCTGGCGGCTTCTGCGGTTCTTGCCCCAGATCAAGGACAGCCACGCGGCAATGGGGTCTGATCCTCATGAACAGCGCGGACAATGGAGGACGAGCCCATGCTGGAGATCAGTGCCCGAAAGGTGGCGCAAGTGGCCATGATGGCGCGCGAGCTATCGCGCGCCGAGGGGGAGCTCAGGGCGTTTATCGACCGCATGGGCGAGGATGAGCAGGCCGAGCTGGTTGCGATCATGTGGATTGGCCGAGGCAGTTTCGACGCCGACGATCTGGAGGAGGCCATCGCAACCGCTCAGCAGGAGGCGACCACGCCGACTGCGGATTACCTGATCGGGACACCACATCTGGCGGATAATCTGGAATCCGGCTTGGACGCGCTGGGGATTGATGTGCAGAGCGTTGAAGAGGATGTCATCGGGCGCTGAGCGTTCCGCTGAAGGGTTGCGATGGCAGATCGGTATGGCAGGGGGCGCCGAGGTGCGGCGCCCGCATGGCCTGTCGCGCCGGGGCTCTGCCCCGGACCCCGGGATATTTGGGGCCAGAAGATGGCTATCTTCCGCGCAGTCGGCAGCCGGGGCGTGGGTTCAAGACGTGCTGTCGACCACCTCGAGATGCTGGGCCAGCGCACCGATCTTACCCATCCACTGATCCACCAGATCGGCGTCGCTGGGCGCGGCGCTGACGCCGGGAGCGATTTTGCCGTTGATGGCAGCCTCGATGGCGAAGGACACCGGGTAGGAGACCAGCCGCGCCATCGCCGTGCCGCGTTCGTCACCCCAGGCATCCATCACATAGGTCTTGTGCCAGACTTCGGCACCGTCTTTTTCGGCTTTCAGCCCGACGCAAAGCACCACGCGGTCTGGCTCACCGTCGTCATAGGCATTCTCTGCCCAGAATTGATCCGACATTTCCTTGAGCCGGGCATCGCCTTCGGGGCCCGATAGTGTCTCGACCTCCTTGAAGACATCCGCCCAGGCATCGGCCCAGCCGTTGAGGCGCAGGGTGCCGCGAACGAATTCTTTTACCTTCCAGTCCGCGCCGAATTCATACTGCGCCATGAAAGGGAGCGAGTCGCGGTTCGGATAGACTTCGAAGCTTTCGGATGCGGGCAGCGGTGCCTCGTAGGAGGAGATCGCATCCCAGGGGCGGGCGACGTCCAGCGCCTTGAAATCGCGGATCGACTTCGACGGGGAGCGCAGCGCCTTCAGCACGCCGAGCGGCGACCAGCTGAATTTGTAGCGGAACGGGTTCGGTGTCTTGGGGATGCCGCCGCAGTAGGAGATAAAGCTGATCTCATTGTCCGCATCGAAGGCCTTGGAGGCCTTATAGTCGGCAACCAGCGCATGGGCCATCAGGTGGTCGATGCCAGGGTCGAGGCCAACCTCGTTGATCAGGCAGACAGCGGCGTCCTTTGCCCGCTGGTCCAGCGCGCGCATTTCCGGGGCGATGTAAGAGGACGACACGAAATGGGCGCCATGCTCAATCGCCAGCTCAGCCAGCGGCACATGCCAGTCACCGGGCAGCATCGAGACAATCACATCCTTGGGGCTGAGCATCTGGCCCAGATTGGCAAGGCTGAAGGCATGGATATTGGTTGTCAGATCGCCGATTGCCTCGCGCGCCTTATCGGGAGTGCGGTTCCAGACCGCGACGTCATGGCCCGCCTCAAGCAGGCGGCGCAGGCCAGGGATTGCGGACAGGCCGGTGCCGCACCAATGGATTGTCATTGTCAGTCTCCGTTGTTTGGTTCCGGCGATGGTCAGCCCGGAAGATGGTCCTTGAAGGTGGTTTCCGCCCGGCCCCAGACGCCACTGGCAAGATCGGTAAGGGTCAGCAGGGAGGGCAGCAGCTGGGCTGCATAGTCTTCGGAGCTTTCGACCGGCAGCATCGAAGGCAGGTTATCAATCGCCATGACGTCCAGTACGGGATCCTGGGCGACCCGCAGGGCAGGGGCCTCCCATGTGGTGGCGCGGTCATAGACCGGAACCGGGTTGTAGTCGCTATCGGGATCGCAGGCGACATCGCCGATGGCGGTCAGCCGACGATCAGCCGTCAGCGCCTCTTGCGGGACGAAGACAGGCGTGCCGGGGCGTGCGAAGATGCAGTTGAGAAAGAGATCATGGGCCAGAATTTCGGGGAAAGGGCCGCCGCTGGCGGTTTCTGCCATATCCCATTTGGTGACCGAGACACCCATCGCCTCGCAGAGATCGGCGGCCCCGGTGCCGACCCGGCCCAGGGCGCCAATGACGATGGCCGAGGGGCGGTCGGTTTTCAGACCATCCAGCTCTGCGCTCAGCTCGGCAAGCAGCGCGTCCTTGCCCTCGTAGACGCCAACCGGGCCGCAGAGCTCACCGCGCTGCTGCGCGGCCCAGGTTTTCAGCGTGACGGCCGCACCGGCATAGCCGGCCCAATAGCCGAAGGCCGCAACCCGGCGGCCACTTTCATCGACCAGATATTCCAGATCGTAGAGCGTGCCGCCGCCGGCCTGGAACCGTTCAAGAAGCGCTTTGCCGGAGTGCTGCCCCTTGTAGGCATGTCCGAACATGATGTGGCGGTGCGGCAGCGGAGTGCCATCTTCGGGCAGTTCTTTCAGGCCGAAGATGATGGCGTCGCGGGGGGCGTCGGGCCAGCTGTTCTCTGCCGCGATCTCGCAGCCGGCGTCAATGTAGCCCTGCAACGGGATGGCGCGGACCGTGCTTTCCTCGACCGTGACCTTCAGCCCGGCGTCGATGAGCGCTCTGGCACCTTCGGGCGTCAGGCCAACCCGTTCTTCATTCGGGCGCTGTTCGGCCCGTACCCATAGATGTGTCATGTCTTGTCCTTTACAGCATGCCCTTGGCGGTCACCGCGTGCACCGAGTCACGCTGTTCCATAGCCGCCATGAAGGTCTGAATTTTTGGGTAGTTGGCGAGGGTCACGCCGTCGCCCTCCAGCCAGGTGCAGATCACATAGAGATAGCAATCCGCCAGGCTAATGGTGTTGCCCAGCACGTAAGGGCCGCGCAGTCCGAACTGGCTGATATAGTCGCAGGAGGCGGCCATGGTCTGTGGCACCTTGGCCTGCATGTCCTTGAAGCTGGAAGTCTTGCTGGCCCAGCGGCTTCCGCGCAGTTTATGGGCGTGGTTCACATGCATGGTGGAGGCGAGATAGAACATCACCTCACGCATGCGGGCCAGCAGGACCGCCTCGCAGGGGCGCAGAGCGGCATCGGGGGCCATATCGGCCACATATTCCAGCAAGGCGCCGGTTTCCGTCAGGATGCCGCCATCCACCACCAGCGCCGGGACACGGCCCTTGGGGTTGATCTGGGCATAGGCGGTGCCAAGCTGTTCCTTGGCTGCGAAGTCAATACGGATCGGCTCGTAGTCCAGTCCGGACTCTTCCAGAGCGATAGCGACGGCCACCGAAATCGTCCTGGGTGCATAATAGAGCTGCATCATCCTGTCCCTCCCTCAGATAGTGCGGTCCCCGGTCGGATGTCGGGCCTACAGATGGGTCTGTGCGTAATGCCGGTCCGGGGCTTCCAGATGGGGCACCGCGTTGAACAGCACCGGGCTCAGCTGACCGCCGATCGCGTGCAGCCGGTGCATCGAACTGTTCATGATCGCGAGCGCCATGCGCGCCATTCCGGTGGTATCCAGCCCCATCGCCTGCCGCATGGCCATCGCGATCAGCCCGCCGGATGTAACCACCAGGGCCGGCCCGTCGCCTGCAGAGATCTCGGCCAAGGCGGAGCGAGTGCGGGTTTCAAAGTCTCGCCAGCTTTCTGGCGGGTTGGTGATCTCATCCGCAGCCCAGGCGGAGAAAACCTTGGGCATGTGCTCGATGAACCCTTCCCGTTCGGTCGGGATCTTCAGCCCGTGCTGGGCCTGCATCGCCTCGGCCAGATTGAAGTATTCCATTTCGTTCAGTCGCGGATCCTGCATCACGTTTTCAAGCCCCATGGCAGTCGCGGTTTGCAGATGGCGGGTCAGCGTGCCGCAATAGACGCGGGTGTAATGCGCGCGCGTCTCGCTCAGATGCGCGCCAAGCCAGCGTGCCTGCTGATGGCCCAGATCGCTCAACCGGTCATAGCTCGCTTCGTCGCGGGCGCTGGTGTTGGCCTGTCCGTGGCGGATCAGCGTGATATGCGTCATGGCGTGTTCCTTTGCGTCCGGGCAAGTCTTAAGCAAGCTTTTCAACGGTGGAAAGGGCCAGTTGTCGATTTCGGATCCAATCCAGTCGGGCGGCACGGTGACAGGTAAATTTGGTCCGGTTCGGACCAAATGTTTCGCGTGCGAAACAAACGAACAAGAGCTTAACGAAGAACTACACAAAAGACCTTGTTTTACGGCTGTTGCGCAATGGGCGCGCGGGGGATTGGGCCGCCGTAAACCGGCGCGCTGTACGGTGGGTGAAAGGGGATCTTGAGCTGATGGGCGACGGCGGTATGCGATGGCTTATCGCCGATCAGGCGCGGTCATAGCCCCGTTTCAGCATCCGTTTGCGGTGCTGATCCGCCGCGATCGAGGCTTCGCGCAGGTTGCCGTAGATATTGATGGCGCTCTGCCCGCTGCCGCCGGCCACCCCCCATTCCCTAAGAACGGAGACTTCAGCGAAGAGGTTCATCGCAAGTTCGATCCGGTAGAAGCGCGGGACCCGCGCCGGGTGTTGGCGATAGAGCAGACAGGTAGCCATACCCGAATCATATCGCCGTCGATTCGCTGCGTCCAGTCCGAGCTTTGGCCGGAGTATTCCCAGAGCTTTGGCGGCTGGATTTCGAGCCGGCGGCGGCGTGGTCAGAGCCAGCTGACATCGCCGAGGAAGATATAGCCGGCGCCGTAGATCGTCTTGATCAGGCGCGGGTTCTTCGGGTCTTCGCGCAGCTTGGTGCGCAATCGCGAGATGCGCACATCCATGGCCCGATCAAAGCTTTCGCCAGCACCACCGCCGAGGCTTTCTTGCATCTGGGCGCGGGAAATCAGCCGTTTCGGGCTTTCCAGGAACAGCCGCAGCACCTCGCCCTCGGCATGTGAAAACGGGGTCTCTGCGCCGCTGTCATCTTCAAGGATGTAGCGATCGAAATGCGCGGTCCAGCCGGAAAACGAGGCGCTGTTTCCCGTGGTTGCCGCAGTGCGGGGGCCCCCGCGCAGCCGGGCGCGGATGCGCGCCACCACCTCGGCCGGGTCAAAGGGTTTGGTGATGTAATCATCTGCCCCGAGCTCCAGCCCGGTAACACGGTCCTGTACCTGTGCGCGTCCAGAAATGATGATCACGGCCGCCCCCTGTTCCAGCGCGAGGCGATGCACCAGCGCCAGCCCATCGGTATCGGGCAGCGAGAGATCGACAAGGCAGACATCGGGAGTCACCCGATTGAGAGAGGCCTCAAATTCGCGGGCGCGGGCAAAGCTCTGGGTGCGAAATCCGGCTTCCTCCAGCGTGTCGGTCAGGATGCGGCGGATCTCCGGCTCGTCGTCAAGAATGGTGATCAGGGGTCGGCTCATGCGGCGGGTTCCGATTTGATCAGCGCTGAAAGCTGATGAGTGGTAAAGGGTTTCTGCAACACCGGGCAACGTTTCAGCGCCATGCGGAACAGAGGATCGCTGGTCGGCAGGGACGTCATCAGAATGCAGGGCAGGCGAGAGCCCTGCAAGCGGTCGACCAGGTCGATCCCGGTGGCGCTGCCCTGCAGCTTGATATCCGACAGGACCAGAGAGATGCCATCGATATCTGCGGTCAGCGCGCAGGCTTCGTCCACGCTTGTGGCCTCAACCACGGCATAGCCAAGATCAATCAGCATATCGCGGAAGTTGGCGCGCAGCTCCTCGCTGTCCTCCACCAGCAGCGCCAGCCCGCCGGCGGCATCCGGTGCCAGCCGATAGGGAATGCGCAGGGTCACGCTGGCACCGGAAACGGTATTGCCGATCCGCATGTCCCCACCGGTGGATTTGGCCATATCGTAGACCATCGGCAGGCCCAGACCTGATCCTTCGCCGCCCTTGGTGGTGAAGAAAGGGTTCAATGCCTTCTCCAGCGCGGTTTTGGAAAAGCCCGGTCCGGTGTCGGTAACGCTGAGTTCAAGCCAGGTTTGCCCGACGACGTGGGCGCTGACAGTGATCTGACCCTGACTGCCGCAGGCGTCACGTGCGTTCAGAATAAGGTTCAAAAGGGCATCCTGCAGTTTGCCCGGATCCAGCAGCAGCCGCACATCCGGCGTGTGATCCACGATGCTGAGGCCCATGCCCTGCGGCAGCGAAGGCGTCGCCAGCACCTTCAGCTCTTGCAAAAGGCCGTGCAGATCGGTGGCGCGTGGACGCAGGCTGCGGTGTCCGGTCATCTCGGCAATACGGTTGAGGAGGCGCCCGCCACGGCGGGCAGCGGAGAGCGTGGCCTGAACCAGATCGGCCGCCTCCGGGGTCAGATCGGATTTCGCCAGTTTGCCCTGCATCCCGAGGATGATGGTCAGGAGGTTCGAGAAATCATGCGCCAGCCCGCTGGTCATCTGAGCGGCCATTTCGCGGCGGCGGGCCTGTTGCAGGGCGACACGGGTCTGGGTTTCCTCGGTCACATCCATCGACAGGATAAAGACGCCGCCGGTGTCATCGGGGGTGAAGGCCACCCGGATCCGGCGGCTGTCATGGCTTTCAGTGAACTCGAACACCGGGCTTTCGCCCTGGTAGGCCGCCATCAGATGCGGTGCAATCTTGTCATAGGCGGCCGCGCCGAGCGCCTCTGCGATATGCGTGCCGAGGATTTCGGACGGACGGCTGGGAAACACCGAACTGAGGCGCCGGTTGGTATAGGTGTAATAGCCCTCGGCGTCGACATGGGCGATATGGGCGGGCATCATCTCGGTGGTCAGGCGGGTGCGCGCTTCCATTTCCGTGAGCTGACGCTTCGCCTCTTCCAGTGCGGTGATCGTCGCGGCCAGTTTGCGGTTGGTGGCTGACAGCTCTTCGGTATGGGCGATCAGCTGATCGGACATTTCCTCGGACCGGGCCCGCAACAGCTGTTCAATTCGCTTGGTCCGGGTGATGTCGGTGTAGACCGTGACCCAGCCCCCCTGAGGCAGAGGTGCCCCTTCGATAGAGATCACCTGACCGTTGGCGCGTTCGCGTTCCAGATAATGGGGCACGAAATCCAGCGCCTGATCAACGCGCTGCTGCACGAACCCCTCGATATCATCGACCGGTCCATATTCACCGCTGGTGGCAATATGCCGGATCGTCTCGTCAAAGCGTGCACCCGGGGTGATCAGCGCATCGGGCAGGTCGAACATCTCCTGAAAACGCTGATTGCACACCACCAGGCGCAGCTCGCTGTCATAGATCGACATCGCCTGGGCAATCAGGTTGAGCCCGGCGGTGGTCATTGTTGCGCGGTGTTTCTCGGATCGGTTCATGCTGTCTCCCCGCCGCATGGCTAGCATCCCGACGGGCCTGCGCAAAGAGCTTAGCCTGCGACAGGGGGCCCCGGTGGGACGATCTGCGTTCGCTGGGCGAACGGCTGTTACAATTCGTAAGATTTGGGAAAACTTCAGGAAAAAGTTGACGCAATAGCATGAGGCCGTCCCTAATCGGGATCAGAATCGCGGTTAGCGATCAGTCCGGCCGCATGGGTCGGAAAGGGGAGGAGAAAGAACGTGGCTCAGACGCAGTCGGGTGCCGCAGGGATGATGTCCCTGCCGGCGCTGCTTGAACGCAATGCGGCGCAGTTTGGCGATCGCCAAGCCTATCGGGAAAAGGAATTCGGCATCTGGCAATGCTGGACCTGGTCCGAGACCCAGAAGGAGATCGAGGCGCTGGCGCTTGGGTTGATCAATCTGGGCGTCAACGAAGGCGACTTTATCGCCATCATCGGGCGCAACCGTCCGTATCTCTACTGGGCGATGGTTGCGGCACAATCCGTGGGCGCGGTGCCGGTGCCGCTCTATCAGGACGCGGTGGCGGAAGAGATGGCCTATGTACTGGGCCATTGCGGTGCGCGGTTTGTGATTGCGGGTGATCAGGAACAGGTCGATAAGGTCATCGAGGTTCAGGAAGAGCTGAGCAATCTGGAGCAGATCATCTATCTGGATCCGCGTGGTATGCGCAAATATGATCACCATGCGCTGCATCAATATTCCCACGTTCAGGATCAGGGCCGCGCGGCACGCGACGAATGGGCCCCCGATCTGGAAGCCCGCAAGGCCAAGCTGACCTACGACAGCACCTGCGTCATGCTCTACACCTCCGGCACCACGGGCAAGCCGAAGGGTGTCGTCCTGTCCAACCGCAACGTGATCGAAAGCGCCAAGAACTCGGCGGAGTTCGACCGGCTGACGGCGGGAGAGAACATCCTGTCCTATCTGCCGATGGCATGGGTCGGGGATTTCATCTTCTCGATCGGGCAGGCCTATTGGTGCGGCTTCTGCGTGAACTGTCCCGAAAGCGCCGAAACGATGATGACCGACCTTCGCGAGATCGGTCCGACCTATTTCTTTGCGCCGCCACGTGTCTTTGAAGGCCAGCTGACCAGCGTGATGATCCGTATGGAAGACGCGAGCACGCTGAAGCGCAAGATGTTCCACCACTTCCTGGCACATGCAAAAAAGGTGGGCGGCGACATTCTCGACGGGCGTCCGGTAGGCCTGATGGACCGGCTGAAGTACAAGCTGGGCGATCTGCTGGTCTACGGTCCGTTGAAGGATACGCTGGGCTATGGCCGTATTCGCGTCGGCTACACTGCGGGCGAGGCAATCGGGCCGGAAATCTTTGATTTCTACCGCAGTCTGGGCATCAACCTCAAACAGCTCTACGGCCAGACAGAGGCGACGGTGTTCATCACCGTGCAGCCTGATGGCGAGGTGCGCGCAGATACGGTGGGGGTTCCGGCCCCGGATGTGGAGATCAGGATCGCCGAGAATGGCGAGATTTTCTATCGGTCGCCCGGCACCTTTGTTGAATATTATAACAACCCGGAATCCACGGCCTCGACCAAGGATGCCGAGGGTTGGGTGGCCACTGGTGATGCGGGTTTCTTTGAAGAGGGCAGCGGCCATCTGCGCATTATCGACCGTGCCAAGGATGTCGGAAAAATGGCGGATGGCGCGATGTTTGCGCCCAAATACGTCGAGAACAAGCTGAAGTTCTATCCGGATATTCTGGAGGTCGTGCTGTTCGGCAATGGCAGGGACCGCTGTGTTGCCTTCATCAATATCGATCTGACGGCAGTCGGCAACTGGGCAGAACGGAACAATATCGCCTATGCGTCCTATCAGGAGCTGGCGGGGCATCCGAAAGTTCTGCAATCCATCAAAGAGCATGTTGAAAAGGTCAATGAGTCCGTGGCTCAGGACCGGATGCTGTCCGGCTGCCAGGTGCATCGCTTTGTTGTGCTGCACAAGGAACTGGACGCAGATGACGGCGAAATGACCCGGACGCGGAAGGTCCGCCGTGTGGTGGTCGAAGACAAATATGCCGACATCATCGCGGCTCTTTACGATGGCTCGTCACAGATTTCGACACGCACCGAGGTGACTTACGAAGATGGCCGCAAGGGCGCGATCAGTGCCACGCTGGATATCATTGATGCCAAGGTCGTACCGGTGGCCCCACAAGCGGTGGCTGCCCAATGAAACGGATTATGACAGGCGCTGCGTCGATGCGGTCGGCGGCGGCGCGGAGCCACAGCACATCAACCAACAAGGCGAAAGGCGTGGTGTCGTGAAGGATATGGAAGACGGCTATATCACCGAGGACGGGCGCAAGATCGGCGGCGTGGTGATGGAGATGAAGAACATCACCCTTCGCTTTGGCGGCGTGGTGGCGATCAAGGATATCTCGTTTGATATTCGCGAAGGCGAGATCCGGGCCATCATCGGCCCCAACGGTGCGGGCAAATCCTCGATGCTGAACGTGATCTCGGGCTTTTATGTCCCACAGGAAGGCGAAGTTCTGTTTCGCGGCAAACCCCGCCCGCAGATGCGCCCCTACGAGGTGGCCCGTCAGGGCATCGCCCGGACATTCCAGAATATCGCGCTGTTTGACGGGATGAGCGTGCTGGACAACGTGATGACCGGGCGGCTCAACTTTATGAAGACCAATCTGCTTCAGCAGGCGATCTGGCGTGGCAAGGCGGAGGCCGAGGAGACTGAAAACCGGGCGGCGGTTGAGCGGATCATCGACTTTCTTGAGATCCAGCACATCCGCAAAACGCCTGTGGCACGGCTGCCTTATGGTCTGAAAAAGCGGGTTGAGCTGGCGCGGGCGCTGGCGGCGGAGCCAAAGCTGCTGCTGCTGGATGAACCGATGGCGGGGATGAACGTCGAGGAAAAAGAGGACATGTCCCGCTTTATCCTGGATGTGAACGACGAGTTTGGCACCACCATCGCGCTGATCGAACACGACATGGGCGTGGTTATGGATCTGTCCGACCGGGTTGTCGTGATGGATTACGGTAAGAAGATCGGCGACGGCACGCCCGAGGAAGTGCGCAACAATCAGGATGTGATCGACGCCTATCTGGGGGTCAGCCATGACTGATGAGCGATTGGGTGGAAAAATTTTCGAAAATTTTTGGCAAGTTTCTTTGAGGAAACTTGCAGGAGGAGAGCGGGATGCCTGAACAACTCGTCTTTGCGATGGAGGTCACGCTGAATGGCCTGATGGCTGGAGTGCTCTATGCGCTGGTCGCGCTGGGGTTTGTCCTGATCTACAAGGCCTCGGGGATCTTCAACTACGCCCAGGGCGTGATGGCATTGTTTGCCGCGATGACTCTGGTTGGGATCATGAACGGGCAGGTTCCGTTCTCCCATGTGATCAACGCGATCTTTGGCGGGCATGTCACCCATTTTGGCTGGACCGTGCCGTCCTTTGTGGCGATCGTCATGACGGTTGGGGTGATGGTTCTCCTGGCCTGGATGGTCCAGCAATTCGTGATGCGCCATCTGGTTGGCCAGGAACCGATCATCCTCTTTATGGCCACCATTGGACTTGCCTATTTCCTCGAAGGGGTGGCGGATCTGATGTGGGGCTCGGAGATCAAGACGCTGGACGTCGGTCTGCCGCAGGGCATCAACCTGTGGATCGACGAGACCACCTATCAGATCTTTGATTATGGTTTCTTCATCGACAATCTCGACATCGTTGCGACCATCATCGCGGCACTGCTGGTGGCGGGGCTGGTGGCCTTTGCGCAATATACCAAACAGGGGCGCGCCATGCGGGCGGTGGCCGACGACCATCAGGCGGCGCTGTCGGTTGGCATTTCGCTGAACTTTATCTGGGTACTGGTCTGGTCTGTCGCGGGGTTTGTCGCGCTGGTCGCCGGGATCATGTGGGGCACGAAGTCCGGCGTGCAGTTCTCGCTGTCGCTCATCGCTCTGAAGGCCCTGCCGGTATTGATGCTGGGCGGTTTCACCTCGATCCCCGGCGCAATTGTTGGCGGGCTGATCATTGGCGTAGGCGAAAAACTGTTCGAATTCATGGTCGGCCCGATGGTCGGGGGCGCGACGGAAAACTGGTTTGCCTATGTTCTGGCGCTGCTGTTCCTGGTGTTCCGCCCGCAAGGTCTGTTCGGGGAGAAGATCATTGAACGGGTCTGATGCGCCTTGGCATGGCGTGCGGCCCCGATCTTTCGGGACCGCGTCGCGGTGGCTCCGTCAGCCTTCCAGACGTCGGAAGGCCGCGATGACGATGGCTGCAAACACGGTGACAACCAGCGTGAAGGCTATCGTCAGATCGCCGATCAGCTGTCCGACAAGCACCGTCATGGCCGCCGCCGCGCAGAGCGCAAGCAGCAGCATGCCCCAGGCACCCGGCGCAACATCGCCTGAAGGTCGCGCTGCGGTCCGGGCCACTGGTTGGCGGCTGGCCTGCGGCAGCACCGTTGCCTCCTCGACCGTGTTCAACAGCCGGGTCTTGGCCTTTGTGAACTCCTCGGGAGATATCTCTCCCCTGTCCCGCGCAGCCTCTAGCTGCCGGATTTCCTGCAAGATTGCACTCATCGTTCCCACTCACTTTTCCCACGATGAAGGTGGCAGAAAGATTTGGACGAAATGTGGCGAAAGCCAGAAATCCGAAGAAATGGTTAACGCCGGAGGCGGCCGATGACGAAGCTGATCGCCATCATCAATGTCATTGCCTGGGCCGGGTTCTGGGCCTTTGGATATCTGGCGCTGACCGCCGAAGGGTTTTCCGAAGCACAGATGGTCACAGCATCGCTGTTGGCGGCGGCGGGGCTGATTACCGGGGTTCTTGCCTATCTGCGACTGGCCCGTGCTGCCGAGTTAAGCGGTTACGCCAGCAAGACAAATCAACTCGACGCGAGTCTTAGAAACCGCGCGCAGCAAGAAGGGAGCATCTGAGTCATGTTCTATCGTGAAGCCGGAGATTTCAAAACCTCCTACCAAGATGACAGCCAGACCTTCCCGATCAAATTCGACCGGATCCGTTATTATGTGGTGCTGGCACTGGCGTTTCTGGTGGTTCCTTTTGTGATAAATGACTATTGGGCCAACGCCATTCTGCTGCCGTTTCTGATCTATTCGATCGCGGCGATCGGCCTCAATATCCTGGTGGGATATTGTGGTCAGGTGTCGCTGGGCACCGGTGGTTTCATGGCGGTGGGGGCCTATGCCTGCTACAAGCTGATGACCGCCTTTCCAGAGGTGAGCATGTTCATTCATGTGTTGCTGGCGGGCGGGATCACTTCGCTGGTCTGCATCGCCTTTGGCCTGCCGTCGCTGCGCATCAAGGGGTTCTATCTGGCGGTGGCGACACTGGCGGCGCAGTTCTTTCTGGTGTGGCTCTTCAACCGGGTGCCTTGGTTCTACAACTACTCGGCCTCCGGCCAGATCAGCGCGCCTGAGCGGGATGTGTTCGGCATCCTCATCACCGGCCCCAATGCTCCGGCCTGGGCCACCTATATGTTCAGCCTGATTTTCCTGGCGTTTTGCGCACTGGTGGCCCGCAACCTGACCCGTGGCACGATTGGGCGCAGCTGGATGGCGATCCGTGACATGGACATCGCCGCCGAGATCATCGGAGTGAACCCGCTGAAGGCCAAGCTGTCGGCCTTTGGTGTGTCGGGCTTCTTTATCGGTGTCTCCGGCGCGCTGTTCTTTTCCGTCTATCTTGGTGCGGTTGAAGTCGGCGAGGCCTTTGGCATCAACAAGTCGTTCCTGGTGTTGTTCATGGTGATCATCGGCGGTCTGGGGTCGATTTTCGGCTCCTTTGCCGGGGCGGCGTTCCTGGTGCTGCTGCCGGTGGTTCTGAAGGTTGTCGGCGTTGATGTGCTGGGCTGGCCCACCGATATCGTCGCCCATATTCAGCTGGTGATTGTTGGTGCGTTGATCGTGATCTTCCTGATCGCCGAACCGCATGGCATCGCCCAGCTGTGGCGCGTTGCCAAAGAAAAACTGAGACTCTGGCCGTTCCCGCACTAAGCGGGGTCAGCCAGGCAAGACCGCGGGGAAACAACAAGATCAAACCCCGTTTCGACCCACATCGGACAATTCAAGGGAGGATGAGACCCGATGAAAATGAAACTGACGACTCTGGCGCTGGGCGCCATGATGGCCGCTGGCCCTGCGATGGCAGACCTGGTGTTCCCGTCGCTGAGCTATCGCACCGGCCCCTATGCCGCCGGTGGCATCCCCTTTGCCGACGGCTATGCGGATTACTTTACCCTGGTCAACGAGCGTGACGGCGGCATCAATGGTGTGAAGGCCAAGGTCATCGAATGCGAGACCGGCTATAACACGGAAAAAGGTGTGGAATGCTATGAGGCGACCAAAGGCGAAGGCGCGCTGGTCTATCAGCCGCTGTCCACCGGCATCACCTATCAGCTGATCCCGAAAGTTACGGCGGACGGCATCCCGCTGCACACCATGGGCTATGGCCGGACATCGGCAGCCAATGGCGAAGTGTTCAGCAATGTCTTCAACTATCCTGCCAACTACTGGGATGGTGCGTCAGGGATCATCAACTATCTGCTTGAGGAAAACGGCGGTGATCTGAACGGCAAGAAAATCTCGCTGCTGTTCCATAACTCCGCCTACGGCAAAGAGCCGATCCGCACGCTGGAAGAGCTGTCCAAGAAGCACGGCTTCACCCTGTCGACCCTGCCGGTGGATCACCCCGGTCAGGAACAGAAGTCCCAGTGGCTGCAAATTCGCCGTGATCGCCCGGATTTCGTGATCATGTGGGGCTGGGGTGTCATGAACCAGGTTGCCATTCAGGAGGCCGCCAACATTCGCTATCCGATGGAGAATTTCATCGGTGTCTGGTGGTCCGGCGCCGAGCATGACGTGATGGCTGCGGGCGATAAGGCCAATGGATACAAGGCCGTGACTTTCCACGGTGTTGGTCGTGACTTCCCGGTGTTCGATGACATCCAGACGCATGTCGTTGACAAGGGGCTTGCGGCTGGTGCCGGCGATCAGATCGGTAACGTGCTCTATAACCGCGGCATGTATGCGGCGATGTTGGCCGTTGAAGCGGCCAAGACCGCACAGGAGATCCATGGCACCAATGACATCACTCCGGCGATGATGCGTGATGGCATGGAAGCTCTGGAGATGCCCGAGGCGCGGATGTCGGCGCTGGGTATGCCGTATTTCGGCCCGTCCTTTAACGTCTCCTGCGAGAACCACGGTGGCCCCGGCCTGGTTGGTATGACCCAGTGGGATGCCTCGAGCAAAACCTGGAACCTGATCAGTGACTTTGCTCCGAGCGATCGCGACGTGATCCAGCCTCTCATCGAGGAAGATTCCATGGCTTATGCCAAGGAAAACAACATTGAGGTGGGCTGCAAGTAACGCAGTTTGGTCTGCCCCCGGTTTTCGGTCGGGGGCGGACCTGGCGAACCGCGTCGCTGCTGGCGCGCATATCATCCGGTGCGGCGCGCAAGGGCCGCACCCACAGACAGACCCGGAACAGGGCGACCGGGTCAGGACCGCGTGAGGACAACAACAGATGCTGGATACAGCCAAAACCACCGATGTTCAGGCAGAGACCCTGCTTGAGGTCAACAACATCGAAGTGATCTACAACCACGTGATCCTCGTTTTGAAGGGCGTCAGCCTGAAGGTGCCCAAGGGCGGGATCACCGCGCTATTGGGTGGCAATGGCGCGGGCAAGACGACAACACTCAAGGCAGTGTCAAACCTGCTGCATTCGGAGCGGGGCGAGGTCACCAAAGGGTCGATCAGCTACCGCGGCGAGCGGATTCAGGACCGCGATCCTGCCGAACTGGTCAAGAAAGGCGTCATTCAGGTGATGGAGGGCCGTCACTGTTTTGAGCATCTGACCGTTGAGGAAAACCTGCTGACCGGCGCCTATACGCGCAGCGATGGCAATGCGAACATCCAGCGCGATCTTGAGATGGTCTACAGATATTTCCCGCGCCTGAAGGAACGCCGCCGCAGTCAGGCCGGCTATACCTCCGGCGGGGAGCAGCAGATGGTGGCCATGGGGCGCGCCCTGATGAGCCGCCCTGAGACGATCCTGCTGGACGAGCCGTCCATGGGGCTGGCACCTCAGCTGGTGGAGCAGATCTTTGAAATCGTGAAGTCGATCAATGAAAACGAAGGGGTGACCTTCCTTCTGGCTGAGCAGAACACCAATGTGGCGCTGCGGTATTCGCACTATGGTTACATCCTGGAGTCTGGCCGTGTGGTCATGGATGGCCCGGCGGCTGAGCTGCGCGAGAACCCGGATGTGAAGGAATTCTACCTCGGGATGTCCGACGAAGGACGCAAGAGTTTCCGGGATGTGCGGTCATACCGCCGCCGGAAGCGGTGGTTGAGCTGAGGTGGGGTGCTGACATGACATATTTTGACAGCCTTGAGACCCGCAGTGCAGACGCCCGTGCCGCTGATTTGGCGGAACAGCTGCCGCAACAGATTGCCCGTGCTATGGCCGCGCCGGGTTATGGTGAAAGCCTGCGTTCTGTAAATGCGGCGACAATCACCAGCCCGGAGGATCTGGCGGCCCTGCCTGTGCTGCGCAAATCGGATCTGAGCAAGGCGCAGGCCGCGCATCCGCCCTTTGGCGGGTTCACCGTGAAACCGGCCAGCGGATTTGCCCATATCTTCCAGTCGCCTGGTCCGATTTACGAACCGGGTGGTGTGGATCATGACTGGTGGCGCATGGGACGGTTCCTGCATGCGGCCGGGATCGGTGTTGGCGATGTGGTGCAGAACTGTTTCGGCTATCATCTGACACCTGCCGGGATGATCTTTGAGAACGGCGCGCGTGCGGTGGGTGCAGCTGTATTGCCTGCGGGCACCGGTCAGACGGAATTGCAGGTCACTGCGGCGCGTGACGTCGGGGCGACGGCCTATGCCGGGACGCCGGACTATCTGAAGGTGATCCTCGATAAGGCCGATGCCATGGGCGTCAAGCTGGGCTTTACCAAAGCGGCAGTGGGCGGTGGTGCGCTGTTCCCCTCCCTGCGTCAGGAATATGCCGATCGCGGGATTTCCTGTCTGCAGTCATATGCGACGGCGGATCTGGGCAATATCGCCTATGAAAGCGCGGCGATGGAGGGGATGATCGTCGATGAGCAGGTTATCGTCGAAATCGTCACCCCCGGCACCGGCACCCCGGTGGCCGCCGGAGACGTCGGCGAGGTTGTCGTCACCACGCTCAATCCCGACTATCCGCTCATTCGGTTTGCGACTGGCGATCTGAGTGCGGTTCTGCCGGGCGAATCTCCCTGTGGACGCACCAATATGCGGATCAAGGGCTGGATGGGCCGTGCGGACCAGACCACGAAGATTAAGGGCATGTTTGTACGCCCGGAACAGGTCGCCGCGCTGGTCGACAAACATGCCGAGATCGTAAAGGCACGCGTTATCGCCAGCCGAGATGGCGAGATGGATGCGATGACCGTTCAGATCGAGGCACAGGATGGGGACGAAACCGCCTTCTCGCGCTCGGTCGTGGAGGTGCTGAAGCTGAAAGGGCGCGTGGAAGTGGTCGCGCCCGGCGCCCTGCCCAAGGACGGTTTGGTGATCGAGGACCAGCGCAGCTACGACTGATCCCCTTTCCTGTGGGGACACCACCCGATCAGGGTATCTGCTGGCGCAACCGGGCTCCTCCCACCGGTTGCGCCAGTTTTTTGTGACATCAACAGCGATAGAGAGAGGCGCGGCGAATGGCTGCGCTTTGGCTTTGTCGCTGGTATTTCCGACGAAAATGATCGAAATAGAGGGCTGCACTGAGGTAGTCCCGTATCTATGCCAAAGATCACACCCATCTCCCCCACCTCCACAGAGGCCAAGCGCTCCGCCAGGGCGCCGATTTTCGATGGCGCAGCAACGGCCGGCGCCGTCCCGTCCGCGGATGCGCCTAACCGGACACGTGGGCGGCGGAAGAAACCGGGGGGGGCGCTGTTTGCGACGGTGGGCTGGGTTGTGGCCCTGTCCTGTCTGTTGCCAATGCTGGCGGTTGCGCTGGCCGCTCTGACCGGTGGCACCGATACGATCCGGCATCTTATGGAAACCGTCTTGCCGGGTTATGCCGGTACCACATTGGTTCTGGTCTTTCTGGTGGCGCTGGGAACCGGGCTGGTTGGGGTAGGAGCGGCCTGGCTGGTCACTATGACCCGGTTTCCGGGCGTGCGCGTGATGGAGGTGGTTCTGATCCTGCCATTGGCCTTCCCGGCCTATGTGCTGGCCTATGCCTATACCTTTGTTCTGGATCATCCCGGCATCGTGCAGACCACCTTGCGGCAGATGACAGGCTGGGGACCACGCGACTATTGGTTCCCGGAGATCCGCTCTGTGGGAGGGGCGGCGGTGATGCTGGTGCTGGTGCTTTACCCCTATGTCTACCTGCTGGCTCGGGCGGCTTTTCTGCAACAAAGCGCGGGTGCGTTTCTGGCGGCGCGCGCACTTGGCAATACCTCGCTACAGGCCTTCTGGCGGGTCAGCCTGCCCATGGCGCGCCCCGCGATTGCGTCCGGTGTTCTGCTGGCGGTGATGGAAACCATCGCTGATTTCGGCACGGTGAGCTATTTTGGCGTGCAGACCTTTGCGACAGGGATTTATACCAGCTGGTTTTCGCTGGCCGACCGGGCGGGTGCGGCGCAGCTGGCGCTCTGTCTTCTGGGATTTGCGCTGACGCTGGCAGTAGCGGAGCGCGCAACGCGAGGTCGTGCGCGCTATCATCATGCGGGCAAGCATCAGGCCAAGATGCCGCCAGTGGAGCTGCATGGGGCGAAGGCGGCCCTGGCCTTTGGGCTGTGCGTCCTGCCTGTCCTTCTCGGGTTCCTGCTGCCAGTGGTGATCCTGGCGCAGATGGGGCTTGAGTCGGAGCAGAACCTGCTGAGCAAACGGTATCTGGGCTTCCTGCAGAATTCAGTGACGCTGGCGACGACGGCGGCTGTCCTTACCGTGATGGCGGCGGTCTGCCTCGGCTTCTACCAACGGCTGCGTCCGGGTCGGCCGTCTGCTCTTGCCGGTTACGTCTCAAGGCTCGGCTATGCGGTGCCGGGCGGGGTGATCGCGGTTGGGCTGATGGTGCCGTTTGCAGCCTTTGATAACGCTTTGGATGCCTGGATGCGGGCGAATTTCGAGATCAGGACCGGACTGCTGATTACCGGCTCGATCTGGCTGCTGGTGGCGGCCTATATGGTGCGCTTTCTGGCGGCGGCATTGGGTGCCTATGAGGGAGGGCAGGCCACCGTTCATGCCAATATGGATGCGGCTGCCCGCTCGCTGGGGCAAAGCCCGCTGGGTATGTTGCGCCGGGTTCACCTGCCTATCCTGACGCCCAGCCTGATGACGGCTTTGCTGATTGTCTTTGTCGATGTGATGAAAGAGCTGCCAGCGACGTTGATTATGCGTCCTTTCAACTATGACACACTGGCAGTGCAGGCCTACCGGCTGGCCTCGGATGAGCGGCTGGAAGGCGCGGCAGTGCCATCGCTGGTCATCATGCTGGTCGGGTTGTTGCCGGTGATCCTGATTTGCAGGCAAGTGGGCCGACGCAGCTAGGCTATCAATGCTGGCGGCGTGGCGCAGGCCTTTAGCTCTGCCACCAAGCCTCGATTTCCTCACGGGAAATCCGGGCCGCCGGGCCAAGGGCAACCAGAACGGTTTCCTCGGCATCGCAGCGCTTGGCCGAGACCTGCCGACCAACCACATGCAGCTCATAGCCGCCGCCATTGGTGAGGATAAATCCCTTCATCCGATAGATCCCGCTTGGCCGGTTTGCCAGCTTGTCACCCAGGCGGCACCGATCCATCGGCTCGGCGCTGCGGTGGTGCCAGGTCGCATAGGCGTGGTGGGCGGATTTTGCAGTTGCCCTGCCAATCGGCAGCGGGACCACGTCAAACAGCAGGTCGGCAATCGGGGCGTCTTCGAGAATCGTCGGCGTGCGGGCCCCCAGCTCGTCCAGCCGGGTCATAACAGCGTCAGAAGGGGCGTCGCATTTGCTGATCAGCACCAGGTCCGCGGCACGGATCTGCTGACTGGTCTGCTCGCGCAGCAGATCGTCGTTCAGCAGATCGCAGAGGTTTTCGCCATCGGCGACGGTGATGATGCCGCCATAGGACAGCTGGCTCTCGTTCACCACGGTGTTGGCAATGGCGACCGGATCGGAGAGGCCGCTGGCCTCGATCACGATATGATCCGGGCGGCTGCCCTCGGCCAGAATACGATGCAGCGCGGCGGTCAGATCTTCGCCCAGGGTGCAGCAGACACAGCCGTTGCTCAATGCGATGGTCTGTGAGGTTCCGTCCTGCAACAGGCTTTCATCAATGTTGATGCGCCCAAAATCATTGACCAGAACGGTCAGACGCAACCCATGATCATCGCTCAGCAGACGGTTGATCAACGTGGTTTTTCCAGCGCCGAGATAGCCGCTGATGATGGTGACCGGAATACGTGTCATTGGTATTCACCCGATGGAGTATTGTGGTCACGCATG
>NZ_JAYMWT010000010.1:0-70023 GCF_048056095.1 Phaeobacter sp. JH20_34 | reverse complement strand
CACTCCTCGAGGCCTTGCGCGATATTGGCAAGACCGCGGGTGATCTTGCGCGTCACAAAGGTCTCGCCCCGGCGCGGGCTCTCGTGGTTGAACAGGATGCCATTGCAGGCATAGATGCCATAGGCCTCGCGGTAATTGACCGTGATCCAGTAGGAATAAAGCTTGGCCACCGCATAAGGGCTGCGCGGATAAAACGGCGTGGTCTCGCGCTGCGGGGTTTCCTGCACCAGGCCGTAAAGCTCGGATGTTGAGGCCTGATAGAAGCGGGTCTTTTTCTCCAGCCCCAGGAAACGGATCGCTTCCAGCAGGCGCAGGGTGCCGATGCCATCGACATCTGCGGTATATTCCGGCGCCTCGAAACTGACGGCGACATGAGACTGCGCGCCGAGGTTATAGACCTCATCCGGTTCGATCTCGCTCAGCAGCCGCGTCAGGTTGGAGGTATCGGTGAGATCGCCGTAATGCAGCTTGAAGCGGGCATGATCCACATGCGGATCCTGATAGATGTGATCCACCCGGCTGGTGTTGAACGACGACGCCCGCCGCTTCAGCCCATGCACCTCATAGCCCTTCTCCAGAAGAAACTCCGCAAGGTAGGACCCATCCTGACCCGTCACACCGGTGATGAGGGCTTTTTTCATCTGCTATCCTTAAATCTCATGCGATCAGCCGCGCCCTGGTAACTTGCTGGTATCTTGGCGCGGGGTCGCGTCAGTCTAAAACATGTTGCGACGGAGTGGCAGCCGATTTTCCGCCCGCCTGTCCCCCCGGCATATCCCCCTGTCCGGATCGGCAGGAGGGGGGCGAGAGCCGGGCAGACAGGCTCAGCTCTCGCGGAAGGCGCGGTTGAGATAATCGGTGAAGGGCTGCAACAGATAGGCAAAGGGCGTGCGGCTGTTGGTCTGGATAAAGGTCTCCACCGGCATCCCCGGCACCAGCACATTGCCCTCGGGCAGGCGGGCGGCCTCGCCTTTGTTCAGCCGCACCTCGACCACGTAATAGCTGCGCCCGGTCTGCGGATCGACAAAGGAATCGCCCGATACCGTGCTCACCGTGCCAAACAGCGTCGGCGTGGTGCGCTGGTTGAAGCTGGAGAAATTCAGGCTGACCGGCTGGTTGAGATAGACCTGATCAATGTCCGACGGCGCCACCTGCGCCGAAATCACCAGCGGCTGGCTCTGCGGGATCAGATACATCAGCGGATCCGCCGCCCGGATCACCGATTTGCGGGCAAAGACATTGAGATCATAGACCACCCCCGCCACCGGGGCGCGTACCTCCAGCCGGGACAGCCGCTGCAGGATCACATTGCGTCGTTCGATCAGCTCCAGCTCACGCACCTGCAGGTCGCGCAGGGTGGTGATCGCCTCTTCGCGCCGTGCGCTTTTCTGGTTGAGGATCTCCAGACCCAGTTCGGTCACCTGCCCTTCGGCCTGGGCCTTCTGGGCGGTCAGCGCCCCGGCCTGACCGCGCAGCCGTGACTGTTCGCGCTGCAGCGACAGCACCCGGCTGGACTGTGCCAACCCCTGTGCCAGCAGGCTCTGCTGGTTTTCCAGCTCCTGGCCGATCAGCACCAGCTGTTCCTGCAGCGCCGACTGCTGCGCCTCGATGCCGTCGATCTGGCTCTGGATCTGGCCGATCCGTTCCTGCAGGCGGCTGATGCGGGCGCGCAGATTGACCAGGCGCGCTTCAAACAGGCGTTTCTGACCGTTGATCAGCTCTTCGGTCTGCACATGGGTGCCGCTCAGCTCGAACAGCAGCTCGGCAAAGGTGATTTCCTCGGCCTCGTCGCGTTCGGCACTGTAGCGGCTGCGCCGGGCCAGGGTTTCGGCCAGCTGACCTTCGACGATCTGCCGTTCGGCCAGCAGCTCCGACGGCTCCAGCCGCAGCAACAGCGCGTCCTCCTCGACCAGATCGCCCTCGCTCACCAGCACGTCGTCGACAACGCCGCCATAGGGGTGCTGCACCACCTGCCGGTTCTGCTCCACCTTGATGGAACCGGAGGCAATCACCGCACCGGAGATTTCCGCCGTCGCCGCCCATTGGCCAATGCCGCCTACAAGCAGCCCCAGCGCCAGCAGCCCGGCAATGGTCAGCCCACGGATCGGGTAGGATTTGGATGTATCGCTCATGCTTTTGCCTCTGCCTGTTTCGGAGACGGCTGTTTCTGGACCGGCGTTTCCGGGGCCGAAGTGGCTGCCTCCTGCGGCAGCTGTGCCGCATCGTCTTCTGTGGCCTGTGCTGCGACCTGCACTGTAGCCGGTTTCGGGGCTTGTTTCGGGGCCGGTTTCTGCTGGCCGGCCTGCGGGTTCTGCAGATGCTCACGCAGCACCGCATCCTTGGCCCCAAAGGCCCGCTGCGCCCCGTTGTCGAGGATCAGGATCAGGTCGCAGAGCTGAATCGCCGCCGGGCGATGCGCCATGATGACCACCGCACGGCCGTCCTGTTTGGCATGGGCCACCGCCAGGTTCAGCGCCTGGCTGCCTTCATTGTCGAGGTTGGAGTTCGGCTCATCCAGCACCAGAAGCACCGGATCGCCGTAAAGGGCCCGCGCCAGGCCGATGCGCTGCACCTGCCCACCCGACAGCCGGGTGCTGGCCACCCGCACCGGCGTGTCATAACCCTGCGGCAATTGCAGGATCATGTCGTGGACCGCGGCCTTGCGGGCGGCAGCCACCACCTGATCGGGATCCGGCATCATCGACAGCCGGGCAATGTTTTCGGCAATGGTGCCGTCAAACAGCGTCACCTGCTGCGGCAGATAGCCGATGTAGCTGCCCAGATCATCCATGTCATATTGATTGAGCGCCGCCCCATCGAGGCGGATCTTGCCCGAGACCGGGTGCCAGACGCCGATCAGCGCCCGCGCCAGCGAGGATTTCCCCGCCCCCGAGGCCCCGATCACCCCCAGCGCCTGCCCGGGCTGGATATTGAAATTCAGCCCCTGCAGGACCGGTTTGGCCACCTGCCCCGGCGCCACCGGCGGCACCAGGGCCACGCCCTGTACCTCCAGCTTGGCGGCCGGGCGGGCCAGCTTCATCGGCGCCGGGCGCTCCGGGGTTTCGCTCAGCATCTGCGCCAGCCGCTCCTGCGCCTGCAGGGCGCGCTGCACCAGAGCCCATTGACCGATCAGCGTCTCGATCGGAGCCAGAGCCCGGCCCATGATGATGGAGGAGGCGATCATCACCCCCGGTGTCAGCCCTTCGGTCAGCACCAGATAGGCGCCGGTGCCCAGCATCGCCGATTGCAGCGCCAGCCGGAAGGTGCGGGTGGCGGTGCTGAACCCACCGGTCATATCCGCCGCGCTCAGCTCAGATCCAACCGCCTGGCTGCGCAGCATCCGCCATTTGGCAAAAGCCGCACGGCGCATTCCCAGCCCCTGGATCAGCTCGGCATTGTTGCGCATCCCGTCCGAGACCTGATGCGCCGAGGCGGCCATCATGCTGGCATTCTCGACCGGCGCCTTGGAAATCATCTGATTGGCCAGGGCAAAAGCCACCAGCACGCCACCGCCGATCAGCGCCAGCAGACCCAGAAGCGGATGGAACACCGCGATCAGCCCCAGAAACAGCGGTGTCCAGGGCAGATCGAAAAAGGCCGAAACAATAGGAGAGGAGAGCGCCTTCTGCATCGCCTCCAGATCCCGCAGCCCCACCTTGGCGATGTCGTCATTGAAGCCGGCCGCCGATTTGTCCTGCACCGCATTGAACACCCGGGTTTCCAGCTGGTCATGGAACCGCGCCCCGACCCGTGCCAGGATCCGGCCGCGCACGTAATCCAGAATGCCCATGATCAGGAACAGGAATCCCGCCAGCACCGTCAGCGCCACCAGCGTCTCCAGCGAGCGGCTGCCCAGCACCCGGTCATAGACCTGCATCATATAAAGCGGGCTGGTCAGCATCAGCAGATTGGCAAAGAAGCTGAACAGGCCGATCAGCCAGAAGGCGCCGCGGTTGCCCCTGCGGGCCTTGCGGATCTCAGCCAGCCCCGCCTTATGCGCCGATCCTGATTGCTGTGCCGAGGTGCGTGCCATTGACGTATTGCCTTTGTCTGGGTCACCCGGACGGGCAACCAAAAGTAAGAAGTCCAAGAGACCCGGCCACCCGCAAGAAAGATCTGGGCAGAGCGGGCCGGGATCAGGGGGATATGCCCGGACACGCCCGGATGCACAATGGCTCCTGCCAATGGCGATGGGCGCCCCTGTCCTCCGGGCATCTCTGCACAGGGTCAAAAGCACAGCCGCCGGAGCCTTGTCAAACAGCTCTCCCCGTTCCTCATAGAATAGGCGGCAGGCGCGGCGGCGCGGCATCACTGGCCGCCCGCAGGCAGCCGCCCTGCCACAGGGGGGCGCAAACCGGCCGCCTCCCCGCTGCTCAGATTGACATCCAGCCCCCCCTTCGCTAAGGCCCGACAGCGCATCCGGCACCTGCCGCCCAACGTGGAGCAAGCCCTTATCATGTCACAGGTTTCCTCTCAGACCTCCGGTATCAAGACCGTTGCCGAGACCGCCTTTGAGGCTCGGTTTGCTCCCCGGCTGGTGGCGCCAGAGGCCTATCACGACCCCAATGACGTGATCCTGTTCATGCATATCCCCAAGACCGCGGGCATGTCGGTGGGCAAGGCGCTGCAGGCGGCTTTTGACATTTTTCACCCGGTCTCCTGGGAGAACACCAACCAGTCCTTCCGCAACAAGACGCGCAAGGCGCTCTACCGGCGCAGCGATGAGGCCAACCCCTGCCGTCAGGTGCTGATGGGGCATTTTGCATGGTCCGACGTCATGTACTGGCGCCATCAGGAACTGCCGCTGAAATGCGCCACCATCATCCGCGATCCGCTGGACCGCTTCGTCTCCAACTACCGCTACAACACCTCCGACAAACACCCCCAGCACGAGGCCTTTGCCGCCCGCTACCCGACGCTGGAGGCCTATGCCCAGGCGCTGCCGCTGGACTATCAGCTGTCGCTGATGACCGGCGCCTTCTACTCCTTTGATCACGCGCTGGAGAAGCTGAACCGCTACTACAGCTTTATCGGCGTGACCGAACATCTGGGCGCCAGCCTGCAGCATTTCCGCCGCAGCCACGGTCTTGCGGCCGAACTGGCCGAGCATCGCGAGAACACCGGCAGCAAGGCAAAAGCCGCCGAAGAGATCCCCGATGCGGTGCGCAATATCGTCGGCGAGAAAAGCCGCAACGACGCCCGCCTGCACCAGCTGGTGAGCCGCTGCTACGGCTGATCGGCTTGCAGCGGCCACCCCGGGGCATGTGCCTGCCGCAAACCCCGGCAGTCTGCTGACCGCCCCCCGAACCACCGCCCCCCCCCCCAGCCGGCCCGCCCTCGCGATTCCCCCGGCCTGCCCTGGCCTGCTCCAACAGGGACACAGCCCCGGCAGCGGGCCAGAGATTCTCTGTCCGCGCAGCTGCCCTTGCGTCAGATCTGGCCGGATTTGACCGGTTTTTCCCCGCCCCGGGGCGCTACCACCTTCCTACACCAAAGGGCGTAGTGTGGAAAAAGTGAAACTCTCGACGACTTATGGCGGAGATTGCCCCGAAAAAAGCCGATTAATTTAAATCAAAGCTCTCTTTGCGCGAATAAAATGTGAAAGAAATCGCGCGCGTCATTTAAAACGCCGGGGCGGAATGTTGATAAATGAAAAGCCTGTCCGACCATGGTGGCAAAAAGCACACACCCTGAAGGAGAGGGAATGGCAGGGGTCAGGAATTCCCTACCCTCATAGGATGTATTAACAAAGAGTTAACAAAATGCGCAGGATCTTCGCAAAACGTCAAGTTCTACCGCAAATATAGGGGCCACTCCACAATAGCTCCCGCAGGCCCGCCGCAACGCACCCCCTATGGGGCATAGAGTTTGCAAAAAGACTCCGCCTTTTCAACCCTTAAAATGGGTGACTCCACCAGAAATCCCCGCCGTGCCCTCCCCCCGCGGCGTGGCGGGAAGGGCACGATTTCGACATCTCCGCAATTCCTGACCCCTCTGGCGCAAGTTTCCTTGACAACAGACCCCCATCCAGAGAGACAGAGAGCGGTAAAACCTTTGCGGGCATAAGGCAGGCGCGTTTGTTCGCAGAAATCGACGAGCATTACTACGGAGTAGAAAATGGCTGACATTAAGATTCTCAACGCTGATGAGCTGATCGGCACCACAGGGGATGACACCATCACCCTGAACGAAGCTTTTGACCCAACCGGTGTGACATCTGTTGCGGGCAATGGTGGTACTGACGCACTGGTCCTGGCGAACGAAGCCGGCAACGGCATCTTGGATTTCGACGGCACAGGTGAACTCACCTACAATGACACCACCAAGACGTGGACCCTCGACACAAACGGCGGCACAGCTGGCGCCCTGACAGCAACCAACATTGGGTCCGTTCAGTTTGGTAACGGCGATGTTCTGGAAGCTGGTGTTGATTCTTCCGGCGTCGTTGGTAAATCTGCGGCCTCCGGTGCCTCTGCAACCGATCTCGGCACGACAAATGTTGTCAGCTATGCTTGGAACGATAACGCGTCTGCAGGCAACTTCACACTGACCACTGACAATACGTTTGCTGCAACATCGATCGTCAGCATCGGCGACAATGTTATTGCAGATACGGGTGCAAACTTCACCGATGCAAATGGTGCGTTCCAAACCAGCGGCGCAACTGTCAGCTTCATCGCGGATAGCAACGCCATCGCCGGTGCGGGCAATGTTGGCGATACCGTATCGTTTGAATATGACGTTGTTCTGCAAAATGCCGCAGGCGATCAAACGACTGTGAAAATGACCTTCACCGCAGCTGTTCCCTTCACTGCGGGCGACGACACCTTTGTCGGTGCAGACGGTACTGCCTATACAGGTCTCAACGCGAAAGATGGTCTGGCAGGCAATGACAACATCACCGGCGCAGATATGGGCGACTCCCTGACAGGTGGCGAAGGCAACGACGTGCTGAACGGCCTTGGCGGCGCTGACAATCTGTTTGGCGGTCGTGGCGACGACACCCTGCTGGGTGGTGACGGTGGCGACACTCTGGACGAAACAAGCGATATCAACGACGCAGCCAACGGCATCGTTGCAGGCAACAACGTTCTGTCTGGCGAAGCGGGCAACGACGACATCGACGGTGGTGCCGGCAACGACATCCTGCGCGGCGGCGGCGATGATGACAACCTGAACGGTGGTGAAGGCAACGACACCATCTTCGGCGGCAACGGCGACGACAGCAATGAGAACGGCAATTCTGGCGCCCTGATCGGCGGTGACGGCGCTGATGTCATCAGCGGCGGTGCGGGCGACGACCTGCTGCACGGTAATGATGGTTCGGGCACCAATGGTGACGCCACCGACGCCGACACCCTGAAAGGTGGCGACGGTAACGACACTCTGCTGGGTGACGGCGGCAACGACGAACTGCGCGGTGGTGCGGGCGACGACTCCCTCGAAGGTGGCGACGGTCGTGACACCCTGTTCATGAGCCTCGGCGACGGTAAGGACGTGATGGCTGGCGGCAACGGTGCAGACACATTTGTGCTGAAAGCCAACGCTGGCAACACTGAAATCACCGACTATGACGCTGCTGAGGACATCCTGGCCTTCGCAGCTTCCGAAGGTTTCGACAGCCTGGCAGACGTGATGGCCGTAGCTTACCAGACCGGTACTGGTACATCCGCAGAGGTCTTCATCCAGATCGACGATGACACCACCGTGACGCTGAGCGCGACAGGCGGTGTGACGCTGGCCTCGCTGGCTGGCGCAGAGTTCGACTTCGACTTCGCCTAATTGGCGCTGTCACATGTCTTCGGAAAGGCCCCGCTTTGCGGGGCCTTTTCTTTTGCGCAGATCCGGGTTGAGCTCTGACCTGATCTCCCATGACCGGCCCCGCGCCCGCATAAAAAATCCCCCCGCAATCTCTTGCGGAGGGGGATGCAGGATCAAAGGTCAGCCCGGGTGGCCTGCGTCGTGGCCTGTGTGGTGATTAAAGCCGATCATCCGGGTTCAGCGCATCCAGCGGCAGCTCCCGCGCCGCCATCTCCGCCCGCGCCCGCGATTCAAGCTCGGCCAGCACCTCCGGCGTCACCACCGCATCCCCCACCAGCCCCTCGCCATTGCCCTGTTCCGGGTAACGGCTCAGATCGCAGTCAAAAAACATCTCCGGCCCCTGCGGGTCATAGCGCGCCGCCAGCGCCCGGTTGATCGCCTCAAACCGCGCCAGAAACGCCGCCGCATCATCCCGCGCAGGCATCAGCCGGCCATCATCCGGCAGCTCCTGCACCGCCTCGGCAAAGCTTTGGCGCGGATAGCCGCGCTGGCGCAGCCACAAGCCCGCCAAGAGCTGGCTGCGCGACCAGGCCGCATTTTCCACCGGCAGCTCCGGCGGCGGCGTCAGCCCCACCAGATGGTAGAAATCCAGCACCGTATCGCCGCCCAGCAGATCGCTGCGCTGGAACCGGCGCACGGTGACATTCCCGGCCCCGAACACCTGCTCCCACCGCGCCAGCTTGGTGGCATAGTCGAAATAGCGCATCATATGCGGCTGGAATTCGGGCAGCCCCCGGATCTGCGCGCCGTAGAACTGATAGGCCGCCCGCCCCATCACCACCTGTTTGCGGTGCGACAGCGCCAGCGCATCCTGGCGGCGCAGATAGGCCACCACCTTGATCTCGTCGAAATGCGCACGCAGCTGCTGGCGCAGCGCCTCCAGATCCGCGACATCCATCAGCCAGAACAGCATCTCGCTGGACAGGATACAGTCGCCATGGCCGCGATGATCGGCATCCGCCATGCGCCGCTCCAGAAACGGCCAGCGCAACTCGGTGTGCATGCCCGCGCCCATGCCATGGCAGCGCACCAGCGGGTTGAAATCCACCCGCGGCCTTGCATGCAGATAGCTCCAGCCGCCCAGGGTCTTGTCGCTCTGCCCCTGTCGCAGCGCGGTCTGCAACGAGGTCGATCCGGTCTTATGCGAGCCGATATGCAGCCACAGCCTGCGGGTCATGCCGGGGCCTTGCTCTTGGTCCTGCGACGCTTGGCGGGGTCTTTCGAAAGCGATTGTTCCGCCGCGACCGCCGCCAGCGCATCACGATACAGCTGCGACAGCACCTCGCGCGCCGAAGGGTCATTCTGCAAGGCCTGCATCCGGGCGCGCTGCCCGGCCTCCACCCCCTCGGCAAAACCCTCCTCGCGCAACAGCCGCTGCACCACCGCGACACTCTCGCGCACCGCCTGCAGCGGCGACCAGGCCACCAGCGTCTCCGGCGGGCAGATCTCCGCCTGCGCCCCCACATCGGAGCAGATCGGCACACAGCCGGCCTCGATCGCCTCATAGCAGACCAGCGCCAGCCCTTCGTTCGAGGACGGCACCAGGAGGATATCGCTCTGCCCCAGAAGGCCCGGCACATCGGTGCCTGCGGGATGCAGATGCACCACATCCGCCAGACGGTAGCGGGTCAAAAGATGTTCCACCGCGCCGCGATAGGGGCCCTCGCCCACCATATCAAAGCGGAAATCCACGCCGTTGCGTTTGCCCCAAGCCCGCAGCCGCCGGATGATCGACAGCGCCACCACCGGGCGTTTCTGATGCACCATCCGCCCGACAAAGGCGACGCGGCAGCGGGTCTGGCCCGCGCGGATCCGCACCGGCGCCACGTCAGCGCCGCGACGGCTGTCATCCAGCAGACGCCCCAGCACCAGCTTGCTGCCATAAACCCGGAAGCGTTCCTTGTAGAACCGCTCCAGCTCGCCGCTGATCACATGGTGATGGTCGATAAAATTGCTCCAGACACCGGAAATCCGCGGATAGCCGCCATCGGCATATTCCACGATGTGGGTGCTGTCGAGATTGACCACATGCGGATGGCGCAACTTGATCGTCGGCAGCGCATCATAGAGCGGCACACAGTGGTGATTGTGGGTGAGGATGATGTTTTCCTGCGCAATCAGCTGACTGACAAAGGCGCTGGTCTGGCTGCGCGGCAGATAGCGATCGGTGCGGATCAGCTGCAGGCGCGGATCTTCCGGCAGCTTGGCCAGCAGCCGTTCGGGACCTTCCTGCCCGACCATGACAAACACCCGCAACCCGGCGTCCAGCGCCCAGCGGATGCTGTCGATGCCAAGGCTTTCGGCGCCGCCCACATCCAGCCAGTGCAACCCGATCAGGATTGCCGGCTCCTTGCCGCCATGGCGCCCCTCAGGGGCCATCGTCTGGGTCTCGAAGATGCCACGCGAACAGGCCAGCCGGGAGAATTTATGCCGGGCGGGAAGCTTGCGCCAGCGCCGGGCCTCGATCTGGTATTTCATCTGCTCCGCCAATATCGGCGAGAGCGCGTGAATGGCGCGATATTTACGCGGCCGTTTGTGCCAGGCCACGCCGCCGGCACTTTCGCGGACCGCCACCTGACGCGGCGAGGGGATGGTGACAAACACCCGCTTGCCCGGCAGCGCCGGGGTTTCCTGCGGCCCGGTGCGCAGATTGCCAATATAGGTCAGCGCCATCATCTCGGCGCCATAGGACATATCCTGCGGCTGCACCGCCGGGGTCGGCAGCTTGGCCTCTTCCCACCACATATGGGCCTCGACCGGGATCTCGGGGTAGAGCGTTTCATAGATGAAACGGATCTGGGCGATCTCCTGATCGATATACTCTCTGTCCTGAGACATGGGGGCTCCCTGCCTGTCCTTTTGATCTGTGATACATCTGTCCGGCGGATCCGGCGCTGCGGGTGGTCTTGCGGGCAGATCTCGCCTCAGACGCCGGTATCGGGGTCGGGGCGGATGATCGGCGGGTTGAAGGAGCAGCCCTGCCAGATCGCCTTGTAGACCTCACGGCGCAGCGATTTCTCCACATTGCCCTGGCGCATCTGCCGCCGCACCCCGCGGGCAAAGACCGCCACCCCGGCCCAGCCCTGTTCGCGGCGGCGGAACGAGGCCTCATTGCGCGCACCATAGCGGAATTTCCAGATATTGGCCTGGTTCACCAGCGAATAGTTCACGCCCTTGTTTTCCGGCACATCATGGACCACCACGCTGTTGGGGCAGTAGATGCCGGGATAGGATTTGGCGATACGCTGGGTGTATTCGGCGTCATCGTACCAGATGAAATATTCCTTGATCGGAAAGCCATGTTTCTGGATCGCCCAACGCGGCACCAGCACCGAGACAAAGGAGCAGGAGCCGACCAGGAAATAGGGCGTCTCGGGGCTGTAGAACCGCGGCCAGTCCCAGACCGTTGAGGGCGTGTTCATCTCGCAGAGATCGCCATTGGTCCATTTCACCGCCGAACAGGCAAAAGACGGCCGCCAGGTGAACCGCGCCTCGAAATCCTTGATGCCGGTCAGCAGCAGCTCAATGGCATTGGGCTCGGGATAGGCGTCGTCATCGCTGAACCAGATGAAATCATAACCTTCCTCATAGGCCACCCGCGCGCCCTCGTAAAAGCCACCGGCGCCGCCGATGTTTTCCGGCAGGCGCACATGCTGAAACCGGGGGTCGTCCTTCTGCAGCTGGCTCAGCCAGCTGCCGGTTTCATCGGTGGAGGCATTGTCGATCACAAAGACCCGTTCCGGCAGGCAGATCTGTGCCTGCAGGGCGGCGATCACGCGCTTCAGCTTGTCCAGCCGGTTATAGGTCACGATGACCGCGGCAAGGGAGGAACGGATATTCATGGCTGATCCTTCTGTGGCGCAGCCGCGGCTGCGGCATGTGCAAGGGCGCGGGCGGGCGGTGGTGTCTGGGCCGGCCTGTCAGATGTGGTGGCGGCGCTCTGTGTGGCGGGCGGCGCTGCGGTCTCGGATACGGTCGGCATCTCCGCCTCGGGGTCCAGCGGATCGCCATTTTCATCCAGCCCCAGACGCGCATTCTTGTGCCGCTCAATATCCTTGATCCGGTGGCTGTGGAAATAGGAGGGCCATTTGCCCTGCCGTTCCAGCATACCTTCGATGATCTTGGCCATGACGGTCAGATTGCGCAGATGTTCGGGGCTGAAGAACTGACTCGGATCCAGCGAGGGCGCACGCGGGGCGGATTGTTTTTCCATGTCGCGCAGCGCATTCCGCAGGAGCGGCCGGCCGCCAAAGAATTCGCGATCCATGATCTCGGCATCGCTGCGGTAGGCGGCGGTGGCGGCCTCGGCCAGATCCCGCGCCATCACCAGTTTGCGCACCTTGGCCTCGCTCTCGCTGCGCGAACGGTCCAGCTGGCGCGACAATTCCCAGCCCAGCGTATGGCGCAGCCAGGGGTCCTGCTCCTGGAACTGGCCCTGCAGGAAATACATCAGCGCCAGCTCGCGCACGGTCATGGCCTGGTTTTCAGGCTCGAATTCCTCCACCGTGCAGGGCCGCCCGTCAAAGGCCACCTCGGCGAAATCATCCAGTACCGAACCGTTTTTCAGCTCCTTGCGGATCATCGGGCGCAGGGTGAACTCATCGCCGAACAGCGCCCGCCACTGGGCAAAGCGCGGCGCGTAATGGAACCGGCCATTTTGCAGATTGTGGTCAAAGAAGTCCTGCATGCTGTCGCGATACCAGCCGATCTTGATCTGCTCGGCATAGCTCGACAGGATCCGCTGCGCATGGGGGCGCACATAGGCCACGATATGGATGCGATCGGCGCAGCCGCGAAAGAAGGTCTCGACCAGATCGTGGAATTCCGGTGCCGGGATGTTTTCAAAGGCCTCGGCGGACAGCACCGCATAATCCGCATCCGAGGCCGCAATCTGGGCTGCCACCTCTTCCAGACCATCGCGATCCTCAAGATGCTTGGGCAGGGGGGTGCCCTTGCGATAGCTGGTGATGAACCCGGTCAGGTAATTATGGTTGAGCTTGGCCGGGTACAGCAGCTTGGCGTCATGCAGCTGAATGCTGCCAACAGCCAGCGCGTTCTGAATGGTGGTGGTCCCGGTCTTGTGGTCGCCGATGTGAATCACAAGCGTCTTGGGTCTGGCTCCGGTCTTGTCGCTCATCGGCTCCATCTCGTTTCTGCATCAGCCTTGTTTTCCAGCGCCCAAGCCCTACTCTAACATCCGGCACGGGTCCAGACCAAGCCGCCGCCCCGGCAGCGGCCCGCCCGGTCACATCCGCCTGTCACATCCGCTCCGATCCGCTCAGAGCGGCGCCACGAAGAACGCAGGCACCCGGGCGTTCTGCGCCTCAGCCGCCAGGAACCCGCGGGCGGTGTCCAGCGCCTCGCGGATGGTCACATCCATATCGAGATAGCGATAGGTGCCCAGACGGCCGACAAAGGTCACCCCTTGGGCCTGTTCCGCCAGCGCCACATAATCGCCCAGCAGCGCCTTCTCCTCGACCTGGCGGATCGGGTAATAGGGGATGTCCTCGGGCTCTGCGGCGCGGGAATATTCGCGGTAGCAGACCGAGCCGTCGTGGCTTTCCCAGGGCGCGAAATGCTTGTGCTCGGTGATGCGGGTATAGGGCACCTCTTCCTCGCCGTAGTTCATCACCGCGCAGCCCTGATAATCGCCCTGATGGGTGAAGCGTTCGAAATCCAGCGTCCGGTAGCCAAGCCGCCCCAGCTGGTAGTCGAAATACCCATCCAGCGGCCCGGAGTAGAACACATGGTCAAAATCTGCCGCCTGGGACTGATCAAAAACAGTCTCTAACTTGACCGTTATGCCCGGATGATCGAGGATTTTGGCGATCATCGCGGTATAGCCGTCCTCCGGCATGCCCTGATATTTGTGGAAGAAGTAATTGTCGTCGTAGTTGAACCGCACCGGCAGCCGCTTCAGGATCGAGGCCGGCAGCGCGCTTGGCGCCACGCCCCATTGCTTGATCGTATAGCCCTTGAAAAACGCCTCATAAAGATCGCGGCCGACAAAGCGCAGCGCCTGTTCCTCAAAGGTCTGCGGATCGGTGATGGAGGTATCGGCCTGTTCTTCGGTGATGAAATCATGCGCCTCTTCGGGGCGCAGGGTCTTGCCGAAGAACTGGTTGATCGTATGCAGGTTCACCGGCAGCGAGAACACGCCGCGCCGCCCCTCGGGGTCCAGGCTGGTGGTCTTCACCCGGTTCTTATAGGGCAGGAAACGCGCGAAACGGTTCACATAGTCCCAGACCTCGCCGTCATCGGTGTGAAAGATATGCGGCCCGTAGACATGCACCATGACGCCGGTCTCGGCGTCGCGCTCGGTATGGCAATTGCCGCCGATATGGCTGCGGCTGTCCATGACCGTGATCCTGTGGCCTGCCTCGGCCAGATGCCGTCCGATCACAGCACCCGAAAGCCCTGCGCCCACCATCAGTATATTCACCCCGGCACCCCGTCCTGTTTGCGTCCCCTGCCCTTTTTGTCAAACAATCCAGAGGCACACAAGGTTCGGTTTCCGCACAGGCGAAGAGCCGCATTTCCCTTTTGTTTCAGAATATTGCGACGACATAACCGCAGATCGGGCAGCGCCGCCAGACCGCCATCAGACCGCCATCAGGCGGTGATGCTCGGCAATGGCCTCATCCAGATCGCTGAAATAGCGCAGCCGACCATTGTCCAGAACCAGCCCCGCATTGCAGAACTGGCGCAGCTGGCGCATCGAATGATTGACCAGAATGGCGCTGGAGTGGCGCATCCGGTCGGTAAAGATATCGCGGCTCTTGCGCTTGAAGGCGGCATCGCCCACCGCCGTCACCTCATCCACCAGATAGGTGTCGAATTTGATCCCCATAGACGCACCAAAGGTCAGCCGCGCCCGCATCCCCGAGGAATAGCTGCGCATCGGCATATGGTAGAATTTGCCCAATTCGGCAAAATCCTCGACAAATGCCACCAGATCATCGGTATCGACCCCATAGATCCGGGCGATGAAACGGACGTTCTCCGCCCCGCTCAGATCGCCATGAAACGACGCCGCCAGCCCCACCGGCCAGGAGATCGACCCATCGGAGATGATCTCGCCATGATCCGGGCGCATGGTGCCCGCCACCAGCTGCAGCAGGGTGGATTTGCCCGCCCCGTTGCGCCCCAGAAGCGCCAGCGACCGGCCCGTCGGCAGCGTCAGGTTCAGATTGTCGATGACAACCCGCCGCTCCCCCTTGAGCCAGAAGCTCTTGGTCAGATTTTCAAACCGGATCACTGCCCTGCCCTCTCGCCTCAGCTGCGGTCGCGGATCGAATAATAGATCAGCGCCAGAATCGACCAGGTCAGCAGCAGGAACAGCCCGGCCAGGGCCGCCAGCACGGCGCGGCGCGGGTATTCCGGCTCCGTGGCGCGGGTGGGGTTGATATAGGTCGCCAGATAGCGGCTCTGACGGGCGGCATCATCGCGTGCCACCTCCAGCGCCGTCAGCGCGGCACGGTAGCTTTCCTCGGCATATTCGCGATCCACCGTCAGCCGTTCGAATTCGGCAATCAGCGACGGGTAATCCTCACCGACACCACCGGTGTCGGTATTGTCAGAGGTAAAGGTCTGCCGTTCGATATTGATGCGGTCGCGAATGACGTCGATGTGCTGCTGCGCCTTGGTCAGCCGCGGATCCGCCTCGCTGACCGTGCCCCGCAGAAGATCATATTGGATCAGCGCCTCGGCCAGCTGCTGCTGAAGGTTGTTCATCACCCCCATACGGCCCTGGATATCGGCCTCGGGATCGACGATCCGGGTGCGGGTGCGAAATTGGGTCAGCGCCTGACGCGCTTCCTTCAGCCGCTCCAGCGCCTCGTCCAGATCGGCGCGGGCATAGCGCATCGCATCGGCGCGCGCCTGTTCATTGAGCGCATTGATCCGGGTCTGGCTCTCGGCGACGATGGCTTTTGTGATCGCCTGCGCGGTTTCTGCGTCAAAGGCCAGCGCCTGCACCTCAATGAGCCCCGAGCCGCTGTCAAAGGAGATCCCGACAATGCGCTGCCAGTACCAGGTCAGATCCTCGATCGTCGCCTCCGGCCAGAGCGCAAAGGCCCAGTCGCGCGGCCAGAGCGCACTGTAATGCCCCTGCAGGTCCACCGCCGCATCGACCGCGGCCACCATTTCCTGGCTCTGGATGAATTCATAGAGGATGTCGCTGTCCGAGGCGCTGCTGTTGCCGGTAAATTGCGCCAGCCCGCCCAGAAGATCATTGGCGCCGCTGCTTTCCTGGCTGCGCACGGTAAAGCCTGCGGTGGAGGCATATTGATCCTCGGCAAAGGTCCAGAGATAGATCATCACCGCCAGGAGCGGCGCCAGCACCAAGGCCACAAAGCTGATCACCAGCCCCCAGTGGCGTTTTTTCATGCTGGCAGGCCGTGCCAGCGGATAGGCCGGGCGCTGCTCGGCCTCAGCGATACGCGCCTCCAGCTCGGCCACGGCGGCCTCGGCCTTGCGCGCCTTGCGCCGTACCCGTTTCAGCTGTTTGACCGGATCCGGCACCCGCTGGACAGGGGCGGCGGCCTCTGCTGCATCCGGGGCCGTGTCCGATGCTGTGGCAGCAGGAGAGGCCGCGGGTGTACCGGTTGCTGTGCTTGCTGCGGTATCTGCCGCAGCCGCCTCCTCTGATGTCGCCTCTTCTGAGGCGGGGCGTCCGGCCAGGGCCGACGGGGGCGTCTGTGTCATGATCAACCTGTCCTGGCCCAAAAGCACCCTGCCCCAAGCCGTTTGTCATTGTCTTTTGTTTCTCTCATAATACCGTTCGCGATCCGCGTTTCACAATGGGTATTCATGGGGTGTTCATGGCCAGCCTGTCTTCTTCTGCGCCCCCGGCTCAGCCCCGTCCGTTAAGCCCGCCAAAGACACAGGTTACGGCACAGGCTCCCGCCCAGACGCCGGCCCAGATCCCCACCAGCCCCGCCGCCAATCCGCATCGCCGCCACCGCCGCAGCATGGCGACGCTGCGCACCGTGGCCGCGCTGGTGCTGCGCGAGATGTCGACCCGCTACGGGCGCACCCCCGGTGGCTATCTCTGGGGGATCCTGGAGCCCCTGGCCGCGATCCTGTTCCTGTCGCTGGGCTTCTCGCTGGTGATCCGCACGCCGTCGCTCGGCACCAGTTTCCTGCTGTTTTACGCAACCGGATTCCTGCCATTTAACCTGTATCAGACTCTCTCCGGCACCGTTGCGCGGGCGCTTGCCTATTCCCGCCCCCTGCTGCGATACCCCGCTGTCACCTGGCTGGATGCGATCCTGGCACGGTTTGTGCTGAACAGCCTGACCAGCATTGTCATCACCACCCTGCTGATGACCGGTATCCTCGCGGTGATCGACAGCCGCACCGCCATCGACCTGCCCCCCCTGGTCGAAGCCATCGCCCTCGCCATGATCCTCGGGCTGGGGGTCGGCTGCATGAATGCGGTGCTGATGGGGCTGTTTCCCCTGTGGGATGTGGCCTGGTCGATCATCACCCGGCCGCTGTTCCTGGCCTCCGGCGTGATCTATATCTACGAGGACCTGCCGCCGGTGGCACAGGACATTCTGTGGTATAATCCGCTTCTGCATATCATCGGGCTGATGCGCACCGGATTTTATCCCACCTATAATGCCGATTACGTCAGCCATGCCTATGTGCTGCTGATCGGTATGACACTGACCGCCCTGGGCCTGATCCTGATGCGCCGCTATCACCGGGTGATCCTGAACCGCTGATCTGCGCCTTATTTATTCGCGAGCCTCTGCCAGCACCGCGGCATGGCGGCGCCCCAGACGCCGCAGCAGCCCGTCGCGCACCGCCAGCCAGGTGAGCCGCAGATAGGCGCGGCGCACGCCGGGGTGATGACGCACTTTCAGGATCCATTTCGGCAGGATCAGCAGCAGCACCGGCCAGAACAGCCAGCCCGCCGCCTGCCGATAAAGCAGCAGCAGATTGCGGTGGTGGTAATAGACCTTCCACAGCGGGCGAAAGCGCTGGCCGCTGTCGCCATTGCTGAAGGTGGAGAAATCATGCTCGAACCGCACATCGGCGGCAAAGCAGATGCGCCCGCCCGCCGCACTGAGCCCCAGCGTATAAAGCGCATCATCACCATAGATGAACAGGTCCGGATCCGGGTAGCCCACCCGCCGCACCGCCGCCGCCGAGATGAAAAACCCCACAAAAGACGTCACATCAATCGCGCTCAGCCCGCCGTCATAGGCGCTGCGCGGAATATGGAACCCATCGCGCCCTTTGCGCGCGGTGGACAGGAAATGCCCCAGGCTCCAGAACGGATTGCGCGAGGGGCGGTTCATCTCGCAGATCTCGCCGCTTGGGAAATAGACCGCCGCCGCCACCGCGTCCCAATGGGCCAGCTCACCGCTCTGCCCCATGGCGTGAAACGCCGCCAGCCCGCCGGGTTCCGGGCGGCCGTCATCATCCATCACCACCAGCCAGTCTGGTGTATGGGCCTCCATCGCGCGCTGCATCCCCAGGGCAAAGCCCCCGGCCCCGCCCTGATTGGTGGCACTGGTCACCACATCAACCCGCGAATGATCCGCGCCCCAGGTCGCCAGCCAGTCGCCGGTGCCATCGTCAGAGGCATTGTCCACCACCACCAGAGCGGCCAGCTCCGCGCCCGGGCTCTCCAGCAGCCGCGCCAATGTCACCTTGAGTTTCGCAAGCCGATTATAGGTGACCACCACCGCCACCAGACGTCCGGCACCAGCGGTAGCACCAGCGGCGGCCGCAGCCTGATGCGCGGGCTCGGGGATCAGGGTTTCAGTCACGGTGGCAAAGGCTCCTGTGGGCGGCGGCGGATCTGGTTCAGGGCGCAAAGCTCATAAATAGACCGTGCTGTCAATTCACCTGCCGGTCACAGGTCGCTTTCCCGCGCCACAGGAAGCATTTGACACCCCGCGTCCAAGCCGCCACCTAAGGGGCATGAAAACCGCTCTTATCACCGGATCGGCCGGCTTTATCGGCTATCACCTTGCAGACCGGCTGCTCGCCGCAGGCTGGCATGTCATTGGGCTGGATTGCCTCTCGCCCTATTACGACGTCACCCTGAAGGAGTGCCGCCATGCGCGGCTGGCGGACTACGCGGGCTTCACGCCAATCATTGGCAAGCTGGAAGATCCCGGCCGCCTGATGGGGCTGTTTGCCACCCATAAACCGGATGTGGTGATCCATCTCGCCGCCCAGGCCGGGGTGCGCCATTCCATCGATGCGCCGCGCGATTATCTTGAGGCCAATCTGATCGGCACCTTTGAACTGCTGGAGGCCGCCCGCGCCCATCCGCCCGCCCATATGCTGATCGCCTCCACCTCCTCGGCCTATGGCGCCAACACGCAGATGCCCTTTGATGAGCGCCAGCAGGCGGATCATCAGATGTCCTTTTATGCCGCCACCAAGAAGGCCGGCGAGACAATGGCGCATTCCTATGCCCATCTCTACGGGCTGCCGACCACGATGTTCAGGTTTTTCACCGTCTATGGGCCCTGGGGCCGGCCCGATATGGCGCTGTTCAAATTCACCAGGGCGATAGAGGCCGGTGAGGCGATCGATGTCTATAACCACGGCAGGATGAGCCGGGATTTCACCTATATCGACGATCTGGTTGCGGGCATCACCGGGCTGATCGACGCGGTGCCGGGGGATCAGCCGGTCTCGGAACAGGACAATCTCAGCCCTGTCGCCCCCTTCCGGGTGGTCAATATCGGCGCCTCCAGACCCACGCCGCTGATGGAGTATATCGCGGCGCTGGAAACCGCGCTGGGGATCACGGCCCGCAAAAACCTGATGGACATGCAGCCCGGCGATGTGCCTGCCACCTGGGCCGATACCAGCTTGCTGAGCCAGCTCACCGGATATGAACCGCAGGTCAGCGTCGCAGAAGGCGTCGCGCGGTTTGTGGCCTGGTACCGGGCGTATTACAGCGGCACCCAAGGCTGATCCGGGCAGGGCTGATCTGGCGCGACATGCGCTTCTGACCTGTCACCTTTCCCCAAATACTCGCGCCGCAGGCCTCCCGATTTCTGTAAAATCGGGATCAGGACATCCCCTCAAATTAGGTCAGCATAATTGACCAAATGTTTCGCGTGCGAAACATTTGGTCCGAACCGGACCTATTTCACTCCCCTCCCCATTGGGCCACTTCCGCACCCTGATCAGCCTGAGTCCTGACCAAAATTCCGGTTCCCGCTTCCCGCGCGCCCGTATATGTCTGATCCCCAACACTCCGCCCCTGCAAGCGGAGGATATGAGGCAACAGCAAAGGACCGCCCCCATGCGCATTGCAATGATTGGCACCGGATATGTCGGATTGGTCTCCGGCGTCTGTTTTTCCGACTTTGGCCATGATGTGATCTGTGTCGACAAGGATGCGGCCAAGATTGCGCGGCTGCAGGCCGGCGAGGTGCCGATCTACGAGCCGGGGCTGGAGGATCTGATGGCGCGCAATGTGGCTGCGGGCCGGCTGTCCTTTACCGATGATCTGGCCGCCGCCGTGGCCGAGGCCGAAGCGGTGTTCATAGCCGTTGGCACGCCCACGCGGCGCGGCGATGGCCATGCCGATCTCACCTATGTGATGGCCGCCAGCGAGGAGATCGCCGCCGCCCTTCAGGGCTATACCGTGGTGGTCACCAAATCGACCGTGCCCCTGGGCACCAACCGGCAGGTGAAACAGGTGATTGCCAAAGCCAATCCGGCGGCGGAATTTGACGTCGCCTCCAATCCGGAATTCCTGCGCGAAGGGGCGGCGATTGATGATTTCATGCGCCCCGACCGGGTGGTTGTCGGCGTGCAGAACGACCGCGCCGCCGAGGTCATGGCCGAGATCTACCGGCCGCTTTACCTGCGCGATTTCCCGATCCTCACCACCGATCTCGAAAGCGCCGAGATGATCAAATATGCCGCCAATGCGTTTCTCGCGACCAAGATCACCTTCATGAATGAAATCGCAGGCCTCTGTGAACGGGTGGGCGCCGATGTAAAGGAGGTCGCCCGTGGCATCGGGCTGGACGGGCGCATCGGCAATAAGTTTCTGCATGCCGGTCCCGGCTATGGCGGGTCGTGTTTCCCGAAGGACACCGCCGCGCTGGCGCGCATCGGGCAGGACCACGCCTATCCGATGCAGATCACCGAAACGGTGATGCGGGTCAATCAGGAGGTCAAGGCGCGGATGCTGGAGAAGCTGCGCGATGCCTGTGACGGCAGTTTCAACGGCAAGACCATCGCGGTGCTTGGCGTCACCTTCAAACCCAATACCGATGACATGCGCGAGGCCCCCAGCCTCACCATCGTGCCGGCCCTGATCGGCGGCGGCGCCAAGGTGCGGGTGGTGGACCCGCAGGGCGAGGCCGAAGGCCGCGATCTACTGCCCGGTGTCAAATGGGAAGACGATCCCTACAAGGCCGTGCGCAATGCCGATCTGGTGGTGCTGCTGACGGAATGGAATGAATTCCGCGCCCTCGACCTGAAGGCGCTGGGGCGCAAGATGGCGCAGCCCCGGATGGTGGATCTGCGCAATATCTACACCGCCAAAGCCGCCAAACGCGCCGGGTTCGAGACCTATATCGGGGTGGGCCGCTAAACCCACCCGGACATCGCCCCAAACACAAAAAGACCCTGATACAGCTGTATCAGGGTCTTTTCACATCATCCTCAGACTCTGTTCAGCGGTGGCGCAGCCAGGCCTTCAGATCCTCCATCAGGGTGCTGTCCACCGCTGTCCCGGTGAGTTCGATCCGCTGCTGGCCGGGGGTGAATCCCAGCCGCACGCCAGCGGCGGCCTGCACGCTCACCCGCTCATGTGCGCCGATGCTGTCCGCCGGATCCAGGCTGCGCACCCGTGGCACCGGAGAAGGACCCGGGGCAGAGGACGGAACCGGGGCAGGGGCCGCATCCGGCGGATCTGCCGGCGCGATCTCACTCCCCTCATGGGCCTCAAGCAGCTGGCTCAGCAGCGCCTGTTCCGCCTCCGCCGTGGGGCGGGTGGTGGCGCGCAGGGCCGCGACCACCGCATCGGCAAAGCCCGGATCCTGCACAAAGGCCCGCGCCAGCCCCAGCCCCAGTTTCTCGCGGATGGCGGTGGGAAACAGCAGCTCCTCATCCAGCGCCTCGACCAGGGTGACAAAGCTGCCGATCTTGGAGCGTTTGGCGCGGGTGGCATTGGCAAAGAGCGATTGCAGCGCGTATTTCTGGCTGCTGTAGACCCCTTCGCGCAGCGCCCGTACCGCAATGCGGGCGCGTTCGTAATGGGAGAGGTTCACCCGGATTTCGTTTTCCTCGACCATCGCCACATAGGCGCCCTCGGCCCCGTCGGGCTGGATCACCAGCGCCTTGATGGTGGCAAAGGCAGGATCATTGCTCTCGGCATATAGCCTGCGCATCGCGGTCAGACGGCGCCAGCCGGAGATCAGACCATGGGTCTTGCCCGCCGGGGCCTGCGCGCCCAGGGCGACCACCTCGATCGGGGTCTGCTGGCCACGGGCGCGCAGGGATCCGACCAGCGCCCCCATCTCTTCCTCGTCCTGCTCCAGCCGGTCGCGCACCAGATGGGTCTCGTCGATGGCGCCAAGCGCGATCTCCTCGATCATCAGCCCCTTGGCGCGGGCGGTCTCCAGCACCGCTGTCAGCTCCTGCAGCGCGCCCTCTGTGGCGGCTTCGGAGGCGACCTGCGCAATCGGCGGCGCTGACAGCGAACCGGGGCCGCCGAGGGCGGATTTGTTCTCAGGTGCCGTGCTGAGATAGGTCGGCTGTGCCGGTGAAAGCCGTTTGCGTTTTGCCATCTGCCTGTCCTCTTCCTGCGCCTGTTCTGATCCCTGCACGCCCTGTTTGCCCTTTGGGGGGTGCAGGGTCGCAGTATGAGGCGCTTTGCGTTTTTAGCCCGTTACTGCGCCGCGCGCTGCATCTGCAACTCATCCCGGCGCCAGACCGCCAGCAGGAGCCGCTTGAAGGCCGCATAGGTGGCGTCAAAGGTCTCGCGCCCCCTTGCGTAGGTCTCGCGGTTGAAATCGCGGTAATCGGCCTCGTAGATGCCATTGACCTGCTCGCCGGCCTGGCCGATCAGCGCGGTGTAATCCTGCCGGTGCGGCGACAGGGTGGGCCCCAGATAGGCCTGCATCAAGGCCGCCAGCTCGCCCTGCTGGGCGCCGTCATAGCGGGTGATCACCGTGCGCACCGCATCCCATTCAAAGGCAATCTCCGGCCGCCCCAGCGCGCGCGCCGCCAGATTCTCGCCCTCCTCGATGGAGGCGAAGGTGGAATGCAGCATATCGAAGAACCGCCCCGTACTGTCGAATTCCAGAAACGACGCGCCCATCGGCACCAGAAGGATATCCGCTGCCGACAGCCCGTTGATGGTGAGATAGCCAAGCGCCGGCGGCGTGTCGATGAAGATCACGTCGTATTGCTCCAGCACGCCATCAGCCTCCAGCCGCTCGGTGAGCGCATCCCAGAGCTTCCAGCTGCGCGCGGCCATCCGCCAGACCGGGATCTGGAACTCCGCCCAGTAGAGGTTCAGCTGCGCGCCGATCAGATCGATATTGGGCCAATGGGTAGGCTGGATCACATCCGCTGCCGTCATGCCCATCGCCGCCGACAGGCTGTCGTCCAGCGGCTGGGGCGCATCGCCGCGATCCAGACGGCGCTGGTTTTCCAGGCGCAGGTGATCGCCGTAATGGCGCGCCAGGAGCGGAAAGGCGGTCTGCCATTCATCCTCCACGCGGCCACCAAAGATCGAGGTCATCGAACCCTGGCTATCAAGATCGATCACCAGCACCTTGTAGCCATCCAGCGCCGCCGACATCGCCAGATGGGCCGCTGTGGAGGTCTTGCCGACGCCGCCCTTGAAGTTGGCCACGGCGACCATTTTGGCGGGCAGCCCTTCGGGGCGGTAGGGCTGGTAATCCTTCGCCTTGGATCCCTGGGCGGCAAAATGCGCGCGCAGGCGCAGCACCTCGTCGAGGGTGAACCATTTGGCGCCACCTTCGGTCTCGGAGCGGCCCTGCGGCAGATCTGGGTTGGCCTTCAGCACCCGGCGGAAATGGGCCTGGGCGACCGGGATCAGATAGCGGGTGATCTCCCAGGTGGAGAACAGGCGCAGCTCCTTGCGGCCCTCTTCGTTCATGCCCCGGCTGGAGAGATCGGCCCGGCCGCGCGCGCAGGCCTCGGCGATATCGGCAAAGCCGCCGGTGCTGGTGGGGGCCTCCAGATCGCCGAGGGCGGCGTCGGGGTCGATGTTGAAATAGGGGGGCAGCCCGGCCGCATTGCGGCCTGGATCTTTCTTCTGGATGTCTCGTGCCATTGCTCTCACGCCTCTGCCTGGGTCCGCCGGTGCAGGGAACCTGTAGGGCTCCCTGTTTGATGTGCGGCCTTTTGGAGATGATAGCATAAAACAGCGCACATGGAAGATATATGCGCATCTGTTTTGAATTTTCTAAGCAAATCCGGGAGTTGCGGTAAAAGAAACCGGCTGGATCCGGGGCGGGACCGGGGCAATTTCTGCCCTGTCGATTTTTTCTACCTGTTATAATTGAGTTATATATAAGTTAAGGCGCAACACCAGTGGCGGCAAAGCCCTTTTTTCATTGGCGTTTGGAGCCGATTTTCGGGCTGCTGCGATTCCGAAACCCCGAAAGACTGACTCTGAACCCCCGAACCAGTGACTCCGAACCCCCGTTGAGAAGTGGTGTGGATAACTTTAGGGTGGGCGTAATCAAAACCACGAAGACGCGAGTCACCCCGAAAGAGGCCATAAGGCCCGGATAAGCGGGGGGCGGGCAGAGCAGACGGGACAGCAATATGGCAGGCCAGATTTCGGGCCAGATGACCGCAGGGGGCAGCGCGGCGCAGGGGGGGGATTTCTTTCTCTGCGATATCTTCGATGCGATTCCGAAAAACGATCTCGCCTCGATGGAGCATCCGCTGTTCTCGCTCGGCACAAGACCGGACCGGCGCATCCTGAACTATGAACATAATGGTGCGGAGATCACCGTGGTGCCCTCGGTCAAAGGGCTGGCGACGATCCATGACAAGGACATCCTGATCTTCTGCATCAGCCAGCTGATGGCGGCGGTGAATGCCGGCCGGCAGGTCAGCCGCACGCTGCATCTCACCGCCCATGATCTGCTGGTGGCGACCAACCGCGAGACCTCGGGCGATGCCTACCGCCGCCTGCGCGAGGCGTTCGAGCGGCTGGCGGGCACCCGCATCACCACCAATATCGTCACCGGCGGGCAGGAGGTCACCAGCGGCTTTGGCCTGATCGAGAGCTGGGAGATCGTGCGCAAGGCGCGCGGCGGGCGGATGGTCAATGTGGTGGTGACGCTCAGCGAATGGATCTATCGCGCGGTGCTGTCGAAATCGGTGCTGACCCTCAGCCGCGATTACTTCCGTCTCCGCAAACCGCTGGAGCGGCGCATCTATGAGCTGGCGCGCAAACATTGCGGCCGCCAGGACAGCTGGCAGATCTCGGTGGAGACGCTGTTGAAGAAATCCGGCTCCGCCAGCCCGCGCCGGGTGTTCCGCAAGATGCTGCGCGACATGATCACCGCCCAGCCGCTGCCGGATTACGCGATGGAAGAGCTGCCGGGGGATCTGATCCGCTTTTCCCAGAAACATGCGGTGCTGGACAACAGCCAGCGCCCGCCGGTGCTGAGTGCGCGCGCGCTGGAACAGGCCCGCAGCCTGATCCCCGGCATTGACGTCTATGCGCTGGAGGCCGACTGGCGCGAAATGTGGGTGCGCTCCGGCGCGCCGCGGCTGCGCCGCCCCGATGCGGCCTTTCTGGGCTGGGTGAAGAAACGCGCCACGGAATAGGGCAGGGGAAAAGCCCCGTGTCAGAGACGGGTTTGCTTTTTGAAATAGGTCAGCATTATTGTCTAAATGTTTCGCACGCGAAACATTTGGGCCGAACCGGACCTAATTTGCACGACGGTGCCTGCCGGCGGTCTGCCCAGATAAAGACCCGCCCGGCCAGAGGCCGGACGGGCGAAAGGAAGTCTGATCAGGTCCCCCCCAGGTATGAAACGCCAGACGTCTTACCGGCCGCGCATCCCTGATCAGCCATTCCCCTCTCTCAACGCGTTCGACATGCTGCGCAGCACCGGGCTGAGCAGGTAATCCGCCAAGGTCTGCCGCCCGGTTTCGATCATCGCCTGGGCCGGCATGCCGGGCAGGGTCTTGACGTTGGGCAGCGCCGCCAGCTCTTCGGGCGGAATGCGGATGTGAACGCGGTAATAGGGAATGCCGCTGTTGAGATCGGCAATGCTGTCGGCCGCCACCATCACCACCTCGCCCCGGACCGGCGGGGTGGAGCGGAAACTATAGGCGGTGAGCTGCACGCGGGCCCGGCCACCGGTCACCACCTCGTCGATATCGGTGGGCGAGACGCGGGTCACGACAATCAGATCGCTGCCCGAGGGCACCAGCTCCAGCACATTCTGGCCCGGGTTCAGCACCTGGCCCAGCGTATTGATGGAGAGCTCCACCACCCGGCCGGCCTGCGGCGCGCGGATGGTCTGGCGTTCGATCACATCCTCCGCCGCATCCAGCCGCTGGCGCAGGTCCAGAATACGCTCCTGCACCAGCTGGGTTTCGCTGGAGATCCGGTTCACCGTGTCGCGGTGCACCTGCAGAATGCGCTCCTCGGTTTCGGCGACACGCTCCTGAAGGTTTTCGCTGTCGCTTTCCAGCGCGCCAAACGTGCCCATCAGCCCGGTTTCCTGCAACAGCCGGTCGCTGAGCCGGGTCTTGGGAACCAGGCCTTTTTCATAGAGCTTGTGCAGATCGGCGACCTCGCCCCTGATCAGGGTCAGCTGATCCTCGACCGCGGTCAGCCGCGCCTGCCGCCCGATGAGCTGTTTGCCCAGCTGGGCAATCCGGTCGCGCAGGATCTGCACCTGACCTTCATACAAGGCGCGGTTGCTGGCGAAGACATCGCGCTGCACCTCAAACAGCGAGACCAGCTCTGGATCCTCGGCAATCAGCTGGTCCAGCTCGGCCGGGATCTCGATCTGATCAGCCTGGGCCAGCTCCGCCTTAAGCCGCGCCTGCTGGGCCAGAAGACTGGCCATCTGGCTGGTCAGGATGGCGCGGTTGGCGCGCATCCGGCGCCCGTCCAGCACCGCGATCACATCGCCCTCGGCAACCATATCGCCCTCGGCCACATTGATCTCGCGGACGATGCCGCCCTCCAGATGCTGCACGCTGAGCCGGTCGCCATCCACGGTGAATTCCCCGGGGGCCACCACGGCGCTGGTCAGCTCGGCCCTGGTCGCCCAGAACACCAAACCGCCAAACAGGCCAAAGCCGCAGACCAGCATCCACAGCACCAATTGGCGCACGCGGGTTGGCGGGGTGCGGGGCAGGGTGAAGCCATCGGGCATCAGGTCCTGAAAGCCCCGGTTTATTTCAATCTCGCTGGCGGCGCGCGGGGCCAGCTCCCGGCTGTTGCTGCGGCTCATGACTGGGCTCCTTCTGCGGCGCTGGCCTCTGCATCGGTGTCCGTCCGGGCCGCCGCCCGGCGCGGTGCGAGATTGGTCACCTTGGGATCGCTCTGGGCCCGGCTCATCGGCTGGGCGGCGGCTTCGATGATCTGACGGGCCTCGCCAAAGCGGGCAATCCGCCCTTCCTGTATCAGGGCGGCATGGCTGACCCGCCGCAACAGGTTGAGCCGATGCGTCACCACCACCACGATGGCACCACGGGTGCAGACCTCCTCGATGGCGGCGGCCAGGGCCTCTTCGCCTTCGGGGTCGAGATTGGCATTGGGCTCATCCAGCACGATCAGCTTGCGATCGCCAAAGAAGGCGCGGGCCAGACCAATCCGCTGTCGCTGCCCTGCGGAGAGGAACCCGCCGCGCGGGCCGACTTCGGCGTTATAGCCGCCGGGCAGGGCCAGGATCAGCTCATGCACGCGGGCCAGTTTGGCGGCGGCCACCACATCAGAGGGTTTCGATGTCGGATCCATCATGGCGATATTCTCGGCCACGGTGCCGCGGAACAATTCCACCTGCTGCGGCAGAAAGCCGATATGGCGGCCGATCTGTTCGGGGTCCCAATCGGTGAGGGCGGCATCATCGATGCGCACATGGCCCCGCACCAGCGGTTGCAGCCCCACCAGCGCCCGCGCCAATGTGGTCTTGCCCGCGCCCGACGGGCCGATCAGCCCCAGCGCATGGCCCGGTTGCAGCGACAGGGTGATGTCGAGAAGCAGCGGATCCTGCCGCCCCGGCAGCACCACGGTGGCATTTTCCACCGACAGCCGCCCGGTGGGATCGGGCAGTTCCATCCGGTCGCTGGTGTCTTCGGCATGGGCCAGCAGGAGGTTCAGCCGTTCCATGGCGCTGCGGGCCTTGAGCAGGGCACGCCAGCCGGCGATGGATTGCTCCACCGGGGCGGCGGCCCGGCCCAGCAGGATCGAGGAGGCAATCATCAGCCCCGGTGTCAGCTGGTTGTTGATCACCAGCACCACGCCCACGCCAAGCACGGCGATCTGCAGACCCATGCGGGTGGCCTTGGCCAGCGAGGTCATCAGCGCCACCCGGTCGGTGACCAATGTGCCAAAGAGAATGGCGGTAAAGGCGCGCCCCCGCCAGCGGCCGATCTGGGCAGAGGTCTTGCCCATGGCGTGGATGATCTCGGCATTGACCATCATCTCCTCAACCGCGGCATTGGTTTCGCGGGCGGCCTCCTCGGAGGTCTTGCCGGGCGCGCGGGCAAAGACCTCGCTCAGCACGCCAAGCCCCAGCAGGATCAGCAGACCCACCACCGAGACCAGCCCCAGGATCGGGCTGAACAGAAAGATCAGCCCGATGAACAGCAGCGACCAGGGCGCATCCAGGAGCGCAATGAACACCGGGCTGGTGACAAAGCCGCGCAGATCCTGAATGTCGCGGATCGGTTCCGCCGTGCGCAGAGGCGCGGGCAGGTTGCCGCTGATCATCCCTTGCAGGACAACCGGGCTCAGCCGGGCCTCCAGCCGCGAGCCGAGGCGGGCGACGAGGCGCTGGCGAATGACATCAAAGAGAAAGAAGAACACCAGCGCGATTGCCGCGCCGGTGGTCAAAGCAATCAAGGTTGGCATGCTGCCCGAAGCCATGACCCGGGCAAACAGTTGCAACATGTACAGCGGCGCTGTCAGGACAAGCAGGTTAACAAAGATACTCGCTACAAAAATTGAGGTGATAACACCCCGCTGTCCGTCAAAGACCCGTTTCGTCTTCATACCCGTGACCCCCCGGTTGCACGATGTGAAGTTTCTGAAGCTGGCAGATCAGCGCCCTGGTCCAAGGTGGCAATCCTTGGCCGGGGACCAAATCGCTGTCCTGAACCAGGGCTAGACCCCCCCGGGTGGCGGCCGCCACCCGGGAGGATCATTCCTTATGGCTCAGAGCGTATGACCCCAGATGTTGTCATAGCTGTCGTCAAAGCCGTCATCGCTGGCCACGACCCGGATCGGCTCGTAGCTGCCGGCGTCGCCGGTGCCGACCGCATTGATGCCAACACCGCCAGAGGGCAGGGCGTCCTGTCCCAGGGAGGTGTAGCCATTGGCATTGGTCAGACCCTTGATGACCACGGTGGCGCCACCAACAGAAATGGTGGTGTCGGTGCCATCATCCGAAACACTGGCCACGCCATTCAGGGCGCCAAAGGCCGCCTCTGACGAGGTGCCTGCACCAGCGTCGATATTGGTGACGCGGAAGGCCAGCACATCGTGGTCCTCATCAATGTCAAAGTCATTGATGCAGTCGATGCCATCGCCGGAGCTGAAGGAAGCCCCGTCCCAGGTCAGGTCGATGATGAAGACATCCTTGCCGTTGCCACCGGTCAGATCGTCATCTCCCGCGCCACCTTTCAGGTAGTCGTTGAAGTTGCCGTCGCCGCCGTAGAGGGTGTCATTGCCTTCACCGCCATCCAGGAAGTCATGGCCACGGCCACCGTCCAGATCGTCATTGCCAACTTCGCCATAGAGGCAGTCGTTGCCATTGTCGCCGTTCAGGTCATCGCCACCGTTGCCGCCCAGAAGGACGTCATCGCCGTCGCCGCCATTCAGTTCGTCGGCACGGTTGTCGCCCATCAGCAGATCGTCGCCATCATCGCCGTTGACGGTGTCTTCGCCGTCGCCGCCGCTCATGACGTCATTGCCGGTGCCGCCATGCATCAGGTCATTGCCATGACCGCCATACATGGTGTCATTGCCGGCATCACCATAGAGCGTATCGGCGTGATTGTTGCCGTAGATCAGGTCATCGCCATCGCCACCTTTGACGGTGTCGTTGCCGGCGTTGCCGAACAGCACGTCATCACCGACATTGCCGTGGACGCAGTCGTCGCCTTCGTTGCCATAGAGGGTGTCATTGCCCTGGTTGCCATAAAGACGATCCCGGCCGATACCCCCATATCCGAGGTCGAAACCACGGCCGCCGATGATGACGTCATTGCCCTCTTCGCCGAACATGGTGTCATGGCCGGAGCCACCGCGGATGCGGTCATTGCCGGCTTCGCCACCGTCCTGCGGTGTGTAGCAGTCCGGGCAGTCGACGGGACGCAGATCGGTTTCATCGCTGGTATGCGCTGAGGCCTCGACCGATGTTTTGGGGTCGTCGTCGCAGCAATCCCAATCGATGTCGCCATAGCCCTTGACCCGGGCATGGTCACCAAAGATCAAATCGCCCTGGGCACCGCCTTCGAGCACGTCATTGTTGCTGCCGCCGCGGAGAGTGTCCTTGCCGGCATCGCCATTGACGTCGTCACGGCCTTCGCCACCATCCATCAGGTCACGGCCGCGGCCGCCCTGCATCAGATCGTCGCCGGTTTCGCCGAACATGGTGTCCATGCCACCCTGACCATCCATGGTGTCATGGCCATCGCCACCCAGCATGCAGTCATTGCCGTCTTCATTGGGGCCTTTGCCAACCGGACCGCTGTCAGAGCCAAAGTCGAGATCGTCGCCCTGGGACTGACGTTCGTCGCCGAACATCTCGTCATCGCCGGAGCCGCCGATCACCAGGTCGTCGCCCAGACCACCGGCCATACGGTCGTCGCCGCCCTGACCGTTCATCCGGTCATTGCCGCCGCGGCCATACATGGTGTCGTCGCCGTCATAGATGGATTCGCCAGCGCGGCCGCCGCGGTCACCCCACATGCAGTCGTCGCCGCCTTCGCCGTCCATGCAGTCGTCGCCCAGATCCCCATAGAGGTAATCGCCGGCGTCGCCGGAGCCATCGCCCTTGCCGCCTTCATCCCCAAAGATCTGGTCGTCGCCATTGCCGCCAAAGACCGTATCCTGATCCTTGCCGCCCAGCAGCGAGTCATTGCCGTTTTCGCCATCGATGTAATCGCAGCCATCGCCGCCATCGATCCAGTCGTTGCCGTCGCGGGTCACGTTGGTGCCATTGCCCCCGTAAAGGGTATCATTGCCACCATCACCATTGATGGCGTCATTGCCGCCGCGGCCTTCGATATAGTCCTGGCCGGACTGACCATCGAGCCGGTTGTTGCGCTCGTTGCCATAGACCGCATCATTGCCGCCGCCAGCTGCGGCGTTGTCGCCGGCATCATGGTCGTTCAGATTGATGACATTGCCATCGCGACCGCCACGTTCCGTGGTGCCATCATTGTAATTGGGACTGAATTTATTGTCCTCGTCAAAGATGATCTCGCAGTCTGGATTGCACTCTTCCCATGGTGAGCCTTCGTCTGGTCTACCCATCTTAAACATCCTCCTAATTAATATACCGGGAGTGTGATGCGCCCCCCGACGCGACCCCCTTTAGAAATCTGGCCAGGGGAAATTGGGTGTGGGACCTGACCAGTACCAAAAGACCGCTTGGGTCTCTGATGGTGATTGCATCGCAAATCGGGTGGGGTGGATGCCCCCAAATGGGGACAAATTTTCCTCAAATTGTCGATTTCCGGGGGTGCGGCATCAGATGCCCGGCGGGCTCTTCTGCGAGATATGTGGGACAGGCACCAAAGCCGTCCGACGCATCTTTTCCGGGCCGGGGATTTGGGACAGCAGTCCGGCCCGGAGGGATGTCGCACCCCCGAAAGAGAAAGACTCTTTATCCTTTGTTAGAGTCTATTATTTGCAGATATCGCCAGGCCGTCTCCCTGCTTATTGGCCCGGATCTTCTCTGGTTGTTTCAACAAAACGGACAAGGCTGGCCCAATGGATCTGCGCCTCGCTCCAGGCCGTGCCGGCAGCGGCGGAAATCCGGCTGTGATAGAGCGTGCCCGCCGCCAGCCCGAGCGCCAGGATCAGCGCAAGATATCCGCCCTGGCCAAGCCCGCGTGCCAGCCGCTGCCGCAGGCTGCGGCGGTGGGCGGAGCTGTCGGCCAGCACCCTGGCAAAACTGTTGCGCAGCACCGGCTCCAGCTCGATCCGCAGCGCCCCTTCCATCCGGTTCACCGCCTCCTCCAGCGTGTCGATGCGCGCGCTCAGCGCCTTGCGATCCGCCTCGGCCTTCCGGGTGTAGATCTCACCCAGCCCGTCGTTGAGGGTGGCGAACATCGCCGTGATCCGCTTGTGCAGCTCGATGAGATCGCCGCGCCCGGCCAGAGGCTGGGGGCCGCCGCGCAGATGGGCGGCCAGCTGGTCCAGATCCGCCGGGGCGAGCCTGTGGGCGGCGGCCTCCGATGTGGCTTCTGCATGGGCCGGCTCCCCGTCGGGGCGCGGCTTGTCGGTGTTCTGCGTGGTCTGATCCGTGGTGCTCTCCATCTCGATATCTGATGCCGGCTCGGCTGCGGTTTCTGATCCGGCTGCCGACTTGGCCTTGCCGGTGTTTCTGGTCGCATCCGTGGTCGATCCTGTGGCGGGGTCTGCCGCGCGGCGGTCCTGGGCGGCCAGGGCTGCGGCGCCGATCGAGGCCGCGGTTGGCGCGACCGGTGCGGGTGGCCCCTGGGTGAGGCTTTCATGGGTTACCTTGTTCATGACGCTCTCCCCAGAGAGGCCTGCCAGGTCAGCCGCTGCGCCATTTCCGTGCGCCCGGCCACCTCAAGCTTGGACATCACCCGCTTGGCATAGGTGTTGAAGGTCTGTTCCTTGATGCCCGCAATATGCGCAGCCTCGCGGTTGGACAGCCCCAGCTGGATCAGCGCCGCAACCCGGGCCTCGCAGGGCGACAACCCCATTTTCTGCGCCAGCATCTCGATCCGCTGCTGATCGGGCTGGCGCGGCAGGATCGCCACCACCAGCGCCCGCCGGGTGTCGGCACAGAGATAGCAGGTCAGCGAGACCGGCAGCCGCATTCCCGAGCTGGCATCCTGCAGAAACAGGATCAGCTCCTGGCTGGCCCCGCCGCCGGGCACATGGGATCCGGCGGCTGCTTGGGTCGGGGTGCGCGCGCATTCCTGCACGGCTGCGTAAAACGCCCGGGTTTCCCGGCTGTTGGCACAGCGCAGCACGCCGTCGCTGTTGCACAGCAGATTGCCTGCCGCCAGCATGTCGCAGCCGGCCCCATTGCAATCCAGCAGTCGGCCCGAGCTGTCCAGCACCAGAACCGCGCTGTCGCTTTTGGTGGAAATTGTCCAGAGCATCGCTTCGGAGGTTTCGGAGGCCTCCAGGGCCAGCTCCGGCGCCGGTGTGCCGGCGAGCATCTCGCGCAGCGCATCCTCGCGGGTGAGCGGCCAGATGGCAGGCAGGATATCGGCGCAATGGCTGTCATGCTGGCTGCCTTCCAGATGCAGCGCGACCCGGTCTTCGCTGCCATCGGCAAAACGGCAGGCAAACACCACCCAGCGGCCAGACCTGTGGCCAGAGCCATCCGCACGCAGGGCAGCGGGATCCAGCCAGTCGGGCCAGGCGTTGGGATGGCTCTGCGGATCATGCAGCTGGGTGCAATGGATCAGCGGCCCGCTGCGCAGCAGGGAGCGAAGATCCTCCCTGGGCGGTTTCGGCCGCGACCCGGCTGCGGATCGTGATGCGGATCCGGCACCGCTGGCCCCGTCGCTGCTGGCCCCGTCGCCGCTGGTCACAAGACATGTGGTCACCAGCAGACGGGCAGGCCCGGTGCAGTCGATCTCGGCAATGGCGGTGGTGGTGATGGATGAAACTTGTCTTTGAAACGATCGCGCAAAAGCGATCTCGCCCGTGTGGATCACGGCGCCCCCGAACACATTCATATTGCCCCCCGGCATATCAAAACGAATATGTCCCAGCCTAGCATATCACCGGTGCCGTCAAATTGTGCAGAGGGCGTACCCCTTCGGATGTGACGATTCGCTGTTGGTTTGGGCTGTCCTTGCGATCAACCAACGGGCGAACCCACAGAGGGTTGAGTTTTAATCAATATCTGGTGTGGTGACGCAGGGTAAGCCACAAGTCACGGCGAAGAGCCAATTCGGTATCTTCCATAATATTATTATTTTTCAAATGATTATATATTGGCAAAGATCCGCCGCCTGAGTGAAGGGCTCAAGGAGAACTACCTCGGAGGGGGTAAGGATCCGGGCGGGGGCGCAACAAAGGAAGGGTGATTCCATCTCCTGCGGTAGGATTCGCGAAGATTGAACACCATTAGGTTGTAGAAACCGGCCCGAGGCGGATCATAATTAAGGAATTCGCACATCTTTGGATTTGCCCGCCCTGAGGATATTCTTGTTGATAAAACAAAAGCCTATATCGAAAACAATACTTTAGGCTTTGGTTCTGGTGGCGCCAACATTTCGCCAATGGGTAAGTTTTTTGACAAAAACGGATGGATTCGGGCTATTTTGGAGTGCCGCATAGCGGTGCAGCGCTGATACGGGCTGCAATTTGGAGGCAGGGGGGCGTGATATTTGGCCCCGGCATTTTAGGGGGCTGGCCTGGAGGAGGCCCGCCTGAACAGCAGGCCCTGTGAAACTTCCCCGTGATAGGGGGGGCTGCAGCGGGGAGCTGAGAGATGGCCTGCGGGCAGGCGGCTGAGGCGTTCCCTTGGTCGGCCGGGTCGCAATGCGGCGCTCATCTGATCGAAAGGACAAAAACACAAGACATAAGACAACACCGGGGTGCCATCTGTGACGGGGGTCGCAACAGCACCGCGAGGGCCAGGGCGGGGTGTTCCAAACCCGCAGAAAAGCCCGGTGACCTCCCTGTTCCGGAGATCATTCATTGAGACCATCTGATCGTGTTTGGATCAGTTTTTTAAGAGTATGGGGGTATATCATGCCTGTTCATATTGTGGGCGAAAGTCGCTTGTTACGCGACATGTTCCTCGCCATTTGCCAGAGCAACGACTACCAGATCGGCACCTGCTGCGATGAGCTTTCGACGCTCTCCGGGCTGGGGGTGGATGATCTGGTTTTATATTACAGCCATGAAACCGGACCGGAGCTGGTGGAGGAATTGCGCCAGTTCAAAGAGGGCAATGACGCCTCTCTGCTGATCCTGATCATGGGGCGCGAATGTTCCACCAGCATGCAGAATGCGCTCAGCGCCTATGCCGAGGCGGTGATCCCGCAACGCAAATCGGCCGAGGCGCTGATTGCGGCGCTGCGGGTGGTGCAAAGCGGCTATCGGATCGTGCCATCGGATATTTCCGCGGCGCTGCGGGCGGCGGATGTGACCACATCCAGCGGCGACCAGGCGGCGGAAACCCTCGGCGCCTCTGCGGATTTTGCGGCGGTGACCCTGGACGGTCGGGTCAATGGGAGCCTGTCTGAGGCAGGCTCTAACAAGGGGAAACCCAACGGTGTTCCGGCCGATCCCCTGCCAGTGGACCTGCGCCGGATGCCGGCCTCGGCTGCGGCGCGCGGGCTGTCGGGACGCGAATGGCTGATCCTGACCAAGCTGATCGACGGCGCCACCAATAAATCCATCGCCAATGAGCTGGGCATCTGCGAGGCCACGGTGAAGGTGCATCTGCGCACCTGTTTTCGCAAGGTCGGTGCCAAGAACCGCACCCAGGCCGCGATCTGGGCGTCGGAGCAATTCCTGTCCTGATCCCACCATCTGGTGGGCCGGGCAGGTCGGGGCTGCGTCGGCCATGGATCCATGCTGGGGGGCTGGATCCCGGGTCGACGCAGATCATCCCCGGATACTCTGCTGCGGACCGAACTGTTACAGACTGGGCGGTTGCCGGCCCGGGTGTCAGATCTTCAGCTGTTTGCCCGCAGGCAGCAGCGCGTTGATCTGGCGGGCGTGCTCGGGCATGCAGCGGGTCAGGAAATCGTAGGTTTCCACCACATGGGCGCGGGCATTGGGGCCGAGATGGGCATAGGCGCCGGGATTGGCCAGCACATCCACCACCTGATCGGCCAGCGCGCCGGGATCAAAGAAATCCACCAGCATGCCGGTCTCATTATGGGTCACCGCCTCGCGCACCGGTTCCACATCGGCGGCGACGACAGTGGCCTGCATCGACATCGATTCCAGCAACGACCAGCTGAGCACAAAGGGCATGGTCAGATAGATGTGGCAGCGGCTGATGCGGATGATCTTGCACAGATCGCTGTAAGGCACCCGGCCGAGGAAATGCACCCGGCTCCAGTCGACGCTGTCGCCCAGCTCATCCTCCATCTCGCCGCGCAGCCCTGCGGGATGGGTGCTTTCGCGCCCATAGGAGGTCTCATTGCCGCCGATCATCAGGATCCGCGCATTGGGGCGTTCCGACAGGATCTTGGGCAGGGCGCGCATCATCACGTGAAAACCACGGGCGCGTTCCATATTGCGGGCGATATAGGTGATCACCTCATCGTCGCGGCTGAGCGGCCGGGGTAGGCGGCCGAGGCCGATGCTGGCCTGTGGGTCCGGCTGCAGCCGGTCGGTGCGGATGCCGTCATGGCTGACGTAGATCTTGTCGTGAAAGCTCTTGGGGAAGCGGTCGCGCTGCCAGTAGGTCGGGCTGTGGCCCAGATCGACCACCTCGATATTGGCAAAGGGCACGGTGTTGCGGGCATGGGCAAAGAACCCTGCGTGTTCGCCGGGGGGATTTTCCGGGTCAAAGCCAACCAGCCCGCCAGTGGTGCGGTAGAAATATTCAAAGAAGCCGATGATCGGCACATCCGGCCAGACCTCTTTCATGAAGGTCAGCTCCCCCCAGCCAGTGTGGCCGATGATGATATCGGGCTTGAAGCCTTCCCTGGCCTCCAGCTGGCGCGCGGCGAGGGCGGCGCCAATGCCATTGCCGGCTGCCGCCTCCCAGTCCTTGGACAGCCCGTAGGCATCGGCGGCAGGCTGGTGATGGCTGCTGTAGGTTGCGGTGGTGACCCCGGGCAGCTTCACATCATTCCGCTGGGTCAAAAACACGATCTCATGCTCGCCCTGATCGGCCAGCCACTGGATCATCTCCCGGTACTGGCCGGGCATGTTCTGGTGCACAAAGAGAAATTTCATCCCCTATCCATGCCGCGAGAGGGCGGCAGGCGCAACCCTTTCGGCGGGGCGCGGGCGGGGAGATCTGGCCGGGCGTCCAGTACGTCCAGGCGCGCGGGTGCGCGGGGCGCCCCCATGGGCAGGGTTTCACCACCAGGGGCCTCTGCCGGGTTTTCCGGGCTTGTCCCCAGAGGTCATGGCGCTAACATGCGCGCAACGCAGCAATCCCGGGGGCTGCGGCCGCCGGAGACGCCAAAGCGCGGTTGCCGATCCCCTATTTTCAATAGGCCATACCATCCGTTTGTGGAGGCTATGGCGAGTAACATCTGGTGATATATGAGAATCCTTTTCCACGCTCCCGTGCTTTCGGTCCACCGTCCGGATCCGGCACTCTCCAGTATCCTGGGGGTGCCGCCGACGGTGACGGACACATTGTTCGGTCTGAAACCGGCGCATCGGCTGACCGGGAATCGCGGCAATATCATCCATGCCGAAGCCCCGGCGCGCAGCCTGCGCAAGGACCCGGATGGGTCGGCGGTGGGCAATATCGCCAATCTGCAGAAGAACCTCGGTGAGGGCTATGCCGAGACCATCGCCGAGCATTTCGACATGATCGTGGTGTCACTGGCCAATTTCATCCGCCCCAATCACGATGGTATCCGGCTGTTTACCGCGCTGGAGGCGCTGGATGGGCGGGTGCCTTTTGTGGTGCTGGGGGCCGGGATGCAGGGCAGCCATGCGTTTGAGGACCTGCTGCCGGGCAACCGCGATCTTCTGGCGCTGCTCAATGAACGGGCCAATCTGTTTGGGGTGCGCGGCACCCAGACGGCAGAGTGGCTGGCCAACAACGGGCTGGAGAACACCACCGTGCTGGGCTGCCCCAGTCTCTATGTCTATCCGCAGTCGATCATGGCCATCGACGGGGCCGCGGCCCAGGCCAAGGGGCGTCAGGCCAATGTGATGACCGCAGGCCATTTCTCCATGCGCGACGGCGCCATCGTTGAACGCGGCACCGAACTGGCCAAGGCGTTCGACAAGATCGACGCCTCTTATGTGTTCCAGGATGAGATCTTTGCCTATGGTAAATTCATCACGGACCGGTTTGGCTATAATGAGGGCAATAATATTGCCCAGCCCGAGATGCTCAATCGCTGGCTGAGCCGCAAATGCGGCCATAAGGTCGATTTCAACCGCTATTATTACTTCTCCGAGGCTGGCGCCTGGCGGCAGGCGGCGATGCTGCATGATGTCTATATCGGCGACCGGTTCCACGGTGGCGTGGCGGCCCTGCAGGCGGGTCAGCCGGCGATTTTCCTCAAGCATGACAACCGGGTGGCCGAGCTGACCGAACATTTCGGCCTGCCGGCGCTGAACACGCAGAAATTCATGCGCAAGGGGCTGAAGGCGACGCTGGATGAATATCTGTCGCCCGAGATGCTGGACACGATGAAGGCGACCTATCGCCAGCGGCATGCCGAATATGTGGCGGCGCTGGCCGAACACGGGCTGGAGGTCGACACCATCGTGCCCGACGAGCCGCAGCCGGTGCCTGCGGTGGACCGGCAAGGCCATCTGGGCGCCATCCGCAGCCAGAAGGCCCCCGAAGAAGCGCTGCCAGAGGGGCTGTGGCCCACCACCACGCTGACCCCGTCTTATGCCATGCGGCGGCTGCATCCGGAGGGCGCGCGGGAGCTGGTTGTCACCTTTGAAGGGGCAGGCCAGGCGCTGGACCGCAAGGATCCCTTGCGTCCGGGCTTTGGCGAGCGTTTCCTGATCAAATCCGGCTATGCGGTGCTGTCGGTCTTGCCGCATCAGCAGAACTGGTACCGTCCGCTGGATCTGGAACAGTATTTCCGGGCACCGGACACCCGCGCCTGGATGGCTGGGTTTGACAAGGTGCATGTGCTGGGCTCCGGTATGGGGGCCTTTGGCGCCATGGCCTTTGCCGACCTGATCGGCGCGAAAAACGTGGTGGCGCTGCAGCCGATCACCACCCTGGCCGAGGATCTGATCCCCGGAGAGACCCGTTTCCCGGCGGCGCGCAAGCTGGACTGGAGCAGTGGCTACCGCGATGGCTGCAGCGGCTGTGACCGGGCGGCCCGGATCTATGCCATCCACGGCGATCATCCGCTGGATCTGGCTCATGTGGAGCGGCTGCGCGCGGCGGCCGGATCGCGGCTGATCAACGCCGAGCTGTCCCATGACAGCAAGCGCCCGGTGACCCCTTTGCTGCGCGCCAAGCGCCGTCTGCCCCGGACCGTGCTGACCTGCCTGCGCGGCGGCGACGCGGCGGCGCTGGAGCAGGTGCTGGGGGAGCTGGTTGCCCAGAAAACCCCGGCGGAATGATCCGCTGCTGCTGGTGTCATGTCGAACCCAGATACAAAGGCCGCCTGACAGGCGGCCTTTGTCACATCTGCCCGCTGAATATATCGCCGCGACGCGGTGAATGTGCAGTAATTTAACATAAGATTGATTAAGGAGCTTTTTTACACCCGGAGCACATTCCGAACTGGGGTGCGACAAATTCCCTATCTTGCCGGATCAGACGGAGATGTGATCGTGGCCGGGTGGTGTTTTATTGTTCGTCTGCCGTTTGATCTGGTAGCCTTTGGTCCTGCGGTCGGCATCATCGGAAGCCGGGCCGGAAGGGCCGCAGACAGGTGGATGTTAAGAGTGACGTGATACCCAGACCACCTGGGCGCGGCACAGGATCGAAAGTATGGCGCGGGTTGGCCCAGGCCCGATGCCAGGTAGGGGGCATCATGACCGGTACTTCACAGGCAGCTAAGCCTGGCTCGACATCTGCGATGGGCGAGACGGATCTTCAGGCAGCGTCTGTGGTGGACGGGGCGCGGGATATCCCCCTGACGCCGATGCAGCAGGGGCTGCTTTATGAAAGCGCGGCTGCCGGCCGACCTTGGGTCAATCTGGAACAGATCGTGGTGCATCTGGACGCCGAGGCGCCCGCGCCCGAGGCGCTGCAGGCGGCCTGGCAGCAGGTCTGCGCCCGCCATCCGGTGCTGCGCAGCGCGGTGCTGTGGCAGGGCCGCCCGCAGCCGGTGCTGCAGGTGGCGCCGGTGGCCGTGGCCGCGGCGCAGGTCACGGTGGAGACCGAGGACTGGCAGGGGCTGGGGGCGGAGGATCAGACCGCCCGGCTGGAACGGTTCCTGGCCGAGGATCGCAACCGGGGCTGCGCGCTGGAGCAGGCGGTGTCCTGGCGGGTGCTGCTGGCGCGGCTGGGGCCGGAGCGGTCGGTGATGGTCTGGACCATCCACCACGTGCTGGTCGATGGCCGCAGCATGGCGGTGGTGCTGGAGGATGTCTTTGCGGCGCTGAGCGCGGGCGATCTGCCTGCCGAGACCGCGCCGGTGACCGGTTTTGACGCCTTCAGCCCGGCCGTGGCGGAGGTCTCGGGGCGGGCGGAAAGCCGGGCGTTTTTCCAGGATCACCTCAAGGGGTTCGAAACCCCCAATCAGATTGCCCGGCTGGCGGATCTGCCGGCCGACACACCGCAGGACAGCCCCGGGCGCAAGCGGATCCTGCAGCGACATCTGCCGGCCGAGCTGCGCCGCGCCCTCATGCAGCGCGCAGGCGCGGTCACGGCGACAGAGGGCGGCGGCGCGGCCACCCTGGCCAATATGGTCCATGCCGCCTGGGGGCTTCTGGTGGCGCGCTGGAGCGGGCGGGAAACGGCGCTCTTCGGGGTCACCCGATCGGGGCGCTATCTTCTGGAGGGCTGCGGGCGCACGGTGGGCTGCCTGATCAATACGGTGCCGCTGTATCTGCATCTGTCGGGGGGCGAGACGGTTGACGGGCTGCTGGCGCGCCTGCGCCGCGATGCGGTGGCGCTGCGCGATCATGAACATGCCGCGCTGGCGGATATGCGCGACTGGTGCGGGCTGCCGGGCAGCGTGCCGCTGTTTGACAGCATGGTGATGTTCGAACGCGACAGTCTGAACGAGCGGATGCGCAGTCTCGGCGGCGCCGATCCGCAGACCCCCTGGCGGCACCGCCGGGTGGAACTTCGCGAAGAGGGCGCGATGCCGCTGACCCTGGCGGTCTATGGCGATGAACAGCCGCTGCTGATGCTGGAATATGATCCCGAGGTGCTGCCGGGCACACAGGTGGAGCGGATGCTGGATCACCTGTGCCAGCTGTTGCAGAGCCTCGCCACAGCGCCCGCGGGCATGGCCCTGCGCGATCTGGGGATGCTGCCGGAGGCGGAGGTCACGCAGCTGGTGCGACAGGGCCGCCCGGATCCGGCGCTGGCGCAGAGGCTGGCGCAGGATATGGCAGCGGCCCCGCCCTGTATGGCAACCCGGCTGGAGGCCACGGCGGCGCGGGCGCCTGAGGCCCCGGCCCTGCAGATGGCCCCGGACGGGGCGCTGCTGAGCCATGGAGATCTGCAGGCCCGCGCCGATCAACTGGCGGGGGTTCTGCAGGCGCAGGGGGCGGAGGCCGGCGATATCATTGCCATCTGCCTGCCGCGCAGCCCGGAGTTCATCATTGCGATGCTGGCGGTGCTGAAGGTTGGCGCCGCCTTCCTGCCGGTGGACCCCACCTACCCGGCGGCGGTGATGGCCCATATGCTGGAGGACAGCGGCACCCGGCTGGGCATCGGCGGGCCGGATCATGGCACCGTTTCAGGCTCTGACATGGGTGAATCCGCCGATCAGGCTCCTCAACATGAGACGGCGCTGACCTCAAACGGGCTGGTCTGGATCCCGCCCGGGGCCGGGCAGGCGCAGCCCCGATCCGCAGCGCCGATCCGCCCCGCGCCGGATCCGGCGCGGCTGGCCTATGTGATCTATACCTCCGGGTCCACCGGCAAACCCAAGGGGGTGCGGGTGCCGATGCGGGCGCTTCTGGCCCATGCCAGCGCCATCACCGCCGCCTTTGACCTCCAGGCCAGCGACCGGATGCTGCAATTTGCCAGCCTGTCCTTTGATGTCGCCATCGAGGAGGTGCTGCCCAGCCTCCTGGCCGGCGCCTGCGTGGTGCTGCGCGCGCCCGATATGATCGGCGCGCCGGGGCTGTTTCTGGACCGGGTGGCGGCGCTGGAGCTGACGGTGCTGAACCTGCCGACCGCCTTCTGGCATGTGCTGTGCGATGTGATGGCCGACAGTGGCCGCAGCCTGCCGCCCTCGGTGCGGCTGGTGATCGTCGGCGGGGAGCAGGTCAGCCCGCAGGCGCTGGCGCGCTGGCAGCAGCTGGCGCCGGGGGTGCGCTGGCTCAATGGCTACGGGCCGACGGAAACCACCATCACCTGCACGCTGCATGATCCGGGCGGCCCGGTTGATGCGGAGGAGGATGTGCCCATCGGCCGCCCCACCGCCCATGCCCGCGCCTATGTGCTGGCCGCTGATGGCAGCCTGGCCCCCGCAGGGGTGGCCGGGGATCTGTGGATTGGCGGCCTGGCGGTGAGCGATGGTTATATCGGCCGCCCCGAGGACACCGCGCAGGCGTTCCGGCCCGACCCCTTTGCAGCAGAGCGCGCGGCGGCGCGGATCTATCGCACCGGGGATCGCGCTGCCTGGCGGGGGGATGGCACGCTGGCCTTTCTCGGGCGGCAGGACCGGCAGGTCAAGCTGCGCGGCTTTCGCATTGATCTGCGCCATGTCGAACAGGTGCTGGAGCGCGCCTGTCCCGGGGTGCAGGCGCTGGCGGCGGTCCGGGGCAAGGATGGGCCTGCGGCGCAGCTCTGCTGCTGGGTCCGGGGCGTGGCGCAGACGGGCGATGGCCAATGGGATCTCGGCCCGTTGCAGCAGGTGGTGCAGCGCGATCTGCCCGCCCATATGCGTCCGGCGCTGGTGGCGCTGGCAGAGTTTCCACGCACCGCAGGGGGCAAGATCGACATGGCCGCCCTGCCCGCCCCGGAGCAGGCCGCAGGGGCGCTCGGTCTGCGTCTGCGGCGGGACGCTGGAGCGGCGGTTGACACCTCTGCCCCGCCCTCGCCGCTGGCCCGGCAGCTGACGGAGATGATGGCCGATATCCTGGGCCAGCCCGATCTGGCGGCGGATGACAGTTTTTATGACCGCGGCGGCCATTCGCTGCTGGCGATGCGGCTGATTGGCCGGATCGAGGCGGATCTGGGCCAGCGGCTGAGCCTGGCGGCGCTGCATCTGACCCCCAGCCCCCGCGCCCTGGCGGCGGCGCTGGAGTCGGAGCAGAACGGGGAACAGACCGGCGCGAGGGAAACACCGGAAGGCCGCAGCCTGCCCGATCATCTGGTGATCATCCAGGATGGCGCGGCGCGGCCGCCGCTGTTTGGCGTGCATGTGCTGGGCCGCAACGAGGAATTCTATCGCCCGCTGGCCCGTGCCCTTGGCCCCGACCAGCCGGTCTACGGGCTGAGCATCGGCCTGCTGGATGATGACACCCCCACCGGGGTGCGGACCACCGCCAAGATGTATCTGGACGAGATCCAGACCCATTACCCCAGCGGGGTTGTGCATCTGGCGGCGGTGTCTCTGGGCAGTTATTTCGCCTTTGAACTGGCGCGTCAGCTGCTGGCGGCGGGACGCGAGCTGGGGCTGGTGGCGCTGTTTGATGCCGAAGGGCCGGCCGGGCGCAGCCGGGTACAGGGCCGGGCCAGGCTGGGCGCCCATCTGCAGCTGCTCCGGCGCATGGGGCCTGCCTATCTGCGCCATATCGTCGGTAATCGGATTGATCTGCTGCGCAATGCCGTTGAGCGGCGGCGGCTGGAGCAAACCGGCGGTGGTGGAGAACTGACGATCGACGCGCTGATCGCGGCAAACCAGCAGTCGGTGGAACATTACGCGCCGGAGCCGCTGGCCACGCCGCTGACCGTGTTCCGGGCCGGCGACGATCTTTTTGACAGCTCCGAAGGGCTGGCCCAGGGGCTGGGCTGGGCGCCGGTGGCCGAGGCCGGGTTTGAGCTGATCGAGGTGCCGGGATCACATCTGTCGATCCTGCAGCCACCCAATGTGCAGCAGCTGGCCCGCCACATGGCGCGCCTAATGGCGCATTCGGCGGATGGGAAAACCGGCTGATCCCGCTCAGATCCGGGTGCATTCCGGCCCGGATCGGAACAAACCCGAGAAAATCGACCCAACAAGGGAACAAGTTCCCGCTTTGCGGCGTCTGTCCCGTAGGCTGGTTCTCTGCCTGCCGTCTGGCTGCGAACAGGCGGGCTTATTTGTCATTTCCGGGCCTGCGACATCTTGGTCCCCGGCCGCAGGGGGATTAGGTCGGGGCCGAACTCAAAAGGATTCCCTTGTCATGATGAAACCATTTGTCCGGCTTGCCCGCACTGCGGCCATCGCCGTGAGCCTGATGTCCGCCTCCTCAGCCCTTGCCTCCGACACGCTGCGGGTGGGCATGTCGGGCGGCTATTTCCCCTTTACCTTCGTGCGGCAGGATGTGCTGCAGGGGTTTGAAGTGGATGTGATGAATGCGGTGGCCGAGGAAACCGGCCTTGAGGTGGAATTTGTCACCATGTCCTTCTCCGGGCTGATCGGCGCGCTGGATGCCGGGCGTATCGACACCATCGCCAACCAGATCACCATCACGCCCGAGCGCAGCGCCAAATTCGCCTTTACCCAAGCCTATGTCATTGATGGCGCCCAGGTGGTGGTGAAACGCGGTAATGAGGACAGTATCGCAGGCCCTGCTGATCTGGCGGGCAAGACCGTGGCGGTGAACCTCGGCTCCAACTTCGAGGCGCTGCTGCGCAACCTGCCGGAGGCCGACAAGATCGAGATCAAGACCTATGAGGCCAATATCGCCCAGGATACAGCACTGGGGCGGGTCGATGCCTTTGTGATGGACCGGGTGTCCTCGGCCCAGCTGATCCAGGAAAGCCCGCTGCCGCTGGCGCTGGCCGGCGCGCCCTTCTCCGAGATCCGCAATGCCCTGCCGTTCCGTCAGGACGAGGCGGGGCTGGCGCTGCGCGACCGTGTGGATGCGGCGCTGACCCGGCTGCGCGACAGCGGCAGGCTGGCCGAGATCTCGCAGACATGGTTCGGCACCGATATCACGGTTGCCACCGCAGCGGTCGAGAAGTGAGCCGGTAAATGCAGGGGTTGGACCTCGCCTATATGCTGGGGCTGGTGCCGGTGCTGCTGAGCTATGTGCCGCTGACGCTGTTCATGGCGGTGGTGGCCATGGCGCTGGCACTGGTGCTCGCGTCCCTCTTGGCGGTGGAACGGGTGCTGCGGATCCCGGTGCTGGACCAGCTGGTGGTGCTGTTCATCAGCTTCTTTCGCGGCACGCCGCTTCTGGTGCAGCTGTTCCTGTTCTACTACGGGCTGCCGCAGGTATTGTCGGTGCTGACCCAGATTGACGGGGTCACCGCGGCAATCATGGGGCTGACCCTGCATTTTGCTGCCTATATGGCCGAAAGCATCCGCGCCGCCATCCTTGGCGTCGATCGCAGCCAATGGGAGGCGGCGCAGTCGATCGGCATGACCCGCGGCCAGATGATGCGCCGTATCGTGCTGCCGCAGGCGGCCCGGATCGCGGCGCCGACGCTGGTCAATTACTTCATCGACATGATCAAGGGCACTTCGCTTGCCTTTACGCTGGGGGTCACTGAAATGATGGGGGCGACCCAGAAAGAGGCCGCAGGCAGTTTCCTCTATTTCGAGGCCTTCCTGGTGGTGGCGGTGATCTACTGGATTCTGGTGGAGGCGCTGTCGCTGGCGCAGCGGCTCTTGGAGACCCATCTGAACAAGGCCTATGCACGATGAGCGATGCAAGATCCGACACCGCGATTTCCATCACCGGGCTGCGCAAGACATTTGGTGACAGCGTGGTGCTGGATGGCATCGATCTGACCATCCAGCCCGGCGAGCGTATTGTCATCATCGGCCCGTCGGGCACCGGCAAATCGACGCTGCTGCGCTGCCTGAATTTCCTCGATGCCCCCGATGCCGGTCTGATCCGCATCGGCGATCTGGCGGTGGATGCCGCCCGCGCCAGCAAGGGCGATATCCTGGCCCTGCGCCGGCGCACGGGGTTCGTGTTTCAGAACTATGCGCTGTTTGCCAATAAGACGGCGGCGGAAAACATCATGGAGGCGCTGGTCACCGTTCAGAAGCAGCCCCGCGACACAGCCCGCGCCCGCGCGCTGGAGATCCTGGCGGAGACCGGTCTGGCGGAGAAGGCCGATGCCTATCCCGCCAGCCTGTCGGGCGGCCAGCAGCAGCGCGTCGGCATTGGCCGCGCGATGGCGCTGGGGGCCGAGCTGATGCTGTTTGACGAGCCGACCTCGGCGCTGGATCCCGAATGGGTGGGCGAGGTGCTGGCGCTGATGCGCAAGGTCGCCGAAGAGCGCCAGACCATGCTGATCGTCACCCATGAGATGCAGTTTGCCCGTGAGATCGCCGATCGCGTGGTCTTCATGGAAGGTGGGCGGATTGTCGAACAGGGCCCGCCGGCGCAGATCTTTGACGCGCCACAGGATCCGCGCACAAGGGCCTTTCTGCGCCGGGTGGGGTGACGCCCGCCGTCGGAGACATCAATCGCAGACGATCCAGACGCAAAAAGCGGGCCACTGGCCCGCTTTTTTCCATCGCGAAGATGGGTATTCCTGAGACGCTGTCAGCCTGGGATCCACACCCTGCCCTGCTCAGGCGCGCCGAGCGGAGGTCAGATCCTGCCGCACCCCATCAGATCGCAAGCGATCAGTTGGTGGTGGTGGTGGTGCTGGTTTCGTCGTCGTCGTTCAGGATCACACCCAGAATGACCGCAGCGGCAACGCCGCCTGCAATCAGAGTGCCCTGCTCAAGACCGGTACCGCCGAGCAGGGTCGGGGTGCCTTCTTCCTGAGCGGAGGCGGTGGTGGTTGCGGCCAGGGTGGCCAGGGCGAGTGCTGCGAAGAACTTGTTCATAATCCAAAACTCCTTTGGAGACCGTTGAGCTGAGAGTAGGTGAGTTACCCTTTGAATTCAACGCAGCTTTTAGCAGCAATATCCCGGGGACTGGAATTTTTTTTCCGACGTTGCCGAGATATCGCTCATTTTGGCGGATATGGCTCCAAACCGCCTGTTTTTCATAGCCTCCGGGGCCGGATCAGCCGCCGGTGGTCAGCTGACGGATGCGCAGATAGCCGACATTGGGACCGGCCCATTGGCGTGATTGCCAGACCCGGCCGCTGCGCGAATCTACCCAGTAGTCATTGACGATCTCGCCGCCGCGCCCCGGCTGGCTGGGCTGGCAGCGTTCCTCGATGTGGCGGGTCGGGTAGCGCAGCTCCACGATGACAACCGGATCAGCCCCGAGATCGCGGCGGCTGCAGAGCATGTCGAGTTGCCAGGCGTCATTGTCGAGCCCGCGGATATGATAGCGCCGGGCGCCGCTGCGCAGAGGTCCACCGGTCTCCCCCGCCACCAGGGCGGAGCTGGACAGGATGTCATTGCCAAGGTTGCGGGTGGCCACCAGAACGCCGTTGCGCAGGGTCAGGCTGATATTATCCTCGGTGCGCCAGACCGCCACCGTGCCGGGGCTGTCATCGCGGCGCAGCTGCTGGCGCGACAGATAGGCAAAGACGCCGTTTTTCTCGATGGTGACCTCGATATAGGGGTCCTTGATCTCATCCAGACCGGCGCGGGTCAGCGGCGGGCGCGCGGCCGGATCCGCCCGGCCCCCGGACAGCCGGGCGCCAACCCGGTCCGACAGGTTGCGCAACAGTTCGACCTGCAGGGGCGGCGCGTCCGGTCCGCGGCTGCAGGCGGTCAGCGCCAGCAGCCCCAGCAGGGCGACAAACGGGGCCAGACGCCCCCGGGGGTGACCCGTTGCAGACATCTTCATTCCCAGATCCTCGCCCGTTGCCGGGTCAGCTGCGCGCGGTGGGCCTCGCGGATTTGTCCATAAAGCCGGTCGGGGACATGCACCCGCTGGCCACCATCCCGCTGGGTCGGGCGCACCACCATGCCAAATGTATTGCGGCTGGGTTTGCCCAGAAGCCAGTCCAGCGGGATGCTGAAGCGGAAGCCCTTGTCAAAGGAGCCTTCGCCAAAATCCTCGGAGGAGACATCGGTGAGGGTAAAGAAGCCGCCGACCCGCCAGCCATTGGCAAATTCGCGGTCCAGGCTGAAGGTGGCGCCATAATCGCCGGCCAGATAGCGCCCGGCATCCACCTGCACATGGTAGCCTTTGTCGAGCTGGTAATAGGCCGAGGCATGGCCGGTGAAGGTCTTGTAATCGCGAAACGACAGCCGCTGATCGTAATCGCGCTGCACCACGTAGTTGGTCTCAATCCCAAGCGCCAGACGGCTGGAGACCGGTTTCCACAGCAGCTCTCCCGAGACGCCGCCAAACATGCTTTCAAACAGGCCGACGGTGCTGCGGGCATAGAGATCCCGCCCCATCTGCCATTGCTTCGTGACATAGAGGTTTTTCAGCGTGGTGCCGAATTGGGCATATTCCCTCGCATCTGTCCGCACCCGTGGCAGCACCGAATTGGAGGCGCGCCCGTCTGCCACATTGCCCCAGACCCGCTGGCGGAGGGTGCCCGCGATGCGCCAGCCCGGGGCGGGCGCATAAGAGGCCTTCAGATCCACCCCCACATCCAGCCGGAACGGCAGATCCGGGTCAAAATAGGACGGCGCGGTATAGGGGCTGATGGAGGTGGAAAACGCCGGGTAGAGATCCTGCGCGACCAGCGCCTCCCCGGCCAGCGGGCCTGCCTCCTGCAGGCCGGTCACCGCCCAGAGCGCCTCGGTGGCGTCGGGGTGATGTTCCAGCGCCTCCAGATCGCTGCGCCGGATCACCACCTGCGACAGCGCCAGCCCACCGCGCATCGGCACGATTTTCAGCGTCTCCACCGAGGGCGGCAGCAGCCGTGCCATGGCGCGGGCGGCGCGGCCGATGGCCAGGGTCTGGGCGCGGTAGCGGGGATTGCGATAGCGCAGCTCGGCCTCGGTGCCATCTGCGGGCAGGGTCAGCGCCTCAAGAATGAGCCCATCCTGTTGCAGCGCCGCGCTCATCAGATCCCGCAGGGTGGTCTTGGCGCGGGTGCTCCGGGCCCAGTCGCGGCTCCAATGGGCCTCCTCGGTGGCCCAGCTGCTGCGCGGCGCCACCGGCACCGGCGCGCTCACCCGCATCGGCTGGGGGGGGTGTTTCGGATTGAGCTGGATCTGCGCGGTCACCCCCAGTTCCGAGCCATAGAGGTAATAGGCCCCCAGCCGCAGCCCCGGTCTGGCCTGGTATTCGGCGCCGAAGCTGAAGGAGGATTTGCGCTCAAACACATTCGGAGCGCCGGTCTCCAGCACATAGGCATCGGAGGAATATTCCGCCTTCAGCCCCCAGCGGTCATTGGGCAGCCATTCGATACCTGCAAAAGGCGCCATCTCGCCGCGAAACCACTGGTCATAGGACAGTTCACCGCCGGTACTGCCGGCCGTGAACCCCGGTCTGCTGCCGGCCAGGCTGCCGATGGATCCGCTGGTGCCCAGGCGTCCCCAGCCCAGACCGGCGGTCAGCTTCAGCCGCCCGGCCCCGCTGCGATGGCTGAGGGCGGGGGTGTCAAAATTCTTGGTGGCGACGATATATTCGCCGGCATAAATCCCGGTGCCGGCAAAATCCTGCAGGCCCAGGGTCACGGCCGGACGATAGCGCCCCTCGCGCAGCAGCCGCAGCCGCACGTCAAAGCCGCGGTCATAATAGGTGGAGAAGCCGGCAATCTGCGCGCCATTGGTCTGGATGCCATTGTAGCGGAACGCGGCGCTGAGCCAGGGCGTGGCCTGAAAGGTCAGATTGTAGCGGGCCTGACCGCCAAACCAGGAATAGGTGGCGGCAAACTGCCCGTCCGGCAGCATTTCGGCGCTTGGCATGTCCACCAGACCGGGGGAGCCGTAGAAATTGAGGCTGGGGGCGGGCAGCGGTTTGAAGCGCGGGGCCTCCGGCTTGGGCGCGGTGAGCGCATCCTGCGCCTGTGCGGCCCCTGCACCCAGACCCGGACTGAGACCCAGCACAGCCACACAGGCAGAGGGCAGAAGCACCGAAGCGCGGAGAGATCGAAGAGCAAAGATCACGGGCGGGCTGCCTTGTTGTCTGGTCGGGGCTTCGGAGGGTCCGAGAATCGGCGGGCCGATCCGCAGCTCTGCGCCCCGGGGGCGCGGTTGGCCCGGTTAGACCACAAAAGCCGCAGGCGGATCAACGATCTGGCCAGCGCCGACCCCTGCCGGAGATCGACCTGTGACCGGCAAACTATAGTGTCTGCGCATTCCTCCCGATGACCGCTCCCCAGTTCCCGCCCCCAGTTGCCATCCCCGGTTGTCGGCGCTGTCCGTCAGCGCGACGGGCGATGTGACAGGACACCGGGTCGTCAGGAGGTCTTGCGCGCCTCTTCGGGGGTGCGGTAGCCCTCGACCCAGCGTTTGATCAGCGCCCGGGCCGCGCCTTCGTCTCCTGCTGCCACTGCCTGGCGCAATCCGCGGATCAGCGCGGCGACCTCGATTTCCGACAGCACCGCCTCGCGGGCGCAGAAGATCTTCTGATGGCGGGTGGTGATCAGGTCCGAACTCAGCGTCAGCTCTTCCTGCATCTTTTCGCCGGGGCGCAGCCCGATGATCTCGATGGCGATATCGCCGTCGGGATCCTCATCGTCGCGCACCGAATAGCCGGCACTTTCGATGACCTGACGGGCCAGCTGCAGGATCGAGATCGGCTCGCCCATGTCGAGCACAAAGACCTCGCCGCCAAGCGCCTCGGCGCCGGCCTGAAGCACCAGCTGCACCGCCTCGCGGATGGTCATGAAATAGCGTTTGACGCGCGGATCGGTGACGGTGACCGGCCCGCCGCGGCTGATCTGCTCCTGAAACAGCGGCACCACCGACCCCGAGGAGCCGAGCACATTGCCAAAGCGCACCATGGTGAAGATGGTGCCGGGATTGCGGGTGGCCAGATCCTGCACCACCAGTTCCGCCATCCGCTTGGAGGCGCCCATCACATTGGTCGGGCGCACCGCCTTGTCCGAGGAAATCAGGATAAAGCGTTCCACCCCGCTGCGCGCCGCCGCGCGGGCCAGGGTTTGCGTGCCAAAGACATTATTGGCCAGACCGGGCAGCGGGTTGGCCTCCACCAGCGGCACATGTTTATAGGCCGCCGCATGCAGCACCACCTGCACGCCGTGATCGGCCAGCACCATGCGCACCTGGCGCGGATCGGTGACCGAGCCCAGCACCGGCACCAGGTCGATACCGGTGCCTTCCAGCTGCTGCTCCAGCTCCTGATGGATGGTGTAAAGCGCCAGTTCCGACAGCTCGTAGAGCACCAGTTTGCGCGGCCGGCAGGCCAGCACCTGACGGCAGAGTTCGGAGCCGATGGACCCGCCGGCGCCGGAGACCAGCACCACCCGGTTCTGATAGGACCCGCTGGCCTCCTGCAGGGGCACATCGCGGGTGGCCCGACCGAGGAAATTCTGCGGCGCGACGGGTGTCAGCTTGTCCACCAGTGCCTCTTCGCCGATGAGCTGGGCAAAGGAGGGCAGCGCCTGTACCTCCAGCCCGATCCGCTGCAGGCGTTGGATGATCTGGGCCTGTTTCGGCTGGCTCTGCGAGGGCATCGCCAGCAGCACCCGTTTGACCTGGCGGGCCTCGGCCAGCTCGGCGATGCGGGCGGGCGGGAACACCGGCAGCCCCACCAGCGTCACCCCCTGCAGCGAGGTATTGTCATCGACAAAGGCGACAGGATCAATGCCGTCATGGGCCTTCAGCGCCTGGGCCAGCTGGGCGCCGGTGGTGCCGGCCCCGTAGATCAGCACCCGGCAGCGCGGCTGGGCGCGCCGGTAGATCGCCACCACCACCTGATAGAGCAGCGCCCGCGCGGCCAGCAGGCAGAGAAAATAGGTGGTGGCAAAAACCACATGGGTGCCGGGCGGCAGATCCGGGCCAAACAGCAGCGTCAGCCCCGCCGTGGCTGCGGCGGTGATCGAGGCCAGCAGCGCGGTCAGCCCGACGGCATGGCGCTCATAGGCGTTGAGCTGCACCTTGGGCAGCCCCAGCCACAGCGCCACCGCCGCCGCCAGCGCCAGCACATAGGGCAGCACCGGCAGCATGGCCGCCAAGGTGGCCAGCGCCGATCCCGGCAGCGGCAGCACCAGAAAGGTCAGGAACAGCGCCAGCGGGATCAGGGTGAGATCAATGGTGAGAAAGATATAGGATTTCTGTTTGCGTGACAGCGCACTGATCAGATTGAACATCCCTGGCCGTCCCCGCTTCCAGTCCCCGGTGGCCGCCTGCAGTCCGGGGCGGCCCGTCGATATGTCCCGATGTCGCGCCGAAGTCACTCCGATGCACATCGTTTCAAATGTGTTTTTATCAATCCCCGCAGCAGGTCCCCGGACCCTCATGCGCTGGGTGGGTCTCTCTGGCTGCGGGCCTATGTTTCTTTGGTCCAACCTTCGGGCCCTGTCCAGGAAATCCAGCCTGAAACATCCAAAGGTCATCCGGAGATCACTTTAGACCCATTTAGGGGCTAATACAAAACCGCAACCAGCAAAAAAGCGCCGCCTGCCGGTGATTTGCCCGGTGATTTGCCCGTTTTGCCGCGCCGGTGACCTGCCCCGAGCCTTGATGCCGGTTCTGAAGGCCCCGGTGCCGCCGGAGTGGCGGAGGTGGCGGGTCCCCTGCCGCTCCGGGGGGGCGATATGGGCCCGTCCGGCGGGAAACGGCCGCTCCGGGGGGCGAATCATCGGATCCCCGCAGACCTGTTCTCAGCCGCGCCGGAACAGGTTGCCGATGGTTTGAAACACCAGGTCAAAATCGTAGCATATGCTCTGGTGGCGCTGGTAGATCAGGTCCAGCCGCGCCTTCATCGGCACGCAGAGGCGGGAATAGACCTGATCGGTTTCCTCGGCGGTGGTGCAGCGCGCCAGCAGGGCGGCCTCATGCCGGTGATAGGTGATCGAGGCCAGGCCGGTGACGCCGGGGCGCGATTTCAGCACCCGGGCATAGAGGTCGGGGTTGGCCTCGACATATTGGCGCAGCGGCGGGCGCGGCCCGACAAAGGAGAGATCCCCCTTGAGGATGTTCCACAGCTGCGGAAACTCATCCAGCCGCCGGGCGCGCAGCCAGGCGCCTGTTTTGGTGATGCGGGCCGATTTGTCGCCGCCGGAGACGCCGGTATCCTGGTCCACCACCTGCATGGTGCGCAGTTTCCACAAGGCAAAGGGCTGATCGACGCCCTTCATCCGCTCGGCCACATAAAACAGCGGGCGGCCTTCCTTCAGCAGCAGCCAGGCCATCAGCGCCAGCAGCACCGGACCCAGCACCACCACCAGAAGGCTGGCAAAGAAGAGATCAAAGAGGCGTTTGCGCCAGGTCATATGCGGGGATCCTTATCGGAAACGGAAGGGGACAACAGGCCCAGTCCGCGCGCCTCGGCCACCAGATCAGCCGCTGTGGCAACAGGCAGGCAAGCTGGCAGATCTGCGGCGGGTGCAGGCTCTGGCGTCAAAAGCCCGATCAGCCGGCTGACGTCAAGCTGCACCTCGGCAATGGCGTGACCCGGCGCGGGCCTGCGGGCAAACTCCAGCCCCGCCGCCTGCAACAGATCGCCCATTGCCACCAGCCCGGGCTGGGCGATGTTCAGCACCTGTGGCAGCGCCGGGCTGGCGATCAGGGCGGCCAGCACCTCGGCCAGGGTCCGCGGGCCGATATAGCTGCGCCGCGGCGTCTGCCCATCGGCAAATTGATCCAGGCAGAACCCGGCCCGCCAGCCACCAAGAATGGCATCAAAGCCGGCAATATTGCCAATCCTGAGCAGGGTGACATCCAGCCCCAGCTCTGTGGCGCGGGTGCTGCTGGCCTGTTCCATCTCGGCCTTGGCGACGCCATAGGGGGCCAGCGGCGCCAGCGGGGTGTCTTCCCGCAGCGGGCCGGGGGTCGCGCCATAGACCGCCGCCGAAGAGGCCAGCAGCACCCGTGGCGCCCCTGCCCCTGCTCCTGCGTCGCGCGCCCGCGCGGAGGCCTCCAGCGCAGCCAGCGCCAGGTCGCGATGCTGCACCAGCTGGCCCGCCCTCAGATCGCCGCCCGCCGTGCCGCCGGGCACCGGCCCCGCCAGGCAGAGGATCGCCGCACAGCCCACCGCCGCCTGCAGCAGCGCTTCGGGCTCTGCCAGCGGCTCGAAAACATGCCAGCCCCGGCCGTCGGGACCGGTCCCGACAGGCGGGCGGCGGCGCTGCCAGCGCAGCCCCTGCTCCGGCCCGCTCCACTGGCTGCGCAGGAGCCCGCCGATCCGCCCCGAGGCGCCCATGATCAATACCGGAGCCAATGCGGGGATCAATATGGGTGGAAAACGCATCAGCCCCCCTGTTACCGTTGCCCTTGCGGTTGACGCAGTCTGCATGCCCAGTATCTTGCGGAGAACAAAAATCAAGCCGTTTTCGGACAAGGACTCTCATGCGCCGCCTCACCCTCCTGCTTGCCACTCTTGGCCTTGCCCTGTTGCCGGCCGCCTGTGGCCGCCTGCCCGGTGGCGCTCCCGCCAGCGAAGAGATCCTGAAAACCGCCGATGATGCGGATGCCGATTTTGCCCTTTATCCGGTGACCCGCGCCTTTCTGCCCACCGTGGCGCATTGGCCCGAAACCGGACCGCAAAGCGGCGGCGGCCAGAGCGGCAAGCGCCCGCTGAAATGGATCGGCGCCACCCGAGGCGCCAAGACCCAGATCATCCAGCCCGGCGACCTGCTGACCCTGCGGATCTGGGACAGCAGCGACAATTCCCTGCTGACCTCGCCTGAAGAGAAAATGGTGCAGCTGCAGGATGTGACGGTGGCGGCCAATGGCAGCATCTTCATGCCCTATGTGGGCAATGTGAACGTCAACGGGCTGACCCCGGATCTGGCCCGTGAAAAACTGCAGCGCGAGCTGGAAACCATTGTTCCCTCGGCCCAGCTGCAGCTCGATATGACCGAAGGCCGCAGCAATTCGGTGGATCTGGTCAGCGGCGTCACCACCCCCGGCACCTACCCGATGCCCGATCGCAATTACACGGTGATGGGGCTGATCGCGGCCGGCGGTGGCATCAGTGCCAGCCTCAACAACCCGCAGATCCGCCTGGTGCGCGGCAGCAGCATCTATGGCACCTCGGTGGAGGCCCTGCTCAATGATCCGCGCCGCGACACGCTGCTGCGCGGCGGTGACCGGGTGTTTGTGGAAGAGGATGCGCGCTATTTCCTGTCCTTTGGCGCCACCGGCCGTGAGGATCTGCACACATTCACCAAGGATCAGATGTCGGCGATGGATGCGATGTCGGTTGCCGGCGGGTTTCAGGACAGCCGCGCCGATCCGCAGGGCCTGCTGGTGCTGCGCGAATACCCCGACAGTGCGCTTGCCCCCGGTCAGCGCGGCCCGCGCCAGGCGCGGGTGGTCTTTACCCTTGATCTCACATCGGCCGACGGGTTGTTCTCGGCCCGCCGCTTCCAGATCAATTCCGGCGACCTGCTGATCGCCACCGAGGCACCAGTGAACGACGCGCTGACCATCTCCAATATCATCGGCAATTTCTTCGGCGTCTTCAGCCGCGCCGGGGTGCTCTGATCCGGATAAGATTCTTGTATGAAACGGTTTATTGCCATCAATAGTGTAAGAGCCAGTACGTTTTTGAGGCACTAAAACTGACAGACCCACCATCACAGCCTCAAGTGTCTGTGGTCGTGTTTTGACGATACTTCTTAATTTTCAAAGGGTGCAGTCAGTTTGACTGCACCCTTTTGTATTTTACCCAACAAAGATCACCGAATGTGATCTGTACCATTACTTCTCTCCGTTTTTTGCTGCTACAGGCAATATGACGAAAGCATCTTGGTCCGTAGCAAATAAATCTGCTGATATAAGGACGTTCAATCCCTGATTTGACGCGCAGAGAAGAGATTTTCCTATTTCGAGCGTTTTAAGGGGGGGATAATCTTGAAGGAAAAATCCTCTGTACAAAGTGTACATTTTCATTTCACCTTCACATGTTGATAAAGAGGTCTGTTCGGCAGATGGCTTGGCGCAAGCTTCCTTGGCCTCACAATTTTCTAAAACCCACATAGAAGACAGAAATTTCTCCACGAAAATCGGTTGAATTTCTCTCTCCTCCAAAATTAGATTACTAATTATAGAAGGTTCGTGCTCAATTGATAACACCAAGAATTCTAAAGCCTCTTCAAGAGAAACCTTTAATTCGCTGCAAATATACTTAGCCTCACGTTCTCCTGTTGAGAAGATCTTACACCCTGTAGAGGCTTGAGGGCTTAGTTGAGTTTGGGCGTCGACACATGTCGTAAAAAATATTGACACAAAAGCACATACCAAGATTTTGAAAGTTGCATTCATTATGCTACGAACCTTAAAATTATAGCGATACGATATCGCTGTGCTCGCCATCTGTTCTCTTAGAGATGTAACTGAAGCCAAGGCGGCAGGTCCAGAGGCAAACAAGTTATCTAAGCAGATTCACAACTGATCGAATATACTCAAGCGAGAGCAACCGGACAGCTGATCCGGCTGCTGCGCCCGGCCTGAGGCAGAGCCGTGTCGCGCTCTGATCAGTCCAGCAGCCGTTCCAGATAGGCACCATAGGCGTTTTTGGCGAACATCTCGGCGCGGGTGCGCAGCTGGTCGGCGCTGATCCAGCCCGCCTCATAGGCGATTTCCTCGGGGCAGCCGGTCTGCAACCCCTGACGTTCCTGCAGGGTGCGCACGAAATTGCCCGCATCCAGCAGCGAGCCATGGGTGCCGGTGTCCAGCCAGGCATAGCCGCGGCCCATGGTCTCCACCCGGAGGGCGCCTTCGTCCAGATACATCTGCAACAGATCGGTGATCTCCAGCTCGCCGCGCGGGCTGGGGGTGACCTGCCGCGCCCGCTGCGGCGCGCTGCCGTCCAGGAAATACAGCCCCGTCACCGCATAGTTCGACGGCGGCACGGCGGGTTTTTCGATGATCTCGCGGGCGCGGCCCTCGGCGTCGAAATCCACCACGCCATAGCGTTCGGGATCGGCCACGTGATAGCCAAAGACGGTGCCGCCGCTGGTCTGCGCATCCGCCGCCGCCAGCAGTTTCGGCAGGCCATGGCCAAAGAACACATTGTCCCCCAGCACCAGCGCCGAGGGGGCGCCGGCCAGGAACTCTTCGGCCAGCACAAAGGCCTGTGCCAGACCGTCCGGGCTGGGTTGCTCCACATAGGTGAGATGAACGCCCCACTGGCTGCCATCGCCCAGAAGCCGGGTGAATTGATCCTGATCCTGCGGCGTGGTGATCACGCAGATCTCGCGGATGCCCGCCAGCATCAAGACCGACAGGGGATAATAAATCATCGGCTTGTCATAGAGCGGCAAGAGCTGTTTGCTGACCGCCATGGTGATCGGATAAAGCCGCGTGCCCGAGCCACCGGCCAGAATGATACCCTTACGTGCTGTCATGCCTGCGCTCCCAGATCCTTCAGAATATCCCTCAGCCCGGCCCGCCAATCCGGGCGTGTGATGCCAAAGACCTTCTCCAGCGTGCTGCAATCCAGCCGTGAGTTCAACGGTCGCCGCGCCGGGGTCGGATAGGCCGTACTGGGAATTTCCGCCACCGCACAGGGGAGTTTCGCCTCGGCGAAAATCTCGGTGGCGACCCCGGCCCAGCTGGTCTCGGGCTGGCCTGCAAAATGATAGGTGCCGGATTTTTCCGGCGCCGTCATCAGCTGGCGGGCGATCTCCACGCAGGCCGCCGCAATGGCCCGGGCCGGGGTCGGCGCGCCGATCTGGTCGGCCACCACACGCATCCGGTCGCGGTCCTGGCCGAGCCGCAGCATGGTCTTGACGAAATTGCTGCCATGGGCCGAGACCACCCAGGAGGTGCGCAGGATCACATAAGCCCCCCCGGCCAGGCGCACGGCGGCCTCCCCGGCCTGTTTGGACCGCCCATAGGCATTGACCGGCGCCACCGGCTCATCCGGGTGCCAGGGGCTGCTGCCCTTGCCGTCGAAAACATAATCGGTGGAGAGGGTGACAAAGGGAATGCCCAGCATGGCGCAGGTCTCGGCCATGACGCCGGGGGTGCTGCCATTGATCACCGTGGCCAGGTCCTCTTCCGCCTCGGCCCGGTCCACAACCGTATAGGCCGCCGCATTGATCACCGCGGCAGGGGCATGGGCGCGGATCATCTCGGCGCAGGCCGCAGGATCCGTGAGATCCGCCTGATCGCGGCCGAGGCAGAGAATATCATCATGCGCCGCCAGTTCCCGCGCCACCTGGCCGGTCTTGCCAAAAACGAGGATCATATACGGCTTCCTTTATGACATAGATACAAGGCTGTAGCCCAGATAGCCAGTTCCGGAACAAAGGTCCAATGCAGCAGAAAAGGACAAAACCCAATGAGGCTGGCTGGCTGGCACATAGCCCGATGGCAGATGCGCTGTCAGCATCAGGACATCGGCCCCATAGAGGAAACTGCCCGGCAGCATGCCGGGCGCGCCTGACCTTCCCCCCGGGAAGGCGCCTTGCACCTTCCCAAGGTCAGACTCGCCCTTTGTGGCCTATCTGCCGTCACTTTCCCGTCCCCAACCGCTGGCCGACCCCGTCGCGGCTTTGCAGCGCGCGCCACCAGGCCTCATTGTCGAGATACCATTGCACCGTGCGCGCCAGCCCTTCCTCCACGGTGACGCTGGGCCGCCAGCCCAGTTCATCGCGGATACGGGAGGGGTCGATGGCATAGCGGGCATCATGGCCCGGCCGGTCCGTCACAAATGTGATCTGGTCCTTGTAAGATCCCCCGTCATCCCGGGGCCGTTTCTCGTCGAGGATCGCACAGAGCGTCTCGACCAGCTCCAGATTGCTGCGCTCATTCTCGCCGCCGATATTGTAGCTGCGCCCCACGCGCCCCTCGGACACCACCAAGAGCAGCGCATCGGCGTGATCTTCCACATAAAGCCAGTCGCGCACATTGGAGCCATCGCCATAGATCGGCAGCGGCCTGCCTGCCAGCGCATTGAGGATCACCACCGGGATCAGCTTTTCGGGGAAATGAAAGGGACCGTAGTTGTTCGAACAATTGGTCAGCACCACCGGCAGCCCATAGGTCTCATGCCAGGCGCGCACCAGATGGTCGCTGGCGGCTTTGCTCGCGGAATAGGGCGAGCGCGGATCATAGCCGGTCTCTTCGGTGAACAGCACATCAGGGTCGGCAGGCAGGCTGCCATAGACCTCATCGGTGGAGATGTGATGGAACCGGAAGGCCTCCGGGCGGCCCGCCTCGCTCCAGTATTTCCGCGCCGCTTCCAGCATCTGATAGGTGCCGGTGATATTGGTCTCGATGAAATCCCCGGGGCCGTCGATGGAGCGGTCGACATGGGATTCCGCGGCCAGATGCATCACCACATCCGGGTGATGTCGGGCAAAAACAGTGTCTAATGCGGCGCGATCACGGATATCGACCTGCTCAAAGGCATAAAGCGGGCTCTGCGCCACAGCCGCCACATTGTCCAGACAGGCGGCATAGGTCAGCGCATCGAGGTTCACCACCTGATGGCCGCGCGCCACCGCCAGTCGGACGACGGCCGAGCCGATGAAACCCGCCCCACCTGTCACCAAAATCTTCATCTCTTATCCTTCCCACACGAAGGGGCTGTCGAAATCCTCAAACCGGGGCGCCCTGGCGTCCTTGTCGGACAGGACCGGGCTGCCGTCAAACCCCCAGGTGATGCCGCAGCTGTCCCAGGCCACCCCGCCGTCACACTCCGGCGCGTAGTAATCATTGCATTTATACAGCACCTCGGTGTGCGGCAGGCGGGTGATGAACCCATGCAGGAACCCGGCCGGGATCAGCAGCTGGCGCCCGTTTTCCGCCGACAGCTCCACCCCGGTCCAGCGCCCATAGGTGGGCGAGCCCTTGCGGATATCCACCGCCACATCAAACAGCGCCCCCTGGCCGCAGCGCACCAGCTTGGCCTGGGCATGGGGCGGCGCCTGGAAATGCAGCCCGCGCAGGGTGCCCGGCTCCATCGACAGCGAATGATTGTCCTGCACAAAATCGAAATTGAGCCCCGCCTCGGCCATCCGCGCCCGGTTCCAGCATTCGGAGAAAAACCCCCGTGCATCGCCAAACCGCGCCGGTGTCAGGATCTTCACCCCCGGCAGGTCCGTGTCCTCAATCTGCATGTCCTCTCCCCCCGATCTGCTGCCGTGGTCCTGTCCTCTGTCCTAACGCCCAGACGCCGGTGATGCCAAGGGAAAGGCACATATTGTGGTCCCAACCCACTCTGCGGCTGCCTGACAGCGGGGCCATATGGGATTTCATGAACAATTAAAGGTTTGGACACAGCGCTCTGCTAGGCTCCCCGGAAACGGGCTCATAGCAGGCAGGGATGATATGCCGATATATCAGGATTACCGCGCAGTTTTGATAGATGACGCCACCGGCTGGCATGATGGCTCCGGCGTCATTCGCTATCAGTTCATCACCTCGGTGCCGGATTATTACGACTATGACCCGATCTGGGGAGATTATGACGTCGGCGGGGAATACCTGCCCGAGGGGGCGACGGTGAACATGGACCCCGCCGAACGGCAGATGATGTTGCAGGCGGTCGCAGCCTGGAACGAAGTGGCCAATCTCAACCTGATGCCCGCCGAGGGCGGGATGGCGGATCTGACCTTTGCCAGTGCCCATTTCGCCGATGACGGGCTGTTCGGCTTCATTTCCGATTTTCCCGAACCGGCTGATCTGGGCCGTACCCCGTCGCTGGCCGGGGATCTCTGGATCAACAACAGCAACCCCGATCAATATGTGCCAAACATCGGACCCATACTGGGGCATACCAGCTGGAACACCTATCTGCATGAGCTGGGCCATGCGCTGGGGCTGCGTCATCCCAATGAGCAGCCCGACAACCCCGACACCAGCGGCCAGTTCACGGTGATGTCCTATGTCGCCCATCCGGGCGAGGCGGATCTGAGCTATAACGCGCAGGGCTGGGCGCTGACCCCGATGCTCTGGGACATGCAGGCGCTGCAGGCGCTTTATGGCGCCAATACAAACACCCGCACCGATGCCACCAGCTATTTCGGGGTCGGCGACGGGCGTGGCGGCCAGGCCTATCAATACGGGGCGGATGAGATGACGCTGCGCGGTGCGGATGGGGTGGCGCGCAATGTCAGCCTGACCATCTGGGATGCCGGCGGCGCGGATCTGATCGACGCCTCCGATCTTGGCAGCAACAGCCGGATCGACCTGCGCCCGGGGCAGTATTCCACCATCGGCAGCCTTGAGAACAATGTCGCCATGGCCGCCGCGGTCCGGGTAGACGGGCGCACCGTCAACCTGATCGAGGACGCCTGGGGCGGGGTCGGCAATGACCATCTGATCGGCAATGGCGCCGCCAATACGCTGGTCGGCAACGCCGGGCGTGACACGCTGGCCGGGGCACGCAACAGCGATGTGCTGATCGGCGGGCAGGGCAGCGACCGGCTGCAGGGCGGCAAAGGCCATGACCTGCTGGAGGGCGGGCGCGGACGCGACACGCTGAAAGGCGGCGCCGGGCAGGATACGCTGGAGGGCGGCGGCGGCAATGACCGCATGGCCGGGGGACGGGGCGCGGATGTCTTTGTGTTCTCACGAGGGGCCGATGTGGTGATTGATTTTCAGGGCAACGACCGGATCGACATGGCTGCCGCCACCGGGGTGCTGGATTTTGCCGATCTGCGCGAGGATCACCTTGAGGAAGACGGCGCGAATCTGGTGATCCGGGATCAGGACGGCCAGTCCCTGACCCTGCTCAACACGGCATTCGGTGATCTTGCGGCGGATGATTTCCTGTTCTGAGGGCGCCTCGGACCGCCGCCTTCAGCACCGATCCCTCTATCGCCAGACCTTCTGTCAGAAGATGAAAGCATCAGCCGGCAGGCCCCTGTCCTCAATCTGCAGGGATGCGCTCTGCTGGGCTCCCCTGCGCGCACGCTGCCAGAGCGCGCTTCTCTTATAATCTGCCCTCCCCTCAGTGTCCCGGATATCCCACGGTGGAGGGACAAAGAGGCGGATTTCTGACGCCTCTGTTCCAGGTGCGGATCTCTGCCCGCCATGGGTACCGCCGCGCGGCCGTCCTTGCGGGGTGCTGCACCGTGCCCCTTTCCCCTGAGTGACCCAAGGGAATGCCGCCTCTGGCAAAAAATCTACTATTGCGCGATCTTTATCTACAATATGCACGTTTAACGTGAGTCTTGTTTCATTACAGATGGAAAGCAGATCCCATGCCGTTATATCAGGATTACCGCGCCCTTTTGGTCAGCAACACCGATGGCTGGCACGACGGGGATGACACGATCTCTTATGGCTTTGTGAGCCAGGTGCCAGGCTATTACCCCTATGACCCGGCCTTTGACGACTATGCTGTCAGGGCAGGCTATATCCCGGCCAGCGCCTCTGTTGCGATGGATGCGCGGCAACAGGCGCTGATGCTACAGTCAGTGGCAGCCTGGAACGAGGTCGCCAATGTCAATCTCACCCCTGCCGGACCCGGGGATGTGCTGGATATCGCCTTTGCCAGCTACGGGTTTGACAACACCGGTCTCTTTGGCTTTGTCGCCAATTTTCCCGATGCAGATGATCTGGGCACGGAGGCCTCTATGGCCGGGGATCTCTGGATCAACAACAGCAACCCCGATCAATATGTGCCAAACATCGGACCCATACTGGGGCATACCAGCTGGAACACCTATCTGCATGAGCTGGGCCATGCGCTGGGGCTGCGTCATCCCAATGAGCAGCCTGACAACCCCGACACCAGCGGCCAGTTCACGGTGATGTCCTATGTCGCCCATCCGGGCGAGGCGGATCTGAGCTATGACGCGCAGGGCTGGGCGCTGACCCCGATGCTCTGGGACATGCAGGCGCTGCAGGCGCTTTACGGCGCCAATACAAGCACCCGCACCGATGCCACCAGCTATTTCGGGGCCGGCGACGGGCGTGGCGGCCAGGCCTATCAATACGGGGCGGATGAGATGACGCTGCGTGGTGCGGATGGGGTGGCGCGCAATGTCAGCCTGACCATCTGGGATGCCGGCGGCGCGGATCTGATCGACGCCTCCGATCTTGGCAGCAACAGCCGGATCGACCTGCGCCCGGGGCAGTATTCCACCATCGGCAGCCTTGAGAACAATGTCGCCATGGCCGCCGCGGTCCAGGTAGACGGGCGCACCGTCAACCTGATCGAGGACGCCTGGGGCGGGGCTGGCAATGACCTGCTGATCGGCAATGAGGCCGCCAATACGCTGGTCGGCAACGCCGGGCGTGACACGCTGAAAGGCGGCGCCGGGCAGGACAGGCTGGAGGGCGGCGAAGGCAATGACCGCATGGCAGGAGGCCAGGGCGCCGATGTCTTTGTGTTTTCGCAAGGGGCCGATGTGGTGATTGATTTTCAGGCCGAAGATCGCATCGACATGTCCGCCGCCACCGGGGTGCTGGATTTTGCCGATCTGCGCGAGGATCACCTCGAGATCCGCAACGCCGATCTGGTGATCCGGGATGACAACGGCTGGTCCCTGACCCTGCAGAACACCGCGTTCGAAGATCTCAGGGCGGATGATATCCTGTTCTGAGGGCCCGGCCCGTCAAGCTCTGAGCAGGTTCCGGGCACGTCCGGGAACCTGCTCTTGGAGCGGCCCTCTGCCTATTTCCGACAGCCGATAGCGGATCAGAAGATAAAGTCATCCGCCGTCAGGTCTGCGGCGATCTGATCGAGCAGCAGGATCTCCCCCGCCCCGGTCTGGATCAGCGTATCCTCGCCCTGCTGCTGCAGGCGCAGATCCCCCAGATCCTCGGCGATGCCCGCCCGCGCCAGACGTCCAAGGTGGATCACATCCACTCCTTGCGTGAAATCGCGGATCCGGTCGCTGCCGTGGCCCGCCCCAAAGACAAAGACATCGGCACCCTGGCCGCCCACCAGAAGATCATTGCCGCCGCCGCCATCCAGCGTGTCATTGCCCTTCTGGCCAAACAGCTTGTCCCGGCCGCTCTGGCCCAGCAGCCGGTCGCCCTGGGCACCGCCGCGCAACAGGTCATTGTGGCCGCCGCCGCGCAGCAGATCCGCATCGGATCCGCCCAGCAGCCGGTCGCCGCCGCGTCCGCCATCCAGCGTGTCACGGCCGGCCCCGCCCACCAGAAGATCGCGCGCGCCCTGCCCCAGCAGCACGTCATTGCCCGCCTCGCCGCGCAAACGGTCGCCGCCCTGACCGCCCAGCAGCCGGTCATGGCCCGCATCGCCCCAGAGACTGTCGCGCCCGTCGCCACCCAGCAGCGTGTCATTGCCCCCCAGCCCGTTGATCTGATCGCCGACGCTGCGCGCAGCAATCCGGTCGGCGCCGCCGCTGCCATAGCGCATCGGATCCGGTGCCTCTGCGGGGGGCAGCATCCGGTCGGCAAAGACAAACCCCCCGGCAAAAAGATCCGCCGCATCCAGACTGCCGCCATCGGCGCTTTGCACCACAACCTCGGTGCGGCTGCCATCCGCTGCCTGATGGGTGATCACGGCGCCATCGCTGCGGCTGCGGATCTGCAGCCCATCCAGGCTGCGCAGCCCGTCAAACCCCGACAGATCCAGACTGTCCTGCCCGGTCTCGAAATCACTGATGCGCAGGCTGCCACTGCGCCCCTCCTCGGCCGGGCGCAGCACGAAGACATCCGCCCCCGCGCCGCCGCTCAGCACTGCACCGATGCCGCCCGCCAGCACATCCGCCGCGCCGGTGCCGCTGATCCGGCCGCCGACAGTGGTGATCACATCGCCCAGCTCTGCCAGCGGCAGGGTGAACAGCGACAGCCCCTCGGCCGTGCCGGAGCTGGCAAAGATCTGCAGATCCCCCCCGATCACCGCCGCCGCCAGCGCGGTGACATTCTCCAGCCCCAGCCCGGCCTCGCCGGCATTGCTGGCATGGGCGAGGCTCGTGACATGCACCAGCTGGCCCTCCGGCAGGATCCGAAACAGCGCCAGCCCGTCGTCGCTGCCCGCCGCCAGCACCAGCATCTCGCCGGCGACCTCGACCACCTCCAGCGCGGTGACCCCGCCAAAACGGGTGGCGGCGGTGTCCAGCACATGATCGCTCAGGCTCATCTGACCATCGCGCCCCAGCGCAATCAGGCTGAGCGAGCCGCTGCCCGCCGCCGCCAGCACCGCCCAGCTGCTGCCAAAGGCGGAGAAGCTCTCCACCGCGGTCGGTTCGGCCAGCCCCAGCCCATCCGCCGCGCCAAGGCTGTCGGCCACCTGCAAAGCGCCGCTCTGCGGATCGATCCGGTAGCTCAGCAGCCCCTGTTCAATCCGGTCGGCCAGCAACAGCAGCTGCGCGCCGCCGCCCAGGTCCGCCAGCTCCAGCGCCACCGCGCCGGGGCGGTCATAGGCCGCCGCGCCGCCCGCCTTGGCCACCTCCGCGCCGCCCGCCCCCAGCTGCCAGCCGCTCAGCCGGCCATTGGCCAGCCCGTAGACCACCGATCCCCCGCTGCCCAGGCTGCCAACCACCGTGGCGTCCAGCCCCGCAGCCCCCGCCCCCGGCAGGCTGTCCTGCTGCTGCGCCGACAGCTGGCCATTGCCGCCGATCTGATGAAACGCCAGGGCGCTGCGGGTGCTGCCCTCGACCAGCAAACGCGTCTCGCCGCCGATCTCGGCCAGGGTCGCCTCGCCCCCCGCCAGCCCCAGCGCGCGATGATAGACCGTATCGCGCAGAACCGGCGTGCCGCCTCCCAGGCTGTAGCTGGCAATGCCGCCATTCAGCCCGCTGACCGCAAACAGCTGCACCGCGCCATTGGTGCCCTGATGGATTTCCAGATCGCGCAGATCGCTGTCCAGCAGCAGATCATTGGCTCCGAACCGTCCTGCAAATCGTAGATCCATCTGTGTTGCTCCCGCGCTACCTGATCACCAGACCCGCCGGAGCTGCATTTCCGGGGGCAGGATCAGCCTCACGGGGAGAGGCGGCGGCAGAGCGGACGGGAATGGGGCAGAAACGCGGCTATTGTTTACATATTGAAGACAATCCCCACGGTCAGGCGCGGAGGAAACAGTCGCCCCCCCCGCAAAAGGGGTGTTGCAGAGCGGGCGCACGCCCCCTTAGGGGCCGGGTGATCCGACTGGGGCATTCTGGCGCCATCCCCGCGATCAGGAGCCGCCAGAATGCCAGACATCACCCCAGACACCCTGCCCCAGACCACCCCTCTTCTTGCCCTGCCCTATCTGATGCCCGCCCAGGCGCAGAAACATGTGACCCATAACGAGGCGCTGCGCATGCTGGATGCGCTGGTGCAGCTGCGGCTGGAGGCCATTGACGCCACCACCCCGCCCGCAACCCCGGCCGAAGGTGCGGCCTATGGGCTGGCCGACAGCCCGGCCGATGCCTGGGCCGGTCAGGGCGGGCGGCTGGCGATCTGGCAGGATGCCGCCTGGCAGTTCCTGACGCCGCAGCCCGGCTGGCGCGCCTGGGTGCCGGCGGATCAGGCGCTGCGGGTCTGGGATGGCACCCAATGGCAGCTGCCGCCACTGAGCGGCGACCGGCTCGACCGGCTGGGCATTGCCACCGATGCCGATGCCACCAACCGCCTGTCCCTGCGCAGCCCCGCCAGCCTGCTCAGCCATGATGGCGGCGGCCATCAGCTGAAGATCAACAAGGCCTCGGGCAGCGATACCGCCAGCCTGCTGTTTCAGTCGAACTGGACAGGCCATGCCGAGATGGGGCTGGCGGGCAATACCGATTTCACCGTGAAACTCTCTCCCGATGGCAGCAATTGGGAGGCCGCCATGGTGCTGAAATCCGCCAATGGACGTGCCGGCTTTGGCACCTATGATCCCGGTGCCCGTCTGGAGATCAGCGGCGATGACAGCACGCTTCTGGCGCTGACCGCGACGGGCAGTTCGCAGGATTATCTGACCGCCGGCGATGGCAGCGGCGCGATGTTCCGCCTGGCCCAGAATGGCAATGGCTATTGCGATGGCGCCTGGACCGGCGGTGGCGCGGATTATGCGGAATTCTTCGAATGGGAGGATGGCAACCCGGACGGAGAAGACCGGCGCGGCCTCGCGGTGGTGATGGCGGGTGACCGGATCCGCGCCGCAAGCCCCGGCGAGACGCCGATCGGGGTGATTTCCACAACCCCGTCGATCCTCGGCAATGACGACGGCGGGCGCTGGCAGGGTCGCAGCCTGCGCGATGGCTTTGGCGCCATGCTGCGCGATGCCGGCGGCGCGCCCTGCCTCAACCCGGCCTATGACCCCACCCGCCCCTATCGCAGCCGCGCCGAACGCGCGGAATGGGCCATGGTCGGGCTTCTGGGCCGGCTGCGCCTGCGCACAGGCCAGCCCACCGATCCCCGCTGGATCCGCCTGCGCGCCCTGCCCGCCAGCCAGGACACCCCCGCCGAAGGGCTGGAGGAATGGCTGATCCGTTAGCCAGGGCAGGCGGTTGTCACTTGCGGGCGTAGATATCCTCGTAGCGGATGATGTCATCCTCGCCGAGATAGCTGCCGGTCTGCACCTCGATGAGGACCATCGGCACCTTGCCGGGGTTCTCCATCCGGTGCACCGCGCCCAGGGGAATATAGACCGACTGGTTTTCGCTCACCAGCTGTACCCTGTCATCCACCGTCACCTTGGCGGTGCCTTCGACCACGATCCAATGTTCCGAACGGTGGTGATGGCTCTGCAGGCTGAGCGCCGCGCCGGGGTGGACATGGATGCGTTTCACCTGGAACCGTTCGCCCACCACCAGGCTCTCAAACCAGCCCCAGGGCCGGTGATCCTTGGGGAAGGCCTCGGCCTGGCGGGCGGATTTCGCCTTCAGCGCGCTGACCGCCTGTTTGACGTCCTGCGCGCGGGAGGCATGCGCGACAAGCACCGCATCGGGCATTGCCACGGCAATCACGTCTTTCAGCCCGATGCCGACAACCTCCAGCCCGTCATCCTCCGAGCGCAGCAGGCTGTTGCTGCACTCAATGGCGGTGGCGCGGCCCTGGGTGACAATGCCATCGCCATCCGGCCCGCTTTCGCGCCAGACCGCATCCCAGCCCCCCAGATCGGACCAGCCGCCCGCATAGGGCACCACGGCGAGATTCTCTGCCCGCTCCATCACCGCATAGTCGATGGAGATATCCGCGGCCCCGTCCCAGGCCGCCGGGTCCAGCCGCAGAAAGCCCAGATCCGGCTCCCCCTGATCCACGGCGCCCTGCACCGGCGCCATCAGATCCGGCGCATGGGTCTCAAAGGCGGCGATGATCGCCTTCACCGAGAACAGGAAGATGCCTGCGTTCCACAGGAACTGACCGGAGGCCAGCATATCCTCGGCGGTGGCCAGATCCGGTTTCTCGACAAAGCGTTTCAGGCCGATCACCTTGGGGCTGAAATCACCGGGATCGCCATCCAGTTCGAGATAGCCATAGCCGGTCTCGGCCCGGTCCGGTTTGATCCCGAAGGTGACCAGCTGGCCTGCCCGCGCCGCCGGTTCCGCCGCCGCCACCGCCGCACGAAAGGCCGCCGCATCGGGCACCACATGATCCGAGGGCGCCACCAGCATCAGCCCGTCAGGATCGCGCGCCCGCAGCCAGAGGGCCGCCGCCAGCACCGCAGGCGCGGTGTTGCGTCCCGCCGGTTCGATCAGGATGGCGCCCGGATCAATGCCCGCCTCGGCCAGCTGTTCGGTGACAATAAAGCGGAAATCGGAATTGGTCAGCACCATCGGAGCCGCAAACCCCTCGCCCGACAGGCGCAGGGCGGAGGCCTGAAACAGCGTGGTCTCCCCGACCAGGGGCACAAATTGCTTTGGGTAGCTTTTGCGCGACAGCGGCCACAGCCGTGTGCCCGAGCCGCCGCACAGAAGAATGGGGGTGATCATGAGCTGTCCCTTTCCGACCGGTCTGCGGGTCTTAGTCTGACCTGTTTGAGGCAAATGTCTGCCCATTTTTCAGGCCATCTCCCTGTCTTTTCTGGGCCTTTTTTGCGGCGATGGCCAGCGGGCTGGTCATTTGCTGCGCAACCGCTCCGGATCCTGCTGCAGATACCACGCATAGGTCTGGGCAATCCCGTCGCGCAGCGCAATCTCGGCCTGCCAGCCCAGCCGGGCCAGCCGCGAGACATCCATCAGCTTGCGCGGGGTGCCGTCGGGCTGCTCCGGGTTGGTCCGGATCTCGCCGTCAAAGCCCACCACCCCGGCCACCATCTCGGCCAGCTCCAGGATCGAGATATCCTGCCCGCAGCCGACGTTGATATGGCTCAGCATCGGGCTGGTTTCGCGCTGGTAGGTCGCCGGGTCCAGATCCAGCACAAACAGCGAGGCCGCCGCCATGTCATCCACATGCAGGAATTCGCGCCGCGGCGTGCCGGTGCCCCAGATCGTCACATGATCCTCGCCCGCCCGCACCGCCGCATCAAAACGGCGAATGAGCGCCGGCAGAACATGGCTGTTTTCGGGGTGGAAATTGTCGCCCGGCCCATAAAGATTGGTCGGCATCACCGAGCGGTAGTCGCGGCCATATTGGCGGTTGTAACTTTCGCAGAGCTTGATGCCCGCGATCTTGGCAATGGCATAGGGCTCATTGGTGGCCTCCAGCCGATCCGTCAGCAGCGCCGCTTCGGCCATCGGCTGGGGGGCATGTTTGGGATAGATGCAGCTGGATCCCAGCTGCAACAGCCGCTCAACCCCATGCTGATGGGCGGCATGGATCACATTGCATTCGATCATCAGGTTTTCATAAATGAAATCCGCCGGATAGGTGTTATTGGCATGGATGCCGCCCACTTTGGCCGCCGCCAGCACCACCTGATCGGGGCGTTCTGCGGCAAAAAAAGCCTGCACCATGGCCTGATCGGTCAGATCCAGCTCGGCGCTGGTCCGGGTGATCAGCTGGATGTCGTCTCCGGCCGCGCGGCGCGCCTGCAAGCGGCGCAGGATGGCGCCCCCCACCATGCCACGATGGCCGGCCACATAGATTTTCACAGCGCTGGTG
>NZ_JAYMWT010000009.1:0-546 GCF_048056095.1 Phaeobacter sp. JH20_34 | reverse complement strand
CTTTGGAAGCCGACATTCAGTTCGAACGCGGCGAACAACGCGTTCGAGCCCAGACTCACCGATGCTGCGTGCTGGATGAATGGCTGATATTGTTAGATCAGCGAATTGGGAGTTCGGTACTGTCCCACCCTCTCAAAGAGTAGCGGTTTGGTCTTCCAGTAGTTTGCCCCACGTGAAGATTTCAAACGATCTATGTTTTGGAAAATAGAATGGGTCGTTTTCAACCAACTTTTTTACTTCGGCCTTTGTCGTCGCTTCGACGACCCACAGCGCACCACAGAAAGGTTCGTCTTCCTCAGGCTTTAGACCGCCACCAATTAACAATTCTGGATGGTCCTTGGCATAAGCAACGTGCGCATCTCGTAGATCTTTTCTAGCTCTAACCTCCAGCATCTCAATGCTGTCTTTGAATATTACCACCCAACGTACCATTCGTTCCCTTTCATTATTTTTATAATTTACGACATTGACTTGAGAAGGAGTAGGGCCAAAATAACCGGGGACTATGACCAGTTGTGAATGATGATTTCTTAATTGCGGACATTG
>NZ_JAYMWT010000008.1:0-443 GCF_048056095.1 Phaeobacter sp. JH20_34 | reverse complement strand
CTGACCGGCAGGTCCATGCCGTGTTCTTTCAGCAGGGCGTGGCGGCGGGCGGTTTTGAGGTCTTCGCGCACCATTTCGGCGCACATCTCCTCGGTGGTGATCTCCGGCTCCCAGCCCAGTTTCTGCTTTGCCTTACCCGGATCGCCCAGCAGCGTCTCCACCTCGGCGGGGCGGAAATAGCGCGGATCGATGCGCAGCACCACATCGCCCACCTTCAGCGCCGGGGCCATATCGCCCTCAATCGCGGTCACGGTGGCAATTTCCGCTTCGCCTTCGCCCGAAAACGCCAGCGTCAGCCCCAGCTCCTGCGCCGACCAGGTGATGAACTGGCGCACCGAATATTGCTTGCCGGTGGCGATGACGAAATCCTCGGGCGCCTCCTGCTGCAGCATCATCCACTGCATCCGCACGTAATCCCTGGCATGGCCCCAGTCGCGCAAACT
>NZ_JAYMWT010000007.1:0-307346 GCF_048056095.1 Phaeobacter sp. JH20_34 | reverse complement strand
TTAGCGAACTCTTCGCATCGTCAATGCCCGCCTCTTCGGCGGGCTTTGTCTTTTTGAGCATGGTGATCAAGTCGCCCTGCATGTCCAGGATGTGGTTCTTGGCGTCATGATCGTATGAAACGACAACCCGATCCATCAGTTCGTGAAGTTCATCGCTCGCTCTGCCAGCCACTCCTTCCTCAGTCAGCGTTGCCACCAGATTGTCGATATATCTGCGATACAGCGACGGAATATCATCAGGAAGCGTGATGGGCCTTGGCACCAGCTGACCCCTTGTTGCCCGCAACGTTTTGAGTTCCTGGTCATATGAATTGAGACGCTCAACAATAACGTCTGAATGCTGACCGTTCTCAATTGCATCCATCAGGTTCGAGATCTTCTTCTCAAGCTCTCTGGCCCTTTGGTCATGCCGACGGAGGGCTTCCCCGTTGTCCTTCTCCTGGTGTTGCAGGTGATGGAGATACCGGGTTTTGAATTCCTGGAATGCTTCATCTCTCATCAAGTGCTCACGAAGGCTGCTGAGGATGGTCTCTGCTGCAAGATCTTCTTTCAAGCCAGGCATTCCATTGCAGACTGATGCTCCCTTCTCTTTGGCATTCGCGCAGTAATAGCGTCTTGTCTTTGCTGAACCTGCAACAGTCAGATTACCGCCGCACTGCGCGCATTGGAGAAGGCCCGAGAGGAGGTATTTCCTTCGACGCAGGCCCTGGGATGCAGACAAGCCCTTCGCGTCAGTAGGCTTGCGCTTCGAGCGTTGCCGAGCCAGGCTATCCTGGCGCTCCTTCGCAGCATGCCAGAGGTCTTGATCCAAGATGCGCTGTTCCGGCATCTCTGTGACTTGCCAGTCTTCTCTGGGCACGGGGCGAGACACGCGCTTGCCCGTCTCTGGGTGCTTCGAGTAGCGAAGCCGCCCCCAGAGGTAACGGCCAATATACAATTCGTTGTTTAGAATCCCGGTGGCCCGAGCACGGTTTCCATTGATGGTGTTTTGCTTCCAATGGCCTGATCCGGCACCACGTCCCCTTGGAGCGGGAATACCATCATGGTAGAGGCCTTCTGCAATCTTCTGAGGTGATTTTCCATCCGCATATTCTTGGAAGATCCTACGGATGACCGCAGCTTGCTCATCCACGACTTCCAGTTTGCCCTTGACGGTTTCGCCGTTCGCATGTCTGGCCACTCGGTAGCCATAGGACAGGCCGCCTCCGCTGCTTCCGCTTGCGACTCTTCCGGCAATTCCCCGGCGCGTCTTTTTTCCAAGATCCTCAAGGAACAGTGCCGCGATTGTAGAGAAGATCCCAACATCCATGATACCAAGCTTACGACCAATGTGGTGGAGCTCAGTATCTGCGTGAGTTGCAGCCTTGTAGAACGCAGAGACCAGCTCCAGATCTCGCCCCAGCCGGTCAATGTGTTCGATCAATACAATATCGAACTTCCGATCACGGACGGCAGAAAGCAGTCTTTGATATTCCGGCCTGTCGCCGGTTGCACCTGAGATCCCACGATCTGCGAACGTGTCAGCAATCACCCATCCCTGGCGCTCCGCGTAGTGTCGGCATTCCCGGAATTGGTCATCAACAGACTTCGGGTTCTGCATGTCAGTAGAATAGCGGGCGTAGAGGGCAACACGCGGTTGATGCATGAAAGGTCTCCGTTCAATGTTCGTCAAAGATGCTCAACTTCTTGACGGGGCTTCAAGTGAAAAAATCCCGGATAAGGAGAAAAGTGCTCTTGGAACGCCGAGTGATTCCAATATGATAGGCAGCACTGCATCCGGAGCCTCCTCTTTCGAGTTTCCCTCCTGGGACCCTTGTTTTGCGGCGACTTCGGCGATGAGGTCTATCATCTTCGAGAGGTTCATTGGCTTCTCCTTCGGCTGGGACATTCAAAAACGCAGCACGAAAGAGCCTTGAAACCTGAAGCATAGGCATGCGGAAGCCCGCGCCGTTCATGACGGTGCGGGCGATATTTGCGACGGGCAAAACCTCGTAGAGCGAGCGGAAAAATGGGGTGCCGGAGGCGGGGCCCTATTTTTCCATAGTGAGCTATGAAAAAACCTGGTTTGTTTTTGTGAGCGCTCTCCGGGAACCATTTCCTTTGCATGAAAGCAGTTTTGAATATTGAGCGGATCGGTTTCAACGCACTAAAGGCGCATGCGCAGCATGAGCGCCGAGAGATTGGGGACCAAACCCACACAGACGAGTCCAAAACCCACCTCAACGCCTCGATCGGTCTCGACAAGTGCCCGGAAGCGGCTGTCAGGAAATACCTGGAGCAGACTGGGGCGAAGATCGACAAGCGCAATGAGAAGCCAATCACGCGCGTATTACTGTCAGCTTCGCCGGAGTATTTTCGCCCTGGTCGTGCAGACCAAGGCGGAGAATTCGATAGGGACAGGTTGACCCCCTGGGTTCGTGAGAGCGCCAAATGGCTCAAGAAGGAATTCGGCGATGACGCGGTCCATATCTCCACTCATCTCGATGAAACCACGCCACATCTCCATGCGGTGATTGTTCCGACCTATGACAAGAAGACCAAACGCCGAACGGTCAAGCAGGTCAGCCACCACAAACACTCTGCGTTCGCGTCGTTGAATAGCTATGAGGATCTGCACGACAGGTATGCGGCGGCGGTGCAGCACCTGGATATTCGACGGGGCGACAGGCTCCCCGACGAGCTAAGGAAAGAGCGTCGATCCACGACCAAGAAGGAATGGCTAAACGGTCGGATAAAGGCGGCCTCGGCCCAATTGTCATTGCTCGATGGTGAGATCCGCAAGCACCTGGGAGAGAAGCTCAGGAGTCTGCGGAAGACGTTCCTGCCTCGAAAGCAACAACAGAAAGCCGGAAGCGTCGCAAGTGTGGCCCTGGCACAGGTTCGGTCAAAAACAAGAACAAGAGGACGGTCCCGATGAAGCATGATGAATTCACAATCGCGCTCTGGGAATTGTGCGATGACATCGCAAAATTCCCGACAGTTGAAGCAAGGCAGGTAGAGCGGCTCCGGCAGGGGGCGCTGGTCAAGGCAAATATTCCCGCCAACGATCTCCTTGCCGAATGCCTTGCCAGTGCAGTGGAGCGCGAACGCATTGTTGGCGAGTTTTATGAGGAGGTGATCGCTTCAGGGCTGGTCAGCGCGGAGGAACTGCACGAGGAGAGAAGGCCCTCTGCGGGGATGGATGCTGATCTCTGGCGGGTGCAGTATTTTGAGGATCGTATCCATCGGTATGGGCTGACGCTGCTCCTCCTTCAGCGCTCGGCTGAAAGCGATTACGACTTCAGCACCCCGCAAAGCGAACGCAAGCCGCAGAAACGCTATTGCGGGCGCGAGCGATAGCGCCCTGGTCGCCGCCGTAGGCAAAGACCAAGGCGTGGGGCGATTACGCAGCGGGTTGGGTCCTGGATTCCCAAAAGTCGCGGACCTCCTCGAAATCATCCCATTCCAGAAGCTGGTCAAACTGCCTTTGGAAAATCGAAAACTGCATTACGACTTGCGCAGCAGCGAGGTTGTCCTGATCCAAGCTTGGGAACAGGCTGAAATCGACATTGCTATGTCCGGAGTGCGCAGACAGTAGGAAGCGCGCCAGCCTCAGGCTGACTCCGCTGTCTGCCCAAACGGCATTCAAAAGCCGTTCTGCGGCAATACGGGCTTGTTCTTTTGTCACAGAATTATTTTTCATGTGGGGTCTCTTGTATCGGAGGGGTTGAAGTCTAACTGGGGGTAGGAGTTTGTTTTTGGCCTTCCCGGACGTGAAAAGGCCAAAAACAAACTCCTACCCCGTTAAAGTCAGCTCATTAGGCTCATGATGGAGTGAGCCTGGGGGGCGGACTTGATCTCTCGGATGCCTGACACCAAGTCCCTGGCTTTCAGGGGTCTGCCTTGAGCTTTGAGCCTATCGCGGATGGTCTCAGCTTTTTGGACAGTCTTTTCCAAGTCGGAGAGGCCGTAGTTGTTTAGCAGGCGGCGAGCGTGGTCGAGATGTAGGGCCACCATCCTAACGGCAAGAGACATGCTGTCGCGTTCGATCATGGTTCCCTGGCTGCCAGCGATTGCGTGGAACACGACAGCGTAAGAGAACGCTGAAAACATAGCTCGGCGATAGAAACTCGCGGGAATTTCCGCTTCGACAAACAGCGTGCGGAAGCTGTCTTTGAACAGATCAATTGCTTGCGGGCAAAAGCTGAAGACGGCGTCTTCAAATTCGGTGCGCGCAAGCAAGTCCAGCCAATCTGACCGCAGGCGGGCATAGCGGGTTTGGATGGCTGGGCAGTCCCAATCCTCGAAATAGATCGGGAAGTCCTGAGTGAGCCGCGCAGGGTCCCTATCAGCATGAATGAAATTGAACCTTTGCGCGAAACCATCCACCAAAGACTCCGCCCCAATTTGATCGCCGAAGGTTTCTCCTACGGTGATGCCCAAGATCGAGAAGGCGTGGTCTTGGATGATGATTTGCGCCTCTTTTGTCATACGTGTGATGGCTCCGCCGGAAAAAGCCTGCAGCAGAATATCCTTGATCTCTTCCATATGCCGGAGGTGCTGGATTTGGTTGAGGAACTGGCCGAATTCGTCGCGGACCATCAAGCCCTTTGGAACTTGTTGAATATTCGCAACGAACTGAGCGGCAGACGATGCTGATTGCAGTGCAGGAACCACTGGCTTGCCGTCGGCATCTGTAAGCCAGCTTTCGACCTTGTCGGTCGCGAAAGTCTTGCCAGATCCCGATGCGGCGAGGACGACGGTCCAAAGCTTTGGCGAATACAGCGATCCGCTGATTTCGTATTTTGCGCCCAGGGCGTTGAGGTAGCCCGAAACAATAGACAGCGCTGCTACCATTGGTAGTTCCAGGGGGATGTCTGTCTCGCGCCGGAAGAGTTCAATGATTTCTTCGAGGAAAGAGCCCGGAGGAACCACTTTCAGACCGTCCCAATCGGGGGAGCCCTTGTAGCTTCGAAAGGCTTGAATGGTCTCTATGCCTTCCGGTGTCAGGCTGGCAAGGCAGTCGAGAAGGCGGGGTGAGGGCGTGGCAACCTTCTTGGCTCCTTTGAGAGACTTGTTACGGACATGGGGTGACATAGTATGATGTTCCTTTTCAGTTTATGTTTTGACCAGTGTTTGTTCTGGTTGAAAAGGAGATTGGCCGAAGCTGACGAAACCGAAGCAGTTGGCAGCAATTTTTTTTAGAAGGTTTCGGGGGGAGGGTAGGAAAGCGTCAGCGGAAAGAGTTTAAGCTATTGAAATATAAGAGAATAATTGTTCTTCTAATTGTCAGCCGCGTGTCACCAGATTAGCCGCTGGGCTTCTGTGTGCCACAGGTGGTCGAACTTAGAAAACTTCAGTCTACTTGCTGGTATCGCTTGGCAAACGAGAGTGCGTTCAGTTCCAGAGGGTAGGTGTTGAGATATTCTGACGCAGACAGATCATCCAGGCTGGCTACCCTGAGGACGGTCTTGTGCGGTGAAAATGGCGCAGACCATGTAATCTTGTCCGCCTGCCCTGCCAGTTCCTTTCGGATCTGTTCGACATCAGCAACTTCTCGGCTATCAGCGTCCTTCAGGATTGCCAAGATAGTGATTGGCACGTCATCAGGATCGTCCCATTTCGTGTGGGGGAACACTCGGAACTCTGATACTGAACGAATAGCTTTTCCGAAATCAGATTTCGGGCGGCCATACTTTCCGTTTACGGCTTTACGGAAAGTTTCCATGCAGTCGTTGAATGCATCTGGGAAGCCAAATCGCCCAAAAAAACGTTCAAGCGACCTTGCAAAATTTTGCAAGTCGGCTTCTTGAGGGCATCCCCTTTGTCTATCCCATTCGACCAGGAGTTCCTTCTTCACGCTCATTGCTCGCGTGAAATCCACGACGACCTTTTCCGGGGCTCCTGCGAGCATGCCAAACCTCGGAACTTCTCCCTTTTCGACGGCCGACATATGCGACGCGTTGAGCTCAACGAGAGGACATACAGTGACATATGATACTGTAGAAGTGTCAGGGTCGCGGACGATGTCGCAGGTTTGCGAGATTACGCAAACGCCCTGTAGCTCATATTCAATATCCGCAGAAAAAGGCGCCCCCACCTCTTCGTCCTCGAGAGGCGAAGCGCAGAAGAGAAACTCACCACAATCGGTCGTAAAATCGCCTTGCTGCCATTCAGCAAGGCGATCAGCAACGCTTACGTTGTTGGCTTCATTAGAGGGCAATCCGAGGTTCCTTTACGCCTTCCCGCGACGAAGCTTTTTCCGGCGGGTTTGCGGGCGTTCAAGGAGTTCAACTTCAACGCGCTCGGATACCTCTGCCGATGGTTGATAGCCCTGCGAAGAATTCTTCAAGCGAGCATCATCGGTAAGCGTTCTACCAAATGAAACTCGACCAGCACCTTTGCCAGCAATATCCATGATGGCTTGGAACTCTCCCACTTTCATAAGCTCAAGAAGGGTGTTGCCATCTTTCTCGTTGCTCAGGAGTAGCTGCTTGTTCTCTTCTGCGGTGCCACGATCAATAAAGCGAAGCATCGCCACAGCGCTGCCAAGCTTCTGATGGTTCTCGGCTGATACCCGTTTTCCTGCCTTCCAATAGTGAAGAGCGCGAGAGTCCACCTCGAAAACGTCAGAGATTTGCGCCCAAGTCAGACCGCTGAGACGCTTCAATTCGACAATAAGCTCGCTTGGCGAGCGCTCCGAGAGGGTTCCGTCGTCCGGCATTGAAGCCTTAAAGGAAACGCGAGCGCTTTCAGTGGATGAACCGGATAGAAGCTGCTGTCGCTTGGAGAGCTGGGCTGCGTCTTGCACCGAAATGATGTAAGTAGTTTTCTCCGAAAAGGGAGCTGCGATCCTTGGTGCTTCTTCCAAGGGTAAATCAAAAGGGAGCCTCGGATGCGCGACCGCCCCGAATGGCAGAGAAGCGACGATAGCAGCCGCAGCAATTGGGCTTTCTACTCTCATAACTACTTAGCTCCAAAGCGATTCAAAAATTCATCGGTAACGCTCCACCTGAAAAAAGCGTAAGCTCTGGCTGCAACTTTGTCGAGTTCCTGGCGAAGAAAAACCGGATTAAGTTGAGTGTTCTTGCATGCGGTGCTGAACGAGTCGATATCCAAGACCCAACTGCTCTGTTGGACCGGTGGTGCCATTTCAGGCTCATGGCTGTAGTTGGGCGGCGCCTTGCCATACCGAGCGATGAGCTTCCCTTCCTGAGTTTTGCTAACAACTTCTGTCATCGAGACCTCGATGTGGTCCGTCAAATTGGGTTGAACAACATTCAACAGTTCTGGTTGGACGAGGCTGGAAAGTGAAGCAAGATCTCCCTGATCGGTCAAACGGTCCACGTAGCGGAAGCCGACTCTCAAAGCCAGTGAAGGATTGATCGTCTCGCAAAGCGATACCAAGAGTGTTTGCATCCGGTCCAGAAAGTCCTGGCGGGAAGTATACTGCGATGTCTCTAAGGAGATCGACTCTGTATTGAGGGACACGCGAATTGCCTTCTGTGGATCGAAGAAGCGCCACACAGTGGTTTCGATCTCTTTGTGCGCGATTCCATCGTCGTTCACGATTAACTCTACATTACGGATCTTATCAGCGTGGAAGTGAGGGTATTCTTGGCGAATTGCTTCCTGAAAATCTGCAATGTAGTTTTCGTCGCCAATTTTGGCGACCTTCGTAAAACGGACTTGCGCGAGAACACGAACCAGCGGCGCGTTGTCCAACGGCACGCTGGCAGGGACCGCACCAAAAAGGGGGTCATTGGATCGGTTTGGCATGTCTCTTTCCGTCATTTTGGGCCCCTCTATAGCATATGAAGTAGAGTGTGAAGTAAAGATTTCTAAGGGGGTGGATATGAAAAATTTTCCACGAGAGCGTAGAGGGGCTTCATCTTCGGGTAGGATTTGGCGTGGAGGTGTCTTGTTCTGGGTGAGTTGTTCGGGTCTGAAAAACTGTTCGCTGAAGTCCAAATCCTGCTCCCGCAACCAAATTCTCAATGAAATATCAGCACCTTAAACCTCGCTCCGGCGGGGCTCTTCGCGTTCAGGCACAGGCACTGGATGCAATACCGAAGTAAAATAGCGCCCCAGCGCCTACAGCCATCATACCAATCATGAAACGAGGCGCGCCAAACCAAAGCGGTACACTTCAGCGCGGAAAACCCCGCCGCCCGAACGCTTGACCGCAACGGCGGGGGCGGGCATCTTTGTTTCAGCCGCTGAACCTGGCCGCGACAATGGGATGAACGGAGCCTTGTGCCTCTTTTCCAGAGTAGAAACCGGAGCCGGAGTTGCAACCGGGGCCAGATCGGCAATCGGCTCCGTGCTGCTGGCAGCCTGCCTGCTGATAGCGGTGCTCGTCCTGTCGGCAAATCGGGCAGAGGCCCATGGTGCCAGCGGGGAGGCGCAGATCGCGGTCTCGGTTCAGGACATGGATCAAGATGTGGCGGGTAGCCGCCCTGCGGATCATTGTCATGGCAGCTCGCTTTGTGGTGGGGTTGCGGTTCTGTTGGGCAGCTGGCCGTCGATGCAGCCCGATCCGCGGAACTTTCGTCCTGATCTGCCGTTGATGCTGCTGCGACCGCTGGCCATCACCGGGTTTGAACCACCGCCGCCGCGTGGCCGGTCCTGAAGACTGATCCTGCGCATGTGACGCGCATTCTGGACCTCAATCGGGAAAACAAGATGACATGTTCCAAACTGCTTACCGGCGCTGCATTGGCGTCGCTCATTTCCGTGGCTGCCTATGCGCATAGCGGCGCCACAGGCGTTGTAAAAGAACGAATGGATGGCATGGATGCCATGAAAGCCAGCATGAAGCTGCTGGCGCCGATGATGCAGGGGCAGACGCCCTATGATGCTGCGGTGGTTCGCGAAGAGGCGCAGACAATTCAGACCCACGCAGGGGAGGTCCTGACGGGGCTGTTTCCCAAGGGAACCGACGGGCATCCCTCAGACGCCAAACCCGAGATTTGGGCCGATTGGGAGGGGTTTGCCGATCTTGCGCTGCAATTGGAGACCTATTCCGAAGGTCTGGCCCTGGCAGCCGAGAACGGCTTGATGATGGCCGGTGCCGAGGGGACGGGAATGATGTCGAGCGGGGCGATGATGGGGGCCACTGCGATGGGAGCAGGAGGCATGATGGGCGGTCAGACGATGGGGGGACCACGAAGCGCCGAGGCCCTGCAGCAGATGCCTGCCGATGCTGTCTTCACCATGCTGAGCCAAACCTGTTCGGCCTGTCACACCCGTTTTCGTAAAGAGTGAGAGGGGGAGACATATGTTTCGTTATCTCCTTGCTGCCTCGGTGACGGTGTCGGCCGGGCTTGCCGCGGTGGCGGCCTGGCCGATCGGCACGAGGCCGAGTGCGCTTGATCTGGACGGCGACGTCGCCCGCGGAGCCTATCTGGCAAGGGCGTCGGGATGTATCGCGTGCCATACAGATTTTTCCAACGGTGGCGCAGCGCTTGCGGGTGGGGCGAAGATCGAAACGCCGTTCGGGGATCTCTACGCGCCCAACCTCACGTCGGATCGCGATCATGGGCTGGGCAGCTGGACGGTCGACGTCTTTGCCAAGGCTGTTCGCCAAGGCGTGTCTCCGGAGGGGCAGCCCTATTATCCGGCGTTTCCCTACCCGTTCTACGGTAATTTCACCGATCAGGATATTGCCGATCTCTGGGCGGCATTTCAGACCGTTCCCCCGGTTGCGCAGCCATCGAGGCCGCCGGAAATGGCGTTTCCCTTCGACCAGCGATGGGGGCTGAAGCTCTGGCGTCTGGCGTTTCTTGAACCGCCGCGGACAGATCCGGTCGCCGGAAAGGATGATCTATGGTCACGTGGTCGGCTGCTGGTCGAGGGGGCCGCGCATTGTGGCGCCTGTCATACGGGCCGCAATCTGCTCGGCGCGCGGAAGACGGGCACCGCACGTTTCAAGGGCAATGATGCCTTGCCGGGGGGAGGAAAGGCACCTGCCATTGATCCCCCATCTCTTCTGGCACGCGGTTGGAGCGTCGACAGCCTGGCCTATGCACTTGGTACGGGGGTGATGCCGGATGGCGACGTCTTTGGCGGGACGATGGGCGAAGTTGTCCTATATGGAACCGCATTCCTGACCGACACGGACCGCAGGGCCATGGCGACCTACCTGCTTGATGACCAGTCCGGTGCGTGATGAGCGCGCCGAACAGCAGTTCCAGAGACAGAAGGAGAGACGGTATGATCCTTAACCGCCGACAATTCCTGGGGGGCGCCAGTGCCATGGCGCTTTGGCCCCGGACCAGCGCTGCGGCTGCCGCGCCGCGCCTTCTTGAAGCGAGACCAAGCCGCGTGCAGCTGGTGCCGCCGGAATTTGGCGACCACCCGGAGACAGAAGTCTGGGGGTTTGATGGCACCGTGCCCGGCCCCCTCATCCGTGCCCGCCAGGACGAGCTGCTGCAGGTCCGCCTGACCAACAGCCTGCCGCAGCCAACAGCCGTACATTGGCATGGGCTGCGGGTTCCCAATGCCATGGATGGCGTGCCCGGAATGACACAGGATGCCGTCCTGCCCGGCGATGGGTTTCTCTATGAATTTCCGATGAGGGATGCGGGGACCTATTGGTATCATTCGCACAATCAGTCGACCGAACAGGTGGCGCGGGGGCTCTACGGCGTGTTGGTTGTCGATGAGGCCGACGCCCCGGATATTGACCAGGATATCGTGGTTGTCCTTGATGACTGGCGTCTGAGCGAGACGGCGCAGATCACCGATGATTTCGGCGCGATGCACGATTGGACCCACGCGGGGCGGCTGGGCAATTTCATCCATGCCGCCTTGACGCCGCAGGTCTCTGAGGTTCAGCAAAATCAGCGCCTCAGGCTGCGGCTCGTCAATGTGGCGACGGACAGGATCATGGCGGTATCGCTGCGTGGCGTGACCGGCAGAATTGTGGCCCGCGACGGGATGCCGCTGCAAACCCCCGAGGATCCCGGCATCATGGTTCTGGGGCCGGCGGAACGGCTGGATATCATCGCGGATGTTTCGGCGGCACCGGGTGAGAACGTCCAGATCGTTCTCCATGAAGGCGAGACCGGTTATCTGTTGCAGGAGATCGACGTAAGCGGCCGTCATGCCGACGCCGTGCGCGGCGCGGTCGCGGCATTGCCGGACAATCCGGTCACACGGCTGGACAGTCTGACAGAGGCGCGCAGTGTCCCCTTGGTCATGGAGGGAGGCGCGATGGGCGGTCTGCGCCAGGGCCGTTACAAGGGGGAACTGCTGACATCGCGCGAGCTGGTCGCGGCCGGGCAGATCTGGACATTCAATGGCGAGGCAGGGTTGCCGGCCGAACCGATGGTGACAGCCGAGAGAGGCGAAATCATCCGGATCCCTATCCAGAACAACACCGCCTTTCCCCATGCGATCCATCTGCATGGCACACATTTCCAGGAGGTACTGCCAGACGGAGGTTTCGGTCCGCTGAAGGACACGCTGCTGATGGCACGTCAGGAAACCCGCGAAATCGCCTTTATCGCGGATAATCCGGGCGACTGGCTGCTGCATTGTCACATGCTTTCGCATCAGGCCGCCGGTATGAAGACCTGGCTGCGTGTCAGATGACGAAACACGTCCGCAGCAGAACAGACCGCTCCGGCCAGACCCTTGGCTGGTGCGGTTAAGGGGGAAGGTGTCTGCACCGGCGGGCCAGTGCCGCTTGGCGCGTATTGCCGGTGAGGGCGAAAAACTGCAACTCTGGTATTGACCTTCCAGTCGCTGGAGACCCTACATCAGCAGCAACATAGAGTTTATTGGTGTTGTCATGACGGAAAATCTTACTACCCGATTTCAAATTACGGGCATGAACTGCGCCTCCTGCGTGGGCCGCGTTGAGCGTGCGCTGGCGGCCGTCCCCGGTGTGTCGGAGGCGACCGTCAATCTGGCGAGCGAAAGCGCCCGCGTCAGCCATGATGCAAAAGTCACGGCTGCGGATCTGGCCGATGTTCTGGAGGGGGCAGGCTATCCCGCCGTGACCGAGGAAGTCACGCTGCAGATTGCGGATATGTCCTGCGCGTCCTGCGTCGGTCGTGTGGAGCGGGCATTGCAGAGCGGTGATGGTGTGCTGACCGCATCCGTCAATCTGGTGGCAGAGACGGCCACGATCCGCTATGCGGCGGCGGCGATCACCCCTGCAGAAATTGCAGCCCTCGCCACCGAAGCGGGCTACCCGGCGCAGGTGAAATCGGCGGAGATGTCTGACCAGCAGGACCGGAAAGCGGAGGAAATCCGCAGTCTGGCACGACGCACCCTGTTGGCCGCGGCGCTTGCCCTGCCGGTGTTCATCATAGAAATGGGCAGCCATGTCATTCCGGGGATGCACCACCTGATCTCCTCTACTATCGGGTTGCAGACCAGCTATTACCTCCAGTTTGCATTGACCCTGATTGTGCTGTTCGGACCGGGCTTGCAGTTCTATACCAAAGGCTTCCCGGCGCTGTTCAAGGGGGCACCGGATATGAACTCGCTTGTTGCGCTGGGAACCTCGGCCGCTTTCGGGTTTTCTCTGGTGTCCACATTTGCGCCCGATGTCCTGCCGACGGGCACCGCCAATGTTTATTACGAGGCGGCGGCGGTTATCGTTGTCCTCATCCTGCTGGGTCGTCTGCTGGAGGCACGGGCCAAGGGCCGGACCGGTGAAGCGATCCGCAAACTTGTGGGATTGCAGGCAAAAACCGCGCGGGTTGAACGTGACGGCAGGGTCGTGGAACGGCCAATCGACGACATCGTGGCGGGCGATACCGTGCATGTGCGCCCCGGGGAAAAGATCGCCGTGGACGGGGTTGTGCTCAGCGGGGCCTCCTATGTCGACGAAAGCATGATCACCGGCGAACCGGTCCCGGTTGAAAAGACCGAGGGCGCGCAGGTTGTCGGTGCGACGGTCAATGGCACAGGTGCGCTGACGTTCCGGGCAGAGAAGGTCGGCAGCGACACCATGCTGGCCCAGATCATCCGCATGGTGGAACAGGCGCAGGGTGCGAAATTGCCTATTCAGGGACTTGTGGACCGGATCACACATTGGTTCGTCCCTGCTGTCATCGCGGTTGCGGCGCTGACGGTTGCGATCTGGTTCATGTTCGGGCCGGATCCGGCGTTGAGCCTGGCTCTGGTTGCGGGTGTTGCGGTGCTGATCATCGCCTGCCCCTGCGCGATGGGGCTGGCCACGCCAACCTCGATCATGGTTGGCACCGGGCGCGCCGCAGAACTGGGTGTCCTGTTCCGAAAGGGCGATGCGCTGCAAATGCTGCAGGAAACCACCGTTGTGGCGCTGGACAAGACCGGCACGCTGACAGCGGGGAAACCGGCGCTTACGGATCTGAGACTGGCGGAGGGCCGACGGGAAACCGATGTGCTGGCGCTGGTTGCCGCAGTGGAACAGCACTCCGAACACCCGATCGCCGAGGCCATCGTGCAAGCCGCCCAGTCGCGCGGGCTTCAGATACCTGCAACGACATCCTTTCAGTCCATCACCGGCTATGGGGTGAGGGCGGAGGTTGACGGGCATCAGGTGCTTGTTGGTGCCGACAGGCTGATGGTCCGGGACGGCGTGGAACTTGGCGCCCTCGCCGAGCAGGGCAGGGCGCTGGCGGGCAAGGGGAAAACACCGCTCTTTGCCGCCATCGACGGCAAGATTGCCGCCGTGATCGCAGTGGCCGACCCGGTAAAGCCCACCACCCCGCAGGCCATCGCGGAGCTACACCGGCTTGGGCTGAAGGTGGCGATGATCACCGGCGACAATGAGGTCACCGCAAAAGCGATCGCTGCGGATCTTGGGATTGATCATGTGGTGGCCGAGGTTCTGCCCGAGGGCAAGGTTGCCGCGCTGGACGATCTGCGCATGGGGAGCGGCAAACTGGCCTTCGTCGGCGATGGGATAAACGACGCGCCCGCCCTGGCTGCCGCCGATGTTGGCATCGCCATTGGCACTGGCACGGATGTCGCCATCGAAGCTGCCGATGTTGTCCTGATGTCGGGCGATCTGACCGGGGTCGTGAATGCGTTCAACCTGTCGCAGCGGACCATGAAGAATATTCGTCAGAACCTGTTCTGGGCGTTTGGCTATAACACCCTGCTGATCCCGGTTGCAGCGGGGGTGCTCTACCCGTTCGGTGGACCGCTTCTGTCGCCGGTGCTGGCCGCCGGGGCGATGGCCTTGTCGAGCGTTTTTGTCCTGACCAACGCGCTGCGGCTCAGATGGGTGCGCCCGTCGATGGCCCCCTCAGAAGCCGCCGCGCGGCCGGAACCGGGCGCTGTCACCGCCCGGGCCTAGCGCCAGCTCAACGCCACGGGCATGAGCGGCCAGATCAGGCGCGGCAAATGTAGATCAACTGCGATCCATTGAGGCAGGCAGCGGTGGTTGCCTGCCTCAGCTTATGACAGACCTATGCGTGTCGGGATCGAGCGCCGGGTGGTGCTTAGCTGGGGCGGGCACTCAGGCGGTGGCGCCCCGCCCCAGTGCGGCTGCCACGGTGGCTGCCAGATCGTGCGGGTGCGAAGGTTTCTGCAGGAGCGGGGCCTCAACCGGGCCCATCTCGGCGGCGGTGAAACCGATGTAGCCCGACGTGTAGACAACCGGGACGCCCGGTCGCAGGGCGCGGATGCGGCGGGCCAGTTCAAAACCACTGATGGAGCCCGGCATCACCACATCGGTCAGCAGCAGATCAATAGACGCCTCACGCCCTGCCAGATCCAGCGCCTGCTGCGCCGATGACGTCGCAAGCACCTGATAGCCAAGCTCCTCCAGCACGCCGCTCATCATCGACAGCAGCTCGGGTTCGTCCTCCGCCAGAAGAATGGTCTCGCCATTGCCGCGGATCGCCGCACCGTCGCTGACGGGCGCTTCACGCTCGCCCTGCTCGGTCCCGCGCGGCAGGATCATTTGCACGGTGGTGCCGATGCCGGGTTCGGAATAGATCCTGAGATCACCATTGGCATTGCGGGCAAAGCCGTAGACCATCGACAGGCCCAGCCCGGTGCCCGCAACGCTGCCTTTGGTGGTGAAGAACGGGTCGGTGCAGCGGGCCACCGTTGCCTCGTCCATGCCGGGGCCATTGTCGGTGACCGACAGTTCCACGTAGCGATAGATGCCGGGTTCTGAGCCGGGTGCGGCGCTGTTGTCATGATCGCGCTGGTCTGCGTCTAGGTCGTCGTCGGTCGAGAGCACCGCGCGGGCCGTCAGGGTGATCCTGTCACCGCGACCGCTGTGCAGTATCGCATCCCGGCTGTTCAGCACCAGATTCATCAGTGCCGTTTCCAGCTGGGCCGGATCACAATAGACCCGCAATCCGGGGTCAACCGGATCGCAGGCGAGCTGGATCCGTTCCTCGATCATGGAGCCGATCAGCTCCTCGAAATCTGCAAAAACCTCATCGACAGGTTTGGCCATGGCAAGCCCCGGCTGGCGTTTGGCAAAGGCCAGCAGCCGAGCCGTGAGCGCGCGGCCTTTGTCGATTGCGCCAGCTGCAATGTTGAGAAACCGCGCCCTGCTGTCCGGCGTCTCGGAGCTGCGCGCCAGTTCTACGGCGTAGAGCATGGAGGCCAGCAGATTGTTGAAATCATGAGCGATCCCGCCGGTGAATTGGCCGAGGGCATCCAGCCGATTCTTGCGTTCGCTTGCCAGTCGGTTGCGTTCTTCGCTGGAAATATCGTCGATCACAAGAACCAGCGAGATACCGTGTTCCTCATTGTCCAGAACGGCGCTTGTGACGCGGACATAGCGATAGTCCTCGCTGTCGGCGTGGCGGCGCAGCAGATGGGTTTCGCCGGTCAACACATGGCCTGAGCGGGCGCGGCGGATCGGGTCGGCGCTGTCTTCAAGCGGGGTGTTGCTTTCACTGTCGAGAAAATAGATATCCTGCGGCCAGGCGAATGGCACCGGTTGCGAGACACCCCCCAACATGCGACGGGCGCGGCGGTTGATGCGAATGATCTGGCCGTCGCGATCCAGTGCGACAATACCGCTGGTGGCGGCATTCAGCACGGTTTCCAGCTCGTCGCGGATCTCTGCCACCTCAGCGGCTTGTCTGGCCTTTTCAGCGGCGGTGCGGCGTCGGGCGCGCAATTGGCCGGCGCCAAGAATACCCAGCAGAACCAGAACACCGCCCACAAGACCATAGCCCAGCAGCGCAAGCCGGTCCGAGGTCCAGAACACTGCCGGTTCAAAATACTGACGGCGCAGCTCGGCGTAATCGGCGGACACCAGATATTGCGGCAGGGCCAGATCCAGCTTGTCGCGGATTTCGCCCAGACCAAAGCGCAGCGCGGCAGCGCGTTCCGTGGTCAGCAGCGCGGGGAGCGCCTCGGTTATGCTCTCAGGATCGCCCCATCGCGCCGCCGCCAGGGGCAGGGTGTCAGATTGATAGATCACCGCGTCGATCCGCCGATCCTGCAACGCCGCCAGCAGGTCCCTGGCCTCTGCCATCGCAATGATGGTCCAGCCATTGGCGGTTGCCAGCGCGATCGCGGCTGCGTTGTCTGATCGCAGGCCGATGCGGCGCCCTTGCAAATCCTCGGGCCGCCTCAGCTCTGCGGCATCCGCCGGACGGGTAAAGACGGATTGATCCGTGGCCAGAATGGGATGGGCAAAATCCATCCTTGCAGAACGTTCGGTCGTGACGCTGGCGGCGGGCAGGATATCGTAGGTGTCCGACTGCGGCCCGCGTCGCCAGTCGTCGTCGCTGATGCTGTGGAATGCCAGTTTCAGCCCGGTGCGCCCTGCCAGATCGCGTAGGGTCTCGACGCCAAAACCTGAAAAGCTGCCATCCGGTTCGATCACCTGATAGGGCGGCGCGTGGCGCACGCCGACGCGAAGCACCTCGGGGGCGGGCAGTGGAATGTCCAGAAAATACTTGCGCAGCAGATTATCTAGTCGACGGTCGCCTTCGATCCGGTCCAGCGCGGCTTCGATGTCAGGCAGCAGGTCGGCACGGCTTTGATGCAGGGCGATGAACCTCTCGAACTGCCGCAAGGGCGGGTTCAGGAAGCTGACCCGGCCATCAACGGACGCCAGTTTCGCGATGTTGAAAGCGACGGGCTCCGGGATCAGCACGGCGTCAACCCGCTCTGACAGCAGCGCCATGATTGCGGCCTCGGGTGACTCGAACTCCACGGCCGTGTTGCGCGCGAGAAAGGCCTGCTGCTCCGATCCGACAGCCGGGGGCACGATGCCCACCCGCCTGCCGCTGAGCGAGGTGGTCGAGAGGGATTGCGCCTGTGCGATACGGACCATCGGGCGCAGGGTTTCACGCGAAATGCTGCGGGAAAACACATTGGTGTCGCGCAGTGCGGGCAGCTGTGCAATGCCCGCGATCATATCGGTCCGCCCGGTGGCCTGTGACTCGACGAACTCGCGGCTGGTGGACAGCGGAACCAGCGTGATGCCGGTGCCGAGTTCGCCCGCGATCTCCTCGGCGAGCTCAACCAGGAACCCGTTTGCCTGCCCATCAGGATCCAGCTGCGCGAAAGGCGGGATCGGCAGCACACCGATCCGTAACGGCTCCGGGGCCTGCTGCGACCACACGGGCGGGGCTATGGCAAGAACCGCCAGCAAGGCCACGCCGCGCCAAACCTGTCTGATCATGTCTCGAACGCTCCGCCTTGCCTCTGCCCGCCTGATGCTGCCCGCCTGATATCGCCGGTCCGATGCCGTCAGGCTACCACCTGTCCGGGCGCAATGTCGGATCAAACCGACCAACAGTTGCAATCAAAACGAATTGTCGCAGCCAACACAATTGATCAATCCCGGGCTGGCCGTTAAAACCGATGCGGCATGGGAAACATCAGCAATCCGGTCGGCGTTTCGGCGCAGTTATGTGGTACTGGTCCGTTTGAAAAGGGAATGCGATGGCAAATCTTCTGGTTCTCGAAGACGACGAGGTTTTTGCCGACCTGTTGCAGGTCTCGCTGGAGCGGGCCGGGCATTTCCCGATCTTCTGCGCGGACGCAACTCAGGCCATTGCTCAATACGATGAATATGACTTCGATCTGGTAATCGCCGATCTGATCGTAAAGAAAAACAACCGTGCGGTGCCGGATGGCGGCGTGATCCTGCTTGCCTTCCTGCAGGGGCGTGCCCGAGAGGGCCACAAGATCCCGCCGGTTATCTCAATGTCCGGTGCAACCAGAGCCCCGGGGCTGGAGAATCTGTTGGTCACGTCACGCGATCTTGGGGCCACGGCTTCGCTGACCAAACCCTTTGAACCAATCGAGCTGCTGTCCCTGATCGACGAGCTGCTGGAGAGCGAAGTCTGATCGGCGCCACCAGAAACCGGGGCGTCGACCGTTTTTTCGGAGCCTGATCAGTCAGCGCCGCTGCATGCTGCGGGGCATCTCTGACAGGATCTCGGCGCCATCTTCGCGCAGGATCACGATCTCCTCCAGACGCACGCCGAAACGATCCTTGAGGTAAATCCCCGGTTCGATGGAGAACACATTGCCTGCGCGCAGCTCAACCTCCGATGTCGCGGTGATATAGGGCGGTTCATGCACGTCGATGCCCAGCCCGTGGCCGGTGCGATGCAGGAATTGCGCCCCATAGCCGGCGGCGGCAATCGTCTCGCGGGCGGCACGGTCGACCTCACTGGCGCGCACGCCGGGTTTTGCCGCCTGAACAGCTGCCTTTACCGCGGCCTCGACCACTTCGAACACCTGCTCATATTCCGCTTCCGGTGTGCCGAACCAGCCGCAGCGGGTCATGTCAGAGGGGTAGCCATTCAGACGGCATCCCGTGTCGATCAGCACAGCCATATCGCGGCTCAGCCGCGTGTCCCCGGTGTGGTGATGCGGGAAGGCGCCATTGGCGCCAAAGCCGACGATAGTGAATTCTGCGCTGGCGCCATGGGCCTTGTAATATTCATGCAGGATGGCCTGCACATCCAGCTCGCTCATGCCTTCTTCGAGACGGGAGAATGCTTCGGTCACGGCGGCATCATTCAACAGATGCGCAGCCTTCAGCGCGTCATATTCCGCGTCGTCCTTCATCGCGCGCAGCAGGCCAACGGTATCATCGGTAAAGCGGCGGCTGGGCGCGTCCATCGCATCCAAAACCCGCAGGGCAAAATCGGCGCGCATGGTTTCATCCAGCACCACCGACAGGCCGCCTGCTGTGGCATCGCAGTCGCTCAGCAGCGTGGCAAGGGCCGCATCCGGGCCTTCGTCATCCGACCAGCAGCGAAATGGCAGGTCGGTTGCCGTGCGCGCGGCATCAGCATTAAGCGCCGGCATCAGAAATCCCGCATGGCTCTGGCTGACCATCAGCATCACCGGGCGTTCGTCGCCATGGGGGTTCACACCCGACAGCCACATCATATGGCTGGAGGGGCCTAGCACCACCAGATCGGTGGCGGTTTCTGTCATGCGGTGACGCAGCCGGTTCAGCCGGTCTGCATAGGGGGGCGTTGTCATCTATCTGGCTCCTGCCGCGCGCCCGGTTGTGAGGGGCGGGGCGTCTTGATTGCGGTCGACATTGGAAAAAGGGGCCGGCTCATGTCAGCACCGGCCCCGAGCGGCCTGCCCCCCGTCAGACAGGGGACAGGCCTAGGCACCAGGGGGCGCTTGAATCAGTTCTTTTCCACCAGACGGTAGAAAACAAAATCAGAGGTCGCACCGTTCACATAGCCGGAGACATCCGCGTCCATCGCCACCTGATAGGCCGCCTGGAACATGATCACGATGGGGGAGTTTTGCTGTACCTCGGCCTGCAATTCGCGGTACATCTCCAGCCGTTTTTCAGGATCTGCCTCGGTGAGGGCAGCCTTGGTCTTGGCGTTCATCTCCTCCGGCACAGCCCAGGCGTTGCGCCAGGTGGTGGTCGCCGCATAGCTGTCGTCCGAGTTGTCGGAATTATAGGCAAAGGCCTTGGCGTTGGAATGCGGGTCCATGAAATCCGGGCCCCAGTAGAGCAGCATCGCCTCATGGCTGCGCTCGCGATATTTGGTGATCACCTGACTGCCGGTGCCGGGGAGGATTTCAAAGTTGATCCCCGCGTCGGCAAAGCTGGCCTGTAGGGACTGCGCCATATCGGTAAAGGGGGCCGCGTTGATCACATCCAGCGAGACGGTGATCGGGGTTTTGATCCCGGCGTCGCTGAGGATGGACTTGGCCCGCTCCGGGTCATAGCCGAACGGGGTCTCATCGTAGGAGCCGGGAAAGCCCTTGGGCCAGAACGCCTGATGGATCTCCATCTGGCCGTTGATGATGGTATCGGTCATCCCCTTGTAATCCACCAGATAGCGCGCGGCCTCCCAGACAGCCGGATCGGTCAGACTGTCGGTCTTCTGGTTGAAGGACAGGAAATGCACCGCAGCCTGCGGGTAGGTCTCCACCTTGATGGTATCGCTGTCAAAGCCGCGGATCTGATCGGGCGTCAGGTTGCGGGCCATGTCGATATCGCCGGATTCCAGCAGCAGTTCCTGCGTCGCCGCCTCGGCCACATGGCGGATGATGACGCTCTCCATCTTCGGCGCGCCTTTGAAATAGGCGGGGTTTGCCGCCAGCCGCACCATCTGCGCCGGGCGGTAGCCCTGCAGCTTGAACGGGCCGGAGCCTGCGGCGTTTTCATTCAGCCAGCCATTGCCCATGTCGCCGTCCACGGCATTGGCCATCACCACCTCTTTGTCCACCACCGAGGCGGGGCGGGCGGCCAGTACGTTCATGACAAAGGCGGGTGAGAAATCGCCTTCGTATTTGATGGTGATGCTATTGCCATCTGCGGTGACCATCTGATCGACATTCTCCGCCGTCCAGCCCAGCTGCGTCAGAATAAAGGCGGGGGTCAGGTTCAGCTTGATCACCCGGGCAAGCGAGAACACCACGTCCTCGCTGCGCACCGGATTGCCCGAGTGGAACACCGCATCATCGCGCAGGGTAAAGCGGATGGTCTTGGCCTCCGCGTCGATGTCCCAGGCGCTGGCAAGGCCCGGCGCCAGAACGGTGGGATCCTCGGCGTCATATTGCACCAGCCGGTCGTAAAGGTTGGTCACCAGCTCGCCCGAGGTGAACTCATAGGCCTGTGCGGGGTCAATGGCGACGATATCGTCGATGTTCTGCGCCACGATCAGCGCATTGGCGGGCGTATCTGCAACAGCGGCGCTCGCCAAGGGCAGGGCCATCACGCTGGCCAGCAAGGCGGATTTCACGAGGTTCATGTCAGTCTCCCTGTTTTGATGTCTTGTTGTCTGCCGCATCGGCTCTGCCCACTGGGGAGCGATCCGGGTCACGGCAGGTTGGGGGTATTCTTGCTGTGCAAAACGCTGAGCGTGCCGGTCCACAACAGCCGCGCGGGCTGTTCGGTCGGATTGCTCCAGGAATGTGAGGTAAGGCCGCTGTAATGCAGGCTGTCGCCGGCGGTAAGGCGGAACACCTGCCCGTCCAGCGACTGGTCGATCTCGCCCTCCAGCACATAAAGCATCTCTTCGCCCTCGTGGCTGACCTCTTCGGAGACGTATCCGGGCGGGACATGCAGGATGTAGCTGGACAGCTCCGCGCCCGGAAACTGCGCGCCGAGCGCCTCATAGGTGAGTGACGATCCCGCCAGTGAAAACTGCGTGCGCGTTGCCGCCCGCGTCAGCGCATCCGACGGCTTGGGCGTGGCGATGAAATACTCCAGCCCCACCTCCAGCGCTGCGGCAATCTGCGCCAGCGTGCCCAGCGTCGGGGTGGCGTTGTCGCGCTCCACCTGGCTCAGATAGCCCACCGACACCCCGGCGGTATCACCAAGCGCCTGAAGCGTCAGCCCCATCTGCTTGCGCCGCTTGCGGATCAGCGCGCCCAGCATCGGCCCCGTGCTGCTGCGGGTCTTGGCGGGTTTGGCGGCAGGGCTGGCAGGGGTCATCGGTGGCTCTCGGTTTGGGCTTGCTTCGGGCAGCTTAGGAAAAAAATTATTGTGAAGCAAAAAAATTTTGCTATCGAGAAAAATAATATTTATTCCTGATGGTGTCGCGCCGACCGTCCGCCGATCGGATGCGGTGCGGATCGACCATGTGGAGGGCAGGATATCTTGACCAGAGCAGCACAGAAACGGCGCGCAATTCTGCGCTGGGGGCAGGGGCTTGCCGGTTTTGCCATCGTGTCGACGCTGACCTTTCTCGGGCTTCTGGCGATCACGTTTTTCATTGGCCGTGTGGTGCCGATTGATCCGGTTCTGTCCGTGGTCGGCGACCGCGCGACACAGGATCAATATGACGCGGCGCGGGTTGCCATGGGGCTGGACCGGCCGCTGGTGATCCAGTTTTTCTCCTATGTGGGCGATGTGTTTCAGGGCGATCTGGGGCGTTCCGTTTCCACCAACCGGCCCGTCGTGTCCGACCTCGCGCGGGTGTTTCCCGCCACGCTGGAGATGGCCACGCTGGGCATACTGATTGGTGTGATGATGGGCGTGCCCATGGGCGTCTGGGCCGCCGCCCGACAGGGCACCTGGGTCGACCAGATCATCCGCGTCTTTGCGCTGCTGGGCTATTCGGTGCCCGCCTTCTGGCTGGGGCTGGTTGGTCTGGCGGTGTTTTATGCGGGTCTGGGCTGGGTCGCGGGACCGGGGCGGGTCGATATCTTCTATGATGGGCTGATCGAGCCGGTCACCGGCCTGCTGCTGGTGGACAGTCTGCTGGTCGGCGACACCGAGGTGTTCTGGAACGCGCTCTCGCATCTGGTGCTGCCTGCGGCCATCCTCGGGTTTTTCAGCCTCGCCTATATCGCGCGCATGACCCGCAGCTTCATGCTGGACCAGCTCAGTCAGGAGTTCATCACCACCGCCCGCGTCAAAGGCGTGCCGGAATGGAAAGTGATCTGGGTGCATGGGTTCAAACCGATCCGGGTGCCGCTGATCACCGTAATCGGCCTCTCCTATGCCGCTCTGCTGGAAGGGTCGGTGATGATTGAGACGGTGTTCAGCTGGCCCGGCATCGGCAATTACCTCACCGTGGCGCTGCTCAATGCGGATATGAATGCCGTGCTTGGCTCGACGCTGGTGATTGGCGCGGTCTTCATCTTCATCAACAAGATCTCGGATGTGCTGTACCGGGTTCTTGATCCAAGGAGCCTGTGATGCTGAGCCGCGACTGGTTGCTGGACGACTCCCCCACCACACGGACCCAGGCCACCGCAGGGCGCGCCTATCGTATGACGCTGGCGCTGATGCGCAACCCGCTGGCAGTGCTGGGGGCACTGATCATCACGATCCTCATTCTTGCAGCGGCGCTGGCGCCCTGGATCGCGCCGCATAGCCCGGTGGGGCAGGACCTGTCCTCCCGCCTTTTGCCGCCTTCCGCCGCCCATTGGATGGGCACTGATGAGCTGGGGCGCGATATCTTCTCCCGCGTGGTTTACGGCGCGCGCATCACGCTGATGATCGTGGCGCTGGTGGCGGTGATCTCGGCGCCGCTGGGGCTGATCATCGGAGCGATTTCGGGCTATTTCGGCGGCTGGATCGACCGCATCCTGATGGGGATAACGGACGTCTTCCTGTCGATGCCCAAGCTGATTCTGGCGCTGGCCTTTGTTGCCGCCTTGGGGCCGGGGATCGAAAACGCGATCATCGCCATCGCGATCACCGCATGGCCTGCCTATGCCCGCATCGCACGGGCCGAAACGCTGACCTTCCGCAACGCTGAATTCATCGCCGCGACGCGTCTGCTGGGGGCCTCGCACAGCCGGGTCATCCTGCACCACGTGCTGCCGCTCTGTACCTCCTCGATGATCGTGCGGGTGACGCTGGATATGGCCGGGATCATCCTGACGGCGGCGGGTCTTGGGTTTCTGGGTCTGGGCGCGCAGCCGCCGCTGCCGGAATGGGGCGCGATGATCTCGCGCGGGCGGGTGTTCATTCTGGACCAATGGTGGGTGGCGACCATGCCCGGCATTGCCATCATCGTTGTCAGCCTTGGCTTCTGTTTTCTTGGTGACGGGTTGCGCGATGTGCTGGACCCCAAACAGGGGGGCAAGTCATGAGCCAATCCACGTCCACACCCCTGCTGGAGGTCGACAACCTCCGCGTCAGCTTCCCGACACCCCAGGGGCGGGTAGAGGTGGTCAAGGGGCTGAGCTTCACATTGGGCCGCGAACGCCTCGGTATCGTCGGCGAGAGCGGATCGGGCAAATCCATGACCGGCCGTGCGATCCTGCGGCTGATCCGCCGCCCGGGCCAGATGACGGCGGACCGGCTGGCGCTGGAGGGGCAGGAGCTGCAAACACTCAGCGAACGTCAGATGCGCAATATCCGCGGCGCGCGGATTTCGATGATCATGCAGGATCCGAAATTCTCGCTCAATCCGGTGATGACCATCGGCGCACAGATCGCCGAGGCGCTGGATGTCCACGAACGTCTCAGCCGCCGCGACACCCGCGCCCGCGTGCTGAAGATGCTGGAGGCGGTGCGCATCAACGACCCCGAACTGGTGGCGCAGATGTATCCTCATCAGGTCTCGGGCGGCATGGGGCAGCGGGTGATGATCGCGATGATGCTGATCCCGCGCCCGGATCTGCTGATTGCGGATGAGCCGACTTCGGCGCTGGATGTCTCGGTACAGGCGCAGGTGCTGGATCTGATTGATGATCTGGTGCGGGACAAGGGCATGGGGCTGATCCTGATCAGCCATGATCTCAATCTGGTGGCGCGCTACTGCGACCGGATCATGGTGATGAATGCCGGCCGCGTGGTCGAAAGCTGCGTCGCTGCCGATCTGCACAAGGCCAGCCACCCCTATACCCAAGGTCTGCTGGCAGCGGTGCCCCGGATGAAGGAAACCCGCGACACGCTGCCTGTGCTGGACCGGTCAAGCTGGAGTGGCACATGACAGCGATATCTCTGAAAAACCTCGATATTTCCTACGGCGACAACAGGGTGGTGCAGGGCGTCACCCTGGATGTGGCCGAGGGGGAGAGCTTTGCCCTGGTCGGCGAAAGCGGATCTGGCAAATCCACCGTGCTGAAGGCGATTGCCGGGCTTGCGCCTGACTGGACCGGCGAGATCTCGGTTCTGGGTCAGCCGCGCAGCCACGGGATTGATCGCGCCTTTTCGCGAAGCTGCCAGATGGTGTTTCAGGATCCCTACGGCTCATTGCACCCGCGCAAACCGGTCGACTGGGTGCTGCGGGAGCCCCTGCGGGTGCATGGCATCGGCGCGCGCGACGCCCGCGTGGCAGAGATACTGGCCGCTGTCGGCCTCGACCAGCGGTTCCGCTTTCGCTATCCGCATCAACTGTCCGGTGGGCAGCGCCAGCGGGTCGCGATTGCGCGGGCGCTGATGCTGGAGCCCAAGGTGATGCTCCTGGATGAGCCGACCTCGGCGCTGGATGTTTCGGTGCAGGCGGAGATCCTGAACCTGCTGAAGGCGCTGCGCCATGCGCAGGGGCTGACCTATCTGATGGTCACCCATAACCTGCCGGTTGTCAGCTTCATGTGTGACCGTATGGCGGTGATGAACAAGGGGCGCATTGTCGAGATCGCCCCGGCAGAGGCGCTGCATGACGGCGCCTTTCGCGATCCCTATACTCAGGCGCTCTATGCCGCCAGCGGTGGCGCGGAGCTGACCGTGTGACAGCTGCCGGACTGACCATCAATCACGACAGCAGACCCGACCCCATGCCAAAGGACAGACCCGATGCCCGACGATAACATGCGCAGCCGCCGAACAGACGATGCTCCCGCCGAGGCGCTGCGCCATTTCACCAACGCGCTGGCCGCCGCCACAACGGCCGAGGCGGCCTATGATGCACTCTGCGCGCTGACCAAGGCCACCGTTGGGGCAAAGCTGTTCACCGTGATGACGGTGGATATGGGCGCGATGCTGGCCTGTCGCACCTATACCGACGACAGTGTGAATTACCCGACCTCCGGCACCAAACCGATCGAGATGAACAGCTGGTTCGATATCGTCCACGGTCAGCACCGCAGTTTCGTTGCGAATACGCTGGAAGAGATCGACGCGGTGTTTCCCGACGCCGAGCTGATCGGCGCGCTGGGCTGTGGTGCGGTGATCAACCTGCCGGTTCTGCTGGAGGGGGAATTGGCCGCGACCATCAATATCCTGCACGAGCCGGGGTACTACACGCAGGCGCGGGTTGCGCAGGCGAAAGAGCTGTTGAAGCTGCCCGCCATGGCAACGCTGGCGGTTGCGCGACAGCTCTGATCGCCGCTGAAGGCCGAGGCGGTCCTGCCCGCCGACCCGCAGGCTCTCATGGATAGCCAACAGAGAAAGCCGCGCGGCGGCCGACTCTCTCTTGTAGGCGGTATGATGCGCGCGGCGCCGAGAGGTCCCCGCCCGGATCTGCCTCCCTGCACCGGGCTGGACGTCGGGCTGGACGTCGGGCTGCCCGGGACCGCTGCCGTCAGTCTTCGAGGCTGTCCTCGCGTTTTTCGTCAATCAGGCCGCGTTCCTCTTCCTTGCGCTTCTGGAAACGTGTGCCATAGCCTTCGATCTCCTCATCGGAGATGATCTCCTTGGCCCGGGTAAACACCTCGTTTTCCTCTTCCTCCATGTGGTGTTCGTAGTCGTGCTTCAGCTGCTGGAACTTGCTCATCCACAGGTCGGAGGACATTTTCATCACGTTGAGCTCTTCCATCAGATCGTCGAGCTGCTGGTGCTCATGCACGGAATGGCGGGCCGCATCCTGACCCCAGGTCTGGCTGATCAGCTTTGAGTAGAAGGTTTCTTCCTCGGCGGCGGCGTGGCTTTTCACATCCTCGTAGAAGCGTTTCCAGAGGGCGCCGCGCGCCTCAACCTTGCTGTCCTCGATCGAGGCGAGCAACTCGCGGTGGGCGTCATGGTCCTGTTTGATGGCGTCATAGATGGATGGCATAGCGGCTCTCCGGTTGATTGACCTATCTGGGCTGAGCCTCCCCGCCAGGGCTCTGGCCGCCGGGAGACAGGGAAAGAACGCCGCAGCCGGGCGGAGTGTTCCCGCAGACCGCAATATTATGCGCAGGATCCGGGTCGCGACCCATGGCCGGTGCAATTAGGTCAGGATGAGCATTGCCATGTGAGGCTGATATGACCCTTGAGACGACGCTTGCCCTGCTCGTGTTTCTGTTCCCGCTGGCCTATAGCCCGGGACCGGGCAATCTGTTCTTTGCCGCCAACGGCGCGCGGTTCGGGATGCGCGCCACGATCCCGGCCACGGCCGGCTATCATATCGCCACGGCGCTGGTGACCCTCTTGATCGGATCCAGCGCCCTGCTGGCTCAGGCGGTCTCGCAGGAGGCGTTTCTATGGCTGACGCTGGCCGGGGCGGCCTATGTCCTGTGGCTGGCCTGGGGCATGTGGTGCGCCGACGGGGCGGCCTCAGGGGCACAGGCGCGACCAGCGCGCTTTGGTGATGGTGTGGTGTTGCTGCTGCTGAACCCGAAGGCCTATGTGATCATTGCGGTGATGTTCAGCCAGTTTCTGGCGCCCGCTGATCCTGCGCGCACCGCCGATGATGCAGCGCCCCTTCTTTTTTCGGGACAGCTGGGGCTGGTCATGATCATCACGCTGATCTTCACGCTGAACAATCTGGTGGCGTTTTCGATCTGGACATGGATCGGCGAGGGGCTTGCACGATGGATCTTCCGCGATGATCGGGCGCGCAAGATGAACCGGGGGTTTGCCCTGCTGCTGGCGGCTGTCGGCCTCTGGATGCTGTTGATCTGACTGCTAATCCGACGGGGCCTGTCTTGTCCCGCGGCGGATTTCGACCGATCGCCCCATCAACAAAGCAGCGTAAAAAACGCGAGAGGATCGTGCCCGCGCCCGCAGGGGTGGAACATTTTTGCATCGGTGACGTTGGGTCTGTGAGCGAGCACGGAGCCCATTATGTTGGAAAGTGATCTGAGTACCGAGGCGGGTTTTGCCTCTCCCCTTGACGGCCGGTCGGCGGGACGCGCGGATGCGCAGGACGCTGTCAAATCGCTGCCGCAGATGTCTGGGGCCCGCACCGCCGCCGATGATCGCAAGGTCGGCGTCGAGATCGAGTTCGGTGGCCTCTCCGCCGCCGAGGCGCAGGACATTGTCCAGCGCGAACTTGGCGGCGACATCCATGCGCAGGATGACACCGACGGCCCCAAGCCTCATGTCAAGAACACCCGGCTGGGCGATGTCGAGGTCTATCTGGACAGCCGCTACCGGACCGAAGTCCACGGGCTGGGCAAGGCACTGTTCTCCCTCGCAGAGCCGCTAATCCCTGTTGAAATCGTGACCCCGCCGCTGGCGCAATCGCAGCTGCCGCAGCTGGATCGGCTGTGTTCCGAACTGGCAGAGGCGGGGGCCACGGGCACGCAGGACGGCGTGCTGAACGGCTTTGGCGTACATCTGAATGTCGAAGTAGCGGATATGACGGCGGATCACATCGTCCCGGTGCTTACCGCCTTTGCTCTGCTGGATCCCGTGCTGCGCCGCAGCCCGGGCATCGACGTGTCGCGCCGGGTGCAGCCCTTTATCGCGCCCTATCCGGCGGCGCTGATTGATGCCCTCTGTGAGCACCCGCCAAAGACGATGGAGGCGCTCTGCGACCTCTATCTCCACCATGCGGCGGATAGAAACCACGCGCTGGATCTGCTGCCACTGCTGGCCGATTACGCGCCCGATCGCGTGCGCGCCGCGCTGGGCGAGGATGACAAAACCGCCGCCCGTCCGGCCTATCACTACCGTCTGCCGGATTGCCGTCTGGGCCAGCCGGGGTGGTCCATCAGCCAGGAATGGAACCGCTGGGCAGAGCTGGAACAGATCGCCCGCGACGGTCGGCTCGACCCGCTGATCAAGGCCTGGCGGAGCCGCCCGCGCAGTGAACAGCTGCTGAACCGCGAATGGGCCAAACACGCGGCCGACGTCCTGAACACCGCAGCACGAGGAGATGCCGCATGAAACCGGTTATTGCAGTCACCGTCTCGCGCCGCAGCGGCTGGCGGATCTTTCCCCTGATGGCCCTGAACATCTGGCTGGCCGGTGGCCGCGCCGTGCGCTGGCAAAGCGGCCGCGCCGCCGATCTGGCGCAGGTGGATGGTGTGGTCATCGGTGGCGGAGACGACATCGCCCCAACGCTCTACAAGGGGCAGATCATGCCGGAGGTCCGTCTGGACCCCGAGCGCGACGCGCTTGAGGCTGATATCGTGCGGCAGGCAACCCAACAGGATGTTCCGCTTCTGGGGATCTGTCGCGGGGCGCAGATGCTGAATGTAGCCCGCGGGGGCGCGCTCTATCAGGATGCCTATGCCTTTTACGGGTTGGAAAACTACAAGACAGTGCTCCCCCGCAAGAAGGTCACGATCACCAACAACAGCACACTGCGGCGTATCCTCGGGGTGCCTGAGCTGAAGGTCAACGCGCTGCACAGCCAGTCGGTCAGCAGCCTCGGGCAGGGGCTGCGTGTCACCGGGCGCGATCAGTCCGGCATGGTGCAGGCGATCGAGGATCCGGGCCGTCGGTTTGCAGTCGGGGTGCAGTGGCATCCTGAGCATCTGTTCTACCAGCCCGCCCATCTGAACCTCTTTCGCGCGCTGGTCGAGGCGGCGAGATCCAAACGCGACGACCCGGTCGAAGCGCTGGACATGGCCGGCTGATCGGCCCTGACACTTTCCCCGAGGCTTTGCAGTCTGAACGAAAAAAACGCCCGGATCACTCCGGGCGTTTTCTATGGTCTAGGGGCAGCATGTCGCCCGAACACGCCGATGCGTGATCAGCCGATAATGCCGTTCAGCGTGGCGCTGGGGCGCATGACGGAGGCGGTTTTCACCGGATCGGTGTGGAAATAGCCGCCCAGATCAACCGCCTTGCCCTGAACCTCGGCCAGCTCCGACAGGATCTGCTCTTCCTTGGCCGCCAGCTCTGCGGCGATGGGCGCGAAATGCGCGGCCAGTTCGGCGTCATCCCCCTGCGCGGCCAGCGCTTCGGCCCAGTAGCGGGCAAACCAGTAGTGGCTGGCGCGGTTGTCCGGCTCACCCACCTTGCGCGAGGGCGAGCGGTTGTGATCCAGAATGCCCTGCGTCGCCGCCTCGGCAGCGGCACCCAGTACGCCAGCCTTGGCGTTGCCCTTGCTGTCGGCGAGGAAGTTCAGCGATTCACCCAGAGCACAGAATTCGCCCATCGAGTCCCAGCGCAGGTGGTTTTCTTCAACCAGCTGCTGCACGTGCTTGGGCGCAGAGCCGCCGGCCCCGGTTTCAAACAACCCGCCACCGTTCATCAGCTTCACGATCGACAGCATCTTGGCCGAGGTGCCCAGCTCCAGGATCGGGAACAGGTCGGTCAGATAGTCGCGCAGCACGTTGCCGGTGATGGCGATGCTGTCCTTGCCTGCGGTGATGGTTTCAAGGCTCTGGCGGGTGGCTTCGCGCGGCGCCATGATCTGGAACTTATCGGCCACGCCAGCTGCGTTCAGCACGGGCTGCACGTATTTGATCAGCTCGGCGTCATGGGCGCGGTTGGCGTCCAGCCAGAAAATCGCCTCGGAGCCGGTCAGCCGCTGACGGTCCATCGCCAGCTGGATCCAGTTTTCGATCGGGGCCTTTTTCACGGTGCAGGCGCGCCAGATATCACCGGCCTCGACCTCGTGCGAATGCAGCGTCTCGCCATTTGCCAGCACGATACGGATGGTGCCATCTGCGGCCGCTTCGAAGGTGGTCGGGTGCGAGCCGTATTCCTCTGCCTTCTGCGCCATCAGACCGACGTTGGCGACGGAGCCTGCGGTGGTCACGTCGAGCGCACCATTGGCTTTGAAGAAATTGATGCTCTCGTCATAGACGGTGGAATAGCAGCGGTCGGGGATCACGCAGTTGGTGTCGCCCTTGTTGCCCGCTTCGTCCCAGCCCTTGCCACCGGCACGGATCACCGCAGGCATGGAGGCATCGATGATCACATCGGAGGGCACATGCAGGTTGGTGATGCCCTTGTCGCTGTCCACCATATACATGGACGGACGGTCCAGCACGGCGATCTCTGCCTTGATCGCATCGCCATTGGGCAGGCCGTCGATGGTTGCCAGAACCGCACCAAGGCCCGAGTTCGCCGAGCCGCCAGCCGCTTCGATTTCAGCGCCGTATTTGTCCCAGACCGGGCCCAGCCATGCCTTCACCGCGTGGCCAAAGATGATCGGGTCGGAGACCTTCATCATGGTGGCTTTCATATGCAGCGAGAACATGGTGCCATCGGATTTGGTGTCTTCAATCGCGTCCGTCAGGAAGGAAGACAGCGCCTTGGCCGACATGAAGGTTGCATCGGCAACGGTGCCCTCTTCCAGCGGCCAGCTGTCCTTCAGCACGGTAACGGCGCCGTCCTTGCCGACAAACTCGATCTTCGCGGTCCCGGCCTGCGCGGCGGAGATGGTGGCGGAGACTTCGTTGGCGTAGAAATCATTGCCCGGCATCGAGGAGACTTTGGTCTTGCTGTCAGCGGACCATTTGCCCATCGAATGCGGGTTGTTCTGGGCAAAGTTCTTCACCGCGCGGGCAGCGCGACGGTCCGAGTTGCCTTCGCGCAGCACCGGGTTCACAGCCGAGCCCTTGATGGTGTCATAGCGCGCGCGGATCTCTTTTTGCGCATCGGTCACCGGGTCCGCCGGATAGTCGGGGATGTCGAACCCCTGCGCCTGCAACTCGGCAATCGCGGCGGTCAGCTGCGGCACCGAGGCCGAGATATTCGGCAGCTTGATGACATTGGCTTCGGGGGTCTTCACCAGCTCGCCCAGTTCGGCCAGATCGTTGCTCTGACGCTGGGTGTCGCTCAGCGCTTCGGGGAAGGTCGCAAGGATGCGGCCCGCCAGCGAAATGTCCTTGGTCCCGACGGAGACGCCCGCCGCATTCGCAAAGCTGCGGATGATCGGCAACAGAGAGGCGCTGGCCAGCTCGGGGGCTTCGTCTACGATGGTATACAAAATGTCGGGGGTCGAATTTTCTGCCATATTCCACAACCTTTTTTCAGCGATATCGGAAACTTGGGTGAGCGGTCGGCGCTGCACCTGATGGACGGGGTGCTGCTGCCCGGTGAGGATGCGGCGGGCGGTCATCTTGGGTCAGAACTGGTCTGACAGACCGGCAGCCCGCAAGGACAACAGCCATTCATATGGCCCCCGTGTAAATCAGGTCGCGCGCGGGTGCAATTGCCGGCATGGGCTTTGTGAGGCGCAGATTGCCGCGCTTTTGAGATTATTGGCGCGTTTTGGCGCCATTGGCCTCGATTCTATGCGATTGCGACAGGCAGGGGCGGGTCACATGCGCGACTCGGTCGCGCTCAGCTGCGCCAGCGCAGCAGGTGGCGTTCGATCAGCCCGATCAGGCTGCTGACCAGCACCCCCAGCACCGACAGGATCGCCACACCGGCAAACAGCCGCTCCAGATCATAGAGCGACCCGGCCTCCAGAATATACGCACCAATGCCATGCTCCGCCCCCAGCATTTCAGCGGCCACCAGCAGGATGATGGCAATCGCCAGGCTGATGCGCAGGCCGGACAGGATACCGGGCATCGCCCCCGGCAGCACGATCTTGCGGACAATCGACAGCCATGACAGGTTGAAACTCTGCCCCATGCGGATCAGCGAGCGGTCGACATTGTCCACCGCGCCATAGGTGGCCACGACGGTGGGCGTAAAGGTGCCAAAGGCGATCAGCGCATATTTGGACCCTTCATCAATGCCGAACCAGATCACAAACAGCGGCAAAAGCGCGATCTTCGGGATCGGAAATAGCGCCGCCACCAAGGGCACCAGCCCCGCGCGCACATAGGAAAACAGCCCGATCATCAGCCCGACGCCAATACCGACGCTGGCCCCCAAGGCCGCGCCCACGACCAATCGCGATAGCGAGACGCTGACGTGGGTCCACAGCAGGCCGGTGGCATAGAGTTCCTGCAACGTCGCCAGCACATCGCTGGGGCGCGGCAGTGTGAGGTTGGAAATCCAGCCCTGACGGGTGCCAAGTTCGGCCAGAAGCAACAGCAGCACAAAGACCAGCCCGCCCACCCAGCGCCCGCCGCGGGGGGCAAAGCCGCCGCCGCGAAACTGAACCGGGCGGATCGCCGGTGTTGCGGGGGTGCCCGCCGTCTTACCGGGCTGCGCCCCGGCCAATTGGGTGTCAGACATTCATCAGCTCCGCATCCGCCGCCCGCGCCTCGTCACGCATCAGCTGCCACAGGTATTTCTGTTTCTGTTCAAGCTCAGCATCGCCAAACTCGCGCTCGGCCAGCGGTGTGTCCAGTTCCACGATCTCGCGAATCTGGCCGGGACGGCGGGACAAGACCACGATGGCATGACCCAGCCGCACCGCCTCGGCCAGATTATGGGTCACATAGACGGCGGTGAAGGGCGTGCGCGTCCAAAGCGCGACCAGATCATCCATCAGCAGTTCGCGGGTCTGGCTGTCCAGCGCCGACAGCGGCTCATCCATCAGCATCACTGCCGGGTTCACGGCAAGCGCCCGTGCTATTGCCACCCGCTGTTTCATCCCGCCCGACAGCTGCTTGGGCAGCGCCTCGGCAAAATCACTCAGCTTGGTGCGCGCCAGAACATCGTCAATGATCCGTGCCGCTGCCGCGCCGCGAATGCCGTGATCCTCCAGCACCAGGCTGATATTGCCCCGGACCGTGCGCCATGGCAGCAGGGCAAAATCCTGAAACACATAAGTCAGCGGATTAAGACTGCCCTCGGGCGGCTGCCCCACCTGCAGGACCTCGCCTTGGCTAGGGCGTTCCAACCCGCCGATGAACCGCAGGAGGGTGGATTTGCCACAGCCGGAGGGGCCGACGATACAGACGATCTTGCCGCTGGGGATCTCCAGCGTGATGTCCCGTAGGACCGGGATGTCGTCATAGGCATGGCCCACCCCGGACAGGCGAATATCCATAGTCTTGCTCCGCGCATGAGAGGGCCGGGGCAGGCCGCCCCGGCGCTGGTGCCGGTCTGGGTCACCGGCATAGTCAGTTGTGCGTCACCGGTCCGGTGATCAGCCGATGGTGTCGACGTAGCTGGAGTCGATGATCGTCTCCAGCGTGATATCCGCATCCACCAGCTTTTCGGCCTGGAACCATGCCAGCTGATCCGCCAGCGATCTGGTGTTCATCGCCGCCCCTTCGTTCAGACGCATGGTGCCATTGATGATCGACTTGGCGGCTTTCTCGCGGGGGCGATCTGCGTAGACATATTTGTGGATCAGATCGACCATCTGGTCGACGCCTGCATCACCGCTGGCCCGGTCGATCATGGTGGCGTTGTAATCGGAGACACCGCGGCTGTAGGCGCTCAGGAAATCGCGGGTCATCTGCTGCTCACCGCTGGCATTGCTGGCCGAGGTGAACACCGTCGTCACCTGATAGTCAGGCAGATAGTCCGCCACATCACCGATGATATGCACAGCGCCCGATCCTGCCAGCGGCTTGGCGATATGAGGCACGATGGACCAGGCATCAATCTGCCCTGATTTCAGCGCGCCGATGATCGCACCGACCTTTTGCAGCGGCTTGAAGGACAGCGAGACACCTTCCTTCTGCGCCATCCGCGACCCCATGTAGTGGAACGAGGAACCGGCGGTGGTCATGCCAAAGCTCTTGCCGTCCAGCGCCGCCGGGCTGGTGACCCCGGCCTGATAGGCGGCGTCGGAGACCAGGATCTTCTGCCCGTCGATACCCGGCTCCTCCGACAAGGCGCCACCGATCACCTTGATTGCACCGCGATCGGCCAGCGAGATCAGCCCGCCCGACATCGCGGTGATCGCATAATCCACATCGCCCGAGGCAATCGCCACCGACATCGGCGAGGCCGCCTGGAAAAACCGCAGCTCCACGTCAAGGCCCGCATCAGCGAAATATCCGCGCTCCTGCGCGATGAAGCTGGCTGAATGGCTGGTAAAGCGCAGCGCCCCCAGCACGATCTTGCGATTGCTTGCCAGCGCCGGTGTCGCCAGCCCCGCAGCTGCGGCAGCACCGCCAAGTGCTGCAAGCGTGCGGCGGCGTGTCCAATTGGTCATCTCTCAAATCCTCCCTCTTATGTTGGTGTCCCATCGGGTCGGTCAGGCCCGCTGATATCTAGTCTCGGTTTCCGGCGCGCGTTGACCGCAGCCCGCGGTTAGCCGCCCATATCGCCGGTCACATAGATCTCCAGCGCCGCGATGGCGGCCTCGGTATTGCGGGCCAGCACAGCCTCGACCAGCGCCTGCTGCTGCCGAGCGCGGGTGGCGAAATCGAGCCGCCCCTCGCGCAGTTGCGCCAGTCGGAACCGGCGGGACTGATCGTAGAATTTCAGCTGCATATCCGACAGCCGGGGCGATTGCGCGGCCTCCACCAGCACCGCGGCAAAGTTTCGGCAGGCCATGTCCCAATCCAGCGCCAGCGCGTCATTGGCCTCCTCAACCAGCGCTTCCTCGGTGCGGCGCAGCGCGTGATGCGCCGCCAGAACCCGGCCCTCCCACTGGACGTTGCCGCGCTCCAGCCCCATCCTCAGGCCCAGCCGTTCCACCTCCAGTCGCATGAACAGAATGTCCCGCAGATCATCCTCGGTCGCCGAGGTGACGCGAAAACCGCGCTGGGCGGTGGCCTCCACCAGCCCCTCGGCACTGAGCATCCGCAGGGTCTCGCGCATCGAATGGTTGGAGCCGCCATAGCTCTGGCGCAGCGCTTCGATCTTCAGCTTCTGGTCCGGGCGCAGCACGCCAAAGGAAATATCCCGCCGCAGCGCTGCCGCCAGCACGGCGACAACCGTATCTTCCTCCGAGCGGGGGCGCCGACCAAACATGCTTTGATCCCTATTTTGGAAAATCTCCAATATTTTTGCCGGGTGATTGCGGGTCTGTCAATCCTTCTGCCCGCCGCGTGGCTGCCCGCCGCCAGCCTGCCGACCGCCAGACACCTGCCCTGAGCCCGCCGTGCAGACCCGCGTTGACGCCCCGGCGCAGCTCTGTCACTTCTGCACGTCACTCACCTGTGAAGCCCACCACCAGAGGACCCATTCCGCATGACCAGCCTGCGCCTGCTGCACACCTCCGATCTGCACCTGGGCAAACGCTTTGGCCAGTTCGATGAGGAAACCCGCGCCGCGCTGCAACAGGCCCGGCAGGGGATCCTGCCCCGGCTGGCGCAGACGGCGGCAGAGCAGGGCGCGGAACATGTGCTGATTGCGGGGGATCTCTTTGACACCGAAACCCCCTCGGCGCGGGTGATCCGGCAGGCGCTGGCCGCAATGGCCGCCGCCGAGCCGGTGCAGTGGTGGATCATCCCCGGCAATCACGACAGCGGCGCGGCCGAGCCGCTCTGGGCGGAGATGGCGCGCCATGCGCCGGACAATGTCCATCTGCTGATGCAGCCCGACCCGGTCGAGATGGCTCCCGGTGCCACGCTGTTGCCCGCCCCCTGTCAGCATCGTTTTGCCGGTCAGGATCGCACTATTTGGATGGAGAGCGCCGAGACGCCCGAGGGCTACCTGCGCATCGGGCTGGCCCATGGCGCAGTGCTCGATTTCGACCGCGACCAGAACGGTGCCGAGACCATCGCCACCACCCGCGCCAGCAGCGCGCGGCTGGATTATCTGGCGCTTGGCGACTGGCATGGCGATTTTACCCTCAATGCCCATAGCCGCTATCCCGGCACGCCGGAACGGGACCGCTTCAAACATCCGGGCCGCGGCAGCTGCCTGCTGGTGGATCTGCCGGGGCCGGGTCAGCCACCACAGCTGCGCCAGATCGAGATCGGCCAGTACCACTGGCAGGAGCTGGCGCTGGATCTGGCTCCGGGGCAGGATATCACCGCCCTGATCAGGGCCGCGCTGCCCGCCGATCCGCCGGACTGGCCCGACTGTCTGATCCGCCTGCGCGCGCGGGGCTGGGTCACCGCCGATCAGCATATGCAGCTGCGGCGTTTCGTGGCCGAGCAGGCCCCGGCCTTCTGCCATCTCAGCCTCGACGAGGAGGCGCTGCGGATCGAACACCGGGCCGAGGATCTGGACCAGATCGCCACCGCCGGCGCACTGCGGGTCGCCGCCGAAACCCTGATGGCGGAAAGCCGGAACAGCGCGCTGGCGCAGGACGACCGCGACGTGGCCGCAGCGGCGCTGAACCGGCTTTATGCGGCGGTGCAGGAGGGCGCGGAATGAAGCTGACGGCCGTTCGCCTGACCAATGTGCGCCGCTTTGTCGATCCGGTTGAAATCACCGGCATCGGCCCCGGTCTCAACCTGCTGAGCGCGCCTAATGAGCAGGGTAAATCCACCATCTTCGACGCGCTTCAGGCGCTGTTTTTCAAGGACGCGAAATCCTGGGACAAGGACGTGCGCGCGCTGGCCCCCTATGCCGGCGGCGACCCGGAGGTGGAGGTCGAGCTGACCCATCAGGGCAGCCACTACCGCATCGCCAAGACCTTTACCAAAGCCTCCGGCAAGGGCACCGCGCGGATCTGGCGGGAGGGCGCGCTGCTGCATCAGGCCGATGCCGCCGAGGCCTGGCTGCGCGACCTCATTGCACCGCCAAAGGACGGCCCGGTGGGGATGCTCTGGCTGCGACAGGGGCTGACCGATTTTGCCGATGCCAAGGACACGCTGGAGGCGCGGCGCGATCTGATGTCTTCGCTCAGCGGCGAGGTCGAGGCGGTGACCGGCGGTCAGCAGATGGAGAGCCTGCGCCGCCGCCTGCGCGCCGATCTGGACCGGCTGGTGACCAGTCGCGGTGCCCGCAAGGGCGGCCCGCTGGCCGAGGCCGAGGCCCGCGTGGCGGCGCTGGCTGAACAGCGCGACACTCTGGCAGGGCAGGTCGCCGATCTGCGCCAGCTGCTGGACCAGCGCCAGCTGCTGCGCCGTGAACAGGCCGATCTCTCCGCACCACAGGAAACCGCAGCCCGCCAGTCCCGGCTGAAAGCTGCCGAAGCCGCGCTGGTTGCCGCCAAGCGGCACCGAGAGCAATGCGAACAGGCTCGCCGCGCGCTTGATCTGGCGCTGTCGCGCCGCGACGGGCAGGCGGCGCGGATCGAAACCCAGACGGCGCGCCTCGCGGATCATGCCCGCGCCAGCAAGGCGCTTGCGCAGGCAACGGAGCGGCGGGAGGACGCCGCCCGCACCGCCGAACAGGCCGCCGCACAGTTGAAATCCGCCGAACTCGCCGCCGCCAAGGCGCGCGATGCCGTTGCCGCGATCCGCAAATCCATCGCCGCCGCCCTGCGCGCCGAGGCTGCGCAGCAGGCTCAATTGCGCCGTGCCGAGCTGACCGAGCGTCTGGCCCAGTTCGATGCGCTAGAGGCAGATCTGGTGGGTGATCGCCAGCTGGCCAAGGAGGCTGTCACAGCCGCGGCGATGGCCCGGCTGGAAGATCTGGCACAGTCGGTTGCTCTGGCCCGCCACGCCCGCGCCGCCTCCGCTGCCGCACTCAGCGTTGCCTATCTGCCCGGCGCCGAGGCGCGGCTGAGCCTTGACGGTGAACCGCTGCACGAGGGGGCAGAGGTGGCCCTGCCCGATGGCGGCAGGCTGGAGATCCCGGGCCTTGCCACCGTGACCCTGCATCCCGCGCGCGGCAGCGATAGCGGCGCATTGTCCGAGGCCGAAACCGCCCTGGCGCGGGCTCTGGCCGTTCAGGGTTTTGAAACGCTGGAACAGGCCCGCAGGGCGCATCATGCCCGCAATGCCGCAACGGCCCGCCTGAAAGAGGGCGAGGCCACCCAGCGGGCGCTCGCGCCGGAGGGGCGCGAAGCGTTGGTCGCGGCGATCGCAGCCTTGCCGGTTGGGTCGGATGGGCAGGCCGATGCGGAGGGCGAGGCCGAGCCGGACCGGGCCGACCTGGACGCGGCGCAGGCCGGGGCCGAGGCTGGCGAACTGGCCGCAGATGCCACACTTGCACAGCGCCGCACCGAGGAGGCCGCCGCTCAGAAAGAGGCCCATGGCGCGCTGGCCCATGCCGAGGCTGCCGAGGCCGAGCTGGCCCGCGCCACCGTGGCGCTGGGAGATGCCGAGGCGGCCACGGCAGAGCTGGCAACCCTCCGCTCCGGGCTGCCCGCGCTGGAGCAGGCCGTGGCCGAGGCCCGCGCCGAAGAGGCCCGCCTGACCGCCGAGGCCCCGGATCTGGAACAGGCTCAGGCGGCCTGCCAGCGTGCCCGTTCGGTGGTCGAGACGGCGCAGGCTCGCCTGCAGGCGCTGGCGCGCGATCTGGCGGTTCTGGACGCGCGTGTCAGCGCCCATGCCAGCCACGCGGTGGAGGAAGAACTGGCCGAGGTCACCGATCAGCTGGCGGTTGCCGAAACCACGCTGGCGGCGCTGCATTTCGAAGTGGCCACCCTGCGCCGTCTGGATCAGGCGCTGGAAGCCGCGCAGGCAGGCGCGCAGGCGCAATATCTGGGGCCGTTGATGGCCGAGCTGACGCCGCTGCTGCGTAGGCTCTGGCCGGAGGCACAGGTGCAGGTTGATGCCGACAGCGTGCTGCCCAGCCAGCTGGCGCGCGGCGCCGCAGAGGAGCAGCTGACCCAGCTCTCCGGTGGCACACAGGAACAATTGGCGCTGATGGTGCGGCTGGCCTTTGCCCGGCTCCTGGCGAAATCCGGGCGCGGCATCCCGGTCATTCTGGATGATGCGCTGGCCTATACCGACGATGCCCGCATCGAGGCGCTGTTTGACGCGCTGACACTACAGGCCAATGATCTGCAAATTCTGGTGTTTTCCTGCCGTCAGAAGAGCTTTCGCGAACTGGGCGGCACCAGCCTTGCGATCCGCCCCGCCGCCCGCCGCGACTGACGGGCTGATGGCTCAGTCGCGCAGCTCATCCGGGGCCACCCCCCAGAGCTTTTCCTTGGGCGCCCAGCCGCGATAGCCACCGGCAGAGATTGAACACCAGCTGATGTCGCATTTGCCCAGCCGCGCCACCACACCCAGCTCAAAGGCGGCGGTCACAGGGGCGTTGGGGTCCGGGCGGGCATGGACCGTCAGCATGTCCTCTTCGATCAGCACGGTGCGTGACCCTGACAGCAGCGCATAATGAACCCAGCCGCCGGCCCCGTCGCGATCACGCACGCGGCGCCAGTGCCCGTATTCGGCGGTGATCTCCAGCGGCATCCCGCGCCGCTTGAACACCCAGTCGATCTTATGCGTCAGCGACGGACCCCGGCGCACATTGCCCTCGGCAGCCTTCATCGACACGAACCGGGGCAGGGGCAGGTTGGTCACCGGCCCGCGTTCGTCACGGGCATGGCCGGGGGCAGGGGCCACCGCACCGGTCACGCCAATCAGGATCATGCCGACCACGGCCAGCCGGGACCGCAGATATGATGCCGAAATTTTCACTGCCTGCTCGCTTCTTATTGTCGCTGCCTGTTACCTGCCTGACCAATCCAAAAGCGCTGCGTTTTTTTGCCGACCTGCCCCTGATCTGATGTCCGGGTGCCGATCATCGGGAAAAAGAAAGCCGCGTCAGAGAGGCCGGAGGGCGGGATGGGTTCTTGTGCCTGCCCGCGTCCTGCGCCACGATGCCATGAGGCCAGAGAGATTGCAAAGCCGAGGGAGAGCAGCAGTGGCAAGAGAACGTCTGAGTGTTGTCGTTACGCGACGGTTGCCGGAGCCGGTCGAAACCCGGTTGAGCGAATTGTTCGATGTGCGTCTGCGCGAGGACGACACGCCGATGACCCGCGCCGAGCTGGCCACCGCGATGAAGGACGCCGATGTGCTGGTTCCAACCGTGACCGACACCATAGATGCCGCCTTGCTGGCGCAGGCCGGTGAGCGTCTGAAACTGATCGCTAACTATGGCGCGGGGGTCGATCACATTGATGTGGCCACTGCGCGCCAGCGGGGAGTACTGGTGTCCAACACGCCCGGCGTGCTGACCGATGATACCGCCGATATGGCAATGGCGCTGATCATGGCGGTGACCCGCCGAATCCCCGAAGGGCTTGCGATCATGCAGAAAGGCGACTGGCAGGGCTGGTCGCCCACCGCCCTGCTCGGCGGGCGGCTGGCCGGGCGGCGTCTGGGCATTCTGGGCATGGGCAGCATCGGGCAGGCGGTGGCCAAACGGGCCGCGGCCTTTGGTATGCAGGTCCATTACCACAACCGCCGACGCCTGCGCCCGGAGATCGAAGAGCGCTTTGAAGCCACCTATTGGGAGAGCCTCGATCAGATGGTGGCCCGCATGGACGTGCTGTCGATCAACTGCCCCTCGACGCCCTCGACCTTTCATCTGATGAACGCACGGCGGCTGAAACTGATGAAGCCCGATGCGGTGATCGTGAACACCTCGCGCGGGGAAGTGATCGACGAACACGCGCTGACCCGTATGTTGCGCTCCGGTGAAATCGCCGGCGCCGGTCTCGACGTCTATGAACATGGCACTGACATCAACCCGCGATTGCGCGAGTTGGAAAACGTCGTGCTGCTGCCGCATATGGGCTCCGCCACGCTTGAGGGACGTCTGGAGATGGGCGAGAAAGTTCTGCTGAATATCAAGACATTCGAGGACGGCCACCGACCACCAGATCAGGTTGTCCCCTCCATGCTGTAGGGGTCTTATGAAGGAAATATGCCCACCTTTAACGATCTGGGTGGATTAACTTCCTTAATGAGGTTCAATTATTAGAATAGTGTTCCGGTTTGTATTTTAGATTCGGAATATTATCCCTATGTCAATATGTCGCGGACGCACAGGCATCTGTGCGCCGATGGCGGTATCTCAGCATTGCCGGGTTGCTCTGTGAAATGCCAGCATGCGCAGAAGATCACCACAGACGAGAGGAGAGGGACGATGAAACGAACACTGATTGCAGGGGTTTGGATCACGACGTTGGGCGCTGCCCTGCCGCTTATGGCGCTGGAAGCGGCGGATGCCGTGGCGCCAGAGGGCGCGGCAGAAACCGCCGATGCCGGCTTTGCGGCCATCAGCGCCGATGTCGCCGCCGCCCTTGAGGCCAAATCCGCAGGCACCCCGGTCGAGTCCGAGAACTGGATGATTGCCGCTGCCAACCCCCATGCGGTGGCTGCCGGTGCCGAGGTGCTGCGCGCAGGCGGCACCGCTGCCGATGCCATGGTTGCGGTGCAGACCGTGCTGGGGCTGGTTGAGCCGCAATCCTCCGGTCTGGGCGGTGGCGCGTTCCTGGTCTGGTATGATGCGGCCAGCGGCGAGGTCACGACATTGGACGGGCGCGAAACCGCGCCACTGGCAGCGACGCCGACCCTGTTTCAGGACGACGCGGGCGAGCCGCTGAAATTCTACGATGCCGTGGTCGGGGGCCGGTCCGTGGGCACACCGGGCACGCCTGCCTTGCTGGAGGCGGCGCATCGTCGCTGGGGCCGTGCCGCCTGGCCGGGCCTGTTCACCGCCGCGATTGATCTGGCCGAAGAGGGCTTTGCCGTCTCCCCCCGGTTGGCCGGCCTGATCGAAAATGACGCCGACCGGCTGTCGCGCTGGTCGGATACCGCCGATTACTTCCTGCCCGGCGGCACGCCGCTGGCGGTGGGCAGCACGCTGAAGAACCCGGCCTATGCCGATACCCTGCGCCGCCTCGCGGATGAGGGCGCGCGCGGTTTCTACACCGGCCCGGTGGCCGAGGCGATCACCAATGCGGTGCGCAACGCCGAGGGCAACCCCGGCGTGCTGTCGGCGATGGATCTGGCACTCTATCAGGTAAAGGAGCGCCCCGCCGTCTGCGTCACCTACCGCGCGTTCGAAGCCTGCGGCATGGGGCCGCCGTCATCCGGGGCGCTGACCGTCGGGCAGATCCTCGGCATGTTGGGCAACTATGATCTGGCGGAACTGGGCGCCGATAACCCGCAGTCCTGGCGCCTGATCGGCGATGCCTCGCGCCTCGCCTTTGCCGACCGCGGCCGCTACATGGCCGACAGCGATTACGTGCCAGTGCCCACGCAGGGTCTGGTGGCGCCGGATTACCTCGCGACCCGCGCAACCCTGCTTGAGGGCGATGCCGCCCTGCCGGCGGTGAACGCAGGCGCGCCGGAGTTCGATCACGCGCTGCTGCTGGCCGATGATGAGTCGATTGAGCTGCCCTCGACCTCCCATATCTCCATCGTCGACCAGTATGGCAATGTTCTGTCGATGACCACGACCATTGAAAACGGCTTTGGCTCGCGGCTGATGGCGGCTGGGTTCCTGCTGAATAACGAGCTCACCGATTTCTCCTTCCGCACCCACAGCGACGGCGTGCCGATTGCCAACCGGCTGGAACCGGGCAAGCGCCCACGCTCCTCGATGGCGCCCACCATCGTGCTGAAGGACGGCAAGCCCGCTCTGGCCATCGGCTCCCCCGGCGGCAGCCGCATCATCGGCTATGTCGCCAAGACCATCGTCGCCTGGGCGGATTGGGGCATGGATGTGCAGCAGGCCGTGGCACTGCCCCATGCGGTGAACCGCTTTGGCACCTATGATGTCGAGGCCGGCACCAGCGCCGAGGAGATGGCCCAGCCGCTGATGGATATGGGGTTTGAGGTCAACGCCCGCGATCTGACCTCCGGCCTGCATGCCATCGAGATCGGTGACGGGCTGAAAGGCGGCGCAGATCCGCGCCGCGAAGGCATCGCGCTGGGGGGCTGATCGGCTCTCCGGGCCTCAGCTCAGGGCCGCACACTGCGCGCCCGCTCCGGACACCGGGGCGGGCGTTGTCTTTTGCGGATAATCCCGCACCTACCCTGTTCTGGGTATTGTCCGGGCCCGCGCGCCGACCTTAGGTTGACAGGTGACAGGTCCGGGCGTCAGCCCCGGCCGCTGAACGGGGGGAGACTGAACCATGGTGCAAGCGACAAGACTGCCGCGCAACGACGCCGGGATTGCCGCCGTCATTGACGCGTTGAAGGCGCGCTTTGGCACACAGCTACAGACCGGGCAGGCGATCCGCGAACAGCACGGCCACACCACCACCTGGATCAGCAATCAGGCGCCGGATGCGGTCGTCTTTCCCACCTCCACCGCCGAGGTGGCCGAGATCGTAAAGATCTGCGCGGACCACGGCGTGCCGGTCATCCCCTATGGCACCGGCACCTCGCTTGAGGGGCACGTAAACGCCCCCGCCGGGGGCATCTGCATCGACATGATGCGGATGGATCAGATCCTTGCCGTCCATGCCGAGGATCTGGATGTGGTGGTGCAGCCCGGCGTCACCCGCGAACAGCTCAACACCTATCTGCGCGATCAGGGCCTGTTCTTCCCCATTGATCCCGGCGCCAATGCCTCGCTCGGCGGTATGGCCGCAACGCGCGCCTCGGGCACCAACGCAGTGCGCTATGGCACCATGAAGGACAATGTGCTGGCGCTTGAGGCGGTGATGGCCGACGGCGGGGTGATCCGCACCGCTCAGCGCGCCAGGAAATCCTCGGCCGGCTATGACATGACACGGCTTCTGGTTGGCTCCGAAGGCACTTTGGGTCTGATCACCGAACTCACCCTGCGTCTGCAGGGCATCCCGGAGGTGATCCGCTCGGCCCGCTGCGCCTTTCGCAGCGTCGATGATGCCTGTCGTGCGGTGATGATGACCATCCAATACGGCATTCCCGTCGCCCGCATCGAACTGCTGGATGCGCTCAGCGTGCAGGCGGCCAATGCCTATTCCGGTCTCGACCTGCCGGAAATGCCGCTGCTGTTGCTGGAATTCCACGGCTCCGAGGCCGGTGTGGTTGAGCAGAGCGACATGTTTGCCACCATCGCCGAGGAGTACGGCGGCTTTGACATCGCGGCCACCTCAACGGCGGAGGACCGCAGCAAGCTCTGGCAGGCGCGCCACGATATGTACTGGGCCTGCCTGCAGCTGCGCCCCGGTGCCAAGGGGATCTCCACCGATGTCTGCGTGCCAATCTCGAAACTGGCGGAATGTGTCAGCGCCGCGCGCTCAAAGGCCGAGGAGATGGGGCTTCTGGCACCGATGGTGGGCCATGTCGGCGACGGCAATTTCCACGCGCTGTTGCTGATCGACATGGACAGCGCAGAAGAACGCGAAAAAGCCGATGCCTATGTGGGCTGGCTCAATGAGCTGGCGATCTCGATGGAGGGCACCTGCACCGGCGAACATGGCATCGGACAGGGCAAACGCCCCTATCTGACGCAGGAACTGGGCGAGACCACCCGCTATATGGCTGCGATCAAGGCGGCGCTGGACCCGGAAAATATCCTCAATCCCGGCAAGATACTGGAGATCTGAGGACCGCCCGCCGCCGCCACCGCGCCGGGCTGGCGGCGGAATTTGAGTATTTGGAGAAAGGTGACGGGATGGACCTCGCTCTGTCACCTTTGCTGAAATACTCACGGCGCTGCCCTCGCAGGGGCAGAAGTTGGCCCGTTGCGAAGCCGCCGCACGGTCGGCTTACCTTTGCTCAATGGCGCAATGGCAGGATCTGAGCTGATCGCGATCACCGCCGGGCCTGACACCCCCGGCACCATGGAACAGGGCCCATTGGCATGGGCACGCACAGACGATTTTTTGCGTGCGGGGCAGAGCGCTCCGTCCCGCCTCCGCTTCTGGCGGCGCCGCCACTTGTTATTGCTCTTTGTTCTGGCCGGATATCACCACCGACCAAACAGCCGCAGCAGAGAACAAGAAAAGGACACTCCGGCAGGGCAATGCCCCGACCGGACCATATCCATGCGCATCGCGGCCTGTGCAAACCCAAAGAGGCAAATCGCGGCCATGACCGCGAAAACCGACAGGGGGTGGGCAGAAACCTGCATTCAGGGCGATGCTAGGTCGGTTTTGTTATGTTTTGGGTCGGATGGATTTGGCGCGGAATTTGCAGGCGGGGCATAACTCCCTGCAAACGAGTCATCATTTTCCGGAGAGCGGGCCCATGAAAACCCAAGTCAAAGCATTGGTCGTCGGCGGTGGTGCCGTCGGGACATCCATTGCCTATCACCTCGCCAAGGCAGGCTGGGACGATGTCATGCTGATCGAGCGGGATGAGCTGACCTCCGGCTCGACCTGGCACGCAGCCGGCCTGCTGCCGCTGTTCAACATGTCCTATGCGACCACCCACATCCACAAGTACTCGGTCGATTTCTACAAGACCCTGGAAGAGGAAACCGGCCTGAACGCAGGTTTCGCCGTGGTGGGCAACCTGCGCATGGCGCAGACCCAGGAGCGCATGGACGAATACATGCTCTATGCCTCCACCGCAGAGACCTGTGACGTGGCCTATGAGTGGCTGACCCCGGATCAGATCAAGGAGCGCTGGCCGCTGATCGAGACCGGCGACCTGAAAGGCGCGATCTACCACACCGAAGACGGCTACATTAACCCGGCAGACGTGACCCAGGCGATGGCCAAGGGCGCCCGTCAGCGCGGCGTCGAGATCCACCGCAAGCTGCAGGCCGATGCCTTCCACTGGACCGGCACCCACTGGGAAGTCACCTGCACCAAGATGATCGAAAAAGGCGGCAACCTGGTGGAGAGCGACGAGCAGGTCGTGATCACCGCCGAGCATGTCGTGACTGCCTCCGGCAACCACGCACAGCGCACCGCCAAGATGCTGGGCATCAAGATGCCTGCGATCCCGGTCGAGCACACCTTCATCGTCATGGACAAGGACCCCGAGCTGGTCAAATGGCGCGAAGCCGGCAACCCCGAGCACCCGGTGATCCGCGACGCCGACAATGAATCCTACGCCCGCGAAGAGCGCGGCGGCTGGATCCTTGGCATCTATGAGCACGGCGCGCCCGCGCGCTTTGAGCATGGCGTGCCCGACAGCTTCCGCGCCGACCTGTTCCCGCTGGATCTAGACCGGATTGCCGACCAGTATATGGCGATGGCGGAACGCGTGCCCTCCTGCGCCGAAAGCGGCCTGAAGGATGATTTCAACGGCCCGATCTGCTACACCCCCGATGGCAACCCGCTGGTTGGCCCGGCACCGGGCCTGCGCAACATGTGGCTGGCTGAGGGCTTCTCCTTCGGCATCACCGCCGCCGGCGGCACCGGCTACTACCTGGCGCAGATGATGGTGGACGGCGAGGCCGAGATCGACATGGCGTCGCTTGACCCGAAACGCTACTCCTCCAACTGGATGACCACCGAGTTCGCCGCGCGCAAGAACGAAGAGTGCTATGAGCACGTCTACATCCTGCATCACCCGGATGAAGAGCGCCCGGCAGCCCGCCCGCTGCGCACCGCGCCCGCATATGAGCGCCAGAAAGCGCGCGGCGCACAGTTCGGCTGGGTCAACGGCTGGGAACGCCCGAACTACTTCGGCCCGCTGGATGCACCCGACAATTTTGACGAGGAAAGCCGCTCTTTCCGTCGTGGCAAATGGTGGCAGCACGCTGTGGACGAAGCCAAGGCCATCCGCGAAGGCGTTGGTCTGGTGGATGCAACCGCCTTTACCCAGCATGTCGTAAAGGGGCCCGGTGCGACCCAGTTCCTCGACTGGTTCACCTGCAACAAGCTGCCGAAGATCGGCCGCATCAACTTGACCTATGCGCTGACAGCTTTCGGCACCACCCGCACCGAATACACCATCGTGCGCAACGGCGAGAACAACTACTATCTGGTCTCCGCCGGTGCCTGGTCCGAATATGACGCCGACTTCCTGCGCAAGGCGGCCGAGGACAAGATGGAGGAGTTCGGCTACATCGAGATCCAGGACGTGACCACCCAGTGGGGCGTCTTCGCCATCGCAGGCCCGAAATCCCGCGATGTGCTGAAAGAGGTGATCGTCGACGCCGATCCGGAAACCGCACTGTCCAACAAGCGCTTCCCCTGGCTGTCGGCCCGTCAGATCGAACTGGGCATGTGCCCGGTCAATGCGATCCGCGTGGCCTACACCGGTGAGCTGGGCTGGGAGCTGCATCACCCGATCGAGATGCAGAACTACCTGTTCGACCTCTTGGAGAAGGCGGGCGAGAAGCATGGCATGAAGCTGGTCGGCGCGCGCGCCCAGAACTGGCTGCGGCAGGAGAAATCCTACCGCGCCTTCGGCAACGAACTGGGCCGCGACGCGACCCCGCTGGAAGCCGACCTGCCGCGCTTTGTCGATCTGGAGAAGGACTTCCACGGCAAGGACAAGCTGGTTGAGACCGGCGTCCGCGTGAAATGCTGCACCCTGCTGATCGACGGCCCCGCCGATGCCGATCCCTGGGGCCGCGAGGCGCTTTATGCCGAGGACGGCACCCGTGTAGGCCGCCTGACCTCCGGCGGCTATTCGGTGGCCTTCGAGAAATCCATCGGCATGGGCTACGTAAAGCCTGAGCACGCGGTGGAAGGCACCAAGCTGAAGGTGAAGATCCAGGACAAGCTGTGGGATGCGGTTGTCACCTGCGACAGCCCCTATGATCCAAAGAACGAAACCATCCGCATGAATGGCTAAGGTCTGACGGAAGAGATGAGAAAGCCCCGGCCATTGTGCCGGGGCTTTTTTTCATGTGTACCGGACCCAACAGCGCGATCCTGACAGGGCTGACAACCCCCGTCAGATACATCCCTCCATGATCGCCTTGACCACAGTTGGATCGGTGATCCCTTCGGAGCCGATGATCACAACACGTGACGCAGCATCCAGCTTCAGCTCATCACGCAGGTCGTGGTCCAGCGCTCCGCACATCAACCCGATAAGACCGGCAACCGCGCTTTCGCCGGCGTTGATGCCGGGATCGCCACATGCTCCACCTGCGAGCAATCGGACGGCTGGGGCGACCAGGCTTTCGGGAATGGTCATGAAACTATCGACGGACTCGCCCAGAACCTCCCAGGCAATCTGCGAAGGCTCGCCGCAGGACAATCCTGCCATCAGCGTTTCCGAGGTGATCGAAACAGCGGTCGCCGCATTGGCCTTGCCGCTGGCAAACAGACAGGGCGCCAGTTCCGGCTCGACAATGATGCTGCGTGGAGCGGCATTGCCCCATTCCTGATGGAAAACCGCAATCACCGATGCAGCCAGCCCGCCAACGCCGCCCTGAAGGAACACATGGGTTGGCGGTTCAGGCAGGTCTCTCACGATTTCCCGCGCCATCACACCGTAGCCGGCCATGACATCTAGCGGTGGCTGCCTATAACCGGGCCAGGAGGTGTCCGACACAATTTTCCAGCCGTGTTTCTCGGCATCAATACGGGTCTGCGCAACCGTTGCATCATAGTCGCCATCGACGCGAATAACCTCGGCTCCCAGCGCCTGCATCGCTTCGGCGCGAAAGCGGCTCACTTCGGCATGGATGTAAATTCGGCACGCCGCCCCAAACCGCTGCGCGCCCCAGGCCACCGACCGGCCGTGATTGCCATCGGTTGCCGAAATCACGGTGATCTCCGAAATCTGATCTGCGAAACTGCCGCTGTGCAGGTCTTCGACGGTGATGGCCCGGCCCGTGGTCTCTGACAGCTCGCGCTGAAGCACGCGCAGAACAGCATAGGCCCCACCCAAGGCTTTGAAGCTGCCCAGACCGAACCTCGGTCCTTCGTTTTTGTAGTGGATCGCCTGAATGCCCAGCCTGTCCGCAAGGCTGGTCAAATTTGGCATCGGGGTCGGCTGGTAGCCGTCCCAGGTGCTGATTTCGCGGGCAGCCTCGTCAAATCCGCGACGGGGCAGAGCGTCCTGAACCTTCGGCCCCAACCTTGGTTGGGTGGTAAAGACATCTGGTTTGGTGGTTCTGAATATGTCTAGCATCGTACGATCCTTTTTTGCGCCTGCGCAAAAATACGTCGCTTTACATGGGCTATGGCTTCGGAATCATGGACCGCCGTGCAAAAATTTCGCACAGATATGGCATGGGAAAAGAAAATTTATCACAGGGGCTGGATTCCTATGATCTGGCGATCCTGCGGATCCTGCAACAGGACTGCACCAAGCCACAGCGTCAGATCGGCGAGATGGTCAATCTGTCGACGGCATCGGTCCAGCGGCGTATCCGGCGCATGGAGGCGGATGGCGTGATTTCGACCCAAGCCGCCCAGATCGAGCCGAAGACGGTCGGCCTGCCGCTGACCATTCTTGTGGAGGTCGAACTGAGGGCCGAGACAGCGGGCCGGATCGACGATATCAAGCGCAGCTTCCAAGACACTCCGGAAATCCAGCAATGCTACTATGTCACCGGCGAAGTGGATTTCATCCTTGTGGTGATCGTTGGGGACATGTCGGAATATGAAGCGCTGACGCAACGGCTGTTTTTTCCGAATGACAATATTCGGAAGTTCCGCACCTTTGTCACTATGGACCGCACCAAGTCGACGATGCAGCTGAATATCTGACCGGTGCCTGACGTGGCGCAGGGCCGACGCGGTCACCTATGTGCCAGCTCTCACCTCGATTGACGTATCGCCACCAGCGCCAGATTGTTGGCGGGCATCTCGATCACCTGGCGCATCTCCAGCCCGCTGTCTTGCAGCCAGTCCATCACGTCGAAATCATCCTTGTAACCGACCTCCGGGTCATGGGCGGTCAGCTTGGCGTGAAAGCTGCGGTCGCCCTCGCTGGTCAGCTCACCGCCGCGCATGAACGGGCCGTAGATCAGGAAGTGCCCGCCCGCCGCCAGATGGCGCGCGGCCTCGCGGATCAGGGTCTGGGCCTCGGGCGTGCTGATCAGATGCAGCAGATTGCACAGCACGATCAGATCAAAGCGGCCCAGCCCGTCGGGCCAGGGGGCTTCGGTGGCATCGAGCTGGATCGCCGTCGCGATATTGCGACAGCCGCTGTCACCGGTATAGGCATTGATGCTGGTCAGGCGTGCCGGGTTCACATCGCTGGGCTGCCAGTCCAGATGCGCGCAGCGGCCGGCAAAGCCGACCACATGCTGCCCGGTGCCGCTGGCAATTTCCAGCGCGCGGGGGCGAGGGCCATCCGCACCGTCGGGTTGCGGGGCAATCCGGGCCAGAAGATCCGCGATCGGCTCCAGATTGCGCGCCGCCGACGGGGCAAAGAGTTTTGCCCCTGCATCCGGCAGCGTGACGGAGGCCTCTCCGGGCACCGTGCGCACAACCATCAGCGCAGCCTTTCCGGGCTGAGCGCGGCCACGTTCGTGGCGTCGATGTCCGGTGTCTGCCCGGTGACCAGATCGGCAATCAGCCGCCCGGCGGCGGGGGAGCTCTGCACGCCATAGCCGCCCTGACCTGCACACCAGACAAAACTGGCCACCGCCGGATCCGGCCCCAGCACCGGCACGCCATCGGCTACAAAACTGCGCAGGCCAGCCCAGTTGTGCTCAACTCGGGTGACCGGGGTTGTCACCATCTCCTCATAGCGGGCCAGCCCCTCGGCAAGCACCATGTCATCGGCATAGGCATCCTGCGGCGGCACCGGATCGGCGTCAGCGGGCGAGACCAGCAGCTTGCCGGCATCGGGTTTGGCATACCAGCTCTCACCGACGCCCATGATCATTGGCCAGGTGGTGACATCGTGGCCACCGGGCGCGGGCAGCCGCGCCATGGAGCGGCGCTTGGGTTGCAATCCGATGGGCGCGATCCCGGCCATCTGCGCCAGCTCATCCGCCCAGGCCCCGGCCGAATTGATAATCGTTGTGGCGGTGATCACATCGTCACCGCAGCTCACCTGCCAGCCCGCGGTGCTGCGGTCCAGACCGGTGACAGCGGCGCGGGTGCGGATGTCACCCCCATGGGCGCGCAGCTCTCTGGCAAAGCCCTGCAACAACAGGTCCGCATCCAGATCCTGCGCCGCATCATGGCTGGCCGCAAATTTGACCTGCTCGGGATCAAGCACCGGCACCATCTGGCAGGCCGCCGCAACCGAAATCGGCGTCAGATCCAGCTCGGCGCAATCGGTCTCGAAACGCGCGGCCTGATCGGCGCGCCCGACCAGCAGCAGCCCGCGCGGGCTGAGACAGCCATGGGTGCGGTGGTGGGCCTCACTGGCCCGGCTCAGCGCCTGTACCGGCGCGGGGCCGTAATTGGCCTCAAACATCGCCGCAGAGCGCCCGGAGGAGTGATAGCCAAGCGCCTCTTCCCGCTCCAGCACCAGAACACGCCCCCGTGGCGCAAGGGCGGCGGCGGCGCTCAGACCGGCAAGCCCGCCGCCGATGATCAGATAGTCGACCGCTGTCATTGCTGTTCCTCCAGCCGGTCTGTTGCGGGCGCCGGACGCGGTGACAGCGCCGACATGCGGGCGTAGAGGTCCGGCGTCATCTCGATCTCCAGCGCCGCCAGCGACGGGCGCAGCTGTGCGAGTGACCGGGCCGAGATTATGGGGGTCACATTGCGCCCATAGGCGGCGGCCCAGGCCACGGCGAGGCTGGCCGGATCAACCTCCAGTTCGGCGGCAAGATCGGCCAGGGCACGGGCGCTGTCCTGCATCCAGGGCTGACCATAGCGTTCGGCGTAACGCGGATCCTCGTCCAGCCGCCCCCGGCTGTGGCCCGCCTGCTGGGCACGGCTGTATTTGCCCGTCAGCATCCCGCCGCCCAGTGGCGAATAGGGGGCCACATGCAGGCCCTGATCAGCGCACATCGGCAGGATCTCCACCTCGACCTGACGCTTCAGCAGCGAATACATCGGTTGCAGGATGGCGGGCCTCAGGTCGAATTCCTGCCCGATCATGATCGCCTTCATCACCTGCCAGGCGGCAAAGTTCGACAGCCCCAGATAGCGGATCTGCCCGGCGTCGCGCAGCTCGGCGAGACAGGCAAGGGTCTCGCGCAGGTCCGTCTCTTCGTCGTAGCGGTGCAGGTAGAGGATATCGACCATGTCCTGCCCCAGACGCGCGCGCGACTGATCGAGCTGGCGCCGGATATTGTCAGGGCCTGCGCCGCCGGTATAGGCGACCTTGGTGGCGATCAGCAGGCTGTCACGGTCTTCCCGGATCAGCTGGCCCAGCAGCGCCTCGCTACGGCCCTCGGTATAGACCCAGGCGGTGTCGAAATGGGTCACCCCCGCAGCGCGGCAGGCCTGGTACATTTCGGCCGACTGGGCAGCATCGGCGCGGCCGCCAAATTGCATGGTGCCAAAGGCAAGGGGGCTTGCGGGGGTGCCGTCGAGGCTGATCAGTTCGGTGCTCATGCGGCGGAGGGTGGCACGCATCTGCGGCAATCAAAAGCGCAAAATATCGGCGCGGGGCATAAAGAGATCTGCGCGAGACACCGGCTCTGCCCTATCATAATCGTGAGTGGCAAAGCCCCGGTGCGCAGGGTAGGGGAGAGTATGTTCGATTCAAAAATTCGCCCGCTGATCGACCCGATGCTGAATGCCCAGGGGCAGGTCATCGCGCGCGCGGGCATCAGTGCCAATCAGGTGACGCTCCTTGGGCTGGCGCTGGGGCTGCTGGCGGCCGGGATGATCGCCTGTTCGCTCTTTGCGCTGGCGCTGCTGCCGCTGCTTCTGTCGCGGCTGGCCGATGGTCTGGACGGCGCGGTGGCACGCGCCAGCGAGCCAAGCGATTTTGGCGGCTATCTCGATATCACCTGCGATTTCCTGTTCTACGGTGCGGTCCCCCTTGCTTTTGTGCTGGCGGATCCTGTGCAGAATGGCGTGGCCGGGGCGTTCTTGCTGATGACCTTCTATGTGAATGGCACCAGTTTCCTCGGCTATGCGGTGCTGGCGGAGAAACACAAGATGACAAGCACGGCGCGCGGGGTCAAAACGCTTTATTTCACCGGCGGTCTGCTGGAGGGGGCGGAGACGATCGGATTTTTCGTGCTCTTGTGCCTGCTGCCTGCGTGGTTTGCACCGATGGCCTGGGTGTTTGGCGCGCTCTGTCTGGTGACCGCCACCTCCCGCGTGCTCCTGGCGCTGCGGGTGTTCCGCCGCGACTGATGGGCAGCACCGCTGCCGGCGCGGTTTGAGTATTTATGGAAAGATGACGGGCAGGGCCGCGCGCGCTTTGAGGTTCGGCCCATGAACGGACACGGGAGCGGACCCGAGATCTGCGGCCGGCATCTGCGCGGGGTTATCGGAGGGTGCGCAGCACCACGTTCGAGTTCGAACCGGCAATCCAGTCGCTGGCCCCGATCCTGTCATTGAGCGCCGTCAGCGCGGCGACATCCGGCACGGCACATCTGACGATGGCGTCGATCTCACCGGACAGAGACAGCACCTCCTGCACGCCCTCGAGCGAGGCCATCCAGGTCAGCGCATCGGTGCATGGGCGGACCGCAATTCTGACGAAGAGGACCGCCCGGATCAGGTCGTCCTGAGGCTCCGATAGCTGAACCCGATATCCGCTGATCACGCCACGTGTCTCAAGCTTCGACAGCCGGTCCTGAACCGCGGTCCGGGACAGGCCGATCTGGCGCCCGATTTCGGCAGCGCTGGTGCGGGCGTTCCGTTCCAGAACCGCCAATATCCGTTTGTCCGTCCGATCCACGTTGAATTCCCCGATTGGCAGGCTGATCACGTCGGAACGCAAGTATCCGATCCGTTGCCGCAGCCGTAACATCGCAGTTGAAATGAACCACATCAACCACAGCAGCCGGGGGTAGGGCATGAAGAAGATCACCGCAACGGCGTTTACGGGCGAAAAGGCCTGGGACGCGCTGGATATCGAACGCATAAGCGATGCAACCGTGCGGCTGCATTGGACCGACGCGCCGTATAAATGGCATGTCAACGATGGCCCTGAGGTCTTTGTCGTGCTGGACGGTGAGGTCGACATGCATGTTCGCATCGACGGGGCCGAGCGTATCCTGCGCCTGCTGCCGGGTGACATCTTTCATGCCGAGAGCGGCGATGAACATGTGGCGCATCCCGATGGGCCGGTGCGGGCGCTTGTCATTGAAACGGCGGGCAGCATCTAGACGGCGGCATTTGCCCTGCGGTCGCGCGAGAGGAACAGCGACGGCCGCTATGAAAAAGGCCCGCCGGACTGGCGGGCCTTTCTGCTGCGGGTCATCTGAAGGCGGTGGCCGCTTATTGCGGAATGTCGCCTTCCAGGCCTTCGACGTAGAAGTTCATGCCGGCCAGGGTGCCGTCATCGGCGGTCTCGCCTTCGGCCAGCCAGTCGGAGCCGTCCTGCTTTTTGATCGGGCCGGTGAAGGCGTGGTAGGAGCCATCGGCCAGCGCGGCTTTCAGCTCCAGTGCGGAGGCTTTCACATCAGCGGGAACCGCATCGGAGATTTCACCGATGCCAACCATGCCGGCGCCAATGCCGTCCCAGGTGTCGCTGCTTGTCCAGGTGCCGTCGATCACGGCCTTGGTGCGGGCGATGTAATAGGGCGCCCAATTGTCGATGATCGAGGAGACGCGCGGCTTGGGCCCGTATTCGGCCATATCAGACGCCTGACCAAAGGTGATCACATTGCCTGCGGCCTGTGCGGCGGCCTGCGGTGCGGTGGAATCGGTGTGCTGCAGGATCACGTCAGCCCCCTGTTCGATCAGCACCTTGGCGGCATCAGCCTCTTTTGCGGGATCAAACCAGGTGAAGGCCCAGACGATCTTGAACTGGACGTCGGGGTTCACCTTCTTGGCGTGCAGATAGGCCGAGTTGATGCCGCGGATCACTTCGGGGATCGGGTAGGAGCCGATGTAGCCGACGATATTGCTCTCGGTCATATGGCCGGCAATGTGGCCCTGAACCGCGCGGCCCTCGTAGAAGCGGGCGGAGTAGGTCGAGACGTTGTCGGCGCGCTTGTAGCCGGTGGCGTGCTCGAACTTCACGTTCGGGAATTTCTTGGCGACGTTGATGGTGGGATCCATGTAGCCAAAGGAGGTGGTGAAGATGAGATCCGCACCTTCCAGCGCCATCTGGGTCATCACGCGCTCGGCATCGGGGCCTTCTGCGACGTTCTCGACATAGACGGTTTCGACCTTGTCGCCGAATTCCGCAACCACGGCCTTGCGGCCCTGATCGTGTTCATAGGTCCAGCCACCGTCACCGACAGGGCCGACATAGACAAAGCCCACTTTGGTCTTGTCCTCGGCCAAGGCCGCACCGGTGGCCAGGCCAAGCGCCACGGCGGCGCTGGTCAGAAGGTTGGTCAGTTTCATCAGGTTCTCCCCAGTTGCATCTATTGGCCCCGACAGCGGGGCAGTGAAAAGCCCCCCGTCAGCGGGAGGCGTGGAAGTTGCGGCCAAGGGCGGCAGGTGCGCTGCTTTTGTCCGCCGAAAGAATGACAAGCACGATAATTGTGATCACGTAGGGCGACATTGCCAGATACTCCACCGGGATGGCAACGCCTGCCGCTTGCAGATTGAGCTGCACCACGGTGACGCCGCCAAAAAGATAGGCACCAAGGAGTGCGCGCCAGGGTTTCCAGCTGGCAAAGACCACCAGCGCCAGCGCAATCCAGCCCACGCCCGCGGTCATGCCTTCGGTCCATTGCGGCACCCGGATAAGGCTGATGTAGGCCCCGCCGATACCGGCACAGGCGCCACCGAACATGATCGCCATCAGGCGAATGCGGATCACCTTATACCCCAGCGCATGGGCAGCATCGTGGTTTTCACCCACCGCGCGCAGCACCAGTCCGGCGCGAGAGAATTTCAGCAGCGCCCAGACTGCGGCGGTCAGCGCGATGCCGAAATAGAGGATGATGTCATGGCCAAAGAGGATCGGGCCAATCACCGGCAGGTCGCTCAGGACGGGGATGTGGATGTCGCTCATCTGTGGCGGTTTCACACCGACGTAGGATTGCCCCATCAGCGCCGACAGGCCGAGGCCGAACAGCGTCAGCGCCAGACCGGAGGCCACCTGATTGGCCTGCGCCACAAGGGTCAGAAAGCCAAACAGAACCGACAGCGCTGCCCCGGCAACAGCGGCGGCAAGGAACCCGATCAGGGGCGAGCCGGTCTCCACCGCGGTGGCAAAGCCTGCGATGGCGCCGGTGATCATCATGCCTTCGACGCCAAGGTTCAGAACGCCTGATTTCTCCACCACCAATTCGCCAATGGCAGCGATCAGGATCGGTGTGGCCGCCACCATCAGCGAGGCGATGAGCAGGACCGGGTTGATTGCAGAAAGATCCATGTCACACCACCTCGGGTTTGCTGAGCGCAATGCGGAAATTGGTCAGGAGATCCAGCGCCAGCAGGAAGAACAAAAGCATCCCCTGAAACACCTGGATTGCCGCCGAAGGCAGGCCCATGTTGGACTGCGCGATATCGCCGCCGATATATGTCAGCGCCATCAGACCACCCGCCAGCAGGATGCCGACAGGATGCAACCGACCCAGGAAGGCAACGATAATGGCGGTAAACCCGTAGCCGACGTTGAAATCGATGGAGATCTGGCCAGAGGGGCCGGAGACCTCAAACAGACCCGCAAGACCCGCCAGCGCGCCGGAGGTGCCAAGGCAGAACAGCACCAGCCGGGTGGGGTTCACGCCCGCAAAACGCGCGGCACGTGGCGCCTCGCCAGTCAGGCGGATGTGATAGCCCAGCATGTGACGGTTGAGCAGCACATAGGCAAAGATCACCGCGATCAGCGCCGCCACAACACCCCAGTGCATGCCGGTGCCCGTGATCAGCTCGGCGTTATGGGCGCTGTCCCAGGATTGCAGGTTGCGCGAGCCGGGAAAGCCAAAGCCCTCGGGGTTTTTCAGCAATCCCAGCGAGACCGAGGCGAGAAACTGCTCGGCCACATAGACCAGCATCAGCGAGACCAGGATTTCATTGGTGCCAAAGCGGGTTTTCAGCACTGCGGGGATCATCGCCCAGGCCCAGCCCCCCAGCGCGCCTGCCACCACCATCAAGGGAAAGATCAGTGCCGAGTCTGTAGGGTAAAAGGCAAGGCCAGCCCCGGCGCCACAGATGGCGCCCATGATATACTGGCCCTCGGCGCCGATGTTCCAGATACCCGCGCGAAAGCCCAGCGACAGGCCGATGGCGATCAGTACCAGTGGTGCGCCCTTCACCAAGAGCTGCGGGCGGTAGTAAAAAGCAAATTCGCCAAACAGCGGATCCCAGAAAATGGTGCGGATCGCCTCAACCGGGTTCTTGCCAAGGGCCGCAAACAAAAGCCCGCCCGCGATCATGGTCGCCAGCACCGCCACCAGCGGCGTCGCCATCGACCAGACCCGCGAGGGCTGTGGTCTCTTTTCTAGCCGGATCATTGTTGTTGTCCCCCCCGGTCGCAGATCTGTGCCTGCGTGCCTGTCATCTTTCCAAAAATACTCACACTCCCGACCCGGCAGCCCGCGCTGCGGCCGGGATGGGCACGCCCGGCTGCGAGGCTAGACATGCGCGACCTCCATCCCATGTGCTCCCCCCATCATCAGGCCGATTTCATCGACGCTCAGCCCGGTTGTGGGGCGCGGCGCGCTCAGGCGGCCTTCGTTCAGGGCGGCAAAACTGTCGGCAATCTCCATCAGCTCATCCAGATCCTGGCTGATGCAGATTACCGCAGTGCCCCCGGCGGCCAGATCCAGCAGCGACTGGCGGATCGCGGCGGCGGCGGCGGCATCCACACCCCAGGTCGGCTGGTTCACCACCAGAACCTCCGGGTTTTGCAGCACCTCGCGGCCAATGACGAATTTCTGCAGATTGCCCCCCGACAGCGAACGCGCCGCGTTTTCAGGTCCGGGGGTGCGCACGTCGAAATTCTTGATGACCTTCTCGGCAAATTCCTTGGCCAGCCCCCATTTCAGAAAGCCGTTGCTGGACAGGCCTTCGCGGGTGGCGGCGGTCAGCATGGCATTTTCCGTCAGGCTCATATCCGGTGCGGCGGCATGGCCGAGACGCTCCTCCGGCGCGGCCAGAATACCCAGGCGACGACGCGCAACAGGGCCAAGGTGGCCGACCGGCGCGCCATGCATCTTGACCGCATCGGCAGCGGTGGTGGTTTCGCCGGACAGCACGCCCAGAAGCTCGTCCTGGCCATTGCCCGCCACCCCGCCAATGCCGAGGATTTCGCCCTTGCGGACGGTCATATGCACATTCTTCAGCGCCGTGCCAAAGGCCGAGGGCGCAGGCACCGACAGGCCGGTGATATCCAGCGCCACATCGCCCAGATCGCGGCCCGCACGCTCCGGTGTCTGAAGAGCGGTACCCACCATCAGCTCGGCCATATCGCGGGCCGAGGTTTCAGAGGGGACACATTCGCCGACATTCTTGCCCAGCCGCAGGATGGTGGCGTGATCACAGAGCGTGCGGATCTCTTCCAGCTTGTGCGAAATATACAGGATCGAGGTGCCCTCGGAGCGCAGCTTCTGCAAGGTCTGGAACAGGATATCCACCTCCTGCGGGGTGAGAACCGAGGTCGGCTCATCCATGATCAGCAGCTTGGGGTCCTGCAACAGGCAGCGGATGATCTCCACCCGCTGGCGTTCGCCGGCAGAGAGATCGCCCACCGTGCGATAGGGATCCAGCGGCAGGCCATAGGTTTCCGATACCTCGCGGATGCGGCTGGCCAGATCGCGCAGGGCGGGCGGCTGTTCCATGCCAAGGGCGATGTTCTCCGCCACGTTCAGCGCGTCAAACAGCGAAAAATGCTGAAACACCATCGCGATGCCATCCGCCCGTGCCTGTCGCGGCTCGGCCGGGGCATAGGGGGCGCCGCGCAACAGCATGGTGCCGCTGTCCGGTTTCACCAGCCCGTAGATCATCTTGACCAGCGTCGATTTCCCGGCGCCGTTTTCGCCGAGCAGGGCATGAACCTCTCCCGCGCCGATATCAAAGGAGACCGTATCGTTGGCAACAACACCAGGATAGGCCTTTGTCAAACCTTGCAGGCTCAGGAGAGGTTGGGTCACGCGCGTCTGTCCTTCTTCAACTCGTCTGTTGCGCCCATCCGCAAGAGCTCTGCCGCGACCCCGACCGCAATCATCTGCGGATGTTTGCCAAGGCCGGGATCCCCGATCGGGCAGGTGAGCCGGGCGATCTGCTCGGGCCGGTGGCCAAGATCCGCCAGCCGCGACCGGAACCGTGCCCATTTGGTGGCAGATCCGATCACCCCGGCAAAGGCAAAGCCGCGCAGCAATAAGGCGTGGCATAGCGCCAGATCCAGCGCATGGGAATAGGTAAGCACCAAATGCCGTGCATTTTCAGGGGCATGCGGCACCAGTGCCGCAGGTTCCGCCGCCGGAACCATGGTGACTGAGGGCGGGATCCGGGCGGGAAAACGGTCAGGGCCGGTATCGACCCAGGTGATGTCGAGATCCGGCAGCGGCGCCAGCACATCAACCAGAGCGCGGCCGACATGGCCCGCCCCCCAGATCCACAGCGGGGTTTCGGCACGATGGACCGGTTCCAGCAGCCAGCCGTCGGCCAGCTGCGCGTCGGGCCGCTGCCCCTGGCTGCGGGCCAGCGCCAGCTTGCGGCGCAGGCCCAGGGGTGGCTCGCCCGGCTCGCCCAGCTCGGTGGACAGGGCGCGCAGGATCACATCGCCATCCAGCCGGTCCAGATCGGCAGCGCGGTAGATCTCGCTCCACAGGGTGACGGAGCCGCCGCAGCATTGCCCCAGATCCGGGCCAAGCGCGCGGATGGTCTGCAAACGGGTCTTGCCATCCTGCAACTGGCGGCGGGCAGCCTCGGCGGCCTCATGCTCCAGCGCGCCCCCGCCGATGGTGCCGGACTGGCCGTCGTCCCAGACCAGCATGGCGGCGCCCACCTCACGCGGGGAAGAGCCGCGGATGGCGGCAATCACCACCCGCACCACCGTGCCATGGGCGCCGATCCTGCGGCGCAGATCCTGAAGATCGAACCCCATGGCTCAGGCCCCCGGCGCGATGCGACGCACCGCGCGCCAGATCTCCTCCGCCGTGGCGGGGGCATTGAGCGCAGGATAGGCGGGCGCGAAGTGCCCGACCGCATCACCAAGCGCCAGCCAGGCGGAAATCCCCAGCATAAAGGGCGGCTCTCCCACCGCTTTGGAGCGATAGATGCTGTCCTCGCGGTTCTGCCCATCCCAGAGGGCGACGTTGAACACATCGGGGCGATCCGAACAGGCGGGGATCTTGTAGGTGGAGGGCGCATGGGTGCGCAGATTGCCGGTCTGATCCCAGACCAGTTCCTCTGTGGTGAGCCAGCCTGCACCCTGCACATAGGCGCCTTCGACCTGGCCGATATCCAGCGCCGGGTTCAGCGAGGCGCCGGCATCATGCAGCACGTCGGCGCGCAGAATGCGGTTTTCGCCGGTCAGGCGGTCGACGACAACTTCGGTGATCGCAGCGCCATAGGCAAAGTAGAAAAACGGCCGCCCCTTGCCCTGAATGCGGTCCCATTCCAGTTTCGGCGTCTTGTAGAACCCGGTGGCCGACAGGCTGATACGCCCCTCATAGCAGATCTGTGCTGCACGGGCGAAGGGCAGGGCCTCGGCGCCGATCCGCACCTCATCATCGGCAAACACCACCTCCGCTGCGGTGACCTGATAGCGCTCGGCCAGATGATCGGCCATACGGTCGCGAATGCTGTCGCAGGCGGCCTTTACCGCCATCCCGTTCAGATCGGTGCCGGAGGAGGCGGCGGTGGCCGAGGTATTGGGTACTTTGGCCGTGTCGGTGGCGGTGATCTTCACCTTTTCCAGCCCGATGCCAAAACGGCTGGCGGCCACTTGTGCCACCTTCTGGAACAGGCCTTGCCCCATCTCGGTGCCACCATGGTTCAGATGGACCGAGCCGTCCTGATAGACATGCACCAGCGCACCCGCCTGATTGAGATGGGTGAGGGTGAAGGAAATGCCGAATTTGACCGGAGAAAATGCAATCCCGCGCTTGAGCCGCTCATTCCCGGCGTTCCATTTGGCGATCTCGGCCTTGCGCGCGGCATAATCCGCGCTCTCCAGCAGCTGCCGGGTCATCCCGTGCAGCTCGAAATCGGTGACCTCCATCCCGTAGGGCGTGGTATTGTCCGTCTTCTGGCCGGATATCTTCTGGCCGGAAATATCCCGGGGGGAGGCCGCAGGCCGGGGGGCAGCGCCCCCGTCGCCCGCCGTTTGGGGGGCATCGTAATAGTTCTTCATGCGCAGATCGACCGGATCCAGCCCCAGCTTATGGGCCGCGTGATCCATCACCCGCTCGATCCCGACCATCCCCTGCGGACCGCCAAAGCCGCGATAGGCGGTGGCGCTCTGCCGGTTGGTCTTCAGCCGGTGGCTTTCGATGCGGATCGCGGGGATCGCATAGGCGTTGTCGCTGTGCAGCATGGCGCGGTCGGCCACCGGCAGCGACAGATCCTGCGCCCAGCCGCAATCGACCAGATGGGTGAACTCAACCCCCAGAATGCGCCCCTCGGCGTCAAAGCCCGCGCGGTAGGAAATGCGAAACGCGTGACGCTTGCCGGTGATGGTCATGTCGTCGTCGCGGTCATAGCGCATCTTGCAGGTCCGACCGGTGGCGCGTGCGGCGATGGCGCAGGCGACGGCCAGCGCGTTGCCCTGACTTTCCTTGCCACCAAAGCCGCCACCCATGCGCCGGGTCTCAACCCGCACGCTGTGCATCGGCAGGCCGATGGCCTCGGCCACCTTGTGCTGGATCTCGGTCGGGTGCTGGGTCGAGGAGTTGACCAGCATGCCGCCATCTTCCTGCGGCTGGGCGAGGGCGGCCTGACCTTCGAGGTAGAAATGCTCCTGCCCGCCAATGTCGAACGTATCTTCGACCACATGGGCGGCGGCGGAGATGGCGCTGCCTGCGTCGCCTTTGCTGTAGATGCGTGGGCCGTCTTCAAACCGGCTGTCGGCGGCCAGCGCATCCTCCAGCGTCAGGAGGGCCGGGCGTTCGGCGTAGCTGACCTGACCTTTGCGCGCGGCCACCCGCGCAGCACGATGGGAGGTTGCCACCACCAGAAACACCGGCTGGCCGATATAGTGGACAGACCCCTTGGCCAGCAGCGGCTCGTCATGGGCAGACGGCGAGACGTCATTGTCAAACGGCAGATCTTTTGCCGTCAGCACGGCAACCACGCCATTGCTCTGGCGCACGGCGTCCAGCTCCAGTGCGGTGATGTCACCATGGGCCACGGTCGAAAGGCCAAAGGCCAGATGCAGGGTGTCGCGCGGGGTCGGGATGTCATCGACATAGCGCGCCTGACCGGTCACATGCAGCCGTGCCGCATCATGGGGGAGGGGTTTTGCAACAGCCATCACTTCACCTCCAGCACATGTGTGGGTGCGCTTGTCTGGCCCAGATCGTCAAAGTAGCGTGCGAGCATATTTGCCGCAGCCTCCAGCCGGTAGTCGGCAGAGGCGCGCATATCGTTCATCGGGGTGAAGTCGCGGGCAAATTCGCCCCGCGCGGTGGCGAGTGTTGCGGCCGACAGGTCTTGGCCAATCAGGGCGGCCTCCACGTGGCTGGCGCGTTTGGGCACGCCCGCCATGCCGCCAAAGGCGATGCGCGCGGCGGTGATCCGGCCGGCGTCGACCGTCAGGTTAAAGGCCCCCAGAACGGCGGAGATATCCTGATCGAACCGTTTGGAGAGCTTGTAGACGCGCAAGCCATCGGTCTGCCCCTTCGGGCATGCGGGCAGGGTGATCGCCTCGACAAATTCACCGGGCTGGCGGTCCTGCTTGCCATAGTCGATGAAGAAATCCTCAAGCGGCAGGCTGCGGCGGCTGTCGCCCTTGCGCAGCTCCAGCGTTGCACCAAGTGCGATCAGCGCAGGCGGATTGTCCCCGATGGGGGAGCCATTGGCGATATTGCCGCCGATGGTGGCGGCGGCGCGCACCTGCTGGCTGGCAAAGCGGCGCAGCATTTCGCCATAAGACGGATGCCGCGCGGTGAGGGCGCTGCGCAGCTGGTTCATATCCACCATCGCACCGATACGCAGGCTGCCGTCGGGCTGTTCGGAGATACCTTTCAGGTCATCGCAGCCATCGAGGAAAATCACATCCGACAGATCGCGCAGCTGTTTGGTCACCCAGAGACCGACATCCGTGGCGCCTGCAATCAGCGTCGCGTCCGGGCGGGCAGCATAGGCGGCGGCCAGCTGGTCGGCGGAGGTGGGGCGCAGAGACGTGGCATCGCCGCCTGTGTCAGGCAGGCTGATGGCATCTTCGCCGTGGATCCAGTCGGGGACGGGTTCGGCGCTGGCGGCTTCGGCGGCGCGGATGATCGGCGCATAGCCGGTGCAGCGGCAGAGATTGCCTGCCAGCTGGTCGTCGTGATCCGAGGCGCCATTTTTGTGGGCGGTCACCATCGACATGATGAACCCCGGCGTGCAGAAACCGCATTGGCTGCCGTGGTGGGTGATCATCGCCTCCTGCACCGGATGCAGCTGGCCATCGGGGCCGGCCGCGCCTTCGACGGTGCGGATGGATTTGCCGTGCAGCTGCGGCAGGAACAGGATGCAGGCATTGAGCGGTTTGGCGCCTTTGGCGTCGGTCACCATCACGGTGCAGGCGCCGCAGTCGCCCTCGTTGCAGCCTTCTTTGGTGCCGGTCAGCCCGCGTTCTTCGCGCAGCCAGTCCAGCAGCGTCGCCGTCGGAGAAACCTCCGTCAGCGCGACCTCTTCACCGTTCAGCCGAAAGGTGATTGTCATGTCAGAAACCCGTCGCGTTACTCTGGTTTTCCCTTGGTGCCATCCCTTCGATGCGACGTAGAAGACATGGCGGGCCTTGGTGGTTCCGTTGCCGATAGCCTAGAAAGCAGGCTGTTGTTCTGGCAAGGAAAAGTGACTCTGCCATGGAGTCGATACGGGGCGCAAGATCCTTGCTGAATACCGGCGTATGCTGTTCTTTTTGAACGACTTTAGGTCAGATTGTCGCGGCGTTGATGGTTGGGTTCGATAAGACTTTCAAAGAAAGCAGAATAATAATCGCTGAATATTACGGCATCGGGTGAAACCTGCGCGGCGGAACGGGGGACGGGCAGGGTCGCGGCTTCTCCGGTGCGGAACCGCTTTAACCTTGGCGGCGCTGACGCTAGCTTGGCGGGATGACAAGCTCTCCCCGATTCATTCACCTGCGCACCCATACCGAATATTCGCTTCTGGAAGGCGCATTGCGGCTGAAGAAGCTGCCGGACCTGTGCAAGAAGCACGAGATGCCCGCGATTGCGGTGACCGACAGCAACAACCTGTTCTCGGCGCTGGAGTTTTCGGTGTCGGCCAGTGGCGCGGGGGTGCAGCCGATCATCGGCTGCCAGGTCGATCTGCGGTCTGCCGAGCCTGCCCCGGGCGAGCGGCCCAAACCGCCAGCGCCGCTGGTGCTGCTGGCGCAGAGCGAGACCGGCTATGAGCATCTGATGAAGCTCAATTCCTGCCTCTATCTGCGGCAGGGCAGCGAGCTGCCGCATGTGACGCTGGAGGAGCTGGCGCAATATGCAGGCGATGTGATCTGTCTGAGCGGCGGGCCGGATGGGCCGGTGGGGCGGCTGTTGCAGCAGGGGCAGCGCCCGGCGGCAGAGGCCCTGATGCAGCGGCTGAAAGCGATCTTTCCAGATCGGCTTTATGTGGAGTTGCAGCGCCATCCGGGCGAACACGGCCAGCCTGAAGCTGAACAGCTGACCGAGCGGGGCCATATCGAGATGGCCTATGCGATGGACCTGCCGCTGGTTGCCACCAATGATGTCTATTTCCCCAACACGGAAATGTATGAGGCCCATGATGCGATGATCTGTATCGCGGAAGGCGCCTATGTCGATCAGGTGGAGCCGCGCCGCAGGCTGACCGCGCAGCATTACTTCAAGAGCCAGGAGGAAATGGTCGCGCTGTTTGCCGACCTGCCCGAGGCGCTGGAAAACACCGTGGAGATCGCCAAACGCTGCGCTTTCATGGCCTATCGGCGCGATCCGATCCTGCCGAAGTTTGCCGATGACGAGGTGGCCGAATTGCGCCGCATCGCCAATGAGGGGCTGCAAAAACGTCTCGCCGTGATCCCCCATGCCGTCAGCGTCGAGGAGTATCAGGAGCGGCTGGATTTTGAGCTGGGCATCATCGAGGGGATGGGGTTCCCCGGCTACTTCCTGATCGTTGCGGACTTTATCCAATGGGCCAAGGATCACGACATTCCGGTGGGGCCGGGGCGGGGTTCCGGTGCGGGCTCGCTCGTGGCCTATGCGCTGACGATTACCGACCTTGACCCGCTGCGCTACAGCTTGCTGTTCGAACGCTTTCTCAACCCCGAACGGGTGTCGATGCCCGACTTCGACATCGACTTCTGCATGGATCGCCGCGAAGAGGTGATCAAATACGTGCAGGAGAAATATGGCCGCGACAAGGTGGGGCAGATCATCACCTTTGGCGCGCTGCTGTCGAAGGCGGCGGTGCGCGATATGGGGCGGGTTCTGCAGATGCCCTATGGCCAGGTGGATCGGCTGTCGAAGCTGATCCCGGTCGAAGGCGTGAAACCGATGTCGATTGTGGACAGTCTGCGCGAAGAGCCGCGGCTGCGCGAGGAGGCGGAGAACGAAGAGGTTGTCGACCGGCTGTTGAAATACGGCATGCAGGTTGAGGGGCTGTTGCGATCAGCGGGCACCCACGCGGCGGGCGTGGTGATCGGTGACCGGCCACTGGATGCGCTGGTGCCGCTTTACCGCGATCCGCGCTCCGACATGCCCGCCACCCAGTTCAACATGAAATGGGTGGAACAGGCCGGTCTGGTGAAGTTCGACTTCCTCGGCCTGAAGACGCTCACCGTCATTCAGAACGCGATGGACCTGATTTTCCAGTCGGGCCGCGATCTGCATGTCGCCGCCGATGGCACCCAGCTTTATGATCCGCCGGAGGGGGCGGAGAACCAGATCAACGCCATCCCGCTGGACGATGCCGTTACCTATGACCTTTATTCGCGGGCCAAGACGGTGGCGGTGTTCCAGGTGGAATCCACCGGCATGATGGATGCGCTAAAGCGCATGAAACCCACCTGTATCGAGGATATCGTGGCGCTGGTGGCGCTCTATCGTCCGGGTCCGATGGAGAACATCCCGGTCTATTGCGAGGTCAAGAATGGTCTGCGCAAGATCCAGTCGGTGCATCCGCTGATCGACCATATCCTTGAGGAAACCCAAGGCATTATCGTCTATCAGGAACAGGTGATGCAGATCGCCCAGGTGATGGCGAATTATACCCTTGGCGGTGCGGACCTATTGCGCCGCGCCATGGGTAAGAAGATCAAAGAGGCGATGGATGCCGAACGCCCCAAATTTGAAAAGGGGGCGGCAGAAAACGGCGTGCCTGCCAAGAAGGCGTCGGAGGTGTTCGACCTTCTGGAGAAATTCGCCAACTACGGCTTCAACAAATCGCACGCGGCGGCCTATGCGGTGGTCAGCTACCAGACCGGCTGGCTGAAGGCGAACCACCCGGTGGAGTTCATGGCTGGCGTCATGAACTGTGATATCCATCTGACGGATAAGCTGGCGATCTATTTCGAAGAGGTCAAAAAAGGCCTGAGCCTGCCCTATGTGCCGCCCTGTGTGAACCGCTCCGAGGCGACATTCAATGTGGTCAAGGGCGAGCTGGTCTATGCGCTGGGCGCGCTGAAAAACGTCGGTGTCGAGGCGATGCGGCTGGTGACAACGGCGCGGCGCGAGAGCGGGCAGGACAAACCCTTTGCCACGCTGTTTGATTTTGCCCGCCGGGTGGATCTGAAAAAGGTCGGCAAGCGTCCGCTGGAAATGCTGGCGCGGGCGGGCGGCTTTGACCAGCTGGACAGCAACCGGCGCCGGGTGTTTGAGAGCCTCGGCGCGCTGGTGGATTATTCCGCCGCGGTGCATGATCAGCGCAATTCCAGCCAGGTCTCGCTGTTTGGCGAGGCGGGCGAGGACCTGCCCGAACCGCGCCTGCCCAACGTGCCCGACTGGCTGCCCGCCGAACGGCTGTCGGAGGAGTTCAAGGCGATTGGTTTCTACCTCTCGGGCCATCCGCTGGACGACTACATGCCTGCGCTCAAACGCAAGGATGTGATGACGCTGGACGAGGTCACGGCCAAGGCCGAGCGCGGTCCCTTCATGGCGAAGATGGCCGGGGTTGTGGCCGGGCGGCAGGAACGCAAATCGGCGCGCGGCAACCGCTTTGCCTTTGCCCAGCTGTCGGACACCAGCGGCGGCTATGAGGTCACGCTGTTTTCCGAAGTGCTGGAGAAATCACGCGAATACCTGGAAACCGGCGCCAAGGTGGTGATCACCGCCGAGGCCACGATGGAAAGCGATCAGCTGAAACTGCTGGTGCGATCTGTCGGGCCGGTGGATGCGGCGATTGCTGACGCCGGGCGCAGTTCGCTGCGGGTCTATATCTCGCAGGCAAGCGCAGTGGCGACGGTGGCGCAGGTGCTGGAAGACGCCAAATCCGCCGCCCGCAACGCCTCGCGCGGTGAGGTCTATATGTACCTGCAGGATCCCGGCCTGCCCGGCGACGTTGAGATGGATCTGGGCCAGCCCTTCCCCATCAACCCCCAGATCAAAGGCGCGCTGAAGTCGCTGGACGGGGTGATGGATGTGGAGGAGATATAGGATTCTATGAAACTTGAGAAAATACTCGCATTATTGAGTTTTCTTGTTCCGGGCCGGTTATTGTCCACGAGGTATCTATTCAAGCGGCTCGAAATTTTGGGACAGGATCTGGAAACTTGCGAGCACAAGTGGCTGGTTATTGCAGCAATTCGAAACTCGGTAGAGCTGCAAGTTCAATGTGTGCGATGCTTCGCTTACAGCGAGGTTTCCGATCCGTCCCAACAAGAATGGAACGACGCATTTGGAGCGATGGAAAATCCCTACCCGTGGGATGATGACAGCCGAGTCAACCCCGTGCGCAACGGCTAGATACTGAAGCGAAGCAAGTGAATGTGGACACATAGACTCCGTGGGGCGGTGGGCTTTGCGTCTAACTCCGGCTTTATTGACAGTACGAGTAGTATGTTCACCTAATTACATCGCCACACGTAAGTGACTGCCAGCTAAGGACCCATTCACATGACTGACCATCCAGACCTCACTCTGCGGGTTGCAGATGTGGCGGATGCCTCCAGCCTGGCGGCGCTGTCGATGGAGGTCTGGGTTGGCACTTATCTGCGTGAAGGGGTGAGCGGGTTCTTTGCCGATTATGCACTGGCAGAGCTGACGGCGGCGCGGTTTGAGGCGCATCTGGCCAACCCGCAGGAGCACTTTATCGTCTCGCAGAACCGGGTCGGCATTGATGGCTATATCCGCATCAGTCGGGGCAGTCCGGGGCCTGTGCCAGGCTGTTCGGACGTGGAGATCACAACGCTCTATGTGCAGCCGCGCCACCACGGGCGGGGCATTGGTGCAGCGCTGCTGCGGGCGGGGCTGGAATATTGCGCGGCGGCGGGCGTGCAATCCGTCTGGCTGGCCAGCAATGCCGAGAACGCGCCCGCCAAGGGGTTTTACCTGTCGCAAGGTTTTGACCGGATTGGCGAGACACGGTTTTTGATCGCGGATCAAGCCTATCTCAATGATGTCTTTGCGCGGGCCTGTTGCGGCTGATGGCGATCACAGGGCGGCGTTGAAGACCGAGTTGGTGTCGAGCAGATACTGCGAGATGATCGGGCCGCTGGCAGCGCCGATGGCGCGGGCGTTGGGGCCGATGGCACCGGGGTCGATGCGCGGCAGGATCAGGCCACGGGCATCCAGAGAGGTGAGGGCGGCGCGGGTACGCTCGACCAGGGCGCTGCGCACGCTGTCGGGCAGGGCGCCGTCGATCAGCACCGCCTCGAAGTCGATGACCGCGCAGGTGGCGAGGCTGGCGCGGGCGATGGCGTCGGCGGCCTGATCGAGCCAGGGGGTCAGCTCCGCCTCGAACCCGGACCAGTGCATCGGCAGCTGCCAGAGCTGGCCGGGATCCTTGCCCGCATCGCGCAGCCGCTGTTCGAGCAGATGGATGGAGGCGAGATCCAGCAGCTTGGTTTCCTGCCCGTCCGGACCCAGCATCGACAGGGACCCAAGCGCGCCGGCATTGCCCTGATTGCCCTCAAGCACCCGGTGGTTCAGCACCACGCCACCGCCGATAAAGGCGCCGACAAAGAAATAGGCATAATCGCGATAGGCCTTGCCCCGGCCATACATATGCTCGGCCCGGCAGGCGGCGGTGGCGTCATTCACGACATGTACGGGCAGGGTGCTGAAACGCGCTATTTCAGACGCGAAATCAACCGTTTGCCAAGCCGCAAGCGCCTCTGCCGGGGCATTGATCTGGGCGTGCCAGGTCCAAAGCTGAAAGGGGGCTGCCACGCCAATGCCGCAGATGCGGGGCAGCAGGTCTGCGGGCAGCGCGGCCTCCATCTGGGCGATGCTGTCGCGCAGGAAATCAAAGACCACGGCGGGGGTGGGATAGGGGTAGCGCAGGCGCAGCTGCTGGCGCACCGCACCGCAGACATCCATCAAGAGCACTTCGACACTGCGGCGGCCGATCTTCAGCCCGTAGGAAAACAGGCCATCGGGGTTGAGGCCCATCGGGACCGAAGGTTTGCCGACCCGGCCGCGCTGCGTTTCGCCACGCTGCAACAGCCCGTCGGTTTCCAGTTTGCGCAGGATGACAGAGACAGTCTGCGGCGACAGGCCGGTGCCACGGGCCAGCGCGCTGCCGGGCATCGGGCCGTGGCGTTGCAGCAGGGACAGGATCAGCCGTTCGTTGAAGACGCGCACGCCGGTCTGATTGACGCCGCCGCTCAGGGATCTGACTTGCTCATGTTCCATGGGGCGGACCCTAATCACGCTTTGAGACCTAAGAAAAGTGCGAAGATCGACTTAATAAGTCAAGTTGATTTATATATTGACAGGGAGGCCAGAATCACGGCCCACTATGGGCGACACGACGGTTTGCCCGTCCTGTTTTGTTGCGTTGTGATGCTGAGGGAGGACATCATGAAGAAGATCCTACTGGGAACAGCCGTTGGAATTGCTGCCATGACCGGCAGCGCCTTTGCCGCAGAGGGTGTGACGGCCTGCCTGATCACCAAGACCGATACCAATCCGTTTTTCGTCAAGATGAAAGAGGGCGCCGAGGCCAAGGCGGCGGAGCTGGGCATGACGCTCAAGAGCTTTGCCGGGAAGGTGGATGGCGACCATGAAACCCAGGTTGCCGCGATTGAGACCTGCATTGCCGATGGCGCCAAGGGCATCCTGCTGACCGCCTCCGATACCTCGTCGATTGTACCGGCGGTGCAGCAGGCGCGCGATGCGGGGCTGGTGGTGATTGCGCTGGACACGCCGCTGGAGCCAATCGACTCGGCCGATGCGACATTTGCCACCGACAATTTCCTGGCTGGTGAGCTGATTGGCAAATGGGCGGCGGCGAGCCTTGGCGATGAGGCGGCCAATGCCAAGATCGCGATGCTGGACCTTGCTGTCAGCCAGCCCACCGTGGGCGTGCTGCGCGATCAGGGCTTCCTGCAGGGGTTCGGCATTGATCTTGGCGATCCCAACAAATGGGGCGATGAGACCGATCCGCGCATTGTCGGCAATGACATCACCGCAGGCAATGAAGAGGGCGGTCGCCGCGCGATGGAGAACCTGCTGGCGAAGGACCCGATGATCAATGTGGTCTATACCATCAATGAACCCGCCGCTGCCGGTGCCTATGAGGCGCTGAAGGCAATCGGGCGTGAAAACGACGTGCTGATTGTCTCGGTCGATGGCGGCTGTCCCGGCGTGCAGAACATTAAGGACGGCGTCATCGGTGCGACCTCGCAGCAGTATCCGCTGCTGATGGCGTCCAAGGGGATCGAGGCGATCAGCGCCTGGGCCACCACGGGCGAGAAGCCTGCGCCGACACCGGGCAAGGCGTTCTTTGACACCGGCGTGGCGCTGGTGACCGATCAGCCTGCCGAGGGCGTCGAGAGCATCGACACCGAAGAGGGCATGAACCTCTGCTGGGGGTGATCAGGTGACACACCCCTTAGAGGCAGGCCAGACAAGGGGCTGTTAGCCAAGGCGAGCCATGGGGGCGGTGGAAACATCGCCCCTTCTGCACCGCTGCGATCCCTGTCGCAGCCGCATCCCCGGCTGTGGGTGTCAGGCCCATCGGACGCCGGATCTTACGGAGACAGATATGACCACGCCCCACAGCTATGAAGCGGCGGCCAGCGGCAGCCCCGAGGCCGTTGCGGATTTTGACCAGGGAGAGGCCTCCTTTATCAGCCGGTTGCAGCATCTGCTGCATGTGACGCCATCGCTGGTGCCGCTGATCGTGCTGGTGCTGTCGGTGATCGTCTTTGGGCTGCTGCTGGGCTCGAAGTTCTTTTCGCCCTTTGCGCTGACGCTGATCCTGCAACAGGTGGGCATTGTCGGCATCGTGGCCTGCGCGCAGTCGCTGGTGATCCTGACGGCAGGTATCGACCTGTCGGTGGGGGCGATCATGGTGCTGAGCTCGGTGGTGATGGGTCAGTTCACCTTTCGCTACGGGGTGCCGCCGGAAATCGCGGTGGTCTGCGGACTGATCTGCGGCACCCTCTGCGGCTTTATCAACGGCTGGCTGGTGGCGCGGATGAAGCTGCCGCCGTTTATCGTGACGCTGGGCATGTGGCAGATCGTGCTGGCGACGAATTTCCTCTATTCTGCAAATGAGACCATTCGCAGCCAGGTGATCGCCACCGACGCGCCGCTGTTGCAGCTGTTTGGCGAGAAGATCAAGATTGGTGGTGCGGTCTTCACCTATGGTGTGATTTTCCTGGTCATTCTGGTGGTTCTGCTGGCCTATGTGCTGCGGCATACGGCCTGGGGGCGGCATGTCTATGCGGTTGGCGATGACCCGGAGGCGGCGGAGCTGTCGGGGGTCAAGGTGAACCGTGTGTTGATCTCGGTCTATATGCTGTCGGGGCTGATCTGCGCTTTTGCAGGCTGGGCGATGATCGGGCGGATCGGGTCGGTCTCGCCGACCTCGGGACAGCTCGCCAATATCGAGAGCATCACGGCGGTGGTGATCGGGGGCATTTCGCTGTTTGGCGGTCGCGGCTCGATCCTGGGGGCATTCTTCGGCGCGCTGATCGTGGGCGTCTTTACCCTGGGGCTGCGCCTGCTGGGGGCGGATGCGCAGTGGACCTATCTGCTGATCGGCCTGCTTATCATTGCCGCGGTGGCGGTAGACCAGTGGATCAGAAAGGTATCGGTCTGATGGAACCCATTTTGAAAGCCCGAGGTCTGGTAAAGCGCTATGGGCGTGTCACGGCGCTGGACCATTGCGATTTCGATCTGATGCCGGGGGAGATTCTGGCGGTGATCGGTGACAATGGCGCCGGGAAATCCTCGCTGATCAAGGCGATTTCCGGCGCGGTGGTCCCCGACGCGGGCGAGGTCTGGCTGGAGGGGCGAAAGGTGGCGTTCCAGTCGCCGATTGATGCCCGCGAAGAGGGGATCGAGACGGTCTATCAGACGCTGGCGATGTCGCCTGCGCTGTCGATTGCCGACAATATGTTCATGGGGCGGGAGCTGCGCAAACCCGGCTGGCGGGGCAATCTGCTGCGGCAGCTGGATCGCGCGCGGATGGAGCAGATTGCCCGCGACAAGCTGAATGAGCTGGGGCTGATGACCATTCAGAACATCAATCAGGCAGTGGAGACGCTGTCGGGTGGTCAGCGTCAGGGCGTGGCCGTGGCGCGGGCGGCGGCCTTTGGGTCCAAGGTGATTATTCTGGACGAGCCGACGGCGGCGCTGGGCGTGAAGGAAAGCCGCCGGGTTCTGGAGCTGATCCAGGACGTGCGGTCGCGCGGCATCCCGATCATCCTGATCAGCCACAACATGCCGCATGTGTTCGAGGTTGCCGATCGCATTCACGTGCATCGGCTGGGCAAGCGGCTTTGCGTGATCGACCCCAAACAGCACAGCATGTCCGATGCGGTGGCCTATATGACTGGCGCGCAGGACCCATCCGGGGATCTGACAGCAGCATGACACGGGACATGACATATCTGGCGGATCTGGTGACCGCCGTGCAGGCGCTGCCCGTTGCCGATGGGCGCGCGCGCCGTCTGGTGGCGCTGGCGGGCGCGCCGGGCAGCGGCAAATCCACTCTGGCGGAGCTGTTGGTGCGGGCGCTCTGCGCCAATGGCACACCGGCGTCGGTGGTGCCGATGGATGGGTTTCATCTGGACAACGGGCTGCTGTCCGAAATGGATCTGCTGGCGCGGAAAGGCGCGCCCGAGAGCTTTGATGCGGCGGGGTTTCAGCGGCTGATGGCGGCGATGGCGACAGAGGAGGAGGTGGTCTATCCGCTGTTCGACCGGGCGCAGGATATCGCCATTGCAGGCGCAGCGCGGGTTGATGCCGGGGTCGAGGTTGCCGTGGTCGAGGGCAATTACCTGCTGTTCGACGCGCCCGTCTGGCGGGATCTGGCGGCAATCTGGGATCTGTCGGTCCGGGTCGATGTGCCGCGCGAGGTGCTGCGGGAGCGGCTTGTGGCGCGCTGGCAGGCCCATGGGCTGAGCGACGCCGAGGCCGAGGCACGGGCCGAGCGCAACGATATGGCCAACGCCGATCGTATCGCCGCTGCGGCCCTGCCTGCGGATGTGATCTGGAAAGGTGAGACAGAATGATCCTGTGTTGTGGCGAGGCGCTGATCGACATGATCCCGGCGCCGGTCGCGGGAGCCGTGCCAATGGTGGACGGCGCGGACGCGCAGACCGGTTTTGTGCCCCATTGCGGCGGCGCGGTGTTCAACACCGCAATCGCTCTGGGGCGGCTGGGGCAGGCAACCGGCCTGTTCACCGGCCTGTCGCGGGATCTCTTCGGGCAGCAGCTGATGTCGGCGCTCGACGCGTCGCATGTGGATCACGCGCTGGCGGAGGTCTCTGATCAGCCGACCACGCTGGCATTTGTGCATCTGAAGGATGGCCATGCGGCCTATCATTTCTTTGACGAGAATTCGGCCGGGGCCAGCCTGCGATCGGACCGGCTGCCCGAGTTGCCGGAACAGGTCAAGACGCTGTTCTTCGGGGGGATATCCTTGTGCAACGGCGCGGCGGCTGAGACCTACGCGCGTCTGGCCGCGCGGGAAACCGGACAGCGCATCATCATGATCGACCCCAATGTGCGGGCCGGGTTTGCCAGCGACGAGGCGGCCTATCGCAGGCGGCTCACGGCGATGGTGGCAGGGGCCGGGATCGTCAAGGTATCGGATGAGGATCTGCACTGGATCTATCCGGGCGACGCTCCGATTGAGGACAAGATCCGGCAGGTTCTGGCCGCAGAGGCAGGACAGGGCCCCGGCTTGGTGATCCTCACCTTGGGCAGCAAGGGCGCCAAGGGCTATCTGCGCTCCGGCCCGACGGTGGAGGTGCCCGCACAGGCGGCGGAGGTGGCCGATACGGTGGGCGCGGGCGACACGTTCAACGCAGGCTTTCTGGCGGCAGCGAGCGAGGCAGGCGTGCTGGCGGATGCCGCCAGCGGCGCGATGGATTTGGAGCAGCTGCGGGCCTGTCTGGGCTATGGCGCACGGGCCGCCGCCGTCACCGTTTCCCGCCCCGGTGCCAATCCGCCCTGGCGCGACGAGCTGGCGGGCTAGGGCCGCGATCCAACATTTGATCTGCTGAGGCGCCAGCCGGTCACAACTGCCGGTGTGGCGCTTTGCGTTGGGGATTGTCAGGGATCATATGTTCACGTAATGTTCTCACGAATTGTCTAGTGAAGGATTATCAGATGATTGAGGGGAGCTGTTGCTGTGGAACGGTCAAATTCCGACTGAAGGCGGAACCATCCATGATGGGGACCTGCCATTGTTCGCGTTGCCGAAAGGCAGGGGCGAGCACCATCGTTTTTGTCAAGCGGGAGGATCTGAGCTGGGTTGAGGGCAAAGATCAGGTGGCCCTGTACCAACCAGCCCCGCCTTACAAATACGGCAGATGTTTCTGCAGGGTCTGCGGCAGCTCGCTTGGGGAGATCCTGTCAGAGGAGGACAGTTTCCCGATTGCCGCAAATGCGCTGGACAGCGAGATTGCAACGAGAAACCGGTTTCATGAATTCGTGTCGGAGAAGCCTGGCTGGTACGAGATTTGCGACGATGCGCCAAAATCCAGCGGCCATCCGGCCTGATCGATCTGGTTCGAGACCCATAGGGGCGTGACTGCCCCGCAGCGCCGTATTGCACGGGGCTGCGGGGGAAGGAGGGCCATCAGATCTGCGCGGTCAGCGTGCCAGCTGGCTTGCGGCGCGGGCGAGGTCGCGGATGGCGTCCCAATCGCCTGCCTCAACCAGTTTGGTCGGGGCGACCCAGCTGCCGCCGGCGCAGACCACGTTGGACAGCGACAGGTAGCTGTCTGCATTGTCCGGGCTGACGCCGCCGGTTGGGCAGAAACTGATCTGCGGCAGGGGGGCGCCGATGGCCTTGAGCGCGGGAGCGCCGCCGGAGGCCTCAGCCGGGAAGAATTTCAGCATGTCATAGCCGCGGTCCAGAAGGCGCATCGCCTCGGAGGCGGTGGCGGCACCGGGCAGCATCGGCAGACCGGCGGCCTCGGCCGCGTCCAGCAGCGTGTCGGTGGCGCCGGGGGAGACGCCGAATTGCGCACCGGCCGCGACGGCGCGGGTCACATCCTCCGGCGTGATCAGCGTGCCGGCACCAACAACGCCGCCCTCGACCTTGGCCATTTCGGCAATCACATCCAGCGCGGCGGGGGTGCGCAGGGTGACCTCCAGTGCGGGCAGGCCACCGGCGACCAGGGCCTCGGCCAGCGGGCGGGCGTGGGCGACGTCATGGACAACCAGCACCGGCACGATCGGGGCCAGCTGGCAGATCTCGCGGGCGCGGGCGCTGGCATCTTTTGGGGTGATGGGCATGAGTCAGTCTCCGATCAGGGTCGAGAATACGGTGGCGCCGGTGTCGGCCGAGGTGACGGAATTGCGGAACAGTGCGAACATCTCGCGGCCGGTGCCGTGCTGATAGGCGGAGAGGTCGGCCACCACGGGGGCGCGGTCGTCAAAGCCCTCGGCCTTGACCTCCAGCGTCCCGGTGAGGGCATCAACCCGCACCATGTCACCGTCGCGCAGTTTGGAAATCGGACCACCATCCAGCGCCTCTGGCACCACATGGATGGCGGAGGGGATCTTGCCCGAGGCGCCGGACATGCGGCCATCGGTGACCAGCGCCACCTTCTGGCCGCGCCCCTGCATGATGCCGAGGAAGGGCGTCATCGAGTGGAGTTCCGGCATTCCGTTGGCCTTTGGCCCCTGGAAGCGGACAACAATCACCACATCGCCCTTGTCCAGTTCACCCGCCTTGAAGGCGGCCTTGGCCTCCTCCTGATCATGAAAGACGCGGGCGGGGGCCTCGACGATGCGGTGCTCTTCGGCCACCGCGGAGATCTTCATCACGCCGGTGCCGAGGTTGCCGGAGAGTCGGGAGAGCCCGCCGGTGGGCTGGAAGGGGTCGCTGGCGGGGCGAATGATCTTGTCGTTGAGGGTCTCGCCGGAGCCGGGTTTCCAGACCAGACCTTCGCCGGTGAGGAAGGGTTCGCTGGTGTAGCGGTCCAGCCCGGTGCCCGCCACGGTTTTGGTGTCGGGATGCAGATGGCCGGAGTTCAGCAGCTGGCCGATCACATAGCCAAGCCCGCCAGCCGCGTGGAAGTGGTTCACATCGGCCAGACCGTTGGGATAGACCCGCGCCAGCAGCGGCACCACGTCAGAGAGTTCGGAGAAATCCTGCCAGTCCAGAATGATGCCGCCGGCGCGGGCCATGGCGATCAGGTGGATCAGCAGATTGGTGGAGCCGCCGGTGGTCATCAGCCCGACGATGCCGTTCACATAGGCGCGTTCATCAAGGATGTCGCAGACCGGTGTGTAATCATTGCCAAGCGCGCTGAGCGCGAGGGCGCGGCGGGCGCCTTCCTCGGTCAGGGCGGCGCGCATGTCAGTGCCGGGATTGACGAAGGAGGAGCCGGGCAGGTGCAGGCCCATGAACTCCATCAGCATCTGGTTGGTATTTGCGGTGCCGTAGAAGGTGCAGGTGCCGGGGCCGTGATAGGCGGCCATCTCGGATTTCAGCAGCTCGTCGCGCCCGATTTCACCGGCGGCGAACTTCTGGCGGACCTTGGCCTTGTCATCGTTGGAGATGCCGGAGGTCATCGGGCCTGCGGGCAGGAACACGGCGGGCAGATGGCCAAAGACCTGCGCGCCAATGACCAGACCCGGCACGATCTTGTCACAGACGCCGAGATAGACAGTGGCATCGAACACGTTGTGGCTGAGGGCGATGCCGGTGGCCATGGCGATGGTATCGCGGGAGAACAGGCTCAGCTCCATTCCCGCCTCGCCCTGGGTGACGCCATCGCACATGGCAGGGACGCCACCGGCCACCTGCGCAGTGCCGCCGACGCGGCGCACGGCGTCGCGGATCCGCTGCGGATAGGTTTCAAACGGCTGATGCGCCGAGAGCATGTCGTTATAGGCGGTGACAATGCCGAGGTGTCCGGCGGTGCCTTCGGCGAGGGGCATCTGATCCTCGCCCGTGGCGGCATAGGCATGGGCCTGACCGCTGCACGACAGATGGGCGCGGGCGGGGCCTTTGCCCTTGGCAGCGCGCATCCGGTCGAGATAGGCGGCGCGAGGTTTGGCGCTGCGGGCGATAATTCGGTCTGTGACGTCGCGGAGTGTCTGGTTCAAACGCATCGGGTGCCTCTTTCAGTCGTCAGGTGCCGGTTGGTCGTGGGTCTCAGTGGCGGGGTGGGCGGGCAGGCTCAGGAGCCGATGCCGCGCCAGCGGCGATTGTCGCGGTGCATCAGCAGCAGCGCGTCCTCTGGCCCGGAGCTGCCGGGATCATAGGGCTGCGGCGTGTCATTGCTGTTGTCAGCCCAACCCGCGATGATGGGATCGGCCCAGGCCCATGCGGCTTCGACCTCATCGCCGCGCATGAACAGCGTCTGGTTGCCGCGGATCACATCCATGATCAGCCGTTCATAGGCGTCCTGCGGCCGGCCAGCCTCTGGCAGGCTGTCGGCAAAGGTCATGTCCAGATTGGCGCCGGTCAGACGCATGCCGCCGGGACCGGGATCCTTGATCGTGGTGCGCAGGGTGATGCCTTCGTCCGGTTGCAGGCGGATCACCAGCACATTGCCCTTGATACCGCCGGTGCCGGTGTCCTCGGCAAAGATGTTATGCGGCGGATCGCGAAAGAAGACGGCGATTTCCGACTCGCGGGCGCGCAGGCATTTGCCGGTGCGCAGATAAAACGGCGTGCCGGCCCATCGCCAGTTGGCGACCTCCACCTTCATCGCGATAAAGCTTTCGGTGGTGCTGGAAGGGTTGCCTGCGTGCTCGCGGTAGGATTCTCCCTCCGGGCCGCGGTATTGGCCACGGGCGATCTGATCCGGGGCGACGGGGTTCAGCGCCTCGATCACCTTCACCTTTTCGTCGCGCACGGCGTTGGGGGTGAAACGGGCGGGGGGCTCCATCGCGGTAAGGCACAGAAGCTGCATCAGGTGGTTCTGGACCATATCGCGCATGGCGCCGGATTTGTCGTAATATTCGCCGCGCCCTTTGACGCCGATGCTTTCGGCGACGGTGATCTGCACATGGTCGATGTGGGAGGAATTCCACAGGGGTTCAAACAGCGAATTGGCAAAGCGCAGGGCCATCAGGTTCTGGACGGTCTCTTTGCCCAGATAATGGTCGATCCGGTAGATCTGATGTTCTTCGAAATTGGCGCGCAAGGCGGCGTTCAGCGCCTGGGCCGAGGCCAGATCATGGCCGAAGGGTTTTTCCAACACGATGCGGCTGTCGGGGGTGGCGATCCCGGTGGAGCGCAGACGGCCGGCGATATCGGGGAACAGGCTGGGCCCGACCGAGAGGTAGAAGGCGCGGATGGCATCGTCGCGCAGCAGATCGCCAAGCGCCTGCCAGCCATTGTCGCCGCGCGCATCGACGGCGGTGTAATGCAGCAGAGTGACGAAGGCCGCGATTTCGTCGTCGCTGGTTTCGCCCGGCTGGCCAAAGGTGCGGATGGCATCGGCGACCATCTGCTGGAAGCCTTTGCGGTCCATGTCGCTGCGGGAGGTGCCGATAATGCGGCAATCGTCGGAGAACTGGCCGATCTGGAAGCGGTGGAACAGGCTGGGCAGGATCTTGCGGCGGGCAAGATCCCCGGTCGCGCCAAACAGCACGAGATCAAAGGACTGGACGGGAATGACGCGGGAAACCATGGCTCTCTCTCTGACAGCTCGAAGGGGAAATTGGCGGTCTTTTTGGTGGCTAGGGTTGCGGTTGGGTGAGTTTCGACAGCAGGCCACGGGTGGAGCCGTCTTTGGCCTCATAAGCCTCGGCCGGAGCGCTGCCATCAACCAGCGGCAATAGGCTGACGGCCAGTTCCTTGCCCAGTTCGACGCCCCATTGATCAAAGGAGTTGAGCCCCCAGACCACACCTTCGACAAACACACGGTGTTCATATAGCGCGATCAGCTGGCCCAGCACGAAGGGCGTCAGCTTCGGATAGGCCAGGGTCACCGAGGGGCGGTTGCCTGCAAAGGCGAGATGACCTGCCATCTGCTCCAGCGCGTCGCCGGTAAAGCCGCGTTTGGCAGCGATGGCGCGGGCCTCCTCGCGGGAGCGGCCCAGCATCAGGGCTTCGGACTGGGCGAGGCAGTTGGAGACCAGCAGCTGGTGGTGATCGGTCAGATCGCCCTCATGCGCCTCGGCGGCGATCAGGAATTCGGCAGGCACCACGCGGGTGCCCTGATGTAGCAGCTGGTAGAAGGCGTGCTGGCCATTGGTGCCGGGTTCGCCCCAGACGATGGGACCGGAGTTGCGTGGCAGCGGGCTGCCATCCAGTGCGACGCTCTTGCCGTTGCTCTCCATGTCCAGCTGCTGAAGATAGGCCGGGAAGCGGGACAGGCGCTGGTCGTAGGGCAGAATGGCGCGGCTGTTGTAACCGCAGATATTGTGGTGCCAGATCCCTGTGGCGGCCAGCATCACCGGCAGGTTTTCGCGAAACGGTGCTGTGCGGAAATGGCGGTCCATCGCCGCCCCGCCCGACAGGAACTCGCGGAAATTCGTGGCCCCGATGGCGATCATGATCGGCAGGCCAACCGGCCCCCAGAGCGAATAACGCCCGCCCACCCAATCGGCAAAGCCAAAGACCCGTTCGGGGGCAATGCCAAAGGCACCGGTTTTGTCCAGCGCCGTGGAAACCGCCGCCAGATGCGCAGAGGTGTCATCCCCCAGTGCGGCCCGCAGCCAGTCCTGCGCGGTGCGGGCATTGGTCATCGTCTCGATGGTGGTGAAGGTTTTGGAGGCGATGATCACCAATGTGGTCTGCGGATCCAGAGCTTTCAGCGTGTCGGCGATATGGGCGCCATCGACGTTGGAGACGAAATGGCAGCGCGGACCGTCGTGGTAGGGCGCCAGCGCCAGCGTGGCCATCGCCGGGCCAAGGTCGGAGCCGCCGATGCCGATATTGATCACATCGGTGAATTTGGCGCCGGTGCTGGAGCGCAGGCTGCCATCGCGCAGCGCCTCGGCAAAGCTTTCCATCTGTTGGAGGGTCTGACGCACCGGCGGCAGGATATCCTCGCCATCGACCAGGATCGGCGCGTCAGTCTGTGCCCGCAGGGCAGTATGCAGAACGGCGCGGTCTTCGGTGGTGTTGATCTTCTCGCCCCGAAACATCTGGCTGATGCGATCGGCAAGACCGGCCTCGACGGTGAGGCGCTCCAGTAGCGAGAGCGCGGTGGCGTCCAGCGCGGTTTTGGAATAGTCCAGCAGCAGCCCGTCGGTTTCGGCGGAGAAGCTCTGAAACCGGTCTGGCGTCGCGAAGAGCGACAGGAGCGGGATATCGGCGGTCTCTGTCCGGTGCTGTTCCAGAAGCTGCCAGATCTGCGTCCGGGTCTGCGTCATCGTCGGTCTCCCTCGGTTGTCCTTGCCCCGTTGCGAATCACTCAAGGGCACCGCTGCCGATTAGTTAGCGCTAACATGTGCATTTGTAACGCCCTAATATAGCAGGCCGCGCGAATAGGCCCAAATCGGGCTGTCACGGGTGAAAATGGGAGCCGGAATGAGGGGCGGGCCGGGGCGTGCCGGATCAGACCCGCTGACCCGCAGCATCAAAGGCGAGGCAGTTGGCCGGATCAAAGTCAAAGGTCAGCGTTTCGCCCACATGGGTGTCATGCTGACCAAAGAGGCGGGCGGTAAAGGTCAGATCCTCGCCCATGTCGACCAGAATATTGGTGTCGCCGCCCAGTTTTTCCACGTGAATCACCTCGCCTGTGAGCGGGCCATCCGGGCTGATGCGGGCATATTCCGGGCGAATGCCGATGAACTGTCCGGGGTTGCCGCCCAGACGCGGGGCGGGGACAAAATTCATGGCTGGTGCGCCAATGAATTCCGCCACAAAACGGTTGGCAGGATTGTTGTAGAGTTCCATCGGGGTGCCGACCTGTTCGATACGGCCGTCGCGCAGCACGACGATTTTATCCGCAAGGGTCATCGCTTCGATCTGGTCGTGGGTGACGTAGATCATGCTGGCCGACAGCTGACGGTGCAGGCGGGCGATTTCCAGACGGGTGTTCATGCGCAGGGCGGCATCGAGATTGGAGAGCGGTTCGTCAAACAGGAACAGCTTGGGTTCGCGCACCACGGCGCGGCCAATGGCGACGCGCTGCCGCTGACCGCCCGACAGTTCCGAGGGGCGGCGATCAAGGTAGTCCTCCAGCGACAGCATCCGGCTGGCTTCGGCGACGCGGGCGGCGATTTCCTCCTTGGGCTGGCGTTCCTGTTTCAGGGCAAGCGCCATGTTTTCGCGCACGGTGAGATGCGGATAAAGCGCATAGGACTGGAACACCATGGCGATGCCGCGTTTGGCGGGGGGCGTGGTGGTGACGGTCTGGCCGCCGATGGTGATCTCACCCGCCGTGGCGTCCTCAAGCCCAGAGATCACCCGCAGAAGGGTGGATTTGCCACATCCCGACGGGCCGACAAAGACCACGAATTCGCCGTCCTCCACGGTGAGGTTGATATCTTTCAGCACCTCGACCGGGCCGAAGGATTTGCAGACATTGGTAAGCTGTAGGGCGGTCATGGCGGGGATCCTTCAGGTCTTCGGGTTCGCAGAGGGCGAGGTGGGCGCTGTCGCCGCGGCCTCGGTCTGTTCTGGCTGTACTGTGGTCAGGTCAACGGGCGCGCCGCTGCGGATGCTCTGGTCGGCGGCCAGACAGATCGCCAGCGACGCAACGGCGTCCTGCATGTGCCGCTCCATGTCGATGTCCTCGGCAATGACCCGCAGCATATGGGTCTGTTCGGCAGCGCAGAGCGCCTGATGGTCGGGTTCCTCGGGCAGGTCGATGCGGCGGTCCGGGGTGTCTTGCGTGCTGCGATGCACGATCAGGCTGCCGACGGCGGTATGGCCATCGACATCGTCCGAGCCAGCCTTGTCTGTTTCGGTGATCGAGACGGATCCGTTGGGGGAAATCACGTCTTTTACGAAATACGCGGTTTCGGACATCATCGGTCCCCAGCCTGCCTCGTACCAGCCGACGGAGCCGTCAGAGAAGGTCACCTGAAACTGGCCGTAGTTATACATATCCTCGGCAATTTCATCCGACAGGCGCAGGCCGATGCCATGGACGCGCTGGGGTACGGCATCGGTGATCTGGCACATCACATCGACATAATGCACGCCGCAGTCCACGATTGGCGAAGTGGTCTGCATCAGTGCCTTGTGGGTCTGCCATGTAGGGCCATCGGACTGCTGGTTGAGGTTCATGCGGAACACATACGGGGGCCCGAGATCGCGGGCCTCGGCAATCAGGCGCTGCCAGCTGGGATGGTGACGCAGGATATAGCCCACCATCAGCTTGCGCCCCAGACGGCGGGCGGCGTCGGTCACTGCGCGGGCATCGGCAACCGTGGTGGCCAGCGGCTTTTCGACGAAGACATCCGCGCCGGACTCCATTGCGGCAATGGCATAGGCGGCATGGCTGTCGGAATAGGTGGCGATGACCACCAGATCGGGTTTGGTCTGCGCCAGCGCCTGATGGAAATCGCTATAAACCGGATAGTCCTGCAAGGGGGCCTGTGCAGGCGCGCCGGAGCGGTTGACGAGGCCGACGATCTGCGCGGTTTCGTCATTGTGGTGAGCCAGCGCATGGGCAAAGCCCATATTGCCAAGGCCTGCGATCAGTACGCGGGTCATTTGGGGCCTCCGCTGTGGTCAGGATGGCTGCTGTGATGATGGCGAGAGGACAGGCTGAGCGCCGGGCCAACAAGCGGCTGAAGACTGCCGCTCCGGGGGGCTGGCCCGACGCGGCCCGGCACTGCTGCCGGACGAGCGCATAGCGTGATATGTCGGATCATTTCACCGCTCCTGAGGTGATACCGCGGATCAGCTGGCGCGAGAAGATCACATAGAGCACCATGACCGGCAGGATCGCCATCGACAGCGCCGAGAGCACGGCGTTCCAGTCTGTCACGAACTGGCCGATGAAGACCTGGCTGCCCAATGTCAGCGTCTTGGTTTCCTCGGCCGGGGCCAGGATCAGCGGGAACCAGAGATCGTTCCAGATCGGGATCATGTTGAAGACGGCGACGGTGGCCATGGCCGGGCGCACCAGCGGCAGCACCAGGCGGAAGAAGATGGTGTATTCCGAAAGCCCGTCGATGCGGCCGGCGTTCTTCAGATCATCGCTCACCTGTTTCATGAATTCCGACAGGATGAACACCGCCAGCGGCAGACCCTGCGCGGTATAGACGAGGATCAGCGCAGTCAGCGTATTGACCAGCCCGGTGTCCACCATCAGCTCCAGAATGGCGACGGTGCCGATGCGGATCGGGATCATGATGCCAAGGGCGAGGTACAGGCCGAGCAGCATATTGCCCTTGAACCGGTATTCGGCGAGGGCGAAGGCGGCCATGGCGCCAAACAGCAGCACCAGCGCCAGCGACACCACGGTGACAATCATCGAGTTCTGAAAGTAGAGGAAGAAATCCCCCTGCTTCAGGACGGTCTGATAGCCGACCAGCGAGAATGTGTCGGATGTCGGTAGGCCGAGAGGGTCGCGAAAGATCGCTTTGCGGGTTTTGAAGCTGTTCACCAGGATCACAAACACCGGAAACAGGGCGATCAGCGTGTAGGTGATCAGCGCACCGTGGGCGAGGATGCTGTTGAACGGGTTTGAGCGGGATTTATGCATCATCGGATCCTCAGAACTGGTAGCGGCGCAGACGGGTCTGGATGCCGAAGAGATAGATGCAGACACCGATCAGGATGATCGCGAACATGGCGGTGGCAATGGCGGACCCCATATGCGGATCGCCCAGTTGCAGCTGAAAGCCGAAGAAGGTGCGATACATGAAGGTCCCAAGGATATCGGTGGAGAAATCCGGCCCGGCAAGTGCGCCTTGGGTGGTGTAGATCAGGTCGAAGGCGTTGAAGTTGCCTACAAATGTCAGGATCGAGATGATCCCGATGGAGGGTAGGATCAGCGGCAGTTTGATTTTCCAGAAGGCGGACATGCCGGTGATGCCATCAACCTCGCCGGCTTCGATCACCTCTTCGGGGATCGACAGCAGGGCTGCGTAGATCAGCATCATCGGGATGCCGACAAACTGCCAGACAGAGATCAGCGCCAGCGTGGTCAGCGCGTAGTCTTCCTTGCCCAGCCAGGGGGCAAACAGCCACTTCAGGCCAATGGCGTCGAGGAGGTCGGGGGTGATGCCCCAGATCGGCGAGAGGATCAGTTTCCAGGCGAAGCCGACGATGACAAAGCTGAGGATGGTCGGCACGAAGATCGCGGTGCGATAGAGTGCGGCAAACCGGAGCCGGGGATGGCTGAGGATCGCCGCCAGCGCCACCCCGATTGGGTTCTGCACCAGCATATGCACGATGAAGAACCAGAAATTGTTGCCAAGCGCATTCCAGAACTGTTCCGACCAGTTGGGGTTGCCGAACAGGGTCTGAAAATTGGCGAGGCCGACGAACTGGCGGATCTGGTCGCTTTCGCTATAGAGCGCGAGCCGCAGGGTATTGAACAGCGGGAAGATCATGATGGCCGTATAGACCAGCACAGCGGGCGCCAGAAAAACGGCGATATGCCAGCGTCTGCGCGGTTTATGAGGGGTGTTTTGCATGATGTGTCCCATCTGTCGACGGGTCCGGGCCGCGTGAGGCCGCCCGGACGCCTGAGTCTGTGGTCAGTCAGATCGCGGCGCGCTTATTTCTGCGGCTCGTACCAGCTGGCCAGACCCTCTTGCAGTTCAGCGCCGAGATCAGCGGCGGCCTTGGTGCCCTTGATCGCGGCAACGGAGGCCCCCCAGGTTTCGTTTTCGAGGTTCGGCGTACCGCGCGACAGGATCTGATAGGTGGAGCGGATGGTGCTCTCACACTCGCCACGCCAGGAGACGAATTCCTGCGCCAGCGGATCATCCATCGCGACCTTATGGTTTGACAGCGAGAAGAAGCCCGGCAGCGCGTTGGCGTAGATTGCGGCGAATTCAGGCGAGCCGACCCAGTTCAGGAAGGTCTTGGCAGCTTCTGCATTGGGGGAGGCGGCATTCAGGCCCACCGCGATATCGGTGTGATCCGAGATGTAGCAGGTGTCGCCCGCCGCTTTGACTGGCGGTTTGAAGGCGCCCATGGCGAAATCGGCCTGGGTGTTGAAGCCGGAGATTTCCCAGCTGCCTGCCGGATAGATCGCGGCGCGGCCCAGGGTGAAGATGTTCTGGCTGTCGGGATAGGTCTGGGCTTCATAGCCGTCGCCCATGTAGGCACCCCATTTCGACAGGGTCTCATAGGGGGCGACCCACTGCTCGTCGGTCAGTTTCTGGTCGCCTGCGATCAGGGCAAGACGGCCTTCCTCACCTTTCCAGTAGTTCGGGCCGATGTTGTTATAGCCCATGGTGGCGGCTTCCCACTGGTCGTTGGTGCCCATCGCCAGCGGAATGTAATTGCCGTCCTGTTTGATTTTCTCCAGCGCCGCGAAGAACTCGTCTTCGGTCTCCGGTACGTCCACGCCCAGCTCGGCAAAGGCGTCCTTGTTGTAGATGAAGCCGTGGATCACCGAAGCAATCGGCACGCAGAAGGTGGCGGAGCCGTCATCTGTCTGCCAGGCGGATTTGGCCACATCGGAGAAGCTGCTCATCGCCTCAAGATCGGACAGATCGGCCAGCTGGCCCTTGTCATAAAGACCAAGCGAAGCATCAAAGGGGCGGCAGGTGATCAGATCGCCGGCGCTTCCCGCATCCAGTTTGGAGTTCAGCACGGCGTTATATTCCGCCGGGGCAGAGGGGGTGAACTTCAGCTTGATGCCGGGGTTGGCGGCCTCAAAGGCGGGGATGATCTTGTCCTGCCAGAGGGCGAGGTCATCGTTGCGCCAGCTCTCAATCGTCAGCGTGACGTCTTCGGCAGCGGCTGCGCCGCCGAGCACGGTCGAGCCGAGCAGCGCGAGGGTAAAGAGTTTGCGTGTCATTCTGTATCTCCCAGTTTGCATGTTTGGTATTTGAAATCAGGGTCTTGGTGACCTCTTGGGTGGCGCGTGGCCGACCGTTACACCTGTGCGAGCGCGGCTCGCAGGTTGTCCTTGTTATGGCGCAGCAGCGTGTCCGCCGCAGTGGGGGAGGCCGCACCCTGCAACAGCAGAATGGCGGCTTTCACCGCGCCGCCGGTCTGATCCAGCGCGCGGGCGGCGGCCTCGGCGTCCTGCTGTGTGAGGGTGCAGACTATGCGGATCGCGCGTTGGCGCAGCTTGGCGTTATCTGCGATCAGATTGACCATCATACCGTCCATCACATGCCCCAACCGGATGCCTGCCAGCGTCGACATCATGTTGAGCGCGGCCTTCTGCGCGGTTCCGGCGCCCATGCGGGTGGAGCCTGCGATGACCTCCGGCGGTGTTGGCAGGCAGATTGCCACATCGGCCAGTTGCAGCAGTGGCGTGTCTGCGTTGTTGGCGATCGCGATGACCTTGGCGCCGGCGGCCTGTGCGGTTTTTGCAAAGCCGATCGGGAATGGCGTGGTGCCGCTGGCGGAAAGGGTGATCGCCACATCACCTGCGGTCACTGCGGCGGCAGCCTTGCTGCCGGCCGCGCTGTCATCTTCAGTATGGCCGGGCATCCGCCCGTCGGATGGGATGCCGCCGGCCATGTGAATGGAGATCTGATCGGCGCTGATGCCGAATGTGCCGGGCAGTTCGGCGCCATCAGCCAGCGCCATAAGGGCCGAGGAACCTGCCGCCGCATAGTGCAGGTGACCAGCGTTGCGCAGGCATTCCGTCAGCAAAGCGGCGCCTGCGGCGATGGCGGGGCGGGCGCTGTCTACAGCTGCCAGTGCGCGCGATTGCCCGTCGAGAAGCGTGTCGAGGATATCGGCATCGGCGCGCAGATCGAGCCCCCTGGCGCGGGGGTGCAGCGTTTCCGTCTGCGCATCGGTGGGCGCCGATATGCGTGCTGCGGACGGTTGTTCGCTGGTCGATGCCATGTGATTCCTCCCCCTCAGGTGAATGAGAAGTATTTAATACCTATGCAATACCACTTGTCTACCATTTAATTATTTTCTTGGTCTGGTGTAGGTTTTTCAAAGAGTTATCTACTGTGGTGTCAACACTTGCGGCCGATAGGTCTTTCTTTTGGTTAAAAGGTATCTTATAGGTATTGCATGACTGACTCGTGCTTTCCATATCTGATCGCCGTGGACGGAGGGGGGACCTCCTGTCGCTTTGTCCTGCTGGGGGCGGGCGATCCTGCGGCTGATCTGCCTGATACCTCCGCGCCCAAGAGCTGCGGGGCGTCGCCGCGCCGGCTGGTGGTCACCGGGGGGAGCGCCAATGTCTATACCGCGCCCGAGCTTGCGGTTGAGACGCTGCGCGCGGGATTGGGCGATCTGCAACGTCAGGCGGGCCTTGACGATGAGGCTTTTCACCAGATCCCGGTCTATGCAGGGCTGGCGGGGGTGATTGATGCCGGGTCGGCAGCCTTTGTCGCCTCGGCCCTGCCGCATCGGCATATCCGGGTCGAAGATGACCGGATGCCTGCGGTTGTCGGGGCGCTTGGCGAGGGCACTGCCTGTCTGATCGGTGTCGGCACCGGGTCATTTCTGGGCCGTCAGGTGGCGGGGCAGGTCACGCTTATTGGTGGTCACGGGGCGGTTCTTGGCGATGAGGCCTCGGGCGGCTGGCTGGGGCGGCGTGTGTTGCAGCTGACGCTACAGGCGGCCGAAGGGATCGAGCCGATGACGCCGCTGCTGCGCAGCTGTCTCAGGGATTTTTCCAATCAGACTGCCGAGATTGTCCGGTTTGCCCAGACCGCGCGTCCGGCGGCCTTTGGCGCCTATGCGCCGCGGGTGGCGCAGGCTGCCGCTGCGGGCGATTCCGTAGGGCGGCGGCTGATGGCCGAAGGGGCGGAGTATCTGTGCCACGGGTTGCAGGCGCTGGGACGTCGGCCGGAGGAACCGGTTTATCATATCGGCGGTGTGGCGGCGCAATACGCCGCCTATCTGCCTGCGGATGTGGCGGAGTACCTGCAGGCGCCGGTGGGCTCGCCACTGGACGGGGCGCTGGAGCTGGCGCGCCGCTTTGCTCGCGAGATCCGGCAGGAGGCGCTATGACGGTCGAGGAATTCCTGAAACCGGCCGCCTGGCTGGAGGACGCCGCCGGGCCACGCTATGTGCGGCTGCGCCAGCGTATCGAGGACGGTATCGAGACCGGGCTGCTGCCCAAGAGCGCGCCCTTGCCCGCCGAACGAGAGATTGCAACGCTGACCGGACTGTCGCGCGTCACCGTGCGCCGCGCCATGCAGGATCTGGTGGATCGGGGCATCGTGGTGCAGCGGCAGGGCTCGGGGAGTTTTGTGTCCGATGGCACGCCCAAGGTGGAGCAGTCGCTGTCGCAGCTCACCTCGTTTACCGAGGACATGGAGCGGCGCGGCTATGACACCAGCGTCGAATGGCTGGAACGCGGCATCCATACCCCTTCGCCCGAGGAGGTGATGGCGCTGGCGCTGACCTCGGGGGAGGCGGTTGCGCGTATTGCCCGTCTGCGGCGTGCCAATGGGCGTCCGATGGCGATCGAGCGGGCCTCGCTTCCGGTGGATATCCTGCCCAATCCGCAGGCCGTCCGGGGGTCGCTTTATGAGGTGCTGGAGCAGACCGGCAGCCGCCCGGTGCGGGCCTTGCAGCGGATTTCGGCGATCAACCTGCCGGAGTATGAGGCGCAGCTGCTGGGGGTGGAGCCGGGAATGGCGGGCCTAAGCATCGTGCGGACGTCTTATTTGCGCAACCGTCGCGTGGTGGAGTTCACCCGCTCGATCTATCGCGGCGATGCTTATGATTTTGTCGCCGAGCTGCGGCTCGGGACGAGCTAACCTGGCGACCCTGAGGAGGGAACCATGACAGATATCACCAAGATGCGTCGCGAGATCGACGAGATCCCGACCGCCGTGGATCGGCTGCTGAGCCAGGGCGAGGCGGATATTGACGCGGTGGCCGAGGCGGTGCGCCGCCTTGATCCGAATATTATGGTGACGGTGGCACGCGGATCGTCCGACCATGTCTGCACCTATCTGAAATATGCCAGCGAGATCCTGCTGGGGGTGCCTGTTGCCTCGGTCGGGCCGTCGGTTGCGTCGATCTACAAGGCGCCGTTGCGGCTGCAGGGGGCGCTGAGCCTGGCGGTGTCGCAGTCGGGCAAAAGCCCGGACATCGTGGCGATGGCGGAAAGCGCGCGCCGTGACGGGGCGCTGGCGGTGGCGCTGACCAATGATCCCGCCTCGCCGCTGGCGGCTGCGTCGGACCATGCGCTGGATATTCACGCAGGGCCCGAGTTGAGCGTGGCCGCGACGAAGACCTTTGTCACCTCGGCGGTGGCGGGGCTGTGGCTGGTGGCCAAATGGGATCGCAATCAGGCGGTGCTTGCGGCGCTGCACGCCTTGCCGGAGCAGTTGGAGCGCGCCTGCCGCATTGACTGGCCCGAGGTGCGCGAGGCCATCGGCGCGCGGTCATCGCTGTTCACGCTGGGGCGTGGTCAGGCGCTGGCGGTGTCGAATGAGGCGGCGCTGAAGTTCAAGGAAACCTGCCAGCTTCATGCGGAGAGCTATTCCTCGGCGGAGGTTTTGCATGGGCCGGTGTCTATTGTGGAAGAGGGGTTCCCGGTGCTGGGCTTTGCGGCGGCGGATGCCGCTGAGGACGCGCTGGCGGGTATCGCCGATCAGATCGCGGGCAAGGGCGCGCAGGTCTTTGCCACCAGCGACAAGGTGACGGCGGCGCGGCGGGTGGATCATATCCGCACGGACCATGCGCTGACCGATCCGATCAGCCTGATCGTGTCCTTTTATGCGATGGTTGAAGCCTTTGCCGCCTCGCGCGGGATTGACCCCGATGCGCCCCGCCACCTGAAAAAAGTGACGGAAACGGTATGACCGGCGACCGGCAACCGCTGCGTGCGCTGACCGGTGCCCGCATCCTGACCCCGGTGGGCTGGGAGGAGGACAGCGCGCTGGTCCTGCGCGGCGACCAGATCGCGGCCGTCCTGCCCGTCGGCAAACTGCCCGAGGGGGCGGAGGTGACGGAGCTGACCGGTGGGATCCTGACGGCGGGGTTTGTCGACCTGCAGGTCAACGGTGGCGGCGGGGTGATGTTCAACGACGCGCCCGAGCTGGAGCAGTTGCAGGTCATCGCAGCGGCCCATGCGCAGATTGGCGCGACCTCGATCCTGCCGACGCTGATTACCGATACGCCGGATTTCGTCGCCCGCGCCATCGACGCCGTGGACGCCGCGATTGCCGCCGGGGTTCCGGGCATCATCGGGCTGCATCTGGAGGGGCCGCATCTGGCGGTGTCGCGCAAGGGCGCGCATGATGCGTCTTTGATACGCCCGATGAGCGAGACCGATCTGGAGATGTTATGCGCAGCGGCCACCCGGTTGCCGGTGCTGAAGGTGACGCTGGCGACCGAAGCGGCGACCCCGGCGCAGATCCGGCGGTTGAGCGAGGCGGGCGTGCTGGTGTCGCTGGGTCATACCGATGCGAGCCACGCCGATTGCGTGGCGGCGGTTGCGGCAGGCGCGCGCTGCGTCACCCATCTGTTCAACGCCCAGAGCCAGCTTGGCAATCGCGAACCGGGTGTTGTCGGCGCCGCCCTTGATCTTGGCGGGCTGTCAGCGGGGCTGATTGCGGACGCGGTGCATGTGCATCCGGCATCCATGCGGGCGGCGCTGGCGGCCAAGACCGGGCCCGGGCAACTGTTTCTGGTCAGCGATTCCATGGCCACCGGCGGCTCCGATATCGACCGCTTTACCCTGAATGGTCGCGAAATCCGCCGTGACGGCAATCGGTTGACGCTGGCTGACGGCACCCTTGCGGGCGCCCATCTGGAGCTGGCAACGGCGGTGCAAATCCTGGTCGAGACCTGCGATCTGCCGTTGGAGACGGCGCTGGAGATGGCCACGAGCCGGCCGGCGGATTTGATCAGGCGGCCCGATCTGGGGCGCTTGCAACCCGGCGCGCGCGCCGATGTGCTGCATCTGAACGACGCGCTGGAGCTGCAGCAGGTCTGGCAGGGCGGCCTGGCGCTGTAGCTGCTGTTGCATCGTGTCGCTCAGCGATGCCTCATACGGTGAAACTTGGCGCCAACTGTTCTGCTGGGGCTGGAAGTCCTGCTGGTCTGCTCTGAGGTCATGCTGACCGATCCTGCACGACCCACGAACGGCAGAAAAGCGCGGATAGTGTGCGTTGCAAAGTCGGTCATTTGACGCAACCAGCCGAGGGTTTCTGCTGCGCCGCAGCCGACCGTTCGCTGCGACTGCGAGGTTTTGCAGCCGGTGAGCTGACACAATGCGGGACGGACCCGACTTTTGCTAATGCAGCCAGTGCTTACACAGCAATCTCTCGCGGTTGCAGCAAAAATAATTCTGCGATGCGGCCCGTGTTGGACCTGTCACGTTTTAGTGCCGCCCCAGGTGCTCGTTTAAGCCACCTTCCGTGCGAATGCGACTGGGATCGGAATATCACATTCATCGTGCAGCGCCTCTGCTCCATCTGGCGCATAGGTGCCGCCTTCAATCCCGCTGCCCCCCCCAGGGGTTTGCCGGTATCACAGGCCAGGCCGTTGATATCTTCGGGCTTCTGGTGCCGGTATTCATCGGCGATCCACATCATGGTCAGTTCATTGGTGTCCCTGTCGGGTGCCGGAACATTCATGCCTGAGTTCAAGAACCCATGGCGGATCAATTCCTGGGCAAAGCGCCGGGTGATTTTTTCCAGCTCATGTTCTTCCCGGTGGCGTGGGTCGATCCGCAGGGCGCCCTTGGAGCCGCCGAACGGCGGCCCCAACAAAGCACATTTATGAGTCATAAGCGCCGCCAGCGCCTCAACCTCTTCCTGATCGGTATCCGGAGAATATCGGATGCCGCCCTTTGCCGGAGGGTTTTGGGTGGAATGCACCGCGCGCCACCCTGTAAAGGAGTGCATTTTGCCACGCAGCCGCACACCGAAGCGGGTCACATAGGTCGCGTGGCAGATGCGGATTATTTCTCATCCAGCCCTTCTGGCAAATCGATTGTGGATGCTATGTCGTTAAATATGGCATTCACATCAGGCAAGAACGCACGACTCATCGGATGGCCCCCAGCAGGCGGGGCATCAAAGATGCCTTTGCGGTGCCAAAGCCGCCTCCGCCTGGGGTTTTCATGATGAAGACGTCATCGACCCCCATTTGAGTTTCATCATTCCCTTTCAGCATTTGCACATCCCCGTTGCTGCGCTTAACCGAGTTTTCACCGGGTTTGCCCGGTTCACCACCTGCTGCGCCATGGGGCACGGTTTCCCGATGCGAAGACAGCACCGTGACGGTCATCGGAGTGAGGAACCGCAGCTTGCGGATAATCCCGTTGCCGCCCGTGGTTTCCCCCGCGCCGCCAGAGTCCTGCCGGATCGAGAATTCATCCACGCGCACCGGGAACCGAGTTTCCAGAACCTCCGGGTCCGTCATGCGGGTGTTTGTCATATGGCTGTGCACCGCACTGGCCCCGTCAAAACCATCCACTGCGCCTGTGCCACCGCAGATCGTTTCATAGTTTTGATACTCATCGTTCCCGTAAACGAAGTTGTTCATAGTGCCCTGCGAGCCGGCGATAACACCCAGAGCACCATAAAGCGTATCGGCAATGGCCTGGCTGACTTCGGTATTACCTGAGATCACCGCAGCTGGGAATTCCGGGTTGATCATTGAGCCCTTTGGCATTCGAACCTCCAGCGGCTTCATGCAACCTTCGTTCATCGGGATATCGGACCCGACCAGCGTGCGGAAAACGTAAAGAACAACTGCGCGGCAAATCGAGTAAGGAGCATTGTAATTCAAAGAACTCTGATCAGAGGTGCCTTCAAAATCGATGATCGCCTTGCGCTCGACTCGGTCCACCGAAATGCTGACACAGATCTTTGCACCACCGTCCAGTGGATATTCAAACGAGCAATCCTTTAGAACATCCAGAACCCGGCGTACGCTTTCTTCGGCGTTGTCTTGCACATGGCCCATATAGGCGTGCACGACACCAAGCCCAAACTGCTCTACGATATTCTGCAACTCTTTGACGCCCGTGGCATTTGCAGCCACCTGCGCTGCCAGATCAGCCATATTCTGATCGATGTTCCGACAGGGATATGGTCCGCTGCCCAGCAAAGCGCGCGCTTCTGCTTCGCGCAAAGTGCCGCGATCCACCAGCAGGAAGTTGTCGATCAGGATACCTTCCTCATCAATGGTCTTGCTGTCTGGCGGGGCTGAACCCGGGGTTTTGCCACCAATATCTGCATGGTGACCGCGGGATGCTGTGACGAAGATGATGTTTTTCCCATCCGCGTCAAACACCGGGGTGATGACGGTGACATCCGGCAGGTGTGTGCCGCCATTAAAGGGATTGTTCATCATGAACACATCGCCCGGGCGGATCTTGTCTGTGTTTTCGCTGAGAATAGATTTGACGCTGCCGCTCATGGACCCAAGGTGGACAGGCACGTGTGGTGCATTGGCCACCAGGTCGCCGTTGGCATCAAAGATCGCACAGGAAAAATCAAACCGTTCCTTGATGTTTACCGAATAAGCGGTGTTGGCTAAAGTTGCCCCCATTTGTTCGGCAATCGACATGAACAGGTTGTTAAACACCTCAAGCATTACTGGATCGACGGTCGTGCCAATCGCCTCTTTGCGTTCCAATGGCACAATCCGCGTCAGCACAAGGTTGCCACCTTCGCGGCATTCTGCTTGCCAACCATCTTCGATGGCATTGGTCCCAGTGGGCTCAAAAATGATTGCTGGTCCGGTGACCTTGTCACCAATGGTCAAGCCGGTTCGATCCACCATTGGAACATCTTGCCAACGGCCATTGCTATACATGGAGGCGTTCAGGTTCTTACAACGCCCTTCTTCATTGACAGGAAGCGTTACATCTTCGCCAGTGGATCCGATGGATTCTGATGTCAGAAGGTCGATGATTAGCTGATTGTAGTCCGGCACAAAGCCGAAGCGCTGCTCGTGCGCTTCCTCAAATCCTTTACGCATCTCCTCGACGGTTCCAAAAGGAACGTCCAGGGTCTGATGTGAGCCATCGGTCCTAATATGAGCTGTGCGAACAATTTGAATCGCCTCTTTGGATACACCCTGTTCCAGAACTTCGTTATGCGTTTCAGCATCCAGCCCTTTCAGAACAGTTTCCGCTTCAGAGACATTATTGATGGGCTGCGCAAACTGGTATTCCCGCAGGGCACGTACATCCGCCAACCCCATACCGAATGCTGAGAGAACGCCCGCAAACGGGTGAATGAAGATACTCTCCATGCCCAGGACATCCGCAACCTGACAGGCGTGCTGCCCCCCCGCACCACCAAAACAGTTCATGGTGTATTGGGTCACATCATAGCCGCGCTGAACACTGATCTGCTTGATCGCATTTGCCATGTTTTCCACGGCGATGCGCAGGAAACCTTCGGCAAGTTGTTCCGGGCTGCGCTCTGGTTCCCCGGTTTCTGCCGATATTTCTTTGGCAAGCGCTGTAAATTTCTCACGCACGACCGCCACGTCCAGCGGCTCGTCGCCATTGAGGCCAAACACATGCGGGAAGTGATCTGGTTGAAGCTTGCCAAGCAAAACGTTGCAGTCGGTTACGGCAAGCGGGCCGCCACGGCGGTATGAAGCCGGGCCTGGGTTTGCACCGGCGCTCTCGGGACCCACTTGCATGCGTCCGTTTGAGAAGCTGAGGATCGAGCCACCGCCAGCTGCAACAGTGTGGATGCTCATCATCGGTGCTCGCATCCGCACGCCTGCGACCTCGGTTTCAAAGGAACGTTCGAATTCTCCCGCATAGTGGCACACATCGGTAGAAGTGCCGCCCATGTCAAAACCGATGAGTTTGTTAAAACCAAGGGCTTCTGCACTGCGCACCATGCCGACCACGCCGCCAGCAGGGCCAGATAGGATTGCATCCTTACCTTGGAACAGGTTTGCATCGGTCAACCCACCATTGGACTGCATGAACATCAAGGACCTACATCCACCGCGTGTGGCACCAAGCGCATCGCTGACTTGCTGAACATATCGGCGAAGGATTGGCGACAGATAGGCATCCACAACGGTTGTATCCCCACGGGAGACAAGCTTGATCAGCGGGCTAACCTTGTGGCTAAGCGAGACCTGGGTGAAGCCGGATTGCTTTGCCATCTCGCCGATCTTTAGCTCGTTGTCCTGGAATCTGTAGCCATGCATCAGTGCCACCGCGACAGAGCGGTACCCGCGCCCGTAGGCCTGAGATAGCGCGTCGCGGACTTGACGCAGGTTCAAGGGTTCGATGACATTGCCATCGGCATCGACGCGCTCTTCAACTTCAATGACCTCTTCATAGAGCAGCTCAGGCAGCTGAATGTTCAGATCAAATAGGCGCGGCCGGTTCTGGTAGCCGATGCGCAGCAAGTCTCTCATCCCTTTGGTGATGAGCAGGATTGTCCGATCGCCTTTGCGTTCCAGAAGCGCATTGGTTGCGACGGTTGTCCCCATCTTGACTGCATCGATCGTGCCTTCGGGGATAGGGCTGTCCGCGTCCAAGCCTAGAATTTCTCGGACCCCTTGAACTGCCGCGTCTTTGTAACGCTCGGGGTTTTCGGAAAGTAGTTTATGGGACTGAAGCGTTCCGTCCGGTTTTCGTGCGACGATGTCGGTAAACGTACCGCCTCGGTCGACCCAAAATTGCCACATGGCATAGCTCCTTTGTTTGCCGGGCAACTGCCCGGCATGTTTTCTTTGGTGAAATGCGGCCCCTTAGGGCCGCGGTTATTGCTGGATGGATTCCGGAAGGTAGAGAGCGATCTGAGGGAACGCGAGTAAGGCCGCTACCATAAGCAGCATCACAAAGACGAACGGGATGGTACCCAGCATCACGTCGCTCAGTTTCCCGCTCTTACGTGCGCCTTGCACGACATAGAGGTTCAAGCCGACCGGGGGTGAGATAAGAGCCATTTCAACGAGAACGATCATCATTATCCCAAACCAAATCACATCGTACCCAAGCGCCGTGACCAGGGGCACGATGATCGGGATCGTTACAACCATCAGCGACAAGGTCTCGATGAAAAATCCGAGTACAATGTACATGCAGACAATCACCAGCATGGTCATCAATGGTGAAAACCCAAGCCCATTGAGCAGAGCCTGAAGTTCCGCGCCCAGACCGGCCGAGGCCAGTGTGAAGTTCAGGAAAGACGCCCCAATGATAACCAGCATGATCATGGAGGTGATCTTGATGGTGCCAACGATGCTCTCACTGATCATCTTGATTGAAACGCCACCAAAGGCTGCTGCGATGAGCACTGCGCCTGCAACACCAACTGCCGCTGCCTCTGTCGGAGTGGCCCACCCCATGTAGATGGTCCCGATGATAGCACCGAAAAGGATGACGATGGGGATGAGCTGAAAAAGTCCGCGGATCATCTCGGCGATCGGGAACACCCGTCGAACACCGCCCAATTCGGGTCGGATCATACAAATGAGCACAGTGATGAGCATGAAGCCCACCGCAAGCAAAAGACCTGGCATGAGACCCGCGAGAAAAAGTTGCGGGATAGATGACTGCGTCAGGAAACCGTAGACGATAAGGTTGATTGATGGCGGGATCATGATGCCAAGTGTACCGCCAGCGGCGATGGCCCCTGAGAAGAGCTTTGGGTCATACCCGAGCTTTTCAGCCTGTGGCATGGCGACCGTTGCGACGGTCGCGGCCGTCGCGACAGACGAGCCCGAAATGGCCGAAAACATCGTCGAGGTAGCCACATTCGCGTGGACCAGCCCCCCTGGCATCCAAGACACCCAACGGTCCAGCGCGGCGTAAGTTCTGTTGGCGATACCGCTGCGGACCAGGACCTCACCGAGCAAGACAAAGAATGGAATGGCGATCAATGTGGCATTGTTTGATGTCGACCAGACCAAGTTTCCGAGTCCTTTGGTCAGCGGAAAAGGGCTGAAGAATGCGTCGATTCCGAATCCAAGGAGGAATAACACGATCCCAACAGGGATTGAGAGCGAAAGCAGGGCCAGCAGGCCGACTGAAATTGGCCAAATCATGTGTGGATCTCCGCGTCTTCTTCGCCGACGATCCCGACAGCAGCTTCGGATTTTTCAAATTCACCGCGCAAGACCAGCATGACTGCGGCGACCAACGTGAGCCATGCGATGACCGCAAACCAAAGCCAGCCCGCAAACCACGGTAGTTGAACCAGTGCCAGAGGTGTCTCCAGCGGTGTATTGGCGCGCGAACTGTTTATGATTGACCGCTCAACGACAGGCCAGGACCTGATGGCAATCACGGTGACGGTGCTCGACAAGACGAACAGAGAGAACAGGTCAAAGAGGGACCGTCCGAGGGCGTTGACACGCCCCCGGAGAATATCGATCCGAATGTGACTGAGTTCGAGCAGGGCAAATCCCATACCCCAGGACGTAACAACAGCCATGACGTAGCCACTTATTTCATCAGTTCCGCCGAGAGTGCCTCCCAACTGCCTGATCATGATTTCAGCGATGATGAACACGACACATGTCAAGAGCAGAACACCAATCAGCATTGCTACTGCTCGATTGAGCCGCTTCATCGTCGCAAGTATTTTCTCGGGCATTGGAAGCACTCCCAGGGAACTATCTGTTATTCTACGGCAACAGACACGCCGACGACTTGACCGACGCTAGTGTTCCACCGCTTGGCCCAATCAGCACCTGCGCGTTCAGCCCACGCCGGGAGAACTTCGCTGACCAGGGTTTCCCTCGCGTTGTTGAAGTCTTCTTCCGAAACTTCGACAAGCTTCATGTTACGCGTTTCGCCAGATGGGCACTCGCCATTCCCTGTCAAGCAGGCGATGTCATTGACCAGCGCGTCTTGAGCGACTTCCCATGCAGGCTCCTCAAATTCGGCTGACACCTGGGTTTGGATCAATTCCTGAGTTTCGGTGCTTAGAGAATTCCATTTGTCCAGATTGATGGCGGTGACCACCGGATCCCAACCACCCAAGGGGATGGCCAAAAGATTGGTAGATACTTCCCACCACCCAGAGCTGTAGCCAGATCCGGCACCAGTTACGGCGCAATCGACCACCCCTTTCTGGAGAGCACCAGGTACTTCGGCAAAGCTGACGTTGACACCCTCAGCTCCAAGGGCTTCGAGGAACTTGGCGGTCATACGCCCAGAGGCACGGACCTTTAGGCCTTTGAGGTCAGCAAGAGAGTTCACGTCACCATTGCAGAATACGACCTGTGGTGGGTAGGGCGCGATCGCCAGAACGTGACTGTTGAAGCGGTCCCGATAGATGTCGCTAACCATCGGACGTGCAGCATCGACCATCGCGCGGGCTTCGTCGGCCGTAAGTGCAAGCAGCGGCACATCCAGACCTTCGAGTTCGGGCGCATCGGCCACTGCATAGTCGCCAACTGTCATTGCAACGTCATAAACGCCGTCCCCGAGCAGACGGAAAACGTCTCCAACACCAAGGTTCATTTGGTTGTGCGTGGTCAGGCTAACGTTGATTGATCCACCGGAAGCTGTTGGAAGGGTTTCCGACCAGAAAGGTGCTTCAAATTGTTTGTGAAGTGGCAAGCCGGACCAACTGCCGACGACAGCCAAATCTTCTGCGATTACAGGCGATGCAAGCAATGCGGTTGCCGCCAGATATGCAGTGAATTTTCTCATCTTAGTTCTCCTGTTTGGACTTAGTTTGATTGATGATTGTCGGGTGCTAAGATCGGATTCTCTGCATCCTGCGGTATATCGGTAATCAGCATATGACCCGGCTTATGTGTGATGCAGAGAGGGAGTTTGGCCTGCTCGATAGCTGCCTGTGGAGTAACGCCGCAGGCCCAGAAAACGGGTATAAACCCGGCTTCCACTGGCGCTGGATCGCCCCAATCAGGGAGGTTAACGTCTTGAATCCCGATTTCCGCAGGATCGCCCCAATGCACTGGTGCCCCATGCGCAAGGGGGTAGTTCTTAGAAATGGCGATTGCGGTTTTTAGCTGATCTTCAGGAATTGCCCGCATGCTGACGACCATCGGACCGCCAAACGGGCCCGATGGAAAGGTTTCGATTGATGTGCGGAACATTGGCACTGTTTTGTTATTATTAATGTGCCACAGTTGGATGCCTGCATCATTGAGTGCATGCTCGAATGTGAAAGAGCAGCCCAGAGCAAATGCGACCAAGTCGTTGTGCCAGATGTCTCGAATGTTCCCGACAGTGCTTTCCAGCTTCCCGTCACGATAAATATTGTAAGCCGGAACATCAGTACGAATATCGATGTCCCTGCCCATGGTGAACATCTTTGGATTCCCAGTGTCGGAGACACCGGTCAACGGACATGGCTTGGGGTTGCGTTGGCAGTAGCGCATGAAGTCCAGGGCGGACTCTGAGGGCATGATTGCGATGTTGGCTTGAAGAAATCCGTTACCCAGCCCAGCTGTGTGAGAGTGGTAGCTGTCGCGGCGAATAACGTCTCGAATTTCTGCTAGAGGTTTTTGGACAAGTTCTGCATGTGAGATTGGCAAAGTACGATTCCTCCCAGTGGTGGGAGTATCGATCTGGGCCAACATAAAAACAAATTAAAAAGATCTTCGCAATCCCATTAAAGTTTTTTATCGTCGAAGCTTTGTGCAGTGGCGCTTGCGATGGCCGCTGCGGTTTCTAGTAGATGGCTCTTTGGATCACCGAGGAAAGACGCTGAGAATTTCAGGGGGTTTGGGCGCCACCCAGGATCGAACTCGCAAATTCGCCCTTCAGATACGAAGCGCTGCCCCAAGACACGCGGCAATGCAGCGACGCCCAAGCCAGATTCAACTAAGCGAAAGCAAGCTGACAGCGAAGAGGAGGGGAAGAGTGAGTAGTTTGGACCCAAATGTTCAAGAAGTTCAGAGCGCAATTCCCGAAAAGGACGCGTATTTCTTGCATATGTAAATATGGGCTTTTCTAGGTATCGAGACGGTTGGTCGTTGGAGCTTTGGTCACTTTCGGCTCGGTACCAGGCAAGATCCACTTCTGGTAACTCGACGTTGTCGACAGAGTACTCAGAAATTGGCCCTAGTAAGACGGCAAGGTCGATCTCTCTATCAAGCAACATTGTACGGAGGTTGACCGATATATCGACGTTGATCTCGATTTCGAGGGCAGGATACATTCGATGAAGCTCTTCAATGAATAACGGTAACCAGCATTGAACGATAGTTTCGGAAACTCCTAGGCGAAGATGGCCCTCGATACCTGAGGGATCCATAACATCTCGTTGCACGAGCTCTGAAAGCTGTTCGAACTGTTTTGCATAGCGGGCGAGAATATCCCCTCTCTTGGTCAAAAGAACGCCTCCACTCGTTCTTTCAAACAACTCCACGCCCAAGGTGTTTTCTAGGTTTTTGATCCGCGTAGTCACGGCTGGTTGTGTCAAGCCTAGCTCATCGGCTGCCTTGCTAAATCCACCGAGGCGCACGACGGTCAGAAATGCCCGTATTTGTTCTAAGTTGAGACGAGTGTTCATTTGGTTCTGTTCCTGTCTTCTCCGATAGAGGTCGTTCGGAAAATGCTTCATTGAGGCTTACTGTGTTCGCCGCGCAAGGTATCGTATAAATTTCATTTATGAAATTTGAGATTTTTTTTGATTTTTATTGATGTTCGGCAACGTCGATAGGTTCGAGGGGCAGTCATCTAACCTTCGTCACAGCAAAGGATCACATTCATGCCCCGGAAAATACTAGTACCGATCGCACCGGATCACCCGACCTCCAGTGACGAAGTGCTCAGTCGGGCCAAAAAGCTTGTTAAAGAGTGGGGGAAACATTGCCTTGACCGTGATGGAGATGTGGCCCGAGATATATGAACAGTTGAGCTAGGCCGTGTTGACAAAAGGGATTCAGAGGCAGCGCTGAACGTGATTCAAGTTGGTATCTGCGATGGAGACCAGCTTGGCACGAGACCTTATGTCGGACGAAGAATGGGTGTTCTTTGAGCGTTTCATCCTTTCTGCCCGTGCCCCGAACGGACGCAAACCAACCAACCACCGGCTTGTTCTTGATGGGATATTCTGGATTGCCCGGACCGGCGCGCCATGGCGCGATCTGCCGGAAGAGTTTGGCAAGTGGTCGAGCGTCTACCGCCAGTTCCGGCGCTGGACGCTGGCGGGGCTCTGGGAGGAGATCATGGACGCCCTGCAAATGATCGATAGCACCGTGATCCGGGCCCATCATCAGGCAGCGGGTGCAAAAGGGGACTCCGCGACAGGGTTTCGGGCGCTCAAGAGGTGGCTTCACGACCAAGATCCACCTCCTCGTCAACGCGCATGGTCTGCCCATGAGGACAGAGATCACGCCGGGCCAGACATCCGACTATCTCGGTTTCGATCTGGTCATGGCCGACAACCTGCCCAGTCCCAGCGTGTTGCTGGCGGATCGTGGCTATGATGGCGATAGCATCAGGGCGAACTTGAATGCGCGCAACGTCCTGCCCGTTATCCCAATGCGAAAATCTCGTAAGAAGCGTATCGGTGTCGACCGCTCGCTTTACCGCCTGCGCAACCTGGTCGAGCGCTGCTTCAACAAACTAAAGAACGCACGCCGCGTGGCAACTCGCTACGACAAAACCATGGAAAGCTTCCTGGGCTTCATCGACATTACATCCATCCGGCTTTGGCTCAGACATTTGTCAACATGACCTAGGTGGATTTCCCGTTCCTCATCCGGCAGTGTGCCGGGACGAAGGAACAACGATGGCAAGACGACCCAGACAGAACCAAAGCCCTGCATTCAAGGTGAAAGTCGCATTGGCAGCTTTGAAGGCGTTGTTGCAGCACTCTGAGTGCTAAGGATTCACATCACGAATCCATGCGGTTAGACCGGGCAGATGAGCAAGCCCGCACCTGCCCGCTACCGTAAGACGAATTGGTTCAGCTACAACGATGCGCTCAGAAAGCGCGGGTCGCTTCTGATCTGGTTGGACAAAGAGATGACCTGGCTCGCGCCGCTTGATGGCAGCCCCGGTCGCCCATCTGGAGCTGGCAACGGCGGTGCAGATCCTGGTCGAGACCTGCGATCTGCCGTTGGAGACGGCGCTGGAGATGGCCACGAGCCGGCCGGCGGATTTGATCAGGCGGCCCGATCTGGGGCCCTTTCAAACCCGGCGCGCGCGCCGATGTGCTGCATCTGAACGACGCGCTGGAGCTGCAGCAGGTCTGGCAGGGCGGCCTGGCGCTGTAGCTGCTGTTGCATCGTGTCGCTCAGCGATGCCTCATACGGTGAAACTTGGCGCCAATTGTTTTGCTGGTTCCGGACGCCCTGCTGGTCTGCGCTGAGGTCATCGTTGCTCCTTTCTGCAACGCAGCTATATTGCAAATATGAAATGGATTGTCCTCGTTTGTGGAATATTACTGCATCTTTGCAGCTTGGCTAATCGTTCAAGTGGGCAAAGGCGTGTTCTTCACCCATAGCGGTTTTGCGGAGTGGGATGAGGAGTTATTGGCAGCGTATCGAGAATGTTGTTTTATGACCGATTTGCGATCAGCAGTACCCTTCGCTTTGCTTGGATTAGTATTGCTTGGGTTCGTAGCGTGGAAATTCTTGCGGAATTATGCTAACCGATCGCACTAATCACACTTAAGAGAGCAACATCCGCTTGTTCCGCCTGGCCACTCCCTTCTTAAGACACTCCGCATGTTTTGATCAAATTATTTGCCCGCAGAGGAATGGATAGGCTAAGTCTCTGTCAGAACACTCTGCCGTGCCTTGGCAGGGGGATGTCCCGCAGATTGCGGGCGGACTGACAGGAGTGCCCATGACACCGCTTGCAGGTTTGAAGGTGGTCGAGCTGGCCCGTATTCTTGCGGGGCCATGGATTGGCCAGTCGCTTGCCGATCTGGGGGCGGAGGTCATCAAGGTCGAGAGCCCCGAGGGGGATGATACCCGTCGCTGGGGCCCGCCTTTTATCGAGCGCGACGGTGATAAAACAGCGGCCTATTACTATGCGGCGAACCGGGGCAAGTCCTGCGTCACTGCGGATTTTCGCACTGAAGACGGCAAACAGACGGTGCTGGAGCTGATCCGGGATGCCGATATCCTGATCGAGAATTTCAAGGTCGGCGGGCTGGCGAAATACGGGCTGGACTATGGCAGTCTGAAAGCGGTCAATCCACGTCTGATCTACTGTTCGGTGACCGGCTTTGGGCAGGATGGGCCTTATGCGACGCGGGCGGGCTATGATTTCCTGTTGCAGGGCATGTCCGGGCTGATGTCGATCACCGGTGCGCCGGAGGGTGAGCCGCAGAAGGTTGGGGTGGCGATCACCGATATTGTCACCGGGCTTTATGGCACCATCGGCATTCTGGCAGCGGTGGAACAGCGCCATAGAACCGGGCGGGGGCAGCATATCGACATGTCTCTGCTGGATTGCGCCACCGCGATGCTGGCCAATCAGAACATGAACTATCTGGCAACCGGCACCAGCCCGACCCGGATGGGCAATGAGCATCCCAATATTGCGCCCTATCAGGTGATGGCGGTGCGCGACGGGCATGTGATCCTTGCCGTTGGCAATGACGGCCAGTTTGCGCGGCTTTGCGAGGTTTTGAACATGGCGGCGCTTGCGGTTGATCCGCGCTTTACCTCCAACCAGCTGCGGGTGGCCAACCGGGGCGAATTGACACCGATGCTGGCGGCAGCGCTGGCGCAATGGGGGCAGGCGGATCTGTTGGCGGCGCTGGAGGCCGCGACCGTGCCTGCGGGGCCGATCAACACCATTGAGCAGGCGTTTGAGGACCCGCAGATCAGGCACCGCCAGATGCAGATTGCGCCGGAGGATGTGCCGGGCGTGCGTGGTCCTTGGGTGTTTTCCGATGCGGAGCTGGCGCTGGAGAAATCCGCGCCAATCCTGCCGGTGGCGCAGGATATGTCGCAGGGAGACTAGACCTCCGGATCGCCTGCCGATTGGGTGGGCGGCAACAGCTTGAGATTGAAGCAGACAGGAAGAGGGCGCGCCATGGCGATGGAGATCACCGGAGTTGAACATCTGTGGATCCCGCTGCCAGATGGGCGTCGGCTTGCGGCGCGGATGTGGCGGCCAGCGGCAGAGGGGTGTTATCCTGGGATCCTGGAATATCTGCCCTATCGCAAACGAGACGGCACCGCGCCGCGCGATGCCACCACGCATCCGGTCTTTGCCGCTGAGGGCTATGTCTGCCTGCGGGTGGATATCGCCGGCACGGGCGATAGCGAGGGGGTGTTTGACGATGAGTATTCCGAACAGGAGCTGAGCGACGGCGAGGCGGTGCTGGCCTGGCTTGCGGCGCAGGCCTGTTGCGATGGGAATATCGGCATGATCGGGATTTCCTGGGGCGGCTTCAACGGGTTGCAGCTGGCCGCGCGTCAGCCAGAGGCGTTGAAGGCGGTGGTCAGCGTGGCCTCAACCGTGGATCGCTATGCCGATGATATCCATTTCATGGGGGGCTGCCTGCTCAGCGATAATGCCAATTGGGCCTCGCAGATGTTTGCCTATCAAACCCGCCCGCTGGATCCCGAGCTGCGCCCGGACTGGCGCGAGGCCTGGGTGGAGCGGATCGAGACGCTGCCGTTTATGGCCGCGGACTGGCTGTCCCACGCGCAGCGCGATGAATTCTGGAAACACGGTTCCATCTGCGAGGATTGGTCTGCGATCAAGGTGCCAGTGCTGGCGATCACCGGCTGGGCCGATGCCTATGTGAATGCACCACCTGCACTGGCGGCCCATATGCAGGCGCCCGCCAAGGCGCTGATCGGCCCGTGGGAGCACCGCTATGCCCATATTTCCAAGCTGGAAGGGCATGATTTCCACGGCGAGGTGCTGCGCTGGTTTGATCGCTGGCTGAAGGGCGTAGACAGCGGCGCGGAGGATCTGCCGGATTATCGCACCTACATGCAGGAGCATTTCAATCCGACCAAGGAAAACAAACCCCGGCAGGGGCGCTGGATTGCTGAGACTGCATGGCCCTCCCCGAATGTGCGCGAGGTGGCGCATCATCTGGGACAGCAGGGTACGTTGCAGGCGGTGCCGGGTGCGGGGGAGGTTGTGGTATCCAATCCAGCAACCCTGGGCATGGGGAGCGGGTATTTCTGCGCAGGTATGCGGATCGACAATGAACTGCCGGGCGATCAGGCGGGTGATGATGCGCTGTCGGCCTGTTTCGATACGGCGCCGCTTGAGACCCCGCTGGAGTTGCTGGGTCGGGCGCGGCTGCGGCTGGCGTTCTCTGTCGACAGACCGGTGGCGCAGGTGATGGCGCGGCTGTGTGATGTGGCCCCGAATGGCGTGTCGCAGCGCATCACCTATCGGGGACGCAACCTATGCCATGATGAGAGCCATGAGAACGCGGCGCGGCTGGTTCCCGGCAGGCGCTATGAGGTTGAGTTTGCGCTTAATGAATGCGCGCATCGTCTGAGGGCTGGGCATAAGCTGCGGCTGGCGCTGTCGACCTCCTACTGGCCGATCGTCTGGCCCGCGCCCGAGCCTGTGGCGCTGACCCTGCATCTGGAGGGATGTGCGCTGATCCTGCCGGAACGTTCACTCGCTGAGGAGGTCGAGGCGCAGGCGCCAAGCGCCGCGCGGGATTATCCGACCTATCAGGCAGAGGTCACCCGTGCGCCCTCCGGCACATCGAACACCTATGAAGAGGCCGACGGCACGCTGGTGCTGGAAACTTTTGATGACTATGGCGCGGCCATTGACCCGGTGCATGGGATGGAGGTCGGCAGCCATGTCGCCATGCGCTATGCGGTGCATCCGGATGATCCGGCCAGCGCCACCTTTACCAGCCAGTGGCGGTTTACATTCGCGCGCGGTGACTGGCAGGTGCAGGTCGATACCGACAATGAGATGCGCGGTGATCGGGAGGATTTCCATCTCTGGCGCAGGGTTGTCGCCTGCGAAGGTGCCGGGCAGACCGAAGTCTGCGTTAAGGAATGGAGCGAGAGCCTGCCGCGCGATTGTTTGTGATTTCGCATCAAATCCTGTTAAAAATCGCTGTTTTTCCCCGGATTGACCCCCAGTTCGCCACGGTTTGGCCACGTTCTGTGACCAAAAACGGAACTGCGCGTTAACCATTTCGGGTGAGAATACCCCCTTGAAATGTTTTCATCGCGCTGGAATGCCGGGCGGATGGTCCCTCGGTTGTGAGCAGACGATAAACAGAATTGGGGCGAGAAGGTGCATCTATCCGTTGTTGTACCCTGCTATAATGAGGAAGAGTCCATCCCCCTGTTGGTGGATCGGTTGGTGCAGGCAATCGAACCTTGGGCGGAACGGGCCGAGATCATTCTGGTCGATGATGGTTCCAGCGATGAAACCTGGGCCGCTATGGAAGCGGCGCATAAGCGTCATCCGGTGGTGCGGGGCATCCGTCTGTCGGCCAATCGCGGCCATCAGGTTGCGCTGACGGCTGGGCTGGAGGCGGCGACCGGCGCGCGGATTTTCATGCTGGATGCCGATCTTCAGGATCCGCCGGAAATTCTGCCCGACATGATGATGATGATGGATCGCGGCTATGACGTGGTCTACGGCCGCCGCGCCGAGCGCCAGGGGGAAACCCTGTTCAAGAAGGCGACGGCCTATCTGTTCTACCGTTTTCTCAATACGCTGTCGGATGTGGATATCCCCAAAGACACAGGCGATTTCCGCCTGGTCAGCCGTCGCTCGCTGGATGCGGTGCTGAAAATGCCGGAACGCGCGCGGTTCATCCGCGGCATGTTTGCCTGGGCCGGATTTCACCAGATTGGTCTCGAATACATCCGCGAAGCCCGTGTCGCGGGGGAAACCAAATATCCGTTCAAGGCGATGCTGCGCTTTGCCACCGATGCGCTGACCGGGTTCTCCACCAAACCGCTGAAAATGGCCACACGGCTGGCATTCTTCAGCCTGTTGGTGACCGTGCTGATGGCGATTTATGTCTTTGGCTCGCTGATCCTGTTCAACACCGTTGCCGGTTGGGCCTCGGTTCTGCTGGCGATCTCTTTCTTCTCCGCGATCCAGCTGCTGACGCTGGGGATCCTCGGCGAATATGTCGGACGGCTTTATATGGAGAGCAAACAGCGCCCGCTGTATTTCCTGTCGCAGCAGACCGGGCATCCCGCCGCCCATGCGGTCGATTTCATCGGCGACAGCCGCGCCGTAGCGGCGCCACTGGCTGAACCGGCCCAAAAAGAAGCGTCATGATCCGCGCCGCCGTTCAGAAAGATCTCGGCCAGTTGATCCGCTTCGCCATTGTCGGCGTCTCGGTTGCAGCGCTCTATGTGCTGGCGTTCCTGGGGTTCCTGCATATCGGTCTGGCGGCGGGGCTGGCCAATGCGCTGGCTTTTGGCCTTGCGGTTCTGGCGCAATATGTCGGCCAGACCGTCTGGACGTTCCGCCAGAAGCTGGGCCAGCCGGACCAGGCGCTGCGGTTTGGCTGCACGGTCGGCCTTGGGTTTGTGACTTCGGCGCTGCTGACGGGTGTCATCGGTCCGATGCTGGGCTGGCCGGAGTGGCTGGCGGCGACCACCGCCGCAGTCTGGCTGCCGGTTCAGAACTACCTGTTTTTCAAGATCTGGGTCTACGCCGGACACGGCGCGTAAAGAGGAGTGGCAAGAAATGTCGCATGTGTATTCAAATGAATTCTACGATTACATCGAGGCCGGCGCGCGCAGCTCGGCGAAGGCGCTGATCGCGGCGGTGCAGCCCTGGCTTGGCGCGCGGAGCGTGCTGGATCTGGGCAGCGGTCGCGGTGTCTGGCTCAGTGAATGGGCGAATTCCGGCGTTGCTGACATCGCCGGGGTGGACGGCGATTATCTGGATCGTAACCGTCTGGCGATCCCGGCGGGGTGTTACCATGCGGCGGATCTGACCGGCGATTTTGATCTGGGTCGGCGGTTCGAGCTGGCGCAGAGCCTGGAGGTTGGTGAGCATCTGCCGACGGCGGCCTCCGCAACCTTGGTTGCGGGGCTGACGCGCCATGCCGATCGGGTGCTGTTTTCGGCGGCTGTTCCGGGGCAGGGCGGCGAGTTTCATATCAATGAACAGCCGCTGTCCTTCTGGCAGGATCTCTTTGCCGCGCGGGGCTATCGGGCGTTTGACTGCGTACGCCCGGCGCTGAGAGAGGCCGAGGGGGTAGAACCCTGGTATCGCTACAATACCGTGCTCTATGTGAATGAAGCGGGGCGTGCGGGTCTGCCGGAGGAGGTTCTGGCAACGGAGCTTTTGGCGGGGCAGCCGGTGCCGCCTGCGGGCAATCTTGGCTGGCGGCTGCGCCGGGGTGTGGTGTCGCTGATGCCGCAATTGATGGTGACCCGGATCGCACAGATCCGCGCTGCGATCATCGCGCGGCAGGCGCGGGCGGCAGGGCTGGTGGGTGCGGATACGGCAAAGGGCACAATATAATGACACTGGTGATGGACAGCCCGGTTGTGGCGCGCCGGGACGCTGCAACGCCCCTGCTGGCGACAATTGCGGTGGCCTTTTTCGGGCTGCTGATCGCGGCGGTGTTCCAGCTGCCGGATCCGCTGATCCGTCACGATGATTACCCTGCGCTGTTTGGCGATGCAGAGACCTATTATGTCAAAACCCTGATGGAGGGGCGCTGGGTCAATTACCTGTGGCACCTGCGCGAGACACTGTTACCGAGCTGGGCCAACTATCTGATCTACAACGGGTTATGGGCGGTGGTGCTGGGCTGTCTGGCGCATAATGCGCTGGGGGCCGGGGCGGCGCTGTGGCGCAAGGGCGCGGTGGCGCTGATTGCGGGGCTGTCGGCGCCTGCGCTGCTGATTTCACTGTGGTTCAACACGCTGATCCCGGGCATGGCGATCCTTGCCATCTATGCGCTGGCGACCACGCAACTGTCGGATCGGGCCTGCCGCTGGCTGCTGGTGCCCTTTGTGCCGCTGGCGCTGACCGCCTATACGACCTATCCGTTCTTTCTGCTGGCGCTCTGTCTGACCCGTGCGGACACGCAGCGCTCTGCCCGGGATCTGGCATCGCTGCTGGGGCTGTTTATCCTGTGTTTTGCGCTGGCGATGGCGTCGATCTATACGCTGAACTACCTGTTTCACGGTGTCTTCGGGATCCCGATGGCGGAGTGGCGGATGCCGAAGCCGGCGCATGATCTGGCATCGCTGCTGGCAAATATCGGGCTGATTGGTGATTTCCTCGGCAGCTCGGCCTCGCTGGTCTCGTTCCACTTCCTGCCGCTGACCGTATTTCAGGTGGCGCTGTTTGGCTGGGCCGTCTGGCTGGTCGGCAGATCCGACCCCTGGCGCGCGACCTATCCGCTGGCGGGGATCTGCCTCGGGATGGGGCTGATCTTTGTGCAGACGATCAAGACCGGCATCACCCTGCCGCCGCGTGTCTCCGGCTTTGTATGGCTGTATTACGCGGTGCTGCTGGGGCTGCTTTCGCAGGAATTGGCGGCGCGGGGCGGCGTCTGGGACCGCATCGGACGCAATCTCCTGGCCTTTGTGGCGCTGATCTACCTGGCGTTCAACCTGCTCCAGCATCGCGATGTGACCGCCTGGCAAGCCGACAGCCGCAGGATGGCCGATCAGATCCTCCCGGTGGAAGGTCCGATCTATGTCACCGGCACCTATCTGTCGCTGCCATCGGGCAAGAAATCCGGCTTGCAGCACGATCTGTCGGTGGCCTTTCGCCTGACGCAACTGACCGGGCGTGATGTGGTGATCTGCGCGATGACACCGACGGCCTGCGCCCATCTGCCGGCGGAGGTTCAGGCCGGTGCCAAGGGGCCCGACTATGAGGTGCGCAATCTGGACGTGGGCAGCGTGGTGATGTTGTCGGCAACGCCGATCCGTGCGGCGGCGCATAACGTGCCTGCGGGCGGCTGAGGACGGCGCAAAGAACATCGAACGAGAAACGGGGGCGTGCGGGCCCCCGTTTTTCTGATCAGGTCTGGTCAAGAAACCAGAAGGTGCGAAGACCTCAGAAATCGAGACCGAGATCCAGCGTCTGCGCCGAATGGGTCAGCGCGCCGGAGGAGATATAATCAACCCCCGTGGCTGACACCTCGGCAATGCGGTCGCGGCGCATATTGCCGGAGGCTTCGGTGACCAGATGACCTTTGGCCATCGCCACGGCCTTCGTCAGGGTTGGCGTGTCCATATTGTCGAGCAGCACCACATCGGCGCCGCCCGTCTCCAGCACCTCCTGCAACTGTTCGAGGGTGTCCACCTCGATCTCGACCTTCATCATGTGGCTGACGTTGGCCGTGGCTGCGCGCAGGACGGCGGCGACACCGCCTGCGGCGGCGATGTGATTGTCCTTGATCAGGATCGCATCGGAGAGACCGTAGCGGTGGTTGTATCCGCCCCCATGCAGCACGGCCTGCTTTTCGACCATGCGCAGACCGGGTGTGGTCTTGCGGGTGCAGGTGATGCGGGTGGCGGTCCCCTTGGTCTCTGCCACGAAGGAGGCCGTCAGGCTGGCGATGCCAGAGAGGCGGCCTGCAAAATTCAGCGCCACACGTTCGCCCGAGAGGATCGACGCGGCTGATCCTGCGATGGTCATCAGGGTCTGACCAGGAGTGCAGGGGCTGCCGTCAGCCACGCGCGTTTCGATCTTCAGCGAGGGATCAACCAGATGAAAAGCGATGCGGGCAATCTGCATACCGGAGATAACGCCGGTATCGCGCGCATTGAGCCGGGCCTCATAGGTGGTGCCTGCCGGGATCACCGCGCGGGTGGTGATATCCCCGCTCTGGCCGAGGTCTTCCAGCAAGGCAGCGCGGACCAGCGGTTCCAGGATCAGGTCGGGCAGAGTGGCAAAGGACGGGGTCATAGCGGATCCTTGACGGCGGCGGCGCGGATCGCACGCGCCTCGGTGAGGGTAATACGAGTGCGATGGGCCTGCGCCGGGTCGGCCTCAGGATAATCGTCGCGGAAATGGCCGCCCCGGCTTTCGCGGCGGTCCAGCGCGGCGGCAGCAATCAGGGTGGCGGTGGCGCACATATTGGCAAAGCTCTCGTCGTCGCCGAACTCTGCCAGCAGCTCCTCGATCGTTCTGAGGGCGGTTTTCAGCCCGGCTTCGTCGCGGCGAACGCCGACATGGGCAGTCATGGTTTCGCGCAGGCGGGCGATGGCGCTGGCCGGGGCGGCGGGCGTTGTGGCAGGGGCGAAACTGAGGGACAGTGCAGGCGGCGTGCGCATCTGGTCCGGTTGCGGGCCAAGTGTTGCGGCAATGTCCCGGGCAGCGGTGCGGGCATAGACCAGAGCCTCCAGAAGCCCGTTGGAGGCAAGCCGATTGGCGCCATGCAGCCCGGTCGAGGAGGCTTCGCCACAGACCCAGAGACGGCCGAGGCTGGCCCGCCCCTGCATGTCGGTGTCGATCCCGCCCATGTGATAATGGGCGGCAACCGCCACCGGGATCGGGTCCGCAACGGGATCAATACCGGCGCGGGCGCAGGTCTCAGCCACGGTTGGAAAGCGGGTCATCACCTCGGCGCCAAGAGCTTCGCGGGTGTCCAGCATCGGGCGACGGCCGACCTGGGTTTCGGCAAAGATTGCGCGGGCGACGATGTCACGGGGGGCCAGTTCGGCGTCCGGGTGCGCGGCCAGCATGAAGCGGATGCCGTCCTTGTTGATCAGCGTGGCGCCATCGCCGCGCAGCGCCTCGGTGGCGAGGGGCGCGGGGTCTTCGCCGATGTCAAAGGCGGTGGGGTGAAACTGGACAAATTCAGGATCGGCAATGCGGGCACCGGCGCGGGCGGCAAATCCGATCACTTGGCCCCGGATGCGGGGCGGGTTGGTGGTATGCGCAAACAGCCCCCCGGAACCGCCCCCCGCCAGAAGGATCGCAGGGGCGCGGATCAGCACGGGCACCGAGGTGCCGCCAGCATCGCTGACCCAGACGCCGGTGACGCGGTCGTCTGCCACCTCCAGCCGCACGGCCTGGGTGCCTTCGTGGACCTGAACCGAGGCTGTGGCGCGCACGGCGGCAATCAGCGTTTCCATGATCTGCCGACCGGCCTGATCGCCTTTCACCCGGACAACACGGGCCATGGAATGGGCCGCCTCGCGGCTCATGACAAAGCCGCCGTCAGCGGTGCGATCAAAGGGTGTGCCAAGGTCGGTCAGATCGAGAATATGATCCTGGGCAACCTGTGTGACCATGGCGGCGACCTCGGCGTCGACAGTGCCAGCACCGGCGCGCACCGTATCGGTGGCGTGGGCGGCAGGGCTGTCGGCCTGATCCATCGCGGCGGCAACGCCGCCCTGCGCCCAAGCCGAGCTGGCGCCCTCGCCAAGTGTTTCGGGTGAGATCATCAGCACCGGCCGCGGGGCCAGTTCGAGGGCGGCATAGAGCGCGGCCATCCCCGCGCCAACGATCACCACGCGATCAGTGTCACAGGCGGCGGTGGCTTCGGTCAGGGCCTGCACATCCAGCTGGGCCTCTGCCGTGTTGTCGGCCTGATGGTCAGAGACGACCTTGGCGCCGGGGGTGTCCAAGGATCAGATCCCCAGTTTCTGGCTGAGATCAATCATCCGCTGCACCGCCACACGGGCCTTTTCGGCGACCTCGGGATCGACTTCGACCGGTTCGGACATCGTGTGCAGCGACCAGAGGATTTTCTCCAGCGTGATCTTCTTCATGTAGGGGCACATGTTGCAGGGGCCGACGAATTCAACCTCCGGCAATTGGTCGGCAATGTTCGAGGCCATCGAACACTCGGTGATCAACATCGCCTTTTCGGGCTTTTCGTCGGTCACATATTTGATGATGCCACTGGTGGAGCCTGAGAAATCGGCCTCATTCACCACATCCGGCGGGCATTCGGGATGCGCAATCAGCCGGGTGCCGGGGTTCCATTCGCGGAAATCGCGCAGGTCCTTGGCGGTGTATTGCTCGTGCACGATGCAGGAGCCTTCCCACCAGACCACGTTCTTTTCCGGCACCTGCTGAGCGATGTTCTGCGCCAGATACTGGTCCGGGGTCATGATCACGGTGTCGGCGTCCTGTGCGGCCACGATCTGGGCCGCGTTGGAGGAGGTGCAGCAGATATCGGAGGCGGCTTTGACTTCAGCCGTGGTGTTCACATAGGTGACAACCGGCGCGCCGGGATATTTCGCCCGCATCTGGGCGATGCCCTCTGCGGTGATCGATTCCGCCAGCGAACAGCCGGCCTCCATATCGGGGATCAGCACGATCTTGTCGGGGCTGAGGATCTTGGAGGTTTCGGCCATGAAATGCACACCGCATTGCACGATGACGTCGGCCTCCACCTTGGTGGCCTCCATGGCGAGCTGGAGGCTGTCGCCCACCACGTCGGCGACCCCGTGGTAGATTTCAGGCGTCATGTAGTTATGCGCCAGAATCACAGCGTTGCGTTCTTTTTTCAAGGCGAGGATGGCGGCGACATAGGGCGCGTAGGTGGCCCAGTCGACGGGGTTCACCACCCGGTCCATCTTGGCGTAGATCTCTGACATCTCTGCGGCCAGAGCAGGATTTGGCGCAAGGTCATAGTGATTGGCGAGCTGATCGCGCATGGTTTGCAGATCGAACATGGCATTTCCTCAAAGCTGCGCCTGACGTGGCACTTTGGGGAATTCTTGTTTCATGTTCACATTTAGCACGCAAGCGAGTGCAGCCGCTTTGTTGCGTAAAAACCGGAAATCCTGATGCAAATCGGCGGCAATCGGGGCGCATCGGCAACCTGACGCTGGGGGCGGCGCCAAGACCATCTGACCATCGGGCGATGTCAGCGCAAACAGTGCGCGGTCAATTTGTCCAATTTTCACACCCGGTGTCGTTTTTGTCTATTGGGCGGGCTGATATTGTGGTTTGCAGATAGCGTTCACACAGTATCGGGAAGCGGTAAGACCGGTCCCACAAGGGAGAAAATCCGCCTCCATGTCTGATCTCTGGGAAGGATTGGTCCAGGCCTTTTGGCTGGTGGTCACGCTGGATGGCGATCTGGTCGAGATCACGCTGCGTTCGTTGCGGGTCACTTTGACCGCGTTGCTGGTGGCCTCGGTGATTGCGCTGCCGCTGGCGGCGCTGCTGTCGGTGCGCCGGTTTCGCCTGCGTCGGGTCACTATTGCGGTGCTCAACGCCCTGATGGGGCTGCCGCCGGTGGTCGTGGGGCTGGTGGTCTATGTGCTGCTGTCGCGGGCCGGTCCGTTCGGGGTGCTGGGGCTGCTGTTCACCCCGACCGCGATGATTATTGCGCAGGTGATCATCATCGTGCCGCTCATCGCCTCGATCGCGCATCAGTCGCTGCGCGATCTGTGGAGCGATTACCACGATCTGCTGATTTCGCTGAATGCCAGCCAGAGCCAGCGCATTGCCACGCTGCTGTGGGACGGGCGGCGGGCGCTGCTCACGGCGGCGCTGGCCGGGTTTGGTCGCGCGATCGGTGAGGTTGGGGCGATCATGATCGTTGGCGGCAATATCGACCATGCCACCCGGGTGCTGACGACGGCGATTGCGCTGGAGACCGGCAAAGGGGATTTTGCCATGGCGCTGGGGCTTGGCTTTGTGCTGATCGCGTTGGCGGTGGCGGTGAATCTGACCATCCACTGGCTGGGTCAGACCGAGAGCGAGGGCCGCTGGTGAGCAAGGTGAGCAGTCTTTTTCCGCTGGTTGTCGAGGCGGCGCAGGTGCGCCGCCGTGGCAAGACACTGATAGGTCCGGTGGATCTGCGGCTGGACGGGCAGGGGACGACCATCGTGATCGGACCGAATGGTTCGGGCAAGACCTCCCTGCTGAAGATGCTACATGGCATCCTGCGACTGGGGCAGGGGCGGATCAGCTGGGGCTGCGCCATGGCCGAAGCCCAGCGGCGCCAGGCCTTTGTGTTTCAGACGCCGGTGATGATGCGCCGCTCTGTGGTGGAAAATATCGCCTATCCGCTGCGGCTGAACCGGGTGGCCCGCAAGGTGGCGCTGGCCGAGGCCGAGATCTGGGCTGAGCGGATCGGTCTGGGCGGCGATGCGCTGCACCGGCCTGCGGTGCTGCTGTCGGGCGGTGAGCGGCAGAAACTGGCGCTGGCACGGGCCCTGATCCGCAAGCCGCAGCTGCTGTTCCTGGATGAGCCTTGCGCCTCGCTCGACGGGCGCGCCACTCGCGAAATCGAGGAGATCCTGACCGAAGCGGCAGCGGCAGGCACCCGGCTGATCATGTCGACCCACAATATGGGTCAGGCGCAGCGTCTGGCGGATGAGGTGCTGTTTGTTCTGCACGGTCAGATTGCCGAGTTTTCAGCGGCGGAGGCATTTTTTACCCGGCCCCATACCGAACAGGGCCGCGCATTTCTAAGAGGAGATATTGTCGAATGAAACGGATTGTGCTGGTGGCACTGGCTGCGCTGACAATGGGGACGGCGACGCTGGCGGAGGAGATGAAGCTGGCGGTGACCACATCCTTCCACAACTCCGGTCTGGCAGAGGTTCTGCTGCCGCAGATCAAGTCGGATCTGGGGCTGGAGGTGCAGCTGTTGGTGGTGGGCACCGGTCAGGCGATCCGTCTGGGCGAGGCGGGCGATGTGGATGCGATTCTGGTGCATTCGAAGAAGGCCGAGGAGGCGTTTTTGGCAGGCGGCAACGGCACCCATCGCCGCGAGATCATGTATAATGATTTCGTCTTTGTAGGCCCCAAGGCGGACCCGGCGGGCATTGGCCGCGCGCAGTCGGCAGCGGAGGCACTGCAAAAAGTGGCCGCATCCGAGGTGGCTTTTGTCAGTCGCGGCGATGACAGCGGCACCCACAAGAAAGAGCTGAGCCTGTGGGCCGCGGCGGATCTGTCACCTGACGGATTTGGCGGCTGGTACAACGCTGTTGGCGCAGGCATGGGGGCCGCGCTGAATACAGCCTCTGGCATGGGGGGCTACATCATGTCGGACCGCGCAAGCTGGCTCAATTTCGCCAACAAGGGCGATCTGGCGCTGCTCTATGCGGGGGATCCGGTGCTGTTCAACCAATATGCCTATCTGCCGGTCAACCCGCAGAAACACCCCCATGTGAAGGCAGAATCCGCAGCCCGGCTGGAAGGCTGGCTGGTGTCGGATACCGCCAAGGAGCTGATCAACGGCTACCAGATCAATGGCGAGGCGCTGTTTGTGTTCAACGCGGCGCCATAGGCGATAGCGGCATCCACAGCACAGCGGTTGCAATGTGCAGACGCCGCGCCTGAGCGCGGCGCCTGGCCCAACGGGAGCGGGGGGCTTTGACCCGCCGCACTCCGGGCGGGAGGGGCCGGTTGCGGGCTTCGCGCCGTGCGTGGTCAATCAGTCGTCGGTCACATGGATGGCGAATTGTTCCAGGCCCGCCTCCTGCGGCTCGATGCTGCGATAGCTTTCCTTGACGCCCGCCTCTGTCAGCTCGCGCATCACCGTCAGCAGCGTATTGGGCGCGTGATCGGCGCAGAGTTCCGCCATATGTGCCAGCTCTTCCGCAGCCACCGGGCGGGCGGCGGCCAGATCCGGGGCGCCGTAGTAGCTGACGAAATGCGCGGCCAGCAGATCGGTGAGGCCTGCCAGCTCGCTCTCCTCGATCCGCGTCACCGCAACAAAGGTGACACGCCCGCCGGTTTCCAGCCCCATCCAGCCATTGGCAAAGGCCTGGCGCTGCTTGCCGATCAGGTCGGCCTCTTCCCAGTTGGAAAACTCAAACCCGCCCGAAATACACCATTCGCCGGTGTGGGCCGGGCTGGCAAAGACGTTCTGATCGCTCTCGTCGAAATGAATGGCGCGGGCAAGCTGCATCACGGTGTCTCCAGTAGGGTGGTCAGGGGGATCAGATGGGTTGTCGCCTCGTCCCGCAACAGCAGGCCGAAATCTTCGTCCACGCCGAGGAAGGTGCCATTCAGGCCCGCATGGGTGACGGTTTCGCCAATATCCTGGGCAAGGCCGCGCCAGGTCGTGTGCACCGGCTCCGTGCCGTCCTCTTCCCAGCGGTTGATCCAGTGCAGCGCGTGGCGGGCCCAGCTTTCCAGTAACTGGCCTGCATCCACATCGGCGCAGCCCTCGGCATAAAGCGCGGTATCCTCGGGACGATCGCCGGTTTCCCCGTCGCTCGGCGGCCAGAGCGGCAGGTCGAGGCCGATGACCAGCCAGTCTGGCACCTCTGATGGCGCGGTTGTACTGGCGGCGGCACGCAGCCGGCCGCAGCGCCCGCCGTTGATGCGCAGGCCGCCGTCCCATTGCAGATGCACCGCCACCTCGGGCGGGGCCAGCGCGCCAAGGGCGTTTTGCAGTGCAATACCGCAGACCGGAAGCATGGTCATGGCCTGCCGCAGGGCAACCTCGGGCGCAAAGACAAAGGCCGCCTGAAGCCGGTCATGCAGCAGGTTATGCACCACCAGACCTGCGTCGCAGCCCAGAACCGCCTTCTGACAGGCGATGGCAAAGGGATCGTCGGCCCCGCTGAGCGCGAGCCCCTCCATCAGGGGGGGGAAGCTGAGGTCGCTCATTTCGGCCATCGGATCAGGCCTGACCCTTGGCGATCAGATCTGCCGCCAGATCGTGGAACGCCTTGGCCTGCGCGCTGTCGGGTTTGCTGACCGCAATCGGCGCGCCACCGTCGGCGGCAACGCGCACATCCAGATGCAGCGGGATCTCCGCCAGCAGCGGCACATTCAGTTTCTCAGCCTCGGCAGCAACGCCGCCATGGCCAAAGACATGTTCCTCATGCCCGCAGTTGGAGCAGATATGCGTGGACATGTTTTCCACCATGCCGATGATCGGCACGTTGAGTTTCTGGAACATGTCGATGCCCTTGCGGGCGTCGATCAGCGCCACATCCTGCGGGGTGGACACCACGATGGCGCCGTCCACATGCGCCTTTTGCGCCAGCGTCATCTGCACATCACCGGTGCCCGGCGGCAGGTCCACGATCAGCACGTCCAGCGCGCCCCATTGCACCTGCATCATCATCTGCTGGAGGGCCCCCATCAGCATCGGGCCGCGCCAGACAACCGCCTGATCCTCGTTGGTCATCAGGCCGATCGACATCATGGTGACCCCGTGGTTGCGCATCGGCAGGATGGTTTTGCCATCCGGGCTGGCGGGCCGACCGGAGACCCCCAGCATCCTGGGCTGCGAAGGGCCGTAGACATCAGCATCAAGCAGGCCGACACGGCGGCCCTGAGCGGCCAGGGCACAGGCGATATTCGCCGAAACCGTGGACTTGCCGACGCCGCCCTTGCCGGAGGCAACCGCGATGATCCGGTCGACGCCGGGAATTTTCTGCGGCCCCTGCGGCTGGGCGGCCGGTTTGGGCTTCAGGTCCGGCGGCGCCTTTTCGGAATGGGCCGTCAGCATGGCCGAAACCTTGCCGGCGCCGGGCAGCGCCGTCACCTTTGCGTCGGCTTCATCGCGCACGGGCGCGTAGATATCGGATTTGGCCGGGTCGATTTCCAGCACAAAGCGGACTGTGCCCTCTTCGATATTGAGCGCGCGGACGATGCCAGCGGCGACAATATCGCTGCCGGACACCGGGTCTTTGATGGTCTTGAGCGCCTCTAGGACAGTTTCACGAGTGAGGGACACGCCGGGGTTGCTCCTTATTGGGGCGAGCTTGGTCTAAGCTGGCTTGATTGTTTTTGATGGCCTGCGGGGCTTTTGGCCCCGGCTGTAACGGCTCTTGACGGGGATGTAGGTGGTTTCCTAGCATTTCATATGGTCTGGGTATGTACTCTTTTGCGCGGTTACGCGGGAATACTGGCGATAATTCTGCTTGCGCTGATCCTGCGACCGGCCAGCGGACAGGCCGAGAGCGATCCGGCAAAGCTGCGACTGGCCGCTCCTGCGCCACTGGTGGAGACCGGGGTGTTGGGGTTTCTGTTGCCGCGGTTTTCGCTGAAGACGCAGGTGCGGATCGAACTGGTCGACAGCAATGATGTCGCCGAGATGATGCTGGGCATGACCGGCCAGCCCGTGATGGAGGGGGACGGGACCGTCTGGCATCTGGAGCTGATCGCGCCGGATCACGCCGGGGCGCGGCGCTTTGCAGACTGGCTGACCTCTGATGTGGGCGCGCGCACGATTGCCGCCTTTGCCCCCGAGGGGCGCCAGATGTTCCGGGTGCCGAAGCAGGCACAGGCCGCGGTGGCTGTGACCACATGGGACGGCGACGCCGGACGCGGATACGATCTGTCCAAATCCCACTGCGGGCGCTGTCACGCGGTGGAGGAGGCCGGACGGATCAACAGTATCGGCTCGACCCCGTCGTTCTATGTGTTGCGCAGCCTCGCCAATTGGGAGGAGCGGTTTCAGGCCTTCTACGCGCTGAACCCGCATCCCGCCTTTACCCAGATTGCCGAGATCACGCCGCCCTTCGACGAGGCACGCCCCTCGCCGATTGTTCCGGTCGAACTCACGCTGGACGAGCTGGAGAATATCCTCGCCTATGTGGCCGTGCTCAGCCCCGCGGATCTGGGGGCGCCGTTGGAGCATAAGTAGCGTCATCATCTTATCGCGGCATTTCGGGATCAGTGATCCTTGCGTTTGCTGAGGTAGTCCTCGGTGGTGCGGACACGGGGGCGCTCCGCGCCTGCAAAGGGCGAGTTCTTTTGATGGAACTGCGCGTTGACCCGGCAATTGTCACACATCTGGATCATCCGGGCGGCATCCGGGTTGGCGAACATCGAATGTTTCCCGGCCAGTTTCTCGGTGATCTTGTCGATGGTGGATTTGACGCCGAAGAGCGAACCGCATTCGACGCAGGCAAAGGGTTCTTCCTCGTGCAGGACCACCTGTGACAGCGCGTCGGATGTCAGGTTCAGGCGTGGCTCGTAGCGGATCGCGTCCTCCGGGCAGACATTGGCGCAGAGACCGCATTGCAGACAGGCATCCTCCTGAAAGCGCAGCTGCGGCAGGTCCGGGTTGTCCCCCAGCGCGCCGGAGGGGCAGAGCGAGACACAGGAGAGGCAGAGCGTGCATTTGTCGGCGGCGACCAGAACAGCGCCATAGGGGGCGCCCTCGGGCAGGGGCAGCGTTTCGGCTTCGGGCAGCAGAGCCTTGGCGGCCTGACGGGTGATCTGGCGCCGTGTGCCCATCGGGCGCTGCGGGGTTTCCACCCGCGCCTGAGCGCCGCTGCGGTCAAAGAGGCGGTCGCTTAGCTGATCCGGGTCGTTCAGCTCCAGCAGATGCAGGTAGGGCCCGGCAATCGCCGTGGCCAGAGCCAGCTCGTGGTCCTGCACGTCGCGCTCAGCCCTAGGCGAGAGCAGCACCGAAACCTCGGCGAAACCGGCAGCGAGGGCGGCGAGGGCTTCGGCGTGACCAAAACTGTTGAGCGCCTCGACCGACAGGGGGATCACATCCGCCGGCAGGCCGCGGCCGTGGCGGGCGGCCAGCTCGACCATCTGATCACCGTGCTGATCGACCACCAGCAGGCGGGGGACGTTGCCACCAGCCTCTGCATATGCCTTGGCCAGGGTCTGGATCCGGCGCATCAGCGCATCGGTTGGCGGCGCGTCATAGGTGATTGCGCCGGAGGGGCAGAGCACGGCGCAGGAGCCACATCCGGCGCAGATCATCGGGTCAATGCTGACATGATCGCCGGCCGGGCTGATGGCACCGGTCGGGCAGACATCGAGGCAGCGGGTGCAACCGGTCTGCTCGGCGCGCGAATGGGCGCAAAGCAACGGCTCGCTGCGCACGTAGAGGGGTTTTTCGAAAGTGCCGACCAGCTGGCTGGCGCTCAGCGTGGCCTCGGCGACGGCCGGGGCGGACTTTGGATCGGCGCGCAGGTAGCCGTCACGTTTTTCGGGCGCGGGAAACAACGGCTGGCCGCCGCGCAGGTCGAGAATGATATCGCAGACCGACTGCCCGCCGTCGCGCGCCTCGTCCCAGGTCCAGCTGCGCCCGGTGACGTCCAGCTGTTGCAGCCGGTCGATGGTGACGGAAAACTGTCCCAAGGCGCCCCGCGCATGGCGCAGCTGGCCGGAAATCACATCGTAGGCGCGGCTATGAGGGGGGTCGCTCGGCGTCTCGAGAAGCACGGTCACCGCGAGGCTCTCCTGCAGCCGCTCGGCTGCGGCATAGGCCACCTCCGGCGCGCCAAGGATCAGGCAGAGCCCCTCCGAATGCAGGTCTATGGTCTTTGACAGGGGCGGTGTCAGCGTTGCCTCAGCAATCAACGCGGTCATTTTGGGCAGCGTCGAGGCGGTATCGGCGGTCCATCCGGCCCGGTCGCGCAGGTCGACAAAGGCCGGGGCCGGCTGGTCGATTTCCTCTGCCAGCGCCTCGAAAATCCGGTGCTCCTGGGCGCAGCAAATAATTGCGTCCCCCTGCGAGATGGCCTGTGCCGCCTGTTCGATCTGATCGGTACAAAGCGCTGAATGCAGCTTTGAACAGGGCAGGCCTGTGCTACGGGACAATGCCTCGGAATCGATTGATTGCGTTCCGGCACAATCACATAGAATCAATTGCTTAGACATGTTTTCTCCGCGTGTTTCTCGCTTGGTGAAAGCAGCAGAAATCCGCCGCTCCGGGCTTAGACTAGGCATGTTTGCGCAAGCAGGTAAACCGCAATTTGCCGGTCAGCCGTGCCGCCGGGTGGCTTAGATGAGGCAAGTGATTCGCCGTGGCAAGGCATCGCGCTTCCCCTGCGTTAAGCCTGAGTGAATTAGTCGAATTAGACTTTTCGTCCGCACTGTCCAAAGGGGGCATGTCGGGCTGGTCAAATTGACCTTTGATGTTGATTTAACGCGCCATCAGCAAAAGTTATCTTCCCGTGTGGTCGCAGAATGCGGCACTGTTTTGTCAACCGAACTGACCAAATAGGGCGTTGACGTGTCTGAGACCGGGGATCGCAGTGCAAAGACGGATGTGATGCCGCTGGGTGTCGTCCTGCGGCGTCAGCCGGGGGTGACCCGTTGGGCGCGCTGGTCGTGGAAGGCAACCTCGGTGCTACCGGGCGCGGCGCAGGCGGACTGGCAGCTGTTACGCGAAGCGGGCGAGGTGCGGGAGTACCACGCCGCCACCCTGCCGCTGGAGCTGCACCGGAGCGAGGCCGAGGCCTATCTGCACGGGCTGACCGCGGAACCACCCTGCATCTATGTGGTCCTGCGCGACGGCGTGTCGGACGATCGGCCGCTTGAGGTGCTCTTGGTGACGGCCTCGCCCTATGAGGCGCAGGATTACGCCGACAACGGCGAGGATCTGGTGGAAAAAGTACCGATGCCGGACGGGCTGATTGCCTGGGTCCGCGATTTTGCGCAGCTGCATTTTCACGACGAGCCGTTCAAGAAACGGCGCCGGGACCGGGTCAAGACCGACGCCAGCGAGGACGGGATCGGCGATCCGCGCATCTCGCAGATGACCGATGTCTATCGCTCGCCCGCCCTGAAGAAGGCGCGCCTGTCATGAGCCGGGATGATTTCTGGTCCCGCCGCCGCGCCCGTGTTGCGGCCGAACAGGAGGCTGAGGCCGCCGAGGTCGCTGCTGCCGCACGTCAGGCCGCCGAAGAGGCGCTGGAGGAGAAAAGTGACGCCGAGATCCTGCAAGAGCTGAACCTGCCGGACCCCGATGAGATGCAACAGGGCGATGACTTCAGCGTGTTCCTGAAAGAGACCATTCCGGCGCGGATCCGTACCCGCGCCCTTCGCCGTTTGTGGACCAGCAATCCGATTCTGGCCAATGTCGACGGGCTGTTGGATTACGGCGAGGATTTCACCGACAGCGCCATGGTGATCGAGAATCTTCAGACCGCATATCAGGTCGGCAAGGGCATGACCGCGCATGTAGAGGAGCTGGCGCGGCAGGCAGAAGAGGCCGCAGCCACGACCGCTGACACCGAGCAGGAGGCCGAAGCGCTGGCCGCTGAGGAGACGGTCGCGGCGGTCGCGCCGCATGAGGCAGCCTCATGCGACTCTTTGCAGGCCGGTGCTGGGCAGGCCGAGACAGCGCCGCTCGAATCCGTGCGCCGCCCAACCATGGGCTTGCAGTCGCCGTCAGGTGGTGCCGATCCAGACCATGCACAGGAGGCGGCAGCCCGGATGCCGTCAATGCCGACAGCGGCTGATCCCGTCTTTGCCGCTGTTGCTGATCCCGTTCCCGATCCGGTGGCGTCGGCGCCGAGGCGTATGCGCTTCACCTTTGCCGCTGACACCAACGCACCCGCCACCTGACCCACCCGAAACCCAGACCAAGACCCCTGCGAGGAGACACATATGACCGCCGAGCACGCCCAGTCAGAGACAGCCGAACAGACGGCCGGTCCTGCCATTCCGCAGGATGAAGACCGTCTGCGTGCGGATCTCTACAATTTTCTGGGCCTGATGCTGTCGGGGCCGCCGGATGAGATGCTGTTGGCGCAGGTGGCCGGTTTATCCGGGGATGACACCGACTTGGGCACGGCGATCAACGCGCTGGCGAAAATCGCGCGGCTGACCAAACCTGCGGCCGCTGAGCGGGAGTTCAACAAGCTGTTCATCGGTCTGGGCCGTGGCGAGCTGCTGCCCTATGCCAGCTACTATCTGACCGGATTTCTGAACGAGAAACCGCTGGCAGCCCTGCGGCAGGACATGGCTGCGCGGGGCATGACACGGGCCCAGAATGTCTATGAGCCGGAGGATAATATCGCCTCCCTTATGGAGATGATGGGGGCGCTGATTGCCGGACGTTTCGGCACGGCAGCACCGCTGGGTGACCAGAAACAGTTCTTCAACAAACACATAGGCCCCTGGGCCGGGCATTTCTATTCCGATCTGGAGGCGGCGAAGAACTCGGTTCTTTATGCCGCCGTCGGTGCCGTGGGCCGGGTCTTCATGGAGATCGAGGCCGAAGGATTTCGAATGAGTGCGGAGCAATCCGCCTGAGCCGGGACGGCGTGCCGTCCTTAACCCACGTGAGCCAACCAACTGAGGAGGAGGATCACATGACCAGAAAGACCGAGGAGGCCCAGAGCCGCCGCGACTTTCTCAAGCTGGCAGCGACCACAACGCCGATTGCGGCAATTGCGGTGGCGACGACCGGCGGCACGGCCGAGGCGGCCGAGCCTGACCTGACATCGGAAGTGATGCAGGATACCGCGCACACCCGCGCCTATTACGACAGTCTCCGGTTCTGACCGACCGGTGATGTTTTGAACGCCCACGGCGACTGGTTGCGTGACGCCCGACTGCCAAAGGCCCCCGATAACCCAGCGAACCCGTAAGGGAAGCAAGGGAGGAACACATGCTTAGGAAAAAGACCAACGGGGTTGCGCGACGCCCCCAGCGGACCAGTATCCTGTCCAAGGTTGCAGAAAGCTCCGTTGACCGCCGCGCGTTTCTGCGCGGATCCGGCCTCGCGATTGGTGGGCTTGCCGCCATCAGCGCCACCGGTGGATCCGTCACCAAGGCCAATGCCGCCACGGCTGCGGCTGGCGCGGTGGAAACCGTCAAATCCGTCTGCACCCACTGCTCGGTCGGCTGTACCGTCGTAGCAGAGGTGCAGAATGGCGTCTGGACCGGTCAGGAACCCGGTTGGGACAGCCCGTTCAACCTCGGCGCCCATTGTGCCAAGGGGGCCTCCGTGCGCGAACACGCCCATGGAGAACGCCGTCTGAAGTACCCGATGAAGAAAGAAGGCGGGGAATGGAAGCGCATCAGCTGGGAACAGGCGATCAACGAGATCGGCGACGGCATGATGCAGATCCGCGAAGAGAGCGGACCCGACAGCGTCTATTGGCTTGGCTCGGCCAAGCATAACAACGAACAGGCCTATCTGTTCCGCAAGTTCGCCGCCTATTGGGGCACCAATAACGTCGACCACCAGGCGCGGATCTGTCACTCGACCACGGTTGCGGGTGTTGCGAATACATGGGGCTACGGCGCCATGACCAACAGCTACAACGATATCCATAACTCCAAGGCGATCTTCATCATCGGCGGCAACCCGGCAGAGGCGCATCCTGTCTCGCTGCTGCATGTTCTGAAGGCCAAGGAGCAGAACAACGCGCCGTTGATCGTCTGCGATCCGCGTTTCACCCGCACGGCAGCCCATGCCGATGAATATGTGCGTTTCCGCCCCGGCACCGATGTGGCGCTGGTCTGGGGGATCCTGTGGCATATCTTCGAGAACAGCTGGGAAGATAAAGAATTCATCCGCACCCGTGTCTGGGGCATGGATCAGATCCGCGAAGAAGTGGCCAAGTGGACGCCCGAGGAAGTCGAGCGTGTGACCGGCACTCCCGGCAGCCAGCTGAAGCGCGTGGCGCGGACAATGGCCAACAACCGCCCCGGCACCGTGATCTGGTGTATGGGTGGCACCCAGCACACCACCGGCAACAACAACACCCGCGCCTACTGCATTCTGCAGCTTGCGCTGGGCAACATGGGCACATCGGGCGGCGGCACCAATATCTTCCGTGGCCACGACAACGTGCAGGGCGCAACCGACCTTGGCGTTCTGAGCCATACATTGCCGGGTTACTATGGCCTGTCGGCGGGCGCATGGGCGCATTGGGGCCGTGTCTGGGGTGAGGATAGCGAATGGCTTGCCGGTCAGTTCGACACCACCAAAGGGGCCGATGGCAAGGACAAGTCGATGCAGAACCTGACGGGTATTCCGGTCAGCCGCTGGATCGACGGCATTCTGGAAGACAAGGCGAACATAGACCAGCCCAATAACGTGCGGGCCATGGTCCTGTGGGGCCATGCGCCGAACTCTCAGACCCGTATGACGGAGATGAAGACGGCGATGGAGAAGCTGGACATGCTGGTCGTTGTCGACCCGTATCCCACCGTCTCTGCGGTGCTGCATGATCGCACCGATGGTGTCTATCTGCTGCCCGCCTGTACCCAGTTCGAGACCCGGGGTTCGGTCACCGCGTCCAACCGGTCCTTGCAGTGGCGCGACAAGATCGTCGATCCGCTGTTCGAAAGCCTGCCGGACCATGTGATCATCGCCAAATTCGCCAATAAATTCGGCTGGGGCGACCGGTTCTTCCGCAATATCGAGATGGAAGATGCCGAGACGCCGAATGTCGAAAGCGTCACCCGCGAATTCAACCGTGGTATGTGGACGATCGGCTATACCGGCCAGTCGCCGGAGCGGATGAAAACGCATATGGCCAATCAGCACACCTTTGACCGCACCACGCTGCGGGCGGTGGGTGGTCCTGCTGACGGCGATTACTACGGGATGCCCTGGCCCTGCTGGGGAACCGCTGAAATGGGTCACCCGGGCACGCCAAACCTCTATGACATGTCAAAACCTGTCTCCGAGGGCGGCCTGACCTTCCGCGCGCGCTTTGGTGTGGAACGGGATGGCGACAACCTGCTGGCAGAAGGTGTCTATTCCGCAGGCTCCGACATTCAGGATGGTTATCCTGAGTTCACCTATCAGATGCTGAAGGATCTGGGCTGGCACACCGAGCTGACCGCGTCCGAGCGGGCCTTTATCGCCAAGGCTGCCGGGGTGGATGGGTTTGCCGATTACACCCACGAAGTTGGCGAGCAGAGCATGTCGCCCTTCCCGTCGGACTATGACGACAAGGTGGCCAAGGTGAACTGGAAAACCGACCTGTCGGGCGGCATCCAGCGGGTTGCCATCGCGCATGAATGTGCGCCCTTTGGCAACGCCAAGGCGCGTGCCGTGGTCTGGACCTTCCCGGATCCGGTGCCAATCCATCGCGAGCCGCTCTATACCAACCGCCGGGATCTGGTCGAAGACTACCCGACATATGAGGACCGTCACGCCTACCGGCTGCCGACCCTCTATGCGTCGATCCAGAAGAACGACGTCTCCAAGGAATATCCGATCATCCTGACCTCAGGTCGTCTGGTCGAATATGAAGGCGGCGGCGAAGAAACCCGGTCCAACCCGTGGCTTGCGGAATTGCAGCAGGACATGTTCGTCGAGATCCACCCGCGCGATGCCAACAATATCGGCATTCGCGATGGCTCTCAGGTCTGGGTCGAAGGCCCGGAAGGCGGCAAGGTCAAAGTCATGGCAATGGTCACAGAGCGGGTCGGAGAGGGCGTTGCCTTCATGCCGTTCCACTTTGGTGGTCACTACCAGGGCACGGATCTGCGCGACAAATACCCGGATGGGGCTGACCCCTATGTTCTGGGCGAAAGCTGCAACGTCGCACAGACCTATGGCTACGACAGCGTGACCCAGATGCAGGAGACCAAATGTACTCTCTGCAAAATCAGCGCAGCATAAGGAGAAAGAGATATGGCAAGAGCGAAGTTTCTCTGTGACGCCGAACGCTGCATTGAATGCAACGCCTGCGTGACGGCCTGTAAGAACGAGCATGAGGTGCCCTGGGGCATCAACCGGCGTCGGGTGGTGACCATCAATGATGGCAAACCCGGCGAGCGGTCGATCTCGGTCGCCTGTATGCATTGCTCGGACGCACCCTGTATGGCGGTGTGCCCGGTCGATTGCTTCTACCAGAACGAAGAAGGCGTGGTCCTGCACTCCAAGGATCTCTGCATTGGCTGTGGCTATTGCTTCTACGCGTGCCCCTTTGGTGCGCCGCAGTATCCGCAGGCGGGCAACTTTGGCAGCCGCGGCAAGATGGACAAATGCACCTTCTGCGCCGGTGGTCCCGAGGAGACGCATTCCAATGCGGAATTCTCCAAATACGGGCGCAACCGGATTGCAGAGGGTAAGCTGCCCATCTGCGCCGAGATGTGCTCAACCAAGGCGCTTTTGGCCGGTGACGGCGATGTCGTGTCTGCGGTCTACCGCGAACGCGTTGTCGCCCGTGGCTTTGGCTCGGGTGCCTGGGGCTGGGGGACAGCCTATGACCAGAAGGGCGGCTGATCAGCCCTCTTTGACATGAAGGGATGGCCCGCCCGCGCGGGCCGTCCTGTTTTCCTGTTCAGTTTCCAAGACAACCCATGAAGGAGTGTGGCCCATGCTGCGCATCGCCTTTGCAATTCTGATGCAACTGACGCTGATGGCGGGGATCGCTGCGGCGCAGGACACCCAGGGTGCCCCTGCGGCGGAGGCGGTGCCGGATCGCAGTGCCACGGGTGGGGCGCAGACGCTGGAGGATATCCTGGCCCGTCAGCGCGGCGAAAAAATCGACGACAGTTTCCGCAGCGACGATACCGGTGCGGGCGCGATTGGCGCCGGGATCACGCAACAGCTGGGCACGCTCGGTGGGGCCTCCGATCCCGAACTCTGGCGCGCAATCCGCTACAACGCGGCAGATCTGCGGGTCTCGGCGGGGGGCGATGTTGCCACTGTTCTGGTGCAGGATGGCGGTATGCGCTGGCTGACTTTCCGCGATGGGCCGCTTCGCACCTATGGTGGCTGGCTATTGCTGGGCACGATAGGCTTTCTGGCGCTGTTCTATCTGCTGCGCGGCCGTATTCGCATAGACGAGCCCTCTACCGGACGCACGGTCACCCGCTTTCAGTTCATCGAACGCTTTGCCCATTGGATGCTGGCGGGATCCTTCATTCTGCTGGGCGTTACCGGATTGGCCAGCCTGTTTGGCCGGATGGTGATCGCCCCCTATCTGGGCAAGGAGATCAACGCGGGCCTGCTGATCTGGAGCAAATGGGTCCACAACAATGTTTCCTGGGCGTTCATGCTGGCGCTGATCATGGTGTTTGTCATGTGGGTGGCCCACAATATCCCCAACCGTACGGATCTGGTGTGGATCCGCCAGATGGGCGGCATTGTCGGCAAGGCCCATCCGCCCGCTAAGAAGTTCAACTTTGGCCAGAAGCTGATTTTCTGGTCGGTGATTGTTCTTGGAACCTCCATTTCGGTTTCGGGCCTGTCGCTCCTGTTCCCGTTTGAGATGCCGCTCTTTGCCAAGACCTTTGCCATCTTGAATGATCTCGGCCTGCCGCAGCTGGTGGGTTATGGCACCCTGCCGGTTGACCTTGCACCGCAGGAAGAAATGCAGCTGGCCCAGAGCTGGCACGCCATTATCAGCTTTGTGCTGATGGCGATTATTCTGGCGCATATCTACATCGGCTCGCTGGGCATGGAAGGTGCCTTTGACGCGATGGGATCCGGCGACGTGGACGAGGCTTGGGCGCATCAGCACCACTCCATCTGGTTGGAGGAAATGCGCGAAAAAGGCGAAGTCACGCCAGAGGGCAGCAGCGGCAGCGCCAAGGGCGCAACACCGGCGGAGTGACCGGCGGTGTGGTGCCGCCTGTCAGCGCTGGTTCTGCGGACGGGTCATCTGTTGGCCGCCTGCGCTGCGACTGTTCTGGCGCTGCCCGCAGGTGCCGATCCGGCCGACGGGGATGAGTTCACCACGTTGAAAGGCCACGGCGGCCCGGTGATGGCCTTGGCGGTGTCGCCCGAGGGTCAGGTGGCCACCGGCAGTTTCGACAATGCCGTGGGCCTGTGGAGCGATCGCACGCCACGCTGGCTTGAGGCCCATGATGCAGCGGTCACCGCTCTGGCCTTTGTCGATGCCGGTCGTCTGGTCACCGCGGGGGATGATTTCGCGCTCTACCTGTGGCCGAAGGGCGGCCAGCAGGCCGAGTTGATCGGCCGCCATCTGGGCAAGATCCGGGCGCTGGCCATTGCCCCTGACCGCGAAATGCTGGTGTCGGCGAGCTGGGACGGCAATATCGGTCTCTGGCCATTTGACGGAGGAGCGGAACAGCGCATAGCGGTTGGCAGCGGCATCAATGACGTGGCAATCGGACCAGGGGGGGCGATTTATGCCGCCACGATGGAGGGGCAGATACTGGTCTACGAGGACGCAGGCCAACCGCCCCGCCGCCTGGTCGATCAGGGCTTTGGCATTAACCAGCTGGCGCTTGGCCCCGGTGGCGACTGGCTGGCCTATGGGGCTGTGGATGGCGCGACGCGCGTTGTCGACACACAGACCGGCGAGCCTGTAGCCGATTTCACGCTGGAGCGACGGCCTATCCTTGCAATGGCCCATCATGAGGGCACCGCGCGGCTCGCCGTCGGGGACGGGCAGGGCTATATCATGATGGTGGACACCGAGACCTGGCGCATCAGTGCCGATTTTCGCGCCACCCGCGACGGGCCGGTCTGGGCGCTGGAGTTTGCGCCGGACGGGCAGACCATCTGGGCCGCCGGGCTGGATGATCTGGCCTATGGCTGGCCGGTTGCCCTGATGGGAGAGGCTGAGGCGCAGATGGCAGGCAACCGCGGGTTCCTGAAGGACCCAGAAACGATGCCCAACGGCGAACGGCAGTTCATGCGGAAATGCTCGATCTGCCACGCGCTCGGCCCCGGTGAGAGTCGCAAGGCGGGACCGAGCCTATATGATGTTTTTGGTCGCCCGGCGGGCACGCTGGCGGGTTATCGCTATTCGCAGGTCCTTGATGGATCTGATATAATCTGGGGAGAGGCGACAATTGATGCCCTCTTCGATCTGGGGCCGGATCACTATATCCCCGGCTCCAAGATGCCGATGCAGCGGATTACCGATCCGCAGGACCGGCGCGATCTGATTGCGTTTCTGAAACGCGCAACCAAGGTGGAGAAGTAACACAATGAAAGCCATGTTGACGGGGTTTGCCGCCATCATCGTGATCGCCGCCGGCGCCAATCTGGCACTGGATCAGGCGGGGTTCGCCTCTTACGAGGTGCATTCCGGGCCGGCCGTCCGACTGGATTGACCGTGCTGACAACCGCGCCGCCGCCCCGAGATGAATATGGGGAAAACCTTGCCGGTGCGTCGATCCTGGTGATCGATGATGAACCAGGTATGCGCAATTTCATGACCAAGATCCTGACCCCCCGCTGCAAGCGGGTGGAGCAGGCGGCGTCTGCCGCGGAGGCGTCCAATATTCTGGATCAGGCGCATTTCGACCTGATCATCCTCGACAATATCATGCCCGGCAAAACCGGGCTGGAATGGGTGCAGGAACAGCATAAGGTCGGCCTGTTTGCCGATACGGTGCTGGTCACCGCCTATGCGGATCTGGAAACTGCCATTCAGGCGCTGCGGGTCGGGGTGGCGGATTTCGTGCTGAAACCGTTTCGCGCCAATCAGATCCTCAATTCCGTGGCACGGGCCCTGGACCGCAAGCATCTGCGGCGGGAAAACTACCTGCTGAAACATGCGCTATCGGCGGAGGGCACCGCTGCGCGGGGGCGTTTGCTGGGGAAATCTCCTGCGATTCAGACCGCGCGTGACATGATTACCCGGCTGGCGCCGCTGCCGACGCCTGTGTTGTTCACCGGCGCCAGTGGCACCGGCAAGGAAATCGCGGCGCGGACGCTGCATTCGCTGTCGGACCGCGCGGAGAAGCCGTTTGTGGCGGTGAACTGCGCGGCTATCGCGCCTGATCGCATCGCGCATGAGCTGTTCGGTATGGTGGATTCGCAGGACCGCCGACAGGACGGGCTGTTTCTTTATGCTGATGGCGGCACGCTGTTTCTGGACGAGGTGGCCCAGATGCCCGAACAGGTGCAGGCTGCGCTGCTCCGCGTGCTGGAGGACCAGCGCATCCGGCCGGTCGGCGCAGAGCGCGATATCCCGCTGAACCTGCGGTTCCTGTTTGCCACCAATGCCGATCTGGAACAGGCCGTGGCCGAGGGCCGTTTCCGTGCCGATCTCTATCACCGGATCAATATCGTCAACATCCAGATGCCACCGCTGCGCGAACGGGTTGAGGATATCGTGGAGCTGGCGGCGCTGTTTATGGAGCAGTTCTCTACCACGCTGGCCATGCCTGCGCTGGAGCTCGACGCTGAGACCCTGCTGAAATTCAGCCGCTACGACTGGCCAGGCAATGTGCGTGAGCTGCGCAACCTGATTGAACGGTCGGTCATTCTCGGCGCCTTTCCTGAGGAGTTCGCAGGCACCGGCGGGATCACGGGCAGTGCTGCGATGGATACGCTCGATCTGGTGATGCAGCGTCATATCGTGCATGTGCTGGATGCCTGTGACGGCAATCGCGCCGAGGCCGCCCGACGGTTGGGGGTTTCGCGGAAAACGATTGATCGAAAATGCGCCAGTTGGGGGCTGTGATATCATCCGAGCGATAGGTGGATGGACGGCCAGCGTGTCGCGGGCTGTGGCTCAGTCCCCGGCCTTGACCGCAGGCAGCCAGATCGAAAAGACGGCGCCTTTGATCTCCCCGTTCTCAATCCGGGTGTCGGCCGAAATCACCCCGCCGGCGCGCTGAATCAGGGTCTGGCTGATCGACAGCCCCAGCCCGGTGCCTTCGCCCAGTTTGGTGGTGTAGAACGGGTTGAACACCGACGGCAGATCTTCGGCAGCGATGCCCGGCCCGGTGTCCGAAACCTCAAGACAGGCGCCGCTGACACCGTCGCGCTCCATCGGCCTCAGGGCCAGCAGGAGCCTGCCGCAGCCCTCCATGGCCTGCGCCGCGTTGAGGATCAGGTTGATCACCACCTGCTGCAATTCGCCCGGGTCTATGCGAACCGGTGGCGTTGCGGCGAACTGTTTTTCAACGGTAATGGCCTGTTTGGTGATCACGTGATCGACCAGCACCAGACAGTCGGAGACAACCGGGGCCAGATCCAGGCTTTCCTCGAAGGTGCCAAATTCGGTGGGGCGCGCAAATTGCAGCAGTTTGCCAACGATGGCGCTGATCCGCAGGATCTGATCGTCAATCAGCGCCAGCTCGGTGTCCACTTCCTCGGCGGCGGCGCCCAGAGTCATCCGCATCACATCGACGTTGCCCTGTATCACGGCGACAGGATTGTTGATCTCATGCGCCACACCGGCGGTGATCTCGCCGATGGAGGCGAGTTTCTCACTCATCACCAGCTGCTTATAGGTTGCCTCCAGTTTTTCGTTGGCGGCGCGCAGTTCGGCGGTGCGCTGGTCGACACGCGCGTTCAGCTCCTCTGCCCAGTCGCGCAGTTTCTGGTCACGATCCTGAACCTGATCAAGCAGGCTGTCGAGATGGGCCGCAACCTGTCCGATCTCGTCACGGCGCCCGACATTGCCGTTGCGCGCGGTCAGATCGCCACGTTCGACACGGGCCATGGTGTGGCTCATCTGCTCAAGCGGCGCAAAGATCCCTTTGGCCAGCCACAGGAACAGGGGCGCGGACAACAGCAGAACGGACAGGAATGACAGCACCACAGTCCAATAGGCGGAGAGTTTGGCCGCCGCAAAGGGCGCCTCAAGGAAGCCGACATAGAGCATCCCAACGCGACGCCCGAAGCTGTCGGTGAGCGGCAGATAGCCGGAGATATACCAGTCGTTCACCACAAAGGCACGGTCGAGCCAGGTCTGCCCCTCACCCAGCACCGCATCGCGCACAGCCTGCGAAACCCTGGTGCCTAGCGCGCGGACGTCTTCAAACAGGCGAACGTTTGTGGAGATACGGGTATCTTCCAAAAACAGTGTCGCGGTGCCCTTGCGGCTGATGCGATGACTGTCGCCCAGATAGACCAGCGCATTGATCGTATCGATGAAATCAAGATCCCGGTTCAGAAGCCGGCCCGCCACCAGCACGCCTTCACTGCCGTTATTGGTCACCGGCGCGGCGGAATGGATCACCATGCCGCGATCTTCCGCCGGTCGGGTCGTCGGCGCGGCGGCCTCGGTCTCGATCAGGGAAATACGGGCCCGGTCACGCAGGTCGGCAGAGATCTCATCCAGGTCCGCAGCGGAGAAAATGTCGATTTCCGAGGCCAGCCTGCCCTGCGCGGCGCGGTCGATCACCGGCCAGCGGCGCGCCTCGCGGTCAATATTGCGCAATGGCAGATAATAGAGGAAATCAAGCTGGAGGGATTGCCGCTGCTGGTCAAGAAACCGCAACTGATCCTGCAACGGTGCGCGCAGGACCTCGGCAAACCGGGCCGAGCTGGCGATTGCTGCCAGATCATCGCCGGTATTGGCCTGCAACTGGCGCAAATACTGGTCGGCGATTTTCAGATCGCTTTCTACATTGACGATCAGAACATTGTCGTAATCCGCGTTCCAGCGCGCCATGGCCACGACCAGCAGCAGCGGCATCACCACGCTGAGCGGCAGAAGTGCGAGCAATAGGAGGCGGAGCCGGACGGATTTCAAGGCGGCAAGGTCCTGTAGGCAGCTGGCACATCGGGTGAGTCCGCAGAGCGCATGGCTGCGTGCGGTGTTCACCCACTGTCGCATGGGGCCTGCTGGATGAGCAAGTCCGGCGCTGTGTTTGATGACACGGTCGCCACGATCTGGTGGCGATCAGCCCATCATCAGGCTGGGATTTCCTTGCCTGCCCAGTCGAACACCCGCCCGCTGTCCTTGGCCGATAACCGGTCGATCACCTGGGCGAGGTAGGCCGCGGCCTGTTGTGGCTCGAACAGAGCGTCGTCGGGGACGTTCTTTGAAAAAGGTTCCGACAGCGGTGTTTTTACGGTGCCGGGATGCAGGCCGACACAGATCATCTCCTCGTTGCTGCGCGCGGTTTCGATGGCGTAGTTGCGGATCAGCATGTTCAGTGCCGCTTTGGAGGCGCGATAGGCGTGCCAGCCGCCGAGGCCATTGTCGCTGATCGAGCCGACCCGCGCCGACAGGGCGGCAAAGACCGCGCGCCCCTTGCGAGGCATGATCGGCAGCAGATGTTTGGCAATGATAGCGGGGGCAAAGGTGTTTATTTCAAACACCTTGCGGAACGCCAACGGGTCCTGCTGACGATAGGATTTCTCAGGCTTAAGCCCGGCCTCGTCGGAGAGGACCCCGGTTGCAACGACGACCAGATCCGGGGCGATACCCCTGCGGCGCAGATCATCGGCAAACCTGGCCAGCTGGTCCTCATCCGTGATATCGGCGCGGTAGCTGTCGACGCCGGCCTTCGGTGGCAATACGCCGCGCGCGACCGCCGTCAGGCTGGCGGGGTTTCGCGCCGCAAAATGGTCAACCAGCGCAGACCCGATGCCACCGGAGGCACCGATAATGACGATGTGGCGCGGCGAATGGGGGCTCATTTTCCCGCCCCCATCAGGCGCAGGAACAGTTTGCGGGGAAGATGTTTGCCGATGGTGAAGACCCAGGCGAAGGGGGCGGGGAAACTGGTGCTGAAGCGCCCGCTTCGCATCGCTTTCAGGCAGGCATCTGCGGCCTCATCCGGGGTCCGGATCATCGGCATCTTGAAATCGTTCTTGTCGGTCAGACGGGTTTTGATGAAACCCGGATTGATCACCTGAACCTTTATGGGGGTCTGGATCAGATCGGCCAGGAGGTTTTCGGCCATGTGTATAACGGCCGATTTCGACGCGCCATAGCCGGTCGCTCCGGGCAGGCCCGTGTGACCGGCGAGTGAGCCGATCAGCACGATATGCCCTTCGTTGGCAGCGACCATCTGCGGTATGACGCGGCCAACCACACGAATTGCGCCCATGAAGTTCACGTCGCAGATCAGCTCGACCTTCTCTGCGTCCCAGTCCTGCGCAGGCATCGGGTCATAGGCCCCGGCACAGTAAAGGAGGCCATCCACCTTGCCGATCTGCTCCACGGCCCGGCTGATGGCGTCGGGATCGGTCACATCCAGTGGCAGGGCAGTGGCATTGCTCAGCGTGCCCGCCAACTCCTGCAGGCGCTCTTCGCTGCGCGCTGACAGCACCAGCCGCGCGCCTGCGGCATCCAGCTTCTCAGCGATCGCACGCCCCAGCCCCTCGCTCGCGCCGACGATCCACCAGGTCTGTCCTGCAAACATCTCACTCTCCCTTCGGTCGCATGGTGGCGATCAGCTCGGCCACCTTGATGCCGAATTTGCGCATTTCGGAACGGTTCATGATCGTGCCGTTCTCCATCAGATACATCCAGTCGATGACATCCAGCACATGGCCACCGGCGCTTTCTGGCAGGCGGATGCGATAGGTCAGGCGCACGGCGGCTCCCATCTGCTGACCCTGTCCGGTGCCGATGATGTCATCTGCGGTGGCGGTGAAGCTGCCGTTTTCGCCCATGGTGAGGAACCATTTCCGCATCTGCGTGCCGCCGCTGGCGTAGGAGAAATTCTCGCTCAACGTGCCGGTGTCGCCCTCCCATTCGCCCGTCATCGTGGCGACAAACCGCGAGGAGACGCGCCCCAACGGGCCGTAAATCATACCTTCGGAGATCATCTCGCCGCTCAGATGTGTGCGAATGTCGAAGGCGGGACTGGTATTGGCATAGTGTTCGGGGTGCTGGCTGCGAAATCCCAGCCCAGGGCGAAGGAGCGCAAGCAGCAGCAACAGAATGATGGCAACAAGCAGGAGTTTCATGACGCGGTTACCTTTCCAGGGAGGCGGATCACCATCGCGATGGCGATAAGTTTGATGCAGCAGGGAATGATTGCGTAGGCCCATGTCAGCGTCTGCAGGGCGGCGGCGCTGTTTTCGCCACCGGGGGTGAAGCCGCTCATCTGCAGAAGCGGCAGCAGGAGCACAGCAGCGGCGGCAAGCGCGAGTTTGGCAGCAAAGGACCATAGCCCGAAGGCCTGCCCCGCCTGCAACCCGGCGCGCGCCAATGCGCGTGAAAACAGCACCGGCAGGATCACCATATCCGCGCCGAGCGCGGCCCCCGAACCAATGCAGATGGCGGCAAAGCCAAGGCTGGCGCCGGGCGGAAGAAAGGCTGCGGAGACAAAGGCAAGGATCGCCAGTGCCATCGCCGGAAACAACACCTCGCGCGCGCCGAACCGCTCTGCCGCGCGGGTCCATAGCGGCACCGATAGTCCCGCTGCGAGAAAGAACAGGACCAGAAAGGGGCCGGCCATATCGGCAAGCGCCAGCTTGTCCTCGACGAAGAACAGAAACAGTGTCGATGTCATGGCGACCGGCAGGCTGTTCACGAGGGCCAGCGCCAGCAGGCGAAGGCCACCCGCTGCACGCAGCGCGGTGATGGACAGCGGGTGTTCGGGGCGCGGTGCCGCTGTCCAGAGGCCGCGGGTCAGCCACCAGACCACACCGCAGAGTGCGGCCAGCATCCAGCCAAAAGCGGGGTAGCCGCCGTGGCCTGCGCCGACGGCAACCAGCGCGCCCGGCGCCAGGGCTGCCAGGATGATACCGGCCAATGTGCCGCCCTCGCGAAACCCGGCCAGACGGATCAGCGCCTCCGGGCTGCCTGCAAGCGCGGTGCTTTGCCCGTAGAACAAAACACTTCCGAGACTATAGGCTGTGAACAGAAGCACCAGGGCGATGACGAACCATGGCAGCACGCCCCCCGCCGCCGGGCGGTAGGTGTAGAGCAGGATGAACCCCACTGCCATGCCAAAGGCCGCCAGAGCTGCAAAGGTCGCGCGTTCCTGCGGCCAGCGGTCGGTGACCCAGCCCAGTAGGGGGTCCTGCACGAAATCCAGCACCCGTATCGCCGCCAGCACCGCTGCGAGGGTTGCCAGGCTCAGTCCCAGTTCCGCCGTCGCAAAGCGCGGCAGATGGATATAGAGCGGCAGACCGGCGGCGGCCAGCATCAGCGCAAATAGGGAGATACGGGTGGCTTGCATCAGTTGCCCCGCAGCTCGCTGGACAAACGCGCAGCGCGGCTGTTGGGCGACAGCCAGATATTCAGAAACCGCTTGCGGGCGTCTGCATGGCGCAGATCGCAGGTCTGTTTTCCGTTCAGATAGAGCGCCACCTGATCAGGCGCGCGGGTTGTTGCCACGAAGCTGTCGCCCGGTCTCACATCGCGAAAACAGCGATCCAGCTTGCCGACCAGCTGATCGTGATCGGCGCGCCTGCCTTCCAGCCGCAGCAGTTCCGCGACCGTGGCCTGCATCAGCTGGGATCTGCTGAAACCGCGCCGATAGCTGAGCTTGAGCGCCATCGGGTTCTGCCAGTCAAAGCGGGTCTGCCCTTCGGTGTAAAGGCTGGCATCATAGAGCGGCAGGCCAAACCAGCGGAAGGTGACCTCTCCCAGTTTGGTCGGGGAGCTGAGGCCGGTATTTGCCGTTGCAGCGCTGGCGAGACCCACTCCGAGACTGACGGCAAATGCGGCGATGGCGGAGCGTAGGCGGTTTTGGCGGATCTCAGGCATGGGCCAGCTCCACCTGAACCACGTCCGTCTGGCCGACCTCGAAGGAGGCGGCGCAGGTTTCCAGATAGTAGCGCCAGTTGCGCAGGAAGGCCTCGCCATAGCCCAGAGAGTGGATTTTGGGGGTCATCGCGACAAGGCGCGCCGCCCATTCCCGGCAGGTGCGCGCGTAATCCTGGCCAAAGGCGAAATTATCCGTAACCTTCAGACCAGCGGTGCGCGCCTGATGTGAGATCACCGCATCAGAGAGCAACATGCCGCCCGGAAAAGTATACTGGCGGATATAGTCCGAGGACTGCCGATAGATGTCGAAATAGCTGTCCTGAACGGTGATCGCCTGCACCACGGCGCGGCCGTCATCGGCCAGACGGTCTTTCAGCGTGGCGAAATAGCTGGGCCAATAGCGTTCGCCCACGGCCTCAACCATTTCGATGGAAACGATATTGTCGAATTTTCCCTCCGATTTGCGATAATCGCAAAGGCGGATATCGGCGCGCCCATCGAGCCTCGCGTCGGCATAACCAAACTGACTGGGGGAGATGGTCAGCCCGGTAACATGGCGCCCCTGTTCGGCGGCGCGGTCGGCAAATCCGCCCCAGCCGCAGCCAACCTCCAGGACGCGATCACCGGCGGTGAGGCGGCTCAGCACCCGGTCGTATTTGCGGGTCTGCGCACGCGAGAGGTCGTTGTCACCCGGCGCAAAGAGGGCCGAGGAATAGGTCATGCTTTCGTCCAGCCACAGCTGGTAGAATTCATTGCCGACGTCGTAATGGGCCTTGATGTTCCGCGCCGCGCCCTTGATCGAATTGGCGCGCAGCATCCGGTCCACGACCCGGAACTTCAGACTGGCCCAGAAACTCGGGTAGGCGTAATCGGTGAGATGATCGAGGTTGAGCAGCGCCACCTTGATGACGTCTTCGATGCTGGGCGTCTCCCAAAGTCCGGCGACATAGGCCTCGCCGAGGCCGATATCGCCGCGGGCGGCCATGGCGGTTATGGCGCTCCAGTCACGCAGATGGATTTCGGCGCGTGGTTCACCGGTGCCGAAATCATGGGTGTCGCCCTCTGGGGTCAGCAGGCGCAGACTGCCCTTGCGGATGCGCGCGCAGCTGTCGAGAAAGTCGTGTTTTACGCGTTTGGTAAGGAAAATCATCAGCTGACCTCATGTTCCGGTGGGGTAGGGCGGGGGCGATAGCTGGCGCCCTTGAGTTTCAATTTCAGCGCCTGCCAGTAAATCAGCGCGACCGTGCGCAGCGTGCCGGCCGGGCGGCGCAGGCTGGAGCATATGAGTGCGGCGTTGCTTAGCGGCTGGCGCGGGCCGGTCAGCGTGGCGACCACCCCTTCGCCATCGTTCTTGTGGTCGATCCGGATGGCGATCCGCCGGGGGCCGATGTCGAAGTTGAACCAGTAGTCCCCGGCAATGTCCTGAAATGGAGAGACGTGAAAGATCTTCTTGGCCTGAAGCTTGTCGGAGGGGGCGATCGCGGTGAAGCCGGGTTTGTGACAGACATAGCTGTGCCGTTCGCCAAAGGTATTGCTGACCTCGGCGATGACCGCATGTAGCGCCTTGCCGCGAAAGGCCAGCCAGAAGCTGACCGGGTTGAAAATATGGCCCAGATAGCTCGGTTGAGTGAGCAGCCGAATGGTGATCCCCTCCAGATCCAGCCCGGCGTCGGCGAACACGTTCTGCGCCCATGGCAGGCCGATCCCCTGTTTTGGTGCGCCACCATGGTTGCGATCATGGACCGCAGCCAGATTGAAGCGATTGCGCGAAAACAGCAGCGGGCCGCTCTCGGAGCGCGGGTCAATCAGCACATAGTCCACGCCGTAGCGAAAGCTGTTGGAGATGGCGCCATATCGGGCATGGGTGGTCTGTCCGGCGATATGCTCGGGCCACAGGGTCATCCGATCACCCGTTCCCGCGCGCTGATGCCACGTGCGACGCGCACCGCGCTGGCAAAACCGTCTTCGTGAAACCCATGCCGCAGATAGGCACCGGCAAACCAGGTGTTGTTATGCCCCTGGATATCGGCAATCCGGCTTTGTGCGCGCAGCGCGGCGGTGTCAAACACCGGATGGCGGAAAGTTTTTTGATCGTAGATCAGATCCGACCGCACATCCTTTACCGGGTTCAGCGAAACGAACAGAGGATCGTTTTCGTCGATATTCTGGAGCCGGTTCATCCAGTAGGTGACGCCGATGGCGGCCCGGTTGTCGCGGGTGTCAGCCTTGTAGACCCAGGACGACCAGCAGGCACGGCGGCGCGGCATCTGGTCGGTGTCGTGGTGCAGGATCATCTCGTTATCCTGATAGCGCATGACCCCCAGCGTTGCCTGCTCTGCCGCTGTCGGCTGCGCCAGCAAGCGCAGGCTGTCATCGGAATGGCAGGCCATCACCACCTGATCAAAGTTTTCGGAGGTGCCATCGGGGAGGTGGATGCGTACCCCCTCGGATGTCCGTTCGACGCTGCGCACCGGGGTGCCCGGACGCAATTGGCAGCCCATCTGGTCCAATCGGGCGGTCAGACGTCGGACATATTCGATGCTGCCGCCTTTGACCGTCCACCATTGATGCTGTCCAGAAGCGCTGAGCAATGCGTGATTGCGAAAGAAGCGGACCAGCGACTGCGCCGGAAAACCGCGAATTTCATCCGGCGGCGTCGACCAGATCGCGCCACAGATGGGCATCAGGTAATAGCGCTGGAACCAGTCGCCGAGCTTCAGATCATTGACCAGTTCGCCGATGGTGACGCTGTCACTCTTGGCGACCTCTTCGGCGTTGGCGTTAAAGCGCAGGATATCACGTACCATGCGGAAAAAGGCGGGCCGCGCGATGTTGCGACGCTGCCCGAGCAGCGCCCCAAGATCTCGCAGACCGTATTCGACGCGGCCATCCCCGATGCTGGCACCGAAACTCATGTCGCTTTTGACCACGGGCACATCCAGATCGCGGAACATCGACGTCAGATGCGGATAGTTCACGTAGTTGAAGACGATGAAGCCGGTATCCACGGGCTGGTCGCCATTACGACCGGCGACGACGGTCCGCGCGTGCCCACCCAGTCGCGGCGCGGCTTCATAAAGCGTGACGTTGTGGCTTTTTGCGAGCAGCCAGGCGGTGGCAAGCCCGGAGATGCCACCACCGACAACGGCGATACGCTGGCGAGCGGATGATAATGCGTCGAAGGACATGCTGTCTCCATCTGTGATTTCAACTTGTTACGGGCCGCTCGCCCGGGCGGATCAAAAAAGATGATGATTAAGATGACGGGCCTTTCCGGACGAATGGAAAAAACTGAAATTAATTGCGCTCAGAGTGATCCAGCACCGTGAAAGATGCGTAATCCGTACATGTTGACCATGCTGAGCCATCCAACTCTTGCAGCGCCTGCGCCGCCCGTTACGGTAGACCGTGACACAAGTGTAATGCGCGAAAGGAAAAAAGTGGAACGGGAAAGCCTGTCGGATCAGACAGTCTGGATGCTGGCCGTGCGCGACAACCGCTGCAAGGTGGCGTTTGGTCGTCTGTTCGACTATTTCGCGCCGCGTCTGAAGGGGGTGATCTGCCGATCCGGCATGCCACCCAGCCAGGCCGAAGAGGTCGTTCAGGAGGTGATGCTGACCGTATGGCGAAAGGCGGCCATGTTCGATCCTGAACGTGCTCAGGTCTCGGCGTGGATCTACCAGATCGCCCGCAACAGGCAGATCGACGTGATCCGCAAGGAACGGCGGCCAATACCGGAGGAGCTGAAGCTTCCCGAGGAAACACAAGAAGATGCAGCCCAGATTCTGGCGCTGGATCAGGAAACAACAAAGCTGCGCGCAGCCCTGGCCCGGTTGAAACCGGCACAGCGAGAGATGGTCGAAAAGGCCTATCTGGGCGAGCTGACCCATGCGGACATCCGGGAACAGACCGGATTGCCCCTGGGGACAATCAAATCCCGCATCCGCCTCGGACTTGAGCGGTTGCGTCATGAGTTGAAGGAACAAGGACTATCATGACCGGCGTACGCCATCATATCCCTGACCCGTTGCTGGTGGCCTATGCCTCCGGCAATTTGCCCTATGCCTACTCTCTGGTTATGGCGACCCATCTGTCGATGTGTGACGACTGCCGCGCCCGGTTGAATGCACATCAGGCGGTCGGCGGGTCGGTACTGGAAACCTGTGGAACCCGGGATGTCTCGGATGATCTGCGGGAGCGCGTGTTTGCCGAGTTGGATTCACCCTTTGAGGACGCACCGAAGTTCAACCGCTCCGGCATCTTTCCGGCGCCGGTGATGCAGGCGCTGGGTGGGCTGCCGCCAAAGTGGAAGTCGCTCGGCATGGGGGTGCGTCAGTCAATCCTCAGCCATGACGAGGAGGGCAGCGTGCGGCTGCTCTATATTCCTGCGGGACAGGCGGTCCCTGACCATGGCCACAACGGGCTGGAGCTGACGCTGGTTTTACAGGGCGCGTTTCGCGATGAAACCGGGCGCTTTGGTGTCGGGGATCTGGAAGTTGCGGACGATCACCTGGAACATACGCCGATTGCCGAGGACGGTGAGACCTGCATCTGCCTTGCCGCGACTGATGCTGCACTGCGGTTCCGGTCCTTTGTCCCGCGCCTGCTGCAACCGATTTTCCGCATCTAGCGGCACAAGGGCCTTCCCGCAAGGGGTGGGCAAGGCCTGAGAGTTCAACGCAAAAAGGGCTGCCAGTGGCAGCCCTTTCCTGTTCTGTCAGCGCATCTTCGGCGTGCTTAGCCGTTCATCACCTTGCCCATGTGGCGGCCGGTGTCGACCATCCGGTTGGAGAAGCCCCATTCGTTGTCATACCAGCTGACAACGCGGACCAGCCCCTCGGCGGTAACCGCGGTCTGTGGTGCCGCAAAACAGGAGGAATGCGGGTCGTGGTTGAAGTCGATGGAGACCAGCGGGTCCGTCTCATAGGACAGGATCCCTGCCAGATCGCCCGCCGCGGCAGCCTTCATCGCCTCGTTGATTGTCTCAACAGTGGCAGGTTTTTCAGGAATGAAGCTGAGATCAACCACCGAAACATTCGGGGTCGGCACGCGGATTGCTGAACCCTCCAGGCGGCCTTTCAGATGCGGCAGGACCTCCGAGATCGCGCGGGCTGCGCCTGTTGAGGTCGGGATCATCGACAGCGCCGCAGCACGGGCGCGGTAAAGATCCTTGTGGCTGGTGTCATGGGTCGGCTGATCACCGGTATAGGCATGGATCGTGGTCATATACCCGGTCTTAATGCCGAATGTATCGTCCAGAACCTTTGCCACCGGGGCCAGACAATTGGTGGTGCAGGAGGCGTTGGAGACAATGACGTCGTCCTTGGTCAGATCCTTGTGATTGACCCCGAACACCACGGTGCGATCGACCTCCTTGCCGGGGGCGGAGATCAGGACACGTTTGGAGCCGTTTTGCAGATGCTTGGCAGCAGTCTCGCGGCTGGTGAACAGGCCGGTGCATTCATAGGCGATATCAACGTCCTGCCAGGGCAGATCCTCGGGATTACGGATCGCCGTCAGGCGGATGCTGTGATTGCCGACAGTCATCGTATCGCCGTCGACGGTCACCTCGTTCCGCAGGCGGCCATGGACACTGTCGTATTTCAACAGATGCGCCAGGGTTTCCGCAGGCGACAGATCGTTGATCGCCACAACCGAGATATCGTCGGCGTTGCTCTCCAGCAAGGCGCGCAAAACGCCACGGCCAATTCGTCCAAATCCATTGATCGCAATTTTCAAGGTCATCTGTGCAACTCCGATGGTGATAGGGGTTCAGCCTTCGACGGGCGCGCCCGGTGGCCTGACAATTGCCGCATCGTTATCGCTAACAGTTGCAAAAATCAAGCCCGTTCGCCGGTCAGCGGATTGGCGCGTAATGCCGCTGCCCGAAGCATCAGTGTAGCACATCAGCGCAGGAGGGGATGCGTTTACACGGCAAGCCAGAAAGGGGGCCTGCGCAGGTGCCGCTGTGCGCGATCTGTCTGCGCCTCTCACGCCGCTGCTGCCGGTCCTGAACGACAGCCGATCCGGCGGGGCTGGAAGCCGCGGCTCTAGACCCTGCGCTGAGGAAACTGAAATGATACACGTTTTGGTAGCATATGGTAAACGATTTATCCCTATAATTGTTCCAACGGTGTCTCATCCGATTGGGGAAATCATGCCGCTCAGGCTTGCCATATTGCTGGTTGTTGCGCCGCTTTTCCTGCTGGCAGGGTATCTCGCTGCGAGCGCGCTTGTGGCGCAGCGCGCTCGCCACCTCCTTGCGGAATACGCCGCGCAGACCGCGCAGGAGGAAAGCGCGATCAGCGATATGATCCATGAGCTGCAGCGCGAGCGCGGGTATTCCGTCGGATATGTCTCCTCAGATGGGCGGGTTTTTCCAGATGCGTTGATACGTCAGCGCGGCCAGACTGATGCGGTGGTCGCCTCGGCACTTTCGCGCATCACCCTGATGGCCGACGATCATAGCCTGGCCTTTGATCGCGTTGTTCACGGGGTGGAACGGCTGGCGGAACTGCGCCAGCATGTCGATGGCTTCGGCTTTGATAGGCCGGTCATGGTTTCGGATGTCGCTGGGCCCTACACGGAACTCATCAGCACCATCATGGCTCTTACCCGACAAAGCGTCGGGCTGGACAGTTCCACCGAATACCAAGCGCTGCGACAGGCGCGTTTCCTGATCGGCGAAGCCAAGGAAAAGGCCGGACTTGAGCGGGCAACTGGCGCTGCGGTCATCGAAACGGGAAATTCTTCTGCGCTGCGGGAGCATTTTGCCGCCCTCGGCGGCGCGCAGATCATCCTGTTGACCGAAGCAGCGGTCGTCAAGGGAAGTGGAAGCTGGCTGCCATCGCTGCAAAGGACGGACCAATATCTCACCTTAAGCGACCTGCGTGATACCATCAGGTCAGCAAAAGCGGCCTCCGGGCCGGCGGCTCTCAACAGCGAGCGCTGGGTTGCGGCGTCGACGGAATGGATCGACTTTCTGCGCAGGGAAGAGACGAATGTCACCGCTGAAATCATCTCGCTGGCCAACCAGCTTGAAGCGGAAAGCACGACCGAGCTGGTGGGGCTCATTTGGCTCACCATCTTTGCAGGGATTGCGGGGACGCTGTTTGTTGTGCTGACGCTGAAATGATGCCCGCGTCTGGGCAGGCGTGGTTCTGGGGCGTCCCGGATGGCCGGTCATGCCCTTGGCGCCGTCCATGGCGCGCACGCGGGGTTTTGCTGGCCCATGGCGGGGAGGCAAATGTAGGGTTGGGCTGGGTCACGTCACCCCAGTTAAGAGGGTGATCCTGCTGGAAAAGAGGGCTGACCAGACTGGTTCTGCGCTGAACTTGCTGCGCGGGACCTGATGGTTGGTGCGAACTGGGGCAAACCGTCGAAGACTGATATCCCGCGCCAGCTGGCGCGGGTCGGTTACACCGGAATGATTGCATTGGAATAGGTTGAGTGATTGGTTGAGTGGCTGACAGTGATGTAGGGGCTGCGGTCCGCAGACTTGTGCGACAACCGTGGGGCGGGCAACCGGCTGCACGCGCAGAGCAGCGCTGTTGACCGGCGCGCAGGTTGGTTCAGAGTTGACCGGAAGACCACGCAGGCGTTGGGGCTGAGGGTGCAGCGGGCGATCCCGCTCTGCCATGCGGCCAATCTGTATGGTCGCAATCTAGAACGATTGCAGGTTTGAGCACAGGGCCCGACCCGTTTTCCAATCTTGCGCGTCTTTCGAATGCGCGCGTTCCAACATGGGATGTGTCGCGCAGATTTGAGCGTCTCTGGATCGGAAAATCTTCCCGATCACCGATGTCAGGCCGCAAGCTGTCGATCCGTGGTCAGAATTCGGACTGGAATGCGCGGCCTCCGAATGGACTGAGCCCGCATCCCGGAGACCATTCAGGTGCATCTGGTCCAGCGACAGCTTGGTATTGCCATATGCTTTGAGGGGCGGGGGCCACCACGGGGGCATCGGGGCTAGATATCGCCATGAAGAAACAGCGCCACCGCCAGAGTAGCTACGCCATTAGCGTTCAGTCGCGCCGGGGCATCGACCATACGAATGCTGCCATCGATGGCGCCGGGAATATCAGTCTTCTCCCGCCGTTGCGTTCATGGACCGTACAGACTGTAAGGGCCCGCCTTTTCGGCAAGCTGGCGCCAACAGCATTGATCCGCTGACCGGCGTCATCTCAGCTTGTTTTCAAGCGACACAATCTCGACATAGGCGCCCAGCATTTCAACGGCCGATTTGACGGCGTCATAGGCGTTTTCTTTCACGATATAGCCTGCGATTTTGTGCTCATAAGCGACCGCGATATCGGAAGGCGCATCGGAGGTTGTCAGAACAAAGATCACGGAATTTGCCAGTTCCTTGTCTTCCCGGACCTCTGACAGGAATTCCAGACCACCCATGCGCGGCATATTCAGATCAAGCAGGATGATATAGGGGCGCTCCAGCGCGGCAGCGTTCACACCGCGCAACAGGTCCAGCGCTTCCTGCCCGTCGCCCACGACCTCTACCGGGTTCACGAGACGCAGCTTTTTCAAGGCGCGTTTGATGGCCATGACAGCCACTTCATCGTCATCGACAATCAGGAATGTAACGGATTCTTTATTGGTCATGCGGCCAATCCTTGGGTGTCATTCAGCGGTTTCTTTGATTTGGAGTTGAGCGGGATCCGGACCGTGAACACGGTGCCGCGCGCCACCTCCGGATTGGAAACTACAGAAACGCTGCCACCCAGTGATCTGGCAAGTTTTTGCACAAGAGCCAGACCCAGGCCGGACCCTTCGACTTCATCACGGGATTTCAGCGTTTGAAACAGCACGAAAATCTGCTCCTGGTATTGTTTCGGGATGCCCGGACCGTCGTCGGCAACGGTTATTTCCACGTAGTTCGGGTAGAGTTCGCTGCTGATGCGGATGGTGCCCGATGATCTGTCGTGATGCTTGCTGGCATTGCTGACAAGATTGATCAGGATGGTTTTCAACGGTGTCAGATATGCACCGAAGGGACCGCAATCCTGCTCGACCTTGATTTCGAATTCCGGGTTGGAATTGAAGTAGAGCCGCAGCTCATCTGCAAAATGCGTCAGGCTGAATGCGCCGTGTTCGCCCTCGATCTGTCCTGCACGTGCATAATCCAGCAGCGCCGACAGATGGCTGGATAGTCTGTCCGTGCGATTGCGGATCAATCCGATATTCTTTTGCGCATCAGCCGGCATCTCATCGGCAAAGTCTTCTTCGGTCCATTCAATCAGATTTGAAATCGCCCGCAATGGCGCACGCAGGTCATGTGCGGCCACATAGGCAAATCTCTCCAGCTCCTCGTTCGAGCGCTTCAGCGCAGCGGCGGTGAGGCGTGATTTCTCGACAGCCTTTGCGATCTCCGAGATTTCGTCCGAGCCGCTGGTGTTGATCGGGTCGTCGAGCTCGCCGCGGGACATGCGCTGGATATGGCGGGTCAGGCGATGGATGCGCGAGATCATGCGAACCTCGATCATGAACCACAAGAGCGCCAGAGAAATCAACAGCATACACATGTTGAAAGCGACATCGACAAAGCGAATGCGTTCCACGATGCGCGTGGTTTCTGCCGCGCTTTGTCGAAACTCCATCGCCGCACGCTGCGTGTTCGACCTGCTCCAGGTGCCAATGCGGTTCAGGACGGCTTCAGCCTCTTTGTAAAGACGATCCTGTTGCGCTTCGCTGATCTGTAACTGCGACAATCCTTCGACGACGCCATCCGGGCCAAGCATTATCTTGCGATAGTCGACCAGCACACCGGCAATCTCGTGACGCGCATCGATGTTTTTGAGCCGGGCAAGGCGGGAGGCAAGAGTATTGATCTGGGCGACGAGGCGCTGACTTTCCGCGCTGTGTTTTTCGCCGGTATCAATGGAGAAATCCTTGGTCAGGATGGCAAGCGATGCAACGCTGCCAGAGATCTCCCCAAGGGTTTTGGCGGTGTCGATTGCCCAGGAATACGACTGGCTCGAACTCCCGGTGTCACGCTGTTGATTGCCGAACTCGATCTGCGCGACAATGATGGATTTCTCCAGGGCCAGGATCTTGGAGGCCGCCTGTGAGATAAGCACCTCCAGCCGGTCATACTGGGCGACGAGGTCTTGCCGACCTTTGACAACCTTTTGGAAGACATCGGCATCTGCAGGGGACGGACCGTTGGTGACTGTATCTGTCTGATCGCTGAAATTGTCGCGAAAGAGCTGTGCAAGCGTGTCGAGCCGCTGTCCGAGCGCCTTTAGCCCATCCGGTTCGTCGACGAGCCGGATCCTCGCCAATGTCACCTCCAGCCCATGTTGCAGGTCGCCAAGATCGGCGATCCTGTCCAGCAGGGGGATGGTGCGGTCCGACAGGTTTTCTGTCTTGCGCTCAATACGGCTAAGGTCGTTCCACTCCGCATACATCGCGACACAGATCGACGCGAGGCAGATGACGACACAGGATCTTAGGCGTGCGGTTAGCGACACTGCGGGTCCCTTTTGCTGTTTGCGAGACTCAACATAAGGTTGAGAGGTTTACCAGCCGTTAACTGGGCGACGATAGGTTTGACGACATATAGCCAACCGCGAGGATCCCCATGTTCACAAGACGCGCCTTTACCACGCATGCGCTGGCGTTGGGGGTGGGCGGTGGCCTGCTGCCTGCAGCCGGACGTGCTGCAACTGATCCCCAGTCTCCCAACCTGTTGCGTATTCTGACCCCTCATGGGGCAGAGGCGAATCTGGCCCCGGTTGCCAAGAGTTTCGAAGCGTTATGTGGCTGCCGGGCGGAATTGGTCGTTGTCGGTGTGGGAGAGATTAATGCGGTGTTGACGCTGGAGGCAATGCTCAATGACGTCGGTGTCGATGTGGCGCTGCCTGCAACGTTTGGAATCCCCGATCTTGTCGAGGCGGAGGCGATCCTGCCCCTGGACGGGCTGGCGCAGCAATATGCGCCGCAGGATCTGACCGACGCGATGATGTATACCAGCGGTGATGTTTTCGATGACCGGCTCTGGGGGTATCAAACCGACGGTGACGTGTTCTTAATGTTTTATAACAAAAGGTTTATGGAGAACCCTGAGTTAAGACAGAAATATGCGGATCAGACCGGGACAGATCTGACAACACCGGTGACGTGGGAAGAGCTGGACCGCCAGATGGCGTTCTTTCACGACCCGGATGCCGGACGCTATGGCGGCTGCCTGTTCCGCGCTGCCGACAAGGTGGCCTGGGAATGGTGGGCCCGGTTCCACGCCAAGGGGGCCTGGCCGTTTTCACCCACGATGGAGCCGCAGATTGCCGGTGCCCAGGGCGTCGCCGCATTGGAAGAGATGATCGCCTCGAGCGCCCATCTGGTTGGGGCCGACCTGGGCCTCTTTGCCAATTGGGCACGGTACCGCGAGGGTGACATCTACGCCAATATCGGTTGGGGGGGGACACAGAAAAGCCTCTATGCGCCGGACTCGGCGATGCGCGATAATCTGGTCAACGCCTCGCTGCCCGGTGGGCGCATCAATGGGGCGTTGGTGCCCATGTCGTATTTCAACTGGGGGTGGAGTTACGTCGTCGCCAAAAATTCTAGGCAGCCCGAGCTCGCATATCAGTTTTGCGTGAATGCCGTTTCGCAGAAAGTCGGCGCCGAGGCGATCGCGCAGACGGGTGGTTTTTTTGACCCTTTCCGGACCGATCAATATCAGGATCCCGCAATCGTCGATGCCTATGGCGCACAGTTCCTGAGGGTGCATGAACAGGCAATGCGCTCGTCTATGCCCGATCTCTATCTGGCGCGGCGGGGGGAGTATTTCGACGCCTTGTCCTATTGGCTTCAGCTTGCGCTGGCGGGTGACGCCACGCCGGAGGTCGCGCTCAACAATGTGGCCCAGTCCTGGCGTGCGACAACGGATCGTGCGGGTGCCACGTTGCAGGCGCGCCGCTGGATGGCCCTGCGTGACACCTATCCTGCCGAACTTCGAAAGGCGCTCCGCGATGAAACATGATACCCCCGACCAGGCGGCTGGCCAGACCACGCGCGATCAGGCGATGATGGAAGTGGTCTACAAAATCGTGCATGATCTGCGGGGGTCGGTGAGGGCGCTTGCCGAACTGCCGAACTGCCGAACTGGATTGGGGAGGATCTGGAGGACGCAGGCCTGACCCTGCCGGAAGCCCCGGCGCAATCCCTTGATCTGATGCGGCAGCACGCCGAAAAGCTCAACATGATGCTTGACCAGCTGTCGCGATATTCCAAGACCGGATACCGGGAGACGGAGAACGTGTCGGTTCAAGCTTGCCTTGATCGTGCGATTGCGGCGCTGAATCTGCCAGATGGCCTGCGGGTGCGGGCGCGGTTCGATCCGCCTGAGATTGACATGAACCCCGATGCCCTGATGTCGATGTTCCTGATCCTGCTGGGAAATGCGGCCGGTCATAACCCGGAGCCGGTGCGCATTGCCGTGGTTGGCCGCTGCCACGACGGCATGTGGGAGATGCTGGTGCGAGACGATGGTGTCGGAATTCCAGCAGGCAAGCTGGAACGGATTTTTGATCCGATGAGCAAATTCTCGATCGCCGACACCGGAGGGGCAGGCATGGGGTTGGCGATCCTGCGGCGCCTTGCCGATAGCTATGGCGGTCTTGTAGACGCGTTGCCGCCCCGGACCAATCGGCACGGGGCGACTATTCGGGTGCGTCTGAAGCAACCTCACCGTGGCTGAGCCGCGGTGAGGTGATCCACCTAGTGGCGAACTTCGTTGAAACTATTGCTGTAGTGTTCGATCTCGTCGAAGAACCGCCAGATGTTCAGGCAATGGGTTTCGATCTCATCCAGCGCCTCAGGGGAGGGGGTCAGGCCCTGATTGTGGCAGCCGCGAATAAAGGAGATCTGACGGTACATGCGCCGCAGTTTGGGTTGCAGCTCGCTGATGCAGCCTTCAGCCATGCCACGGATCACATTACGGGTTGCTTCCTGCACCTCGGCTTTCATGGCCGGGTTGGAGAAGGTTTCAGCGATGGAATTGTAGATCACACCATGAAGTTTTTCAGCCGTCAGATTGCCCTTGCCGATGTAGTCGACACAGCCGGCGCGGATCGAACTGACAACCGCTTCTGTATCTTCACGACCGGAGATCATGACCACCGGGACCTCCGCGGTCTCCAGTTGCTGTTTGACCACGGCGACGGCATCCAGCCCCGAGGCGTCGCGCAGCTGATGGTCAATCAGGCAGAGGTCGACGATATTCTCGTCCAGTGCTCTTTCAAAGTCCTTGATATCCGAACAGGTGATCACATTCACAGATCTGTCCGCTTGGGCAATCAGCCTTCGCATCCGTGTTCTGTCAAATTCACTGTCATCCAGCACCAGGACACATAGGTTGCCGGAGGGCAGTGTCGCGTGGTTGGTTTGTGTCGTAACCTCAGTACCATTCATGATAACGCCCTTTCCAAAGACTGGTCCGAGACTGTCATTTTGCCGCTAACAAATGATTAATATGCCCGCCTAGTGTCGTTAAGACTTTAACCAGACAGCTATGAGTTGAGCGCGCGCCTGCCCTGAATGCGGCCGATTCATGAGCTGTTAAGGGTGTTTTTGGTGGTTTCCTATGAGGAACAGGCTCAATGCCCACAAGATGTCGGGCAATCAACAGAAGATATTTTATCTATGAAATACTATTGGCCAACTGTCTGACCTCGTCTCAGGTTGGGCCGCCATCTCGCGGCCCATACCGATACTTGCGTGGTTATCGTGCCTGACAGGTGTCAGATCATCAGGCCGATGAGACCGGACAGGGTGGCGGGGACAAACAGGAACCCCTGGGGAATATCCTTGTAGCGCTGGCCGTTCAGAACCGGCAAGGCCAGCCCCCAGAGGGCATATGAGGCGGCCAGAGCGGTGGCGATGATCGCGGCGACGACTGGCCCGTTCAGCAGCGCAGGCCATAAAAAGAGCGCAGCCACCGCAGCGAGGTTAATGCTCACCAGGTGCCAACAGTAGTAGTTTACATATCGTACCTCGGCAGACAGCTCGCGCGCGTTCAGCAGGGGGCGTGCAACGCTCTTACCGCCGGCGAAGATGTGCAACAGCGTGTTCGCGACCATCAGGCCGCCGGCTGCCAGTAACCACATGTTCATGGGCGTCAATGCTCCTAATTGGGTTTGCATGAATGGATACAGCTATGCACCGGCCCCCATGAATGGCCCATAAGACAGATTGCCATCGCGACAATTCGCGTGGTCCAATCGTTTGCCGCGGCTCACTGCATGATGCGTGTCAGCTCGCTCCATTGCGTGTGGGTTACCGCGTCTTTTCCGGCGATCATCCAATAGGTAGCATGGTGTTTCAGCCGGTTCCGATCAAGGCGAACCAGCCGCCCCTCGGCCAGGGGCACGCGGCACAGGGGAAGCGACCCTAGCAGAACGCCGGCCCCGGCCTGTGCCGCGCCAAGTGCCGACAGGAATGTGTCAAAACGCAGATGCGGTACTGGCGTTGTCCCGCCGCCGTGGCGGGCAACCCAATCGGGCCAGCCCGGGCGTGGACCGGAACAGGCAATGCGGGGCCAGTCGGTCCAGTCCTGCGCAGCCTTGATCAGAGCGGGCGCCGCCATCGGCGCGATTTCCTCGGAATAGAGCGGCAGCTTATAGGGGTGGGGCCAGTCCCCGGCGCCGTAGCGAATGCGCAGCACATCATCCTCGGGCGCGTCATGGGAGCCCAGCACCATGGTCTGGATCGCAAGCTGACCACCCGAAATCTCGCTCAGGGCTGCCAGCCTTGGCGTGAGCCACAGATCAATGACCGACTGGCTGGCGGAGATCGTCAGCTGGCGCCGCCCGGTGCCGAACAGCGCCTCTGAGCTGTCGCGCATCGTGTCCAGCGCCGACTGGATATGGGGCAGCCAGGCCTCGCCCTCTACAGTCAGGGAAATGGCACGAGGGTGACGGTGGAACAGCGCCACCCCCAGCCGTTTCTCCAGCTGGGCGATGCGCTGCGAGATGGCGGATTGGGTGATCCCAGTTTCGTCTGCGGCTGCGGTAAAGCTGCCGCAGCGCGCCGCCGCTTCAAAGGCGCGGATCCATTCCAGCGGGGGCAGGGTTGAGCGCTGTTTTTGCATTAGCTGACCTTGGCCTAAGTGCAGAAATTCCTAATTTGAGGTTATCCAGGACCGGTGGCAACATACAGGCAAAAGTCATCTTCCGCATTGCGGACCCTTTCTTGAGGACATCATGCCGTCAGTTACCGTTGCCCCAGCGGGCGATTATCTCACCTTGTCTCTCGGGACGTCTGAACTGCGGTTCCACGCGATCTGGCTGCGCGACAATGCGGGCGATCCCGAGACCCGCGCGACGGCCAATGGTCAGCGTCTGATCGCCCTGCGCGATATTCCGGCCGACACGGCAATTGCGGAGGCGACGCTTGATGGCGGCCACCTCCGGGTGCGGTTCGTCCCGGAAGAGAAGACCGTGGATTACGATCTGTCCTGGCTTGGGGATCATGCCTATGACCGGGCGCGTCAGGACGCGCGCGGCTGGCTCGCGGAGGGGGTCGAGCCCTGGGACGCGGGGTTGATGGCGGCCGTGCCCACCGGGGATTTTGCCGCGCTGCAAGCCGGTGGTGCGGCGTTGGGCGATTGGCTTGGCGCGGTGACACGCTACGGGTTTGGCAAAATCGTCAACGGTCCGGTTGAGGACGGTGCACTGTTCCGGGTTGTGGATCTTTTTGGTCATGTCCGGGAGACCAACTATGGGCGTCACTTTGAGGTCCGTACCGAGGTGAATCCGACCAATCTGGCCTTTACCGGGCTTGGCTTGCAGGCCCATACCGACAACCCCTATCGCGATCCCGTGCCGACGATCCAGGTGCTCTACTGTCTCGAAAGCTCGGCTGCCGGCGGCGAGAACATGGTGGTTGACGGCTTTGCCGCGGCGCTGCGGCTCAAGGCCGAAAACGAAGCCTATTTCAACGTTCTGGCCGAGCATTGCGCGCGCTTTGAATATGCTGGCGAAGCAGCGGTCTGCCTGACCTCGCGCCGTCCGATGATCGAGCTGGCGCCGGATGGCGAGCTGATTGCTGTGCGTTTCAACAATCGCTCCCTTGCGGCGGTTCAGGATGTCCCCTTCGACAAAATGGCGCTCTATTATGCGGCCTATCGCCGGTTCGGCGAGATTATCGACGACACGGCAATGGAGGTGACCTTTCGCCTGAACCCCGGTGAGGCATTTGTGGTCGACAACACCCGTGTCCTTCATGCGCGCAAGGGCTATTCCGGCGAAGGAACGCGGTGGTTACAGGGCTGCTATGCCGACAAGGACGGGCTACGCTCTGCCTATGAGGCCCGGCGGCGTCAGGCCCTGGGGGAGGCGGCGGAATGACCAGCCGCAAACCGCAGCCAGCGCCGCATCGCCCGCCTGAGACACTCGACCGCGACACAATCGTTGCGTTCCTCGGCTCCATCTTCGATCGCCGCGGCGGTGAGGAATATCTGGGCGAGCCGGTGACCATGGGAGAGCATATGCTGCAGGGTGCCACAATCGCCGAAGAGAATGGCCAGCCGGAGGAAATCATCGTCGGCGCCCTCCTGCATGATATCGGTCATTTCACATCGGAGTTTGGCACCTATCACCCCGATGATACCGAAGACCGCCACCATGAGGACGCCGGGGCCGAGGTGCTGGAGCGCTTCTTTCCCAGCGTGATCACCGATTGCTGTCGCTACCACGTTGCTGCGAAACGCTATCTCTGTGCGACCAAGCCCGAGTATTTTAAACGCCTTTCGCCTGCCTCGGTCCATACGCTGGAGCTGCAGGGGGGACCGATGACCGCGCAGGAAGTGGTGGAGTTCGAGGCCAATCCGAACCTCAAGGAGATCATCGCGGTGCGCTATCTGGACGAAGCGGGTAAGCGTGAGGGGATGAAGACGCCCGATTTCTGGCACTTTGCCCCGATGGTGCAGCGCATGGTCGATCGACACTGCGGCGCGGCGAAATAGGGACAGACCCGGATCATTGCGAATAGAAATGCGGCCCCTCTCAAGCCAGAGAGGGGCCGCAATCACGACACCTGAGCCAGACGTCAGACAGCTCGGTCCGGGCTCAGTATTCTGTGGCCCTCAACCGGAGATCACATCGCGTCCTTGAACAGCTGCGTAAGATTGGCTTCATCCAGAACGACAGGGTTGCCGCCGCAGGAGGGGTCGATCAGGGCGCCTCGGACCAGCTCGGGGATGGCGTCTTCGGTGACGCCGAGGTCCGCGAGGCCACGTGGGATACCGAGACTGTCGTTCAGTTCCTGCACATAGGCGCAGAAACCGTCAAAGCCGCAGTCGATGCCCAGATAGGCAGCTGCGGTGTTGAACCGCTCGCGAATTTCCGGCGCGTTGAAGGCCAGAACCGCAGGCATGCAGACCGCATTGGTGGTGCCGTGGTGGGTGTTGAACACTGCGCCGATCGGATGGCTCATGGCGTGGATCGCGCCGAGGCCTTTCTGGAAGGCGGTGGCCCCCATGGCCGCAGCCGACATCATCTGCGCGCGCGCCTCAATGTCGGTGCCATCGGCATAGGCGCGCGGCAGGTAATCCTTTACCAGGCGCATGCCTTCCAGCGCGATACCCTGCGACATTGGGTGGTAATGCGGGCTGGAGAACGCCTCGACGCAATGGGCAAAGGCATCCAGCCCGGTGCCTGCGGTGATGAACTTCGGCATGCCCACGGTCAGCTCGGGATCACAGATCACCACGGTCGGCAGCACCTTGGGGTGGAAGATGATCTTTTTCTGATGGGTCACACTGTCGGTGATCACAGAGGCGCGGCCGACCTCGGAGCCGGTGCCTGCGGTGGTCGGCACGGCGATGATTGGCGCGATTGCATTGGCATCGGCGCGGGTCCACCAGTCGCCGATGTCTTCAAAATCCCAAACCGGTCGGGTCTGGCCGCACATGAAGGCGACCATCTTGCCCAGATCGAGGCCAGAGCCGCCGCCAAAAGCGATAACCCCGTCATGGCCGCCCGCCTTGTAGGCGGCAACACCGGCTTCGAGGTTCTTCTCGTTCGGGTTCGGGTCAACCTCGCAGAACATCGCCCGGCCAAGGCCCGCGGCCTCCAGGATGTCGAGGGTGGCTTGGGTGACAGGCAGTTCGGCCAGGCCTTTGTCGGTGACCAGCAGAGGTTTCTTCATGCCGACAGCAGCGCAGGCGTCCGCCAGTTCCTTGATCCGGCCTGCGCCGAATTTGATTGCGGTCGGGTAAGACCAGTTTCCAACAAGAGTCATAGGTGTGTTCCTGTGATGAAGCCGGGGAGGGGGCGCTGCCCCCGCTTGCCCTGCGGCAAGCCCCCCGGAGTATTTTTGGAAAGATGACGGGGCTCAGCCCGTGACTTTTTTCAGGTGATAGGATTTCGGGCGGGTGAGGTTATGGAAGCCGATGATCGACAGCCCCCCACCGCGGCCGGTGTTCTTGCAGCCGGTCCAGCACAGGCCTGGATCCAGATAATCGGCGCGGTTCATAAACACGGTGCCGGTTTCGATCTGATCGCCAACACGCGCGGCGCGCTCGACATCACGGGTCCATAGCGACGCGGTGAGGCCAAATTCGCTGTCATTCATCAGCGCAATCGCCTCTTCGTCAGAGGTGACTTTCATGATGCCCACGACAGGGCCAAAGCTCTCGTCGCGCATCACCCGCATGTCATGTGTCACATTTGTCAGGATCTGCGGTGTGAGATAGGCACCGCCGTCATCCTCGGCGAAGGGCGCGATATGGGCGACAGCACCCGCCGCTACCGCCTCGGCGATCTGGTCGCGCACCTCCTGTGCAAAGCGCACATTGGCCATCGGGCCAATGGTGGTTTCTGCCTCCAGCGGATTGCCCAGCTTGTAGCCTTTCACGATGGCCACTGCCTTCTCGACAAAGGCGTCGTAAAGGCTCTCATGGACATAGATCCGCTCGATGCCGCAGCAGCACTGGCCTGCGTTGAACATGGCGCCGTCAATCAGCGTGTCCACCGCCGCATCAAGATCGGCGTCTTCCATCACATAACCCGGATCCTTGCCGCCCAGCTCGGTGCCGACGCCGGTAAAGGTGCCGGCCGCTGCGCGCTCCATCGCCTGGCCGCCACCGACGGAGCCTGTGAAGTTCACGAAGTCAAAGGCCTTTGAGGCAATTAGCGAGGATGTGGTGTCATGGTCGAGGAATACATTCTGGAACACATCTGCCGGAACGCCCGCCGACTGGAAGGCCTGCGCCATGCGCTCGCCCACCAGAAGCGTCTGGGTGGCATGTTTCAGCACCACGGTATTGCCCGCAATCAGCGCAGGCGCCACGGTGTTGATTGCGGTCATATAGGGGTAGTTCCAGGGCGCGACCACCAACACAACCCCATGGGGCACGCGCTTGATGTAGCGTTTGAAGGTGGCGTCCTCGCCAACCTCGATATCCGCAAGCGACTCTGCTGCAATCGCGGCCATGTGGCTGGCACGTTCGTTGAAGCCGCCAAACTCGCCGCCATAGCGCACCGGGCGCCCCATCATGTGGGCCAGCTCCGGCACGATCTCGTCATTCATGGCCCCCACGGCGGCGACGCCGGCCATCACCAGGTCAATCCGCTCCTGCAGGGGGCGGGCGGCCCAGGCCGCCTGGGCCACACGTGCTGCCTTGGCACGCTCTGCTGCGGCCTCTGGTGACAGCGTCTCGCGCTCGGCATAGACTGATCCGTCGATCGGTGAGATACATTTCAGGGTCTGGCCCATGGTCTTCCTCATGTGGTTTGACGGGGGCCACGCCCCCATCGTCATCTTTCTAAAAATACTCTCGCCGAAGGCTGCGCGTCTCAGACGCGCTCAAACCCGCGGGCAATCTCGTAGTCGGTCACGATCCGCTCGAAATCCTCGATCTCAACTTCCGCCGCACGGACATAGTGGTCAACCACCGCATCGCCCATGGTGGCCCGCAACATGGCCGAGCTTTTGAGTGCCGCCGCCGCCTCACGCAGCGTGCCGGGGATCATGCCGGTGTCGCCCTGATAGACATCGCCCTTGGTGGGGGCCTGCAGCTCAAGCCCTTCCTCGATGCCTGCAATACCCGCCGCCAGCATGCCGGCGATCGCGAGATAGGGGTTCATGTCCGAGCCGGGTATCCGGCATTCCACGCGGATTGCCTTGCTGCCGACACCGCAGAGGCGATAGCCTGCGGTGCGGTTGTCCACCGACCAGATGATACGGGTCGGGGCAAAGGTGCCCTTCATGAAGCGTTTGTAGCTGTTGATATAGGGCGCCATGAAGGCGGTGTAATCCGGCGCGTATTTCAGCAGACCCGCCATGTAGGCCTTCATCAGCGATGACATGCCCAGCGCGTCGCTCTCGTCATAGAAGGCAGGTTTGCCGTCCTGCCACAGCGACTGGTGGACATGGGAGGAGGAGCCGACCTTCTCGTGATGCCATTTCGGCAGGAAGGTAACGGCATGGCCCTGCTGCTGGGCGATCTCTTTCACCGCATGTTTGGCAATGGTGTGATATTCAGCCGTATCCATCGCGGCGGCATATTTGATGTTCAGCTCTTCCTGACCGGTCTCGGCCTCGCCCTTGGAATTCTCGATCGGCAGCCCTGCATCCCACAGGTGGTTGCGGATCGGGCGCAGGATATGTTCCTCACGCGAGGTCTGCAGGATGCTGTAGTCCTCATTGTAGCCCGAGATCGGCTGCAGATCGCGGAAACCGGATTTGCGGATTTCGTCAAAGCTCTTCTCGAACAGGAAGAATTCCAGCTCGGTGGCGCACATCGCGTCAAAACCCATCTCTTTGAGACGGTTCACCTGACGTTTCAGGATGGCGCGGGGAGAATGGGGGACTTCCTCATGGCTGTGGTGATCCAGCACATCACAGAGCACCATCACCGTGCCAGCCAGCCAGGGCACCGGGCGCAGCGTGGCCAGATCCGGCTTCATGACATAATCGCCATAGCCGTTTTCCCAGCTGGTCGAGGCATAGCCTTCCGGCGTCGCCATCGCCAGATCGGTGGCGAGGAGATAGTTGCAGCAATGGGTCTCTTCCCAGGCGCCGTTCACAAAATGCTTGGCGTGAAAGCGTTTGCCCATCAGCCGACCCTGCATGTCCACAAGGCACACAAGAACTGTATCAACGGTGCCGTCGGCAACCTGGTCTTTGAGCGTATCGAAGGAGAGCATGAGCAGCCCTTTGTGTTCTGAGGCCACAACTTTCTGACTAGAAAAGTTGAGCAAATTCCTTGGGAAGGAATTTGGCCCACCGCACGCGGGCCAAATTCGGTTTTCTGTGGCAGCCTTAGCCGTAGCGATAGGGGCGGCCGGCCTTCTGCATGTCGGCGTTGTACTTCTTGATGATCTCGACAACGCGCGCTTTGGTCGGGCTTTCGGCGGCGATTTCGTCCCAGAATTTGACGGCGGCGTCTTCGACCTGCTGCCATTCGTTGTCCGGAATCGTGGTCAGTTTCATCTTGTCGCCGTTCACGCGCAAGGAGGCTTCGCCACCCCAGTACCACCACTGGCGATAATAATGCGACTGATCACAGCAGACACGGAACAGGGTCTGCAGATCCTCGGGCAGCTCGTTCCAGCGGCCCTGGTTGGCAAAGAAGGAGCCAGCCCAGGCGCCGGAGATGTTGTTGGTCAGGAAGTAGTTGGTCACATCCGCCCAGCCGACGGTGTAATCCTCGGTGATGCCGGACCAGGCGATGCCGTCCAGCTCGCCAGTCTGCATGGCAACTTCGATGTCTTCCCACGGCAGGGTGACCGGCACCACGCCGAACTGGCTCAGGAAACGGCCGGCGGTCGGGAAGGTGAAGACGCGTTTCCCATTGAGGTCGGCCAGCGAGTTGATCGGATCCTTGGTGGCGAAATGGCAGGGGTCCCAGGCGCCTGCCGAGATATGCTTGACGCCGACCTTGGAGTATTCCTCGTCCCAGATCTCGTTCAGACCATATTGGTTGAACAGCACAGGCACATCGAGCGAGTAGCGCGAGGCGAAGGGGAAATAGCCGCCAAAGACAGTGACTTCGGTGGGCGAGGCCATCGAGTCGTCATCCGACTGCACCGCGTCGATCGTGCCGCGCTGCATGGCGCGGAACAGCTCGCCGGTGGGGACCAGCTGGTCGGCATAGTAGAGCTCGATCTGCATGCGGTCGCCTGCGATCTTGTTGAACATGTCGATGGCGGGTTTCACCACATGCTCGGCCAGTGCCGCACCGGCATAGGTCTGCATACGCCAGGTGATTTTCGACTGGGCCAGCGCAGGTGTGGCCAGCGGTGCGGCCAGGGCGCCGACACCGGCGGTCTGTATAAACTTACGTCTTGTCGTCATGTCTCTTCTCCATGTTGAATGTCCGGCCCCCTTGCGGAGCTCTTCTGAGGGTTATTTTCCGTAAACATAGTCCGGCAGCCACAGGGCAATCTGCGGGAACATCATCACCAGGGCGAGTGCGACCACCATGACAGCGGCAAAGGGGATGATTGAGACGTAGATGTCTTTCAGCCCGATTTCCGGTGGCGCCATCGCCCGCATCAGGAACAGGTTGTAGCCAAAGGGCGGCGTCATATAGGCGATCTGGGTGGTGATGGTATAAAGCACACCGTACCAGATCAGATCGAACCCCAGCGCCCCCACAAGCGGCACATAAAGCGGCGCCACGATCACCAGCATCGCGGTGTCATCAAGGAACGTGCCCATCACGATAAAGCTCAGCTGCATCAGGATCAGGATCATCCACGGGCTGAGACCCAGCTGCGTGGTGAACAGATCCTCGATCGCCTTCACCGCGCCCAGACCATCAAAAATTGCGCCAAAGCCAAGCGCGGCGAGGATGATCCACATGAACATGCAGGAAATCCCCAGGGTGGAGCGCACCGAAGTTTCAAACACCTCCTTGTTCATCCGACCTTTGAGAATGGCCGCGACAAAGGCGGTCATCGCACCAATGGCGGAGCTTTCCACCAGCGAGGTCCAGCCATTCACAAAGGGCACCATCATCGCGGCAAAGATCGCCAAGGGCAGCACGCCGGAGAACAGCAGGCGGTATTTTTCCTTCATGAAGACATCATGATAGAAGATCGGAATGCCTCTGGTGACAAAGGCCAGAACGGCACCGGCAAGAGCCACGCCCATTGCGGGTTTTGCCTCGATGATGCCCATCTTGACCACCAGCGGCACCAGCACCAGAAGGGCCAGAACGATGTAGTTCAGGCGCAGCGGATGATCGCTGATGCGCTCATATTCGGCGAGATCCTCGGGGCTCATGGCGGGGCCGAGTTCGGGCTGCATCCGGGCGCGCAGATAGATGTAGATGATGAACATGGCCGCCATCAGCAGACCCGGAACAACACCGGCGAGCCAGAGCTGACCAACCGGCTGGCGCGCGATCATCGCATAGAGCACCAGCACGACGGAGGGCGGCACCAGAATGCCGAGGGAGGATCCGGCCTGAATGGTGCCGGTGACCAGCGTCTTGTCATAGCCACGGCGCAAAAGCTCGGGCAGGGCGATGGTGGCGCCGATGGCCATACCAGCCACTGACAGACCGTTCATCGCCGAGATCAGGACCATCAGACCAATGGTACCAATCGCCAGCCCGCCTTTGACCGGTCCCATCCACACGTGAAACATCCGGTAGAGATCATCTGCGATCTTCGATTCCGACAGCACGTACCCCATGAAGATGAACATTGGCAGCGTGAGCAGAGGATACCATTTCATCAGCTTCATGGCCGCGGAGAAGGGGATTTCACTGCCGCCAGTGCCCCAGAGCAGCAGACCGGCCACAGCGCCGACGAAACCGATTGCGCCAAACACACGCTGACCGGTCATCAGCATCAGCATCATGCCGGCAAACATCATAATGGCGATGAGTTCATAGGACATTAGAAGTCGTCTCCGCGAAGGCGTCCGAGATCACGGAACAATTCAGCAAGGCATTGCAGCAGCATCAGAAAGACGCCGAAACAGAGGATGGTTTTGATCGGCCACATGAAGGGGCGCCACGCGGTGGAACTGCGTTCCAGATAGCCGAGTTTGGCGCTGGCGGCATCGACGCCTTCGCTCACAAGGATTGTCAGCAGCTCTCCGAAGAACTGAAACGGCTCAAGCCCGAAATACCCCAGCGAATAGGCGGTGGAGCTGACGGCGCCATAAAACAGGATCCCCAGGTAGAACATCAGGAACAGCACGGTGACAGCATCGACCATGGCCTTGGTCTTGAGCGACCATGCGCCATAGAACAGATCCATCCGTACATTGCTGCCCATCTGGATCGAGTAGGGACCACCCAGAATATAGTAGGCGACCATGACAAACTGCGCGGTCTCCAGCGTCCAGAGTGACGGGTTGAAAAAGGTCTTTGAGACCGAGGACCAGAGAAGCACCCCAACCAGCACAAAGATCAGATACATGGCGAAACGGCCAATCACGCGGTTCATCGCGTCGATGGCGCGTACATAGCTCTTGATGGCACTAGGCATTGGCTGCCTCCTTACTGGTCAGCGCGCTCAGGGCCGGGCGCAGCAGACACAGCAATTCGTCTGTCATGGCGGCTTCCTGTTCCGGGGTCTGCAACAGATCGTTACGCACTTCGATCATCACATTGGCCAAACCATTGTTCTGACCATGCAGCACCAGCGAATGTGTGACACCGTCCTGCGGGCCATAAGGCGCGTTGCGCTCGATCTGGCGGTCGGGCAGGGCCGGGGCGGCCTCCAGCATCGCATCGGCCAAGCGGCTGTCCGCATCGTGCAGGATGCCGATTTCGACGCTGCGCGGGGTGCCGTAAAAGATCGGGGTAAAGCTATGGACCGTCACCAGCATCGTCTCGCGGCCTGCGGCCCTGCGATCAGCGATCACCTGCGCCACGGCCGCGCAGAAGGGGGTGTAGACGCTGTCGACCCGTTCGGCCCGCGCCGCCGCATCCAGATCACGGTTGCCGGGGACTTCGATCAGTTCCGATTTCGCGGGCATGGCACTGGCAGCTTCGGGCGGGCGGTTGCAGTCATAGACCAGCCGCGACACCCGGCTTGCGACCAGCGGCGCGTCCAGAGCCACCGATAGACCCTTGGCCACCGCCAATGCGCCGGGATCCCAGGCGGCATGGCTGGCGCGGTCATCCTCCGACAGGCCAAGCCCCTCATACCGCGCCGGAATGTGGTTGCTGGCATGTTCGCACAGCACCAGCACATCGCCGGTGCCCGCTGCATTCCAGATCTCTACTGCCTCGTTGGGCAGTTCCGGTGCGGCGGCAGATGGAGCGTTGGAATCGCTCAGTGACATTGGGCACTCCCTGATTTTGGAAAAATGTTTTCACGTACGACTTTTTGTGTCAATATATTTTCAGCATCAGTTTGATCCCCTCGTGTCGGGGATGGCCCTGTCTTTGGGGCAGTGCATAAATTGTAGGCAAACCAGAGGGATAGCCGGACAGTGACAAAACCGCCCGCCACCGTGCGCGAACTCATCCGGGAGCAATATGCAACCCTGACCCAGGCAGAGCGCAAATTCGCAAATGCCCTGCTGGCCAATTATCCGGCGGCTGGTCTGGCCTCTATCACCATTGTTGCCGCCAATGCCGATGTGTCGACACCCACCGTGGCGCGCATGGTGCAGAAGCTTGGTTTCAAAGGATATCCGCAGTTCCATCAGGCCCTGCTGAAAGAGCTGGAGGCAAAGGGATCCGGCCCGACCCAGCGCCGGGCCAACTGGGCGTCGGAGGCGCCGGAGGGGCATCTTCTGAACAGATTTGCACAGGCGGTGACCGACAACCTCAGCCAGACCTTTTCCAACGTCGATTCAGAGCAGTTCGATGCGGCGGTCCGGCAGCTGGCCGATACTGAGGGTCGGCTCTATGTGGTTGGCGGGCGCATCACCCGTGCGCTTGCGGATTATGCCTTCACGCATTTTCAGGCCATTCGCCAGCGGGTCACACATATGACCTCCTCCTCGGCGACCTGGCCGCATTACGTGTTGGATATGGTGGAAGGCGACACGCTGCTGATGTTCGACGTCCGCCGCTATGAGACCAACCTGCAACGGCTGGCCGAACTGGCCTCGGAACGGGGGGTGCGGGTGATCTTGATCACCGACCAATGGTCCAGCCCCATCGGATCTGTGGCGGCGCATACCTTCAATTGCTGGGTGGAAATCCCCTCGGCCTGGGACTCAAACATCTCAACCATGATGCTGCTGGAGGCGATGATCTCGGCCGCACAGGAGGAGCGCTGGGACGAGACGCGCGCGCGCTACGAGAAACTCGATACAATTTTCGACACCACGCGGCTGTTTCGCAAATTCACCTGAATCCCCTCGCAGCCGTGGTTGTTCATAGTCAGAGAAACGTGTCCAACAGATAAAAAAAAGGGAGGCCGCTAGCCTCCCTTTTTTGTATCTCGGAATTTAAGTGTTTCAGTAGCGGTTGCGGACCGCAAGGCCGATCAGCACGCCCAGCCCCAGCGCGCCAGCTACGGCAAGCGCCGGATTCTTCTTCACGAATTCCTCACTCTGGGAGGCAAGCTCATTGACGGTCTGGGACGCGGTTTTTGCACCCTCGGTCGCCATCTCACGGACCGCCTGAGCATTGCGTACCGCCATATTCTCCAGCTGTTCGCCAACCTCTTTGGCTTTTGCCGCAATCGGCTGGGACGCCTCTGTGAGAGTGTCCTGCTTGCGTCGCGCAGCGGTCGATTTCTTCGGTTCAGTCTGTGTCTGAGTTGCAGCCATGATGAAGTCTCCTTTCCACCACTCAACGTGCGCCGAGCCGCGAAAGTTCCATGGAACCATCGCCGCGCGGTCTGAGTTGGGACGGTATCACAGCACGACATGATATGAAGGAGAGGACCATGCTCTACTGGGCTTTGCTATTCTTTGTTGTCGCAGTCATCGCTGGCCTCTTCGGCTTTGGCGGTGTGGCGTCTGCCTCTGCCGGGATCGCGCAGATTTTGTTCTTCGTGTTCCTTGTACTCTTTGCCATCGCCATGGTGGTTCGGGTGGTAAAGGGCAGATAGCGTGGAGACGACAATGCGAAAGCGATAAGGGGCGGATGCTGTGGCGTCCGCCCATTTTCGTTGCCCATCTGTCCCCGGCGCCTGCGCGCCCGACATCCGTGAGAAGGTCTGACACCGGCGAGAAATATGGGAACCTCTGTCAGGAGCACACGTTGGGGTGGCGAGACCGACACAGACAAAGGAGATGATGAGATGAGCGAAGCGCTTTCAGTTGTGCCCAGCCGTGATGACGTTAGCACCGGTGTCCGTGACACCTCGGTGATCGCCAGCGGGCTGGCCGATGTGCTGGCCGATACCTATCGCCTCGTGTTCAAGACGCATGCCTATCACTGGAACGCCGAAGGGCCGGCCTTCTACTCGGTCCATAAGCTGACCGAAGAGCAGTATGAGAATATGTTTGCAGCGACCGACGAGCTGGCGGAACGGATCCGCGCGCTGGGGCATCTGGCGCCGTCGAGCCTTGCCGATATCGTCAGCCGTTCAAAGCTTGAAGACAAAACCGGCTCGCTGACGGCTGCGGATATGGTTGAGGATCTCGCTCAATGTCATGAACGCGTCGCGCACCGCCTTCATGCGCTGGCCGAGCTGGCGGGCGATCGCAAGGATATCGTTACCGAGGATCTGGCGACGGCGCGCTCCGCCTTTCACGAGCAGGCCGCCTGGATGCTGCGCGCCATCGCCAAGGGCTGAGGCCTGACGAAAGCTTAGGCACCGCCTGACAGGGTGATCCGGCACGAGAGACGCGCGCGGCGGTGATCCCGGCGCGGCGGCGATCTCAAGCGAAAGAGCGGAAAACATCCGCAACTGCCGTCCAGACACAAAAATAGCCGCCTGATCACAGGCGGCTATTTGATCAAAACAGGTTTGCGCCTGGTTCAGGCCTTCAACGTCTCGGTCGAGGAGAAGAACATCGCCTGGCTGACCGCCGAGCGAACCTGATCCTCGGTATAGGGCTTCGAGATCAGGAAGGCAGGTTCCGGCCCTTCGCCGGTCAGCAGCCTTTCGGGGAAGGCAGTGATAAAGATCACGGGGCAGTCGAAATGATTTTCAAGGATCTTGTTCACCGCATCAATGCCGCTGGAGTTATCCGCAAGCTGGATATCCGACAGGATCAGATCCGGTGTCTCTTCCCTTGCGAGTTTCAGCGCGGCATCTTCAGTCCGGGCAATGCCGGTCACCCGATGTCCCATTTCGCTGACGATCCCTTCAAGATCCATCGAAATGATCGCCTCATCCTCGATGATCATGATGCGACCCGATGTGGATTTCGACATCTCCTGATAGGCGATCTTCACCAGCTCACTTGCTTCATCGGCGCCGATTTCCATGATCTGCGCCACCTCTGCGGTGCTGAAATCCTCAATCGTGTGAAGCAGAAGCGCCTCGCGGGTATTCGGGGTAAGCGCACGCAGATGCTTCTGCGCCTGGGTCTCCAGCCCGCTGTCGGGCATATCCAGCTCAACCGGGGCACCGCTGGAACTCCAGATAACATGGAAAGCGCGGAACAAAGCCACCTTTGCTTTCAGCTCAGCCTCATAGCGGTCCGGCTCGGCCAGGATCGCCTCCAGAGTTGCAAGGGCATAGGTGTCACCGCTGGTCTGGCTACCTGTCAGCGCCCGCGCATAACGGCGCAGGAACGGCAGGTTAGACCCGATCTGATTAGCAAGAATTTCTCCTGTCGGGGCGGTCATTTGATATGTCCCTTTTTTTCTGAATACATATGGAACCATACGTCTGGTCACTGCGTTTGGTTCCAGAGTGTGCGTAAAAAAATATAGTTGGATCGTATGGAAAAGCACAAGGCAACAGAAAAACGCGGCGACGCGATCGAGCGAGAGATCGACAGCAACCTGAAAAAGGCGTTTGATACGCTTGCGTCGGAGCCCATCCCCGACCGGTTCGCAAATCTTCTCGACCAGCTGAAAGCCAAGGGCGCAGCGCCGATCAAAAGCGCAAATCGTGATGAGGATGACTCCTGATGGGCGATCCCAGAGACGAGCTGGTGGACCACCTTGGTGCCATGCGTGCGTTCGCCATCAGTCTGACCCGGAATACGGCCATGGCCGATGATCTGGTGCAGGATACCTTGGTGAAAGCCTGGACCAATATCGACAAATTCGAGGAAGGCTCCAATATGCGGGCCTGGCTCTTTACGATCCTGCGCAACACGTATTACTCTCTACGCCGTAAACGCCGCCGCGAGGTGGAGGACGGCGATGGCGTCCTGTCCGAGCAGCTTTCGCAGAAACCTGATCATGACGGGCGCCTGAACATGCGCGATTTCAACAAAGCTTTCGAACAGCTGAACGATGAACAGCGCGAGGCGCTGATCCTGGTTGGCGCCGGCGGGTTCTCTTATGAGGAGGCCGCAGAAACCTGCGGCGTCAAGGTCGGCACGATCAAGAGCCGGGTGAACAGAGGCCGGGCGCGGTTGGCCGAGCTGATGAATCTGAGCGAAAACGAGCCGCTGGAGCTAACCGACACCGTAACTGCAGGCATCGTGTCGCAGCAAAGCGTGGCCTGATATGAAACTGGGGCGGGCACTGGCTGGCGGGCTGTTTTTTCGGCTCGCCGCTCTCATGACCTTGGCATTGCTGCCATTGGGCATGATTGCCATCTATCAGACCTACACGGTGATAGATGAGGCCGCGCGCCTGTCCCGGATGGCCATTCTTGCCCGCACCGAACGGGCCGCCATGGGAGAGCGGGAGCTGTTGCAACGCACCAGCGGCGCCGCTGACGCCCTGGCGGCGGCCACCCTGCCGCTGCGCAATCAGCCCGCAGCCTGCAATCTCGCCCTGGCCACCTTTGTCAAAGCGCAGCCGACCTATTCCTTTGCAGGCCTTGTCACGCCCGAGGGGCAGCCGGTCTGCAGTTCCAAGGATGTGGGCGGCGCGATCGCCGAAACAGCATTTTTTGCAAAAGCGGTCGCGCGCGGCGCGCTGACCTATGGGGTGGGGCGCAGCCTTGATGGAAATGGGGATTTCGAACTCTCATTGACAACGCCGGTTCGCGAAGGTGGCGAAATCGTCGGCTATCTGACCCTCGCCATTCCGAAAAGATTGACCAGCGCGTTTTTCACCGAGAGCTGGCAGCTGGAAGGCATCCGTTTTGCCACAATTGATCGGGACGGCGATATCCTGTCCTCTTCGGAGCCGCTGCCTCAGGCCGGGTTGATGCTGCCTCAGACACCCGCGCAGTCGGATCTGATCAGGCGGTCTGGCGACACGTTCTTTGCAATGTCAAAATCCCAGGAAGAACGGTTCTTCGCGGTGAGCGACATCGTTCCGGGCCAAGTCGCCGTTGTGGGAAGCTGGCCAGCTGCACAGGCGCAGATGGCAACAGGCATGGGCGGCTGGGCCTTCACCCTGGCCTTTCCGGTGTTGATGTGGCTCGCAGGCATGGTCGTCGGCGTATTTGGCCTGCATCGTCTGGTTATCCGCCATCTCAGTGACCTGCGCGCAGCTATGCGGCGCTATGCGCTAGGCGAGCGGAAACAGGCCCAGCTGGATCTGCTGAACCCGCCGCGCGAATTTGCCGAGGCCCAGCAGTCCTTCAACCGCATGGTGATGATCCTCAGCAAGGCCGAAGAACGCCGGGAGATCGACCTGCGCGAGAAAACCGTGCTCCTGCGCGAGGTGCATCACCGGGTAAAGAACAACCTCCAGCTCATCGCCTCGATCATGAACATGCAGGCAAGATCGGCGCGCTCGGACGAGGCGCGCAACGTGCTTGCCCAGCTTCAGCGCCGGGTGCGTGGGCTGGCGGCGATTCACCGGTCCCTGAACACCAATCCAGATGTCACCACCGTGGACGCGGCCGAGCTTATTACGGCTCTGGCCAAGGAGATTGCCTCCCTGTCGCATGGGCGCGACGGCGCTGTCGCCATCGAGACAGATCTGGCCTCGGTCCAGCTTAATCAGGACGATGCGGTGAATCTGTCGATGCTGGTGGCCGAAACGCTGACCAATGCTGTCAGATTTGCGGGTGTAGACGGCGACGGGCGACGCGTTGTTGGTGTCTCCTTTGCAGAACAGCAGGGCGGCTACTGCCGTCTTACCATCCGCAACGCGCTGGACCCGCAGAACGGGGCCGAAAGCGAAGAGCGCCAGTTCACCAGCGGGCTCGGCGCCCGGCTCATCAAGGCCTTCGTCGCACAGCTCGAGGGTGAGGCCAAGACGACGGAAACAGAAACAGAATTTACCTATGAGGTCGTCTTTCCGCATAGCGACGACACGGCGGCACAGGGGCTTGCGGAAAAAAGGGGTGCGAACGACAATGCCGACCTGCGAAACACAGGATGACGCGGCGACGGATCCAGAGGTCTTTGAGGTTCTGGTGACCGCTGCCGAGGCATGGCCTGCGTTTGAGCGGGCGGTGCTCAGCGCCAAAACAGAGGTGCGTGCCAGTTTCCGTATTTTCGACTTCTCTACCGCATTGCTGAGCGACGAGGCGCGCGCCATCGGCGAGACATGGGCGGATCTGGTCGAACATGTGGTTGCCCGAGGTGTCCATTTTCATCTGGTTGTCAGCGATTTCGACCCGGTGATGGGCCAGGAGCTGCATCAGAAAACCAAACGCACCGTGGCGCAGGCGCAGGAAATCGCCGTGCGCCTCGCGCGCCGCGCGACCGATGATCCGGTCGGTGACCTTCATGTCGAGGGCGCGCTGCATCCGGCGCGGGCAGGTCTGTTGCCACGGGTGGCGTTTGGCCCATTCATCAAGATGAAGAAGAACAAGATCTCGGACCGCAGGCCAACCGGACCAGCAGGCGCCACCGGGTTCCCCGGTCGTGGCCTGTCCGATACCCCCGACGATGGTCTTCTTCCCGAAGTGCGCCCGGTCACCCACCATCAGAAGCTGGCGGTGATTGACGAAACCCTACTCTATGTCGGCGGGCTGGATCTCAACGAGCGCCGCCGCGATACGCTGGAGCATGATGAGCCGTCACAGCAGACCTGGGCAGATGTCCAGGTGCTGGTCAGCGGCCCCGAGGCCCGCGAGGCCGCGCAGCATTTGCGGCATTTTCAACGCTATGTCGCGGGCAAGGAAAACCCGCCCGAAGGCAAATTGATCCGCCGGACGATTTCCGCGCCGCGTCGTTTCGGATTCTGGGCGCTGTCCCCCCGCACGGTATTGCGCGAGATCGAAGAGGATTATCTCGCCGCCTTCGAACGCGCCGAACATCTGATCTATCTCGAAACCCAGTTTCTGCGCTCCAGCGTACTGGCAGACGGGCTTGCCGCTGCCGCCAGACGCAACCCGGACCTCTCTCTTATTCTGGTGCTGCCCGCGCTGCCCGATGATGTGGCTTTTGAGGGCAACCGGGATCTGGATGCGCGCTATGGTATGGCCTTGCAGGGGCAGGCGCTGGACACATTGCAAGCAGCTTTTGGCAGCCGCGCGACCATCGCCAGCCCGGTACAGCCGATCCTGGCCGATCGCGAAGCGCCCTCGGTGCTGGCAGGCTCACCTGTGATCTATGTCCACAGCAAGGTGCTGATCGTTGACGATAGTTTTGCGATGGTCGGGTCTGCGAACATGAACGGGCGGTCGATGCGCTGGGACACTGAGGTGGCGCTGCGCATCACCCGCAAGGACCGCGTGGCCGAAACCTGGCGCGCGATGTGCAACCACTGGTGGGATCAGGGCCAGATGCCGGATGAGGCGCGCAGGCTGGAGACAGCGTCGGACTGGTGGCGCGCAGAGGTCGCACGCAATGGCCTGCGCCTGCCGGAGTCGCGCAACGGCTTTCTGGTGCCCCATGATCCGGACAAAATGGCCGATCTTCAGCAGCCCCTTCCGGGCGCGACCGAGGATGTGGTCTGACCCGACGGGATGACAGGGCCTGATGGCGCGCAGGCGGCAGCCCGGCGGCCCGGTGGTCTGGCTCAACTTGGCTGGGTATCGGGGCCTTGTGACCGGCGTGCCTCTGAGGAGGCGCGCAGCAACTGACCGGCCCACAGCAACGTCGGCAGCGCCACGATCGCGCCCACCGGACCCCAGATCCACAGGCCAAAGACAATCGCGAGAAACACCACCAGCGGGCTCAGATGCAGCTGATGACCGACAAAAGCCGGGGTGACAAACTGCGCCTCGATAAGGTTCAGCCCAAGGAACAATGCCGGCGGCAGCAGCGCCGCCGCACCGCCAAGCTGTGTCATCCCGACGAATGTCAGGCCGGTGATCATCATCAACGGGCCGAGATACAGGATGAAGTTCAGCAGCATGGCCGCCAGCCCCCAGATCAGCGCGCTGTCGATGCCGATCACGGCAAGGCCGATTGCGGTGGCGACACCAAGCCCTGCGTTGACGATCGTCACAGCAGCGAAGTAGCGCGCCACCTCATGTTCCGCGCGGTAGAGCCGTTTGCCCAATGCCCCCGCAGCAGCATAAATATCCGTACGTGTCAGCACGAAGAAGAACAGCGTGCCGATGAAGATAAACACCTGCGCACCAAAGTTGGGCGCCACCCAGAGCGCATCCATCAGCGTCGGAAACCCGCTGGCCACATCCGCCTCGGCGCCGCGTGTGCCGACGGTTTGTTCAATCTCCTGGCTGATGGCTTCGATGCCGCGCAGAAGGCCGGACATCATGTAGACCCAGCTTTTGATTTCACGTTTAATTTTGGGGAGATCTTCAACAACGCCCGAGATCAGAGGCTCCAGCGACAGGAACAGCAGCACGATGATGGCGCAGGAGAATAGCAGAAGGCTGCTCGCTACGATCACGCGGGCCACGCCAATGCCCTGTAGCCGGTCGGCAATGGGTGAGACGACAATCCCCACCACCACGGCAAATATGATGGGCGCAAGGATCGGTTTGGATACATAGAGTGCAAGGCCGAGGGCAAGTGCCGTCAGAATGAGCAGCATCATGCGCGCCGCACGGTCGGACAGCATCGAATTGAGCATGGCGAATGGCCTTGTCTGAGAGAAAACCCTCCGGCCCGGTCGGGCCAGAGGGGAGGGCAGCGTCAGTTCAGAGAGGCTTCCAGCGCCTCGCGGCCTTGGCTGAGCTGGTCGTGCAGCGCGGCCTCGCCTTTGTTGGCCAGCTTGCGTAACTCCTGTTGCAGGGTGTCGCGCGCCTCAGCCATCAGGGCGTCGCGTTTGGCGCCCAGCAGTTCATCTTCTTGCCGGGTTTGCGGCAGAAGGGCCGCGACAATCGCACCAAGGCCAAAGGCGAGACCGCCGGCAACCAGTGGCTGCGCTGCGATGCCATCCTGCGACGCGCGGCTGAGCTTTGCGGCTCTGCGTTCCAGTTCTTCCTGGATCTGGATCGCGGAAAGACGTGCCTTTCGCACCTGCTTGCGCGCTTTGGGAGGCAGTTTGTCCAGCCCGTGGTCCAGCGCCGCACGCAGACGCCTGGCGCTGGGGCTTTTGCGCTGGCCCGCATCGGGGCTGGGCACGTGAGCCATCTCAGCGCTGGTCGACGCGGTCACCGGTCCCGCCGGTTGCGCCTGTCCCTCCGGATCACGTCGCTTGCCGGCTCCCGACATCAGCAGCGCGATGCCGGTGCCGACGAGCGCCAGCGCGGCCGGGTTGGCACGCGCGGTTGACCACAGCTGCTGCGAAATCTCACCGCCATATTGCGATGCGGTTGCAGAAACTTCCGTCGCGATGCGCTCCGGCGACAGGCTCGCCGCCAATGTGTCGAGGGATTTGGACAGCGCCACGCGGTCACGGGCGATTTCGGTCTCAAGCTCGGTCAGATCGGTATCATCAGACATGGCGTGTGGTCTCCTTCAAGGTCTTGAGGTCGCGTTGCACGTTCCGCAGGCTGCGATCCGGCATAAGGGCTGAGGGTGACAGGCGGTTGACGCCCAGCATAACCAGCCCCACGGCAAGGGCGATCAACGGCCCGCCGACGATCAGCGCGGCGGTCCCGACGCTAAGGCCCATAGCGGTGATCGCGGCGACAAGCGCGGCTGCAAGGACATGCAGCCCCACAATGGCCAGCACGGCACCCACCGCGATCATCGCGATGGCAACACCGGCGCGCGACAGGTTGCGCGACAGTTCTGCCCGCGCCAGTCGCAACTCGTCCTGAACCAGCTGCGACATCTGTTTGAGCACGGTCACCAGCAGTCCCGGCGCCTGTGACGGGCTGGCAGAGGTGTTCTGATCTTCCATCACGAAGCCCTCCGCGTAGGACTCTGCGTCATGCCGCCACGGCTGTAGTCACTGTCGCTGGCCGGGGAGCCGTCACCGGTCTCATAGGCGGCCCATGGGTCGCCTGTTGCGTCATCGGCGACGGCGCGATCCGACGTGGCATCCGGCGCTGTCGACTTCAGGAACCGGGTTGCGGCAAAGCCGAGAAGCGCAGCCCCCCCCAGAAACAGCATCGGGTTCTTGCGGGCAAAAGTGCCGGTATCGCGCAGTACTTTTTCCAGATCGGCTGTCCGGATGGTATCCGCAACCTGCTCCAGCCCCTGAGCCAGCTGCTGGGCGGCCTGAGCCTGAAGCGAGCCTTGCGGCAGCTCGGAAGCAGCGGCATCAGCAGCACGCGCAGCGGCGGCGGCCTCACCTGCGGCTTTGCTCTGGGCCTGTTGCGCGCGTGCTCTGGCCTCGCTGCGCAGCGTCTCCTGCGCCTGTTCCGCGAGTTCCGTCGCATGTGTCTTGGCGCGCTCGATGTGGCGTGAAGTCGTGTCTTGATCGGTCATGTGCCTCTCCCGTTCTGTTTGGATGGCTTGTGATCCCAACGCGGCCTGCGACGGTTGGTTCCCGAACTCTCTGGACTTCTGTCTGTTCCACCTCGCGGTGCCCAACGCGCGATCATGAACGCCGACATGGCAGCGCCCTCTGGGACGCGGACTCCAGAGCAGTCTTCGCGATCGGCGATAGCGCACCCGCTGAGATTTCGGGGAACCAAGCCGATACCGGCACGTTGACTAGGCGACGATACCCAAATGACAGGAGCCAAGACATGAACGAGCAACAGATCAAAGGGAACTGGGCAACCCTGAAGGGCAAATTCCATGAGGCCTATGGCGATTTGACAGATGATGATGTCGAGAAGGCCAAGGGCGACCGCGAACAGCTGCTTGGCCTGTTGCAAACAAAATATGGCAAGGCCCGCGAAGAAGCTGAGCGCGAGTTGGATAAGTTCTTCGCCTCGGTCTGACCCCTCCATCTGATGTCCTGTGGTTTGGCTGCCGGACAGGCGGCCGCAAACTGCGCGGGGTGACACTCCGACCCCGCCTATCGAATTGAGACGAAAGGAATTTTGACATGGCACGACAGACTGAAACCCAGCAGGAGGCGATTTCTCAACTGTGGCACCAGCTGGAGAAACGCCGCACTTCGATGCTGGCTGTGCGTGACAGCGACCAGCATCCGCAGCCGATGACGCATTTCGCGGATGCAGAGAATGGCGCGATCTGGTTCATTAGCTCCTCCGACAGCGATCTGGTCCGGGCAATCGGCCTTGGTGCCGACGCCCAGTTGACCCTTGTCTCCGACGGTCAGGATTATCACGCAAGCGTGCGCGGACCGCTGGAGGTCACCAATGACCCCGATAAGCTCGACGAGTTGTGGAGCTTTGCCGTCGGCGCTTGGTTTGAAAAGGGCCGTGACGACCCAAAGGTGACATTGCTCAAGATGACCCCGCGTGAAGCAGCGGTCTGGGCCTCGCAGGGCAATGCCGTTCTGGTCGGCCTGAAGCTGCTGCGCGCCAGCCTGAGCGAGACCGAGGGCCACCCGGATGTCGGCGTGCACCACGTGCTTCAGCTCAATACCTGATCGTCAGCACGTCGCGCGATCACGAAAAATGGCGCTGTCCCGTGTTGGGGCAGCGCCATTTTTTAACGTTTCAGGCTTCGGTCAGATGTGTTTATGCCTTCCGCGCGCGGGGGCCGAAGAGCAGCCAGCAGATGAAGCCAAGGATCGGCAGGATCAGCACGAAAACAACCCAGATGACTTTCTTTCCGGTGCCTGCGTTGGACCCGACAATCGACACGATTGCCCAGATGGATAGCAGCAGGACGATCAGCCCGCCGATGCCAGCATATTCTACCATATATAATCTCTCCTTGTCGGGGTATGGGCGCGGTCAGGCGCTGCGCAGCGCCTCGATCAGCGCGTCCTTGTTCATAGTCGAGCGCCCGTCGATATCCAGCTCGCGGGCGCGGTCCATCAGCTCGTCTTTGGTCCAATCCTCATATGGGGGCGCCTTACCGCCCTTTTCAGATGGGGACATGTCATCATTTGCCTGCGCGTTGGCTATGGCGGCAGCCTTCGACTTGCCATAGCCCTTGTCGCGCAGGGCCTTATAGGTGTCTTCCTTCTTGATGGATGCGCTGTGGTCGTCGGCCATGGGGTGCTCCTCTTTTCCAAGCGCAACGCAGAACCTGAATAATTTGTTCCGCCCTCCCATATTGCCGCATTGCCATCTGGTCGTGGCGATTGGCGTCATCACTCCGCGTTCTGCCCGTCGCTCAGCAGGTCGCCGCCACCATCGGGGGCGTTGCGTTCGCGGGCGGCGGCCTCCTCATTGGCGTCCTCGACACGGGCTGGATCCGACGCTGCCGGCAGGGGGGTCTCGGCCGGGGCGGCGGCAGGTTTAGGTGCCGGGACCTTCTGCGATTGCTGCTGGGCCACGGGTAGCAGGCTCGCGGCGTCCCGAGCATCAACACGCAGGCGGTAGATCGGCTCCGGCAGGCCAAACCCATTGCTTTCCAGCGCGGTCTTGGCAATCCGAATGGCCTCGCCACGGGCTTTTTGAAAACTGCTCTGGGTCTGATCGACCCAGCCGGTGAAGGTCAGGATCACATTTGAATCGCCAACCTCCTTGACCCAGGCACCAACCGATGGATCCCGCAGGACAAAGGGCAGCGATTGCAGGGCATCAACCGCCGTCGACAGGGCCGCGGCCAGATCGGCGTCGGCATCAACACCCAGTTCAAACTCGAACCGCCGGTTGGCATCGCGGGTGTAGTTGACGATCCGGCCCTTGAAGACGGTCGCATTGGGGATGCGGATATGGTTGCCTTCGGGTGAGATCAGGATGGTCGCGCGTGAGGTCAGCCGGGCAACGGTCCCCATATCGCCTGCAATCTCGACAAAATCATTCGGCCGAAACGGTTGCCGCAGGCTGAGCAGAATAGAGGCGATGAAATTCTCCACCGTGTCGCGCACCGCAAAACCAACCGCCAGACCAGCAACACCAGCGGCCCCCAATACGGCCCCCAGCAGCGCTGTTGCGTTGAGGATATCCAGCGCCACCACCAGCCCAAGGACGATAAAGGCAATGCGCGCCACACCGCTATAGACCTCCGCGATAAAGGAGTTTGGCGCCAGACGCTTCCAGATCCGCAGCCGCGTCGTCAGCAGCCAGCCAAAGGCGGAAATCATCACGAAAACCAGCATCGCGACAAAGAAAATCGGTGCATTGGCAATGATATTTCGGGTCCGCTCCTTCAGCCGGGAAAAGGCCGAGTCGAGCCGCTCATCAAGCCGCCCATTGATCGCGGTCCGGTTTTCGATCGCCACGACACCGTCAATGCGTTCGACCATCGTGGTCAGCTGGGTCTGGCGCGGATTGTCCAGAACCTCGCCCGACAGGGTCACAACGCCACTTGACACAGAGACCCTCACCTTGTCGAAGCCGTCGATCTCTCCCAGCAGCTGGACAATCCTGCGGCGGATCTGGGCGTCCGGGGCAGCTTTGCTATCGAGCTGGATTGCGCTGTCGGTCTGCACCGGATCGCTGGTTGCCTGAGCGGCGCCGGGATGCGGCAGCAACAGGCAGAATGTCAGCGCCATGACACTCAGATGCAGCGCAAGCCGGGATTGACGGAATGCCCGGGCCAGGGGCCGGGCGGCGGCGCCGACGGGATGGGGGGAGCAGCGGGCAGGGCGGTGGGGCATTGGCATCCTCGGTCTGGAACGCATCGGAAAGGGGCGCGTGGCCCGCTGGTTGTAATACCCGTCAGGCCATTGATCGCGCTGCAATGGTTCTTCGAGTTACGGGGAACGTCAACCGCCGACCGCCATCAGCACCGCAATATCCGGATGCGCGCGGGATCGGACAGAAAAACCCCGCCAGAACTGGTCTGACGGGGCATGAATCGGGCGGCGCTTTACTGTGCTTCCTGAGATTCCTCGGTGATCGCGTCGCCAAGGTCGGAGACGTCACGGCCAAAGCCCTCGGTTGTTTCGCAGGCAGCCAGACCGGCCAAGGCAAGAGCGGCAATAATCAGTCGCATGTCAAATTCCTTTTGTTTCGCGGCGCGAACGCCGGTGTCAGATCCAAGTATCAGTCCCGAAAAATCGGGGCCGGTGTCGCACCGGCGGAGTATGGGGCGCGGGCAAAGCCCAGTCGCGGCCCCGGGTGGCCCCGATCTGGCGGGGCCTGCCCCGTCTCGTCACGGGGTTGCGCTGGGCTAACGCCTCTGCTGCCGGATCGGTTCCCGCCGAAGCTGCTGGCAGTCAAAGAAAAACACCTGACCTGCCTCGGGGGCGAGCGGTGTTGTCGTGCGCATTGTCCGGCGCTCGCTGGAACCGCAGGCGCGTCGAAACGTTTGCTCTCCAGAGACACAGAACAGACACGGAACCCGAGGCGTGACAGGTCGGACAGAGCGCCGAAGCGCGCACCGCAGGCCAGACAGGAGGCAGATCACAATGACAGCGCAGGACCATCCCGTCGGCGAGATAATCGAGGCGACGACCGAATTGCTGGAAGAGGACAGCATCAGCGTTGCCGAGGTTGTCGAGGATCTTGGCCATTCCTCGATGGCGGCGACCCTGTTGCTGCCCGCGATGGCGGTGGTGTCGCCGCTCAGTGGCGTGCCGCTGTTCTCGACTGTCTGCGGGCTGCTGATCTTTCTCATCGCCGGGCAAATGGCGCTTGGCCGGGATCATCTGTGGCTGCCGGATTGGCTCCGCCGACAGCGGATCTCCTCGGAGCGGGCGCGCAGGGTGCTGGGGCCTATGCGCCGGATGGCCCGATTTCTCGATCGCCATACCGAGGCGCGGGTGAAGATCCTGCTGCGCCAGCCCTTTGTCACAGTGCCGCGTATCCTGTGCGCCCTTTCTGGGCTGGCGATGCCGTTTCTTGAACTGGTGCCCTTCAGCTCTTCCACTCTGGGGGCGGTGGTCAGCAGCCTTGCCGTCGCGATGCTGACCCGCGACGGGCTGGTAATGCTGGTGGCGCTGGCGCTGCTGGCGGTAGCGGGCGTCGGCCTGCCTTACCTGCTGCTATGACGGGGATCAGCCCGGCAGGGTGTGGCGGCGCCGGACCTGTGCAGGGCGACCGGGCAGCGACAGCGCAGCATCGCCGCGCGCGCTGCGGCTGATCACCTTGCCCTTTGCCACCACTGCCAGACGGGCAGGCCGCAGGCGCAGTGCCTCGGTCGGGGTGGCCGCATCCAGCACCACCAACGAGGCGCGATCGCCTTTCTTCAGCCCATAGCCGTCCAGTCCCATGATCGCGGCATTGTTCTCGGTCACCATGGTGAAACACTGCGCCATCTCGTCCGGGTGGGTCATCTGCGCCACATGCATCCCCATGAAAGCCACGTCCAGCATGTCGGCGGTGCCAAGGCTATACCAGGGATCCAGTACGCAATCCTGCCCCCAGCCCACCGTTACGCCATGGGCCAGCAATTCCTTCACGCGGGTCAGGCCGCGCCGCTTGGGAAAGCTGTCGTGGCGACCTTGCAAGACGATATTGATCAGTGGATTGGGGATGGCGGCAATCCCGGCTTCGGCAATTAGCGGCAACAGCTTGGAGACGTAGTAGTTGTCCATCGAGTGCATGGAGGTGAGATGGCTGCCGGCCACGCGCCCCTGCAAGCCGTGGCGCAGCGTCTCCTGCGCGAGTGTCTCGATGTGTCGCGACAGCGGATCATCGGTTTCGTCACAATGGATGTCGACCTGCAATCCACGATCCGCCGCGATCTTGCATAGATCGCCCAGAGACTCCGCACCATCCTGCATACTGCGTTCGAAATGCGGAATGCCGCCCACCACATCGACGCCCATATCCAGCGCGCGGATCAGGTTATCGCGACCATTTGGCGCCCGGTACAACCCATCCTGCGGAAAGGCGACCAATTGCAGGTCGATGTACTCCTTGACCGCCTCGCGGACCTCCAGCATCGCGGTCACGCCCCGCAGGTGGTCGGGCGTGGTATCGACATGGGTGCGGATCGCCAGCAGTCCCATGCTGGCCGCCCAGTCGCAATAGGTCAGGGCGCGGCTGACCATATCCTCGACACTGGCCTCCTCGCGCAGCTCTCCCCAAAGGCTGATCCCCTCCAGGAGCGTGCCAGAGGCATTGACCCGCGGCAGCCCGTAGGAGAGCGTCGCATCCATGTGGAAATGCGGATCGACAAAGGGGGGCGTGACCAGATCGCCGCTGGCCTCGATGGTTTCTCTGGCCGCCGCGTCAATGGACGGCGCCACCTCGGTGATGATGTCACCGGTGATGCCGATATCCGCGACCGAGCCATCGGGCAGCGTGCCGCCCTTGATCAACAGATCCAACATCATCTTTCTCCCTTGTTGAATGGCACCATCAATGCGGCAGGCACCTCGGCGCGGCGCGACATCACGATCAACGCCAGTATCGACAGAATATAGGGCATCATCAGGAACAGCTGGTAGGGCACCACCGCGCCGATCCCGGTCTGTTGCAGGCGGATCTGCAAGGCATCAAAGGCGGCAAAGAGGATGGCGCCCAACACTGCCTTGCCCGGTCGCCACGCGCCAAAGACCACCAGCGCAATGCAGATCCAGCCGCGCCCGTTCACCATATCGAAAAAGAAACTGTCAAAGGCCGAAAGCGTCAGGAACGCGCCTCCCACGGCCATCAGGCCGCTGCCCACCACCACCGCCCCCATGCGGATCGCGGTCACTGACAGCCCCTGTGCGGCCACTGCCGATGGGTTCTCACCCGCCGCGCGCACCGCCAGCCCCAGCGGCGTTCGGTAGAGCACATAGGCACAGAGCGCCGCCAGCACAAAGGCGGCATAGGTCAGCGGTGTCTGGGAAAACAGGGCCGGGCCGACCAGCGGCAGATCCGACAGCAGCGGGATTTCATAGGGCTGAAACGCCTCGATCTTGGGGGGCGAGGACACCTCCGGCAGCACCACGCGGTAGGTGTAGAAGGTCAGCGAAGTCGCCAGCAGTGTCAGCCCGATGCCCACCACATGCTGCGACAGCCCGAAAGGCACGCTGAGCGTCGCATGCAGCAGGCCAAAGGTCATGCCGGTCAGCAGTGCCACACCAACCCCGCCCCAAAGGGGCAGCCCGGCCCAGACCGCGATCCAGCCGGAGAAGGCACCCGCGACCATGATCCCCTCGATCCCGAGATTGAGCACGCCGGCCCGTTCGCAGATCAGCTCCCCCAGCGTGGCAAAGATCAGCGGCGAGGCGATGCGGATCGCAGCGGCCCAGAAGCTGGCGGAAAGCAGGATTTCGAGAATGTCCATCTCAGTCCCTCCGCAGCCGGAATTTGCTGAGCAGGATCGCCAGCACCATCAGCAGCAGAGCCGAGGCCAGCATGATATCAGCCAGATAGCTGGGAACACCTGCGGCGCGGCTCATACTGTCCGCTCCGACAAAGATCGCGGCGACAAACAGCGCTGCAAAAACCACGCCAATCGGATGCAGCAGCGCCAGCATGGCCACAACGATGCCCGTGTAGCCAAAACCGGGGCTGAGATCGAGCGTCAGCGCCCCCTTTAGGCCGGCCACCTCTGAATAGCCCGCCAGCCCGGCCAGCCCGCCGGACAACAGCGCGGTTTTCAGGATCACCTTTGTGACCGGAATGCCCGCAAATCGCGCGGCTTCGGCGTTCTGGCCAACTGCGCGCATCTCATAGCCCAGCGTGGTGCGGGTGTTGATCACCCAGATCACCAGCGCTGAAATCAGCGCCAGCGCAAACCCCCAGTGCAGCCGCAGCCCGTCCACCACCCGGGGCAGCCGCGCGTCGGCGCTTAGCCGGGGTGATTTTGGCCAACCCATGCCCATCGGATCCTTCAGCGGCCCTTCCAGCAGGTAGGAGACGAACAACAGGAATATGAAGTTGAACAGCAGCGTGGTGACCACCTCATCCACCCCCAGCCGCGTTTTAAGCAGCGCAGGCCCCAGCAGCAGCACCGCCCCCGCGATCAGAGCCGCCGCACCAAGCAGGGGCAGCAACAGCGGTGCAGGCAGGTTCAGCGCGCCGGTGCCCAGAACAACGGTGATCACAGCCCCAGCATAGAGCTGCGCCTCGGCTCCGATATTCCAGAGCTTGGCACGAAAGGCGACAGCAACCGCCAGACCGGTGAAAATCAGCGGGGTTGCGCGGTTCAATGTCTCAAGCAGCGCAAATTTCGACCCGAATGCCCCGCTCAGGATCAGGCCAAAGATCGACAGCGGTTCCCCCCCGGCGACCTGTGCAAGCGCGGCAGCAATGACAAATGTCGCCAGCAGTGCAAGGGCAGGCGGCAGCAGCCGCCGCTGCCAGCTTGGCGCGGCAATCGGTTCAAGCCGCATGGCCATCCTCCGTCTGTGGGGCATCCGACCGATCGTCAAACCCATGACCGGCCATCCAGGCGCCCAGTTCCTCGGGCTGTTTGCTGCCACGGGCAAAACCGGGGCTCAGACGCCCTTCGCTGATCACATGGATCACATCGGAAAGCTGCATGATTTCGTCCAGATCCTCGGAAATCAGCAGAACCGCCGCCCCGCGCGCGCAGGCTTTGGCCAATTGTTCATGCACATAGGTGACCGCGCCGATATCCAGCCCGCGCACCGGCTGGTTGGCCAGAATGATCTGCGGGGCCTGTTCCAGCACACGGCCAAGGATCAGCTTTTGCATATTGCCGCCCGACAGCAGCCGGATGCGCGTGTCGGGGCCGGGACAGCGCACGTCATAGCCTGCGATCACCGTCTTGGCGAAGTCACGCGCGGCCCGCCAGTCGAGCCAGCCACGGCGGCTGAAGCGGGTCGCATAGGTTTCAAGGATCGCGTTTTCGGTCAGGTCAAAATCGGCAATCGTGCCGGTCTTGTGCCGGTCTTCGGGGATGCGGGCGATCCCGCTGTTGATCGCCTCACGCGGGGACCAGCCTGCCGGGGCGGCGCCGTTCAGGGTCAGGCTGCCGGACTGCGGCGTGATCAGCCCCGAGACCAGATCAGAAAGCGCGGCCTGACCATTGCCGGACACCCCGGCCAATCCGGTGATCTGACCCGCCGCCAGTTCCAGTGACACGCGCTGCAATCCGGGTGTTGCCCCGATGCTGGGGGTGGAGACCTCATGCAGCTGCAACAGGGCAGGGCCGGGGGCGTTGGCTGTGAAATCCGCCGGCGTCACTTCTGCCCCCACCATCAGCGCCGCCAGTTCGTCACGGCTGGTCTCGGCGGTACGCCGCTCGGCCACCAGCCGGCCATGGCGCAGCACCAGCACGCGGTCGGAGATTGCCATCACCTCATGCAGCTTATGCGAGATGAAGATCACCGACAGACCACGGGCGATGGCTTCGCGCAGCGTGGCAAACAGCGCATCGGTCTCCTGCGGTGTCAGAACCGCTGTGGGCTCGTCCAGAATAAGGATCCGGGCATCGCGGTACAGCGCCTTCAGGATTTCCACCCGCTGGCGTTCGCCGACGGTGAGCCGCGAGACCTTGGCGTTGGGATCGACTTTCAGATGAAACTGCTCCGCCAGCGCGCGGATACGGGCCTTTGCCGGTCCTGCCCGCAGGCCCAGACCCAGCAGCGGCTCCACGCCAAGGGTGATATTCTCCCAGACCGTCAGATTATCCGCCAGCGTGAAATGCTGATGTACCATGCCGACGCCTCCATCCAGCGCGGCGCGCGGTGCACCGGGGGGCAGCGCCGTGCCGAACAGTTCCACGCCGCCAGCGTCCGCCGTGTATTGTCCGAACAGAATATTCATCAGCGTGGTCTTGCCCGCGCCATTCTCTCCCAGCAGGGCGATCACCTCGCCTGCAAACAGGTCAAAGCTCACGTCATCATTTGCGGTGACGTTGCCAAAATGCTTGGTGATGTGCTGCAGGCGCAGCACCGGGCCACTGCCCGATGCCTGCGCCGTCTGGTCCGGCGTCATGCGCAGCTGCTCAGGAGGAGCCGGGCTCGGTGTCGTTGATCTCCACCACAAAAGAGCCATCCTTGATCGCTGCGCTGCGGCTGGCGATCAGATCCAGTGCCTCCTGCGGGATCTTGCCCTCAAAGGTGCCAAAAGGCGCCAGCGAGGCTCCGCCCTCCTTCATGAAGGAATAGATGCCATAGTCGGCAGCGGTGAAACTGCCGTCCCGCACCTTGGCGATGGCTGCATCCAGGGTCGGCTCAAAATGCCACAGCGCCGAGGCCGCCACCGTGTCAGGATAGTCGCTCTGGGTGTCGATCACATTGCCGATGGCCAGCACGCCCTTCTCCTTGGCCGCGTCGGAGACGCCAAAGCGTTCCGCATAGAGCATATCGGCACCGTTCTCGATCATGGCGAATGCGGTTTCCTTGGCCTTGGGCGGATCGAACCAGCTGCCGATGAACGAGACCTGGAATTTGATATCGGGGTTCATCTCCCGCGCGCCCGCCATAAAGGCGTGCATCAGGCGGTTCACCTCAGGAATGGGAAAACCGCCGACCATGCCGATATTGCCGCTCTCCGACATGGCCCCGGCCACGATCCCCGACAGGTAGGAGGCATCCTGAATGTAGTTGTCGAAGACCGCCAGATTGGGCAGCGCCGGATCCTCCTTGAAGGAAGAGCCCATCAGGAAGGCCACATCGGGATAATCTGCCGCCACCTCGCGGGCCTCCGCCTCAACGCCGAAGATCTCACCGATGATCAGCTTGTGCCCCTGTTCGGCATATTCGCGCATCACGCGCGGATAATCGGTGTTCGAGGTGTTTTCGGAAAACGTATAGGTGATGTCGCCACGGTTCTCTGCGGCGAGGGCGGCAACATGGATCCGGCTGACCCATTGCTGTTCGACGGGCACGGTGTAGATGCCTGCAACCTTGATCGGCTCGGCCGCTGTGGCCCGAAGCGGCAGCGAGGCGGCAAGCCCGACGGTCAGCGCCCCGGCGGCACAGCTGAGCAGAAAGTGGCGGCGCGACATCCGCGCGCTGGTCTTGGTCTGTGTCATGTCATTTCCCCCTGTCGATGGCCCTGCGTTGGTGCAGGCTCTTTGGAACGTCGCCGGTCATGCCCGCGTGGTGTCGACGCTAGGGGGCTGGTCGTGACCCCGGCAATACGCGCCCTGTGTTCCGCAGGGGAAACTATAGGGGCGCGCTTCTCTTTTGGGCAAGGATGAATTCAGATATCGAAATTTGTGCGGTATTTGAACCGCTTGCCCTGCGCATTGCCTTGCTTTCGATGGGGCGGTATCCATGGTGCGGACCCGCCCTGTCGGCGCGGCCGACACCGAACGAGGATCACATGACACAGATTGAACGCAGCCACACCGGCCCCCGCATGAGCCAGATCGTCAAACATGGCGATACCATCTATCTGGCCGGTCAGGTCGGCACCGCCGGGGCCAGCGTCGCGCAGCAGACGCAGGATTGCCTCGACAATATCGACCGGCTGCTGGCAGAGGCAGGCAGCGACAAAACACGTATCCTGCAATGCACCATCTGGCTGTCTGACATGGCTGATTTTGCTGCGATGAACGAGGTGTGGGACGCCTGGGTGCCCGAGGGGCATACCCCGGCGCGGGCCTGCGGCGAGGCAAAGCTGGCGCGCCCCGAGTTTCTGGTGGAGATGATCGTCGTTGCCGCGGCCTGAGGCCGATAATTGCAAAAGGCCCCCGTCAGCGATGGGGGCCTTCTTTGGGATCGGGCGACCTTAGCGCCGCCGCAGCAGCCAGATAAAGAAGACGCCGCCGACCAGCCCGGTGACCAGCCCGATCGGCATGTCCTCTGGCGCCATCAGGGTGCGGGCGGCGATATCGGCAGAGACCAGAAACAGCCCGCCGAATAGTGCCGAGACCGGCAGCACCCGGCGGTGATCGCCGCCAACGATCAGCCGTGCCACATGCGGGACGATCAGCCCGACAAAGCCGATCATTCCGGAAAAGGCCACCATCACCCCGGTGACCAGCGCGCCGACGCAAAAGGTCATCAACCGGAACCGCGCCACCGGTATGCCCAGGGTTGTTGCCGTTTCGTCACCGACGGTCATCGCATTGAGATCGCCAGAGCGGGACCAGAGCCACCCCCCGCAGAGCAGCAGCACCACCAGCGGATAGGCCAGGTGGCTCCACTGCGCGAGGCCAAGCCCGCCCAGCATCCAGAACACCACGGTATGGGTGGCGCGCGGATCTCCAAGGAAAATCAGAATATTGGCGCCTGCCATGATGACAAAGGAGACCGCCACGCCAACCAGAACCAGCCGGTCAGCTGTTGTCGCCTCGGCAAAGCGGGAGACCGCAAGGACCAGCGCGGTTGCGCCCAATGCGCCGACAAAGGCCAGCAAGGGCACTGTGAGAAGCCCGAGAAACAACCCGGTGTGCAGCAGCGCCAGAATGGCACCAAACGCACCGCCGGCCGAAATGCCCAGCAGATGCGGATCTGCCAGCGGGTTGCGGGTCACCGCCTGAAGGCTGGCACCCACCATGGCCAGACCGGCCCCGACCATCATCGCAAGCAGCGCGCGGGGAAACCGGATATCCCAGACGATGGCCGCCTGCCCCTTGGTCCAGCCTGCGGCGAAATCGGCGCCCGATCCGCCGCCCAGCTTGTCGGCGATGATCCCCCAGACGGAGGTCAGCGGGATGCCGACCGCGCCCACGGAGACCGCAATCGACAGGGTCAGGGCCGTCAGCACGGCCCCGCCCAGGATCCAGGCCAGCCGCCCGCGCAGGCGCCGCCGGGCACGCGCGCTCAGGCGCGGCTCAGATGCGTGATGTGCGTCGGCTGTGGACATATCAGTTGCTTACCGCATCCGCGCGGGCGGCGTCAAAACCGGTGGCCAGTGTCTTGATCGCGCGGATATTGCGCGGACCCGGTGTGGCTTCGACATATTCCAGCGTCACGAAACGGTCGTTCTTCACCGCGTCGATCTCGGCAAAGGCCGGGTTGCCCCGCATGAAGGCGCGTTTTTCCTCGGCGGTGACCGAGCCGTAGTTGACGATGACAATCACTTCGGGGTTGCGCTCGACCACGGCTTCCCAGGTGACGGTGGCCCAGCTTTTCTCCAGATCATCCATCACATTGCTGCCGCCCGCGGCCTCGATCAGCGCGGTGGGCATGGCGTATTTCCCGGCGGTAAAGGGCGAATCCTCGCCGCTGTCATAGACAAAGACCCGCAGCGGCTCACCCGTCTCGGGGCGGTCCTTGGCAAAGGCGGCAAGCTCGTCCTTATAGCCGGCCACCAGCGCCTCGGCGGTGTCCTCGACCGCAAAGATCCGGCCCAGATTCAGCAGGTCATTATACATGTCATCCATGCTGACCTTGGCTTTTTCGCCGATGTGAATGCAGCTCTCGGTCAGCTCATAGACCTTGATGTCAAACGGCGCGAGTGTCTCGGGTGTGACCTCTCCGCCCACTTTCATGCCGTAGTTCCAGCCGGCAAAGTAGAAATCCGCACCGGCGCCGATCAGCACTTCCTTGGAGGGGTATTTGGCCGATAGTTCCGGCAGCTCCGCCACGCCTGCGCGCATGACCGGATCCAGCGTTTTCCAGCCGGAAATACCGGTGTAGCCGACCATGCGGTCAGCCAGACCCAGTGCCAGCATCATTTCGGTGAGATTGACGTCGTTGGAGACCGCGCGTTTTGGCGGTGCCGCAAAACTGACACTGCGGTTGCAGCTCTGCACGGTGGTCTCGGCCTGCGCCGCCGGGGCCAGGGAGGCACCAAGTAGGGTGGCGGCAAGCAGCGGCATCACAGTGGAAAGGCGGGCAAACATGATCAGGTGGTGTCCTTATGAAACAGGGAGATGAAAGGTAAGGTGATCCTGCCCGGAGGGGGCAAGTGTCTCGCGCCTCGCAGCGACGTTGAAGACCTCGCTAACGGTATCTTCGCTCAGAACGTCGCGCGGTGCGCCAAAGGCCAGCGTGCGGCCCTGCGCCATCAGCAGGATGTCGTCGCAGACCCCGGCTGCTATGTTCAGATCATGCAGGCTGGTGATGATGGTCACGTCGAGATCCCGGATCAGCTCCAGCACATCAAGCTGATGGCGAATGTCCAGATGGTTGGTGGGTTCGTCCAGCACCAGCAGGGCCGGCTCCTGCGCCAGCGCACGCGCCACCATGACCCGCTGACGTTCGCCGCCCGACAGGGTGCCAAAGGCACGATCAGCCATTTCGCCCAGTTCCAGACGATGGAGCATCCGGTCGACAATCGCCGCATCGCGGGCGCCCGGCGTGGCAAAACCGGACCGGTAGGGCGCGCGCCCCAGCGCGACAATCTCGGCCACGGTCAGGGCAAAATCTGTGGGTTGCTCCTGCAAGACAGCGGCAACGCGCTGCGCTGCGGCCTTGGGCGGAAGGGCCCAGATGTCGCTGTCGCCGACCTCAACCCTGCCGCTGCGCGGCTGGTTGAACCGGTAGATCACCCGCAGCAGGCTGGATTTGCCGGCCCCATTCGGCCCCACCACGCCCAGCACCCGGCCCGCGTCCAGATGAAAACTGGTCGGATGCAGGATCAGCGGAGCCATGCGGCCCGGCCCCCAGCTGACATCGGTCACGGTTACGGCAGCTGCGGTCATTCGGCAGGCTCCACCTGTTGCAGCGCCGCAGGGGCGTCTATGGCGGGCGCCGGGATCGCAGCGGCCGGGGCGGCCGGAACCAGGGCCGGGATGCGCGACAATGTACAACGGCGCAGTTTTCCGGGGCGGTCAACCGAACTGCACCAGCCGTCAGCCAGCATCTGGTAGAGATCGGTGAAACTCAGGATATCGGCGAGATCCTCCTCGGGGCTTAGATCGCCAAAGACATAGCTTGCCTTGCCATCCGCCTGAAATCCGACGGTACAGGGATGGCTGCATCCGGCCATACAGGCCACGCCGGCAACCTCGATCGCGGCACTGCCACGCCGGTCGAGTTCACGGCGCAGGGCCGCAATCAGCTCCGGCCCCGGACGGCTGCCCGGGGTCGCGCCCTTGCAGGATGTGCACACCAGAATACGGTGCCGTGCTGTCCCGTCCATAGCGCCCTCCGCGCAATCCGGTCAGGTGAAGAGGGGGAAGGGGATCAGCAATGCCTCAGCGCCACGCAAAATCGTCCTGCCCGCCGGAACACCCCGCCCGGTCAATAGGTTTCCAGTCGATGGCAGGTCTCCTGACTTGCGGGTTGCTGCGGGCCTCGGCCTTCCCGGCGCCAGCGCCAGTGGTCAATCGAGGTCGCTCACCGCTCACAGTTGCGGGGGCAGTCGCGGATTCGGCGCCTGATGGCTACACCACACCGCGTTCCCTTTTCATCCCGTGACCGCTTTTGGGTCTTGGGAACCATCTCCGGTTTTGGGTAGATTTCTCGCCGGGGTTTGTAAAGGGGAAACCGTCTGCCAATGCGTGTGCCGCTAGGGCGGCGGTGGCGCAAATGCGCGCCTCAGGGCTCTTCGGGCTGAAGCAGTTCACCACCGGCGCCAAGCCGGGGGCGCGGCAGGTGCTGCAACAGGGTTGCCACCCGCTGGCGGCAATGCTCCCCGGTCCAGTCCGCGGGGTGAAACCGGGGCGGCAAGTCGGGGTGGCGCAGCACCACACGCCGCCAGCGGTGCACGATCAGGGTCCGCAGCGTGGCAATCTGCGCCGGATCAAGCGCGCCTGCCTCGGTCATCTTTGGCGGTGTCAGACCGCTCAACGTGGTGTCGAGCCGGGCGCAGGCCTGTCTCAGGTCATCGGGAAACAGCCGGTCCCGCAGCCAATCGGGCACGGTCAATTCCGGCTGTTCCACCACAAGGAAATTGTCCCGACCCTGCGGCAGCGGACCGTGACCCAGCAGGGTCGAACGGTTGATCGCGACATAATTGGGCTGCTGCACCAGCGCATCCAGTGCGCTGTTCTGCCCATCCGCAGCCACCAGCAGGTGCCAGTCGGCGGGGGGCACGGTGGTTGGCGCATAGATGCGCGGGGTGACGGCGGCGGACTGGCTGCGCCCCATCGGCGTCAGGAAATGGACCGACGCCCGGCCCGAGCGTGTGCTGTCGATCCAGCCATCCTTGCGCAGCCGGTGCAGCGCCACGCGGATCGCCTCGGGCTTGATGCCCATCGGCGTGATGATCCGGGTGAGGGCGCTGCCGCCGATCTGATCCCCCTCGCGCTGCGCCAGATCGCCAAACAGCGAGACAATAATCGACCACACCCGCTGGTTCTGCGGATCGCTGAGGGCGGTTACGGCGGTGTCGAACCAGAGGGTCTGCGTGTCGGTCATATAGAATAGATAAATCGCCCGGGCCGGTTAGGCCAGACCGGGCGAGTGTTTCACTGCAAACACCTGTCAGAAGGCATTCATCGTCAGCAGCTCATATTCGGCGGCAATCTCGTCGTCCTGATTGGTCAGGGTGACATGCCAGCGCACTTCGCCGTAGTCCTCGTTGCGGGGAGTTTTTTTCTTCACCGTCAGGCGCACCCTGATGCTGTCACCTGCCGAAACCGGCTTCATGAAGCGCAGGGAGTCGAGGCCGGTGTTGGCCAGAACTGGGCCTTCGTCCGGCTGCACGAACATGCCCGCCGCAAACGACAACAGCAGGTAGCCATGCGCCACGCGGCCCGGAAAAAACGGGTTCCGCTTGGCGGCGTCGTCGTCCATGTGCGCATAGAAGGTGTCGCCGGTGAAATGGGCGAAGGTTTCGATATCCTCCAGCGTCACGGTGCGCGGTGCGGTGTGCAGGGTCTCGCCAATCGCCAGCTCGCCGAATTTACGGGTGAACGGATGTGCCGGGCCTTTGATCTCGGTGCCGCCGGGGACCCATGTCTTGCCAATCGCAGACAGGATATCGGGCGAGCCCTGAATGGCGGTGCGCTGCATGTAATGTTTGACGCCGCGCACGCCGCCCAGCTCCTCGCCACCGCCGGCACGGCCCGGGCCGCCATGCACCATGTGGGGCAGGGGGGAACCATGGCCGGTCGATTCCTTCATCGAGTCGCGGTTGTTGAAATAAAGCCGCCCGTGGTAGGCGCCAGCCCCCAGCGCGACCTCGCGGGCCACCTCAGTATCATGGGTGATGACCGAGGCGACCAGCGAGCCTTCACCGCGATTGGCGAGAGCAATCGCATGGCTCAGATCGCGGTAGCCCATGATGGTGGAGACGGGGCCGAAGGCCTCGGTGTCGTGCACCCGCTGGGCATGGTCCGGGTCGGCGCAGTGGAACAGCATCGGTGGCACAAAGGCGCCGTTGTCGGCGTCTGCACCATCGACGGTGAAGTTCTCGGGATCACCGAAGACACGCTCAGCTTCCTGGCCGATGATCGCCGCCTTTTCCAGCACGTCACGCTTTTGGCTGTTGGAGACCAGCGCGCCCATGCGGGTGGTTTCCAGACGCGGGTCGCCGATCTGGGTTTTGGCCAGGCGGGCAGAGAGCGCCTCGATCACCGCGTCCACCTGCGCCTGCGGCGCGATGATGCGGCGGATGGCGGTGCATTTCTGACCTGCCTTGGTGGTCATCTCACGGCTGACCTCCTTTACGAACAGGTCAAACTCCGGCGTGCCGGGCTGCGCGTCGGCGCCAAGGATCGACGCGTTGAGGCTGTCCTGTTCGGCCACGAAACGGACCGAGTTTTCCAGGATCACCGGGTTCGCCCGCAGCTTCAGCGCGGTCTGCGCCGAGCCGGTGAAACTGACCACATCCTGCATGGTCAGATGGTCCAGCATGTCGCCGAGGCCGCCGGACACCAGCTGTAGTGCCCCGTCGGGCAGGAGGCCCGAGTCCAGCATCAGCCGCACCGCCAGCTCGGTGACATAGCAGGTGGCGGTCGCCGGTTTCACGATGGCCGGAACCCCCGCGAGCAGGGTCGGCGCCAGCTTCTCCAGCATCCCCCAGACCGGGAAGTTGAAGGCGTTGATATGCACTGCAACCCCTTGCAAAGGCGTGCAGATATGCTGACCGAGGAAGGTGCCGTTGCGGGAGAGCTGCTCCACATCGCCGTCCAGATAAACATGCCCGTCCGGCATTTCGCGGCGCCCCTTGGAGGCGAAGACGAACATGGTGCCGATGCCGCCGTCGATGTCGATCATGTGGTCGGACTGGGTGGCACCGGTGTTGAACGACAGATCGTAAAGCGCCTGCTTGTGCTGGTTCAGGTGGCCTGCCAGCGCCTTCAGCATCCGGGCGCGGTCGTGGAATGTCAGCTTGCGTAAAGAGGGACCGCCCACCATGCGGGCATGGTCGAGCATTGCCTGCACATCCAGCGCATCATTGCCGGCCTGGGCGAGAGGTGCGCCGGTAATGGCGCTGGCGATGTTGCGCGCGCCAACCCCCGGTGCAACCCATTGGCCGGCAACAAAGCTGGAAACATCAAGAAGGCTCATGAGCGCGATCCTTTGCATCTGAACCAATGTGGTTCGGTCTGAGGTGAGAAGCTCCAAATATATTGACCAACCGGTCGGTTTATGCAAGGTCTTTGTTAACACATGTACGAGGGAGGCGCTGTGATGTCTGAGACGCTGCTGGTGAAGGACCACGAAAACTGGGTGGAAATCACCCTGAACCGCCCGGACCGGCTGAACTCTTTCAACGAAGAGATGCACCACGCCTTGCGCGCCGCCCTTGAAGCCGCGCGTGACAGCGGCGCCCGTGCAGTGCTGCTGACCGGCGCTGGCCGTGGTTTTTGTGCAGGTCAGGATCTTGGCGATCGCGACCCGCGCAAGATGGATGGTCCCCCCGATCTCGGGCACACGGTGCGGACCTTTTACGCGCCACTTGTGAACCTCATCCGCTCGCTGGACGTCCCGGTGATCTGTGCCGTCAATGGCGTGGCGGCCGGGGCAGGGGCCAATCTGGCGCTGGCCTGCGACGTGGTGCTGGCGGCGGAAAGCGCCAAGTTCATCCAGTCGTTCTCCAAGGTTGGCCTGATCCCGGATACCGGCGGCACCTGGCATCTGCCGCGCCTGCTGGGCGAGGCCCGCGCCAAGGGGCTGGCACTGACCGCCGAACCGCTGCCCGCGAAAAAGGCCGAGGACTGGGGCCTGATCTGGAAGGCGCTGCCGGATGACGCGCTGATGGCAGAGGCCCGCGCGATGGCAGAGAAATTCGCCAATGGCCCGACACTGGGCCTGGGGCTGACCAAACAGTGCATTCAGGCCGCGGCGGTCAACACGCTGTCTGACCAGCTGGAGATCGAGGCGGACGCGATGAAGACCTGCGGCGAAAGCGCCGATTATGCGGAAGGCGTCGCCAGCTTCCTGGAAAAACGCGCACCTGTGTTCAAGGGCAAGTGACGATGACCCCGAAAGAACGTGCCGAGAAATCCGCCGCTGCCATGTGGGCGGACGACCATGCGTCCAAATGGGCGGGGATGGAGATCACCCATGTGGATGAGGGCGAGGCCACGCTGGAGCTGACCATCGGCCAGCATCACTGCAACGGCCATGGCATCTGCCACGGTGGTGTTACCTTCATGCTGGCCGACAGCGCCTTTGCCTTTGCCTGCAACAGCCGCAACCAGTCGACCGTGGCGCAGCACAATGTGATCAGCTTCACCGCGCCCGGACGGCTGGGCGACAGGCTGATTGCCATCGCCCGCGAGGTGTCCCTGACCGGGCGCAGCGGTATTTATGACGTGACAGTGACCAATCAGGACGGCCAGCAGATCGCCGAATTCCGGGGCTTTTCCCGGGCGATAAAGGGCCAGCTGTTTGATGAGTAAGCCCTATTGCAAAGACAAGCTGTGGAGAACGCCATGGAAGACCTGAGCCCGAAGAAGGCAGATCTGGACCCGATCGAGATCGCCTCGATCGACAAAATCCGCGACCTTCAGCTCACGCGGCTGAAATGGTCGCTGCGTCACGCCTATGACAACGTGCCGATGTATAAGGCGCGCTTTGACGAGGCAGGGGTGCATCCCGACGATCTACAACAGCTGTCCGATCTGTCCAAGTTCCCCTTCACCTACAAGAACGACCTGCGCGACAACTATCCGTTCGGCCTGTTTGCGGTGCCGCGCAGTGAGATCATCCGCCTGCACGCGTCCTCCGGCACCACCGGCAAGCCGACGGTGGTGGGGTACACTGCCAATGACATTTCGAACTGGGCCGATCTGGTGGCGCGGTCCTTGCGCGCCTCGGGCCTGCGCAAGGGCGACATGGTGCATAACGCCTATGGCTACGGCCTGTTCACCGGCGGCCTTGGCGCGCATTACGGGATCGAACGGCTGGGCGCCACTGTTGTTCCGATGTCGGGCGGCCAGACCGAAAAACAGGTGGGCCTGATCACCGATTTCAAACCTGACGGCATCATGGTGACGCCCTCCTATATGCTCAACATTCTGGAGCAGTTCCACAAGGTCGGCTTTGATCCGCGCGAGTGCTCGCTGAAGGTTGGCGTTTTCGGGGCCGAACCCTGGACCGACGCGATGCGCAAGGAGGTCGAGGCGGCCTTTGACATGCACGCGGTCGATATTTACGGCCTATCCGAGATCATGGGGCCGGGTGTCGCCAATGAATGCGTCGAGACCAAGGATGGCCCGGTGATCTGGGAAGACCACTTCCTGCCGGAGATCATCGACCCGAAGACCGGCGAGGTGCTGCCGGATGGCGAGATGGGCGAACTGGTGTTCACCACGCTGACCAAGGAAGGCCTGCCGATGATCCGCTACCGCACCCGCGACCTGACCCGGCTGCTGCCGGGCACCGCGCGCACGATGCGGCGCATGGAGAAGATCACCGGCCGCAGCGACGACATGATCATCCTGCGCGGTGTCAATGTGTTCCCCAGCCAGGTCGAAGAGCAGCTCTTGGCCACCGGCGGGCTGGCACCTTACTACCAGATCGAGCTGTATAAATCCGGTCGCATGGACGCGATGCGGGTCTTTGTGGAGGCCAACCCGGATGCCGCCGACGAACTCAGCAAGACCGCAGCCGCGCGGATGCTGACCAAGCGGATCAAGGATATGGTTGGCGTCTCAAGCGAGATCATTGTAGGCGAGCCGGGATCGGTGGAGCGCAGCCAGGGCAAGGCCAAGCGCGTCGTCGACAACCGCAGCAAGGAGTAACCCGGCTTGGCCCGCACCATCGCAAAAGACCACGACCACAAGCGCGCCCAGATCCTGAAATCCGCGGCGAAAGTCTTTGCCGAGGAGGGGTTCGACCGTGCGTCGATGACCCAGCTCGCGCGCGAATGCGGAATCTCCAAGGCGAATATCTACCATTACTACGACAGCAAGGATGCCGTGTTGTTCGGCCTCCTTGATACCTATCTCAGCGCGCTGCGCGACCGGGTCTGCACGGTCGATGTGACGGGCTTGTCGCCCGAGCAGCGTCTGCGGCGCATCGTGTCGGAAATCCTGCTGGCCTATCAGGGCGCCGATCATGAGCATCAGGTCCAGATCAGCGCCATGGGCGCCCTGCCAGAAGCGCAGCAGAAACTCCTGCGCGCCTACCAGCGCGAACTGGTGCAGCTGGTCAGCGATGCCCTTGCCGGGGTGGCCGCGCCAGCAATTGCCAGGGATCCGGCCAGACTGCGCGCCGTGACCATGTCCGTCTTTGGCATGTTGAACTGGTACTATATGTGGAATTCCGGCGCAGGCCCGGAGGCACGCGAGGATTACGCGCAGATGGTGGCGGATCTGACGATGAACGGCATTCGCGCGCTCTAGCAGGCGACCATCGCCGCCGCTTGTCATCCAGAGTCACGACCAGAACAGGCCCGGAACAGGCAAAAGACCCGAATACGCAAAAGGCCGCCTGAAACGGGCGGCCTTAGGTGATTCTATCCACAGGTCACTGTGGTCAGAATGTCTTTAGATGGATGGGCGCGGAAACTCCGCGCCGCGATCCTTACAGCAGTTCCAGCGAACCTGCGGACTGCTTGCCGTCACGACCAGTTTCCAGCTCGTAGGAAACTTTTTGGTTGTCGTTCAAACCATTAAGGCCCGAGCGTTCAACCGCAGAGATGTGTACAAACACGTCCTTGCCGCCAGACTCAGGCTCGATAAAGCCGTAGCCTTTTGTTGCGTTGAACCATTTCACGGTGCCATTGGCCATCCGAATTCTCCAGTATCTATCTCCCCGCAGGGTGCGGGATCGTAAGGCCTGATATCACAGAGTAACCGGCGCGACCATGCCCACAATGTCATAAGTTTTGCGAAGAATGGGGGCTGTGATTTCTCGGGCACGCTCTGATCCCCGGGCAAGGATCTTGTCGATTTCGTCCTGATGCTGCATCAGCCGGGCCATTTCCGTGGTGATCGGCGCCATTTTCGAAACCGACAGGTCGGCCAGCATCGGCTTGAACTCGGAAAACGGCTTGCCGCCGACTTCGGCCAGCACCTGTTCCACCGACAGTTCGGCCATGGCGGCATAGATATTGACCAGATTGCGCGCCTCGGGCCGCCCCTCAAGCCCCTCAACCTCGGAGGGCAGGGCATCTGGGTCGGTCTTGGCCTTGCGGATCTTCTTGGCGATGGTGTCGGCATCATCCGTCAGATTGATGCGGCTGGCATCCGAGGGGTCGGACTTCGACATCTTTTTTGACCCGTCGCGCAGGGACATGACGCGGGTGGCCGCCCCTTCGATCACCGGCTCGGTCTCCGGGAAGAAGTTGACTCCGTAGTCGTGATTGAACTTCATCGCGATGTCGCGGGTCAGCTCCAGATGCTGCTTCTGGTCCTCGCCCACCGGCACATGGGTGGCGTGATAGACCAGAATGTCCGCCGCCATCAGCGCCGGATAGGCAAAGAGCCCTAGCGAGGCGTTCTGCGCATTTTTGCCGGCCTTGTCCTTCCACTGGGTCATCCGCTGCATCCAGCCCATGCGGGCGACGCAGTTGAAGATCCAGGCCAGCTGCGCATGTTCAGGCACCTGGCTCTGGTTGATCAGGATCGACTGCTCGGGGTCCAGACCCGCAGCAATGAAGCCCGCGCAAAGCTCACGCGTGGATTTCTTCAGATCCGCCGGATCCTGCCAGACGGTGATCGCGTGCAGATCCACCATGCAGTAGATGCTCTCCACGTCCTTGGCCTGCCAGTCCACGAACCGCTTCAGCGCGCCAAGATAGTTGCCAAGGTGCAGATTGCCCGATGGCTGGATGCCGGAAAACACGCGGGGCGTGAATGTGGTCTCGGTCATCAAGAAACTCCCGTCTGGAATTAGGATCCTCGCTGGCTTAACCATGGCGGCAACCCTCGTCAACCGCGCGCGGATCAACCGGGCGGCCGGGCAGAACAGCAGAGCAGGCAAGCAGGAGCAAGAACACGATGGAATATCAAAAAGAGCCGTCGCCGGTGAACCCGCTGCCGCCCGTGGTGGTGGCGCTGGTGCTGATCCTCTTTGCCATCGAGGCCGGATTTTCCCTCGGCGCGCGCGGCATCATCGGCGGCCCCGAGGCGATTGGCTGGCGGCTACAGGCGATCCAGACCTATTCGTTCTCGTCCGACATCTTCTGGTGGATGTGGGAGACCGGGCAATGGCCGGTGGAGCATCTGATCCGCTTTGTCTCCTATCCCTTTGTGCATGTGGCCTTTACCCAGACGCTGTTTGTCTGCGTTTTCGTGCTCGCCATGGGCAAGATGGTGGGCGAGATCTTTGGCGATCTGGCCATGGTTCTGGTGTTTCTGATATCCGGCATTGGCGGCGCCTTTGGCTATGCGCTGCTCACTCAATCGCCGGTGCCGCTGATCGGTGGCTTTCCCGCCGTCTACGGGCTGATCGGAGCCTTTACCTATATCCTGTGGCGGCAATTGTCGCTTGTCGGCGCCCAGCAAAGCCGCGCCTTCACGCTGATTGCCTTTCTGATGGGGATCCAGCTGCTGTTTGGCCTGCTGTTTGGCGGCACGCTTGACTGGGTCGCCGATCTCTGCGGCTTTGCCACCGGCTTTGGTCTCTCCTTCTTCCTCGCCCCCGGTGGCTGGGCCCGTATCCGCAACCGCATCCGCCGGGAGTAAGGGGGCGAAGGCCGCAGGATCGGACAGGGCGTTCTCAGTTCGATACTGGCAGCGGAACGGGCTGGCGGCGCCACTCTGGACGCCACCAGCCTGGCCTCAATAGGCCACCGATGGCAGCCAGGTCGCGATCGACGGGAACCAGATCACCAGGGCGAGTCCGGTCAATTGCAGCAGGATGAAGGGAACGACGCCCTTGTAGATATCCGTCAGCGTGACCTCGGGCGGGCAGACGCCTTTCAGGTAGAACAGCGAAAACCCCACCGGCGGTGTCAGGAAGCTCGTTTGCAGCGTTACAGCGACGAGGATCACGAACCAGACAAGCTCCGGGTTATCCAGCCCATAGCCAGGTACAGACAAACTCATTGCTGCAATGATCGGAGCGACAAGCGGCAGGATGATGAGCGTGATCTCGATCCAGTCCAACACAAAACCAAGCAGAAATACGATGAACAGAATGAACAGGATCGTGCCCATTTCTCCCAGGCCCATGCCTTCGATGGTGTGGGTGATCAGCTCATCGCCGCCCAATTCGCGCAGAACAAAGGCAAAGCAGGTGGCACCAAGGAAGATCGCAAAGATATAGGCCGTTGTCTTGAACGTGTTCCGTGTCACTTCGACCAGTTTCGCGATTGTCAGCTTGCGATAGCCTATTGCCAGCAGCGTGGCCCCGGCGGCGCCAACACCTGACGCTTCCGTCGGTGTCGCCAGACCGGCAAAGATCGACCCCAACACGGCAAAGATCAGCGCCACGGGCGGCAGAACCGCCTTGAACACATCCCAGATCGCCGCCCAGTCCACCTTCTTGGCACCCTCAGGCAGTGGCGCCACATCAGCGCGCAGGGTTGAAATCACCACGATGTAAAGGATGTAAAGGCCCCCGATGATCAGGCCGGGAAACAGCGCCGCCATAAACAGATCACCCACCGACAGCGCCATCTGGTCGGCCATGATGACCAGCATGATCGACGGCGGGATCAGAATGCCAAGCGTGCCGGACGAGGCAATCACGCCTGCCGCCAGTGTCTTGGAATATTTCTGTTCCATCATCGCGGGCATCGACAAAAGACCCAACAGCACGACGGACGCCCCGACGATACCGGTCGAGGCGGCCAAGATGATCCCGATCGCGGTCACGGTGATGGCCAGGCCCCCACGCATGGTGCCGAACAATCTCTGCATCGAGGTCATCAGCCGCTGTGCCACGCCGCTTTCGTCCAGCATCAGCCCCATGAAGATAAACATGGGAAGGGCAACAAGAACGGCGTTGGACATCGTCGCGTAAACACGGTTCACAACCGCGCCAAGTGTCAGGTAATCGAGCCCCGTAAACGTGGCCTCCATGCCCGTCCAGAGCAGCATGTCATTGTCGCCGAGGTAAGCAATACCGCAATACAGAACGCCGATGCCCGACAGGACCCAGGCGACCGGAATGCCGGTGAACAGGACGCCGACGAAGGACATGAACATTGCGATTACGAGCTTTTCCTCAGGCGCCTCCACCAGCCGCATCAGGGTGAACGTCACGATGGCGAAGCCAACCATCATCCACATGAGGGGTTTCAGACCAGCGCGATCCGACGATGGATCGGCGCGGGTCACCAGCATGTAGAGGTCATGAATCAAGCGTGCGACAGCAGCCATGGCAATCAGAACAAAGCTGGCCGGGATAACAGCCTTCAGCAGCCAGCGCGCCGGTAGGCCGGTGGGGCTGTCGGAGCGTTCGTTGACCCGGTAACTGTCCTGAAAATAATCGAGACCCTGATCAATCATCAGGTAGCAGAACGGCAAGATCAGAACCACGATCCCGACAATTTCGATCACCCGCCGGGCGCGGAAGGAAAAGCCGGCACGCAAAACGTCGACGCGGACATGTGCGTCGGTGCTTAGCGCATAGGACACGCCGACCATGGTTGTCAGCGCATAGAGATGCCACTGCAATTCATCCAGCTTTGGAAAATTCAGATCCAGCGTATAGCGCATCCCAACCTGCACTATGATAGCAAGGATCAGGAGCACATTTGCCCACATAACGACGTGTCCGACGCCCTTGACCAGCCGGTCCAGCGTGGCCGCGAATTTCGGGTCTTTCCGGTCGTCGTTTTCGATTTCTTCCCAAAGCGGGTCATAGTGGGCGTCTTGGTGATCGTGAGATGTCGATGTCATTTCTTTTCCTCCCCTGAACCGGGCCTCCCCCGATCAGATCAAAAACCCGGACCGCAAAGCCGGTCCGGGTTAGATGTGTTACTGGCGTGGCAGGAATGCGTGGGCTTTCCACAGGGCGTAGCCTTCGCTGAACTCATTCAGGTCGGCGTATACCTTTGCAAAGAACTCATCGTTTGCGGCTTCTTCCTCGGCCACCTCGGTCCAGGTCGCGCGGAAGACGTCCAGCATCTCGGGTGTCCAGTCGACAATGGTCACGCCGTTTTCATCGACGTTCTTCTGCATCGCTGCAAACTGGATCGCCTCACCTTCGGCAAAGCTCTCGGTCATCTGCGCCCGGCAGGTCAGCTCAATCTGGGCCTGCAAGGTCGGGTTCAGCTCGTTCCATTCATCCTTGTTGATGATCAGTTCAAAGATGGTGGCCTGCTGATGCCAGCCGGGGAAGTAATTGTACTTCGCCAGTTTGTGGAAACCGAGACGCTGGTCGATGGCGGGCATCGAGAACTCGGTGGCGTCGATTGCCCCTTTCTCCAGGGCCGGGAAGATCTCACCGCCGGGCAGTAGGGATGTGGCAACGCCCAGTTTCTGCATGACTTTGCCGCCCAGACCGAAGAAGCGCATCTTCAGGCCGTTCAGCTGTTCAACCGATGTGATTTCTTCAGCGAACCACCCCGAGGTTTCCGGTGCAATAATGGTGCAGGGAAGAACTTTGACGTTGAAACCGGCCTGATCGTACATCTCCTGATACAGATCCATGCCATTGCCGTAGTAGAGCCAGGCCATGTATTCGCCTGCTTCGGGGCCGAATGGGACAGCCGAGAACAACGGCGCTGCCGGAATCTTGCCGGCCCAGTAGCCAGCGGTGGCAAAGCCCGAGTTGATCTTGCCGGATGACACCGCATCAAGAATCTCAAACGCCGGAACCAGCTTGCCGGGCTCGTAGACCTTCATCTTGATGGCCCCACCTGAGATGGCCGCAAGATCCTCCGACACGCGAACGATCGGTGTGCCAAGCCCAGGCAGTTCAGTTGAAAAGGCGACCGGCGTTTTCAGCAGAATTTTGTCTGAGGCAAAGGCCGGTGCCGCGGCCAGAGCCGCTGCGGCGAGAGCTGTTGCTACTTTCTTCATGTCGTTTTCCTCCTTGATGACATGTGTCCGGATCTTTTTGCAGACCCGGTTGGGTAAGCCGGGGATCACGTCCCGGCCATGTGCGCCTCGCAAGGCATCTTGAAACCTGTCGAGATTGGGCGCGCACCCGACCGGGTGCGCGTGGTTTTGCGGGTGCTTCCAAAGGGAACACTCTGGTCAGGGACAGCAGCCAACGGCGATCAAACATATTTTGACCCGCATCTGACTTTCCCGGATCCTGCGGTCTGCCGGCCCCGACATCCCCGGCGATTTCGACGGCGTGGTCCGGTTGGGCCGCACCCTCCGCGTCCGAGCCTCCGATCTCTTCACCGGAGGGCCGCTTTTACAAAGCGACGCGTGTCGCCAGATTTCTTTCATCAGCGATCCGCGCCGCGACCGAGGCGACGGCCAGATCCTGAAGGCCCACACCGGTGCCATCAAACACAGTGATTTCACTGTCACTGCTGCGGCCCGGATGGTCGCCGTTGATCACGGCACCGATGGGTGTGATGTCAGCTTCGTCGATCAGCCCGGATGCGATTGCATGTTGCGCCTCGCCAATGGTGATCGACTGGGCGATCTCATCCGCAAAGACGGTGGCCTTGCCAAAGAGCGCCGCGTCCACTTCCATCTTGCCCTTGGTGTCTGTGCCCATGCAGGCAATATGCGTGCCTGGCTTGATCCAGTCCGCCATCAACAGCGGTTCAAACGCTGATGTAATGGTGATGATCACATCCGCCTGCGCGCCCAGCTCTTCTTGCGTTACGGCTTCGAACTCCAGACCCAGCTCTTCAGCCACGGCGCCCAGACGCGGCAGCATGTCGGGATGCGGGTTCCAGGCGACGACCTTCTCGAAATCGCGCTGTTCGGCAGCGGCCCGAAGCTGAAAGGTGGATTGATGACCTGCGCCCACCATGCCAAGGACTCTGGCGTCCTGTCGCGCCAGATGAGCAATTGAGACGGATGACGAGGCCGCGGTACGGACTGCTGTCAGGTAGTTGCCACCGACCAGCGCCTGAAGACGACCGGTATCTGGATCAAACAGAAAGATGGTGGACTGGTGGTTGGTCAGCCCCTTGTCCATGTTGCCGGGCCAGAAGCCACCGGATTTCACACCCAGAGATTTCCCCGCCCGGTCAAAACCCGATTTGAACCCATAGAGCGCATCGGCGTATCCGATCGCCTCGCGGATCACCGGGAAATTGTAAGCGTCTCCGCGCGCCATGGCGCCAAAAACAGCCTCTACCGCGTCAAAAGCATCAGCACGGCTGACGGTTTTTGCGCAGATCTCCTCGCTGACAATCAGCAATCCATCGGTGTCAGTCGGGTTGGTCATCGTCTTGTTCCTTTGTGAGTTCATTTTGCGGGGGCGGCGTCTAGCACCACGCCGCACCCCGCGCGCCAGTGGGAGGAGGGCTGGCGTTAATAGGCTTTGCCGCGGGCTGAGACGGGCCAGAGGGTTTCGACCTTGCCGCCCCGCACGCCGACATACCAATCATGGACGTTGCAGGTCGGGTCACAATGACCTGGCACGAGCCGGAGCTTGTCGTTGACCTTCAGGGCTCCACCGGGATCTGCGACAACGCCATGCTCATCCGAACATTTGAGATATTCGACATCGTCGCGGCCGTAGATAAAGGGCAACCCACTGTCCACGGACTGGGTCTTAAGGCCTGCATCCACGATGGCCTTGTCGGCCTTGGAGTGGCTCATGACCGTGGTCAGGATGAACAAGGCGTTCTCCCATTCCCCAGCGTCGATGCGCTTGCCGTCCTTGTCGAGGATGCGGCCATAGTCGGCATCCATGAAGGCGTAGGAGCCACATTGCAATTCGTTGTAAACACCCGAGTTCGACTCGAAGTAATAAGATCCGGTGCCGCCGCCACCGACGATGTCACACTCCAGGCCTTCGGTTTTCAGCGTGTCGACCGCATCCCTGACCATGGCCACCGCAACGTCGATCTTCGCCTTGCGCTCGTTATAGTCGTCAAGATGCTGCATCGCGCCCTGATAGGCCTGGATGCCGGCAAATTTCAGACCTTCTGCGGCGTCGATGGCCTTGGCGATTTCCACGACATCGCGCGTGCTCGACACGCCACAGCGTCCTGCGCCACAGTCAATTTCGACGAGGCATTCGATCTGGGTGCCATGCGTCCTGGCCGCAGCCGAAAGGTCAGCCACATTGTCGATATCATCGACACAACAGATCGCGCGGGCGCCCAGCTTCGGCAGACGCGCAAGACGGTCGATCTTGGCGGCGTCGCGCACCTGGTTCGATACCAGAATATCCTTGATACCACCCCGGGCGAAGACCTCAGCTTCAGAGACCTTCTGACAGCAGACACCGCAGGCGCCGCCGAGCTCTTCCTGAAGCTTCTGCACGTCGACCGACTTGTGCATCTTGCCGTGGGTGCGGTGACGCATACCGTGATCCTTGGCATAGTCGCCCATCTTCTTGATGTTGCGCTCCAGCGCGTCCAGATCCAGCACAAGGCATGGGGTCTGTATGTCAGCCTCATCCATGCCCGGTTTGGCCGGGATGTCGTAGCCCACTTCGAATGCGTCGAGATTGGTCATGTCCTTCATGTCCGTGCTCCTCTGTCGGGATTTCAGTAAGATGATTGAGATCAGGCGGCGGTCAGCCAGGGCAGCTTGTCGAGGTCGACATTGCCACCGGTTATGATCAGGCCGACGCGCTTGCCCCTGAAGGCCTCCGGGTTCTTGAGAACCGTTGCGAGCGAAACCGCCGATGATGGCTCCATGACCACCCGCAGGTGCTTCCAGGCCAGCTTCATCGCATCAATGATGTCGTGCTCGGAGGCTGTGTAAATCTCGGACACATGGGTCGAAACGAAGTGCCAGGTCAGGTCCTTGAGCGGCACCAGCAGCCCGTCCGCAATGGTCTTGGGTGCGTCATCGGCAATGATATATCCGGCCTTGAAGCTGCGAAACGCATCGTCGGCCTGTTCGGGTTCGGCCGCGATCACCTTGGTTTCCGGCGCAAGTGTCGACAGGGTCAGGCAGGTTCCCGAAATCATGCCGCCGCCACCGATCGGGGCCACAACCATATCGAGGCCACCGGTCTGTTCCATGAATTCTTTCGAGCAGGTCCCCTGGCCAGCGATGACGCGCGGGTCGTTATAGGGATGCACGAAGTCACCGCCGGTTTCGCTTTGCACTTTGGCAAAGGTCTCCTCGCGCGAGGTGGTAGAGGGCTCACATTCGGTGATCTTGCCGCCGTAGCGGCGCACCGTGTCTTTCTTGGCCTGTGGCGCGGTGTGCGGCATGACCACATTGCACGGGATGCCCCGCAACATCGCCGCATAGCTCAGGCAGGAAGCATGGTTGCCCGAGGAATGCGTCGCAACACCCTTTGCCGCCTGGTCATCATCAAGGCCGAATACGGCGTTCGAGGCACCGCGCACTTTGAAAGCACCCGGCTCCTGAAAGTTCTCGCACTTGAAAAACAGGTCGCACCCGGCGATCTCGTTCAGGTAATCCGACGTCCGAACCGGTGTACGGCGGATATGTGGCTTGATCCGCTCATGCGCGGCCAGCATGTCCTCGTAGGTGGGGATATACATGGGTTGGATATCCTTCATCACGCGGCCGCTTTGGCTGCGGTTGCATGGGTGCTGCGGAAATACTCCTGTGCGGCAGTCACCCCGCTGCCGAGTTGGACCGGATAATCGAGATCGGCCATCGCCATCTCTATGGTGGCAAGACCGGACAGAACCATGACGTCGGTCAGGCTGCCCAGATGGCCGATGCGAAAGGCCTTGCCGTTCATCTCGCCGAGCCCAATCCCGAAGGACACGCCGTAGGCGTCAAAGGCGTGCTCGGTCAGCGCATTGCTGTCGAACCCCTCTGGCACATAGATCGCGCTCACCGTGTCCGAGTAGAGCTCGGGCGATTGGGCGACCAGCTTCAGCCCCCATGCCTGAACCGCGCGGCGCACGCCTTCCGCCAGCCGGAAGTGGCGGGCGTAAACATTCTCCAGCCCTTCTTCAAAAAGCATCTTCAGGCTTTCGCCCATGCCGTAAATCAGCTGCAACGGCGGCGTATAGGGAAATCCGCCTGAGGCGTTGGCCGCCATCATGTCGCGGAAATCAAAGAAGGTACGGGGCAATGTGGCGGTTGCCATTGCGTCCAGCGCTTTGGGGCTGACACATAGGATGGCCATGCCGGTGGCCAGCATGAAGCCCTTCTGCGACCCGGATACCGCGATATCCACGCCCCAATCGTCAAAGCGGAACTCCATAGACGCCAGCGAGCTGACGCAATCCACAAACAGCATCGCCGGGTGGCTGGCGGCGTCCATCGCCTTGCGAACGCCCGCGATGTCCGACCGCACGCCGGTCGCTGTCTCGTTGTGGGTGACCAGAACGGCCTTGATCTTATTGTCCTTGTCTGCGCTCAGCACGGCTTCGAATTTCTCGGCGGGCGCACCGCTACCCCAGGCGCATTCGATGATCTGAACATCCAGACCATGACGCTGGCACAGGTCGATCCAGCGGTGGCTGAACATGCCGTAGCGCGCCACGAGAACCGTATCGCCGGGGCTGAGGGTATTTGTGACAGAGGCCTCCCAGCCACCGGTCCCGCTTGCGGGAAAGGTGATGATCTTGCCATTGGTCGAACCAAACACTTTCTTTGTGCCCTCCAGAACCGGTGCAAACGTGCTGACAAAATCCGGAGCGCGGTGGTCCCGCGTCTGAACATGCATCGCCGACAAGAGCCTCTCGGGAATGTTGGTGGGGCCTGGAATAAAGACTGGATTTTGATCTGACATCACTCGATTCTCCGCTTTGGTAAGTTAATATTACCAGTTCGAAGACGTGCTGCAATTTTCTTGAAAAAGATTTTCAGTATTGAAGAATATTCACTTAGTCACTGATATTGATGAATTTTACATTTTTCATATCCCTACCTCTGTTCGTCTTGAAAATATTTTTCACTTCAATACCTTTGAAGCATCGCGAGGTATGAGCTAGGAATGACGATGCAAAAACAGAAACGGTCCCGTGGCAGACCGAAGTCACAATTCACCGAAAGCAGTGCAGGCACGCTTCAGTCTTTGGATCGTGCCCTTGGTGTGCTGACAGCCATTGCACGCGCGGATCGTCTGACGCTGACGGATTTGTCGTTGACCGTCGGTGTTCCCACAGCCACGACCCATCGCATTCTGATGACCCTGCAAAAGCACAACTTCGTCACCTTCGATGAAGACCGCCAGGACTGGCTCATAGGGATCGAGGCCTTTCGCACCGGCTCGTCCTTTCTGAAACGCAGAAACCTTGCCGAGATCGGGCGCCCCGTCATGCAGCTGCTTATGGAGCAGACCGGCGAGACTGCGAATCTGGCGGTGCCCGCCGCCGCGGAGGTTGTCTTTATCGGGCAGGTCGAAACACATAATCCGATCCGCGCGTTCTTCCCGCCGAGCACGCGCACGGCCATGCATGCCTCCGGCACCGGTAAGGCCATTCTGTCACAGCTGTCAGAAGAGAAAGTCACCCAGTTGCTGACAAAAGCGGGCCTGCAGCAATTCACGGCCAATACCCATACCAGCCCGAAATCCCTGTTCGAGGATCTTGCGCAGATCCGCGCGCGTGGCTGGTCCTTTGACAGCGAAGAGCGCTACGAAGGCATGTCGTGCATCGGCAGCGCGATCTTTGATGAATTCGGCAAACCCTGTGCCGGTGTGTCAATTTCAGGCCCAAGCATCAGGTTTGATGACGCGCATGTTGCACAGTTCGGCGCAGCGGTGTCCAAGGCCGCCGCCGAAATTACCCTCAGGAGCGGCGGCGTTATCCCGGAGCAGATCTGATCTGGATGAGTGCAGCGCCGGTTGCGATGGCCCCTCTGCCCAGCTCTCTTGCCGCGCATCTCACCAATCAGCGCGATGCGCAGCAACACGAACCTCTGCCAGAACCCAACTTGGCGGGGGCTACAGACGCACCGGCCGCACCCCCGTCTCCCCCGTCTCCCCCGTCACCCCGTGTCGCCGCCCCGGCGGACGGAGCGTTTCAGGTCGCCGAGGCGCACCGCCCCGATGATCTGGCCGACGCCGAAATAGACCACCGCGCCCAGCACGATCAGACCCAGCAGTGCGAGGTAGCGCCAGCTGGGCAGGTAGAACAGCCAGCCAAAGCTCTGTACCACGCCGAATAGCGCCAGCCCCATGATGGCGGAGGCCGCCAGGATGCGCAGGCTCCGGTCATAGAAGCGCTGATCGAAGCGCGCGACCTCTCCCATACGGCGGGCCCCCAGCCACAGGCAGGCGACCATCGCCCAGCCCGCCACCGTCGCCGCGATGGCGGGGGCGATCCAGCCCAGATAGGGTTTCAGACCAAAGGCAAGAGCGGCATTGATGACCATCGCCACCAGCGCATAGCGAAATGGCGAACGGGTGTCCTCGCGGGCAAAGAACAGCGGTTGCAGCACCTTTTGCAGCACAAATGCCGGCAGGCCCGCGCCATAGATCGCCACCGCCAGCGCAATGGCGGCCACATCCTCGGCCCCGGTGGCGCCACGCTCATAAAGGACCGACACCAGCACAACAGGCACCGCCAGAAACGCCGCAGTCGAGGGCAGGGTCAGCAATAGCGAAAATTCCCCGGCACGGGAAAACGCATCGCGCCCGCCCGCATCGTCCCCCGCCCGCAGACGGCGCGACAGATCCGGCAGCAGCACGATGCCAATCGCAATCCCCACCACCCCCAGCGGCAGCTGATAGAGGCGATCGGCGACAAACAGCCAGCTCACCGCGTTTTCAATGTCAGAGGCCACCTGCTGGCCGACCACCAGATTGATCTGCGTGACCCCCATCGCCAGTGCTGCCGGCAGCGCCACACGGACGAGCTTCTTCATGCGCGGGGTCCAGCGCGGCAGGCCGGGGCGCAGGCGGATACCGGTCCGGCTGGCGGCGATCCACACCAGCGCCAGCTGTGCAACCCCTGCAACCGGAATGGTCCAGACCAGCCAGGTGATCACCTCGCCCCCCAGCACCGCGCCCGCCACCATGGCCGCGCAGGCAAAGATATTGAGCAAGACAGGCGCCGCCGCCGCCGCCGCAAACCGACCGGTGGCATTCAGTACGCCGGAAAACAGCGCCGCCAGCGACATGAACAGAATATAGGGAAAGACGATCTGCCCGTAGCCCACCGCCAGATCAAACCGCGCATCGCCAACAAAACCGCCCGCCGTGGCCCAGACCAGGGCCGGCATGAACACCATGCCAATCCCCACCAGCAGCAGCACGGTCACCGCCAGCAGGTTAAACGCCTCCTGCGCAAACCCCTGCGGATCCTCGCCGCTCTCCAGTCGCTTGGCAAACATCGGCACAAAAGCCGCGTTGAACGCGCCCTCGGCAAAGAAGCGGCGGAACATGTTCGGCAGCCGGAAAGCGGCCACAAAGGCATCCATCAACGGACCCGGCCCGATATAGGCGGTGATCAGGATTTCACGCAGAAACCCCAGGATGCGGCTTGCCAGCGTCCAGAATCCGACGGTGAGAAAGCCCGACAGCAGTTTGATCGGCTTCATGATCCGGCCCGCTTTGCCCCTTCGGCGATGGCGTTGCGCAGCTTGGCCTCCAGCGATTTCTGTTTGGATTCGGAGTAGTATTTCAACCCGAACATATCCTTCACATAAAACGCATCGACCACCTGCTCGCCATAGGTCGCGATGATCGCATTGGCGATATAGATATTGGCCCCCGCCAGTGTGCGCGCCAGATCATAGAGCAGACCGGGGCGGTCGCGGGTGTCGACCTCGATGATCGTGTAGATCTCCGAGCCATCATTATCAAAGGTGATATGCGTCGGCACGTTAAACGCCCGCTCGCGCTTCTTGATCTTGTCGCGCGATTTCAGCGCCTCGCCGGTGATCACCTCGCCCTTCAGGGTCTTGTGGATCATCTCGCGCAGACGCGGCAGCCGGGCGGCCTCATAGGGGTGACCTTCGGAATCCTGGATCCAGAAGGCATCCGTCACATAGCCGTCCTTGGTGGTATAGGACCGCGCATCCACCACATTCGCGCCCACCAGTGCCAGCGCGCCGGCAATCCGGGCAAAGATGCCGGGGTGATCGGCCATCGAGAAACAGGCGCGGGTGGCGTCGCGATCCTCATCGGGGTGCAGGCGGATGATCACCCCTCCCGGGTCGTCCAGATCGGTCAGTTCGCGCAGCATCTCGGCAAAATCAATATGGGCCGTCACATGCAGCCCCTGCCAATAGGGGTCATAGTGGCGGGCGGTCTCGATCTTCAGATCGGCCTTGGGCCAGTCGGGCAGGGCGGCGCGCAGGGCCTTCTTGGCCTCGGTGCCGCGATGGGCGCGGTTCAGCGCCTCCACGCCATTCTCCAGCGCCTCGCGGGTCTGGTTATAAAGCGCCCGCAGCAGCGCGGCCTTCCAGTTGTTCCAGGTATCCGGCCCGACGCCGCGAATGTCGCAGACCGTCAGCAGCAGCAGCAGGTCCAGCCGCTTGATCGTCTTTACCGCCTTGGCAAAGCCGCGCACCGTGCGCGGATCGGCAATATCGCGTTTCTGCGCCATATCCGACATCAGCAGGTGATAGCGCACCAGCCATTCAACGGTTTCGCTTTCGCTTTTGTTGAGACCAAGCCGGGGCGCCACACGCCGGGCAATCTGCGCCCCCAGGATCGAATGATCCTGCTCGCGCCCCTTGCCGATATCATGCAGCAGCATGGCGACCATCAGCACCTTGCGATTGACCCCCTTGCGGATCACGGTGGAGGACAGCGGCAGCTCGTCCTCCAGCTCGCCCCGCTCGATGGCGGCAAAGTTGGAGATCACCTGAATGGTGTGCTCATCCACCGTGTAGGAGTGATACATATTGAACTGCATCATCGCCACGATCGGCTCGAATTCGGGCACAAAGGCGCTGAGCACCCCCAGTTCGTTCATCCGCCGCAGCGCGCGTTCCGGGTTGCCGTGTTTCAGCAGCAGATCCAGAAAAATCCGCCGCGCTTCCTTGTCGTTGCGCATCTCGTCGTCGACCAGATGCAGGCTGGCAGTGACCAGCCGCATGGCATCCGGGTGGATCAGCATCCCCGTCCGCAGCGCCTCCTCAAAGATCCGCAACAGGTTCAGCTTATCCGCGCAGAAGGCTTCGGGATCAGAGACATCCAACCGGTTGTGCACCACCACATAGCCGGGTTTGACCCTCGGGCGACGGCGGAAAATCCGCTCCAGCAGCGGCTCGCTCTTCTGATGGGTGGCTTCCAGTTTGGTGAGAAAGATCCGGGTCACGTCACCCACCTTGGTGGCGTGGCGGAAATACTCCTGCATGAAGACCTCGACGGCGCGGCGACCAGCCCGATCCTCATAGCCCATACGGGCGGCGACCTCGACCTGTAGGTCGAAACTCAGCTGCTCGGTGGCGCGTTTGGTCAGCAGATGCAGATGCGCCCGCACTGCCCAAAGGAAATTCTCCGCCTTGGCAAAGGAATCCAGCTCTTCCGGGCTGAACAGCCCCATCGGCACCAGTTCGGCGACATCCTGCACCTGGTACAGGTATTTGGCGATCCAATAGAGCGATTGCAGGTCGCGCAGCCCGCCTTTGCCTTCCTTGACGTTGGGTTCCACCACATAGCGTTCGCCCTGTTTCAGGTGGCGCGCATCGCGCTCGGCCAGCTTGGCCTCGACGAAATCGCGGGCGTCCTTGGAAAACAGCTCCGCATTGAGCCGCCGATCCAGATCAGCCGCCAGCCCGGCATCGCCATCCAGAAACCGCTGTTCCAGCATGGCGGTGCGAATGGTGAAATCCTCGCCCCCCAGACGGATGCAGTCACGGATGGTGCGGCTCGAATGGCCCACCTTCAGGCGCAGATCCCACAGGATATAGAGCATCGACTCAATCGCGCTCTCGGCCCAGGCGGTGATCTTGTACGGGGTGAGGAACAGCAGATCCACATCGGACTGCGGTGCCATTTCACCACGGCCATAGCCGCCAACGGCAATCACCGCGATCCGCTCGCCCTGGGTCGGGTTGGCCAGCGGATGCAGCAGGCTGGTGGCTGTGAAATAGGCGGCAGTAACCAGCCCATCGGTCAGATAGACATAAGACCGGGTCAGCGCCCGCGCCGCAAAGGGCTCCTCGGCAAAGGCCTCGGCGATGGCGGCGCGCCCGGCCAGATTGGCCTCGCGCAGGATTTTCACAACGCCAGCGCGCAGCTCCGCCGCCGAGCAATCCCGCGACAGGGCGGTGATGGCGGCGCGCACGGCAACGGCGTCAAAAATTTTGCCGGGGTCGCAGATCAGCGGCCCCAGCAAGGGTGGCAGATGGACGGTGTCCGGCAGCGCTGGATCAGAATCCGGCACCGGCGAAGCTGCTGGGAGCTGGGTCAATAACCACAACCTTCTGTTCTTGGATTGTCGCAACCGCAAGGCCGCGTTCATTGGTGCCATCGGGGCGCAGGCGGAAGATGCCGCCGGTGCCCTGGAACCCATTGCCACGGGTCAGTGCCGCGCCGGTCAGCGCGTCGGATTTGCCGGCACTCACCAGCGCACCGATTGCGGCAATCCCATCATAGGCCAGACCACCGATCGGATGCGGCGCGGCGCCATAGCTGGCCTGATAGCGGCTGCGGAACTGCTGCGACCGGTTGGTGTCGGGCATTGCGAACCAGCCACCCTGCACACCCGGCAGGGCCAGCGTCTGTGCCGGGATATCCCAGCGGGTGAGGCCGATATACTGCGTTACCGCAGGATCGACACCGGCTTCGGGCATCAGCTGCGTCAGCAGGGGCAGGGCGCCTGCGGTATTTGCCGTCAGGAACACCGACTGCGCGCCGCTGCTGGCGACGGTTGACCGGATCGTCGGGATCGCGTTGATCACGCCCTGCTGCGACAGTTCATAGCTGACGGAGCCGTTGATATTTGCCCCGGTCCCGGCGGCGGCACGTTCGATGGCCACGCGGCCGGCCTGACCTGCGGGGTCACTGCCGCTGACGATCACCATATTGCCCTTGCCCTGACGGCTGGCATAGCTGGTCAGGCGTCGCGCGGTATTGTCAAAGGTCGGCCCGAGGATGAAGACATTGCCGCCGGCAATGGCGGTGTTGTTGGAAAACGCCAGCACATTGACGTTGCGCTGTGCGGCGACCAGACCTGCGGCATTTGCGGCCTCGGCATAGACCGGCCCCAGGATGATCCGCGCGCCATCGTTGATCGCGGTGGTTGCTGCGGTTGCGGCCTGCTGCGGCACGCCGGCGGTGTCATAGATCCGCAGGTCGATCTGCGCCCCGTTGAGATCGGCAATCGCCATGCGGGCAGCGTTTTCAAGGCTCTTGGCCAGCAGCGCGTCACCGGGCTGCGCCGAGCCACGCGGAACCAACAGGGCGACCGGAACGGGTTTGGTCGTGTTGATCGACGGCCCGCTGCCAGTCGGCAAGGTGTCACAGGCGGCCAGTGCCAGCGTCGAAACAACGGTTGCAGCGGCCAGTGCCGCCTTGCGGGCGTGTTGAAAAACAGCAAACATAATGGACTTGAAACTCCCTTGTCCGGCGGCGTACGCCGTGTTGGTACCTGAGGGATCATAAACGACCAACAAGGCGGGTCCAGCGTGAATCACAAGATCGTCCATTTGCCATGCGGGCTCTACTTCGTCGCGACGCCCATCGGCACCGCGCGCGACATCACTTTGCGGGCGCTTGACGTGCTGGCCTCCGCCGACATGATCGCCGCCGAGGACACCCGTTCTCTGCGTAAGCTGATGGAAATCCACGGTGTTCCGCTCAATGGGCGGCAGATCGTGGCCTATCACGATCACAGCGGCGCTGGCGCGCGCGGACGGCTTCTGGCGGCGCTGGAGGTGGGGCAGTCCGTGGCCTATGCCTCCGAGGCGGGTATGCCGCTTATTGCCGATCCGGGCTATGATCTCAGCCGCGCCGCCGCCGAGGCCGGGCATCTGGTCACTGTTGCGCCCGGCGCCTCTGCGGCGCTGGCGGCGCTGACATTGGCCGGACTGCCAACGGATGCGTTTTTCTTTGCAGGCTTTCTGCCCAACGCCAGTGGCGCAAGATGCAAACGGCTGGAGGAGCTGGCCGCCGTCCCCGGCACGCTGGTGTTTTACGAATCGCCCAAGCGGATTGCCGCCTCGCTGCGCGACATGGCGGGCGTATTGGGCGACCGGCCGGCGGCGCTCTGCCGTGAAATCACCAAGAAATTCGAGGAGGTGCGCCGCGATACCCTGCTGACCCTCGCCGAAGGGCTGGAACAATCCCCGGTGAAAGGCGAAATTGTGGTTCTGGTGGACCGTGCGCGCGGCGCCAGTGTCAGCGATGGCGATCTCGACAGCGATCTGCGCGCCGCCCTAAAGGACAACTCCGTGAAAGACGCCGCCTCCATCGTTGCCGAAATGCACAATCTGCCGCGCCGCAAGATCTATCAACTGGCGCTCGACATGGCCAAGGACGCAGGCTGAGCATGGCCGGGCGGGCAGATACCCCGCCCGGACGGCCCTCTGCGCGCGGGCTGCGTGGATCTAGGTCCCATCACGCTGGATACGCCGCGGAAGAGCTGGTCGCCCGGTTCTATGAACGCGGGGGATACACGGTCGCGGCGCGCCGCTGGCGCGGCGGTGGTGCCGAAATCGACCTGATCCTGCGGCTTGGGGCGATGGTGGTCTTTGTCGAGGTCAAGCACAGCGTCAGCCGCGATGAGGCGATCGCCCGCATCACTAGCACCCAGATGCAGCGCATGATGACCAGCGCCGCCGGGTTTCTGGCCGGCGAACCTGCCGGGCAGCTGACCGAGTCGCGGCTGGATGTGGCGGTGGTTGATGGCACCGGCAGGGTTGAGGTGATGGAAAACGCCTATGGTCAGGGTTGAGCGTCTCTGCCATTGAACCTGTCGCCAAGCTGGGTCATGTATTCGGCGTGGGCGGTTTGCCCATGTCATTTTGCCCATGTCATGAGGGACTGACATTATGAAAATCGCCTTTCAAATGGACCCGATCACCGACGTTGATATCAATGCCGACAGCAGTTTTCGCCTAGCTGAGGAAGCGCAGGCGCGCGGGCATAGCCTGTTTTTCTATGGCCCCGACCAGCTGGCCTATCAGGAGGGCCGCATCACCGCGCGCGGCCATGATATGACCGTTCAGCGCGTGGCCGGACACCCGGCGGAGCTGGGTCCGCGCCGCGAAGTCGACCTGAGCGACTTTGACGTGGTCTGGCTGCGGCAGGATCCGCCCTTTGACATGCACTATATCACCTCGACCCATCTGTTGGACCGGCTGAAGGGTCAGACGCTGGTGGTCAATGATCCCTTCTGGGTGCGTAACTACCCGGAGAAACTGCTGGTTCTGGATTTCCCGGAGCTGACGCCGCCCACCGCCATTGCCCGCGATCTTGAGACGATCAAGGCGTTCAAGGAAAAACATGGCGATATCATTCTGAAGCCGCTCTACGGCAACGGCGGTGCCGGCGTGTTCCGGCTGGACCGCGACGACCGCAACCTGACCTCGCTGCATGAGCTGTTCACCGGCTTCAGCCGCGAGCCGCTGATCGTGCAGAAATTCCTGCCGGATGTGAGCAATGGCGACAAACGGGTGATCCTGGTCGATGGCGAAGCCGTCGGCGCAATCAACCGGGTGCCTGCGGCGGGGGAAACCCGTTCCAACATGCATGTCGGCGGCCGGCCGGAGAAAATCGGCCTGACCGACCGCGACCGCGAAATCTGCGCCGCCATCGGGCCATTGCTGCGCGAAAAAGGGCAGGTCTTTGTCGGTATCGACGTGATCGGCGACTACCTGACCGAGATCAACGTGACCTCGCCGACCGGCATTCAGGAGCTGGAACGCTTCGACGGCGTCAATATCGCCGAGAAGATCTGGCAGGCGATCGAAGCCAAGCTCTGAGCTCTCGCGTGAGAACACGCCTCAGGCGGCAATCCGAAAACTGATCGCTTCGGCGATATGGGGGCGGCGGACATCCGGCGCCCCATCCAGATCGGCGATGGTGCGGGCGATGCGCAGCACCCGGTGATAGCCACGCGCGGTCAGCCCGAACCGGTCCGCCGCCTGCAACAGCAGGGCCCGACCTTCGCTGTCGGGCGTCGCCACCTCCTCCAGCAGCTGGCCCTCGGCATCGGCATTCTGCCGCAGCTGGGGATGTTGGCGGTAGCGGCTGGCCTGGACCTCCCGCGCGATGGCAACCCGCACGGCCACCTCCGCCGAGGTCTCGCCATCACCCGGCAGGTCCAGATCGGCAAAGCCGACCGGCGGCACATCCACCCGCAGATCGAACCGGTCCATCAGCGGCCCGGAGATACGGCCGAGATAATCCGCCGAACACTGCGGCGCCCTTGCACAGGCGCGATTGGCATCGCTGAGCGCGCCACATTTGCAGGGGTTGGCCGCCGCCACCAGCATGAACCGACTCGGGTAGCTGACATGGGCATTTGCACGTGCCACATTCACATGGCCGGTTTCCAACGGCTGGCGCAGCGTCTCCAGCACTGCCCGGCTGAATTCCGGCAGCTCATCAAGAAACAGCACACCATTATGCGCCAGGCTGATCTCGCCCGGCTGCGCCCTGCGCCCGCCCCCGACAATGGCCGCCATCGAGGCGGTGTGATGCGGCTCGCGGTAGGGGCGGCTGCGCCGAATGCCGCCTTCGTCGATCAACCCGCAAAGCGACTGGATCATTGAGGTCTCCAGTGCTTCGGCCGCGCTTAGCGGCGGCAGGATCGAGGGCAGCCGTGCCGCCAGCATGGATTTCCCCGATCCCGGCGCGCCGACCATATAGAGATGATGTCGACCGGCCGCGGCAATCTCCAGCGCGCGCTTGGCCCGTTCCTGCCCCTTCACATCGCGCAGATCCTTTCCCGCAGGGGGATCAATCACCTCGCCGGGGGCGGCGGGGGGGATCACCATCTGCCCGGTGAAATGCGCCACCACATCCGCCAGACCGCCCGCCGCGATTACCGTCGCATCGCTGACCCAGGCCGCCTCCGCACCCGAGGCCTTCGGGCAGAGCAGCCGCCGTCCTTCGCTGGCGGCGGCCATGGCGGCAGGCAGGGCACCCACCACCGGCACCAGATTGCCATCCAGCGACAGCTCGCCCAGGGCAATGGTCTCAGAGGCCGCCTCGGGCGGGATGATCCCAATCGCCGCCAGCAGCGCCAGCGCGATCGGCAGATCAAAATGGCTGCCCTCCTTGGGCAGATCGGCAGGCGATAGGTTTACGGTGATCCGGCGCGAGGGCAGGGCAATCGACATCGTCGCCAGCGCCGATCGGACCCGCTCGCGGGCCTCGCTGACTGCCTTATCCGGCAGACCGACGATGGAGAAGGCAGGCAAGCCGGGTGCGACCGCACATTGCACCTCGACCGGGCGGGCCTCGACGCCTTGAAACGCAACGGTATAGGCGCGCGAAATCATCTCTCCCCTTTCCGCTGTGGGTAGGGAGAGATGCTTGGCCAACGTGGTTTCGGAGTCGTTAACGCACCGGCGATGCCGCTGCGGTTTTACGTTTTATTCACCCTGATGCCAGGGGGCGCCGGGGCGATGCCGGGGACAGTGAGGTCAGCTCAGCTGCCAGGGTTTGCGCGGCAGATCAATCGGGTAGGGATCGGTTGCATAGCTCACCTCGTCAATGCGGTCCTGCCAGCGGCGCAGCACTGGATCGGACAGGGTGACGCGGCAATAGGCACGCATCTCGTCCGAGACAGGCAGATCAAAGCCGACGATGCGAGCCGCCACTGGCGCATAGAACGCATCCGCGATGGAATAGCTGCCAAACAGCCAGCCATCCTTGCTGCCGGACACATCGCGTGCATGGGCGAACAGTGTTTCAATCCGCTTGAGATCTGCCAGCACCGCGTCAGAGGGTTCAAACCCCTGATAGATATGTGCCAATTGCATCGTGCAGGCGCTGCGCAGCGCACCAAAGCCCGAGGCCATCTCGGCCACCAGCCAGCGTGCCGTTGCCCGCTGGCGCGGATCCTGCGGCCACATGCCAGCCTCCGGGTGCCGTTCCGCAAGCGTTTCGGCGATGGCGACGGTTTCACCAATCACCGTGCCATCCGGCAATTGCAGCGTCGGCAGCAGCCGTGCCGGGGCCAGTGCCGCCATCTTCTCCGCCATGGTGCCCGAGAACATCTCGACCAGCGAGACCTCATGAGGCAGGTTGAATTTTTCCAGCATCAGCCAGCCGCGCAACGACCAGCTGGAATACTTGCGATCACCGATATAGAGTTGATATGTCATGTCGCGAGGTTAGCGCGCCTCAAGTCATTCTCAAACGGAATATTTGTGCGCTAACCCATCACGGAATGTGATTTATTCTACCACGCCCCCAGCCGCGATCCCGGCTGCTGCCCTGATGGGTGATCTCGGTGACCGACAGGTTGTCGATCCGATGCGAAAAGGCCTCCTCGGCGGTCAGCTGCTCGGCGCGCTGGATCTGCGTCAGGATCTGGCCGAAATGGCCAACCACCACCAGATCCCGGCCGCGATGCGCCTCGATCAGACCATCGATGGCTGCGTTTACCCGCGCGCAGACCTGATTCCAGCTCTCGCCGCCGGGCGGGGTCACATCGCCGGGGGTTTCCCAATAGGCGCGGATACGCTCGGGGTCTTCGGCGTCAATCTCGCGCCAGCTGCGCAGCTCCCAGGCGCCGAAATGGATTTCGCGCAGCGCCGACTGGTCCGCCAGCCGCTGCCGGTCGCGCCCGATGGCCGTCGCCGTATCGCGCGCCCGGCTGAGGTCGGAGGACACCACCAGCGCCTCGGGGGGCAGATACCCGTGAAGCCGGTCCAGCGCGGCGGTATCGGACAGATCGGCGGGCAGATCGGACCAGCCAACCATGGATTTGGCATGGGTCGGGCCGTGACGGACCAGAAACAGTCTCGTGATCGCATCGTTGCTCATAGCGTTCCTTTCAGCACCTGCGGCAGCCCGGCGGTGACCAGCACAGCCCGGTCGGCCACCCCGGCCAATGCGATATTCAGCCGGCCCTGCGCCTCGCGGAACTGCCGGGCCAGCGCATTGTCGGGGACGATGCCATGGCCCACCTCGTTTGACACCACCACCACCTCGGCGGCGCAGCGCTGCAAGGCGGCCATCAGCGCTGTCTGCTCAGCAATCAGATCCGCCTCCGCCAGCATCTGATTGCTGAGCCACATGGTGGCGCAGTCCAGCAGGCAGATCTGGTCGGCGCGCAGCGAGTCGAGCACCGGCGCGAGGTCCCGTGGCGCCTCATGGGTGGTCCAGCCGGCGCCGCGCTGATGCAGATGGCGGTCCACCTTGGCCCGCATCTCCTCGTCAAACACTTGTGAAGTGGCCAGATAAACCCTGTCTTTCCCTGAGTTTAGGCAGATTTCCTCGGCATAGGCCGATTTGCCCGATGCCGCACCGCCCAGAATGAATGTGACTTTAGTCGGCACTTTTATTACCCTGAAGCTATCGAGTGTTGCGTGACTGGGTAGCCACGGGTGCGGCGCAACACAAGATGTGTTGACCACGGGCGCGCGTCAGGCCCGCAGAGATGGCGCTGATTTCAGAGGTTGACTGCACCCGGACCGGCCCGCTGTGGCGGCGTATTTCGCGCCTGCCCAACCACGCTGGGGGCCGAGACGACAGTCCCGAGCCTGATTTTCGGGAATTTACCAAGACTGAAGTGATCCAAGAGGGCGCATCGCCCGTATTCAGATCAAAATTCATCTACGGGGAAGAAAAATGGCTCTTGATACCATGATCGAAAACCCGTTGCCCAAGCGGGCAATGAAGGCGGAATTGCTGGACGCAGAGACCGAATTGCGACTGGCCTACGCCTGGCGGGATGAGCGGGACGTGCAGGCGCTGCATCGGCTGATCAATGCCTATATGCGACTGGCGATCTCTATGGCCTCCAAATTCCGCCGCTACGGCGCGCCGATGAATGATCTCATTCAGGAGGCCGGGCTGGGACTGATGAAGGCGGCCGATAAATTCGACCCTGACCGTGGGGTGCGCTTTTCGACCTATGCGGTCTGGTGGATCAAGGCGTCGATTCAGGACTATGTGATGCGCAACTGGTCGATGGTGCGGACCGGGTCGACCTCGGCGCAGAAGTCGCTGTTTTTCAATATGCGTCGGGTGCAGGCCCAGCTGGAGCGTCAGGCCCAGTCCGAGGGCACCCAGCTGGATCAGCACCAGCTGCATCAGAAGATCGCCACCGAAATCGGCGTGCCGCTGCGCGATGTGCAGATGATGGACGGGCGGCTGGCCGGGGCGGATTTCTCGCTGAATGCGGTGCAATCGGCCGAGGAAGAGGGCCGCGAATGGATCGAAGCGCTGGAGGACGACAGCGCCCAGGCCGCCGAGCTGGTCGAGGAGAGCCATGACACCAGGCAGCTCAGGATCTGGCTGGTGGAGGCGATGCAGGCGCTGAACGACCGCGAACGCTTCATCATCACCGAACGCAAGCTGCGGGACAAGCCGCGCACATTGGAGAGCCTCGGCACGGAGCTGGGCCTGTCCAAGGAGCGTGTCCGCCAGCTGGAGGCAGGCGCCTTTCAGAAGATGCGCAAATCGCTTGAAACCTGCTCACGGGAAGTTCAGAACTTCCTCCTATGACATCTCACATACCTATCATGATCAAAGGCGTGTCCAACTTCGGGCGCGCCTTTTGCATCTGCGCGGCGGCATGGCGACCGAACGCCGTCGGCGTTCTTGTCGCGGCTGCCGTCATGACCGGCACGGCCCGCGCGGACGAACACAGTGGACAGGTCCGCCCGCCTGCGGTGCTGGCCAGCTCGGTGGCGGAGGTGCTGCCGGTTCTGGCCGGGGCTGACGTGGTGTTTCTGGGCGAGATCCACGACAACCCCGCCCATCACGCGGTGCAGGCAGAGATCATCACCGCGCTCCAGCCCGCCGCTGTGGTTTGGGAGATGATCACGGCGACGCAGGCGGCAGCGCTGACACCGGATCTGTTGCAGGATGGTCAGGCACTGGCAGAGACGCTCGACTGGGCGCAGTCCGGCTGGCCTGAGTTCGCGCTTTATCAACCGGTCTTTGCCGCCAGTCACGGGGCGGCGCAGTTCGGCGCGCTGGTGCCGCGAACGGAAACCCGCCGCGCGATGGAACAGGGCGTGGCGGGGGTCTTTGGTCCTGATGCGGCGGCCTATGGGCTCACCAACCCGCTGGATGAGGCAGAGCAGGCGGCGCGTGAAGCCGATCAGCTGGCCAGCCATTGCAATGCGATGCCGGACGAGATGCTGCCGGTTCTGGTTGAGCTTCAGCGGCTGCGCGATGCGGTGCTGGCCCGCGCTGTTGTTGCGGCGCTGGATCACGCCGCCGCAGACCCGGTCAGGCAATCTGGCGGCCAGAAACCGGGGCCGGTCGTGGTGGTGACCGGCAATGGCCATGCCCGGCTGGATCGTGGCGCGCCGCTGGCCTTGCGGCAGGCGCGACCGGCGCTGAAGATCACCGCTCTGGGCCAGTCCGAGGGCGGGCAGATCGAGGGAACGTTTGATGTGGTGATGGAGGCAGATCCAGTCCCGCGCGCCGATCCCTGTCTGGCGTTCCAGTGAGGGGCACGCGCGCGCTGCGGCAGACGCCCTGCGGAAAACCGTTTCACACTGGCGACAGGGCGCAGTAGAGTTTGCCGGGATCTGCGGCAAGGATAGGCAAATGCTGGCGAACAAACGTATTCTCCTGATCATCGGTGGCGGGATTGCCGCCTATAAATCGCTGGAGCTGATCCGCCGCCTGCAGGATCAGGGTGCCGAGGTGGTGCCGGTCCTGACCAAGGCGGGCGAGGAATTTGTAACTCCGCTGTCCGTTTCGGCGCTGGCCGGGCAGGCGGTGCACCGCGATCTCTTTGACCTCACCGCCGAGGCGGAGATGGGCCATATCCAGCTGTCGCGCAGTGCGGATCTACTGGTGGTGGCCCCGGCCACGGCGGATCTGATGGCGAAGATGGCCCATGGTCACGCCAATGACCTGGCCTCGACCCTGCTGCTGGCCACAGATACTCCGGTGCTGCTGGCTCCTGCGATGAATGTGCGCATGTGGCAGCACCCCGCGACTCAGCGCAATCTGGCAAGCCTGATGGCGGATGGTGTGTCCTGCGTCGGCCCGGATGAGGGCGGCATGGCCTGCGGCGAATTTGGTCCCGGCCGTCTGGCGGAACCGGACGCCATTGTTGCCGCCATTGCCGCGAAACTATCCGATGGACCGCTCAAGGGGCGGCGCATCGTCGTGACCTCCGGCCCGACGCATGAGCCGATCGACCCGGTGCGCTACATCGCCAACCGATCGTCGGGCGCGCAGGGGACAGCGCTGGCCCGTGCTCTGCGCGATCTGGGTGCTGAAGTGGTCTTCATCACGGGCCCGGCCAGCGTTGCGCCGCCCGATGGCGTCGAAGTGGTGGCCGTTGAGACCGCGCGGGAGATGGCCGAGGCGGTGTCAGCGGCGCTGCCCGCAGATGCCGGTGTCTTTGCCGCGGCGGTTGCCGACTGGCGTGTGACCAGCGCATCGGATCGCAAGCTGAAGAAATCCAAGGATGGGCTGCCGGTGATGGAATTTGCCGAGAACCCCGACATTCTCAAGACCGTGTCGCGGCTGGAGCAGGGGCGACCGGGACTTGTCGTCGGCTTTGCGGCGGAGACCAATGATGTGGTTGACAATGCCACCGCCAAACGCCTGCGCAAGGGCTGCGACTGGATTGTCGCCAATGACGTCTCCCCGGCAACCGGTATCATGGGCGGCCGTGAGAACGCGGTGATCCTGATCTCCGATGCAGGCGCCGAAAGCTGGCCGCGCATGGACAAGGACGCGGTTGCCCGCAAGCTGGCCGACCGCATTGCACAGGCGCTGGCGGAGACGGGCTGAACAGAGCCGCACAGGACGAAACCAAGAGGGATCAGGCAGAGAATGGTCGATATCCGTATCACATATGACGAAGGCGCAGACCGGGAGGTGCCGCTGCCCGCCTATCAGACCAGCGGCGCGGCAGGCGCCGATCTGCGCGCCAATCTGCCGGATCGCGCCAGCCTGACGCTTGCCCCCGGTGCCCGCGCGCTGGTGCCCACGGGCCTGCGGCTGGCGATCCCCGAGGGCTATGAGGTGCAGATCCGCCCGCGCTCGGGTCTGGCGCTGAAACATGGCATCACCCTGCCCAATACCCCCGGAACCATCGACAGCGACTATCGTGGTCCGCTTGGGGTGATTGTGATGAATGCCGGCGAGGCCGCGTTTGACATCGCCCATGGGGACCGCATTGCGCAGATGGTGGTGGCACCGGTGCTGCGGGCGGAGTTCCAGCTGGTCGAAACGCTGGATGAGACGCCGCGCGGGTCTGGCGGTTTCGGCTCGACGGGGCAGGGCTGATGCTGTCGATCCTTGTCCTTGCAGCATTGATCTGGTGGGGCGGCCAATTCCTGGGGCTGGGACGCCGTTTGCGGTTCAGCCTGCTGGCATTGCTCTATGGTGCGATCCTGACGCTGCATCTGACCCTGCCTGCGACCGCGCCGCTGCGGCTGGCCACCGGGGAAACCGCCGCCCCCTGGCTGATGCTGGCGGGGGCCGTGGCGCTGGTGCTGGGCTACCGTCAGGGGCTGCGTGTCCTGCGCAATCGGGCGCAGCCGGAGGCGGCCGACAGTGAGGCGACCCCACCCCGGTCGCAGAAATTCTCCGGGACAGAGCTGGAGCGCTACGCCCGCCATATTGTCCTGCGCGAGCTGGGTGGCCCCGGGCAGAAAAAACTGCGCAACGCCCGCGTGCTGGTGATCGGAGCCGGTGGTCTGGGCGCGCCTGCGCTGCAATATCTGGCCGCCGCTGGCGTCGGCACAATCGGCGTTATCGACGATGATCTGGTGGAGAACGCCAATCTGCAACGGCAGGTCATTCACCGCGATGATGATATCGGCCGGCCCAAGGTGTTTTCGGCGCAGGCCGCGATGGTGGCGCAGAACCCCTATGTGGAGGTGCGCCCCTATCATCGCCGCCTGGATGCCGAGATCGCGGCGGATCTTTTTGCCGATTACGATCTGATTCTCGACGGCACCGACAACTTCGAAACCCGCTATCTGGCCAATCGCACGGCGGTGGCGCTGGGCAAGCCGTTGATTTCAGGCGCGCTGTCGCAGTGGGAGGGGCAGATCTCGCTGTTCCAGCCCTCAGTCAGCGGCCCCTGCTATCAGTGCATCTTTCCCGAAGCACCGGCGGCCGGGCTGGCGCCTAGCTGTTCCGAGGCCGGGGTGGTCGGGCCGCTGCCCGGTGTCATCGGCGCGATGATGGCGCTGGAGGCGGTGAAGGCGCTGACCGGTGCCGGTGCGGTGCTGCGTGGTGAGATGCTGATCTATGACGGCCTTTATGCCGAAAGCCGCAAGATCACCCTGCGCGGCCAGCCCGATTGCCCGATCTGTGCCGGTGGCGCCGATGCCGGCGTGGAGCCTGACGCGGCGCTCATCAGCAGGCGCGCGGAGGGGGTCTGACGGAACCAGACGCAGCGATTGATCAATCAAAACCAAAGGGGAGGACAAAATGACATTCAACATGACCCAAGGCGCGGTGAAAACCATCGCCGCTGCCGCAGGCCTGGCCCTGCTGTCTACCGCTGCCACGGCGGCGGATCTGCCGGACCTTGAGGGGCGCGAAGTGGTGGTCTCGGTGGAGAACGCCTATCCGCCGCTGCAATTTGTCGACCCTGCCAGCGGCACAGCCATCGGCTGGGAATATGACGCCATGGCGGAGATCGCCGAGCGGATCAACATCACAGTCGTCTATGAAACCACCAGCTGGGACGCAATGATCCCGGCGGTGAGCGATGGCCAGTATGACATGGGCATGACCGGCATCACCATCCGCGACGACCGCAAGGAAAAGGTCGATTTCTCCGACAAATACCTGACCTCGCAGATGCGCATGATCGTGGCCGGGGATGAGAGCCGCTTTGACGATGCCGCCAGTTTTGCTGCCAATGCGGATCTTCTGGCCGGGGCCCAGCCCGGCACCACGCCGTTTTATGTGACCGTCTATGATATCCTTGACGGCGATGAGGCCAACCCGCGGATCAAGCTGTTTGAAACCTTTGGCGCGGCGATTCAGGCGCTGCGGACGGGCGATGTGGATCTGGCGCTGTCGGACAGCACCGCCGCCAATGGCTATGTGCAGGCCTCGGACGGGGCGCTGAAGATCGTGGGCGAGCCGCTCGGGACCGAGGATTTCGGCTTCATCTTCCCCAAGGGCAGCGATCTGGTGGCGCCGATCAACGCCGCCATCGCCTCGATGGAGGCGGATGGCACGCTGGATGCGCTGAACACCAAGTGGTTCCTGGAGTATAAGCTGGGCGGCTGACCCGGCGGCAGACTATGACCAATCCCCGGCCCTAGCGCCGGGGATTTCCACATCATGGGGCAGAGATGAACGAGCAAGAGCCAAGACCGGGCAGGCAAAACCGTTGGGCGGACAGCAAAAAAGAAGATTTCCCATGGTGGCTGGCAGCGGTGATCCTGATCGGGGCGACGCTGATCTGGCGGGTGGTTTCGGATGATCTCTATCTCAATATCCTCAGCACCCTGATGCGCGGCGTCCAGCTGACGATCTTTGTCACGCTGGTGAGCTTTTTCCTGGCCTCTCTTCTGGGGCTTGGGCTGGCGCTGGCTGCGGGATCGCGCTGGCTGGTGATCCGGCAGGGTGCGCGGTTCTATATCGAGGTGGTGCGGGGCATCCCGATCATCGTGCTGCTGCTTTACGTCGCCTTTGTGCTGGCGCCAGCGCTGGTGGAACTCCGCAACTGGATCGGCGCGCAGATCGGGTTGGATCCGATCCGTACCCGCAATTTCCCACTGCTGTGGCGGGCCATTATCGCGCTGATGATCGCCTATTCCGCCTTTATATCAGAGGTGTTCCGCGCCGGTCTGCAATCGGTGGATGCGGGCCAGATCGAGGCGGCCAAGGCGCTGGGTCTCAGCCGCTGGCACCGCTTTCGCTTTGTCGTGTTTCCGCAGGCGATCCGCACCATCCTGCCGCCGCTTGGCAATGATTTTGTCGCCTTGGTCAAGGACAGTTCGCTGGTTTCCGTGCTCGGGGTCGCCGATGTTACCCAGCTGGGCAAGATCACGGCGGTGGGCAATTTCCGCTATTTCGAGACCTATAATGTGGTGGCGCTGATTTACCTCACGCTGACAATTGGCCTGTCGCTGCTGCTCAGGCGGTTTGAGAAACACCTGCGTCGCCGCGAGGAGCGCCGGTAGCGGGCAGGCTCCGGCGGCAATCGGTGAAATTCTCTCGACTGTGCCTCTGGACGGCGGGCAGGGGCGGGCATAGCTTCCTCACAAAGGAGATTTGCCATGACCAATCCGCTGCTGTCCAACTGGGACACGCCGTTTGAAATTGCCCCCTTCGACCAGATCAAGGACAGTGATTTTGCCCCTGCGCTGGATGAGGCGCTGGCTGCGCATAAGGCGCAGATTGACGCCATTGCCGCCTCGGATGAGGCGCCGACATTTGCCAATGTGATCGAGGCGCTGGAAACCCCCTGCCGCGAGCTGGAGCAGGTTTTGTCGGTGTTCTACAGCGTGGCTGGTGCGGACAGTAACTCCGAGCGCGAAGCGTTGCAGCGGGCGTTTTCCCCGAAGCTGGCGGCGCATTTTTCCGCCATCACCGCCAACAAGGCGCTTTATGCGCGCGTCAAATCGGTGTGGGATCAGCGCGATACGCTGGATCTGACCGAGGAACAGCAGCGCGTCCTGATGCTGACCCATCGCGGATTTGTACGCGGCGGTGCGGCGCTGGAAGGCGCGGATGACACCCGTATGCAGGAGATCAAATCCCGGCTCGCGACCCTTGGGACCGAGTTTACCCAGAACCTGCTGGCGGATGAACGCAGCTGGTATATGGAGCTCGGCGAAGAGGATCTGACCGGCCTGCCGCAATTTGTGGTCGATGCTGCCCGCGCGGCGGGCAAGGACAAGGGGCTGGAGGGGCCGGCGGTCACGCTGTCGCGCTCGCTCATCACTCCGTTTTTGCAATTCTCGCCCCGCCGCGACCTGCGCAAGACGGCGTTCGAGGCCTGGGCCGCGCGTGGTGCCAATGGCGGCGACAGCGACAACCGTAAGATTGCCGCCGAAATTCTGGCCCTGCGCGAAGAGCGGGCCAAGCTGCTTGGCTATGAGAATTTCGCGGCCTACAAGCTGGAAACCGAGATGGCCAAGACCCCGGCCGCGGTGCGCGATCTGCTGATGCAGGTCTGGGAACCGGCCAAGGCGCAGGCGGAGGCGGATGCCTGGGTGCTGACCAAGATGATGCAGGAAGACGGCATCAACGGCGAGCTGGAGCCCTGGGACTGGCGCTATTACGCGGAGAAGCGGCGCAAGGCAGAGCATGATCTGGATGAGGCGGAGCTGAAGCCATATTTCCAGCTGGACCGGATGATCGAGGCGTCGTTTGACTGCGCGACACGGCTGTTCGGGCTGGAGTTCACGCCGCTTGATGTGCCGCTCTATCACGAGGATTGCCGCGCCTGGGAGGTGACCCGCAATGGCGCGCATGTGGCCGTGTTCATTGGTGACTATTTCGCCCGCTCCTCCAAACGCTCCGGTGCGTGGTGTTCGGCAATGCGCAGCCAGGCGAATTTCCCCAAGGTGCAGACACCGGTTGTGATCAACGTCTGCAACTTTGCCAAGGGGGATCCGGCGCTTTTGTCTTATGATGATGCGCGCACGTTGTTCCACGAGTTCGGCCATGCGCTGCACCAGATGTTGTCGGATGTGAGTTACGAGAGCATCTCCGGCACCTCGGTGGCGCGCGATTTTGTCGAGCTGCCCTCGCAGCTCTATGAGCACTGGCTGGATGTGCCGGAGGTTCTGGGCAAATTCGCCACCCACGCCGAAACCGGCAAACCGATGCCGGTGGAGATGCGCGACCGGGTGCTGGCGGCCTCGACCTTTGATATGGGGTTCCAGACGGTGGAATATGTGGCCTCTGCACTGGTGGATCTGGCATTTCACGACGGGCCTGCGCCGAAGGATCCGATGGCCAGACAGGCCGAGGTTCTGGCCGAGATCGGGATGCCGTCGGCGATCATCATGCGCCACGCCACCCCGCATTTCGCCCATGTGTTCTCGGGCGACGGCTATTCCTCGGGCTATTACAGCTACATGTGGTCGGAGGTGATGGACGCCGATGCCTTTGCCGCATTTGAGGAGGCGGGCGGTGCTTTTGACCCCGAACGCGCCAAGGCGCTGGAGGCGCATATCCTGTCGACCGGCGGCTCGCGCGATCCGGCGGAGCTGTACACGGCGTTCCGGGGCCGACTGCCCGGTGTGGATGCGTTGCTGAAGGGGCGGGGGCTGGCGGCAAAATAATCCGCACAATGGTTTTGTCTGTAATGTGAGAGGGCAGGCGCGATGCGTCTGCCCTCTCTCGTTTGTGGTTGTGCCCCCGCGATCTGCGGTGAGGGGGCGCAGGCCTGCCTAGAACAGTTGCAGGTCTTTCTGACCGCTCTCAATCTCGCTGAAGCTCGGCATGTTTTGGATCGCCCAGGGCACCGGGGCGGCGCCAGGCATCGGCACTGTCGGTTTCATCGCCGCCGCCATGCCAAAGCTTGGCTGGTCCAGTTCGCCGCGGATGTCGCGCAGCAGGGTTTTGTGATCCGGCATCGACTTCAGGATGTGCGCCAGATCCACCTTCGCGCCCTTCCACCACTGGAACCATATCGGTTTCTTCAATGGGCGCAGGCGATCCCGGATGCCGGGGCCATAGCCGGTATCATAGACCTGTTTGCCCAGAAGCACGGTCTGGTAGACCCGGTAATCAAACAGGGTGGCAAATTCGATATCATGGGGCATCGGCAGGCGGTGCTGCCAGAGTTCAAGGTTCTCGGCAAGGCGATCCGGGATCTTCATCTCCGTGCGGGCGTCGATCCAGTATTGGTCATCGGTGCGGTTGCCGAGCCGGTAGTGCAGGCAGATGAATTCCAGCACCTCGTCATAAAGTTTGTCCATCTGCCGGTTGTATCGGCTGCGCAGGGAGGGGGCGATCTCGCGCGTTGGCAGATGTTCGGCAAACCAGCGCACGGCGTGGTCGATCATGTGGATCGCGGTGCTTTCCAGCGGTTCGATAAACCCGCCGGCCAGACCAATGGCCAGACAGTTCTTGACCCAGGCATTGCGCACGCGTCCGATCCGCATCGGGATCACCCGTGGCGTCGCCCCTTTGCCACTGTCCCCCAGCCATTCAAGGTATTCATCCGCCGCCTGATCATCGGTGCGATGGGCCGAGGAGAACACATAGCCGGTGCCCACACGGTTGTAGAGCGGCACGCGCCACGTCCAGCCGGCCCCAAGGGCGGTGGAGCGGGTCAGGCTTTCGATTTTTTCCGGGTCGGGATGTTCAATCTGCAAGGCCATAGCGCGGTCATTGGGCAGGTAGTCGGAATAATCCATGAACGGCTCACCCAGCGCCTGATTGATGATCAGCCCGCGGAAACCGGTGCAGTCGATGACCATTTCGATATCGTGGCGGCCGCGCTGTTCCAGCATCAGGTGGCTGACATTGCCCTGTTCATCCAGTTCGACCGATGTCACCTCGTCCTGAATATGCTCAACACCGCGTTTGGTGCAGACCCTGGTGAGCATGCCTGCAAATTTCACCGCGTCCAGATGATAGGCATAGCCGAACCGCTGTTCGAACTCCGGTTGACCCAAGGGGCGCGCACCCTTGCACAGGCGGCCCAGATCATCATGTGGCGCGATGGACTGGGTGAAATCCCGGTCGCCGTTGCCAAAGCGCAGGAAATATTCAGCGGCCTCCAGCCCCTCCAGCAGCTGACCATGGGCAAAGGGGTTCACATAGTCGATGCGATTGCCCTTCGGGTCCTTGTTCCAGTTGCAGAATTTCACACCGAGCTTGAAGGAGGCGTTGGTTTCGCGGAAGAAATTGCGTTCGGATATGCCCGCCTGACGAAGCGTCTTTGGCATCCGTGGCACCGTTGCCTCTCCGACGCCAACCGTGGCGATATTTGGGCTTTCGATCAGGCAGATCCGCGGGCAGTCCTTTGGTGCCGAGGTGCGGGAGAATTCCGTCTCCAGGATCAGCGCCGTCATCCACCCCGCCGTGCCGCCGCCGACGATGGTGATCTTCCTTAAGCGATTGTTCATCTAGTTCCGTCCCTGTTTTTATGTTTTTTGAAGAACCGTAGCGCAAGTTTCTCGCATTTGGCCAGCCATTATGGCGCTAAGCCGGTCTGGACGGGGCTGAGCGGACCCGGCGTCGCGCTGATCGTGGTTTTGCGGGGACATGGCCGGGGGCGGATTGGGGCTGCACTATTTGGAAATTTCGATGATGATCGGTGCTGTGCAAACGTGGCCCGGCATGGTGCGTCGGGGTGGCTGTTGTCCAAACACGGGTCATCACCGGCGCAACCTGTGGTCGTCCGGGGGATGCTGCCGTGCTGGTCTGCCAGTCTTGGAACTGGGGACTTGTTCTGCAACCGGGCGGTTGCGGCATAAAGTGGACGGCGCCGCCACGGGGGCGGAGAGGGGCGGGTTGATGGCCCGCGTGCTCAAATTCTCTGCACAGCCTCACACACTGAGGCCCGGTTCCTGGTCGGAGCCGGGGTGCCAGACCCGGATCCTGCAATCGCGATTGCCCGAGAGACTAGCGCAAGGGTCTGAAACGATTCTGAGCGGGGCGGGCGGCAGGTTTGCTGGATGTTAAGAACTGCCGCCCACCTGGGTGATCAATAGCCCAGATTGCGGTCCACCTGATGGCGCAAGGGCTGTCCGGCCTCGCCCAGGCGAATGTTTTCGGCAATCACCCGTGCGGCAGTGATGGCGCGGGTTTCGGCCGCGATATGGGGCGTCACGGTCACATTGGGATGGGCCCAATAGGGATGATCCAGCGGCAGCGGCTCCACCCGGAAAACATCCAGCGTGGCATGGCCGATCTGGCCACTGTCGAGCGCGGCCAGCAGGGCATCATCCTCAACGAGCGGGCCGCGTCCGGGGTTGATGATCCGTGCGCCACGGGGCAGCAGGGCGAGCGTGTCACGGTTCAGCGTATTCTCGGTGGCGGGTGTATCGGGCAGCAGCAGGATCACGATTTCGGCGGCGCTGAGCGCTGCGCGCAGCCCGGGCTCGCCGTGGCGGCAGGTGATGCCGTCGATGGATTTTTCGGATCGCGACCAGCCGGTGACCGGGAAGCCCAGCTTTGCCAGCATCTGCGCGCAGGCCTGCCCCAATGCGCCAAGGCCCAGCACGGTGACCGGCCGTTCCTCGGCCAGCGGCGGCACCACGGGGTCCCATCTGTCCTGCGTGCGGATCGTGCGGTCGATGCCGAGGTGATAGCGCAGCACATGGCCGGTGACCCATTCCACCATGCCTGCGGTCAGCCCCGGATCCACCATCCGGCAGAGCGGCATCGTCAGGGTCTGGTTGCCGACGATCTTTTCCACCCCGGCCCAGAGGCTCAGCACCGCCTTGCAGCGGGTATAGGGGGTAAAGTCCTGAAGGTCGGAATTGGGGGCATAGACCACGTAATCGACCTCTCCCGGCGCGTGATCGAGGCGCAGATCAACCTCCAGCCCGGCCTCGGCAAAGGCGGCGCGCAAAGGTGCCTGATAGCTGGCCCAGCGTTCGGGCAGGGCGGCGAACTGGACGTTGATCATGTGGCAAACACCCCGTCCATATCGGCAAATCCCTTGATTTCGATGGGGTTGCCTGCGGGATCATGAAAGAACATCGTGCTTTGCTCTCCCGGCTCGCCCGCAAACCGGGTGGTGGGGGCGATGGTGAAGTCAACACCCGCCGCCTCCAGCCGGTCAGCCAGCGCGCGCCAGTCACCCTGCGGCAGGATCACGCCGAGGTGGGGCATCGGCACCATGTGATCGCCGACCCTGCCGGTCTTGGCAGTGGCAAAAACTGGCCCGAGGTGCAGCGAAATCTGATGGCCGAAGAAGTTGAAATCGACCCAAGTCTCGGTGCTGCGCCCTTCCTGACAGCCCAGCAGATCCCCGTAAAAGCCGCGCGCCCTGTCAAGATCATCCACGTGATAGGCGAGGTGAAAAATGCTCATCTCTGTGCTCCCTTAACTCTGTGCCTAAGGGGATAGGCGGTGAGGCGTGCAAAGGGTAGCTTGTTTTTCTATGTTCAGACATAAGGATATCTATGGACACACGATTTCTCACCAGCCTGATTGCCACGATTGAAGAAGGCTCCCTTGCGGCGGCGGCGCGGCGTGAGGGGATCACCGCCTCGGCCATCTCGCAGCGGATTGCCGCATTGGAGGCTGATGTGGGCGTGGCGCTGCTGTGCCGGGCGGGCCGGGTCATGCAGCCAACGGCCGAGTGTCGTCGGCTGCTGCCACGGATGCGTGACATACTGCGGGCAGAGGCCGAGTTGCGGGGAGAGCTGCGCGGCGCCGCGCTGACCGGGCGGTTGCGGCTGGGCGCGGTATCGACGGCGATGGGAGATTACGCGGGCGCGATCCTGCGGCATCTGAGAGCCGCCGCGCCGGAGGTTGCGTTGCAGCTGGTGCCCGGCACCTCTGAGGGGCTTTATGCGGCGATGGAACAGGGGCAGGTCGATGCAGCCCTGTTGATCGAACCGCCCTTTCTGCTGCCAAAATCCTATGTGTTCACCGAGATCGCCCGGCAACCCATCGGGCTGTTGCAGGCTGAGAAGGCCGCTGAAGAGCCGCTGCCCTATCTGATCTACAGCCGGGACGCCTGGGGTGGCGCGCGCTGCTGGCAGGCGCTGACGCAGAGGGTCGAGGCGCCGGAGATCCTGGCGGAACTGGATGCGCTGGAACTGATTGCCCAGATGGTGGCAGAGGGCACCGCGCAGGCGGTTGTGCCGCTTTGGGAAGGGGTGGGACGATATGGCGGGCTGCGGTTCACGCCCTTTGATGACGCGGAACGGCGGCTGGGCGTGCTTCTCCATCAGCGCGATGCGGACAGCGCGCTGACGCGGGTCTTGCTGGCAGCGCTCTAGCCGACGGCTATCGCGGGCGGTGGATATTGGCGCTTTGCACCAGACCAAAGGCGGCCAGCAGCACCAGCATCGCCGACCCCCCGTAGGAGACCATCGGCAGCGGCACGCCGACCACGGGTGCCAGCCCCATCACCATCGACATATTCACCGCAAAGAACAGGAAAAATGTGATGGCGACGCCCAGCGTGACCAAAGAGGAAAACCGGTCCCTGGTGGCAAGCGCCGTGGCAATGCAGAACAGGATCACCAGCATGTAGATGAACAGCAGGGTGAACCCGCCGATAAACCCGAATTCTTCGGCCAGGGTGGTGAAGATGAAATCGGTGTGTTTCTCGGGCAGAAAGTTCAGCCGTGACTGGGTACCCTGCATGAAACCGCGGCCGGACCAGCCGCCGGACCCCAGCGCAATCTTCGACTGGGTGATGTGGTAGCCGGCGCCGAGCGGATCCTGCGAGGGATCGAGAAAGGTGTCGATGCGGCGGAACTGATAGTCTTTCAGCAGCTGCCAGTCGGTGCCCCGGCTTTTGAACACGGCCGCAACAAGACCCACTGCGGCGCCGATGACGGCGGCAAAATAGGCCCAGTGCACACCGGCAAGGAACATCACGCCCCCTCCGGCGGCCATCAGCAGGATGGAGGTGCCAAGATCGGGCTGGCGCAGCACCAGAAAGGTGGGCAGCAGGATCAGGATCACCGGCAGGATCACCCATTGGGGCCGTGAACAGCGCTCCGGCGGCAGCCAGTCGTAATAGGCGGCCAGCAGCATCACCAGCGTGATCTTCATCAGCTCCGATGGCTGTAGCCGCATAAAGCCAATGTCGATCCAGCGCTGCGCCCCCATGCCAACGGTGCCGAAGAATTCCACCGCCACCAGCAAGAGCACCGAGACCAGATAGGCCAGTACCGAGATATTGCGCCAGAACCAGATCGGGATCATGGCCACCACCAGCATCACCGAAAGCCCAAGCAGGAAGCGTTTGACCTGCGGTTCCACCCAGGGGGAGAAACTGCCGCCCGCCACCGAATAGAGCATCAGAAAACCGACGCTGGCGACGCTGGCCAGAAGCAGGGTCAAGGGCCAGTTGAGATAGAGGATCTTGCGCAGGCCGGTCGGCACCGATTGCGCGTTATTGGCAAGATAGCTCATGGCTGTCCTCTTGTCGCTGTCTGCCCCTGTTCACGCAGGCCCATCTCAGGCCTGACCACTGTCGCTGTTGCGGCTGGTGCGCTGGATGCGTTCACGTTCCAGACGGTCCTGCTGGGCTTCGATACGGCTGCGGTCCTTCTTGGGGTAGGCCTCAAGCGGTGGCGTGCCATTGTAGAGCGCCTGTAGCAGCACGTCGCGGGCGATCGGCGCCGCCGCCTTGGAGCCGCCACCGCCATGTTCCACCACCACCGCGACCGCGAATTTCGGGTTGTCATGGGGGGCGTAGCTGACAAACAGAGCATGGTCGCGCCGTTCCCAGGGCAGGTCCTCGTTGCGGATCACCCCGGCGGCGCGCTCTGCGGCGGTGATATTGCGGACCTGACTGGTGCCACTCTTGCCCGCCATGCGCATGCCCTCGGCGATGATCCGGGAGCCGTAGCCGGTGCCTCGCCGTTCGTTGCTGACCGAATACATGCCCCGGCGGATCGTGCGCAGATTGTTCTCGTTGACGCCAATCGGCTCCCCGGCACCGCTGGGCTGTTCCACCCCGTCGATGGATTTCAGCAGGCGCGGCGTCACCGAGCGCCCGGTGGCCAGACGTGCGGTCATCACCGCCAGCTGCATGGGCGAGGCCAGAAGATAGCCCTGCCCGATAGAGGAGTTCACGGTGTCACCAACCAGCCAGTCCTGACCGTAGGTCTTTGATTTCCATTCCTTGTTGGGGGCGATCCCCTTGGCCACGGCGGACATTGGCAGATCATGGCGCACGCCAAGGCCAAAGCGTTTTGCCATGGCGGAAATCTTGTCGATGCCGACCTTGATGGCGAGATCGTAGTAATAGACGTCACAGGAGCTTTTGAGCGATGTATTGAGATCGACATGGCCATGGCCTGCGCGTTTCCAGCAGTGGAAGCGGCGGCCCGAGACCTCCAGATGGCCGGGGCACCAGACGGTATCTTCGGTGCCGATCAGGCCTTCTTCCAGCGCGGCAAGGGCGGTGATCATCTTGAAGGTCGATCCGGGCGGATAGGTGCCCTGAACGGATTTATTGGCCAGCGGGCGATAGGGGTCTTCGGTCAGCATCCGGTAGTCGGCTACCGAGATACCCCGCACAAAGAGGTTGGGATCAAAGCTGGGCGAAGAGGCAATGGCGCGCACATCACCGTTTTCGCAGTCGATGACCACGGCGCTGGCGCTCTCGAGGCCAAGCCGCGCCTGGGTGTAGTTTTGCAGATCGGCATCGACGGTCAGCTGCATGTCGGCGCCGGCCTCGCCTTCGCGGCGATCCAGCTCGCGCATGACACGACCGGTGGCGTTGACCTCGACACGTTTGGCGCCGGCCTTGCCGCGCAGCACATCCTCGCGCTTGGCCTCGAACCCGACCTTGCCGATCTGAAAGCGCGGGATCATCAGCACCGGTTCTGGGTCTTCCATCTTGCTGAGGTCATAATCCGAGACCGGCCCGACGTAGCCGATCACATGGGCAAAATCCTCATGCTGCGGATAGACCCGCGTGAGGCCGACCTCGGGTGTGATGCCGGGCAGGGCGGGGGCGTTGACCGCAACCTTGGAGATGTCGTCCCAGCTGATCTGATCGGCCAGGGTGATTGGCAGGAACGGTGGCGAGCGGCGCATTTCAGCCATGGCGCGTTCGATGTCTTCGGGGTCCAGCGTCAGCAGTCGCGACAGTTTGTCGATGACGTCGCCCACATCGCCGGCATCCTCGGGCACCACGGTGATCCGGTAGGACTGCGCGTTCTGCGCCAGAATTGTGCCGTTGCGGTCGTAGATCTGCCCCCGTGCCGGGGGGATCAGGCGCAGGTTTATGCGGTTTTCCTCGGCCAAGAGGCGGAACTGGTCAGCCTGATCGACCTGAAGGTGACGCATCCGCATCGCCAGACCCCCGGCAAAGGCCAGCTGCAACCCGCCCAAGAGCAGGGCGCGACGGCTGAGTTTGCGATGTGAGGCCTCGACATCCTTGACGTTGCGTTTCATCAGCGGCTTCCCAGGGCTTCTGCCTCGGCGGGGGAGAGTTTGCGCACCCCCAGCAGGCTTTGGCTGGCCAGCGCGACCAGCGGATAGATCAGCAATGTTGCCACCATCTGGATCAGAATCAACCCCAGCGACGGCTGCACCACCCCCAGAATCGCCAGGATCAGCCGGTTGAGCAGGGTCACGGCGGTGACGGTCACCGCCACCGTGAACCATTCGCCGAGAAAGGCGGTTTCACGGTGCGGCTGAACCTGTGATTTCAGAAAGCTGGAGGCCAGAACCACCAATAGCGCCATCAGCCCCGGTGGCCGCTGGAACAGCAGATCGGCCAGCAGGAAGGTGAGGGCAATCAGCAGCGTCGGCACATAGTCGGGACGCCGGAGCGACCAGGCCAGGACCAGCGCCAGCATCAGATCCGGCGGCGCCCAGCGAGAGGGCAGCGTATCCAGCGGCAGCAGGTGAAAGAACATGATCACGAGGGCCAGCGCCGGAAAGGCCGCGCGCATGAGCCAGATCCGCGCCGGGGCGTTATTGGCCATCTCCGGCCTCCGCCGCCGCCCCATCGCCCAGCCCCTCGGGCCGGGGTTGCGGAATATTGATGCCCGGTGCCGGAACCACCAGCCCGCCGGGATCCTTGATCACCTCAGATCCGTGATGGCGCAGCACCCGCAGGAATTCCAGCCGCTCGTAATCGGCCGAAAGGCGCACCCGCAGGCGGCCAAAACGGTCCTGCGTGACCTGCCCGATCAGCAGACCTGCCGGGAACACCTTGCCATCGCCCGAGGTGACCACCCGGTCGCCGGGGCGGACCAGATCGGGGTTTTCGAGAAAGTCGATCACCGGCGCCGGGCTGTTGTCGCCAGCCACCAGCGTGCTTTGCCCGGAGGGCTGGATCAGCGCGGGGACGGAGCTGGCAGCATCGGTGAGGAGGATCACCCGCGCGGTATCCTGCCCGGTGCCGGAGATCCGCCCGACAAGGCCGATGCCATCCATCGCTGCCCAGCCGTCGCGCACCCCGTCACGCGCGCCGACGTTCAGGATCACCGACTGGCGAAAGGGCGAGCCGCTGTCGGCCATGACCACACCGGTGACAAAGGTCAGGCGGGGGTCGAGCCGCACATTGTTGAGATCCAGCAGGCGGGCGTTTTCCTGTTCCAGCTGTAGCGCCGCCTCTTTCCAGGCGCTCATCTGGCGCAATTCGCTGCGCAGTTCGCGGTTCTGTTCGGCAAGCCGCTGATAGCTCTGAAAATCGCGCAGCAGGTTGATGGCGCCCTCAACCGGGACCATGGCCCAGTCCATGCTGGGAACAACGGCATCGACGATTTGGGCGCGAAACCGTTCGACCCTTGGGCTGTCGATCCGCCAGATCAGGAAAATCGCCAGCAGGCACAGGCAGATAACCCCGGTCAGCAGGCGGCGCAGCGGGGCGGTATAGTCATCACGCTGGGACCGGTCTTTGGCCAAGGTATTCCTTCCCGGCGCCGGGCGTCGGCCATCCTAGCGATGGCCGGACCGCTCAGCTGTCGTAATCAATGGCATGTGCCAGCTGTTTTTCGTATTCCAGCGCCTTGCCGGTGCCAAGCGCCACGCAGTTCAGGCTTTCATCGGCGATGGAGACCGCCAGACCGGTCTGTTCGCGCAGGGCCAGATCCAGATCGCCCAGCAGCGCGCCGCCGCCGGTCAGCATCACGCCGCGATCCACGATATCCGCCGCCAGATCCGGCGGTGTGGTTTCCAGCGCGGTCATCACCGCTTCGCAGATCTGCTGCACGGGTTCCGCCAGCGCTTCGGCGACCTGGGCCTGCGAAATCTCGATTTCCTTCGGCACGCCGTTCAGCAGGTCGCGGCCGCGGATCTGCATCGACTGGCCGCGGCCGTCGTCGGGCATCCGGGCGGTACCGATGGAGGTCTTGATGCGTTCGGCCGTGGCCTCGCCCACCAGAAGGTTCTGCTGACGGCGCAGGTAGTTGATGATCGCCTCATCCATCCGGTCGCCACCAACGCGGACCGAGCGCGCATAGACGATGTCGCCCAGCGACAGAACCGCAACCTCGGTGGTGCCGCCGCCGATGTCCACGACCATGTTGCCGGTGGGATCGGTGATCGGCATCCCGGCACCAATGGCGGCGGCGATCGGCTCGGCGATCAGCCCGGCGCGGCGGGCGCCTGCGGAGAGCACCGACTGGCGGATCGCGCGTTTTTCAACCGGGGTGGCGCCATGCGGGACGCAGACGATGATCTTGGGCTTGGAGAAGGTGGAGCGTTTGTGCACCTTGCGGATGAAATGCTTGATCATCTCTTCGGCGGTGTCAAAATCGGCAATCACCCCTTCGCGCATCGGGCGGATCGCCTCGATGGAGCCGGGGGTGCGGCCCAGCATCAGCTTGGCATCCTCGCCAACTGCGAGCACTTTTTTCACGCCGTCCTTCACATGATAGGCGACAACGGAGGGTTCCGACAGGATGACACCGCGACCCTTGACATAGACGAGCGTGTTCGCCGTGCCGAGGTCAATTGCCATATCAGACGTGAACAACCCGCCAAGACTTCCAAAGATCGACATGTATTAGGACCCTGTAAAACTGCCACCTGTCCCGCGACTCTGCTGAGCGCGGGCTTTATGTCTTATAAGCAGCGCCGGGAGGTGGCGAAAGGGCGGATTCCGATCAAAAGGCGCCTTTTCGCCGCCACTGCGGGGTGCCCCATGGGAAAGGCAGACAACCGATCCGATTGGCAGTGTGGGCAGGTGTGGCGCGGATCTGATAAGCGCGCCCCTCAAAACCGCACGCCTCCGGCAACTATCGGAGGCGGTAAAGGGCCGCGCGATGTTGCTTCTCTTGTTTGCGCAGCGTTGTTAAGCTTGATCCTTGCGGATGTTTGGTCGGCGAAGGGAACGGCGATGAAGCGGCGAAATTTCTTACTGGCTGGCGGGGCCTTCGGCATGGCAAATCTGATCACAGGACAAACCGCCGTTGCCGGGTCCGGATTTTTTGTCCCACCGGAGGAAGCGCCGCATCAGCGCACCTTCATGCAATGGCCGGTCAGCAGGAAGGTGCATCCCGATCCTGTGTTCCGCGACATGGCGCAGCAGTCGATTGCAGATATCGCCAATGCGATTGCGGCGTTTGAACCTGTCACAGTGCTCGCGGCGGCAGCGGATCACAGCGGCGCGCGCGCCAAGCTGTCTGCGGATGTTGAGCTGTGGGATATCCCGACCGAGGATCTGTGGTGCCGCGATTCAGGGCCTATCTTTGTGATCGATGGCGCAGGCGGCTTGGCGATCAGCCATATCCAGTTCAACGGCTGGGGCAAAAAGCAGGTCAACCGGCGGGACAGCCAGATCGCAGGACGGGTGGCCGAGCGTTTGGGGCTGCCGCTGTTGCCAACCGGTTTGCATGGCGAGGCAGGCGGCGTGGAGCAGGATGGGCACGGGCTGCTGATGGCACATGAGAGCAGCTGGGTGAACAAGAACCGGAACCCCGGGCTGTCACGCGATCAGATAGAACAACGGCTGCTGGAGGCTTATGGGGCGGATCGCATGATCTGGGCCGAGGGGGTCAGGGGGGAGGATATCACGGATTATCATATCGATAGCCTCGCACGTTTCACCGGGCCGGGGCGTGTTCTTATGAACCTGCCCGATACCCCTGATAGCGCCGATCCGTTCCATATGGCTGCGTTGGACACGCATGACCGGCTGGTCGGGGCGGGGCTGGAGGTTGAGGTTATCCCCGAACCTCATATCCGTCGGATCAAAAGGTTCGATTTTGTCGCCTCTTACGCCAATTATTACGTCTGCAATGGCGCGGTGGTCGCGGCGGAATTCGGGGATGGTGCAACCGATGAGATCGCGCGGAACGCGCTGGCGCGTCACTATCCGGGACGGGAAATAGTCACGCTGAACGTGGACCCGCTGGGCGAATTGGGTGGCGGCATTCACTGTGCAACGCAGCAGATGCCAGCGGTCTGAGCCATCAGATCCAACGCCCTCCGCTGCGGCAAGGGGCTTTTGTCCGGGGCGGTTTGGCGGTAGAGGGCTGGGATGCTGTCATATCAACATATCTATCACGCCGGAAATCTGGCCGATGTTCAGAAACACGCGCTGCTGGCGCGGCTGCTGGATTATCTCACGCGGAAGGACAAGCCGCTCAGCTATATCGAGACCCACGCCGGGCGCGGGCTCTATCAGCTGGATGCGGCAGAGGCGGTCAAGACCGGCGAGGCGGCGGCGGGGATCAGCCGCCTGCTGGATCAGGCCCTGCTGGCCGAGGATCACCCCCTGGCCGCTGCTATTGCCGCAACCCGCAGCGCTCATGGGGAGATGGCCTATCCGGGGTCGCCGCTGATTGCAGCGCATCTGCTGCGCGAGGCCGACAGTCTCAATTTTGCCGAGCTGCACCCGCAGGAAAACGCCGCCCTGCGGCAGGCGCTGTGGTCGCATGGGCTGGGGCGGCGGGTCCATGTGCATCAGCAGGACGGGTTTGAGCTGGCGCAGTCGCTGGCGCCGCCGACGCCGCGTCGCGGGCTGCTGCTGATTGATCCCAGCTATGAGGTAAAGCGCGACTACGCCCAGATCCCCGGCCATATCGCCAAGCTGCACCGCAAGTGGAACGTCGGCGTCATTGCGCTGTGGTATCCGATCCTGACGGACGGGGCGCATAAGCCGATGCTGAGCGCGCTGGAGGCGCAGGGGCTGGCCGGCGCATTGCGTCATGAGGTGCGGTTTCCCCCGGCGCGGGAGGGGCACCGGATGGTCGGCTCGGGCATGTTCATCGTGAATGCGCCCTATGGCACCGAGGAAGAAGCCGCGCGGCTGACCAAACTGTTCAGCCGTCTGGGCTGAGATGCGGCCAACAGAGGCGGTTGGCCCTGGGCAGAACGAAAAAGGCCACCCGTCGGGTGGCCTTTGCTGTTTCAGATCAACGCATTGATCAGGTGATGTCCTTGTAGGAAATCTCGCGGGTGTCGGCGCCTTCGCCCATTTTGCTGCGGCGGATGATCAGGCGGTTGAGGGCGCTGATATAGGCGGCGGCAGAGGCGACAACTGTGTCGGTGTTCGCGCTCTCGCCCGTGGCGATCACGCCGTCTTCTTCCAGTCGGACAGACACAGTGGCCTGCGCGTCGGTGCCTTCGGTGACTGCATGGACCTGATAGAGCTGAAGATGGGCCGAGTTCGGGTGGATCTTGCGGATCGCCTTGAAGGCGGCATCGACAGGGCCGTCGCCTTCTGCGGTCTCGGTCACATCCTTGCCGTCGACTTCCATTTCGATGGTGGCCTCGGCGGGACCGCCGGTGCCACAGACGACTTTCATCGACACCAGCTTGAGGTGGTCATCCTCATCGCCGCTGGTGCGCATCAGCGCGATGATGTCGTCGTCAAACACCTCTTTCTTGCGGTCGGCGAGTTCTTTGAACCGGACAAAGAGATCCTTCAGCTGGTTGTCGCCCACCTCAAACCCGAGCTGGCTGAGCTTGTCGCGCAGCGCCGCACGGCCGGAATGTTTGCCAAGCGGCAGCGAGGTGCCGGCAATGCCCACATCCTCGGGCCGCATGATTTCAAAGGTTTCCTTGTTCTTCAGCATACCATCCTGATGGATGCCGCTTTCATGGGCAAAGGCGTTCTTGCCGACGATGGCCTTGTTCGGCTGCACGACAAATCCCGACACGGTGGAGACCCGGCGCGAGATGTGCATGATCTTCTTGGTGTCGATGCCGGTGGTAAAGGGCATGATGTCACCGCGCACCTTGAGCGCCATCACCACCTCTTCCAGGGCGGTGTTGCCCGCGCGTTCGCCCAGACCGTTGATGGTACATTCGATCTGGCGCGCGCCTCCTGCAACGGCAGCCAGCGCGTTGGCGGTCGCCATGCCGAGGTCGTTGTGGCAATGGGTGGCAAAGATCACGTCATCTGCACCGGGCACGGTTTCGATCAGGCGCTTGATCAAATCGGCGCTCTCGACCGGGGCGGTATAGCCGACGGTATCGGGGATGTTGATGGTGGTGGCGCCCGCCTTGATGGCAATTTCGATCACCCGGCAGAGGTAATCCCATTCGGTGCGGGTGGCATCCATCGGCGACCACTGCACATTGTCCACCAGATTGCGGGCGTGGGTGACCGTCTCGTGGATCTTCTCGGCCATCTCATCCATGGTGAGGTTGGGAATGGCGCGGTGCAGCGGCGAGGTGCCGATAAAGGTGTGGATGCGCGGCTGTGCGGATTTGCGCACGGCTTCGGCGCAGCGGTCGATATCCTTGAAGTTGGCGCGCGCCAGACCACAGATCACGGCATTTTTGGAACGTTCGGCAATCTCGCTCACCGCTTTGAAGTCGCCTTCGGAGGCGATGGGGAAGCCCGCTTCGATGATATCGACGCCCATGTCGTCCAGCAGCTCGGCAATCTCGAGCTTTTCATCATGGGTCATGGTTGCGCCGGGGCTCTGCTCGCCATCGCGCAAAGTGGTGTCGAAGATCAAAACGCGATCTTTGTCAGCTGCAGTCGTCATGTCGGTATCTTTCTTGTCTGTCCTAAAATCCAATCCATGTGGCGCGCATGCCTTCCCCTCTGAGCGGGCGCGCCGGATGGCACGCTCAGAGGCGGATTAGGATCAGTAGGGCGCGCAGATCTGCACCGCGCGGGGCGGTGGCAAAGCAAGGGATATCTGCACGCATCATCATGACGCAGAGTTATACAGAGCCAAAGACGAATGGAAAGACAGAAATTGACCGGGCAGGGGCAAAGCCTGCGACTGTAACCCGTTGGCCCGGATCAGACATGCTACGCCTTATGGCCGGGCGCGCGCTGTGCGGCGGCTCCGCTACGCCTTTTGGCGCGGTGGGGCGCGCCAGCCTATCCGGTCGGCCGTGCTGCGGGTCAGCGGTAATCAGTTGCTGGCGTTTGCATCGTCGGTGGCGGTGGCCGGGTCGGCTGTTGTGGCATCATCGCTGTCCTGTGCCGCCGCACCGGTGGTTTTGAGCGCGCCGTTCTCCCAGGTGCCTTCGGCTTGCTGACCGCTGGCATAACGCATCACACCCGGTCCCTGACGTTTGGAATTGAGAAAGCTGCCCTCGTAGACATCGCCATTGGCATAGGTCGCGACGCCCTGGCCGCTGATCTTGCCTTCGGTCCAGTCGCCCTCATAGCTGAAGCCATCTGTCATCACGATCTTGCCGGTGCCGTGGCGCTGGCTGTTGGCAAAGCTGCCGGTATAAACCGAACCGTCGGGGTAGGTGACAACCGCTTCGCCATGGCGCTGCCCCTCTTTCCAGCCGCCGTCGTAGCGGTAGCCGTCAGGGTAGGTCATCACGCCCTGGCCGTGGTTCTTGGCGTTCTGGAACTCGCCTGTGTAGACCAGCCCGTTGGGATAGGTTGTGGTGCCGCTGCCCTCGATCACGCCGGCCACCCAGTCGCCTTCGTAGGTGGAGCCGTCGGGATAGGTGATCTTGCCCACGCCATCGGCGAGATCATCGCGGAACTGGCCCTCGTAGACCGAACCGTCGGGATAGGTGACGCGGCCCTTGCCCTCGATCTGACCGGCCAGCCATTCGCCGGTGTAGACATAGCCGTCGGTCTTGGTGAAGGTGCCTTCGCCGTGGCGCAGGTCATCCTCGAAATTGCCGATATAGACATCGCCATTGGCATGGATCTGCTTGCCTTCGCCCTGACGGCGGCCGGCCACCAGCGGGCCTTCGTAGATATCGCCATTGGGCTGGGTCAACACGCCGGTGCCATCCATCTGGTTTGCGGACCAATCGCCCTCGTAAACCAGACCATCGGGCATGATCAGCTTGCCTTTGCCCTCCAGCTGGCCGTCGCGGATGTCGCCCTCATAGGTGGCGCCGTCCGGGTAGGTGATCTTGCCGGTGCCTTCCTTGCGGCCATCGACCCAGTCGCCGTCATATTCATAGCCGCCGGGATTGCGCATGATGCCTTTGCCATGGTGCTTGGCATCGCGAAAGCCGCCCTCATAGCGCGCGCCATTGGCATAGACCGCAACCCCCTGGCCATTGATTACGCCGTCCGACCACTCGCCATCATAGGTGCCGCCATCGGCAAAGGTGATCTTGCCTGCGCCTTCGGGTTTGCCTTTGACGAACTCGCCCTCGTAGATGGATCCGTTGGGGAAACGCGCAACGCCACGACCGCGGACTTCGCCATCGACCCAGTCGCCGGTATATTCATAGCCGTTGGGCAGCCGGTAGGTGCCGGTGCCATGTTGCAGGCCGCCGCGAAAGGTGCCCTCATAGATGCCGCCGATTTCATCCTGCGTGGTCAGCACCTTGCCATCCTGGGCCAGGGCCGGGCGTCCGACCCCGGCAGCGCCAAGCGCCAGAGCGGAGGTCAGAAGAGCGGCGGTGGTGAAACGGGTCATGGAATATCTGCTTGCCATAAGGGGAGCCGGGGTGCGGGCCTGTTGATCGGTTTGACAGGAAACTATGCCACAGCCGCCGCCGTCGCAATGTCTTTTGCCACTGCGGTCTTTCCCTCGCAGCGTGATCTGTTTAATGGCAGAAGGCAGGATTATCGAAGGACGCAAGCAGGATGGCTGATCGTTTTCGCGTGACACTGGCCCAGTTGAACCCCACCGTCGGGGATCTGGCTGGCAATGCAGATAAGGCCCGCGAGGCCTGGGCCGCAGGCCGCGAGGCAGGTGCTGATCTGGTCGCCCTGCCAGAGATGTTCATTACCGGTTACAACACGCAGGATCTGGTGATGAAGCCGGTTTTCCACCGTGCTGCCATTGCCGAGGTTGAGCGGTTGGCCGCCGATTGTGCCGATGGTCCGGCGCTGGCGATCGGCAGCCCCTGGGTCGAGGGCGACAGGTTGTACAACGCCTATCTGATCCTGAAGGGCGGCAAGATCACCACGCAGGTGCTGAAACATCACCTGCCAAATGCCACCGTCTTTGACGAGGTGCGGATCTTTGATGCGGGCCCGCTGGGCGGTCCTTATGCGGTTGGCGATACCCGGATCGGCAGCCCGATCTGCGAGGATAGCTGGTATGAGGATGTGGCCGAAACCTTGGCCGAAACCGGCGCGGAGTTCCTGCTGATCCCCAATGGATCGCCCTATTATCGCAACAAGATGGATGTGCGGCTCAACCATATTGTGGCCCGCTCGATCGAGACCGATCTGCCGGTGATCTACCTCAATATGGTGGGCGGCCAGGATGATCAGGTTTTTGATGGTGGTTCGTTTGTGCTGAATCCGGGCGGGGCGCTGGCCTTGCAGATGCCGGTCCTGCGCGAAGATATCTGCCATCTGGATCTGGAGCGGACCGCCGAGGGCTGGCGCGCCGTGGATGGCCCCAAGGCGGTGCTGCCGGATGAGTGGGAGCAGGATTACCACGTCATGACGCTTTCGCTGCGTGATTACATGCGCAAGACCGGCTTCAAGAAGGTGCTGCTGGGGCTCTCGGGTGGCGTCGATTCCGCCATTGTCGCCACGATCGCGGTCGATGCGCTGGGGGCTGAGAATGTGCGCTGCGTGATGCTGCCGTCCGAATATACCTCGCAGGCCTCGCTTGACGATGCCGAAGCGGTGGCAAAGGCGCTGGGCGTGCGCTACGACTACGTCCCGATTGCCGAGGGGCGCGCCGCGATCACCAACACGCTGGCGCCGCTGTTTGCCGGGATGGAGGAGGGGCTGACCGAGGAGAACATCCAGTCGCGCCTGCGCGGGCTTCTCCTGATGGCGATGTCCAACAAATTTGGCGAGATGCTGCTGACCACCGGCAATAAATCCGAGGTCGCCGTGGGCTATGCCACGATCTATGGCGATATGGCGGGGGGCTACAACCCGATCAAGGATCTCTACAAGACCCGCGTGTTCGAGACCTGCCGCTGGCGCAATGCCAATCACCGCGACTGGATGATGGGGCCGGAAGGGGAGGTCATCCGCCCCTCGGTCATCGACAAGCCACCGAGCGCCGAGCTGCGCGACGATCAGAAGGACAGCGACAGCCTGCCGGATTACCCTGAACTGGACGCGCTGCTGGAGATCCTGGTGGATAGGGACGGTTCGATTGCTGATTGCGTTGCGGCCGGGTTCTCGCGGGAGACGGCAAAACGCGTGGAACACCTGATTTATATCAGCGAATACAAACGCTTTCAGTCAGCCCCCGGTGCGCGGCTCACACCGCGCGCGTTCTGGCTGGATCGTCGGTATCCGATCGTGAACCGCTGGCGCGACCCCAGTTGACCGACCAGTAAGGCGCTGGGATCCACCCGTTGGTGTCAGCGATATCGGGCTGGTCCCTGCGGCCAAAGGTGCGGCCAAGGCGGGAGCATCGCATACGTTCGGTCGAGGTCAGCTGCCGGAGAAGGGGCCGTTGGCGGGATCGGCTTCCTGGCAATCCACGACGCAGTTGCGGCCTGCATCCTTTGCCGCGTAAAGCGCGCGGTCAGCGGCGTGCATCAGATCCTGCGGCAGCAGGCCATCCTCGGGGAAGCTGGCAACGCCGATGGAGATGGTGACACGCGGCAGCGTGCCGGAGCCATAGCGCAGCGTGATTTCCTCAATCGCGACACGCAGCGCTTCGCCGACCTCCATCGTCTGTTCCTTGTCGGTATCCGGCAGGAAGACGGCAAATTCCTCGCCGCCCATCCGGCAGCAGATCTCGCCATTGCGGAACAGATCCTTCAGCGTGTCGCCAATGGCGCGCAGCACCATGTCGCCCGCATCGTGGCCATGGGTGTCGTTGAAGGTCTTGAACCGGTCCGCATCAAAGCTGAGCACTCCCAGCTGGCTGGCGCGCCGGTCGGCCAGCGCCACCGCATTGCGCAGCTCGCCGAGGAAATAGCGCCGATTGTAGACACCGGTCAGCGGATCGCGGGTGGACTGGTCGTGCAATTCGTCGCGCAGGCGGACATTGGCCACCGCCAGCGAGATATGTTCGCCGCAGCGCAGGGCAAGGCGATGCAGCGCCACCTTGCGCTTGGGGTCGGTTTCCGGTGCAAATTTCACATGCAGCAGACCGACGGTATTGCCATGGGCGACCACCGGAAAACAGACGTAATCGCCATGCTCATCGGTGGCAGGCTGCTCCTCGACATGGGCGCAGGGAAAGGCGATCTTATCCGCAGAATAGAGATACTGCCGCCCGCGCCGCAGCGCCCAGCAGGCATCGGCAAAGATGTGGTCATGGACCTCGGCCCCGCCCCAGTGGCATTTGCCATCCAGAACGTCCCGCGAGTTGGAGTAGATGTAAAGCTCGCCCTGGGATTGCGGAAACAGCTTCGCCATGAAGGCGCTGACAATGCGGAACAGCTCCTCCTGGGATTTGCAGGAATGCAGCCAGACGTCGAGCTGCGACAGCAGCTTGGCCTCTTCGCGCCAGGACTGTTCCGCCGCAAGCGTCTTCAGCGCGGTCAGCTCCGCCTCCTCGGCGGCCTGGCGCGCCAATGTCAGGTCCCGCGCACTGCGCTCGATCTGGGTCACATCGGTGTAGCAGGAGACAAAGCCGCCGGTGGACAGCCTGCGGGTGTCGATCTGAAGGCGCCGTCCCGACGGCATCCTGCGGGTTGCCGAAAACCGCTCCTTGTCAGAGCTGAAATCCTGTTCGGCCTGTCTGGCGCTGTCTTCGGTCACATGGCCCAGCCTGACGGCGGTGGCAAAAAACGCCTCGCGCGAATAGCCCGGAAAGATGTCGCCATTCTGCAGCTCCAGCAGGGTAAGCAGCCGTTCGTTGAAGACCTGGCAATGCCCGTCCTCGGTCCAGACCATCACGCCCTGATCCAGCTTGTTCAACACATCCATGAGCCGCGCATGGGAGGGTTCAGGCAAACTCTCCGCCTGCAACATGTCGCTCGGGATCACTTTGTTCACGGGAGACCCCATTCTTCGTACCAATAATCGTCAGTGCTGCGACAGGCTGACACAGGAAGTCTGAACGAAATCTAAGCCGCCCCCTGAAAAACGCGGACAGTTTGAGACGACTTGGGATCAACCGTTGGCGACTGCGCCGCAACTGGACAAAACGTCGCCTATGTGACATGGGGCAGGGCAACAGGAGACTTGTGATGACAACCACCCGATTTGCCCCGTCGCCGACCGGCTATATCCACGTTGGCAATCTGCGCACCGCGCTGATGAACTATCTGATCGCCCGCAAGGCCGGCGGCAGCTTCATCCTGCGCATCGACGACACCGACCCGGAGCGGTCGAAAGAAGAATATGTCGATGCCATCAAGCAGGATCTGGAATGGCTGGGCCTGACCTGGGACCGTGTCGAACGCCAGTCCGAACGTCTTGACCGCTATGTCGCCGCGGCCGACAAGCTGCGCGAGATCGGCCGGTTCTACGAGGCGTTTGAAACGCCGGTTGAACTGGACCTGAAGCGCAAGAAGCAGCTGAACATGGGCAAGCCGCCGGTCTATGATCGCGCTGCGCTGAACCTGTCGGAGGACGACAAGGCCAAGCTGCGCGCCGAGCGCGGCGATGGTGTCTGGCGCTTCAAGCTGGATCAGGAGCGGATCGAGTGGACCGATGGTATCCTGGGCGATATCTCCATCGATGCCGCTTCGGTCTCGGACCCGGTCTTGATCCGTGGCGACGGCCAGTTCCTCTATACGCTGGCCTCGGTAGTGGACGACACGGAAATGGGCGTGACCCATGTTGTGCGCGGCTCTGACCATGTCACTAACACCGCCACCCAGATCCAGATCATCGAGGCGCTCGGCGGCACTGTCCCCTCCTTTGCGCATCACTCGCTCTTGACCGGCCCGCAGGGTGAGGCGCTGTCCAAACGCCTCGGCACGCTGGCCCTGCGCGATCTGCGTGAAGCGGGCGTGCAGCCGATGGCGCTGCTGAGCCTGATGGCGCGCCTTGGCTCCTCCGACCCGGTTGAGCTGCGCGCGGAGCTGGCAGAGCTGATCGAGGGGTTCGACATCAACCGTTTTGGCGCTGCGCCGACCAAGTTCGATGTGCAGGATCTCTACCCGCTGACCGCCCGGTATTTGCAGTCACTGCCGCTGGAGGCCGTGCAGTCCCATGTGGACGCGCTGGGGGTTCCGGCAGAGAAACAGGCCGCATTCTGGGATATGGCCAAGGAGAACATCACCACGCTGAAGGATCTGGCGGGCTGGTGGGATCTGTGCCGCGACGGCGCCGAGCCGCTGGTGGCTGATGAGGACAAGGACTTCATCGCCGAGGCGATGGCGCTGCTGCCCGAAGGCCCCTACGACAGCGAGAGCTGGGGCACATGGACCGCTGCTGTGAAAGAGGCGACGGGCCGCAAGGGCAAGGGGCTGTTCATGCCGCTGCGCAAAGCCGTGACCGGCATGGAGCGCGGCCCCGACATGTCCGCTCTGCTGGCGCTGATGGAAACGGTCCGCGCCCGCGGCTGAGCTTTGACGACTGTCTGATGCAAACGCGGCACCATAGGGGGCCGCCTTTGTGCTGTCCGGGGTGCTCCCGCCCACATCGGTGGCATCACAGAAGCCACCTCTGCGGTTGGGCCGGGCGCCGCGCGCCCGCGCGGCGCCGCAGACCGCCTGTAGGCGGTCTGCCATGCCCAACTGCGCTCAGGGCAGGGCAGATCTGCCCTGTTGCGCGGGCGGGAGCCGCCTTGGCCGCCGCCCTTTGGGCCCGCCGTCGGGTGTCACTTCGGCTCTCCCTCCTGGTCTCCCTCTTGGTCATCTCCCTTCCGCTTGCCATCGCGCAGGTCGGCGGCGGCCTTGGCCATGGCCGGGTTGGGATGATGCGCCAGCGCCGAGAGCGCCTTGTCCATCCAGTCGATCACCGCAGGGTCGTCGCCGCCGGCGCGGGCGATAGGCGGAAAGGCGCAGGACAGCAGGTGCCGGGCCGAGACCGCAGGCATCATCACCCGGTCAAAGGACACGTCGCGCGCGTCAGGCTCGGCCTCATCCGGGGTATTCTCCCACAGCAGCCGTTCCAGCCGCCCCATGACCTCCAGCGCGGTGCCGGGATCATTGACACCGGGCGACAGGGCGCGCTGTGCGGTTTCCGCCAGCAGCGTCAGGCCAAAGGAGGGATCCTGATCGAAACTGCGCACATCACCGATTTCGATGCAGCGGCTGGCCGCCTCGCAGAGCGTCTCCTCGCCGGTCTCGGCATAGGCCACCGGCCGCCCGCGCAGCACGAATTCGCCGGGGGTGCGGTGGATGGCGATCCTGGTCTCGGCCTCTTCGGCCAGCGTCTGCAACCCTGCGACATCGACAAACCGCACAAAGCCCGAGGCCTGCGCCGGGATGGCCCGGCCCTGCTGCTGAAATCTGGTGTCATCCTCGGCGCAGGCGGCGCCCAGACAGGGCGCTTCGGCCCGCTGGCGCAGGCTGGTGCGGCTGCGCTCTTCGATCAGGCGCAGCGTGTGATCCATGCTGCCAAGTCCCGACAGATGGTCAATCCAGCGCAAAATCGCCACGACGATCAGCGCCACCACTCCGACGGTGATGGCAAAGACCACGATGGCGGCATCCTCGCTGTAGAACCCGGCGCGGAACAGGATCACCGCACTCAGGCTGAAGACAAACCCGCCGACAAAGGTGGCCAATACGCTCTGGGTGATCGTATCCTCCAGCAGCAGGCGATAGACCCGTGGCGTCGCCGTGGCGGCGGCCGTACGATAGGCCGAGACCATGACATTGAGCGAGAATGTAGTGACCGCCAGCATCCCGGAGGCAAGGATGGTCAGCACCGGCAGCGCCGCCTCGCGGCCAAAGCGTTCGCCCAGATCTTCGGGGATGAAGGGCGTGAGCCAGGGGGCGATGGCCAGCGCCAGCAGCGAACAGGCCGAGAGCAGCACAACCCGGAACCACAGTTGCCGGGTGATCCGCCGGACATAGAGCAGGGTGCGGGAAATCACTGATCTGCCCCGATAACGGTCGCGCCAAGCGCCAGCAGATGCTGATCGACCAGATCCAGCTCTTCAGCAGTCAGCCTCTGCGCTCTGGGATATCGCGGGGCACTGCGGTCGTTCAGGATCGGCGCGTCCCAGCCATCGGTTGTGCGCACGAAGGCGGCGACACCATCGGCGCCGAAGACGTCCAGATAGCCCTGAATGACCACGTCGAGATAGCTGAGCAGGATCGGATGGCGCAGGCTGGCCGCGCGCTGGCTGTGGCCGGGCACCGCATAGACCGCGATATCCGTCTCCGGGTTCAGATCATGCTGGACCGCGCCGCTGGCAGGCAGCCGTTCATAGGCAAATTCGCGGTCATCAAGCGCCGCCCAGTCGGCCCCCGGCACCTCGGCGATCAGCCCGTCGATGGTGGTTCTGTCACAGGGCACGGCGCTGAGAAAGGCAACCGGGCGCAGATCGGTATGCACCCAGGCCCGGCGCCAGCCGCTGAGTCGCGCGGGGCGGGCCTGACCGTAGCCATGGGTGCGCGTGTTCACCAGGCTGCCGTAGCCAAAGAAATAGGGGGCTGGGGAAACGGGGGCGGGCATTCAGATCTCCTGACTGGCGATGTCTGTCTCAGCGGCGCTGACCGCCACAGGCAGGCGGGGTCTGTCGCCCACCGTTTGCCCTGCGTCGGCGCTGCCTGCGGGCGGCGCAGCGGGACCCGGCAGGGGCAGGGTCAGGGGCAGGGGCAGGCGAAAGCGCGTGCGGCTTTGATACATGTCAAAGTGGCCTTTGTGCGGCCATGTCATGATCTTGCGACAAGGCACCTCGGAGGGGCGATCATGCGGATCACGAAACGGACAAATATTGCAGTGCGGCTGTTGATGTATTGTGCAGCCCATGCGGACCGCCTGGTTACCAAATCCGAAATTGCCGCGCGCTGCAATATCTCGGAGAACCATTTGGCGCAGGTGATCAACCAGTTGGCGCAGCTGGGCTATCTGCATACGCAGCGCGGGCGCAACGGGGGCATGTCGCTGGGCAGGCCCGCGGCGGAAATCGGCATTGGCGATGTCTTTCGCGCGGTCGAGGGCACGGTGCCGATGGTCGAGTGTTTTGCCGATGCCGACAATACCTGCCCGCTGGTTTCGGCCTGTCGGCTGCGGATTGCCCTCACCGATGCGGCGCAGGCCTTCTACCGATCGCTGGACGGGATCACCCTGGAGGCGCTGGTCTGCGACAATGATGCGCTGTTTGCCCTGTTCCAATCGCCGGTTTCGACCGGCTGCGCGCGCTACGCCAGCTGAGATGCTCTGGCGCCCGCCCGCCGTGGCTGACGTCGTGGCTGGTGTTGTGGCGGGCGGCCCCGCAAGCGCGGCCCCAGAGGCCGCGGTGTGGCCTAGTCGCGGGCCCGCAGGATCCGGGCCGGGCGCACCTGAAGGGGCCGCCAGGCAAAGGCCAGCCCGGCCAGCAGCGTGGTCAGGATGCCGCCGCTGATGATCGCCAGCGCATTGCTCCAGATCACCTGATAATCGCTTTCGAACACATAGGTGTTGATGGCCCAGGCCCCGGTCATTCCGGCCGTCAGCGCGACCAGGCCGGCCCCGGCGCCCAGAAACACTGATCTGAGCGCAAAGCTGATCAGGATCTGCCGTCGCGGCGCGCCCAGCGTCTTGAGGACAGCCGCCTCGTAGCGGCGGGCAGGTTCGCCGGCGGCGGCGGTGCCAATCAGCACCATGAAACCGGTCAGCAGCGTTGCCGCGGCACCATAGGCGGTGGCAGATGCGAGCTGCCGCAACAGGTCCGACACCCGGTCCAGCGCATCGCGGACCCGGATCGCGGTGATGTTCGGCATCGCCTTGGCGAGATCGCGCAGGATCTGGGCTTCGGCCTCCTGTTCGGCATAGACCGTGGCGATATAGCTGTGCGGGGCCCCTGCAAGCGCGCTTTCGTTCAGCACCATGACAAAGCCCATGCCCGCCGTGGAAAAATCGACCTCGCGCAGGCTGGTGATGGTGGCGGTAATGTCGCGGCCCAGCAGGTTGAGCGTCAGCGTGTCGCCAAGGTTGAGACCCAGCTCCTCGGCCTCTTCGCGGGCAAAGCTGACCTGCGGCGCGCCGGTGTACTCTTCGGGCCACCACGCGCCCGCGACGATCTGGGTGGTGTCTGGCTGTTTGGCGGCATAGGTGATGCCGCGATCGCCCCGGACGACCCAGTGATCGCCTGCCACCTCGGTTGCGGGCTGGCCGTTGATGGTGGTGAGGATGCCGCGCAGCATCGGTGCGCTCTGCACGCGATCAACCGCCGGGTCCTGCTCCACGCGGGCGAGGAAATCCGGCATCTGATCGCGCTGGATATCAACGAAGAAATAGGAGGGCGCCACATCGGGCAGGTTGCCTTCGATGGCGCGGCGCATATTGCCGTCGACCTGACCAATCGCGGCCAGAACGGTCAGCCCCAGCCCCAGGGCCAGCACGGTCGGCACGGCGCCATCGCGAGAGGTGCCAATCGCCGAAAGCGCCCATCGAAGCGCCGGATATCCACGGGTCAGCGGCGCGGCGCGGCGGGCGATCCAGCCCAGCACCAGTGCGGCCAGCAACAGCACCGCCAGCGCGCCGATCAGCCCCGCAGCGGTCCAGAGCGTCAGCTCAATCGCGCCGCTGAACAGCGCGGCAGAACCAATCAGCGCCGCCACCGAGACAGCCGTGGCGACGATATAGCGGGGGGCAGGCCAGCGGCTGCGGCTGTCCAGCGCGTCACGAAACAGCGCCGCAGCGCGGATCCGCTCGGCGCGGGCCAGCGGCCAGAGCGCAAAGACAAAAGCCGTCAGCAGCCCGTAAAGCGCCGCTTCGCTCAACGCCGGGACCGAGATGCCAAAGACCGCAGGAAACGGCAGCTGCGCCGCAATCAGCGGCCCCAGCAGCACCGGGGCCAGCCCGCCGATCACGAGGCCAATCGCAACACCAAGCAGCGCCAGCGCCCCGATTTGCAGAAAATAGGTCAGAAAGATCGTCCGGCGGTCGGCGCCCAGCGTGCGCAGGGTGGCAATGGTCGCGGTCTTGCCCGCCAGATAGGCGCGCACGGCGGCTGAGACGCCGATGCCGCCCACAGCCAGCCCGGAGAGGCCAACCAGCACCAGAAACCCGGCCAGCCGCTCGACAAAGGTGGCGATGCCCGGTGCGCCGTTACGGGCGTCGGTCCAGCGCATACCGCTGTTGTCCAGCTCGGCTTCGGCGCGGGATTTCAGCTGCTCCAGATCGGTGCCTTCGGGCAGGGTCAGCCGGTATTTGCTGGAAAACAGCGTGCCGGGCTGCAACAGGCCGGATCGGGCCAGGTCAGCGCTGCGAACGATGGTGCGTGGCCCCAGCGTGAAGCCCGCGCTGGCGGCATCCGGTTCATTCTCCAGCAGTGCGGTCAGAACAAAGCTTTGGGTGCCAAGGGCAAAGCGGTCACCAACAGAGAGGCCCAGCCGATCCGCAAGCACCCGCTGCATCACGCCGCCGGGCAGGTCCCCGGCGCCCTCCAGCGCCTGTGGCAGCGGCAGATCCGGCGAGAGCCGCACCGTGCCAACCAGTGGATAGGCGCTGTCTACCGCCTTCACCTGCGTCAGGGCGCGTTCCTCACCGACAGCTGCCATCGACCGGAAGTCGATCACCTCGGAGCGGCGCAGGGCATTGGCCTCCATCCAGGCCTGTTCCTCTGGGCTGGCGCGCCGATAGGTAAAGCCCAGTTCGGCATCCCCGCCCAGCAAGACCGCGCCTTCCTCGCTCAGCCCGGTTTCAATCGCCGAGCGCAGCGAGCCGATCCCGGCAATCACCGCCACCCCCAGCGCCAGACAGATCAGGAAAACGCGAAACCCATGCAGCCCGCCGCGCAGCTCCCGCATGGCAAAGCGTGTCGCCAGCGACAAGGTGTTCATTCAGCGGCCTCGCGCGCGGCGGCAAGGTCGAGACGGCCATCGCGCAGCCGGATCACCCGGTCACAGCGCGCCGCCAGTTCCGGCGCATGGGTGACCATGATCAGCGTCGCGCCATAGCGGTCGCGCAGGTCAAACAGCAGGTCCATGATCGCATCGCCGTTGGTGGCGTCCAGATTGCCCGTCGGCTCATCCGCCAGCAGGATCCGCGGGCGGGTCACCAGGGCGCGTGCCAGTGCCACACGCTGTTGTTCACCACCTGACATCTGCGCCGGGAAGTGACCGGCACGATGGCCGAGCCCCACGGCCTCCAGTTCGGCCTGCGCGCGGTCAAAGGCATCCCTGTGCCCGGCCAGCTCCAGCGGGGTGGCGACATTTTCGAGCGCCGTCATGGTGGGGATCAGGTGAAAGCTCTGGAACACGACACCCATATTGTCGCGGCGAAACCGGGCCAGCGCATCCTCATCCATCGCGGTCAGGTCCTGCCCCAGCGCCGAGACGGTGCCGCCGGTTGCCTGTTCCAGACCGCCCATCACCATCAGCAGCGAGGATTTGCCCGACCCGGAGGGACCAATCAGGCCCAGCGTCTCGCCGCTTTCGACCGCAAGCGAGATGTCATGCAGGATTTCGACAGGTCCGGTATTGCCAACCAGCGACAAAGACGCATGCTGGAGGTTCAGGATAGGGTCGGACTGGGGGATCGTGCTGGACTGCATGTGACGTCGCGCCTGTTTTGGGATCACTCTCGATATGGAGCCTTTCTACCAATGCGCAAGATAATGGCCGGATTGATTTTTATATTAACTGCCGCAGTTGCGCAGGCCGATCCGGTTCGGGTGGCGGCTTTGGGGGACAGTCTGGTGCAGGGCTACGGGCTGCCGCAGGGGCAGGGCTGGGTGCCGCAGCTACAGCGCTGGCTGGGGGAACAGGGGGCTGAGGTGCGCCTGATCAATGCCGGTGTCTCCGGCGATACCACGGCGGGTGGCGCGGCGCGGATCGACTGGACGCTGGCCGACGGGCCGGATGCGCTGATCGTCGCATTGGGCGGCAATGACCTGCTGCGCGGGATCGCCCCGGCTGAGAGCCGCGCCAATCTCGTCCGTATTCTGGAGGTCGCCAAGGCCAATGCGGTGCCGGTGCTGTTGGTTGGTATCGCGGCGCCAGGTAACTATGGCGCCGACTTCAAAGCAGAATTCGACGCAATCTTCCCCGAGCTGGCGCGCGACTATGGCGCGCTGCTGCATGACGACAGCCTTGCCGGGATCCGCGCGGCAACCGGCAATGATCCGCAGGCGGCGGGGCCGTATCTACAGGAGGACGGCATTCACCCCAACGCAAAAGGCGTGGCGCTGAATGTGGCGGCCATCGGCCCGAAGGTGCTGGATCTGGTGGCCAGGGTGGACCGCTGACGCGGGGCCGCCACGGGATGACCGCAGAGGTGCTGCGGCAGATGACTGGGCGCCACAACAAAAGACGGCCCCGAAAGGGGGCCGACAGCTGATCTTCTTCGGGTAGGCGGGTTAGGCCAGCTCGATATTCACCGCAGACTCGCGGCCGTCACGACCCGGTTGCAGCTCATAGGTCACTTTCTGGTTGTCCGCGAGGCCGGTCAGCCCCGACCGCTCAACGGCGGAAATATGTACGAACACATCGCTGCCACCCGCATCGGGTGCAATGAAACCGTAACCTTTGGTGGTGTTGAACCATTTGACGGTGCCTGTGGCCATCGTCTTCTTCTCCCAGTCTTACTCTAAATCCCTGTCCGCGACATGCGACAGCCCGGCAATGTCATTGCGTATTCATGACCGAGCCTCCTAGGACAGCGATGAGTTCTGCGTAACCTTGCGGGAACGATCTTGTCGCCAATGTCCTCTCGGTGCAAGTGTTATAGCGGGGGGTGCCTGTCAGTTTGGCGCTGCCAGAGGCGCTGTGGATGGCCATCGGCGGGGCTTGGCACCCGGACAGGCAAGCTGGCGCCGATGCGCCAACAAATCACGCGCTGCCACCTTGGTCTGGTCCTGATCAGAGCACCGTCACCACGGTTCCCAAGGGCACCCGTTCGTAGAGGTCGACGATATGCTCGTTCGTCATGCGGATGCAGCCGTTGGAGACGGAATGGCCAATCGTTTGCGGTTGATTGGTGCCGTGAATGCGGAAATAGGTGTCGATGCCGTTCTGAAACAGGTAGAGCGCGCGCGCGCCCAGCGGGTTATCAGTGCCACCGGGCTGGATGTATTTATTATCGACAAAGCGGGCATAGCTGCGCGGATCGCGTTCGATCATCTCGTCCGTCGGGCGCCAGGTTGGCCATTCTTTCTTGGCCTGGATGACGGCGGTGCCGGTGAATTCAAGACCGGCCCGCCCGACGCCAACGCCATAGCGGCGCGCCCGGCGCGGCTCTGTCACATAATAAAGGTAATAGGATCGCGGCAGCACCAGAATTTGCCCGGGGGCGAATTGCTTCTTGATGCGGACCTCCTGCGGAGTGGGGTCAAAGGCCGTTTCGGCTGACCCGATCTGAGGCCAGAGAGAGGCGGCGGCGGAGCTGGCCAGAAAGGCGCGGCGTGACAACATGCGTGGCTCTTTCGGTTTTGGAACAGATGCCATCAGTCTGCGGTGCGCGAACAATCCGGTCAATAGCGGCGCCCACACGGCCACAGTTGCGGGCAGACGGCGCGACGTTGGTGCAACAGCGCGATGCCCTGATGGGCCATAGGACATTGGCAAATCAGGCTTCGTGATATCACGAAGCTGTGATATCCTGTGATCGGATCGCGTTTCTGATCCACCGTCATTTCCGGCGGGTTTCTCGTTTGAGGGCGTCATGTCGGCACGGCTGCGGGGGCAGCTCTGCCGGAGGTCTCAGGCCCGGACAGGGGCTATTTCTCGGCTTCTGCGTTGCAGGTCTGCGATCCCGTCCGAAACCGGCCGGTGGCTGTTTACAGCCCGTCTGGCGGTTTGTCGGGGGTATACTGGAGTAACCATTGTGACTGTTTCATTTGGGGGGCGCGCGGCAGTGGCCGCGCTGATTATGGCTGTCGGCCTCGCGGCTGCGGACCGGGTTGAGGCTCAGGAAGATGCGGGGTTTCTCGCCACCTCACTGCGTTATTCAGAACGGATGCTGGACCGTCAGGAAGATGTGACCAACAAGGTCGCCATTGCCCTGCGCGCGCGGCAATCGGGGCAGCTCGGGGTCAATCGGATCACCTTTGGCGGGCGCTTCTTGGGCACGGTGATCTATGAGAACACCAATACGCCCGGCAAATTTCCGATCCTGTCGCGGCTGCCGCCGACCCACACCAGCGGCACCACCGATACCTATGGTGTGATCAATGATATCTCGCTGATCGCGACCGCCACCACCCCGCTGCTGACAGCGGTTGTGCAGGGCGAATATACCGAGGTCGAATATCCCGGCCAGAACGACATCCAGCTGCGCAAGGCCTGGCTGGCGGTTGGTGATCTGGACCGCTCGCCCTTTTATTTGGCGGTTGGGCGCAAGACGGTGAATTTTGGCAATTTTGCCAGCTATGCGCCCTTCACCCATACCCATAACAGCCATTACTTCTGGGCCCAGACCAAGGATCCGCTGATCGAGATCGGTTATATCACCGAGCGTACCGAACTGGCGCTGTCGATCATTCGCAACCACCGGGGCAACCGGGTGATCAGCAGCCCGAAGAACGATGATCACTACACCAATTACGCGCTGAACGCCTCCCATCGCATTCCGCTGGCCAATGGTATGGGGCTGAAACTGGGGGCCGGTTTTCTGCGCGGCACGATCTACGACAGCACCATTGCCCATCATCCCCCCGGAAGCGGCATCGACCGGGGCTGGAACGGCGCCTGGGATATTCACGCCACCCTCAGCGCAGAGCGCTTCGACGTCATGGCCGAGTTCACTCAGACCACCGACCGCTGGCCTGCCACCGATCACAAGGTCAGCGCGCTGACGCTGCAGGGGCGCTACCGGGGGGAGGTGCTGGGACGTCCGGCGGTCTATTCACTCTCCGCCAGCCACGGGCGGCAAGGCGCCTCCGGCACCGAATGGGAGTCGATGTCGCAGATCATCCTCGGGATGGAGGTTGCGCTGGCCCCGAATGTCACGCTGGGGGCGGAATATCTGTTCAACGATGGCTTTGTGCCGCTGATCCTGCCCCGGCGCACAGGCGATGCCAGCGTGCGCTCGCATAGCGTCATTCTGGGCGCCAAGCTCACCTTCTAGCGGGTGGGCACCAGCGCGGGCAGGGCTTGTCCTGCCGCCTCTGGCCAGTATATCTGGCCTGAATACAGGCGCCACGCCGCCTCGGCGGTCAGTGATGCGAAGGAGAGATTGCCCCATGGGTGCCAAGACCCTGACCTGCCTCAGCTGTGCCCAGCTGAACCGCGTGCCCGAGGACCGTCTGGCCGCCGGCCCCAAATGCGGCACCTGCGGGGCTGCGCTGATCCCCTCGACGCCGGTCGATGTCGACCCGGCGACCCTGCAAAAGGCCGCAGCGCAGGATGACCTGCCGCTGGTGGTGGATTTCTGGGCGCCCTGGTGTGGTCCTTGCAAGATGATGGCCCCGGATTATGCCAAGGCGGCAAAAACGCTGCAGGGACAGGTGCGGCTGGTCAAGCTGAACACCCAGACCCATCAGTCCACCGGCGCACGCTATCGGATCAAAGGGATCCCGACACTTGTCCGCTTTGTGCGCGGCAAGGAACAGAAACGGCAGGCAGGCGCCCTGCGCGCAGGCCAGATCGTGAGCTGGGCGAAGGGATGAGCCGGAGGCTCGGCTGATATCGAAACGCGGATAAGGGGGCTTTGGCCCTGCGGTCGGCTCAGGTCCTGCGGTCGGCTCAGGCCATGCGGTGGGTTTCATCCCCGTCCGGCGGCATCATCGGGCGCAGACCCGGCGGCAGATGCAGCATTGCAAGCATGGTCACAATGGCGGCGGTTGTGCCAACGGTGGGGTAGAGCAGCAAACTATACCAAAGTGGCAGCGCATAGAGGGTATAGGCGGCGACCGCAGAGAAAATCCCTGCAAAAGTACCGACAATGATCCCGATCCATGCCATGTTTATACCTCTTAGGTTGAGTCGCATTTAATCTACAATTTTTCAGGCAGAGTGCAACTCTCTGTGTTCGAGCAAGATAGCTCAAATTGTCTTTAAATTTGGTTAACATCGGGGGTGGCGCAGGTGATGGGATCTGCTGAATTATGTGTAATACTATGATTTCAATTGAAAATATCAGTTGGATGCGCGATCTTCGCTGCGCGTGTGGAGGGTGTCAAATTGATGTATCCTGCGAATTTTGCTCTGGGCGTCTGCGCGGGAAGCCGCCGCTTTTCAGGACCAGCGCCACGGTGAGGCCGACGCCAAGCAGGCTGCTGATGCCACTATAGAGCAGAAGAAGCCCCCAGATGGGCAGGTTGTACGCCACATAGTATATCACCGTGACCATCATCGTCACACCGGTACTCGTCAACATCGCCAACCAAGCCATATCACCCTCACTCAACTGAGGGGAAATTGCCCTGAAACAGGCGATGCAATCAATATGTCTTACGGTCAGATGGCGAGTATATTGGTATGTGTTGCAGCTTATTCTGGAATTGTGACCGCGACGGGCTGTTTTGGTGCGCATATCGCACGTATTTGACCCGTGGAGTGGTCAGCTGCGGCGGAAATCAGGCCCGCGCGGGTTTCGCCGACAGCCCCTGATGTGCTCCGTGCGCCCGCTTGTCCCCGGCCTTGTCCGCCAGCGCATCGCGGGCGGCCTTTTGCGTCCACAGCAGCAGGATGGCCAGCATCGCCGAGGGCACTCCGAACAGCGGATAGAGCAGCAGGCTCATGCCGAAGGACAGGCCGATCAGCGTATAGCCCAATACGGCCGCATTCAGCCCGCCAATGACGCCTACCAAGATCCCGATTCCTGCCATGCTCTCACCCTTCTGTGGTTCGCCGACGGGCACAGGCCCCGGCAAATCTCAGAATAGGGTTAATTTTGTTCAAATTATGCCGGGGTCATGGCGGCTGTGGGAACGGGTTGGTTCCGACAAAGGGAACACGACGACCTGGGAAGCCGGATAAGAGGCGACGCCCGCCTCTATTAAGAGGACGACGCCGAATAAGCCTTTTTGGGAAGGAGTGATTTGAAGACTTCAGGGGGTGAGCTGGTATCGCATCACCCCCTGAAGCTCACTTATCGCACGAACTTCTTGTGCTTCAGACGCTTGGGCTCCAGCGCGTCGGGGCCCAGGCGGCGTTTCTTGTCTTCTTCGTAGTCCTCGAAGTTGCCCTCGAACCACTCCACATGGGCGTCGCCCTCAAAGGCCAGAATATGCGTACAGATCCGGTCGAGGAAGAAACGGTCGTGCGAGATGACCACGGCGCAGCCGGCGAAATCGACCAGTGCGTCTTCCAGCGCGCGCAGGGTTTCGACGTCCAGATCGTTGGTCGGTTCGTCAAGCAGCAGCACGTTGCCGCCCTCTTTCAGCAGCCGCGCCATATGGACCCGGTTGCGCTCACCGCCCGACAGCAGCGACAGTTTCTTCTGCTGGTCGCCGCCCTTGAAGTTGAACGACGAGCAATAGGCGCGGGAGTTGACCTGCGCGTCGCCCAGCTCGATGATCTCGGCGCCGCCGGAGATGGCTTCCCAGACGGTGTCATTGTCGTTCAGATCGTCGCGTGACTGGTCGACATAGGACAGTTTCACGGTATCGCCATAGCTGACGCTGCCCTCATCGGGCTGTTCCTGGCCGGTCAGCATCCGGAACAGGGTCGATTTACCCGCACCGTTGGGACCGATCACGCCGACGATGCCGCCGGGGGGCAGGTCAAAGGACAGGTTCTCCACCAGCTGCTTGTCGCCGTAATGTTTGGAGATGCCCGAGACCTCGATCACCTTGGACCCCAGACGCGGGCCGTTGGGGATGACGATCTGGGCGCGGGTCAGTTTCTCGCGCTCGGACTGGCTGGCCAGATCGTTATAGGCGTTGATCCGGGCCTTGGATTTGGCCTGACGCGCCTTGGCGCCCTGACGCATCCATTCCAGTTCGCGCTCCAGCGTCTTCTGCTTGGATTTGTCTTCGCGCGCTTCCTGCTCCAGACGTTTGGCCTTCTGTTCCAGCCAGCTGGAATAATTGCCCTCGTAGGGGATGCCGCGGCCCCGGTCCAGCTCGAGGATCCAGCCGGTGATGTCATCCAGGAAATAACGGTCGTGGGTGACGCAGAGGATGGTGCCCTTGTAGTCGATGAGATGCTGTTGCAGCCAGGCGATGGTTTCCGCATCAAGGTGGTTGGTCGGTTCGTCGAGGAGCAGCATGTCGGGTGCTTCAAGCAGCAGCTTGCAGAGCGCCACGCGACGGCGCTCACCACCAGACAGGTTGGCGATTTCGGCATCATCCGGCGGGCAGCGCAGCGCCTCCATCGAGACGTCGATCTGGCTGTCCAGATCCCAGAGGTTCTCGGCGTCGATCTTGTCCTGCAGCTCGGCCATTTCCTCGGCGGTCTCGTCCGAGTAGTTCATCGCCAGCTCATTGTAGCGATCAAGAATGGCCTTTTTCCCGGCGACGCCCAGCATGACGTTTTCACGCACGGTCAGGCTTTCGTCCAGCTTCGGCTCCTGCGGCAGATAGCCAACCTTGGCGCCCTCGGCGGCCCAGGCCTCACCGGTGAAATCGGTATCGAGACCCGCCATGATCTTCATCAGCGTCGATTTACCGGCGCCGTTGACGCCGACAACACCGATTTTCACACCGGGGAGAAAGGACAGGTGGATGTTTTCAAAGCATTTCTTGCCACCGGGGTAGGTCTTGGAGACCCCCTGCATGTGGTAGACGTATTGATAGGCAGCCATGAGACAGCTCCGTGTAAGGGGGGAATTTGCTGGCTGGTGTGATAGCGGATGGGAAAGGCGGGGGCAATGCGGGATGCAGGGGCGGGGGCGCCGGGCGTGCACGCCTGCCGCCATGATCGCAAAGACTGGCGGGGCGGCTTTCACAGTTTCGCAACCAGAGCCTGCAACAGCTGATTGATCTCTCTTTCAACTATGTGCATCAAGGCAGGCATGATGCACCGCTTGCCCCATATTCCGCCCGGTACCACTGTTGGCCTTCTGGGCGGGTCCTTTGATCCGCCGCATCAGGGGCATCGTGCCATCTCGCTGGCAGCGCTCAAACGCTTTGGGCTGGATCAGCTGGTCTGGCTGGTGTCGCCCGGCAATCCGCTTAAGGCGCACCCGCCAGCGCCGCTTGACCGCCGGATTGCCGCCGCGCGGGCGCTGATGGACCATCCGCGTGTGCAGATCAGCGGGATCGAGGCCGATGTCGGCACCTGCTACACGGCCGAGACGCTGCGCCTGCTGCGGCAGCGCCATCCCGGCGTGCGCTTTGTCTGGTTGATGGGGGCGGATAATCTGGCCGATTTCCACCGCTGGAAAGACTGGCGGCAGATTCTGGACACCGTACCCGTTGGGGTGCTGGCGCGACCGGGTGAGCGGATCTCGGCGCGGCTGTCGCCTGCCGCGCGGCTTTATGCACCGTATCGGCTGAAAGGTGGGCAGAGCCGTCTGCTGGCTCATGCCGAGGCCCCGGCCTGGTGTTTTGTGAACGTGCCGATGGTCAATATCAGCTCAAGCGCGATCCGGGCGCGTGGCGATTGGTCAGCGACGCAGCCGCGCTGAGACCAGACCGGCGCTGATGACCACACACAGACCGGCCCAGGTCAGCAAATCAGGCCATTGATCAAAGACCAGCCAGCCGAGCGAGACGGCGGCGATCAGCTGGAAATAGACCAGCGGCGCCAGCCGTGACGCGGGTGCCTGCGCATAGGCAAAGAGCAGCAGCAGATTGCCCAGCATCGAAAACCCCGCACTGCCAAAGGTCAGCGCCGCAGTCGCCAGTCCAGGCGCGGGCAGGGCGGTCAGCCCCAGCGGCAGCGTCAGCAGCGCGCTGATCGACAGCTGGGTCAGGCTCAGCTGCAGCGGCGTGCCAAGATGCGACAGCCAGCGCGAGGTGGTGAGAAATCCGCCGTAGAACACCCCCGCCAGAACCGCCCAGATCAGATTGACCGAGCCTCCCAGCCCGGGCCGCACCACCAGCAGCACGCCGCAGAATCCCAGCGCCATCAGCAGGCTGCGCGCCAGCGTCGCAGGTTCGCGCAGCAGCAGGACGGAGAGCACATAGCTGACCATCGGCCCGACAAAAAAGGCGGCAAACACATTTGCCAGCGGTTCGGTCTTCAATGCGATCTGGATCGACAGGATACCGCCGCTCAGCAGCGCCGCGCGCAGCCACAGCCGCCAGTCGGCCAGCAGCGGATAGGCACTGCGCAAGGCAAACGGCGCCACCATCGCTGTGCCGATTGCAAATCGAGACCAGGCCACGAATCCCGGTGTCGCCAGACCGCCCGATGTGAGCAGTTTCCCGCAAAGGTCCCCGGCAGGGATCATTGACATGGCGACAAACATGATCATCACTGCCCGTACCATCGCGTCAGCGGTAGCAGGCGGCTCGGTCAAAGAAAAGCCGCCAGTTTGCGGTCGGGGGGCTGTCGGGCTGCGGCATAATAACCTGCCGCATGTTTGCAGAATTGTAGGGGTTTTGAGTAGACTATTGCTGATATGATTTCGCGACGATTTTTTCTGACCTCCGGCCTTGCCTCCGTGGCGGCGCAGACAGCCCTGGCCAATGCGCCGGCTGTTTCTCTGCGCCCGGTGGCACGGGATCCTGCCAGCCTGATCAGCGCCGGCGGCGGGCTGAAGGGGCTCCTGGCGCGCGCGGGCCTCTCTGGGCAGATTGCCTGCGCCGTGGCGGACGTCAAAAGCGGACTGCGGCTTGAAGCCGAGGGCGCTGCGTCAGCCCTGCCGCCGGCCAGCGTCGCCAAGGCGCTGACCGCTCTTTATGCGCTCGATGCGCTGGGGCCGGACCATCGCTTTACCACGCAGATTGTGGCCACCGGCGGGATCAGCGGCGGCGTGGTCGGCGGCGATCTGGTGCTGGTGGGCGGCGGCGATCCGATGCTCAACACCGACAATCTCGCGCGGCTCGCGCAGGCGCTGAAGGCGGCCGGCGTCCGCGAGGTGCGCGGTGCCTTCCGGATCTGGGAGGGGGCGCTGCCGCAGATCGCCTCGATCGACCCGGGTCAGCCCGATCACGTCGGCTACAGCCCGGCCATTTCTGGCCTCGCGCTCAATTACAACCGGGTGCATTTCGAATGGAAACGCGCAGGGCAGGGCTGGGCGGTGACCATGGATGCGCGCACCGAGAAATATCGCCCAGAAGTCTCCGTTGCCACGATGAAGATCGCGCAGCGCAGCCTGCCGGTCTACAGCTATTCCGAACGCAACGACACCGATCACTGGACCGTCGCCAGCCAGGCTCTGGGCAAAGGCGGCGCGCGCTGGCTGCCGGTGCGCCATCCGGGCGCCTATGCCGCCGATGTGTTCCGCACCATGGCGCGCGCGAACGGGATCAAGCTGGGCGCGCCGAAACCGGCCAACGCGCCGCCCTCGGGGCAGGTGGTGGCCCATCACAACAGCCCGCCGCTTGATCTGATGCTGAAGGCGACGCTGAAATATTCCAACAATCTGATGGCCGAGATGATTGGCCTTGCGGCAACGCAGGCGCGTGGTGGCCGGCCGCGCACGCTGAAGGATTCGGCGGCGGCGATGAACAGCTGGGCTGCGGCAACCTATGGCATGACCAATACCCGGCTGGTGGATCATTCCGGTCTGGGCGAGGCGTCGCGGATCACACCGGATGACATGGTCAGCGCGCTGGTGGCCTCCTATCGGGACGGGCGGCTGAAACCGCTGCTCAAATCCTTCCCGATGCGCGACAGTAAGGGGCGCGTGCTGAAAGCGCATCCGATCAAGGTCACCGCCAAGACCGGCACGCTCAATTTCGTATCGGGTCTGGGCGGCTTCATGACCGCGACCGACGGCACCGTGCTGGCCTTTGCCATATTCAGCGCCGACCAGCAGGCCCGCGCACGCATACCCCGCGCCGAACGCGAGCGCCCCAAAGGCGCGCAAAGCTGGAACCGCCGCGCCAAAAAGCTGCAACAGAGCCTGATCGAACGCTGGGGCCGCGTCTACGGCAGCTGAGCCGTGGAGATGCGAATGGCGCGCGGGCGTATCAGGCGTGGCCCGTTACCTGGTTTGCGGCTCTGCCACGGCTCCGGCCGATCAGCTTTAACCGCCGGTCAAATCCTGTGCGAGCATCAGCGCGTTGCCGTCGGGGTCGTAGAAGGTCGCGGTTTTGACCATGCCTTCGACCACATCCGTTTCGCCATCAAATTTGACGTTGGCCTGTTCCAGTTTCTGCCGGGCCGACTCCAGATCAGCGCAGCCAAAGACAGGGACGCAGTTTCCCGGCGCGGGCTTGGTGTGCTCGCCAAGGCCGATTGCGACTCCGGGCGTGTTGGTTTGAACCTCGGACCAGCCTGCCTCGTCAGCATGATAGAGCAGCTCAAAGCCCAACATGGTTTCGTACCATTTGGCGCTGGCGTGGCGATCCTTGACCGACATTGCGATGGTGATGGTTTGATCTACTGAAACGAGTGACATGGGCTTTCCTTATGATCTAAAATATACTAACTATACTTTATGGACATAACGACGCTTGTCAACATCACATCCAGGGCCTGGGCAATGCCCATTCTGTCGAGCCTCAGTTCCGGTATCGCCGGGCGGCAGGCGCCGTTGCTGGCTGCGACCGGTGCCAGCCGGACCGCCTTTGCGCAAAGTATGGATCACTTGATTGACCTTGGCCTGATTGAGCGCAACCCGGGCTACGGTCATCCGCTACGCCCCGAATTTCGGCTCACTCAATCAGGCGCGGCAGCCGCAGCCATCGCCTGCAAGATCCACGATGTCGCGTGCGAGGACGACCGGCCCCTGCTGCGCCGGTCATGGACATTGCCGGTTCTGACAACGCTTCACAGACCAAGTCATTTCAGCGACATCAAGCGAAACCTGCCGACAATAACGGATCGGGCCCTGTCGCAGTCATTGAAATCAATGGAAGCAAAAAGCTGGGTGTGCCGCAGCGTGGATGGTGCGGCCCGCCCGCCCCGGTCTATCTATCACGCGGTGAACACCGGTGGTCTGATAAGCCAGGTCATGGCCCCAGAATTCACCGGCATCTAGACAACAGGCGATTTAGTCACAGATGGCTGAGGTCGGGGAAGCCCCCCGCCTCGCGGCCCCTTGAGCGCGTGAGTGTTCGCGGCCCTTCTCTGGCCCCGGCAGCGGATCTTCTGTGGCGTTCGCGCCCGGTGCAGCCGTGGTGCCTGCCTCAGACCATATGGCGGGCGCGGGCGCCGCGCTCGATGGCGGCGGCGTGCAGCCGGTCGATATTCAGCTCATAGCGGATTTCTTCCAGCAGCCGCAGCTCCGACTCGGCAAGGCTGCCATCGGCCGCGGCCACATCGCAGGCCAGTGCATAGGCGGTCTCAAACAGCCGCTCGGGCAGATCCTCGCGGATCAGGCCGAACAGCGCATCCAGCCCGTCCTCCTGCTCAAAAAGGTCAAACACCGTCTGCGAGGTGCGGTTCATCCGGTCGATGTCGTAATCGGCAAAGACCGGCAGCATGTTGACGGCGGATTGGATTTTCACCAGCTCGGCGGTGCGGATATTCTCATCCGAGGCCGAGACCGCCACCATCAGCGCAACGAGGCAATCCTGCGGGGTAAAGGGGTGGGCGGTCTGGGTGTTCATTGTGGGATTCCAGTAAATTGGCACGGGTTCGTGAACAAGAATAGGCATCCCCCCCGGCCCAATCAACGGGTCAATGCGTCACCGGGTGAAATCCGCTGCCGCCTCCCGCTCTTCACCGGTGCGGCGAGGGGCGCGCAGCAGGCGGGGGCGGGTCGAGGGGCCAGCAGAATGCAGGCCGCTGCGGGATCGCCGCCGGGACCGCGCAAATCGCGCGACATTGGGGCCGTTTGGGCGCTGTTGGGGCGCTATTCTGGTGCTGAAACACTGCGGTTTCTTGACACGTATCGCCGCTCACCATAGGTGAGGCCGACCGGGTGCATGGGGCGCCCGGCAGTGGTGAGCCGCCCGCAGTCACCGGCGCCCGAGACAGCGCCGCAGACGGGGGGCTAGCAGTCCGACCGGAGCCACCTCCGGTTGCCGATGGAGAACATGATGTCTGATCTGCGCGAAGAAGCTCTGAAGAGCAAAGCCTGGCCGTTTGAAGAAGCCCGCCGGGTTCTCAAACGTTATGCCAAGGGCGCGCCGGAAAAGGGCTATGTCCTGTTCGAAACCGGCTATGGCCCCTCTGGCCTGCCGCATATCGGCACCTTTGGCGAGGTGGCCCGCACCACGATGATCAAGAAAGCCTTCGAGGTGATCTCGGATATTCCGACGAAGCTGATCTGCTTTTCGGATGATCTCGACGGGATGCGCAAGATCCCCGGCAACGTGCCAAATGCCGACAGCCTGCAGGACCACCTGCAAAAGCCGCTGACCTCGGTGCCGGATCCCTTTGGCGAATACGAGAGCTTTGGCCATCATAACAACGCCATGCTGCGCCGGTTCCTTGATACCTTCGGCTTTGAGTATGAGTTCTATTCGGCCACCGAATTCTACGGCTCCGGTCAGTTCGACGAGATCCTGAAGCGCGCCGTCGACAAATACGACGACATCATGGCGATCATGCTGAAGTCCCTGCGCGAAGAGCGCCGTCAGACCTATTCGATCTTCCTGCCGATCCACCCGGACACCGGCCGCGTGCTCTATGTGCCGATGAAGAAGGTCTGCGCCGAGACCTATACCATCACCTTCGACGACGAGGACGGCAAGGAATGGACCCTGCCGGTGACCGGCGGCAACGTGAAACTTCAGTGGAAGCCCGACTTCGGCGCCCGCTGGGCGGCACTTGGCGTTGATTTCGAGATGTACGGCAAGGATCACTCCACCAATACGCCGATCTATGATGGCATCTGCCGGGTGCTGGGCGTCCCGGCGCCGGAGCATTTCACCTATGAGCTGTTCCTCGATGCCAACGGTCAGAAGATCTCCAAGACCTCGGGCAACGGGATTTCCATTGATGAATGGCTGACCTATGCCTCGACCGAGAGCCTGGCCTATTTCATGTATCTGAAGCCCAAGACGGCGAAGCGGATGCACTTCGATGTGATCCCCAAGGCGGTGGACGAATACCACCAGCAGCTGCGCGCCTATCACACCCAGGATCTGAAGGGACAGCTGAACAACCCGGTCTGGCACATCCACGCAGGCGATGTGCCGCAGTCGGATATGGTGGTGCCATTCTCGATGCTGTTGAACCTTGCTTCGGCCTCCAGCGCCGAGGACAAGGCAACCATGTGGGGCTTCATCAACAAATACGCCCCCGACGCGACGCCAGAGAGCAATCCGACCATGGATCAGGCGGCGGGCTTTGCGGTGGCCTATTTCAACGATTTCGTGAAACCGGCAAAGACCTATCGCCTGCCCACCGATCAGGAGCGTGCGGCGCTTCAGGATCTGGCGGATGCGCTGAAATCGCCCGAAGCCGCGCTGGCCGCGATTGCCAAGAAGAACGAAATCGCAGGCAGCACCGACCCGCTGCCCGAGGCCGATTTCGCGGATGAGGAATTCCTGCAATCCGTTGTCTTTGCCATCGGCAAGATCCACGGGTTCGAGCCGCTGCGCGCTTGGTTCTCGGCCATCTACGAGGTGCTGCTGGGCGCCACGCAGGGGCCTCGTTTCGGCGGGTTCATCGCCCTTTACGGGGTCGAGGACACCATCACGCTGATTGATCAGGCGCTGGCAGGTGAGCTGGTCTGACTCCGCAGCCATATGTCAACGGAAGGGCGCCTGTAACGGGCGCCTTTTTTTGTTTCGCGCAGGGCGCAGCGGCGCGGCAAAACAGGCAGCGGTGATTGACCGCGCCCGCGCCGGGGCTAGCTGACAGGGGCATCAGAGGAGATCTGCCATGCGCAAGTTTTTGTTGATGAGTGTTTCTGTCGCCCTGTTGTCGCTGCCGGTTCCGGGCGCCGCCGAGGGGCGCGATAGCGCGATAACCGGGGTGATCGCAGATCAGATCGCCGCCTTTCTCAGGCGTGATTCCGAGGCCGCCTTTGCCCATGCGTCGCCGATGATTCAGGGGCTGTTCGGCAATTCCGAGCGATTTGCACAGATGGTGCAGTCGGGCTACCCGATGGTCTGGCAACCGGATGAGGTGCGCTATCTGGGGCTGCGCACCGTGGCCGGTGGCCTGTGGCAGCGGGTGATGATCACCGATCCCGAGGGGCGGGTACATCTTCTGGATTATCAGATGGTTGAGACCCCGGCCGGCTGGAAGATCAACGCCGTTCAGCTGCTGACGGAGGATGCGCCCGCGACCTGATCCATCGCCTGATTCTCCCCCCCCGGTGCATACCCTGCGAACGCCCCTCTGAGGGCGCGTTAAACCCCGTCCTTTACAACCCTTTCCCTGAGTGAACCGGGCTGCGGCCTGATCAGCCGGAAACGGCGGTATTAGAAAGGGTGACTGATGAACATAGCGATCACTGACGGCGTAGAGCTGATGCCCCCGGCCTTTGCCGAGGGGCTCAACAACTGGTCCAGCGGCAATGGCACACCGGGATCGGACACCTATCAGGGCGCAGCCAATGCGGCCTTTGTCGCGGCGGACGCCGATTTTGGCGGCTGTCTGGAACTGCAAAAGACCGCTTCGGTGCAGAAACTGCGCAATATGACCCGCACCATGCTGACGCCGGGCTGCTATTTGCAGGTCACCGCGCGGGTAAAGGCGGTCAGCGGTGCCCTGCCAACCGTTCGCATCGCGGCCTGGGCCGGGCAGTCGGGCGGCGGTCATCTGGGCGGCGTGGTCGAGACCGGGGCGGGCACCAGCCTGTCGACCTACGGAAAAGTGGTTGAGATATCGGCCATTATCGGCACCGGCAGCCGCAATGGCGTCGATATGGCCTGGGGGCTTGAGGGGCGCTTTGCCCATGTGGGGCTGGATCTGATCGGGCCAAATGGCGGCGTGGTGCGGGTCGATGATATCGAGGTACGCGATGTCACCGGAGTCTTCCTGCGCAATATGATCAGCCTGGTGGATGTGACCGACTATGGCGCAATCGGTGATGGCAGCACCGACAATACCGCCGCCTTTGAGGCGGCTGATGCCGCGGGCGCCGGCCGTCGTGTGCTGGTCCCTGCGGGGGAATTCTACCTTGGCAGCACCGTGTCGATGAACCATGAGGTCCAGTTTGAAGGCACCGTCCGCATGCCCACCAGCCGGATGCTGCTGCTGACCCGCAATTTCGATTTCCCCAGCTATGCCGCGGCTTTCGGGGATGAGGAACTGGGCTTCAAGAAGGCGTTTCAGGCGCTGTTGAACAATGCCGATCATGAATCGCTGGATCTGTGCGGGCGCAAGGTCACCCTGCGCGGACCCGTCGATATGCAGGCGGCGGTCCCCAACAAGACCAGCTACGCGACCCGCCGGGTGATCCGCAACGGCCAGCTGGAGGCTGCCGCCAATGCCGCCTGGGACACCGATACCATCACCGCTCAGGCAACCTATAGCACCAGCGCATCCCGTAAGCTGACAAATGTCGCCAATATCGCCAATATTCCCGTTGGCGCGCTTGTCGAAGGCAGCGGCGTCGGGCGCGAAATCTACGTCCGGGACAAGAACGTGGGCGCGGGCGAACTGACCCTGACCGCGCCGCTTTATGATGCGGTGGGCACCCAGCAATACACCTTTCGCGACTTCAAATACATGTTGGATTTCAGCGGCTTCAGCGCGCTCAGTAAATTCGGCATGACCGAGGTCGAGATTCAGTGCGACGGGCGCTGTAGCGGCATTCGTCTGGCCCCGGCCGGCACCGTGTTCAGCCTGGACCACTGCTTTATCTCGCGGCCACGAAACCGCGGCATCACCTCCATCGGATCCGGCTGTCAGGGTATCCTGATCGACAATTGCCAGTTCCTGTCCGATGAAGAGCCGCTGAATGTCGGCGCCCGGCAATCCATCGCGCTGAACGTTAACGCCAATGATGCCAAGCTGCGCAACAATCGCGCCACCAAGTTCCGCCATTTCGCATTGCTGGGTGGCCAGAACCAGACGGTGACCGGCAATCACTTCTTTCAGGGCGATACCGTTGCCGATGGCAGCCGCACCGCCGGTCTGATCCTGACCAGCACCAATTGCGCCTCGACCGTGTCGGACAATTACATCGACAATTGTTTTGTCGAATGGACCAATGAACGCGATGCCCGCCCCGATTTCACCAGCGGCTTCTCCTTCAGCGCCCTGTCGATCACCGACAATGTGTTCCTGTCCGGCGATGTCGCCCCCTGGTTCAGCTACATCGTGGTAAAGCCTTATGGCAGCGGCCATTTTCTGAACGGGATGACCGTGTCGGGGAATAAATTCCGCTCCATCAACGGCACCATCGACCGGGCAGAGCGGGTCGATACCAGCTTCTCCGACCTCGATTTCAGCCGCACCAGGGATATCTTCTACGAGGGCAACACCTATCACAACGTCTCAACCGCGGTGGCCAACCCGCTCAGGATTGAACATGTGCAGGGCAGCGCGGCCACGACCTGGACCGTCGACACTCAGGATGCGCTGCCATTTCGCGGTCAGGCACGGGGCATCGACAGCGTCGTCGCCATTGGCCCGGTAGAGCTCGGCGGCGGCGCCGATCGCCATGCCATGCCCTATGCCAAGCTGCGCGTCGGCAGCCGTCGCGATCAGGTCCAGCTGGTCTGGCCGGAGGCGGTGCGCGGCACGGTGCAGGTAACGGTGCGTGTGGACAGGTGATCCGCAGCGCTGGGGGTCAGAACCGGTGCCAGATCGCCAGTTTGATCCCCAGCGCGCGTGTTTCGGCGCGCTTGTGCTGGAGACCGATCACCAGCTCCGGCGCGCTCTTTCCGAACCGCTTTGCCAGTGGCAGCCGCAGGCTGGAGGTGATGGAAAAGGACAGCGGCGCGCCCGCTGTCCTGCTGGTTTCCACCTGCAGCAGCGGCGCCAGCTTGCCGGGGCGGTTCAGCCCCAGCGTGGCATCCAGTTTCCAGGTCTGCTGCCGCCCCTTGCTGCGCCATTCATGACCCAGATCCAGAGCGATCCAACCCGACAGCGGCCTGCCTTTCAGCGCGATGTCGAACCCGCGCCCATAGGACAGGGTGATCCGCTGCATCGGCGCCCAGACCCCGCTGCTCTGATTGGCCCCCAGCGCCAGCTCCACCGCGGTATTTGCCTGTCCCAAACGGGGTAGGGGGTGGCGCAGAAACAGCAGCGCATGGGCGGAGCTGCCGCGGCTGACATTCAGATCGGCGCCGAGCGTCCAGCGCGGATGCAGGCCAAATTCCCCGTAAAATCCGATCTCTGCCGGCAGGCGCTGCCCCTCGCTCAGCCCTTTCAGCGCGGCAAGGTCGCGGCGCAGCGTCAGGCTGGTCGCGCTGAACCCCTGACCCTCCTGCTGCAACCACGCCCCGGCGGAAACCGAGGCCAGCGGCATCAGGCAGAGGGCAAGGACAGCCAGTAAGCGTAGGAACCCGTGCAGCATAAAAACACTTTAAAGTTGATTTTATTTTTGACCACTCTTTTTCTGCGTCTGTTGGACAAGGATCGGCGATCCTGCCGGGGCGGGCAAAAACCTCTGCCGGATTTCCTCAAACCGGCGTAGGCTGGAGATGGACAACGGAGGAAGCCATGCCGACGATAGCGACCAATACCGAAACCCAAACCGTGATCACCACCTTTGAGATGACGCCGGGCACCTGTCAGGATCTGCTGGATGCTCTGACCGAAGCCTATGCGGAGTTCATTTCGCATCAGCCGGGCTTTATCTCTGCCGGGCTGCATGTGAATGACGCCCAGACGCGGATCGCCAATTATTCGCAGTGGCGGCGGCGGGAGGATTTTATGGCCATGCTGCGCAGCACCGAGATGCGCAACCGCAATCGCAAGATCAACGAGCTTTGTCGCAGTTTTGAACCGGTGATGTATGAGGTTGCCGCAACCTTTTGATCTCTGGTGCGTTTCCCTGTTGTACGCGGCTGATCTCGATCAAGGCAGGCCGGTGGGCGCGGCCTCATGATGGGGGTGCCGCAGACAGAGGAGACCGCAAATGTATCATAATATTCTTGTCCCGATTTCGTTTGATCCCGACCGCGATGTGAGCGCCCCGCTAAAGCTGGCGGGGCTGCTGGCCACGCCAGAGGCCCGGATCACCCTTCTGCATGTGGTCGAACAGGTGCCGGCTTATGCGATTTCCTATATGCCGGTCGATTATCTGGAGGGCACCCGCAAGGCGCTTCAGGCTGAGCTGGACGGTCTGGCCCAGACATTGCCCAACGCGACCGGGCTGCTGATTGATGGCCATTCCGGTCGTTCGATTCTGGACTGGGCCGAACAGAACGCACCCGACCTGATCATCATCGCCTCGCACCGGCCGGGGATGCAGGACCTGCTGCTGGGATCGACCGCCACGCAGGTGGTGCGCCACGCGGCCTGTGCGGTGCATGTCGTGCGCTGAGACTTGCGGTTTTTTGACGCGAGGCCAGCAATTCGTCGCCGACAGGCTTGTCCCGCGCGGCAGCCGACCCCACTTGGATTGCAATCAGGTTTAGCGAGGAGAAAACGATGCAATGTCCAATTGATGGCGCCCAGCTGGTAATGACCGACCGGGCCGGTGTGGAAATCGACTATTGTCCGCAATGCCGGGGTGTTTGGCTTGATCGCGGTGAATTGGATAAAATCATCGAACGGTCCAGCCAGCCAGCGCCGCAGCCGCAGCCCCGGCAGCAGGACAGTTATCGCCCTGAAAAACGCGATTCAGACCGGCATTATTCGGAAAAGCGCTACAAGAAAAAACGGGGTGGCTTTCTTGAGGACCTGTTTGATTTCTGATCTAAAAAATGCAGAAAACCGCCTTTTGTAAATAAGGGCGGTTTGTTCATAGCTGTCTGGTGAGATGCGCGGGCAGCCTGCCGCACCACTTAGTGCAGATAAAAATATGCCCCGGCGCCATGATCTGGCTGCCGGGGCATTATCTAACGCCCTGTTAGATATGAGCTTTGCTGCCGCGTGGGCCTGCGATCAGCCATGCGATCAGGCCGATCACCGGCAGGACCAGGATAACAAGGGTCCAGATCACCTTGGCTGCGGTCGATGCGCCGGATGTCAGGACCTGATAGATCGCGTAGAGGTCAGCGATAAGAATAAGCAGACCAAGAAGACTGTAACCCATTTTCTCTCTCCATCAATTTTGTTCTGTCTGCTCAACCTTTCAGACGCCAAAAAGGTTCCGCTAAAATTTTTGGGAACCTTTTTGTGAGGTGGATTGTTTGCTTCTCGAACCATCACTGAGATGTATCGCAATCTGAAAGGAACCACGCTATGAAAACCGCTACCGGAATTATTATGGGTATTGTTGCTGTAATCGCCATTGCGGTCGGCATCTACATGGTCGACGTCGACCAGACCGAAGAGGCAAGCCTGCCTGACGTGGATGTCAGCGTCGAAGGTGGCAACCTGCCGAAATTTGACGCCGAAGTCGGTTCCGTCTCCATCACCGAGGAAACCGCCACCGTAAAGGTTCCCGACGTTGATGTGACCATGGAAGAAGCCGAAATCTCGGTGCCCGGTCTGAAAGTGACCCCGCCGGAAGACGCTGCTGACGAAGTTGCCGCCGAATCCAACTAATGCCAGTCCGCCTGTGACCCGGCATTCACTGCCCCCCGCATTTGCGGGGGGTATTTTCGTTTTGGACCCCTATCCGGTCCCCGGTGCTGCGGACCGGGCCGAGGCCGCGCCGCAACGGTGGGCACCTATGAAAATTTCTTCTGCGATTTGCCGCGATAGGCCCGTGTCCCGGCCTTGCCCGCAGTGGACCGGCCCCGTGATTTGACCGCCGCCTCCGATGCGGCTTCGACGGCGGACTGCCGCGCCAGCGGATCGTCGGAAATCGCCAGATCCACCGCTTCCAGCCGTTTGACCTCGTCGCGCAGCCGGGCTGCCTCCTCGAACTCCAGGTTCTCCGCCGCCTTGTGCATCTGTTCGCGCAGCCCGGCCAGATGGGCCTCCAGATTGGCGCCGTGCATCGGTTTGTCGAGGGTTGCGGTCACGCGGTTCATATCCACATCGCCCGCATAAAGACCGGCCAGCACATCCTCGACGTTCTTTTTCACCGTCGCAGGCGTGATGCCATGTTCAAGGTTATAGGCGATCTGCTTGTCACGGCGGCGGTTGGTCTCACCAAGCGCGCGCTCCATCGAGCCGGTGATCCGATCGGCATACATGATGACGCGGCCCTCGGCGTTCCGCGCGGCGCGGCCAATGGTCTGGATCAGCGAGGTCTCCGAGCGCAGGAAACCCTCCTTGTCGGCATCGAGAATCGCGACCAATCCGCATTCGGGGATATCCAGACCTTCGCGCAACAGGTTGATGCCAATGAGCACGTCAAAAGCGCCAAGCCGCAGATCGCGCAGGATCTCGATCCGCTCCAGCGTGTCGATGTCGGAGTGCATGTAGCGCACCTTGATGCCCTGTTCGTGCAGGTATTCGGTCAGGTCCTCGGCCATGCGTTTGGTCAGCGTGGTCACAAGGGTGCGGAACCCATCGGCGGTGACACGGCGCACCTCGTCCAGCAGATCATCCACCTGCATCGAGACCGGTCGGATCTCCACCTGCGGATCCAGAAGGCCGGTGGGGCGGATCACCTGCTCGGCAAAGACGCCGCCGGACTGTTCGATTTCCCAGGCCGAGGGCGTGGCGGAAACAAACACCGACTGCGGGCGCATCGCGTCCCATTCCTCGAATTTGAGGGGACGGTTGTCCATGCACGATGGCAGGCGGAAACCATGTTCCGCGAGGGTGAATTTGCGCCTATGGTCGCCTTTGTACATGCCGCCGATCTGCGGCACGGAGACATGGGATTCATCCGCAAAAACAATGGCATTGTCGGGGATGAATTCAAACAGGGTCGGCGGCGGCTCGCCCGGCGCGCGGCCCGTCAGATAGCGCGAATAATTCTCGATCCCGTTGCAATGGCCGGTGGCCTCCAGCATTTCAATGTCAAAATTGGTGCGCTGTTCCAGCCGCTGCGCCTCCAGCAGCTTGCCCTCACCAACCAGCTGGTCGAGCCGCATTTTCAGCTCTTCCTTGATCGAGATCACCGCCTGTTTCAGCGTTGGCTTCGGCGTCACGTAATGCGAATTCGCATAGACCCGGATCTGGTCGAAGCTGCCGGTCTTTTCCCCGGTGAGCGGGTCGAATTCGGTGATGCCTTCCAGCTCCTCGCCAAAGAAGGATAGCCGCCAGGCGCGATCCTCAAGGTGGGCCGGGAAAATCTCCAGCGAATCGCCGCGCACCCGGAAGGAGCCGCGCTGAAACGCCTGATCGTTGCGCTTGTACTGCTGGGCAACCAGATCGGCCATCACCTGCCGCTGGTCATATTCGTCGCCGACCTTCAGGTCCTGCGTCATCGCCGAATAGGTCTCGACCGAACCGATGCCGTAGATGCAGGAGACCGACGCGATGATGATCACATCGTCCCGTTCCAGCAGTGCACGGGTCGCTGAGTGGCGCATCCGGTCGATCTGTTCGTTGATCTGGCTTTCCTTCTCGATATAGGTGTCAGAGCGCGCGACATAGGCCTCCGGCTGGTAATAGTCGTAGAAGGAGACGAAGTATTCGACCGAGTTTTCGGGAAAGAAGCCTTTGAATTCGCCGTATAATTGCGCTGCCAGCGTCTTGTTTGGGGCAAGGATAATGGCCGGGCGCTGGGTCTCCTCGATCACCTTCGCCATGGTAAAGGTCTTGCCGGTGCCGGTGGCGCCCAGCAGCACCTGATTGCGCTCGCCCTCCAGCACACCTTCGGAGAGTTCCTTGATGGCGGTGGGCTGGTCGCCCGCGGGATCGAACTCGGTGTGCATGACAAATTTCCGCCCGCCTTCCAGCTTGGGACGCTGCTGCGGCGCGCGGTCGGCCATCATCGGCATGGATTTGTCGGAATGGGCGTATGGCATATGGCTCTCTCCTGCTAGGGGCAGAGATTGGTCTGTTTTTGTTCTTATTCAAGGGGCTTTTTCCACCCCGCGCCCGACGATGGCTTCGCAGCGGCGCAAAATGCCGGTCGCTGAGGGTGGGAATCCCGGTTTTTCCTGCCAAACCCGTGCAATCTGCGGCATTTGCCACCTTGCCCGTGATCAGGGTTCAGCGCATATAGGGGGCAGAGATCTGAGAGGAGATATCCCATGCGAGCGCGGATTTATCGGCCAGCCAAGAATGCCATGACCTCCGGTATGGCCAAGACCCGCAAATGGGTCCTGGATTTCGTGCCCTCCAGCGCGCGGGAAGTGGATCCGCTGATGGGCTGGACCTCCTCACATGACACCCAAAGCCAGGTCCGCCTGCGGTTCGACACCAAGGAAGCGGCGCTGGAATACGCCGAGGCCAATGGCATCGACGCCATCGTGACCGAACCAAAGACCCGCAAGGCCAACATCCGGGCGGGCGGCTACGGCGAAAACTTCGCCACCAACCGTCGCGCCCCCTGGACGCACTAGAGTCAGGATGCATTGATTTCCGCTGCAACGCGTGATTCACGGTTCCGAAAACGGAGCGGTGATATGTCTGATCTTTTCTGGCTGACCGATGCCCAGATGGCGCGTCTTAAACCCTTCTTTCCGAAGTCGCATGGTAAGCCTCGGGTTGATGACAAGCGGGTTTTGAGCGGGATTATCTTCATCAACCGCAATGGGTTAAGGGGGCGCGATGCCCCTGCAGCCTATGGCCCGCATAAGACTCTCTACAGCCGCTGGAAGCGCTGGAGCGAGAAAGGCTCTTCGCGCGGATGATGGCGAGCCAGGCCGCCGGGCACAGCGAAGAACAGACCGTGATGATTGACGCTACCTATCTCAAAGCCCACCGCACAGCGACCAGCATGGCCGCGAATTAAGGAGGGTCAGGAATTGATCCAGTGGATCAATTCCCCGACGAAAGGGGGCGTGGGCGCCTGATCGGTCGCACCAAGGGCGGCATGGATACCAAACTGCATGCCATCTGTGACAGCCACGGGCGACCGCTCAGCCTGTTCGTCACCGCTGGGCAGGTCAGCGACTACATCGGCGCGCGGGCGTTGCTCCGCGCCCTGCCGAACGTCAAATGGCTGCTCGGGGACCGCGGCTATGACGCTGACTGGTTCCGAGAAGCGTTGTAAGACAAAGGGATACGCGCCTGCATCCCTGGCCGGAAGCGGCAGCAGATCCCGGTCAAATACGACAAGCACCGATACAAACGACGCAACCGCATCGAGATCATGTTCGGCAGGCTTAAGGACTGGCAGCGCGTGGCGACACGCTATGATCGCTGTCCCAAGGTCTTCCTCTCAGCCATCGCCTTCGCAGCACTCGTCATTTCTCAGCTATGGGGCGTGAGCCAGTTTTTTATCGCGGTTGGGTGATGGTTACTTGAAAGATGCAATAACGGAAGGTAGCCGTGGCAAAAGCTTATGCATAATGGTTGAGCGGATATGAATAAATTCTCCCGAGAACTTACTTATCGTGTCGTAAGCAGTGATGATGATATCCCCGCGATCGCTAGGATCGCGCAAGAGGCGCATGAAGAGAGCCGCTACCGGGACATTCCTTTCAGCGAGGATAAAGTGCGAAAGCTGGTACAGCGGGCTTTGGTGGATGGGGCGCCGCAGATCGTACTGCTAGCCCTGAAAGGGGAAGTACCTGTCGGGTTGGCGGCTTGCACCGTTGGGGAATTTCATATCGGAACAGATGTCCGAATTGCGTCCATCAACACCATCGCGGTGTCGCGCCGTGTCCGCAGCTCCCTCGGCGGAGGCCGTATCGCACTTGCGCTGATTCAAGGTCTCCATCGCTGGGCCAAAGCCCAGAACGCACGCGAAGTATCGCTGCATATAACGTCCGGTGTTGATCTGCCACGGGCGCATAAGCTGGCGGTAAGATTGGGGTATGAATTGACCGGGGGGAGTTATGCGCGTTTTGTTTGAATTTTCTTTGGCGCTGAGGGTTTGTTACTACTCATTTTTAGGAGATCTCGGGTGAAAAAGCTGTATAGTTTTTGCATCTCAAAAATTGATGACGGAAACGTTATAGTCGGCGCCGGCCTTATACACTTAATATCATCTCTGGTAATCTTAATGTTGATGGTGGTGGAGTCAATTATTGCGGGGTATGTTTCGGTAAATAATGATGTGGCGAGGATTGTAATTGCGATATGTGTCATACCTATATCTCCGTATTTACTAGGTTCCACTTTTATAATAGCTGAACAAATGTGGGTGTTTTTTGGAGTATATCAAATTTTTGGCGTCGAGGGTCGGCCTGTTAGGCGGTTAGTTAGGGGAAAATTCCTCAGGTGAAGTTGAGGTCGTTTTTCTAATATAATTAGTTCTTGAGGAAATTCTGAATATTGGCATGCAGAAATTGATGTATTTGAAATTTAGATTGGCGAGAGATGCCCTGTGAAAAGTGAAAAATTCAAACCTTTTCTGAGTCTTTATTTGATTTGTGTTGTTTTGAAATTTTGGTTACCGGATAGGGACATGCTTGTTGGATTGAGGTTGGGTGTGAATAGCATGCTTCTGGGTGGTCCAGTGTATTTACTTTATCTCATTCTGCACGAGGGTGAAAAGTAGAAAAAACAGGGTCACTTTGCCTTCATTTAATAGGCATTGATTTGAGGTTGTCACGGCTTTGTTGCACAAATCATCTGAGGGATTCACTGTTTGAATCCAGAGTGGTAGCTGACGGGCATGAGCAGTTGGTCCCTCAGATGATTTGTGCAACAAAACCCTTCCAGCGACAAAGGCGACAGTTCGGCCCTGCCCGAACTTCTGAGCCAGTGCCGCCAGAGGAACAGATCTGCACCGTGACCGCCTTCTCGTGCATGTAGACATGCACTGCCGGGCAAGGGATGGCGCCTACGACACGCGCCGCTGCCATACGGCCATCCTGGATCGAGGCGCCGCCGCCGTCATCCCTATCCGCAAGAACGAGCGCCTTTGGAAGGAAGACTGTCCGGCCGCAACGGCCCGCAACGGGATCCTGCGCGCCACCCGGCACCTCGGGCGGGCCATCTGGAAGCGATGGACCGGCTATCATGCCCGAAGTCGGATCGAGGCAAAGATGCGATGTCTGAAATCCTTCGGCGTACGCATCGCCTCACGAGACTTCGACCGACAGGTCGCTGGACACCAAATCCGGATCGCGGTTCTAAACCGCTACACCGCCCTTGGCATACCCGTCACAGTGCCCGTAGGGTAAGTCCGTCCGGGGAAAGGGGAAGCGCCCCCTTCACACGATTTGTGCAACAGAGCTTATCCGGCGGCCCAAATCAGCCCCCTCCCAATGGCAGCGGAGGCCTGCGGCCCGGTTACCGGCGTTCTGGCCCGGTTGTGGCCCGGTCGTGGCGCGGCAGGGCTGGGGGCGGGGCCATGCTGCGGGCGTCAGGTGTGCTACCTATGATTGATTCGATCAGCGGAACGGCGGTCACCTGTCAATTCGCCGTTCTGCGCGGTTCTGCGGCCCTTGCAACTGTCCGCACAACTTCGCTCATGTCCCGACGTCAATGGGCCAGCTTTTGCCGAAACCAAGGAGTGTCGAAAAACTCACCAGAAATAGTGAGTTGAACGATCATTCAATTCGGAAACGATCAGGGCACGAAACCAATATATCTATAATCTCCGAGGTCAGCCGATGGCGGCCCGGGCGCTCCGACATGCCTGCGGAGGGCTACGGGTGAATTTTGCCCATCAGATCTGACTACTCGGGGTTGAACGATTGGGTTGAATGACAGGGAGGCCAACATGCCAACATCAACCGAGACCAGCACAGACTGGTGGACCAATGATCAAACGCCGGAGAACCCCTTTGGCAAAAGCGAGGATTACGAGGGGTTTCTCGATTATCTGGGCGCGCTTGGCCGCAGTCTGACCCCGGAAATCGCCGCCGATCCCTTGGTGATCAACCTGACCGGGCTGAATGATCACCCCGCCTATAAGGATGCCGCCATCGGTGCGCTGGAGATGTGGTCTTCGGTCACGCCTTTGCAGTTCGAGATCGTCGATGATGCGCCTTATGACGCGGATCTGCACTGGATGGAGGTTGTCAGCCCCGAAATCGGCGAACAAAGTGACGGCAGCGCCTTCTCCAGCGACCGCTATGTCAGCGTCGGCCAGCGCTTCCACGACACCGAACCGAATATCACGGATCTGGGCGGCTATGTCTTTGACACCTTTGTGCATGAGTTTGGCCATGAATTCGGCCTCAACCACCCCGGCCTTTATAATTACAGCGGCCCCGGTGGTGTGCAGATCAACTATCTGAACAATGCAACCTGGACCTATGACCGCCAGCAATACAGCGTCATGTCCTATTTCGATGGTATCGACGTGGGCGAGGACACGCGCTGGTCGGCGGTCACACCGCTTATGGGCGATATCGAGGCGATCATTCGCCGCTATTTCTCTACCGTCGATGATGAGGGCGTGCGGACCTATCAGACCATCAACCTCAATACCGATGACAATACCTATGGCTTCAACAGCACCGAATATGGCTACCTGCTGACCGAGGACGGGCCGCAGCACGATATCGGTTTTGTGATCCATGACACCGGCGGCGATGACACCATCGACTTCTCCGGCTCCACCGCCAGCACCATTCTGGACCTGCGTGCCGGTGAGTTCTCCAGCGTCAACGGGCACAACAACAATGTGTCGATCTTTGCCGGGCACAACGCGGATCAGACTGAATACTACATCGAGACAGGGATCGGCAGCAGCTACGACGATATCCTGATCGGCAATGACGGCGACAATGTTCTGGACGGGCGCGCGGGCAATGACCGCATGGCCGGCAATGGCGGAGATGACGTCTATTTCGTTGATTCCATTGATGATATCGTTCGCGAGGAAGAAAACGGCGGCAATGACACCGTGATCGTGGTGGCTGATGGGCTGGATCTGGGCGACATCGCCAATGTGGAGACAATCATCTACGCGGGCGGCACGCCGGGAACACCGGGCAGCGACGCGCCGGATGCGCCGAACGAGGGGCCAACCGACGCGCTGGACAGTCTGATCATCGGTGATGACAGCAATGAGACGCTGGATGGCGGTGCCGGTGGCAATACCATCTTTGGCCTTGGTGGCGATGATCTGATCATTGGCGGGCGCGATACGCTGGCCAGCCGCGACATCAACAACACCATTGATATTGCTGACCTTGAGGATCAGACCGAAACCGACGATGGCAATGACGCGCTTTATGGCGGCGATGGCAATGATACTATCAACGGCGGAGCGGGCGACGACCTGCTGGACGGCGGCGATGGCAACGACCTGTTGCGCGGTCAGGCGGGGGCCGATGTGTTCCGCGGCGGGGCAGGGATCGACACCGTTGATTTCAGCCAGGAAAGCCCGTTCCAGCTGCTGGTCAACCTGGAAACCAATGTGGCCAGCGGGGGCACCGCTTCGGGCGATACCTTCTACAGCATTGAAAACCTGATCGGCTCGGATGACCGGATCGACCGGTTTATCGGCACCTCCGACAACAACCATTTCTGGGGTCAGGGCGGCGGCGACGTCTTCAATGGCGGCGGCGGTGACGACACGCTGGATGGCGGCAACGACGGTGACATGCTCTATGGTGAGGACGGCGACGACGTTCTGATCGGCGGCAGCGGTCAGGATTATCTCGACGGCGGCGCGGGCGTGGATACCGTGGTCTATACCACCAGCTCGGTCGGGGTGACTGTCGATCTGGAAAACGGCACAGCCCGTGGCGGCGACGCTGACGGACCGGTGCAGATCGTCGGACGCGGCACCACGATCCGTCATGACATCATCGTGGATGTGGAAAACGCGGTTGGCTCGCTCCATGACGATCACCTGATCGGCTCGGATGGCGAAAACACCCTGAGCGGCGGTGCCGGCGACGATGTTCTGACCGGCGGTGGCGGGGCGGACCTGCTTGATGGCGGCGCGGGCAGCGATACGGCGGACTACGCCAATGCGACCCGTGGCGTGAAGCTGAACATGGCCAATGGCAAGACCGCGGGCGACACCTATGTTTCCATCGAGAATATCTCCGGCTCCGGTTTCAATGACCGGATCAAGGGCGACGGCTCCGACAATGTGCTGACCGGGCAGGGGGGCAATGACACCCTGAAAGGCGGCAACGGGGATGACACCCTGCTGGGGGATTTTGCCGATGCCGCGGATGCGATACCGCAGCCCGGTCTTGGCACGGGCTACGCCACGCTGGGTCCGGATGCGACCAATAACTCGATCGAAACCGCCTTTGATATCTCGGATAACTTCTCGCTGACCGAGGACCCGGATATCTTTGACTCGACCAGCGTGCTGCACACCACAGTGAATGCCACCGGCAACGGGGCGGGTGGTTACTACCGCATTGATCTGGCGGCGGGCACCGTGCTGACCATCGACATCGACGGGATTGCCGATCCCAATGTTCACGACAGCTGGGTTCGGCTGCTGGACAGCGAGGGCAATATCGTCACCCAGAACGATGATGGCGGCGGCGATCCCGGCTCCACCAGCAACCGCGACTCCAGCACTGTCTTTGTGGTCGAGGAAACCGGCACCTACTACATCCTTGAGGGCAGCTGGTCGCCGGATACCGCCGATGGCTGGTCCGAGAGCGTGCCTGAAGGCTCCACCTATGAGCTGAATGTCTCGGTCGAATTCCCACCGGCACCGGCGCAGCCGGGCGAGGCGGGCGAGGATGTGCTCAGGGGCGGACGTGGCAACGACATGCTGGATGGCGGTCTGATGGCGGATACGCTCTTTGGTGGTCAGGGAGACGATTACTTCCGCTTCTCGACCGAGCTGGGTGCGGACAATATCGACGAGATCCGCGACTTCGATGTGGCCAGTGACACCATCCTGCTGGACAGCGCGATCTTCACCGAAGTGGGCGCAGTGGGTGTGCTGGACTTTGGCGCCTTCCACAGCAGCGCTTCGGGTACCGCGCTCGATGCGGCGGACCGGATTGTCTACAACACCTCCAGCGGTGCGCTGACCTATGATGCGGACGGTCGGGGCGGTGACGATGCGATCCAGTTCGCCCAGTTGCAGTCCGGGCTACAGCTGACAGCAGATGATTTTGTGATCATCTGATCTGATACGAACAGGCACAGGGGGCCGATTGCGCCCCCTGTGCTGGCTATGTTTCGGGAGAGGAAACACCATGCCCCGCTATCTTGCCCCGCAGTCTATCAGACAGTCCCAACCTCGGTCCCATATCCAGCCGCTGCACCGGCGTCAGCTGATCCTCGGGCTGGCTGCAACCGCGCTGGGGGTCACCGCTGATCGCGGCCGGGCACAGCCGGGAGCAGTGCAGGGGATTGTCACCTTTGCCGGCGAGGGCAAGATCCCGAAGGGGCGGATCACCGTCTTCCTGTCGGATCCGTCGCAGGCAGATGCGCCCGATGACACTGCGGCGCGGGTCGATCTCATCAGCGATGGCGCCAGCCGGCAGATCGCATTCAGCCTGCCGCAGACAGAGCTGCCGCAGAACCATACCGCCCGGCGGCTTGTCGCGCGGCTGGAACGGGAAGATGGCTGGCTGATCGCCCGTGGCAGCGCCAAGCTCGCCGCAGGCCAGCGGCCCGAGGTCACGCTCAACACGGTGATGTACTGACCGCATGCCGAACCTGCGATAAGTCCAAGCCTGCGAAGGATGTTTTCCTACCGCTATCTGCGGTCTCATGGTATCAGACCGATGTGCTGCCCGGCAGCAGCGCAGAGCCACAGAAGACGCAAGGAGCGCGAGGATGTTCAACGCAGATCGTGTCACAGAGGTTGCCCAGTCCAGCGTGGTCGAAACGCTGGATCTGTCCATGTTCAGCGAGGCCGATATTCTGAACACCGTGCTTCAGCGGTCCGAGGTGCTCTTTGATCTGGACCGTCCCGGCCGACCGATCCGCCGCTGGTCCAAGGGCAAGCCGGAGGAGTTACAGGACGAAGTGGCGCGCCGCGGCGATCTGCTGCTGAAACGCGCGATTTCCGTGCTCTATCTTGAGTATCTGGCGCTGAAGCCCACGCTGGAGACACTTGCGCCGAAACATGTCGCGGATATCGGATGTGGCTATGGCTTCATTGATCTGTTTCTGGCGCGGGAGTTTGCCTGCGCGATCACCCTGATCGACCTGGAAGACAATGAGGCGACCCATTTCGGCTTCGACGCCGAAGGGGCCGCCTATAGCAGTCTCAGCACCGCGCGGGCGTTTCTGACCGCCAATGGCGTGGCGGATGTGACGACGGTGAATCCGGGCCGCGAGGATCCGAACCGGATCGGAGATGTCGATCTGGCGCTGTCGCTGCTCAGCTGCGGTTTTCACTATCCGGTCAGCACCTATGAGACCTTCTGGAAGAACAGCGTCAAACCCGATGGGGCGATCATCCTCGACCTGCGCGATGCCGAGGCCGCCCCCCAGCGCGCGCTGCTGGGCCAGATCGGCGCGTTGCATGATCTGTGGAGCGGCGAGAAATGGACCCGTATTCAGGTCCGCAAACCCGCCGCCTAGCCGACCTGCCACTGGGTGTATCAAGCCAATGATCTGCGGGCGTTTTTCGCCCCTGTAATTTGCCAGCACGATGCGCTATCCGGGGGGAGAGCCTGGCGCGGCGCCGGGGGCGTGATGATGCGCGCATGGCGACGCCGCCTTTGATACCGATGGGTGGCCTTGCGGGTGCCCGACGCCTGTTAGCCCTTGCGGAGCGCCTTTGATGACCATCACCCATCTTGTGACCCATTCCGGCGGGTTTCATGCCGATGAACTGCTGTCCTCGGTCATTCTGACGCGGCTGTTTCCCGATGCCACGCTGCTGCGCTCGCGGGAGGAGGCCTGGATCACGCCACAGGCGGGGCGGATCATCTATGACGTGGGCCGGGCCTATGATGCCGAGGCGCAGGTTTTCGATCATCACCAGCGCCCCAATCCGCTGCGCGACGATGGCCAGCCCTATAGCTCCTTTGGGCTGATCTGGCGGCATTATGGCCGCGATTACCTGCGCAGTCTGGCGGTGCCGGAGGCGGATATCGAGGCGATCCACCACAGTTTTGACCAGGGGTTCGTGCTGCCGGTGGATCTGCTGGACAATGGCGCGATTGAACCTTCGGTTGCGGGGCCGCTGGCGGGAATGACGCTGCCGGTGCTGCTGGAGACGCTGAAGCCGGCGTTTGACGACAGCCGCGAGGGCGCGGATGATCAGGCGTTTCTGGCAGCACTGCCGGTTGCGCGCGCCTTTGTCGAGGCGGCGGTCCGGGGGAGGGCGGCGAAACGGCGCGCCGAGGTTATGGTGCTGAGCGCGATCGAGGCCGCAGGTGCGGCGCGGGTGCTGGAGCTGCCGATGGGAATGCCCTTTCGCGCGGCGGTCGAGGCGGCCGGGGCTGACCATCTCTTGTTCGTGGTCCATCCGCGCAGCAGCGACTGGACGCTGACCACCATCCGCAAGAGCGGCGACAGCTTTGAAAGCCGCGCCGATCTGCCTGCGGCCTGGGCCGGGCTGACCGATGCCGCGCTTGAGGCGGCCTGCGGGGTCAAGGGGGCCAAATTCTGCCACAACGCCCGGTTCATCGCGGTGGCCGACACCCGCGCGGCGATCCTTGAGATGGCGGAGCTTGCGGTGGCTGAGGCACAGCGGCCTGCGGCGTAAACCTTGGGTGCGAGGTGGCGCGGCATGGTCCGTGTCTGGGGCAGCCCGGTTGTCAGCTCGCGCTGTTGAAAAGGTCAGCGTCCCTGTCTAATTGTTTCGCGCGCGAAACATTCGGACAGGCAGGCTGATACTTTTTCTGGGCGTTGCTGAGCGTGCGGGCGCGGATATCTGGTAAGACCGCAACGGATATTTCTGTGAGGTTAACAGACTGGGCAACCAGACTGAGCAACCAGATTAGGCGAACAGGCGCGGGCACCGACACTGACACCGACACTGGCGCCGGCCTGCGGGCGCATCGGTGGCGCGGTGATCCTGCGACGGGGCGCGGACAGGGTTTCACACCTGCACAAGGGCGCGCTTGGCCGGTCGCGCCGTTACTTCGAAAAATCCATCGGCAGGCTGAATGTCATCTGGCTAAGCGTCAGCTGCCGGGGGGCGGCGGGGAAATTTGCGGCGCGGGCGACGGCCTGAAGCGCGGCCTGATCCAGCGCGGCATTGCCGGAGGATCTGGCGATCCGGTGGCTGATCAGCTGACCGCTGCGGGCAACGGTGAGACGCACCACCACCCGCCCGTTGCCGCGCGCGCCTGACGGGTAGCGTTTGCGCCGTTCGATACGGGCGCGGATCTTGGCCCCCCAGATCGCCTGAAGCTTGGCCTGTCGACCGGCCTCTGCGGTGGCGGCTGCGGAGCTGCCCGCCTGACCCGCCTCGGCGCCGCCGCCCGATCCGGCAGCGCGCTGGGCATCGCGCCCCGATGATCTCTGCTCGGCTTTGCGGGCGTTTTGCGGTTGCGGCTCCGGCTTGGCGCGTGGTTTTGCGCGGGGGCGCAGATCGGGATCGGGCTGTGGTCGCGGCACGGTCTGCGGTGGCGCTGGCGGCGGCGGTGGTGCGCTGTCGACGTCGAGCCTGTCAGCGGGGGGCGGAGGGCTGATCGCGAGCTGGCGTGCGGCGCTGGGCGCCTGCGCCAGGTCGAACTGCGGTATCACGGGGGCCGAAGGGGCGGTCTGTGGCGGGGTCAGATCGGTGTCGATCCGGGGCTGGGTCTGCGGCGGGCGCTCCCAGGTTTCGACCATCTCGACCACGGTGGCGCTGGCGGCCTGAACCGAGACGAGAGCATCGCCGCCGGCGCCGCTGGACTGGGCGCCGGATCTGGGGGCGCTGGCAAACAGGGCAACGTGAATCACCGTGGCGATCCCGGCAAAGACAGTGAGTTCGGCGGCGCGTTTCATTGCGGGCGCACCACCAGTTCGGCGCGGCTAAGCCCGGCGGCGGCCAGCTGACGCAGGATCCGCGCCAGATCGGTTGCGGGCAACCGGGCATCGGCGCGCAGCTGAATGGTTTTGCCACTGGCGTCGGCAAGTCGGCTGAGCGCGGCGGTGCCTTCGTGGCCGTCGAAGTTCAGCCGCCCGGTAGCGTCGATAAAGAGCACGGCATCGGATGTTGGCTCACCCTCCAGCGCGGCGGCGGGCGGGGTCACCTCGAACGGGTCAGGCTGGGCGAGCCGCGAGGTCATGAGGAAGAAGATCAGCAGCAGAAATACGACGTTGATCATCGGCACGATGGATTCCGTGCGCATCCGGCGGGGGGGATCGGTCAGGTCCACGGGGTCTCCTCAGTCCACCAGCACAAAATTGCTGAACCCGGCCTGCCGCAGCAGGGTGGTCACATCGGTGATCCGCTGCACATCGGCCTGATCGCGCCCGCGCAGCACCAGCATGTCACCGGGGCTGTCCATCAGCAGGGCGAGCGCCGCTGGCAGGTTGCTCTCGGCCACCGGCTGGCCGTTGAGATCGAGATTGCCGGCACCGATGCCGATCAGCCGGGGCGGGCCGTTGTAGCTGCCGCCCTGACCCGCAAGCGGCAGGTCGAGCACCGCATCGGTGCCAAAGCGGGAGGCCAGCATGAAAAACACCAAGAGCAGGAACACCACGTCGATCATCGGCGTCAGGCTGGGTTTGCGTCGGGTGCGCTGAGCTTGGGTGAGGTGCATCGGCTTACTCGGCGGCCAGTTTCAGCGATGACGGCTGGTGGGCGACAAAGATGCGGGTGGCGCTGTCCTCAAGGTCGCGGCGAATGCGGCTGATCACGGATTCGAACCAGGTGAGGGCGGCGGAGGCGGGAATGGCCACACCCATGCCGGCCGCAGTGGTCAGGAGCGCCTCCCAGATGCCGCCGGCCAGCAAGGCGGGATCGGCCTTGGACCCGGCGGCCTGCAAGGCCTGAAAGGCCGCGATCATGCCGAGAACCGTACCCAGAAGGCCCAGCAGCGGGGCGATGGTGGCGATCAGCTCCAGCGCGCCAAGGCCAGAGCCGGCGGAGGCCAGATGCAGCTTGGCGACGCGGGCGGTTTCTTCGCGGGCGCGGTCTTCAGGCAGGGTGTGGACGGAGGCCAGCGCGGTTGCGACCACTTTGGAGCGGATGCCGCGACGGCCCCGGACGATATCGCGGGCGATGTCCGGTTCGCCGCGTTCAAAGGCGGCGACAGCGCGGCCGGCCTTGCCCCGGGACCAGGCGCCGATCAGCGCGAGCCGCCAGATCTTCCACAGGATCAGCGTCAGCGTGATCACCGAAAGAGCGGCAATCACCCAGATCGAGGGGCCGCCATCACGCAGGAGCGCCATGGCCTGCGCGGTGGCATCGCTGGCGGTCTGCGCAAGGCGCTGCTGTTGCGCCGGGGCGGCGGCATCCGCGGTCTGCGGCGCATCCGGTTGCGGTGCCGGTGCTGCTGCTGGGGCTTGCGCGGCGGAGCCTGTGGTCGCGGGGATCTGCGGCATCACCGATGCCGGGGCATCGGCTGCGACCTGCGGCACCGGCGGGGCGGGAGGGGTTGGCGACACCGGCGCCTCCTGCGCGGCGACGAAGGCGGGGATCAGCAACAGCGCGGCAAGGGCCGCTGATCTGAGGATGGTCATGATGGGCTCCAATTGGCGGCGATATAGCTTTGTCCGGGGGCGGCGCGCACCGTGGCAAGGAACGATGCCGGGGGGCTGGCCATGGTTTGCAGGGGGAACAACGGGTTAGCGGTCATGATTGGCCTCTCCCATTCAGGGATCACATGTCGGCTGGGCGGCAATCCGGTCAGGCTCCAGCGCGCTATGCCGCTATGACCGGACGGCGGAGAGATCGCTGCCATATCCTTTGCGCAGCGCATAAGGGCGGCGACCCGGCGCAAGGCTCGCCGGTTCAGCATCCGCTGCGGGCGGCGGCGGGCGCTGTCATTTGAGGGTGGGGGATTGCCCTGTGTCACATGTCTCTCCAGCCATCGGCACAGGGTGCCGCCGTTTTGATCGGTGTCGTGATCGAGAATGGCTGGAGCCCTGCACCGCTGAGGTGCAGAGTCTTGCTGGATGGCGCATCATCCGCTGCGCCCGGGGTCAGTTATTTAACCCTAGTTCTTTTGTCAAGTTAAGCGCAAAGGCTGCCGCAACGGCGTCTGTCGCCAGAGCGCCCCGGCAACCTTCTGGCAAACTCCCGGTCTGCGCGCCGGAAACGCCGCCGCTATCGGGCAGATCCTGATGGATGGAATGCTGGCGATCCCTGAAGGACTCGAACCCTCAACCTGCTGATTAGAAGTCAGCTGCTCTATCCAGTTGAGCTAAGGGACCGCTGGCGCCAGTTATGACAGGACGCGGGGAAGGGTCAAGCCGCGGCGCGCAGGTCAAGGCGCATAAACAGCGACCAGGGGTCCTTGCTGTAGTCGCCAAAGGGTGGGCATTCGACAAAGCCGTAGCTTTCATAGAGCCGTTTGGCTGGGGTGAAATCCTCGGTCGAGCCGGTTTCGAGATAGACCGCAGGGGCGCCGTCGGATCGGGCGCGGTCCAGCAGAAACTCCAGCATCTGGCGTCCGGCGCCGCTGCCGCGGGCCTCGGCGAGGGTGTGCATGGATTTCAGTTCGCAGCCGCCATCGGGCAGCGACTTCAGGGCGCCCATGGCGATGGCCCGCCCGTCGCGGCGGAGCAGGAAGAAGGCGACATCGGCGGCATCAAGGCCGCTGCCATCCAGTGCGTGGCAGCTTTCTGCGGGGGATTGCGCGGCCATCTGTGCCAGATGGCGTTTGATCAGCGCCTGAGCCTCGGGCTCGGAGGCGCTGGCGCGGGTGATGGCAATATCGGTCGTCATCGGCTGGATCCTTGGGTCGCATATCCCCGGTCGCTGGGCAGGGCGGGGTCTGTTCCGGGGGTTGTGTCTGTATCCGTTTCTGTGTCGCAGAGTTGCGAAAACCACGTGGCGGCGCAAGCGGTTCTGCCGCAGCCACCGGCGCAGCCAGACGCCCGGATGATGTGTTGCCCAATATTTCGGCAACTGGCGGGTCTGGCGGGGCGGCGGTCACAGGTGGCCGCCGCCATAGCCCTCAGCCCGCGCCCATTTCAGAGCTGAGGAAGGCATCGGCGCTGGCGACCTCTTCCAGGCGACGGCCACGGATCCACCAGAAGCGATTGCCGACGGCCCTGAGAAAGCTGCGGTCATGGCTCACAAGCAGACAGGCGGCATCCTGGCCGATCAGCTCTGCTTCGAGGGCTTCCTGACCTTCGATGTCGAGATGATTGGTGGGTTCGTCCAGCAGATAGAAATTGGGGTTGCGAAGCCGCAGGAGCAGCATTGCCAGCCGTGCCTTCTGCCCGCCTGACAGGGCTTTCACCGCCGTGTCCTGCAAGGCGAATTTGATGCCTGCCCCCGCCAGAAGGTTGCGCGCGGGCTGATCGCCGATGTCGGAGGCCGCCGTCACCAGCGCCAGCGGCGTGTCATTATCGGCCAGCTGGCTGAGGTGCTGGTCCGAATAGGCCGGAACGACAGAGGACGCACATCTGATCTGCTCCGCCCCGCCGGTCAGTGCCTGCTGGATCATCCTGACCAGCTGCGTCTTGCCGGTGCCATTTGCGCCCAGCAGGACAATGCGGTCCCCGGGGGTGATCCATTTCTGGCCGGTACTGTATAGCCGCTGCCCGTCCGGCGTCTGAACGGTCAGATCATCCAATGTAATCAGGGCTTTGGCATGGGTGCCGCTGTTGGTCAGCCTGATGTCGCCGGCCGAATGCTCGCGGTGGGCCGGTTTGGCGGCGGCCTCCAGCCGGTCGGCGCGTTCGGCCAGCTGCTTGGTCTTGGTCAGCAAGAGATCGGAGCCGGAGTTGATCCCGACATTCTTCAGCTTTGCGGCCTGCTGGCGCAGCTGCTGGGCTTTTTTCAGATCATTGGCATGGCGTCGCGCATCGGCGGCGTCGACCTCATCCAATGCGGCGCGGGCGGCGGAGAATGGCAGCTGGAACACCCGCGAGCCTTCGGCGCGCAGGAACAGCGTGCGGTTGGTCGTGGCATCCAGAAAGGCACGGTCGTGGGAGGTGATCACCATCGGCAGATCGCGCGGCCGCTCTGACAGCCAGTTTTCGAGAAAGGCTATTCGGTTGAGATCCAAGTGGTTGGTCGGCTCATCCAGTAGCAGCAGGTCCGGCGTGGTGATCCAGGCGGCCGCCAGCATCGCGGCGCGCTGCCAGCCCCCGCTGAGCGCGCCAAGCGGCTGGTGCTGAAACTCATAAGGCACCTGAAGGTCATCCAGAACCACATCGACGCGCCAGCTTTCATAATCGGCCTGCTCGCCCGGCAGGGCGGCAAGCACCCAGTCATAGAGCGTGACGGCAAGCGCCTCGGCGGGCAGGCTCTGTTTCACGTGGCCAATCCGCAGGCCACGGGCGCGGGTGATCTCGCCGGTTGTCGGCGTCAGCTCATCGGCGAGACAGGCAAGCAGGGTCGATTTGCCCCGCCCGTTGGCGGCGATGAGACCGAGCCGGTCGGATTTCGAAAGGGTCAGGGAGAGGTCGCGGAACAGCGGGTCGCCAAGGGTGACGCCCAACGCATTGAGATTGATGACAGACATGGAAAACTCGGGTCAAAGAGATTTGGCCGCAAAAGCGGCAATCGGCGGACCAGTGACGAGATTTTCCTCTGGCCAGCCCTGCAAACGGATTTACAGGGCCAGACGGGGACCGTGCTGAAGTCGGCGGATGATACGCATGTTCAGCTGCTGTCCTCCCGTTGTGCGATGTGAGTTTCAAATCAGGCTAAGAAACTTTCGCACCCTTGGCAAGGGGGGCGGGGCATGGCCTGCCGACATTCGGTGCGCGATAGGCTGTGAGCTTTACCAATTCTTAGATCCGGGTGGTGAATAGTCGCAATCAGTTGCATTTGCCTCAAATAGGGAAAACTAAAAATTGCTTAAAACACAAACGTCTAGACCCGCCTCCATGCCCTTTCTTGCGGGGCGCGCGGAGGCCGGGCATCTGGTGGAGCTTGCCAAATCCACCCCCCTTGGTGATGGCGGTATGCGCAGCGCGCAGCTGTTGTCGGAAGCGCTGCGGTTGGATCCTCATCACCATGAGGCGCAGGTGTTGCAGGAGCGGCTGCACCAGACGTTTGTGCCGCGCTGGCATTTTCCGATGCTGGCGGATCGGGCGCGCAACCGTGCCTATGCCGAGGCCATCGCGATGAAGGTCAGACCGGGGGATATCGTGCTGGATATCGGCTGCGGTGCCGGTCTGACGGCGATGCTGGCGGCGCGGGCCGGGGCGAAACATGTCTATACCTGTGAGCAGCAGCCGCTGATCGCGGAGGCGGCGACGCGGGTGATTGCCGACAATGGTCTGAGCGACCGCATCACCGTCATTTCCAAGTGGTCGCATGAGATTATCCTTGGTGTCGACATGCCGGAGCAGGCCGATGTGGTGATTTCGGAGATTGTCGATACCGTTCTATTGGGGGAGGGCGCGCTGGATACGCTGTCACATGCGATGTCGGCGCTGGCCAAGCCGGGCGCCCGCGCGGTTCCCGAAACCGGCAGGCTGGTCGCGCAACCTGTCGAAAGTGCGCCGCTTCTGGAGCAGTGGCGGCCGCAGATGGCAGAGGGGTTCGATCTGGGCGCCTTTCACCATCTGGCGCGGGTTGCGCAGATCACGCCGAGTGATTTCAGATCCTGTGGGCTGCGACCGCTGGGCGCCGGTACAGAGCTGTTTGCGTTCGATTTTACGCGCCCGGATGTCAGGCCGGGGCGGACCACCGAGACGCTGTTCTGTAGCCATCCGGGTATCGTCCATGCGGTATTTGTCAGCTTTGAGATGGAGTTGGCGCCGGGGATTCAGCTGACCAATGATCTTGCTTCCGAGGGGCATTGGGGGCGGACGGCCTTTTTGCTGGATCGGCCACGGTCGGTCTCTCCGGGCGATCATCTGCAGCTGACGGCGCAGCATGATGCGGCGGCGCTGAGCCTCGCGGTTCACGACATGGAGGCGAGCGCGGATCACGCGCGGGTCTGGCTACAGCCGGGCTGGCGCGCGGGTTATGAACACGGGGCGGATGAGGCGGCCGCGCTGCCGCAGGGCTACCCGGTCTGGGCGCCGGTGCAGACCGCCGCCCCTGCGGCACCAGCCCCTGCACTTGGCTAGCAGGCAGCGCCTGCCGGGGCCGCATCCATCCTGTGCGGTCGCCAGCCACCAAGGCTGGCGACCGCACAGGATCTGCTGCGGCGGTATGGCCCTTTGCGGCAGTATCAGCGCGGTGGCCTCGCTGTTTCGCGGCCGATTTGAGATTCCCTGTATTGTCGTCGATTTCGCGCCCTCTCGGCTCCGGTCTGGCTGCGGTGATATTAGCTGCCAGAGCCTCAGGTCTGCCAGAGCCTTGGCCCCCCAGATCCTTGGACCTGACAGAGAACTGAGCGGCGATGGTGCTGCCCGGATACTCGCGACAGGGTTCTGTCATCCGGGGGCGGGGACGCGCAGGGAAGGGGCTGGGCCAAGTAACAGGGGGGCCAAGCAGATATGAAAAAGGCGCGCCGGATCTGGCGCGCCTTTTCGCTATTGGGTCTGGCCGGGGGAGATCAGAAATCTTCCCAGCCGACGGCGGCCTTTGTCGGGCTGGCATCGAAGAAGTCATCATCGCCGTGCGCCGATGGGGCCGGGTTGTGCTCAGCCGCGGGTTTCGGCGCGGCGGCTGGCCTGGCCGGGGCCGGGGCTGGTGCGCTGGGCGCCACGGAGACAACGTTATTGTCCGTTTTGCGGGTCTTGAACACCGAGACCTGGCGGGCCAGCTCATTGGCATCATTGCGCAGGATCTGGCTAGCGGCGGTTGATTCCTCAACCATGGCGGCATTGTGCTGGGTCACCTGATCGAGCTGTGTCACGCCGGTGTTGATTTCGCCCAGCGTGGTCGATTGCTCCTGCGCGCCGGTTGCAATGCCGCTGACATGGCCCGAGATGGTGGCGACGCGTTCGATGATCTGTTTCAGCTCCTCGCCCGCGCGGCCGACCAGATCGACACCTTCGCCGACGTGGCCGGTGCTTTCGCTGATCAGCGCCTTGATCTCCTGCGCGGCATCGGAGGAGCGCTGGGCCAGGGCGCGCACTTCGGAGGCGACAACCGCAAAACCACGGCCGGCTTCGCCTGCACGGGCGGCCTCGACCCCTGCGTTCAGCGCCAGCAGATTGGTCTGGAAGGAGATATCGTCGATGACCGAGATGATCTGGGAGATCTTCTCCGATGATTGCTCGATCTTGGACATGGCGTCGACGGCGCGGGTGACGACCTGGCCGCTGTTGACGGCGGTCTCCTTGGCCTCCGATACGATGCCCTCCACCTCGCGGGCGCCATCGGCTGCGGATTTCACGCTGACGGTGAGCTGCTCCATGGCGGCGGCGGTCTCCTCAAGCGTGGCCGCCTGGCTCTCGGTGCGCTGGGAGAGATCGCTGGAGGATTGGCTGATCTCTTCGGCGCTGGCACGGATGCGCGATGAGTTGTCGATCACCGCGTCGATAATGCCGACCATCTTGTCGACGGTCTTGTTGAAGTTCTGGCGCAGGCTTTCGTAATCGGCGGAGAATTCATCGTCGATGGTCTGCGACAGATCCCCCTCCGAGAGCGCGTGCAGCCCGTCATTCAGACGATCCACCACAACCCGTTGCGCCGCCTGGTCGGCACGGCGCTGATCTTCCACGGTTCTGGCGGCGGACAGCTGCGATTTCAGCGCCTCGATATGGCGGGCGATCAGGCCGATTTCGTCGCCCCGTGCCTGATGTTCGGTGTCGTGATCATAATCGCCCTCGGCCAGGCGGTTGATTGCGGTGGCAACATCGCCCAGCGGGCGCGACATCATGGAGCGCAGGGCAAACATCGACAGGCCCAGCATCACCACAAAGGCGCCACCGGCGAGAATGAAGGACAGCAGCTGGTTCGGCGCCACCTCGGCAAAGGCGACATCCGGGCTCCAGACCATCCCGACCGCGCCGACGACCACCGTCCCCTCGGCACCGGCGGTGGCGGGTGCGGCGACGAGATAGCCGTTTTCGCTATACTCCATCTGATTGTTTTCCATCGCTTTTTGGGCGACGAGGGTCAGTTCGGCAATTTCAGCCTCGGTTGCGGTGCCGGTGGAGGCAACCGTCTTGCCCTTGCCATTGATGGCGATCCCGTGGCTGGACCGGCCGTTCGACAGCTCGATCAGGGATTGCAGGTCGCTTTCAAGACGTTCGGTATCACCAAAGCGGATTGCACCGCCGCTGCGCGCGGCCACGGTTACGGTCACGCCTTCGGCCAGTGTCTGTACGCCACTATCCACAGCTTCACCGAGGATTTTCTGGTTTTCCCAAGTCAGAAACAGGGTCACCACGAGGGTGGACGCCGCGATGAGAAGGCTGCATTTGGCAAAGACAGACAGCCTGTTCATGACGGAACGCGCAGGATTTCGGAATTTCATTTCAGCACCTTTCAATTGCCATTGCGTGGAACGAACGCGCTGGCGGAATTTGTGTCGGATTCAGTACCGACAGCCCCCTGGAGACAGCCGCTAGCTTCGGCTGCGTCGTTTCGCGAATTGGTTGACCGGAACGGGCAAACCGAGAGAACCATGCCCGATTGGGGGCGGTGACATGGTGAACATACTGTGGCGTCGGACCAAAGATTGGCGGACGCCGGTCATCAGCAGGCGCGCGATTGCGCTACCCCAATCTTGATACCGAGCTGAAAGAGCAGGTCTGGTTGCCTGCGGGTGCCGCAACAGCGGTCGTGCCGCGACATGAGTCTTCGGCCGATATGGGCGTCGGCAGTTGGCCCCTGTCGAAATCTCCGGTCGCCACGCAACGATCAGGCGTGCGGCAGCGCAACCGGTGATGGTCACCATCACGGCCAATGCCTGCGCGACAACCAACATGAGGTCCGCCCGTCGTTCCAAGCTCTGCTCCTTCTCGCAACATGTGCCTGTGCACATCGTCGGCGGGTAGCATAGCCCTGAGGACTTACCGGTGAATTAATAGGCACATCCGCAATGAGCGCAGGCTGAGGCGGGCGAATTTCAGGCGCGATCGGTGGGCAGGCGGGCCCGCGCCCGCTGCGCAAAGTGATGATTAAGCTGCCATTTTATTGCGAACAGGCAGGTGGCCTGCCGGGCGGGCTGCGCCCCCGCATGAGTCTGGCCTGTGGGCGCGTTTTCACGGAAATAATATGATTCAGGGCGCCTTTGGCGTGAAATTTTATCTATATTCTTAAAAATAATGCGTAACTAAAGTTTATCCTGCTTTTTAAATTCCGCTGATTCTCCAACCCCTTGGATAAATTCGCCGAGTTTGGCCCCATTTTCTGCTGCACGGACGGGTTGAAACCTAACGCCAGATACTTACTAAGGAGCGTGGTGACGGGTTTAGGGAACGAATGCGCGTGAAACACCTTGACAGCAGGTTTCGCCGCCACCGGAGGCTTATTTATGCCGCTGAACCAAGGAGACTATTTGTTGGATATCTATTCCGGATCACCCAAGACTGAGACCGCGAATGCGGTGGATCAGACTTTTGATAATGGTGCCGAAGATGATCTGAGCGATTTCGAGTTTGCACTGATGAGAACATTCGAGGGGTTTGCGCGTTGGCAATCCGAATGTCTTGGGCTTGTGTCGGATCTGTCCGCCTCGGGTCCCGAAATCACTCTGATGAACGTTATCCGCATGAACGACAGGCCCAAGACGATCAAGGAGCTTGCGCGGGTCACCAATCGGGATGACATTCCGAATATCCAGTATTCACTGCGCAAGCTGGCTTCGGCCGGGTTGATCCGCAAGACCGGATCGGGGCGTGGCGGGGTGACCTATTCCGCAACGGAGGAGGGGCTGGGGATCACCGCAGCCTATGATGTGCAGCGTCGCAACCTGTTGCTGCAGGCGCTGTCGCAGGTGCCGGGCGTGGAAAACCGTATCGGTGAGGCAACGCGGGTGCTGAATATTCTGACCGGGATCTATGATGGCATCGCCCGGTCGGCGACGGCACAGCGGCAGGCCTGAGGCCTGCTCTGATCGGGGGCGGTAGCGGGGCGCATGAGTGCGGCCTCCATCGCCCCCTATATATATGGTGCAGGCTGCCCAGCCTGCTGGCCTGCGCCAAAACTGCCGCTCTCGTGCTGGCAACCGATGGCGCGACCCGCTGTGAATGGTGTATGACCGACAGCGGCGCCCCGGCAGTAGCAAGGAAAACGAGCGGTGATCGAACTCAAGGATCTCAGGTTGCTGAGCGCTTTGGCGCGTCACCGCCATTTTGCCAAGGCCGCGCAGGACTGCGGCATGTCGCAGCCGGCGTTTTCAATGCGGATCCGCAATCTGGAAGAGCGCCTGGGCGTGTCCATCGTGCGCCGGGGCAATCGGTTTCAGGGGCTGACCGAAGAGGGTCTGATGATCGTGCGCCGGGCCCGCTCGATCCTGGATGAGGCCAAGGCGCTGGAGCAGGAGGTGGCCGCCGCACGTGGCGAGGTCACCGGCACGCTGGTGCTGGGGGTGGTGCCCACCGCAACAGCCTATGCCGCGCAGATGGTGGACCGGCTGCACCTCACCCACCCACGGGTTCTGGCCCGGATCGAGGTGCTGAGCTCGCTGGTGATCCAGCAGCGCCTGTTTGACGGTACAATTGATGCAGGCGTCACCTATCACGACAGCCTGGGTCCCGATCAGGTCACCATCCAGCCGCTATATGAGGAGACTTATGTGCTGGTCGCCCCCGAGGCGATGGTGGTGGATCGCGGACATGGCGCGGACAGTATTTCCTGGGCCGAGGCAGCAGAGCTGCCGCTCAGCCTGCTGGAGCCGCAGATGCAGAATCGCCGGATTCTGGACCGGATCTTCGCCGATCAGGGGCTGCGGCCGCAGGTGCGTTCGGATTCCAGCGGGTTCATGTCGGCGATTGTGATGGCGCGGGCGGGCTCGGTTGCCACGATCCTACCGGAAGCCCTGATGGATGCGCTGGGGCCGCTGTCCGGCGCCAGGGTGCTGCGGCTGGTCGATCCGACGCCGAGCAGACCTATTTGTATGGTCACATTGGACCGCCAGCCCGAACTGACGACGGTGAAGGCGATGAAGGGCGTGGTTGACGATTTCAAGCAATAAGCGTTCGTTATCGTACCTTTGAATTTTCCGATTTGACGATAGGCTTCTTCAATGGAATGCCGCCTTATCTGGCATCGCGAAGTGGAGGTCATCGTGGCACCTTTGGACAATAGCAAGGGCGTTTGGAAATCTGGCAAAGGCAAGGGGCGCAAAACGCCCAAGGGCCGGCAGCTGGATGATCAGGCGCATAGCGAGGTTCTGGACCTGCTTGGCGATCGGCCCCGCAACCGGGATCTCCTGATCGAGTTCCTGCATCTCATTCAGGACAAATACGGCTGCCTCAGCGCGGCGCATATCCGGGCGCTGGCCGAGGAGATGCGCACCGGTCAGGCGGAGATCTATGAGGTCGCCACTTTCTACGCCCATTTCGATGTGGTGAAGGAAGGCGAGACCCCGCCGCCGGCGCTGACCATCCGGGTCTGTGACTCGCTCTCCTGCGAGCTGGCCGGGGCCGAAGCGCTGAAGAAGGCGCTGGAAGATGGGCTGGATGCCTCTCAGGTCCGTGTGCTGCGCGCACCCTGCATGGGCCGCTGCGACACGGCGCCGGTGCTGGAAATCGGCCACAACCACATCGACCACGCTACGGTTGAGAAGGTGGAAGCGGCGATTGCGGCAGATGATACCCATGCACACGTGCCCGAGTATGAAACCTTTGCGGCCTATGAGGCGGATGGCGGCTATGCCACGCTGAAAGACCTGCGCGCAAATGGCGACTGGGAAGCGGTTCAGGCCAAGGTCAAAGAAGCCGGTCTGCGCGGTCTGGGCGGCGCTGGTTTCCCGTCCGGCACCAAATGGGGTTTCGTGCGCGCCAACGAAGGTCCGCGTTATCTGGCCGTGAACGGCGATGAGGGCGAGCCGGGCACCTTCAAGGATCGCTACTACCTTGAGCGCACGCCGCATGTCTTCCTCGAGGGGATGCTGATTGCCGCCTGGGCGGTCGAGGCCGAGAAAGCCTTTATCTACATGCGCGACGAATACCCGGCGGTGCTGGAAATTCTGCGCCGTGAGATCACCGCGCTGGAAGAGGCCGGTATCGTCGAGGCAGGTTACATCGACCTGCGCCGCGGGGCAGGGGCCTATATCTGCGGCGAAGAAAGCGCGATGATTGAATCGATCGAAGGCAAGCGCGGCGAGCCGCGCCACCGTCCGCCGTTTGTGGCGCAGGTGGGTGTCTTTGGTCGTCCGACGTTGGTTCACAACGTCGAGACCCTGTATTGGGTCTGTAAGATCAACCGTGAAGGCCCGGAATGCCTGAACTCAATTGAGAAGAATGGCCGCAAGGGGCTGCGCAGCTATTCGGTCTCGGGCCGGGTGAAGAATCCGGGCGTGCATCTGCTGCCTGCCGGTTCCACCATCACCGACATCATCGAGGCCTGCGGCGGTATGCTGGATGGCCACGTCTTCAAGGCGTATCAGCCGGGCGGCCCCTCCTCGGGCCTGCTGCCTGCGTCGATGAATGATATCCCGCTCGATTTCGACACGTTGCAGCCGCATGGCACCTTCATCGGGTCCGCCGCCGTGGTGGTGCTGTCCGATCAGGACTCGGCCCGTGACGCGGCGCTGAACATGCTGCGCTTTTTCGAGGATGAAAGCTGCGGCCAGTGCACCCCCTGCCGGGTGGGCTGCGAAAAAGCCGTCAAGCTGATGGGCGAAAAGAAGTGGGATCAGGGGCTGTTGGAAGAGCTGAGCGCCGCGATGGTTGATACGTCGATCTGCGGTCTTGGCCAGGCCGCACCCAACCCGATCCGCCTGACCATCAAACACTTCCCCGAGGAGGTATAAGCCATGAGCGATAAAATCACTTTCACACTCGATGGCGAACAGGTCACAGCAGACGCAGGTTTGACCATCTGGGAAGTCGCCAACGGTCGTGGGCTGAAAATCCCGCATCTGTGCCACAAGCCGCAGCCGGGCTACCGCCCGGATGGCAATTGCCGGGCTTGTATGGTCGAGATCGAAGGCGAGCGCACGCTGGCAGCCTCCTGTATCCGGGAACCCGCTGAAGGCATGGTTGTCACCACCAACAACGCGCGGGCTGAGAATGCCCGCAAGATGGTGATGGAACTCTTGGTGGCTGATCAGCCGAAGAAGGAAGAGGCGCGCGATAAGTCCTCGCATCTGTGGGATATGGCAGAGCTGAACGGGGTTTCAGAGTCGCGTTTCCCCAAGCTGGAAAAGGACCGCATCCCGCTGCTGGATGACAGCCATGTGGCGATGAAGGTCAATCTGGACGCCTGTATTTCCTGTAATCTCTGTGTGCGGGCCTGCCGCGAGGTGCAGGTCAATGACGTGATCGGTATGGCCGGCCGCGGTCATGACGCCTACCCGGTGTTCGATCTGGCGGATCCGATGGGGCAGTCCTCCTGCGTGGCCTGCGGCGAATGTGTGCAGGCCTGCCCGACCGGCGCGCTGATGCCCGCGACCGTGATGGATGACCAGCAGGTCGGCGACAGCAAGGATTATGATTCCGAGACCGAAAGCGTCTGCCCGTTCTGCGGTGTCGGCTGCAAGGTCTCGCTCAAGGTCAAGGACGGCAAGGTCAAATATGTCGATGGCATCAATGGCCCCGCAAACGAAGGCCGCCTCTGCGTCAAGGGCCGCTTTGGTTTTGACTACATCCACCACCCGCACCGCCTGACCAAGCCGCTGATCCGCCGTGACGACGCGCCGGCCAAGGGCCTGAACGTCGATCCCGGTAATCTCTCGACCCATTTCCGCGAAGCCTCCTGGGAAGAGGCGATGGATCTGGCCGCCAAGGGCCTGATGCGCCTGCGCGATGAGAACCCGAAATCGGTTGCGGGCTTCGGCTCGGCGAAATGCACCAATGAAGAGGCGTACCTCTTCCAGAAGTTCATCCGTCAGGGCTTCAAGCACAACAACGTCGACCACTGCACCCGCCTGTGCCACGCGTCCTCCGTTGCGGCGCTGATCGAAAACGTGGGCTCCGGTGCTGTGACCGCGACCTTCAACGAGATTGAGAACGCCGACGTGGCCATTGTGATCGGCTCCAACCCGATCGAGAACCACCCGGTGGCGGCGACCTACTTCAAGCAGTTCACCAAGCGCGGCGGCAAGCTGATCGTGATGGATCCGCGCGGCGTTGGCCTGCGCCGGTTCGCGACCGAAATGGTGCAGTTCCGCCCCGGCGCGGATGTGTCGATGCTGAACGCGATCATGAACGTGATCGTCGAGGAAGAGCTCTACGACAGTCAGTACATCCACCGCTGGACCGAGAACTGGGAGGCCGAGAAAGAGCATCTGAAGCAGTTCACGCCCGAGAAAATGTCGGAGATCTGCGGCATCAGCCCCGATCAGCTGCGCCGTGTTGCCCGGATCTTTGCCGGTGGGAATGCGGGTCTGATTTTCTGGGGTATGGGGATTTCCCAGCACATCCACGGGACAGATAACTCGCGCTGCCTGATCTCATTGGCGCTGATGACTGGCAACGTGGGCAAACCGGGCGCAGGTCTGCACCCGCTGCGCGGCCAGAACAACGTGCAGGGGGCGTCGGACGCAGGCCTCATCCCGATGTTCCTGCCGGACTATCAGACCGTGACGTCGGATGATGTGCGCAAGAGCTTCACCGATGTCTGGGGCGGCGGCGACTTCTCGAACGAGAAGGGCCTGACCGTGACCGAGATCGTGGACGAGGCCTATGCCGGCAATATCAAGGGCATGTATATCCAGGGTGAAAACCCGGCGATGTCCGACCCGGATGCCGATCATGCGCGCGACGCCTTTGCCAAGCTGGAGCTGATGATCGTTCAGGACATCTTCCTGACCGAGACGGCAAACTATGCCGACATCATCCTGCCGGCCTCGGCGCTTTATGAGAAGAACGGCACCGTGTCGAACACCAACCGCCAGGTTCAGCGTGTGCGGCCTGCGGTGCCGCCTCCGGGTGAGGCACGTGAGGACTGGCAGGTCACTGTTGAGCTGGCGCAGCGGATCGGGCTGCCGTGGGACTACAAGGATGTCAGCGAAGTCTTTGCCGAGATGAAGCTGAACATGAAGTCGCTGGACAACATCACCTGGGAGCGTCTGGAGACCGAGACCATCACCTATCCGTCGCTGCATGAGACCGACCCCGGTCAGGCGATTGTGTTCGGCGATGGCTTCCCGCGCCCCGAGGGCCGCGCCCGCTTTACCCCGGCATCGGTGATCCCGCCGGATGAGGCGCCGGATGCGGAGTACCCGATGATCATGACCACCGGCCGCCAGCTGGAGCATTGGCATACCGGGTCGATGACCCGTCGTTCCAAGGTGCTGGATGCGGTGGAGCCGGAGGCGAACTGCTCGCTCAACCCGCGCACGCTGAAGCTGATGGGCGTCGAGCCGGGCGAGATGGTCCGCCTCACGACCCGCCGCGGTTCGATCGAGATCATGGCGCGCGCCGACCGGGCGATTGCCGAGGATATGGTGTTTGTGCCGTTCGCCTATGTGGAGGCCGCCGCCAATATCCTGACCAACCCGGCGCTGGACCCCTATGGCAAAATCCCCGAGTTCAAGTTCTCGGCGGTGAAGGTCGAAAAGATCGAAGGACAGATCGCAGCCGAGTGATCCGGCAGGTCGTCTGGCGAAGATCAAAGCGGGCGCGGAACCTAAGGGTTCCGCGCCCGTTGTCTTCGGTGGCGCCGCGCTGGCGCCCGGCGCGGGCGTGGCCCGTTGCAGCGTTGGAAACAAAGACGAACCGTGTCGGGCGCATGAGATGCGGCCGGGTGCGACCTGCGCCGGGCCCAATGGGCGCGGCGCCTGACCCAACGGGCGGTGGGGGCTCCGCCGCCAGCCGACGGGCGGGAGTGGCGCGGCCTCTGAAGGGTCAGGCCAAAAGCGTGATCGCGCTCTTGCCGGCGGCTTGTCGCAGCGCGTGGACGTCCTGCAGCTCGGGGTCGTTGATCCAGCCCTTGGCGGCCTCTGGACTGGCAAACTGGAGGATCACCCCGATGCCGGTGGCATCGCGCGTGCCTTCGATCACGGTCTGCTGCGGGGTTGAGACCAGCACTCTGGCGCCGTGTTTCTGCAAGGCGGCGCCTGCTTTTTCACGATATGCCGCCATAGTCTCGGGGTCTTGCAGGAGGAGGTTTACGTAGACATAGGCCATCTGTTGTCCTTTCACTGTTGATGGCGTCTTGATGCCGGGAAGCGTGCCGCGAGAAAACACATGCAATCGTGTGCTGCCCATGCGAAAACGCATGTATGCAGATCAACTGGGATGACATGCGGACCATTCTGGCGCTGGTGCGGGCCGGATCCTTGGCCGGGGCCGCGCAGGCGCTGTCCGTCAGCTACACCACCGTGGCGCGCCGTGTGCAGCGGGCCGAGGACATGCTGGGGCGGCCGCTGTTCGAGCGTCGGCCCGAAGGCTATCTGGCCACCGCCGAGGCGGAAGAGCTGGCCGCGGCAGCGCGGCGGATGGAGCAGGCCGAGCAATCGGCCCTGCGCAACCTGTCGGGCCGCGATCAGAGCCTTTCGGGTGAGCTGGTGCTGACGGCGCCACAGCTGCTGATCCAGAGCCATCTCGCGCCATTTCTGGCGCAGTTCTGCGCGGACCACCCGGAGGTCGAGCTGACGGTTCGCGCGACCAATGATGTGCTGGACCTGACCCGGCGCGAGGCGGATCTGGCGATCCGGATCAGCCGGGCGCCGGGCGACAGCCTGGTGGGGCTGCATCTGGCCGATCAGAAAACCGCCTGCGTCGCGCGGCGGGATCTGGTGGCGCGGGCTTTGGCGGATCCCGCTGCGCCCTTGGACTGGGTGATCTACAGCGGCTATGACGCGCCGCCAAAGGCCGCGCTGCAACATTATCCGAACCATCGGATCCGGGCGCGGTTTGACGATATGACTGCGCTGATCGCGGCGGCAAAGGCGGGGCTGGGCGCGGTCAGGATGCCGATCTATCTGGCGCGCAGTGATCCGGATCTGGAGCCGCTGCCGGGGGTTGCGCCGCAGGATTACGCGCCGATCTGGGTGCTGAGCCATCCGGACCTGCTGACCTCTGCCAAGGTGCGCGCGTTCAAGACCGCGCTAAAAGGCTTCTTCCGCAGCCGTGCCGGGGAGTTCACCGCCTTTTAGAGCAGGCGCCGGGTGGCGGCTCTCTCTCTCGGTCACGAGACCCGCCTGTCACCCCTGACCGGTCACCATCGGCGCTACCGTGTCGTGCGGGGCTCTTGACAGGGTCGGAAATTGACCTGACACATATGTCCAGAGCTGTGATCTTGTCGGCGGATCCCGCGCGCCCTCGCTTTGGTGGTCCGCGCCATTTGCAGGAGCCTGTCATGTCCAACGATCCCTTGTTGCAGCCCTATCAGCTGAAACATCTGACACTGCGCAATCGGATCATGACCACAAGTCATGAACCGGCCTATCCCGAGGACGGCATGCCAAAGGAGCGCTATGCGGCCTATCACGCCGAACGGGCCAAGGCGGGCGTGGCATTGGCGATGACGGCAGGCTCCGCGGCGGTTTCCCGTGACAGCCCGCCGGTGTTCAACAATATCCTCGCCTATAAGGATGAGGTGGTGCCCTGGATCCGCAATCTGACCGACCAGCTGCATGAGCATGGTTGCGCGGCGATGATCCAGCTGACCCATCTGGGACGCCGCACCGGTTGGGACAAAGGCGACTGGCTGCCCTCGATCAGCTCGTCGCGCCACCGCGAACCTGCACACCGCGCCTTTCCGAAGCTGGCGGAGGATTGGGACATCACCCGCGTCATCGCCGATTTCGCCGATGCTGCGGAGCGGATGCAGGCCGGGGGCATGGATGGGATCGAGCTACAGGTCTATGGCCATCTTCTGGATCAGTTCTGGTCGCCGCTGACCAATGATCTGGACGGGCCATATGGCGGCCAGACGCTCGACAGCCGGATGGCGCTGCCGATGGCGGTGCTGGGGGCGGTCCGCGAGCGGGTGGGGGATGAGTTCATCGTTGGCCTGCGGTATACGGCGGATGAGGCGGCGGCGGGCGGCATCTCGCCCGACGAGGGGCTGGAGATGTCCAGACGCTTGGCCGCCAGCGGCATGGTGGATTTCCTGAATGTGATCCGGGGCCGCATCCATACGGATCCGGCAATGACCGATGTGATCCCGGTGCAGGGGATGCCGTCTGCGCCGCATCTGGATTTTGCCGGTGCGGTCCGGCAGGCGACGGGCCTGCCCACCTTTCATGCCGCCCGCATCCCCGATGTGGCCACCGCCCGCCATGCGATTGCCGGGGGGCTTCTTGATATGGTGGGGATGACCCGCGCCCATATGGCCGATCCCCATATCGTGCAGAAGATCAGGGAGGGGCGCGAGGAGGACATCCGCCCCTGTGTAGGCGCGACCTATTGTCTGGACAGGATCTATCAGGCGGGAGAGGCGCTGTGCATTCACAACGCCGCAACCGGGCGTGAGCTGACGATGCCACATGTGATCACCCGCGCCGCAGAGCCCAAACAGGTGGTGATTGTCGGCGCTGGCCCCGGCGGGCTGGAGGCCGCGCGCGTTGCGGCGGAGCGCGGCCATGCGGTCACCGTATTTGAGGCAGCCTCCGATCCCGGCGGTCAAATTCGCCTGACCGCACAGAACCTGCGCCGCCGCGAGATGATGGGCATCATCGACTGGCGCATGGCGCAATGTGCCGCACGGGATGTGCAGTTTCGATTCAACACCTGGGCCGAGGCGCAGGATGTGATCGGGCTTGCGCCGGATGTGGTGATCGTGGCCACCGGTGGACTGCCGAATATGCAGCTGTTCGAGGCGGGCGAGGAGGCGGCGCATGTTGTCTCGGCCTGGGATATCATTTCGGGGGATGTTAAGCCGGGCGGCTCGGTGCTGATATATGACGAAAGCGGCGATCACCCCGCGCTTCAGGCGGCCGAGGTTGCGGCCCAGGCGGGCGCGACGGTTGAGGTGATGACCCCGGACCGGGTCTTTGCCCCCAATGTGATGGCGATGAACCTTGTCCCTTATATGCGCAGCCTGCAGGACCGGGATGTGACCTTCACCGTGGCGCGGCGCCTGCTGGAGGTCCGCAAGGAAGGCAACCGGCTTCTGGCGGTGCTGGGGACGGATTACAGCGGCCATCGCTCCAGCAAGCTCTATGATCAGGTTGTGCTCAACTACGGCACGCTGCCGCTGGACGATCTCTATTTCGACCTGAAGCCGCATAGTCTGAATGGCGGGCAGGTCGATTACGACGCCCTGATCGCCGGGAGGCCGCAGCCGCACGGGCGCCCGGCCAAAGCAGCGGGGCAGGGGGGCTTTCAGCTGTTTCGGATCGGCGATGCGGTTTCGGCCCGCAACACCCACGCGGCGATCTATGACGCCCTGCGCCTGATGAAGGATATCT
>NZ_JAYMWT010000006.1:0-1435 GCF_048056095.1 Phaeobacter sp. JH20_34 | reverse complement strand
CAGTTGCTCGGGCCGCATCCGAATTGCGTCTCTCGACGCGCCAAGTCTACAACCACCTGCGCCGATACCGCACCGAGCGCCGGGTTTCTTCGCTGTTGCCAAAGACTGGTGGGGCCAAGCGCACAAGGATCAGCCCGGCTGTTGAGGAGATCATTGCGGCAACGCTTCGGAAGATGTGGCTTCAGCCTGAGCGGCCGGACCTTGCGCCGATTGCCGATGAAATCCGCGCCCGTTGTGTCAGCGAAGGTCTTGATCCGCCTGCCTATGTCACCGTATCCAAGCGTATCCCACGACTGTTCACACCTGAGGAGATTGCCCGACGGCAACATTCAGGAGGGAAAAGCCTGCGGCGTCTGAAACCGCGCCCGGGCTATATCCGGGCCAAACACGCTCTCGACGTCGTCCAGATCGATCATACCCCTGCCGACATCCAGTTTGTGGAAGTCATCGATGGTCAGGGCATCTATGTCGGACGCCCCTATCTCACTATCGCAGCCGATGTTGCAACAAGCGCGATTATTGGCTTCTGCCTGACCCTGGAGAAGCCCTCACGCCTGTCGGTCGCCCTCTGTCTTGCGCAGGCGATGTGCCGCAAGGAGGACTGGCTGGCAGCGCGCGACATCAATCATTCCTGGCCGATGTTTGGCCGCCCGAAGAAGGTCGTCGTGGATTCCGCCATGGAATTCAGAAGCACCAGTTTCATCCGGGGTTGTGCCGAGTACGGCATTGTAATTCAAAGCCGGAACAAGGGGACCGTCCATCGTGGCGGGGTTGTCGAGCGGCTTCTCGGCAAAGTGAATACGGTGCTGCGCTCGTTGCCTGGCAAGACCGGGCGTTCCATCGCGGACCGGGGTGAATACTTGTTCGAGGCCTGCAAGGCTCAGCTTTGCAGGCCTCGAACGCTGTATCGCTCTGGCGATTATCGATCACAATCTCAGCCAGAATGAACGCAAGCTGACGGTCCCGGCCAAGGAATGGGGACGGAAATGCCGTCCGTAGGACGGCCTTGAAGACAACCCTTTCGGCGTTTCTTGTTGATTTCCGCTGAGAAGTGACCAGGTATTTTCACCGAGATTTGACCCACCCTCAGTATGCGACTTTGCTCATGACCTGGTCAATGTAGCGGACTCCTTTCTTGTCTTCTTGGCAGCCTCGGCGCTCGCCTTGAAGCGGTAGCTGTCGTTGCCGGTTTCCAGAATGTGGCAGCGGTGAGTGAGCCGGTCGAGGAGCGCGGTTGTCATCTTTGCGTCGCCGAAGACCTGGGCCGGCTTTGTCAGGTTGCTGACGTCGCCGCGTCCGGATAGTTCAGATCCATGTTGAACATCGAAGATTTGTCGCGGATCAAAGGCTTCCGGTTTCCGAAGAGTGTCATCGGATACGCCGTCTGGGCCTACCACCGGTTTGCTTTGAGCCTGCGCGACGTGGAGGATCTTCT
>NZ_JAYMWT010000005.1:0-35026 GCF_048056095.1 Phaeobacter sp. JH20_34 | reverse complement strand
GCATCGGATTACGCTTCATCCTACTGGAATCCTGTAAGAACTTTTTGATGAAACGGCAAAGCAATTGCGACATTTGCGCCAGACCAGAAAAACCTGATCATAAAATATTCTAATAAAAAGAGTCGCAATTCTTTATGATCCGAGAATTCTTGCTTGACGCAATAAACGGTTTGTAGGCTTCGGACAGGAAAAAACGCTCGGCCGTGGAGTCGGTCGCAGAGACCCCGGGTTTGGAAAGCTGCCGCATCAACATTCCGGACATACCAGGGCGTTTTGGCACTAAACAGGGAAAAAGAAATGAAGATGATCTCAAGATTTACAAATCGTAAGGGGCAGCCGCTGCCCAAGTCCTTTGAACAATCAGCGCGCAAGGCGCAGTCCGGCAGCGAGGTCGATCGCCGAGAGTTTCTGGCATTGGCCAGTGCCTTTGGGGCAACAGCCACGACCGCCTATGCGATGTTGGGCATGACCACGCCAGCCTACGCTGCCACCCCTGCCAAAGGCGGTACCATGCGACTTGAAGTCGGCGTTCACGCGCTCAAGGACACGCGGACAATGGACTTTGCCGCGATGGCGATGGTGGCCTCGAACTGGCTGGAATACCTTGTCGAATACAACAACGACGGCACGTTCGGGCCACGGCTGTTGGAAGACTGGGCCGTCAACGACGATGCTACCGTTTACACTCTGAACATACGCAAAGGTGTGACCTGGAACAACGGCGAACCGTTCACCGCGCAGGACGTTGCACGCAACATTGAGCGTTGGTGTGACGCCGAAGTCGAAGGCAACGCCATGGCCTCCCGCCTAAGCTCGCTTGTCGACAGTGAAACCAAGAAAGCCGCCGCAGGCGCCATTACGGTTCTGGATGATCACACGGTCCAACTGACCTGTGGGTCTTCTGACATCACGATCATCCCAAGCCTTGCTGACTATCCTGCCCTGGTGGTTCCGGAAAGCTATACACCGGAAACCATGCTGTCGAACCCGGTCGGCACCGGCCCTTATACGCCCGTTGAATTCGAGGTTGGCGTGCGCGCCGTGGTCGAACGCAATACCGACCATGCGTGGTGGGGCGAAGGAACGGGCGCTTGGGTCGACCGGTTTGAGTTCCTGGATTACGGCACCGACACATCTTCGGTTCTGGGTGCGGTTGAGGCCGAAGAGGTCGACGTTACCTACAACCCACCGAGCGAGCATCTGGAATTGATGGAAGCCTTGGGTTGGCAGGTGAAATCCATCGACACCGGCTCAACCGTTGTCATTCGCGCCAACCAAAACGCCGAAGTTGGCGGCATGACACCCTATGCGGATGTGCGTGTGCGCAAGGCGCTGCAAATGGCTGTCAGCAATGAGCTGACGCTGGAGCTTGGCTTCAACAATAAGGGCAGTGCTGCCGAAAACCACCATGTCGCCCCCGCGCATCCGGAATATGCCGATATCGGCAAGCCGGTGCATGACCCCGAAGGCGCCAAGGCGCTGATGGAAGAGGCCGGTATGGCCGACTTCGAACACGAGCTGATTTCGATCGACGGCGGGTTCCGCAAGGACACGGCTGATGCGGTTGCGATCCAGCTGCGCGAGGCCGGTATCAACGTCAAACGCACCGTCATGCCGGGGTCTACGTTCTGGAACGACTGGACAAAATACCCGTTCAGCATCACCGACTGGAACCATCGCCCGCTTGGCGTTCAGCTTTATGGCATCTGCTACCAAAGCACGGCCAAATGGAACGAGGCCGGGTACTCCAACCCCGAATTCGACAGCCTTTTGGAACAGGCCGTGGCCATCGCGGATGCCGGCGAACGCAGCATAGTCATGGCAAAGCTGGAGCAGATGATGGTCGACGATGCGGTTATTATCCAGCCGTATTGGCGGTCCTTGTTCCGGGCATCACATCCGGATGTCATCGGCGCAGAGCCACATATTTCGTTCCTCCCGCAGCTCTACAAGTGGGGCTGGGCCAACGCTTAACCGCGTCTGGTAAAACGGACGGTATCGGCCTTCGGGCCGATACCACTTTCATTCCACAGGTAGAACCATGACACATTTCATTTTGCGTCGCCTTGGGGTGATGCTGCTGACCACCGTTTCTCTGACGTTTATCGTCTTTTTCCTGACAAACCTGACGCCGAACCTTGAAAAGCTTGCCAAATCCGAGGCCAACGCCCGGATGAGCGACGAAGAAGTCTCAGGGTGGCTGGCAGAGCACGGCTATGACGAGAATGTCATCCTGCGGTATGGCCAATGGCTTGGCGTCGTTGCCTCGCCCAAGCTGACGGATACCAATGGCGTGATGTACACCCGTTGTGCCCGTCCCGAACGCCCCGCTGAAATCGCGCCTGATTATTGCGGGCTTCTACAGGGAGAGCTGGGCTTTTCCAGCGTGTTCAAGATCGAGGTCACCGAGGCCATCTCCAACCGCCTGAGCAAGACCGGTTATCTAATGCTGGCGGTGATGTGTGTGATGGTTCCTCTGGCCTTGCTGATCGGCATCCTTGCGGGGATGCGCGAGGGGTCAATCATGGACCGCGTGTTGTCCGCATTCGCCATTATCACGACGTCCACACCTGAATATGTTTCTGCGATTATCCTGATCGCGGTGTTTGCATCGAAGAATTCCGGGGTCTCCCCCCAACTGGTGGAATGGGGCATGATCGAGGGGCCGACGCTGTTCAAAGCCTCTGCCGCGACGGCCCTGAATAACATCACATTTGCGAACTTCACCCTGCCTGTGACGGCGCTGACGCTTTATGGCATGGGGTATATCGCGCGCATGACACGTGCCTCGATGGCCGAAGTCATGACCCAGCAATACATCCGCACCGCGCGGCTGAAAGGCGTGCCGTTTCGCGCCATCGTTCTGAAACATGCCCTGCGTAACGCCATGATCACGCCTTTCACGGTGATCATGCTGCAATTCCCGTGGCTGCTGACCGGTGTCGTGATCGTCGAGACGATCTTTAACTACAAAGGTTTTGGCTGGTCGCTGGTTCAGGCCGCAGGCAACAACGACATTGAGCTGTTGATGGGGATCTCCATCGTCGCAGTGATCGTCGTGCTGCTGACACAACTGATTTCCGACATTGGATATGTCTACCTGAACCCGCGTATTCGGGTTTCATAAGGGGCTGCTCGCATGGAAAACCTAACCGGTTTCGATCACTTTTTGAATGTTGCTGCACGGTTCTGGCCGGTGTGGATCGCCATGGCTGTCGTGCTTGTCCCGTCTTTCTATACCCGGCGCAAAACCGGTCTTTACGGGCAGATCTTCGAAAGCGGCATTGGCGTGATCGGCTTTTCGCTTGTCATCTTCTGGGTGTTTACGGCCATTTTTGCCGACGTCATCATGACCCATGATCCCTATGCCACCTGGGCGGGGTTGAAAAACGCGCTGCCAGGAACAGCGTTGCGGGCACCGGCCGACGGTGTCTACCCCCACGCTTTGTTTGGCGGGGACAATCTGGCGCGGGATGTGTTTTCACGCGTGGTCGAAGGGTCGCGGATCGTGCTGACGATCTCTCCCATTGCGACGCTGTTCGCCTTTATGGTGGGCATCACGCTGGGCCTGCCTGCGGGGTACTTCGGCGGGCGGATGGATACGGTGCTGACATTCATCTCCAACCTGATCATCGCCTTTCCTGTCATCTTGTTGTTCTACCTTCTCGTGACACCGGAAATACGTTCCGGCGGACCTGCATTCAGCTTTGGCGGCGATCACATTTGGCGGGCGTCTGTTCCCAATGTTCTGGCCGCGATGATCTTCATCTTTCCGACTGTGTTCTTCTGCATCCTTTGGCAATCTCGCTTTTATGTCCGGCCCATGCTGCGCAACATCCTGATTGCCGTCACCCTTATCATCGGGCTGTGGGGATATCTGGGCACGGCCTTTGACTATGATCCAACGGGGCTGCTGCTGATTGAACCGGGTTTGAAAAACATCTTTGCCATCGTTGCAGTCGTCGGCGCACCGGCCAAGTTCCGTATCGTGCGCGGCCTGACGCTCGACATCAAAACTCGCGACTATGTGGCGGCTGCCCAAACCCGCGGCGAACGCCCATGGTACATCATGTTGTGGGAAATCCTGCCCAATGCCCGTGGCCCGCTGATCGTCGATTTCTGCCTGCGGATTGGCTACACCGCGATCCTTCTGGGCGCGCTTGGGTTCTTTGGCCTTGGGCTGACTCCTGAAAGCGCGGATTGGGGATCCACAATCAACGAAGCACGCCGCCTGCTGGCGCTGTATTCCCACCCGGCCCTGTTCCCTGCCTTGGCATTGATGAGCCTCGTGCTCGGCCTGAACCTTCTGGGCGACAGCCTGCGCGAAGCATCACAAAAGGATTGAGGCAGATGACTGAAACGACCCCCGTTCTTGAGATCGAAAAGCTGTCGATCAGCTTTATGACGCGACTTCGCCAGATCGACGCAGTGATGGATTTTTCCGTCACCGTAAACCCCGGGGAGGCCGTGGGCCTTGTCGGCGAAAGCGGCTGTGGCAAGTCCACCGTGGCGCTTGGGGTCATGCGTGACCTTGGGGGCAACGGAAAGATCACCGGCGGCAGCATCAAATTCAAAGGCCGCGACATGGCCAGTATGGACGACGACGAACTGCGGCAGGTCCGTGGCCGCGACATCGCGATGATCTATCAGGAACCCATGGCCAGCCTCAATCCGGCGATGACCGTTGGCGCACAACTGATGGAGGTTCCGCAGTATCACGACAACGTCTCAACAACCGAGGCCCGCGCCCGCGCGCTGGAACTGGTGCGGGATGTAAAGCTGCCCGATCCCGAACGCGTCCTGAACGCCTATCCGCACCAGCTTTCGGGTGGGCAACAACAGCGCATCGTCATTGCCATGGCCCTGATGGCGAAACCTGCGTTGCTGATCCTTGATGAACCGACCACTGCGCTTGACGTTACAGTCGAGGCGGCCGTGATCAAGCTGGTCAAGGAGTTGGGCCAGAAATACGGCACATCCATGCTGTTCATCAGCCACAACCTTGGGCTGGTGATGGAAACCTGCGACCGCATTTGTGTGATGTATTCCGGCGAAGCCGTGGAGCGCGGACCCGTCAAAGACGTGTTCGAGAACATGCATCACCCCTATACCCAAGCCCTGTTCCGCGCGATCCCCGTGCCAGGTGCGGACAAGAACCGCCAGCCGCTCGTCGCCATCCCTGGCAACTTTCCGCTGCCGCATCAACGCCCAACCGGCTGCAATTTCGGCCCGCGCTGCACCTATTTCAAGGCTGGAACCTGCGATAGCGACCCGATCCAGATGGCAACGCTTCCCGGCAATCCGCAGCATCAGACCCGCTGCAACCGGTTTGCCGATATTGACTGGGCCGCTCAGCTCGACACCGTGGCTGCCCCGCCAGCACGGGTCTCGGACACCGTGACCCTGAGCGTCAAGGGCCTGCGAAAGTACTACGACGTCGCTGCAAATGCCCTCTTTGGCGGGCGCGCAACCAACCTTGTCAAAGCCAACGAAACCCTGTCATTCGACGCCCATGAAGGGGAAACTCTTGCCATTGTCGGGGAATCCGGCTGCGGAAAGTCCACCTTCTCCAAGGTGTTAATGGGTCTGGAAACCGCGACCGAAGGCACGATTGAGCTGAATGGCAGATCTTTGGCCAGCGTCCCCATTCAGGACCGCGACACACAAACGGTTGGCGCTGTTCAGATGGTGTTCCAGAACCCGTTTGACACGCTGAACCCCTCCATGACGGTCGGGCGCCAGATCATGCGCGCGCTTGAGGTGTTTGGCATTGGCGACAGCGACACCGCCCGCAAGGATCGCATGTTCGAACTGCTTGATCTGGTCAAACTGCCGCGCGCTTTTGCAGATCGCAGTCCCCGCCAACTGTCGGGCGGTCAGAAACAACGGGTGGGCATCGCGCGCGCGTTTGCAGGTAACGCCCGACTTGTTGTGGCCGATGAACCCGTCTCAGCGCTGGACGTGTCCGTGCAGGCGGCCGTGACTGAACTGTTGATGGACATCCAGCGCAAGAATGGCACGACGCTCTTGTTCATCAGTCATGACCTGTCAATCGTGCAGTATCTGGCCGACCGGGTTTTGGTGATGTATCTGGGGCATGTCGTGGAACTGGGCACCACCGAACAGGTATTCTCGCCGCCCTACCACCCCTATACCGAGGCCCTTTTGGCGGCTGCCCCGATTGCCGACACACGTGTCAAGAAAAGGGAGGTCATTCTTGAGGGCGATATTCCCTCGGCGTTAACTCCCCCGTCCGGCTGCCCCTTCCAGACCCGCTGCAATTGGAAATCAAAAGTCAAAGGCGGTCTTTGCGAACGCGAAGTGCCACCAACCCAGACTCTTGTCGACGGTCATCAGATCAAATGCCATCTCGACGCACAAACGTTGAGCAACATGGCCCCCGTTTTCTCTTTCGCTGCTGAATAACCCATCAAGGCTTGTCATGACCCATATCCTAATCGTCGAATCCAGTTCACCACCTGTCGCAGAGATGCGCCGCTCCAAAAACCGGTCGGCCCCGCAGAACTTCACCCGCGTTTTTCAATCGGTCTCCCCGGGCGTGCGTGTGACAACCCGAGAGCCCTATCTCAATCCGCTGACACCTGCAGACATGGACGGTGTAGATGGCATTGTCATGACCGGCCAGGGGGATCCATGGGCGGCAGATGATCCCAAAGCAGAGCCAATCCGTCAGGCCTGCGAAGTGGTGTTTGATCACGGCAAGCCCAGCATCGGCGTTTGCTTTGGATTGCAAATTGCCACAGTGGTTTTGGGCGGCAGTATCATTGCTGCGGCCAACGGGTTTGAAACCGGAATCGCAAAGCAGATCAGATTGACCGATGACGGCAAAAGTCACCCGATGATGCAGGATCGACTCTGCGGTTTCTCTGTCGCCTGTGGCCACCGGGATGAAGTCAGCCAAATGCCTCAGGGTGCTATCTTGCTGGCATCAAATGATCACACGCAAGTGCAGGCCATGTCCTATGCCAAAGGCAACATCGATTTTTGGGGAATTCAGTATCACCCCGAAGTCGCGCCAAGCACGATCGCAGCCGCATTTCGTGAAGGCAAGAGCATGTTTTCCAAATCCGCCCCCCCGCTTGATGAGTTGGAAAGGGTGGAAACAGATGCAGATGCCGCCGCGCGTCTGGGCTGTTCGGTAAGCGACTTTGTGTTCAAGACACGCACGCTTGAGCTGACCAATTGGCTGGCCCATGTGCAGGCCAAACCGGCCTAGGCCGGGTCGTCCCCCTGGCTTGTGGCTGCAAAAACCGATGGATTGGCCCCGCGCAACAAGTCAGCGCATTGCGGAGAAAGTTCAGCCCATGGGCCATCGACCAGTTGCCGGAAGACATCGCGCATGATGCCCGCCGTGTTCCACGCCAGTTGTTTAAGAACATCGGCCCGACTGATCAACATCAAGGTCCGCCTGTCCTCCTCGCCCATCTGGCGAACCTGAATGCCCTTAAACGCTGCGGGACTTTGATAAAGGCATAAGGCCGAGGTTATGGCCCAGCCATAACCGATCTCAACAAAACGGATAACCGATTGGCTGGAGTCAAAGTTGTATTTCGGATTGTCCCGAACCCCCAAACCCCGCGCAATCCCTCTGGCCCTTTGGCCGAATTTGGTGGTTTGCGCATGGGCCACCTGCGGCAGTCTTTCGATGATCTCCTCTGTGGGACTGTCACCATGCTTGGTTGAACAGATCAGCACATAGGGGTCGGTGAAAATCTCGAGCGGATGAAAATACTCCTTGGGGTCATAAGGCGGACTGTCGACCAGAAAATCAATCTGCAAGGCCCGGAACACATCCTGTTCCCAAGGGACAATGCCAGCGCACAGTTCGACGGATTCCGCCAGTTTTCCAGCCAAGGACACAAATTCCGCCCCCATGGAACACGACATGCTGTCAGGCATGGCAATTCTTATCCGCTGAAGTTGGGCGTCATATTGCGATTGCACGGTGTCCACGACGGCTGCAAGGCTGGCCAGGATATCCGGAATCTGCCCGGCAAGTGTCTCACCTTCGGACGTCAGCATTAATGGCCGGTTGGAGCGCTCTACAAGCCTCATGCCTAGCTTTGCCTCAAGGCGCTGAAGGTGTTGGGAAACCACAGGCTGCGACCGCCCCGACAAAAGGGCGGCCCGTGTGATGCTGCGGGTTTCCGCAACAGCAGCAAAGCTTTGTAAAAGGGCGATTTCCGGCAGATCGCGAAAATCAACGGTTTTGGCCACTATTCTTGTCCGTATTAAGGAGCGTTAGCAGATGTATAGGAAAATCCGGGCGACCTGTCGATTGAGCGCGGGCCTAACCGCCTAGGCGGCTGTCAGCTGGAACCGTGCCGTTTTTTCGTCACAACGATATTGACGTAAATACTGCCCCGTCATTCTGGCCAATTCATCGACGCTATCAATGATGAACTGCGCTTTTTCGTCACTGAGCAGAACCGAGAAATTCAAACGTGTCCAGCCGGGTTTTTCCATCTCTTCGCCATTGGAAATGGCGGTGCGGATCTTGTTGGATTGGTCGTTGTCGATCCCCATCAGCCGGTGCGCATAAGGTCCCGCGCAGGCGCAGCCCCCACGCGCCTGAATGCCGTAAACATCCGACAGCATCCGAGTGAACTGAGCCTCCCCCGAAGAAGTGGTCCGCCCCTATGATTAGGAAACGGAGGACCATAAATGGCGACCAAGAGACCCAAGCCTGAAGAAATTGTCGTGAAGTTACGGCAGGTTGAGGTTTTGATGGGGCAAGGCATGCCCCGCATAGATGCGATCCGTCAGATCGGCGTCACGGAACAAACCTACTACCGCTGGAAAAAGAAGTACGGCGGAATGGGCACAGAGCAACTCAAGGAATTGAAGCGGCTGCAGAAGGAGAACGAGCGGCTCCGGCGAGCCGTTTCGGACCTGACACTGGACAAGTGGTACTGTCGCAAACTTTAGCAGGGAGTGCAGAACAGCCTGTCAGCGGACACACTTATGCTGCGAGGGAGGCGAATTGCTGGAAGCCCGTTTTCCCATTCGCGGCGATTTGACCTTTACGGATCATGTGCGCGGTTTCGATCCCAGCCAGCGTCGCAGCTGCTGAGTGAAACGCTTTGAAGCCAAGTGTTGGGCGCGTGATCCGCTTGATGAAACGATGGTCCTGTTCGACCATGTTGTTCAAATATTTGCTCTGCATGATCCGGATCAACCGTCCGCTGCCCGTAAATTTGCGGATCACGTTCACGGCCTGAAGCCCCGCCAGATTGGCGCCGCTCTTGTCGATAGCAACGCGATCAGGCGTGCCATTTGTTGAAATCGCACGTTTGAAGAAACGGCATGCGGCAGCCTTGTCCCGCTTTGCAGAGAGCATGAAATCAAGGGTTCGGCCGTCCCGATCAACGGCACGATATAGATAGGCCCACTGGCCTTTGACCTGGACATAGGTTTCATCCATCCGCCACGAGTTGGCTGTCTGACGCTTTCGCTTTTGTGCCTCGGCTGCGAGGTCTGTCGAAAATTTCACCACCCACCTGTTCAGTGTCGCATGGTCAATATCTACACCACGCTCTGCCATGATCTCCTCCAGATCCCGGTAAGAAACCGCGTATCTGACATAGAAGTACACCGCGTAAAGGATCACGCTCTTGGGGTAATGCACCCCTTTGAAACCTGTCGCCATTCTGCCCGCCTGCTTTTTTTGTGCAACGGCATATCGGCCATCACGCAGAAACGGAAATACAAAGTTTGCGACAGAACCGACGGATCGGCCGGGTGTTCCGCTCCATCAGAGACACGCCCAAAACAGCTTCGAGCCGCTGCAATTGCTGGGAAAGCGCGGGTTGAGATAAGTCGCATTTTGCGGCTGCTTCGGTGAGACTGGCCGAACCGGCAATAACACAGAAATTCCGCAGGAGCGAAAAATCCGGAAGCTGGTCCGAGGGCTTGCTGCGGTTCATCTGTCTACTCCACGAATGATCATCCTTACAGGCCCACTGGCAACGGTTTCTGAAACATGCTCCTCGAAGGATCTCAGAACAGAGCAGGCCATTCCGGCCATTCTATACCCTGCAGCTGTTATAGGATCTGGCTCAGAAACTCTTTCGTGCGCGGATCTTTGGCGTTGTCAAAGAACGTCTCAGGTGAGCCGTGCTCGACGATCACCCCTCTATCGGTGAAATAGATGTGGTCAGCCACTTCACGGGCAAACCCCATTTCATGTGTTACCAGGATGCAAGTCATCCCATCCGCCGCCAGATCCTTAATGGTCACCAGCACTTCCTTTACGGTTTCCGGGTCCAGCGCTGCGGTCACCTCGTCAAACAGCATGACATCCGGACGCATCGCCAGACTGCGCGCGATGGCAACCCGCTGCTGCTGGCCACCCGACAGCTCGCCGGGATAACTGTGCTCTTTACCTTCCAACCGAACCTTTTTCAGCAACGCGCGCGCGCGTTGCTCGACTTCGGTTTTGTTTTCCTTCAGCACTTTGACCGGTGCCATCATCACGTTTTCCAGCGCTGTCTTATGGGGGAACAGATTATACTGCTGGAAAACCATGCCGACTTTTTTGCGCAACTGCAGCCGGTCAAGCTGCGCATCATGCACCTCTTGGCCTTCGACCGTAATCGAGCCGCCGTGAATGTCGTTGAGCGCATTGATGCAGCGTATCAGAGTCGATTTACCGGATCCTGACGGGCCGATGATGCAAATGACCTCGCCCTTCATTATATCCAGGCTAACGCCTTTCAGAACTTCAATTTGCCCGAAGGACTTGTGGACGTCCCGGATGGAAACAATCGGTTGATCAGATGTCCAAGTATTCATCGTCCTGACCTTTCAGAGTTTGACTGCAAAGCGCTTTTCCAGCGCAATTGTGATGCGGGCGATCGGGTAGCAATAGGCAAAAAACAGCACCAGCGCGTACCCGAAGAACGGCACCAGAAGCTCAGGCCGGTTGTTTTCGGCCTCCATTGCCTGGCGCGAAAAAGTGATGATTTCGCCGACCCCCAAAAGCGAACACAACGGGGTCGCCATTGTCAGGATGGCATACCAGTTCATCCACGGCGGGATCATGCGTTTGAAACATTGCGGCAGAATGATCTGCCACAGGGTTTGCGTCCTGGAGAAGGACAACGCTTCGGCCGCTTCCCATTGCGCCGACGGTACAGACATCACAGCTCCGCGCACAATTTCGGAGATATTCGCCATAATCGGAAGGGATAATCCGATGACGGCCTTCATCCAGGCTGGGATGGGGATTACCAGACCGAAGACCTCAATCTCAAATGGAAAGGCGAGCAACACTATAAACAGGATTACCAGCCAAGGCGCATTGCGGAACAACTGGGTAACTCCCCAGCTCAGCCGCCGAAGCCAATTGTTCTGGGAAATCTGACCAAGCCCTAGAGCCGCTCCGGCGAAGGTACCGATCAGCATTGAAAAAACCGAAATCACGACATTGAAAACAAAGCCCTGAAAGGTCAGAAACGGTATCCAGCGCCAAAGAGCCGCAAAGGCATCCCCCATGCCATGGCTGGCGGTTTGAGCAAGAGCCAGGGTCGGCCAGGCCAGAAACATCAGCAGGATGAACTGCGGTGGGATGCTGGCTAGCCAACGGACCAGAAACATCTCGTCGTAGGCTCCACCGGAAAGAACATAGGGTTTCAGGACCGGCAGATCGGTGCGGGCCGGGCCGGTAATGCCCGGAAGGTTGTTACTGGCCATAGCCCGGTATCCTCATCTTGCGTTCCCAGGAGTTCATGCCAAAGACCAGCACCCCGACGAGGCCCAGATAGACCACAAAAAGAAGCAGCATTGTCGGGTTCTGCGCCGATGGGAAATCGTTCCAGACAGAGACGCTTTCATACAGCAGCTCCGGCACAGCGATGGCAAAAGCCTGGGTGGTGGTCTTCACCAGGTTCACGAGGTTGTTGTTCAGTGCGGGTATCGAAACCCTCAATGCCAAGGGGAAGACTACATTAGTGAAGGTTTGTGTCCGACTCATCCCCAGCGCTTCTGCGGCCTCGCGGGTCGAATAGGGCACGGCTTCGATCCCGGCCCGAAAGATTTCGACGTTGAAAGCCCCCGCAAAAAACGACAGCGAAATGATAGCCCAGCCGGCAGCTGAAATGACCGGCACTTCGGTCCAGCCGTCGGGACCGGTTATTACGGGCGTGAACTGACCCAATGCAAAGTAGAAAAACAGCAGCTGCACCAGCGGCGGTGTATTGCGGAAGAACTGAATATAGCCTTGAACACCCGCGCGCAGGATGCGGTTGCGGGCTCCTTGCAGCCAGGCTCCTGCAATGCCGATCACCAATGAAAACAGCACACAGGCAAAGCTGAGCTTCACTGTCATCCAAAGGCCGGACAAAATGCGTCCGGCCTGCTTCTCGTCATAAAGCCAGATGAAATTCCAGCGTGGGAAATCCTCGGCAAGCTGCACAAACAACGCTTCGAAACCAGTCATGCCGACGGTCTCCCCTATGGCCAATGCTTATTCTGCAACCGGGTCCGCCAGTTTGGCGTTCAGGTCCTGCAGGTAGGCCGTCGGTTTGATGCCCCATTTGGCTTCCCACTCGATCAGGCTGCCATCTTGATGCCAGCCGTACTGAATGCCGGTCATGAAGCGGCCAAAGACACAGTTCTCTTCGCCCTTCGGAACCGCCAGTCCCCAGGGGCTGTCGTCCTCGGACGCCAGCGGCATTTCGAAGTCTGCCCATTCGCCGGAAGCAATTGCCGAGCCGATAGAGGAATCGTCGTAGACAAAGGCAACACATTTCTTGTCACGCAATGCCTGGCGAGCCTCGGCGGCCCCACCAAAGGCCACGATTTGGGCGCCGTATTTGTCTTCAATGATCTGATTGTAGAATGCACCTTGCACACCGCAGACCGGTTTGCCGTTCAATTCTTCCCAGGAAGAGAACCCCAGTGCCTTCGGGGCCAGGATATTGGTGCCCGACGTATAGTAGTTCGGGCCGACAATTCCGACGATTTCGCGGCGGTCGGCGCGGTCGGTCATGGTGGCAATCATCAGATCAATCTGGCCCTGCTCCAGAAACTGCATCCGGTTTGAGGCGACGACCGGGGTCAGTTCCAGTTCAACGCCAAGTGTCTCAGCAACATCCTGGGCCATGTCGATTTCCATGCCGACAATCGACCCGTCGGTGTCCCGGAAACCCCAGGGCTTGTAATCAGCCTTGACGCCGACAACGATTTTGCCGCGCTCCTGAATCCGGTTCCAGGTGTCATTGGTGCATTCAGCGGCAGTGGCTGCAATCGGTGTCAAAGCAAAGCTGGCCAGGGCTGTGGTGGCAATCAGGTGTTTCATGTTTCTCTCCCTTTCTCGTCTGCCGGATGGTTAACAGCCGGGAACTGTTCAGCGTGAGAGACGAAAAAGTTCCCCTGTCACCGGAACTTTTTTGACAGGCTGGCTGCTTGCCTGACCTGTGCGCTCACGGATATTCTGGCTTCAGCGCGTAACCAGCGGTGGATGACTGATGAACCGGCTCTTGCAGATCGTGACGGCTATCTGCCTGCTTGGCATCATGATGCGCCCCGTCCAGGCAGAAACCTGGGTGGTCGGATCCATGGAAGGTTTTGCGCCCTTCAACTACTCAATCGAAGGCGAATATTCGGGCATTGATGTGCAGATCCTGAATGAGGCCGCAGAACGGATCGGGGTCACGCTGGACCACAGGCCGCTGCCCTGGAAGCGCGCCTTGCTGGATTTCGAGACCGGCCAGCTTGATGCCGTCTTTCAGCTGGCGCCGACGCCTGAGCGTTTTCAGAAATGGAATATGGTCGGGCCACTGCGCCGGACGCGCACTGTTTTCGTGACTTTGAAAGATTCTCCTATCCAAGACGTCCATACTCTGTCGGACCTGGACGGCCTCGTTGTAGGTGTGGTTTCAGGGTTCACGTACGAAGCACGCTTCGACCATTACCAGCCGCTGCAACGCGAAGCCTCGCTGGATGATTTCACCAATCTTCGCAAGCTGCTTCTCGGCCGTTCTGATCTGATTGTCGGCGGCTACGAGACACTGCATTATGTGGCCAGTGAACTGAATGCGCTGGACAAACTGAAGTTTCTGCCGACCCCTTTGGCGGAACACGCCCGCTATATCGGCTTTCACCGCTCACCGGAAGGCGATGATATGGCCCGCCGCCTGCAGGCTGAACTGGAAAGGATACAGGCAAACCGGATCCCGCCCGAATACCTGCACCACTATTTCTCGCGATGAGGCTAAAACTAAAACCCGCAGGCATCACACGTAAAATCGCACTCGCAGCTGCGCTGCTGGGGGTTTTATCCGGCCTGTTTCTGGGGATGTATACCCTGCTGGCGGAACACTCCCTTAGAATTGGTGCGGCGCGGCTTAATGCCGACAGGATCATCCGGGCCACGCTGCCGCAGATTGCCGGGGCATATTGGGAGGTGGACGTTCCCGCTGTACGTGCCATTTTGAACGGCCTGCTTGAGGATCCGGTGATCCTGAGCGCACGTATTGACGACCCGCTTCTGACCGAAGCGCAGCGCGACAGCAGCGGCTTGATCGACCTGTCCGTCTCGCGCCAGCCACCGCCGGCGCCGCCCTGGCTGGGCATCCTGTTTCAGACGGGCAGCCAGGCGGAGGAGCTTTCCTACGTCTTGAGCAACCCGCGGGACGGCAGTGAAATCGGCCGGCTGGCGGTGGAGTTGGACTTTCGTCCGGTTCAGGAAATTATGGTTGCCCGCAGCTATGTCGTGCTCGGCTCAAGCATTCTGCAGGCCCTGCTGGTGACGGCTGTCATTTTCCTGATCGTGCAATTGATTGTTATCCGCCCTCTTGCCCGGCTTCAGGCGGCTGCCCTCAGGGTGCGGGATGGGTACTCGTTTCAGCTCAAGGGGCGCGACCAGCGAATGTTCGATGTGGGCAGGCAGGATGAGATTTCCCGCCTGGCCCGTGCGTTCCGGCGCACGGTGACTGAACTTGAGGCCAGCCGCGACAATCTGCAGGAGCTTGTGGATGAACGAACCCGCGAACTGCTGGTGGCGCGCAACGAAGCAGTCGAAGCCTCGCAGGCCAAGTCAATCTTTCTTGCCAACATGAGCCATGAGCTGCGTACACCGCTCAATGCGATTATAGGATTGTCCGGCATTCTTCTGCGGGAAGGTCAAAGCAACACCGATACACGCAACCTGACTGATCTGAGATCCGCTGCCGCGCAACTGTCGGAGAACATCGACAGCATTTTGGATCTCTCCAAAATCGAGGCCGGGGAGTTGGTGCTGGAGCAGGTCTGGTTCCGTCTTGATGATCTTCTGGACGACGTGCTGATACAGACAAGAGCTCTGATGGCTGGCAAACCAGTGCTGCTGACCTGGGACTACGCCCCGGATCTGCCGGAAGAGGTTTGTGCGGACCCTCTGCGTCTGCGGCAGATCATGGTCAACTTTGCCTCCAACGCGGTGAAGTTCACCAAAGAGGGCGAGATCCGCCTGCTGGCTGCATATGATAACGGCGCTCTGCGCCTGGGCGTGAGAGACACCGGAATTGGAATCTCCCCGGAACAGATCGAAGGCATCTTCAAGGCTTTTGGGCAAGCCGACAGTTCGACCACCCGCCAATACGGGGGGACCGGGCTTGGCCTGTCAATTGCCCAAAGGCTTGCGGACAAGATGCAAGGCAAGCTTCTGGTGGAAAGTGAGCCTGGCAAAGGGGCGGAGTTTACGGTCATTCTTTGCCCGCCAACCCGGTCCGCGCCCCAGGAAAGTGAAACTGCGGATCTGATCAAGATTGAGGGCACGGAGGGACCGGTCCGGCAGCTTCAGATAATGGCAAACCGGGCGGCGGCAACCGTCGCCGGTCCAATACCGCCGGTCACGGTCACCGTCGCGGCGGAACATGCAACATTTTTTCTGCAATCTTCCGGCAGCTTGGGAAGCAAACGTCTTCCTTTCCCAATCACCCATAGGGAATTGGTCTCAGTTATTTCGGAACTGCAAACCGGCGGTAACCCGAAACCGCCAAAGGACGACATTCTTGCGGGCCTGGATGTGCTGGTGGTGGAGGACAACCCAGTCAACCTGGCCGTCTTTGTTTCACTGGTGGAAGCCCTTGGTGCCACGGTGCGCACAGCGACAAACGGTGTCGAGGCAATGGAACAAGCCGCAGCGGCGATGCCCTGCGTGATCCTGATGGATCTGCATATGCCCGTGATGGACGGGTACCGCGCTCTGGAAAATCTTCAGAGCAGGTATCAGGCAAGCTTGGCCCCTGTTGCCGCCGCAACGGCCAACGCCACACAGGAAGAAGCCGAGCGCTGCACAGCTGCCGGCTTTGCCGGATTTATCCCTAAGCCGATCGACCCCTCGCAGTTGCGCAGCCTTCTGGCTGGTCTTTGCGGCAACAATCGGTTGCTGGGAATTGATCAGGAAAAGGGGCTGTTTTATGCGGGCGGCAACCGGCAGCACTATGAAGCTTCCCTGCGCCGGTTTCATGCCAGTTTGCGTGAATGGTCGGCCGGTCTGGCTGCCCAGGGTGACAGGCCGGAAGGCCCGGGCGTGGCCAATCTCCTTCATGTCATCAAAGGGGCGGCCGGCACGGTGGGGGCCGGCAGGCTGGCGGAACTTGCGGCGGGCGCCGAGAAAGGCAGCATCTCTATCGAAACAGTGGAACAGGCGCTGTCCCGGATGCTTGCGCAGTTCGACACATGCAGCCCTATTTCTGTACATGAGTTGCAGCTTACTCCCGGCAGGCTGAACAGGATTGGTTCACTTGTCAGGAACCGTGACATTCAGGCCCTTGAAGAAGTACAGAATACGGGATCAGGGGGACTCCCGGACGCTGCCGGGGCGGCACTTCAAAGCCTTGGGGCGGCTTTGAAAATGCTGGACTTCGAAACGGCCGGTCAAATTGTGAAACAGCTCACGAACGTGCTTCACGACGACTGAAACTGTCCGATATCGGCGCACATCCGGGCCAGAAGCTGCTCGGCTTTCCCGAGCCGGTCTGCCCGCCGCGCCAGCAGTTTTTCCAAGGCGGTCTTCGCCTGGCGCAGTTCAACATGGCTGCGGATCCGGGCGCGCAGAACGGCGGGCACAATCGGCCGGGTGATAAAATCGCAGGCGCCCATTTCCAGGCCTTTGGTTTCATCCATCGAATCATCGAGACTGGTCAGGAATATCACTGGTGTATCAGCAAGGCTGGCCGTGGATTTGATTCGCCGGCAAACCTCGTAGCCATCCATATCCGGCATCCTGATGTCCAGCAGCACCAGGTCTGCGGACTCCCCGGCGAGAAAAGACAGGGCTGCTTTGCCGGAGGTTTGCGGAACAATCCGGTAAGCGTCCCTCAGCAAGCCGTGCAAGTGGTGAATGTTTTGAGGTGTGTCATCAACCACAAGAACCGAAGGCAGCTCCTCATCATTTTCCGGAAGGGCCGCGTCTTCCGGTTCAGGGCCATTGCCGACTTCTCCGGCCAGTTCTTTGGCCGCAACTGCAATTGCGGTGAGATTGGGTGATACCGTTGCAAAGAAGCGCGCTCCGGCGGCTCCCATGAGCGCCCGGTTCGCGTCCCTCTCAAACAGAGAAATGCCAAGATGGCTTTCCAATGTCCGGATCTGCCGGCTGACAGCCTCGCGGGAGACATTCAACTCTTCCGCTGCGGCGGTAAAACTGCCCAGGCGGGCAGCAGCTTCAAACGCAAGCAGGGAAGTCAGAGGCGGCAAATGGCGTTTGAGTTGTTTCATGCTTTGCGTTCCGGAGTGCTGGGCGTTTTTGGACCGAAATTCACGGCCGCTGTTTTATTTTTGACCGAATTGAACTGGACTTTGAACAGGTGTTGCAGAAACATCCTGCCTTTTGATGCTAACAATTGGCTGCTCAGCCACGTCCACAAAGATCTTGCTCGCGGCGGTTGAACAATCTGCAAGTGGTGTGAGCAAGACCGATTCCAGTTCCCTACCCAGAGGAAAACCTAAGAGTCGAAAAAGTGAAAGACTGGTGCGAGTCTGGGCTTTCCACGGGCATAAAATCAATGGCTCATTGATGTCTAGATGGCAAAACCTTTCCTTCTTCGTGTCTCCAATATCCCTGCTCGCGCCTCCTGTTCCGCCAGTGGCGAAGCCTTCCCTGATTTTCACTTCGGAAGACCTCGTGTCTTCCGGAGGGTAAAGCAGGGTGAACGACTGGTTTCCACGCCGTGCAGCGGCGCTGAAAATGATGCAGTCGCGGCAATTCTGATGCTGTGAGCGTGCGCAGCACGAATTTGATACTTCCGCTGTGGGCTCAGAGTCAGATTTCGCCGCTTGCGGCGCGAACCACTGCTCTTGAGATGCCAATGACCGCGCATTGTATGAAACGACACAAGATCAACGGCTTGCTGGCATTTGCCGATGACTGATTCCATTCCGGCTGTAACTTGAGATTTTTGCACAGGCATTAGGCGGCAGTGAGCCCTTTTTGCCGAATGCTGCAATGTGTGCCAAGGTCTGAAGACAGCTGAAAAGCGGTCATACAACGATGGTTTTTGCGGCGGTCCCGGGATGGGTGGTAGAGATCAAGGAAAGATATCAGTGGCTTGCGTGTGATTGCGTGCAGCGTATGTTCATGTTTTGATCGCGCAATATCGCACTCGGTCGAATGGGTTTTAATTCTAAGGTCAGGACGCATTGATCTCCGTTGCGCGGCGTGATTCACCACTGTTCAAAACGGAGCGGTTCCGCGCAACTGCTCTCGTCAGCGACGTGTTACGTTATCGATTTCTGCATATTGTGTTTCCCGCTGGGCAAGCATTGTCTTGTCGTGTCCGGCCCGGCTGCTGCGCAACCGGGCCGGTCGCGTCATGCGGCGCGGGCGGTGCGGGCCGGAAAGTCGATGTCGGTTGCGGCAACGTGATTGATGTAGTTGGTGAAGATGTTCGCCACGACGTTCGCAACCGTCTCGACGATATCCGCTTCGGACAGCCCCGACGCCTTCGCGGTGGCGAGTTCCGCATCCGTCACCATTCCCTTCGACGATACGACCGAAGTCGCGAGCGCGAGGATTGCGCCGGTGCGCGTATCGTCGGATCGGCCTCCAAGGTGGGCGTCGATCGCGGCAGGGGTAACTTTCAGCCCGGCAGAGATAGCGGCATGAGCCGAGGCGCAGTAATCACAGGCATTGGCGCCTGCAACGGCGAGCGCGATTGCCTCGCGAGTGCGGGCGTCAAAGCTGCCGCCCGACAGCGACTCGTTCAGGCCGAGCATACCGGCCAGCACCGCCGGTTGGTTGGCGGCGACGCGGTACAGGTTCGGCACCATGCCGATCTTGCCCTTGATCGCCGTAAAGAGCGCGGCGGCCTCTGGGCTTGCGGAAGTGTCGCTAACTTGGGTGATGCGTGCCATTTGGATATGTCCTTTCTTGGCGGTTGGAAATCAGGCCGAGACCATGTCAGTTTCGGGTTTGGAGAGGCCGATCACGGCCACGACGGCGGCACCATTCAGCCAGTAGTAGGCGGCGTCGAGCCCGGCGAAGCCGAGGGCGAAGGGCAGGATCAGGAAAAGAACGCCGACGGCGAGGTCGACGGCGAGGTGCAGCTTGTAGGGCAGCACCCGGATCAGGCCGGTCTGGTGGTCAGTGAACACGGTCAGCAAGAATGCCGCGCCGCCGACGATCGGCGAAATGGTCAGCGCGAGGGCGTTTGACTCACCCAGACCGAGGAGAAACGGCAGAGTGATCAGTGCGAATGCGACGGGATAGTCGAGCCAGGAATGGATCTGTTTGGTGACGAAGCGCATGGCATCGGTCCTTTCGACGGGTTTCAGGGGACGACGGAGATCCGCCGCTAGCCATATGTAGCTACGCTCTTCTGGACGATGAATTTCAGAAAGTCCGGACTATTGCGCAGATCGTCCGGATTGCACGGACGATCTCTTAGGCTGCGGTGTGCCGCGCCTCTCCCGTTTGACGGAAGGCAGCAGGCGACAGGCCGATTTCCTTTTTGAACACCCGGCTGAAAGCCGATTCCGAGGCATAGCCCGAAACCTCCGCGGCCTCGGCAACGCTGAGTCCACGCGTTACGAGCGCCTCCCGCGCGATCTGCATCCGCCAGGAGGTGACATAGGACATCGGCGTCACGCCAAATCTCTGCGTGAAGCGTTCCGCGAAACCGGTGCGCGACAGGCCGGCCTCGCGTGCCAGCGAAGCAACCGTCCAGTCTCCGGCGGGGATGCGATGGAAGGACGTGAGCGCCCGCGCAAGCTGCGGGTCGGCGAAGCCCGCCACGCCGCAACTACCCTCCGCGGTCTGTTCGATATGAGCGCGGATCGCCTGGGCAAAGATCGCCTCGGACAGTTTCAGCGCGATCAGGTCGCCACCAAGCCGCGCACCGCCAGCTTCGGCGCCGATGACCTTCAGCGTCGCTTCGAGCCACGGCCCGGCCTCGTCGCCGTAACCGCGAAGGTGGATGAAAGGCGGGAGCCGGTCGAAGAGCAGATGGCGTGAGCCATCAGCCAGCGCAAAATGGCCGCAGATAAGCTGGGTGTCGCGCGTCGTCTCGTCGCCGCCCCAGACCAGCGTGCCATGGCCCGGGAAACCCGAGCGCGACAGAACATCGTCAAGCGGCAGAGCCTCTTCAGGGCCGGTGTGGCGGCACGAGAGCACATGTGCGGTACCGTGCGGGATGATGATCAAATCGCCCTGCGCCAGATGCACGGGTTGCTTGCCCTCGCCGACACGCACCAGCGCCTCGCCCCGGTGCGCGAAGTGGAAGCGCGCCACATCGCGGAAGGCAGGCACGCGCACGCCCCAGGGCTCGGTGAAGCTCGTGCGGAAATAGAGCGAGCCACGAAGGGAGAGTCGGGTGAGGATATCGCTGAGCAGGTCCAACATGGCGGTACGATGTGACGGAAACCATCGTCTGTCCAGATGGCTGGACGAATACGCAGGCATTCCGGACTACCGGGCATTCCTCGTCCGCGATCTGCGGGTGCATCCAATGGGGGTTCTCAGAAAAGGAGACTCACATGAACTCGATGAACCGTTCCGTCGCCGCTGTCGCAGCGACAATCGCGCTCGCCATCGGCGGGTTTGGCGCACATCAGGTGGCGCGCGCACAGTCGGCGATGGCCGGCGGCGCGGTGATCGGCGACGGCAACGTCACCTCGATCCCCGAAGGATTCCGCCATTGGACCTTCCTCGGCGCGCCTCTGACGCCGAACGGACTCAATGGCGGCGCCGCAGGCTTCCCCGAATTCCACCATGTCTACATCCACCCCGAGGCCTTGGCCGAGTTCGAAAGGACGGGTGTGTTCCCTGAAGGAACCACGATCGTGAAGGAGCTCGTGCTGATTCACCAAGGCGACTACGAGGACGGATCGCGCGACGAACCCTCGGGCCGCGGCTTCTTCGCCAAGAGCTTCAACGGTATCGACATGATGGTGAAGGACAGCGACCGTTTTGCCGAGACGAACGGCTGGGGCTTCTTCAACTTTGGCCATCAAGCACCGCCCTATGCCAGCGAGGCGGCCGCGGCCCCCAATGAAGAATGCGCTTTCTGTCACACGGCAAACGCCACGACCGAAATGGTGTTTGGAAAGTTCTATCCGATCCTCGGGCAGAACTGAGGGCGGGGGCGGGTGCGATGGTGCGGTCAAGCGAGAAGCTCGTGTTTCGCGACGATTCTTGGCGAGCCGTAACGATTCCATTGCCATTTCCATCGCTACCGTCCGTCAGTTCGGACGATCAGACATGAACTTCGAACGCTCTGGAATTCACGCAAGTCGCGATCTGCCTCAAGTTACCGCTACGCCCGACAGGCCAAGTCGCCCGGGTGTCATCCATCAACCGAAAGGAAATCCCATGTCTCGCAAACTCACCCTCGCCGCCGCAACGCTCGCGGCTCTTTGCGCCTTTGGTCCGGCCATGGCGGCCGATGAAGTCAACGTCGTCCCCGGCCTGACCGCCGCGGGTGCGCCGCTCGGCCTGCACGGTGCCGACCCGATCGCGCTCCTCGATCAGGGCACGAATGTAGAGGGCGTCGCCGCCCAGACCGCGATCCACGATGGCGTCTCCTACTACTTCGCCTCCGAAGCGAACCGGATGACCTTCGAGGCCAACCCGGCGCGCTACATCGTCCAGAACGGCGGCTTCTGCACCTTCGGTGTCTCGGTCAACAAGAAGTTCGACGGCGACCCGAACTTCGCGGCTGTGGTCGACGACAAGCTCTATGTCTTCCTTAGCGAAGAGATCTACCAGGCCTTCCTGAAGGACAAGGACGGCACGATCGCGAAGGCCGCCGAGAACTGGAAGTCGATCAAGCACACCGCCGCCACGGATCTCTGATCCTTTGGCAGCGTTCCGGGCCGGCCAGTCCCCGCCGGCCCGGACTTTTCCATGGAGAAGCACATGCCCCAGCACATCACCCTCGTCAGCCACGCGCTTTGCCCCTATGTCCAGCGCATCGCCATCGCTCTTGCCGAGAAGGGCGTGGCGCATGACCGCCTGACCGTTGATCTGGCGAACAAGCCGCGCTGGTTCCTCGACATCTCGCCCATGGGCCGCACGCCGGTCCTGAAGGTGGGCGCAGCGGCGCTGTTCGAATCCGCCGCGATCCTCGAGTATCTGGAGGACACGCAGCCAAGCCCGCTGCATCCCTCCGACCCGGTCGAGCGCGCGCGCCATCGTGCCTGGATCGGCTTCGGTGCAGAATGCCTGAACGACATCGCTGGCTTCTATTCGGCGCCGGACAACTCAAGTCTGGACATGAAAGCCGCCGCGCTTCACGCACGCTTCCGACTTCTCGAGCGTCAACTGGGCCGGGGCCCGTGGTTCGCCGGTGGTGTATTCAGCCTGGTGGATGCCGTTTTTGCGCCGGTCTTCCGGTACTTCGACACATTCGACCGGATCGGCGATTTCAGTGTGTTCGATGGGCTGGACAGGGTCACGGCTTGGCGGTGCGAACTGGCCGAACGCCCCTCGGTGCAAGCCGCCGTCGGATCGGACTACGACAACCTGCTTACCGCGTTCATCGAGCGGCGGGGCGGTGCTTTGTCGCGAATGCTCGGACAGGGCGCGCGCGCCGTGGCATCGTTTGCCTGAATCCGGAGCGCAGGAATGCACCATCCGACGCAAGAACGGCAGTCGCAGCGGACCCATCGGCCCAATACCCCCGCGATCACCTTCGCCCGGCTGACCGAGGTGCCGCCCGATCTCCTGGTCGCGCACATGTCCGATCCGCGGATGGCCGAACACATGCCACTGCTGACCGAACCTTGGGACATCGCCGTCGCCAAGCGCTTCGTGACGGCAAAGGAAGCCACATGGCAGCGCGACGGGCTTGGTCACTGGGCGATCCTCGCCGATGGACGCTATGTCGGATGGGGCGGGTTCCAGAAGGAAGGCGATGAGTGGGACTTCGGCCTTGTCCTGCGGCCAGACGCCTTCGGACTTGGCGCGGCGATCACGCGGGCCGCGTTGGACTTCGCCCGGGCTGATCCGCTGATCGCCTTCGTGACCTTTCTGCTGCCGCCTTCGCGCCGCAACCTCGGCGCGCTGGCACGGTTGGGTGCCCGCTTCGTCGGCGAGGTGGACCAAGCCGGGGCATCGTTCCGGAAGTACCGGCTCGAGATGGAACGAGAGGCCGAACGGCCGGAGCAGAGCACAATCAGGAGAGGAAAACCATGACCATCATCGATCACATGAGTCTCGGCGTTGCGGACGTGCCGGCAGCGAGAGAGTTCTATATGACGCTGCTTTCTAAACTCGGGATCAACTGTCTTGCCGAGGGAGAGGGCTTCGCCGCCTTTGGACGCGTGCGCGTGGAGTTCCTGCTACTGGCACCCTTCGATGGCTGCGCGGCAAGCGCCGGCAATGGTGCGCATGTCGCCTTCGCCGCACCTGACCGCAAAGCGGTCACGAACGCCCATGCCGTCGGCCTCGATGCAGGGGCAAGCGACGAAGGCGCACCGGGCGTGCGCGCGGCCTATCCGTTACCAGACGTCTTTGCCGCCTACCTGCGCGATCCGTGGGGCAACAAGATCGAGGTTGTTCATGGCGGATTTTCTGCCTGAAGCGGACAGAGCGGAAGTCAGTGACCTGCGTGCCGCAATCGCTGCCTGCGACGCATGTACCAATCTTCCGTTCGGACCCCGCCCGATTGTGCAGATCAGCGCCGGCGCACGCGTGCTCATCGCCGGTCAGGCGCCGGGCCGCCGGACGCACCTTGCTGGGCGGCCCTTCGACGACGTGTCTGGAGTGCGGCTGCGCGACTGGCTCGGCCTTGACGAGGCCACATTCCGCGATCCGACGAAGATCGCGATCCTGCCCATGGGGTTCTGCTATCCCGGCACGGGTCGTTCGGGCGACCTTCCTCCTAGAGCGGAGTGCGCGCCGCGATGGCGCCGACTGGCTCTCGATGTGCTTGCCGATGTGCGGTTGACCGTGGTCATCGGACGCCATGCACAGACTTGGCATTTGCCGGAAACCGCTCGTCTGCCCTTGTCGGAGGCAATGCGTGACTGGCGGGCGCGCTGGCCCGAGACCGTCCTGCTGCCCCACCCAAGTCCGCGCAACTCAGGTTGGTTCCAGCGAAACATATGGTTCGAAACCGAACTGTTGCCGGTGTTACGGGCGCGAGTCGAAGAAATCCTTGCCGCTTCATATCCGTGATGAACATCCGGGCGAAATCCCATCCAAGGAAAGCAACGGTCTAAGACCACTTGTATGACGGGGAGCTAGGAATGCATGGTGCCGCTCTCTCTCCGATGGCATCGCGACGCGCGGGTGGATGGCTCCAATGAAGCACCAGAATGCAAAACTACCTCGTTATCACATAAAATCAATTGGTTAAAGGTAGAGAGGGTTGGAAATCAAGCCTGTTCTCTTTCGCAGTCGCCCATCAAATGAAACGCAGAAGGCTGATCTCGGCTTGCCATGGAGGAGTGGCAAAATCTCCACGGTGGACCGGGGCCTACACCCACATGAGGTGTGCAAGCCGTGTGCAACCAAGAGTGAAGGTCCGCTATGCGCGGCAAAGCTGCTAACCGCGCAAACCCAGCGAATTCACCCTTTGTCCCGATCCGAGCCTTGGCGGGTCGAAAATGCTGCGCCAGGGAACGAACGGCAGCTTCGGGCAAGCCGCATCGCAGCGCGAGGCGCCTCGATGAAGGTCCGGAACGGGCCGTCCGGTGTAGGACGGCCCTATGGCTCAGATTTCGATAGCTTCGGCGATGGCCAGCGCGTCTTCGAGTTCGACGCCGAGATACCGGACGGTGCTGTCCATCTTTGTATGTCCCAGAAGGAGTTGCACGGCGCGCAGATTGCCGGTCTTGCGATAGATCTCTGCGACCTTCGTCCGCCGCATCGAATGCGTCCCGTAGGAACTCGGTTCCAGCCCGATCGACGTCACCCAGTCGCGCACAAGGCGTGCGTATTGGCGTGTTGAGATGTGAAGCCGCTCATGAAAGCGCCCCGGCCAAAGGTATTCCGACCCGATCATCAGCGGCTCCCTGAACCAGGCCTCCAGCGACTTCCGCGTGCCCTCGGTGAGTTCGAAGCGGACCGGCTTTTGCGTCTTGCTCTGGATGATCGAGGCGCGCTCCTTCACCTGCCCGGCGGCGTAGACATCGGCTACCTTCAGGCTGACGAGATCGCAGCCCCTGAGCTTGCTGTCGATCGCGGTATTGAAGATCGCGAGGTCGCGGATGTTCCCGGCCAGTTCGAGCCGGACCCGGATGGCCCAGACATGCTTCGGCAGCAGAGGCCGCTTCTGGCCGACGACGCGGCCCTTGTTCCATGCAGGACGGCAGGCGCGGATGGCGGGAAGATTGGCGATGGACATGGCATCTCCTCCGATCCGCCACATGCCACCCCAGCGCCGACAGCGCGTCGGCGATCCAATACTAGCCCAGCAGGGAAACATTGAAAAACGGTATTTGTTGGTATATCTCTACGGAAGGAGGCAGAACATGGCCAGAAACACGTCAATGTCCCTCGGGGACCACTTCACCGGCTTCATCGAAGCGCAGCTGCGCGACGGACGCTACGGGTCGGCGAGCGAGGTCGTGCGGGCAGGCCTGAGACTGCTCGAAGAACATGAGACCAAGGTTCAGGCCCTGAAAGACGCGCTGCTCGCCGGTGATGAATCCGGCCCGCCCCGTCCTCTGAATGCAGAAGACTTCCAGGCCCGTATGCATCGCCGACACGCCGGCTGAGATGACCCGGATCCTGTATTCTCCGCTCGCGGAGGCCGACCTTGAAGACATCTGGCTGTTCACCGCGCAGCGCTGGTCCACAGAACAAGCGGTGGCCTACACCACCGACCTGATCAACGCGGTTAACCAACTCGCGCGCGGCGACCGGACGGGGAGGCCGGTGTCGATTGCGGAGGGAATGCAGAAATGCCTGTCCGGGAGCCATGTCATCTTCTTCCGCAGGACCGAAGGCAGTCTTGTCGTCGTGCGGGTTCTTCATCAGAGCATGGATGTCGAGCGGCACCTTTGATCCATTTCCGAACAAGCTGACTCCGACTTTCTGCGTTGAACGTGAATGGCAGCAATGCGGGCTGCAACCGCAGCATCTCAACAGGTCGGTGAACGGCAGGAACGGGCCGCCCCTGCCAGTCTGTCCAGAATCTAAGCCTCAAGGACCGCCGCAGCGCGGCGATCGGCCGGTGTGAGCCCACACCGGAAGTCATTAAACATTGCTGCCCGCGCTCACAGCGCGAAAACTCGCTGCGCCGCCGCAAGGTTGCTCCTGCATCGCCGAGGAGTATGCGGCCATTCCTGAAGCAACGCTTGCATCCCGAAAAATTCCGCCCTGGCGGATAACCCACTCCATCCGGACATTTTTCGCTAAATTGACACGCATGAAGACCGGATAACCATTAGGAGGTACGCCTGCGATGTTCCGGCAGATCAAGTTGTCCACGTGGCGGACACCCTGAGTGCAAGTGGTTCCCTACACTCGTGGCCTCTTACTAGTTTGTTGCAGGGTCAAAGAGGAACTGAAATGCCAATACAATCTCTTGGATATCTTGGAGTGCGGTCGGGCCGGACGGAAGAATGGAAGCACTTCGCGGGCAAAATCCTTGCCATGCAGTTGGACGATTGCGGCGGGCGTCAGCTGTCTTTTCGGATGGATGATCTTGTACAGCGACTGGTTGTCTCGGACGAGAAAGGAGAAACGCTTGCATTCATCGGCTGGGAAGTTTCGGAAAAATCCGACTTGCAGGATTTTGCAGCCCGGTTGGACAACGCAGGGCACAAAGTGGCATTTGGCAGCAGAGACCTGGCTGATCGTCGCTTTGTTGAAGATTTGATTGTGACACATGATCCTGCCGGAAACAGGATCGAACTGGTTTGGAACCCGCACAAGTCGCAAGAGCCCTTCACGCCCGGGCGTCCGATTGACGGCTTTAAGACCGGTCCTCTTGGGATGGGACACGCAGTCCTGCATGTCCCCGACGCTACGGCCTTGTTGCCCTTTTACTGTGATGTACTTGGCTTTGCGGTAAGTGACTATGGTCTCAAACCGGTCCCACTTTTCTTCTTTCACGTCAACGGACGCCACCACAGCTTTGCCATTGTCGGTTCGGGAAAGTCCGGATTCCATCATTTTATGGTGGAGTATCAAAACCTTGATGATGTCGGACAAGGATATGATCTGGCAGGCCAGCTTGAAAATGGCATCGCCTATACTTTGGGTCGCCATACCAATGATCATATGACCAGTTTTTATGCTAATACCCCGTCCGGCTTTTTTGTCGAAAATGGCTGGGGGGGACGTGTGATTGATCCTGCCACCTGGGAGCCGCAAGAGACAACGGTTGGTCCCAGCTTTTGGGGCCATGACCGGCTGCACCTTCCCGAGCCAGAGCGAAAACCATTTGTCGATATGCGGCTCAAGGCTGCTGCGGAAGGTCTGCGCGCGCCGCCGGTTATTGATTGCCCATGGCTTTACGAAATGCGCGGACAGGAGGGAAGACTGTGAGCATATTTGATGTCGACGTCGCAATTGTGGGGTACGGTCCGACGGGCGCAACTCTGGCAAATTTACTGGCTCAGTGCGGGGTGCGCGTTGCTGTCGTAGAACGCGAATCAGCGATGTATCATCTGCCGCGTGCTGTGCATTTTGATGGCGAAACGATGCGAGTTTTTCAAGCGGTTGGAATCGCTGATCAATTGCGTGAAAAGGTGCGGGTCAATCCGGGGATGCGGTTTGTTGATCCCGACGGGAACCTGCTTATGGACTGGCCACGACCGCAGGACGTCGGACCGCAGGGGTGGCATGCCAGCTATCGATTGCACCAACCTGATCTGGAGCATCTGCTGCGCGACAAACTTGCGGGTAATTCTAACGCGACAGTGTTGAACAATACGGAAGTCATGAGTGTCGAAGAGACCGAGAAAGGGGCAACGCTGCTCGCTCGTAGCATTGGCGGTGGCCATCAGACACGGATCAATGCGCAGTATGTGGTTGGCTGTGACGGTGCGCGATCCTTTGTCCGCAAATCAATCGGATCGGGCATGGATGATCTGGGTTTTGATGAGCGCTGGCTTGTAGTCGACGTGTTGCTAAAGCGGGACCGCCCTGATCTGGGGGATCATTCGGTGCAATTCTGCGATCCTGTTCGCCCAATGACCTATTGCCGTAGTCCTGGTGTGCGGCGGCGCTGGGAAATCACCGTTCTGGATGGTGAAGCGGATGCTGAGGTCACTCAGGACAGCCGTATTTGGGAGTTTCTGGCACCTTGGATCGGCCCGCAGGATGCCACGTTGGAGCGCAGCGCGGTTTATACGTTCCGCTCTGCTGTCGCACAGAAGTGGCGCAAGAGACGCTTGATGATTGCAGGGGACGCTGCGCATCTGACCCCGCCCTTTATGGGGCAAGGCATGTGCGCAGGTATTCGTGACGCGGCCAATCTGGCGTGGAAACTGGCGCTCTGCATCAAGGGCTGCGCCCCTGATGATCTGTTGGAGAGCTATCAAGAAGAGCGCAGCCCCAATGTGCGTCAATTCATCGAAACGGCAGTCCGCCTGGGAGGGCTGATCAATACTGGCGACCCCAAGATCGCCTTATCGCAGGCGAATACAGACCAAACTGGTACGACCCGCATGGCCTCGATTGCGCCGCCTCTCGGTGCGAGTGATTTAGGGGGACTAGTACCTCGGAATGCACCGCATGCCGGCCAATTGTTCAGCCAACTGACCCTGTCGGATGGGCATCTTTTGGATGATGTGGTGGGCTACACGCCGGTATTGATCCTGCGCCATTGTTTGCCGGACAATATTGCCACCCATTTTCCGGTGTTTGATGCTGAACAACATCCAAATGTTGCGCCCGCGCTTGATGCCATTGGCGCCAACGCGGTCCTGATACGCCCGGACAAATACATCGCGGCAAGTGCAGTGACGGAGATGGACATTGCAGCCCTTGCCGGGATTGCCCTGCCTTCCCCTCTGTTGAAACATGAAGAAAGAGAACTTGCACTATGAAACTTGCTTCCCTGAAATCTGGCGGTCGCGATGGCGCGCTGGTTGTTGTGTCGCGCGACCTGTCACGCATGGCCGGTGCTGAGGCTGTTGTTCCAACCCTGCGTGAGGCGATTGAGAACTGGCAGAACGTTGCGCCAGCATTGCTGGAACTTGCGAACAATATCGAAACCGGTGATGTGCAAACTATGCCTTATGAACCGGCGAAACTCATGTCCCCCTTGCCACGGGCGTTTCAATGGGCCGATGGCAGCGCTTACCTCAGCCATATGCGTTTAGTACGCAAGGCGCGTGGCGTTGAGATGCCCGCGGACTCGGAAACCGATCCGATGCTCTATCAGGGAGGCAGTGACGGGTTTCTTGGTCCGGTTGATCCGATCCCCTGTCTTGACACAGACTGGGGGTTGGATTTTGAGGGCGAAATTGCAGTGATCACCGATGACGTGCCGATGGGGTGCTCGCCTGAGCAAGCCAAAGCGCATATCAAGCTGATCATGCTGTGCAATGACATCAGCCTGCGCCATGTCATGCGGCCCGAGCTTGTCAAAGGCTTTGGCTTCTTCCAGTCCAAACCCGCCAGCGCGTTTTCACCGGTCTGCGTCACGCCAGACGAATTGGGCGAGGCTTGGACGGGTGGGCGCGTAAATCTGCCGCTTCTCACCACCTACAATGGTGAAGAATATGGCCGCGTCCACGCGGGCAAAGACCTGACTTTTGAGTTCCCCGATCTGATTGCGCATGCTGCGCGAACGCGGGATTTATCGGCTGGAACGATCATCGGCTCAGGCACGGTGAGCAACGAAAACCACGCCGAAGTCGGCTCGAACTGCCTGGCAGAAAAACGTATGATCGAGACCATTCGTGACGGGGACCCCACCACGCGATTTATGGAGCCGGGTGATACTATCCGGTTTGAGATGCTGGGCGGAGACGGGCAGAGTATCTTTGGGGCTATTGACCAGACTGTGGTGAGTGGTTGAAATTGTGTCTCAGGGCAGGCGCGTTTCTGCCCCTGATATGCGAGGCGTGAATGGCACCAAACTCAGAAAACGTGCGTGCTCTTTCGCGGGGGCTGAAGATATTGAGGTTTCTGAACAAGGCCGGAGCGGCACGCGCGGCTGAAATTGCCAAAGAGCTAGGGTTGCCCCGACCCACGGTGTATCGCTTGCTGCATACGTTGGAGGAAGAGGGATATGTTCTCTATTCCGGCAGTGATTCCCGTGCGCGCTTGTCTCCTTTGGCAGCCGCGCTGGGAGACAACGCCCCAATGCGATCGCGGCTCTGTCAGGCTGCAGTGCCAATTCTTGCAAAGTTCACGGATTTCCATGCCTGGCCAGTGGATCTGTCCACCTATGAAGACGCACATATGGTCATTCAGGAAACGACCCATAACCGCAGCCCGCTTTCTGTAGATCCCGGGATGGTTGGCTATTCGCTACCGATTTTGCGGTCTTCGGCGGGGCGGGCATATCTGTCGGTTTGCAGCGCGCGTGAGCGGGAAATTATTATTGATTTGCTGCGTGCAGAACCTTGCCAGGAAGACTTGCCATTCCTGCAATCCGGCTGGCTCGAGGAAAACCTTACGGCCTATTTCAAACAGGGTTACGCCACACGCGGTCCCCGATCGTTCCGCCCCAAAACTTCAAGTCTTGCGGTGCCGATCCTTGCGGATGATCGTCCCATTGGCTGCTTGTCGATTATCTGGGTCACCAAAGCCATGACTATGGACCAAGCCATCTCAAGATATGCTGCCGCGCTGCAAATGTCCTCGTCTGAAATTGCTGCTGAGTTCAGCCAGCTCTCAGCTACCGCCTAGCCCCGACAGGGTGTCCATCAGGCGGACAAATTCTCACATCACACTTCCTGCACAGCACCGGAGGGTTAAGCATCGTAAGAATATAGGGAGGAAATCGTACCATGAAGTATACACTGATCACAGGAATTGCCGCCGCTGCATTCTCCGTCACATCGATGGCAGCATTGGCCGCCGATACAACCTTGACCATCTCATCCTGGGCACCGCCAACCCACGGGGTTAACGCGATCATTTGGCCGCAATTGACCCAGATGCTGGAAGATGCAACCGAGGGGCGCGTCAGTGCAGAGGTAAAATATGGTCTTGGTGCGCCGCCAGCGCAGTTTGATTTGGTTCTTGATGGTGCTGCGGACATCACTTGGATTTTCCACGGCTATTCACCGGGCAGGTTCGTGTCGACCAAGATGATCGAGCTTCCCGGCTATGAGGGCAATGCAGAAGCCGCTTCGGTGGCGAGCTGGCGCGCCTATGAAAAGTACTTTGCTGATCTGGGCGAGCACAAGGGCGTCAAAGTTCTCGCAATGATGACGCATGGCCCCGGCGCGTTGCATTCAAACGCGCCAGTTTCATCGCTCGACGACATTTCAGGCATGAAGCTTCGTCTCGGCGGCGGCGTTTCCGGCGACGTGGGGGCAGCACTTGGCGCAACCGGTATTCGCGTCCCAGCGCCCAAAGTTTACGAGACGCTTGATTCCAACGCCGCAGATGGTGTGATGATGCCAATGGAGGCCAAAAAGAGCTTTAAGCTCTTCGAGGTGGCCAAGAACACGTATGACGTGCCGGGTGGTTTTTATCGTGGGTCCTTCGCGATCATCATGAACCAGGACACATTCGATGGTCTCTCCGACGCAGATCGTGCCGCATTAGAAGATGTCTTTGGCGAGACCTTGTCGCGCATGGCAGGGCAAGCATGGGACCAGATTGATGCGGCAGGCATGAAATCTCTCGAGGAGCATGCCGACAATTCATTCACCACCGCCTCATCGGAAGAAGCCGCTAAATGGCAAGCCCTGACCGGACCGCTCATCGAAAAAGTCATCGCGGAAGTTGCTGAAAAAGGCGTTGATGCAGTGGCGGCTCACGCCTTCATCAATGCGCAGATGGCAGCAGAATAAACCGATTTGGCGCGTAGATAACGCACAACATCCTCGAACAAGGCCCGATCTTGGGCCTTGTTCGACAATATGGAAGCCTCAACATGCACGACTCCGATTTCGAAGCATCATCGCCTCAGAACAGCTGGGATGTGTCCCTGAACCAGACCAGCGCGTGGCGCTATCTGGCCGTCATGCCAACTTGGTTCGGAGCGGGCACATTGTTCGTACTCATGGCGATGACCTTTGCGGATGTGGTCCTGCGCAGCCTTTTTGGTAATCCAATCGAATCCGCGACGGAACTGACACGGCTGTTCATGGCGATCATTGTATTTTCATCTTTGCCACTGATCAGTTGGAAAGGTTCTCACATTGTGGTCGATCTGATGGACCCTTTGTTTTCGTACCGACTGGCGCGACTGCGTGATGTCATCATTGATCTGGTCTGTGGTGTCATCTTGTTGTGGCCGGCCAAACGTGTTTGGGAACTCGCAGAACGCGCCCGCGAATACGGCGACGTGACCGAATACCTAAACTTGCCACAACATTACATTGGCTGGTTCATTGCAGTCTTCACCTTCGCAACCGCCCTGACCTTCATCGCACGTGCAGTTTCGCGCGCAATCTTGCTCGTAAGGGGCTGACTCTCATGTTGATTTCCGTTCTGGGCCTGAGTGCTGTTCTGATCCTTGTGTTTCTGCGCATGCCGATTGCCATAGCGATGGGGCTGATTGGCTTTGCGGGCTATGCAGAGATTCGCGGTTTTCGCGCTTCAATCTCCATGGTCGGCAGGCTGGTGATCGACACTGCACAGGATTACGGGTTGTCGGTTGTCCCGCTCTTTATCCTGATGGGGCTGTTCGTCAACAAAGGCGGGCTATCACGCGAACTCTATCAGGTCTCCAACGCCTTTCTCGGCCACTTTCGCGGCGGGCTGGCCATGGCCACCATCGTTGCCTGCGCCGGGTTCTCTGCGATTTGTGGCTCCTCTTTGGCAACTGCAGCCACCATGTCCAAAGTGGCGATGCCGCAAATGCGCAAATACAATTATGCGGACAGTCTTTCGACAGCGTCAATTGCGGCGGGCGGAACTTTGGGCATCCTGATCCCGCCATCGGTCATCCTTGTGATTTATGGCCTACTGACGGAAACCAGCATCGGAAAATTGTTCATTGCAGGCATCATTCCGGGCTTGCTTGGGGTGGTCTTGTATCTGGCAGCGGTGCGTTTCACCGTTCTGCGCAACCCCAAAGCCGGCCCCGCGGGCGAGCGGACCAGCTGGGCAGATCGCGCGCGCGCGCTGCGGGGCGTCTGGGCGGTCTTGCTCTTGTTCTTTGTCGTCATCGGCGGGCTTTATGGCGCGCTGGATGTCTGGCCGCTGAACCTGACATTTTCACCAACCGAGGCCGCGGGTATGGGGGCTGCAGGTGCATTTCTGATCGCGCTGTCGCGCGAAAGGCTCAATCTGTCTGAGACCATGCAGGTCCTGATTGAAACAGTCCAGACCACCGCTTCATTGTTCGCGGTTCTTATCGGTGCATGGGTATTTTCAAACTTCGTCAATATCGCAGGCCTGCCCGAAGCGCTGCGGACAATGGTGTCATCTGCAGGCCTGGCGCCGATGGTTGTGATGCTGATGATCCTCGGCGTGTATATCGTCCTTGGCTGCGTCTTCGAGAGCCTGTCGATGCTTTTGCTGACCGTACCTATCTTCTTTCCTCTTGTAACCGGTCTTGGCTTTGATCCGGTCTGGTTCGGGATCATCGTTGTGGTTGTGACCGAGATCAGCCTTATCACACCACCCGTGGGTCTGAATGTCTTTGTTCTAAAGGGCGTCGTAGGAGATGTTACGACTGCCACGATATTTAAGGGGGTCACGCCGTTCTGGATCGTCGACATCATCCGTCTTGCAGTGTTGGTTTTTGTTCCTTGGCTCGTACTATTTTTGCCAAGCTCCATGTAATTGAGACTTAGTGTCGGAACATAGGCTATGAAAAGTGCCGTCGTCCGCGTCTCGGTAATCGAGTGCTCCGGCTGCAAGAGGCAGTTTGGATGAGGTTTCGAAAATCGGGCGGCAATGACCGCTTCGACGCAACCGGTTGCAGGATGGCAAGAACTTCTGCCGCAAGTGCGAACCAATGCTGCGTCAGCGGTTTCGTCCTAGTCCGCGTTGCGGACCTCGGCCTGATGAAAATGCTGCACGATGCACGAATGTCCGGAATGGCGGGCCGCACCGCAGCATGCCGAACAGAGAATTAATGGCAGGTTTGGGCCGCCCCTGCCAGTCTGTCCAGAATCTAAGCCTCAAGGACCGCCGCAGCGCGGCGATCGGCCGGTGTGAGCCCAAAATGCTTGTTGCTGCATGCTGCATAAATGGCTTCACAGCACGGCTTGCTGACATTGTTATACGCAATAGCGGCTCATTCCAGCTGTTCATTGAGTCGCTCGAAGCTGCAACGCAACTACCCCAAAGTGGCGCTTTACATGGGGCCAGTACATTGGGGCTATCAAAATCTTTCGCCCAAGAGCCGATAGCACCAAAACGCTTCCTCAGTTTCGATCAGCTTGTTCAGCTTCACGGGCGAAAATCCGGTTGCGCGTTTGACGGCGCGACCCATGTGTGCCTGATCGCTATAGGCACCGTCGTAGGCAATCTCTGCAGCTGTCTGGT